>NZ_JACSQK010000010.1 GCF_014836675.1 Comamonas avium
CCACGCTTATCGGCTGTATCTTTTTAAAGAAACATCCCAAAAATCTCTTCTTGGAACTTAACCTCGCTGCGATCAGCAAGGACATCAATGATACCACAATCTTTTACCCTTGAGATAAAAAGGAATTTTCCTCCTTCATCTCACCCAGAAAACGAAGAAGCTCTTGCGAGCTTCTTCGTTGCATCTGGCGGAAACGGAGGGATTCGAACCCTCGATGAGGCTCTACACCCCATACTCCCTTAGCAGGGGAGCACCTTCGGCCACTCGGTCACGTTTCCAGAATGACGCTATTGTAAGCAGCTTTTTTGACTACTTTTTGGAAAACGCGAAAATTATTCGCTTTTGTCCAAACCAAATGCCGTGTGCAGAGAGCGCACAGCCAGCTCCAGGTACTTCTCATCAATCACAACGGAAGTCTTGATCTCGGAGGTAGAGATCATTTGAATGTTCACGCCTTCCTGACTCAGCGTGCGGAACATCGTCGATGCAACACCGACATGACTGCGCATACCGATGCCAACAATGCTGACTTTGGCAATATTCTGGTTACCCACAACTTCAGAGGCACCCAACGCTGGAGCAACCTTGTCGCGCAGCAATTCCAGAGCACGCTGGTAGTCACCCTGATTGACTGTAAAAGAGAAATCAGTCTTTCCATCTTTAGAGATGTTCTGAATGATGACGTCAACTTCAATATTGGCATCAGCCACAGGGCCCAAGATGCCAGCAGCAATGCCAGGGGTGTCGGGCACGCCGAGCACGGAGATCTTGGCTTCGCCACGGTTGAATGCGATGCCAGAAACAACGGCTTTTTCCATTTTCTCGTCTTCCTCAAAAGTAATCAGCGTGCCGGACTTGGCTTCTTCGTCCAAATCGATATCCCAGGGCGTGAAGCTTGAGAGCACCCGCATAGGAACTTTGTACTTGCCAGCAAATTCCACGGAGCGGATCTGCAGCACCTTGGAGCCCAGGCTGGCCATCTCCAGCATTTCTTCAAAACTGACCGTCCCCAAGCGCTTGGCAGCAGGCACCACGCGGGGGTCTGTGGTGTAAACACCGTCTACGTCGGTATAGATCAGGCACTCATTGGCCTTCAAGGCTGCGGCAATTGCCACTGCAGAGGTGTCAGAGCCGCCACGCCCCAGCGTGGTGACATTGCCTTGCGGATCAATACCTTGAAAGCCGGTAATGATGACCACGCGGCCGGCATCCAGATCGCCACGCACACGGACGTCATCAATCGATTCAATGCGCGCCTTGGTGTAGCTGCTGTCGGTGCGCACAGGCACTTGCCAGCCTGCGTAGCTGATGGCGTCCATGCCCTCAGACTGCAGTGCAATCGCCAGCAGTGCCGACGATGCCTGCTCGCCCGTAGACGCCAACATGTCCAGCTCACGGTAGTACGAAGACTTGGCTTGGCTGGGTGCCAATTCACTGGCCAGACCCAGCAGACGATTGGTTTCGCCACTCATGGCGCTGGGTACAACCACCATTTGGTGGCCTGCCCGAGCCCACTTGGCCACACGCTTGGCAACATTGCGAATGCGCTCTGGAGAGCCCATTGAGGTGCCGCCGTATTTATGAACGATCAGTGCCATTGGATATGTAGGGTGACGAAACTGCTTGCCACGGCGCTGTTGGATGAAACGTGTTTTGGCGCGCCGCCGGTTTTCGTACTCAATGATTGGGACCAAAACTCAGGGATTGTACCAACCGAGCTTGCCCCCAACCCTTACGGCAAACCCGTAGCCCACCTTGATACGGATTTGGTGGCCTCGCGTATGACAGGCGCTGATTTGCCGCAGCAGCTCCTGCAACTGTGCGGCCGAGGGCGTGACTTGGTGGTACTGCAGCAACCAATGGCGCAACACATTGGCCTGGCGCTCTTCACTAAGCTGCTGCAGTGCTTTAATTACAGGCGGTACGCCCACAGACTGCAAATCCAGCTGTGCCAGGTCCTGCAGCAAGCGCTTGGCTTGCGCAGCGTGGGCACTGCTGCGGGAAAAAGTGTCACGAAACTGGGGGAAGACTTGCTCCAGCATGGGCAGCAATTGCAAGCGAATGCGGTTGCGCGTGTAACTCGGATCGGCATTGGTTGGGTCTTCCACCCAGGCAATGGCTTGCACTTTTAGCCAAGCACGAATATTCGCTGCATCCACCCCCAGCAATGGGCGATACCAATCCAGCCCCTCTCGCTGCCAATGTGATGGCATGGCGGCCAGACCAGCGACACCCGCCCCCCGCGACAAAGCCAGCAGCATGGTCTCCACCTGGTCATCAGCATGCTGG
Source organism: Comamonas avium (assembly GCF_014836675.1). Lineage (GTDB taxonomy): Bacteria > Pseudomonadota > Gammaproteobacteria > Burkholderiales > Burkholderiaceae_C > Comamonas > Comamonas avium. Next base: position 2,290 of record NZ_JACSQK010000010.1, read on the forward strand.
GCCAGCGCAATACTCGCCATGGGCTCGGCAAAAGCCTGGCGCGCATGCGCAATCAATGCGCTGTAGCGATGGCGGCGCGCAGCGTCTTCAGGGCTTTGCCCTGCTTGGTGGCGCGCATCTACATGCACGACCGACAAAGGCACGTGAAGCTGCGCGCACACCGCGCGGCAGTGCGCTTCAAAAGTATCTGCAGCAGCCTGCAGCCCGTGATGGACATGAATGGCGTACACCTGACCCGGCCAGCGCCGGGCACAGGCATGCAGTAAGGCGGTGGAATCTGCACCCCCGCTGTAAGCCACCACCAAAGGCAATACAGGCGCAAAGGCTTGAATGGAGTGATCAACCGAAACCGTCATCACCCCTTCCGCCTTTCAAACTTAGTAGCTATTAACGCTTGCACAGCAATACTTTCAATATGAAATATATTTAAAAGTCTTTGTACATAAGCGCAAGCAGCTATCAATATACAAAAAATCTCTCACATAACAGAAATGGTCCCGCAGGACCATTTCTGTGCTGATACTGCGGCTTGCCAAGCAAACCACAGAGCATTAGCTGACCTTCGTATCGTTGAAACGACCATAGCTTTGCAGACGCTCATAACGACGGTCTTGCAATTCTTTGGGCTTCAGGTCTGACAGCTGGCGCCATGCATCAGCCAGGGCACGCTTGAGCAGGCTGCCCATATGCTTGTGGTCACGCTGAGCCCCCCCCACTGGCTCGTTCACAATTTTGTCGACCAAGCCCAGCGCCTTCAGGCGGTGTGCAGTGATGCCCATGGCATCTGCGGCCAGCTCGGCTTTTTCGCCGGTTTTCCACAAAATGGAAGCACAGCCTTCAGGGCTGATTACGGAGTACACCGAGTATTGCAGCATCAGCACTTGGTCAGCCACCGAAATTGCCAGTGCACCGCCAGAGCCACCTTCACCGATCACGGTAGTGATGATGGGGGTTTGCAGCTGCGCCATCTCAAAGATGTTGCGACCAATGGCCTCGGACTGGCTGCGTTCTTCGGCATCAATTCCAGGGAAAGCGCCGGGCGTATCCACAAACGTGAACACAGGCAGCTTGAACTTCTCAGCCGTCTTCATCAGGCGCAGCGCCTTGCGGTAGCCCTCGGGCTTGGTCATGCCAAAGTTGCGCATTGCACGCTCTTTGGTGTCACGGCCCTTTTGGTGACCAATGATCATGCAAGGCTGGCCGTTAAAACGCGCCAAGCCACCCACAATGGATTTGTCATCGGCAAAGTGGCGGTCGCCGTGCATCTCGACAAAGTCGGTAAAGCACTCGCGCACATAGTCCAGCGTGTAAGGGCGCTCAGGATGGCGCGCAATCTTGGTGATCTGCCAGGGGGTCAGATCACTGTAGATGTCCTTGGTGAGCTGGCCGCTCTTTTTGCTCAGTTGGTCGATCTCTTCCGAGATGTCCACCGCATTTTCCGTCTGCACATAACGCAGCTCTTCGATTTTGGCTTCGAGCTCAGCAATAGGCTGTTCAAAGTCCAGAAAGGTTTTTTTCGCCAAGTTGTTTCTCCTTGTCCCGGCCTGCGCGATGGGGCCTAGAAATTCTTCATCAGGCCTCAAGCTGCGGATCGAGCGAGCGCCAAATATACCAAGTTGCCACGGTGCACCAAGGTTTCCAGGCCTCGGCCACTTCTCGGGCTTCACTGCGACTCACAGGATCATCCGAGAAATAGCTCTGGCTAATGCCCTTGAGCAAGCCCACGTCATCCAGAGGTAAAACGTTGGGCCGCAGCAGATAAAAGATCAGGAACATTTCGGCCGTCCAGCGACCGATGCCACGAATAGCAGTGAGCTCAGCAATGATGAGTTCATCATCCATCTGCTCCCACTCTTGCACATGCAAGCGGTTTTCCGTGAAGTGCAGTGCCAAGTCCACCAGATAGTCCACTTTGCGGGCAGACAAGCCTGCGCCGCGCATGTCGTCGACTTTCAGCAGTAACACATTGGCCGGAGTCATCGCTTGCAGCAAAGCACTGAAACGCTTCCAGATGGATGTTGCAGACTTCACTGAAACCTGCTGACCCACAATGGAGCGCGCCAGCGTGATGAACGGATCACCACGTGTTTGCAGCGCCTCCGCACTGAATTGCGGAATGAGGCGACGCATCACCCGGTCTTTTTTGACCAGATGTTTGCACGCCTCAGCCCAATACACCGGCGCATGCGCTGGTGGCAGGGGTAATTCTTTGAGAGTGGGTGACATCAAAAACACACGCACTCAGTGGTTACTGAGCGGCCTCCCACGTTGTTCCTGCAGACGAATCCTTGAGCACAATGCCCTGCTCCAGCAGCGCCTTGCGAATGCGATCCGCTTGCTCCCAGTTCTTTTCAGCTTTGGCTGTAGCGCGCGCAGCAATCTGCGCCTCGATAGCCGCAGCATCAACGCCTGCTGCGCCAGCTTGCAAGAATTTTTGCGGATCGTCTTGCAGCAAGCCCAAGCATGCACCCAGCGCTTTGAGCAAGCCAGCCACTGCGGGAGACTGCGTGCGATTGACTTCACCCGCCAGCTCGAACAGCACAGCCACCGCTTCAGGCGTGCCAAAGTCCTCATCCATGGCGGCCTTAAAGCGCGCAGCATGGGGCTCTGACCAATCGATTTGCACTGCCACCGGCGTGACCAAACTCAAGGCTGTATACAGGCGTTTTAACGCATTGCGGGCATCGTCCAGATGCACGTCCGAATAATTGAGCGGACTGCGGTAATGGCTGCGCACCACAAAGAAACGCACAGTTTCTGCGTCGTATTCCTTGAGAACATCACGGATAGTGAAGAAGTTACCCAAGGACTTGGACATCTTCTCGTTATCAACATTGATGAAGCCGTTGTGCATCCACGTTTGTGCAAAAGGTTTGCCCGTGGCGCCTTCGCTTTGTGCAATTTCGTTTTCATGGTGAGGAAACTGCAAGTCAGCGCCACCACCATGAATATCAAAGCTCTCACCTAGCATCTCGCACCCCATCGCTGAGCACTCGATGTGCCAGCCGGGACGGCCTTCGCCAAATGGGCTTTGCCACTTCACGTCTGAAGGCTCCTCGGGCTTGGAGGATTTCCACAGCACAAAGTCAAAGGGGTCGGTCTTGCCGTCTTGGACAGCAACGCGCTCACCAGCCTGCAACTCATCGAGCGACTTACCTGACAACTTGCCATAGCCAGGAAATTTGCGCACGGCAAAGTTCACATCGCCATTACCCGCCTGATAGGCCAGCCCCTTGTCTTGCAAGGTGCCAATCATTTTGAGCATTTGCGGCACATAGTCGGTGGCACGCGGCTCGTGCGTGGGGCGTTCAATACCCAGCGCATCGGCATCTTGGTGCAATGCATCGATCATGCGATCCGTCAGGCTACGAATGGTTTCGCCATTTTCAACGGCTCGCTTGATGATCTTGTCGTCAATATCCGTGATATTGCGCACATACGTCACCCGCATGCCGCTGGCGCGCAGCCAGCGCTGCACCACATCAAAAGCAACCATGGAACGTGCATGGCCCAGATGGCACAGGTCGTAGACCGTCATACCGCACACATACATACGTACATGTCCAGTTTCCAGCGGCGAAAAAGCCTCCAATGCACGCGACAGCGTGTTGTAGATACGCAAACTCATGGAGTGTCAAAAAACGGAAGATTGGGAGGGAGCGGCAGCACATTGCTTGTGCCACACTGTCTCCTTGCTGTAGCCGGGACAAGGTCTGTGACAGGGCTGCCAACGCCAAACGTCAACACCCCCTCAGCTACAATCTTGCGCAGTATAAGCCCGCCACGCTGGCAGGTTCCTGTTGCCTCTGGAAAGCACCTACATGTCCTCTTACCTCCATCCTCGATCCATGTTGCGCCTGCTGGCTCTGTCTGGTTTTTTGATCGCGGGTGTTGCGCAAGCGGATATGTACGACGATGTCGCCGCGTTGGCCAAATCGGGCAAGCCTGCAGAAGCTATTGCAAAGGCTGATCAGTATTTGAGCAACAACCCCAGAGATCCGCAAATGCGTTTTCTCAAAGGTGTCGCCCAATCTAAAGCAGGCGACTTAGAGGCTGCCACCACCACATTTCAGACCCTGGTTGAGGAATACCCAGAGCTGCCAGAGCCCTACAACAACTTGGCTGTGATTTACGCCAGCCAAGGCCAGCTTGACAAGGCACGCGGCGCGCTAGAGATGGCTGTGCGCAACAACCCCAACTACGCTGTCGCGCATGAGAATCTTGGCGACATCTACGCCCGCTTGGCACATGACTCGTACAACCAGTCTCTCAAGCTCAACGGCAACAACCGCGCACTCAAACTCAAGCTGTCCACACTGACAGACATGCTGCAACCAGCAGCACGTTGATTGAACCTATGGCCCCGTGGTGAATCCGACAGGGCATCGGCCTGTGCCAAAGGTCTCTTATTTTCAAAATTTTGTATTGCACCACCGCAAGGAGCACCGCTATGACGTTGTCCCGCAGAAATCTGACACTTACTTTGGCTGGCATTGTGCTGACCAGCACCTCTGGCCTAGTAATGGCACAAGATGCAGCCAAACCACGCGTGAAATTCACCACCAATATGGGTGAATTTGTCGTGGAACTTGACCCGGCAAAAGCCCCAAAAACTGTAGAGAATTTTTTGCAGTATGTGGCCGATAAACACTACGAAGGCACTGTTTTCCACCGCGTGATTGACGGCTTCATGATCCAGGGCGGCGGGTTCACTGCCGATATGCAGCAAAAAACCAACCGTGCACCCATTGCTCTGGAAGCCAAGAACGGCCTGAAAAATGACCGCTACACCATTGCCATGGCTCGCACAGGCAACCCCAATTCAGCAACGTCGCAGTTCTTCATCAATGTAGCCAACAACGACATGCTGAACGCTCCTCAGCCTGATGGCCACGGTTATGCCGTGTTTGGCAAAGTGGTTCAAGGCCAGGCAGTGATCGACAAAATACGCACAGTACCTACGGGCAACCGTGGCATGCACCAAAATGTGCCCACTTCTGCCATCACCATTACTTCAGCTGCACTGATCAAGTAATGGTCAAGGCGCTTGTTTTATTTCCTTTTCAGAAAGTTTTGCCATGAGCAACCCTCAAGTTGAGCTGCACATCACCATCAACGTTGCTGACACCGCCACCCAAGGCGTGATCACCCTTGAGCTGGACGCAAAGAACGCGCCCAAGTCGACCGAAAACTTCCTGAACTACGTCAACAGCGGCTTCTACAACGGCACTATCTTTCACCGCGTGATCAAGAACTTCATGATCCAAGGTGGCGGTTTCACGGCCGACATGAAGCAAAAGCCCGTGAACGACCCCATCGAAAACGAAGCCAAGAACGGTCTGAAGAACGCCAAGTACACCATCGCCATGGCACGTACCAGCGACCCTCACAGCGCTACTGGCCAGTTCTTTTTGAACACTGTTGATAACGACTTTCTCAATCACACATCACCCACAGCCCAAGGCTGGGGCTACGCTGTGTTCGGCAAGGTTGTCAAAGGCGAAGACATTGTGGACGCCATCAAAAAGGTGCGTACAACTCGCAAGGGCTTCCATGACGACGTGCCTTTTGATACCGTGATCATCGACAAGGCTGTGGCGATTTAAGCCCGCAGCCCTCAGGTCTTGACTGCCGACCATTTAACGGCCGTGCTGCCTGCGCAGGAGCTAGTGGCTCCTGCGAACTGGCGCACGGCCGAATTTATTTCTGACCTGCACCTAGACCCCGCAGAGCCAGGTACGCTAGATGCCTGGCGCAACTACCTGCGCACCACGCAAGCCGATGCGGTGTTCATGCTCGGTGATTTGTTTGAGGTCTGGGTGGGCGACGACACGCTGGATGAACCTGGCAGCTTTGAAGCCCAAGCGGCAGCCATTTTGAAAGAAGCCAGCCAGCACCGCGCTCTCTTTTTCATGGTGGGCAACCGTGATTTCTTGGTCGGCGATACATTCTTGCAGCGCTGCGGCATGACGGGCCTGAGCGACCCCACTGTCTTGGTGTTTGGTGAGCGTCGCATTCTCCTGAGCCACGGCGATGCGCTGTGTCTGGATGATGTGGACTACCAGAAATTTCGTGCCATCAGCCGCTCTGCGCAATGGATGCAGCAAACGCTGAGCCAGCCATTGGCTGCTCGCCGCGCGCTGGGCAAGGCCATGCGCGCACAAAGCCAACAGCATAAAGACAGCGGTGCTCAATATGCCGACGTTGACACCCTCGCCACCCTGCGATGGATGGATGCAACAGACACCGAATGGCTCATCCACGGCCATACACACCGCCCTGCAGACCATGTCCTAGCGCCCAGCAAGCTGGGTACTGCACGCACGCGCATTGTGCTCAGCGACTGGCACATTGATGGTCACACCCACCGTGCAGAAGTTCTGCGCCTTACGCCGCAAGGCTGGCAGCGCTTGCCGTTTTGATGCCCATGTGGAAAAAAATCTCTGACTGGCTGTGCCACAGCTTGCCTGGCAGACTAGGGGCACCACCAGAGATTCCAGTCACTCTGTGGCAATCCACGCTCCAGCAACACGCCTTCTTGCAGCAGCTTGCACCCCAAGAGCTGCTGCAACTGCGCGCACTGTGCGCGCATTTTTTACAGCGCAAACAATTTTCTGGTGCCAACGGCCTCGAAATTACCGATGCCATGGCGCTGGCAGTCGCTGCGCAAGCCTGCGTGCTGCTGATTCACTGGGGAACACCACAGCAGGCACTGCGCTGGTATGACGACTTTGTCGGCATCATCATTTACCCCAGCGACGTCATTGCGCGCCGCACAGCCATTGATGCTGCAGGCGTGGTCCACCATTACAGCGAGGCATTGATGGGAGAAGCCATGGAGCGCGGCCCCGTCACCCTGAGCTGGGCGGCAATTCAACTAGGTGGACACCCTCACTTGGGAGCTGGCAGCAATGTGGTCATCCACGAGTTTGCGCACAAGCTGGATATGGCCAATGGCGGAGCAGATGGCTGTCCTCCGCTACCTGCGGGCTTTATGGGCTGCACTTCATCAGCTCAAGCTCAACGGATGTGGTCAAGCACTTGGCTGGCGGCTTATGAGACTTTTTGTGAGGCCTTGACCAACCACCAGCGCTTTGGGCAGCCAGCTCCTTGGCTGGATGCCTATGGCGCAACAGATCCTGCAGAGTTTTTTGCAGTGGCATGCGAAGCCTACTGGGTCGCTCCTGCTCAATTTGCCCAAGCCCTTCCAACGCTCCCGCCTTTGCTGGATGCCTTGTTTCAGCGGCCTGGCGCGCACCAGATTTAAAGGCACGCCAATAAAAAAAGGCACCACGAGGTGCCTTTTTATCGGTCTGGAAAATTTCTACCCCACTGCAGAGGCTCTGTAAGCCGTGGGCGCCACTGTTTCACGCCATTCCTGATTCAGATAGTTTTTGTATTGCTTCAGCGCCAGCGTGGGCGCTGCATTTTGCAGCAAGGCATAAATCTGCTCTTTCACCGCCAATTTCTGTTTTTTCAACTGCTCAATGTCAGTTTGCAGATCATTGGTTTTACGGGCCACCAACTGCTGAACCTCTTGGTCCAGTGCACAGTGCTTGTCATACAGCCGACTGAAATTGCGATCACTGGCACGCAATGCTTCGATCTGGTCACGGTATTCAGGAAACATGTCCATCCTTTCGTTAACAACAGGCTGGGCAGCTTAAGCCACTGCCCTTCAGGCCAGCCCATTGTGTCCCGTTCAGCGACACACATCTGTAACAACCCTGCACGCAAGTCGTGCTGCGGCGCAGCATCGACCGGACAGTGATTTACCTCAAGTTCCAGCCTGCTCGGCCAGCCACTGCATGCTATCGCGCAGCTCCTGCGGGTGGATGGTGTGCTGGCAAGCGTACTCTTGGTAGCGCAGTTGCACCGGCAAGTCCTCTAGGTGAGCACGAATGGCATGGCCACTGGCCAATGGAATCACGTTATCCACCGTGCCATGGCTGATCCATGCATGTTTGCCTTGCAACTGCGTGGCTGATGCCTGTGCAGGCAGCACCTCTGGCAACAACCGGCTGTGCCAGACACACACGCCCGACAAGAGTTCAGGCTGAGTCAGCAGCAGACTCAAGCTCATGATGCCGCCTTGGCTGAAGCCACCGACAATGACACGGTCAGCAGGCACTCCTAGCTGAGCGCTGGCAGCTGTCACCGTTTGCGCAATCAAAGTACGACTTTGCTGCTCCTGTGAGGCATCGATATGGCGAGAGCCATCGGCATTCACGGAAAACATGAACCAGGCAAAGGCATTCGGCCCCATACGATTTGGGGCCTGCAGACTGAGAACATGAAAAGGCGGTGGCACGTAATCGGCCAAACCAAACAAATCATCGGCATTACTGCCCACACCATGCATCAACACCAGTAGCCAAGGTTTTTGCACACCCTCTTGCGCAGGCCGGTACAGGTAATCCAAAGGAAGATTCAACATTTCTTGTCTTTCGATTCAAACGATTCAAACTCAACATCAAAAATACCAGTCAAATAAGTCTCTAACGCTTGTACAAAGAGCGTTAGTAGCTATCAAATACTAATTTTGCAGGGCAAACGCATCCATTGCCAGAGTGCCGTACATCACTTCGCGGCTCAGGTAGTGCGCCTTGGCATTTTCTCCACCGGCGCCTAACGCAAAGTACAGAGGCAAAAAGTGCTCATCACTTGGGTGTGCCCGTAAGGCATGGGGTGCACGCAGTTGCCAGTCAAACAAGGTATCAATCTCACCTGCTTGCACCTGCTTTTCCACCCAGCGGCTGAACTGCACCACATAGTCCGCCGTCTCCTGCGCACCGCCAAAAAACTCGCGCAAATTGTGCGTCATGCTTCCACTGGCAACAATCAGCACGTCTTGCTCTCGCAAACGTTGCAAGGCACGGCCCAAGGCATAGACGCCTCTTGCATCCGCATGTGCGGGCAAAGCCACTTGCACCACAGGCACATCAGCTTCAGGCAGTACATGCATCAGCGGCACCCATGCACCGTGGTCCATAGGGCGCTGCGCATCGGCTGTTGCAGCAATGCCTGCCTGCTGCAACAAGTCGAGCACTTCGTGCGCCAAAGCAGGAAAGCCTGACGCTGGATACTGCAACTGGTACAGCGCGCGTGGAAAACCACCAAAGTCATGCCATGTGGCGGGCTGCGGGTTACTCATGACCTGCACACCCTGCGCCATCCAGTGCGGGGACATGATGACCATACCGCGCAGCTGCGGAAACTGAGCACGCAACTCCTTGCCCCATTGCGTCAAAACGGGGCCGGTGGCACCAGCCTCTAAAGCGAACATGGGGGAGCCATGCGAAACAAACAGCACGGGCAGGCGGCGGGCATCCGCCGTGTGCAAAGAGGTCGTTAAAGAGACAGTGTTTTCCATAGCAGCCATCTTAGATTGACTCAAAAAATAGACTAGCCATCAGCGTTAGCACGCACTGTCTCAAATACCAACCCAATCAATCGTCAACTTTACGACGCAAGGCCTTGGTTGCCCCATCGCGTTTTTTTCCATCGACCCGGCGTTGCTGTGATGCACGGGTGGGCTTGGTAGCTTTGCGCGCTTTGGGAACATGGGCTGCCTGGCCGATCAATGCCCGCAAACGCTGCATGGCATCTTGCAGGTTCTGCTCTTGATTGCGATAGCTTTGGGCTTTGATCACCACCACACCATCTTGCGTGATCCGCTGGTCTGACACTGACAACAACCGTGCTTTGATTTCGTCAGGCAGACAAGAGGCCTGCACGTCATAGCGCAGATGCACCGCGCTAGAGACCTTGTTAACATTCTGCCCACCCGCACCCTGTGCACGCACTGCCGTCCACGTGACTTCATCAGGCTCCAGCCGCCAACGCATCCGGGACTTAGCGCTTTGCCGCCAGCAGCGGCAGCAAAGCGGCATGGAACGCTTGCGGGTTTTCGTACTGCACCCAATGTCCGGCACCGGCAATGCGCTGCATGCCTTGCCACTGCCGTGTGTTGGCTGCCATCAGTGCCTCGACTTCATCCAGCGCTGCGGGGTACAGCGCATCACATGCGCCATAAATGGCAGCCACAGGGCATTGCACCCGTACCAGCGCACGCACAAGCACATCGGTACTGGAGATACGGCGGCGCGGTAAATTGTCGCGCTGCACATTGGCCACATGCAGCGCCACAGTGTCACGATCAATGCAACGCTGGTCGTTGAGCATCAAAGCACCCAGATTGAAAACATGTCGGATCAACTGTTCACGCGGATCATCCAGATGGCGCCAGCCTTTCAGCCTAAAGGGGTGCTTGTTCGTCAACCCGATTCCAGGAGCTCCCACCACGACCAATTGCTGCACCAGTTGGGGATAAGCCGCAGCCAGCATCCCTGCTGTCATGCCTCCAAATGAAAAGCCTAACAATCGAACGGTCTGCAAGGGAAATTGCACCGCCAGCACCTGCGCCAGCACATCCAGCATGCCATCGGCGTCAATCACGCCCGAAGGCACATCCGACGCACCGAAACCCGGCAAATCGACCGCCCAGATTTCGTGCCCTGCCTGCAGCAAAGGCCCAATGCTGCGTACCCAATGCGTCCAGCTACCACTGCCACCATGAAACAGCACCAACGGAGCCAGGCCGTTGGCCTGGGTAGGCTGCCAGTGGTGCAGCACCGTATGCCCACCTGAATGCGCATGCTCCACGCGTTCAGCCAAGTCCTGCCAATGTAAGACCTCTGAACTTTGCTGCTGGCCTGCGGCTATCGCTGCATATTCAGCAGCGCTGCCAACCCACGGCAATGCCGTAGGCAATACATCTTCTGTCACATCCACCTCTGCTCACCTACCACTGCGCTACGGCATTGATCGCCAAGGCATAGCCTGGCACCCCCAAACCACATACCACCGCACGCGCCACAGCCGACAGGTAGGAATGATGGCGAAACGCTTCGCGCGCATGGACATTGCTGATGTGCAGCTCCAGCATGGGCACCCCTGTGCCCTTGACGGCATCCATGAGTGCAACACTGGTGTGGGTGTAGGCACCCGCATTGAAAACCAAGCCGGCCAGCTCACCCTTGCCATGCAAGCGTCCTGCCTCATGAATCCAGTCAATCAACTGACCTTCATGGTTGCTTTGGTGAAAGCGCAGGTTCAGTCCGTTCTGCACGGACGTTTGCTCACACAGGCTTTGCACGTCAGCCAACGTTTGCGCTCCATACACCGCAGGTTCCCGGCTACCCAGTAAATTGAGGTTGGGGCCATTCAAGACAAATACGGTCTTCGTCATTGCAGCAACTCTTTGAAACATCAAGAGCCGCAATTATGCGGTGCGTGATGGCCCCTACGCAGTCACAGTTCAGCGATGGCCGTAGTGTGGGTGGTGGCGGTGGTGTTTAGACCCACGGTGCTTGAAATGCTTGCCATAGCCTCTTCGAGGCTCTGCGGGCGCCCAGTAACCATACGGCGCTGCAGGCGCGTAGTACACCACCGGCGGTGGGGCTGGCTGGTAATACCGCACCTGTGGTGGTGGCGGCGGAGGAGGCATGTAGTACATAGGGGCACCGGGCACATGGATGCCAACCGAAATCCCTACATTGCCGGCGTAAGCGTTACCAGCCGTCAAAACCGCCAAAAGGCCAACGGCAGCCAAGCCACGGTGCACGCCTGAGCGCATTTTGGTCATCGTGAAGTTCATGTGTCGGGTCCTTTTATGGGGTAGTTGTCGCTATACAACGTGCTAGCGCCCTTGATGGATGTCATACCAACGGTAAAAGCTTGTATCCAGAGGTGTTCAGCACAACGCCCGCAGAACCCACGCCCCCTTGCGAGGCGACCTACAATAAACAAGATATGAGCACACCCGCCAACACCAACAACGACACGTCGGAAGTGGTCAAACCCACCAACTTCCTGCGCCAAATCATTGAAGCCGACTTGAGCAAAGGCACCTATGCTGGCCGCCATTGGGGCGGAGCACCCGGTGACGCTGCGCACCACCAGAAGGGCCAAGTGGATGAGGCCAAGATTCGCACACGCTTTCCGCCCGAGCCCAACGGCTACCTGCACATTGGTCATGCCAAGTCGATTTGCCTGAACTTTGGTCTGGCACAGGCTTATGGTGGCGTGTGCCATCTGCGTTTTGACGATACCAACCCTGAAAAAGAAGACCAGGAATACGTCGACAGCATCAAAGACTCTGTGCAATGGCTCGGTTTTGACTGGAAAGACGCACAAGGCAATAGCAATCTGTACTTTGCCAGCAACTACTTTGACTTCATGTACCGCTGCGCGGTGTATCTGATTGAACAAGGCCTGGCGTATGTGGACGAGCAATCGGCCGAAGACATGCGCACTAACCGGGGCGACTTCACCCGCCCTGGCGTAAACAGCCCCTACCGCGATCGTTCCGTGGCTGAGAATTTGCAGCGTTTTGCGGACATGAAGGACGGCAAGCTGGCAGACGGTGCTGCGGTGCTGCGCGCCAAAATCGACATGGCAGCCCCCAACATCAATCTGCGCGACCCTGCCATTTACCGCGTGCGCCACGCAGAGCACCACAACACCGGCAACCAGTGGTGCATTTACCCGATGTACACGTTCGCGCACCCCATTGAGGATGCGTATGAGCACATCACCCACTCAATCTGTACGCTGGAGTTTGAAGACCAGCGCCCCTTCTATGACTGGCTGCTCAATCATCTGCGGGAAGGTGGCTTGATTGACGCCCCCCAGCCACGCCAGTATGAGTTCTCGCGCCTGAATCTGACCTATGTGGTCACGAGCAAGCGCAAGCTCAAGCACCTGGTAGACAGCGGAACGTTGACGGGCTGGGACGACCCCCGGATGCCGACCGTGGTGGGGCTGCGCCGCCGTGGCTATACCCCTGCGTCAATCCGCAACTTCTGCGAACGCATTGGTGTGACCAAAGACTACAGCTGGATCGATTACTCCACACTGGAAGGCTGCCTGCGTGAAGATCTGGAGAACAAGGCCCACCGCGCCATGGTGGTGCTCGATCCTGTGAGGCTGGAGCTGAGCAACTGGACTGAAGTCTTTGGCAGCGCTGACCACTTGGAGCCATGCACTCTGCCTGCACTGCCCCACGCGGCAGAAGGCGAAACCGTGGCCGAACGTCACTTCAGCATTGGGCGTGAAGTGTGGATTGAACGCGAAGACTTTGCCGAAGTGCCACCCAAGGGCTACAAGCGCCTTTTCCCTGGCAACAAAGTACGTCTGAAGGGCGGCTATGTGATCGAGTGCACAGGCTGCGAAAAAGACGCTGACGGCAACATCACCAAAGTGCTGGCTACCGTGGTGCCTGATACCAAAAGCGGCACACCCGGTGCCGATGCCGTGAAGGTCAAAGCGGCCATTACCTGGGTGGGTGTGAGTGATGGCTTGCAAGCCGAAGTACGCCTGTACGACCGTCTGTTCACAGATGCGCAGCCAGATGCCGGTGGCAAAGACTACCTGGCTCTGATGAACCCAGATAGTCTGAAAGTGGTAACAGCCTACGTAGAGCCCTCGCTCAAGACAGCGCAGCCCGATGACAAGTTTCAGTTCGAGCGATTTGGCTACTTTGTGGCCGATCGCAAAGACCACACGGCAGACAAGCCTGTGTTCAACAAAATCACGGGGCTGAAGGATTCGTGGGGCAAGTAAGCACCTGACACGCATCCCACCTCTTTTAAAAGGCTGCCACCATGCAGCCTTTTTTCTTTGCTGAAAATAGCAATGCGCTTGCCGCATTGGCGGCCTGCGCAGCATAAATCCCATGTTTGCCCGTTGACCAGTCTCCTCGATCAAGACCCGCTCCCCCGAGAAGCACTCTTTGCAGTACGGAAAGAGCGCTAACAGCTCGGTCGCCCTTGCAGCACCCAAGGTTGTAAATATCCAGTGTTGATGCTTATGTTCTAGCCAGCTAATGCTTGATATATCTACGCTGGATGCTACAAATTTAAAGAACAAAAAACAACAGTTCGCAAGCCCTTTCCCCAAGCGCAAAAGCCATCCCTAAAATCTTGCTGCGCAAGGCCTGACCTTGGGCAAATGCATGACAACAAGGGGCGATCATGAAAAAACTGACCATTGGCGTTCTCAGCGCAGGCGCACTGGCAGTCGCAGCACTGAGCACGAGCTATTTCGTAGGTGGAAAGATTCAGCAAGCACTGGAGCAAACAGCTGAGTCGTGGAGCACTGAGGATGGATTTACCGTACGCGTTCTGGAGTATCAGCGCGGCATCACAGGCTCTCACGCCAAGACCCTCTGGTCTTTTGCGAGTGAAGAAGACACCTACGACATCACGGTCACCCACGACATCGTGCATGGTCCATGGCCACTGGGTCATGCCGCCAAGGTGGTTTCGCTTTTTCAGCTGCCCGACGACAGCGAGCCCAGCCTGGTTGAGGCATTGCAAAATCGTGCACCACTGGAATGGACCACCACAGCCAGTTGGTCGGGCAAAACCAGCCACCAACTTTTTTCACCCAACTTCGCCACCAACTTTGAAGATGGCTCGTCGCTCACTTGGGGCGGATTGAAGGCTGAGTGGACCCTGTCAGCCGAACGCAATGCCGCCAAAGGCTTTGTGCGCATGCCTGTGCTGCGCGTGAAAGTCGAAGAAGGCAACCGCATGGACGTAGAGGATGCAGAGGTCACGTTCGATGCTCGGATTCCTGAAGGTTTCAATTTCTGGGAAGGCCCCAGCACATTCAAGATCGGGCTGGTGTCGGCGCTCGAATCCGAATCAGACACGCAATTCAAACTGCAGCAATTGCACATCAGCAGCACCACAACACTGCAGGACAAACTGGTGCAAATGGGGCTGGACACACGCATTGCCAAAGTAGAGATGCCTGAATACAGCGTTCAGAACCTTGCATTCGATATGCGCTTTAACAATATTGATGCACGCTGGCTGGATGGTCTGATGCTTTGGATGCAGCGCAGCCCCGAAGCTGAAAGCACAGAAAATATCCCGCTCCCGCTGCGCGACCTGCCTGAACTGTTAGCTGGCAAACCGGAAATAGCCATCACGCGTTTCGGCCTTGAAACCCCGGATGGCCCCGCTGAAATGTCCGCCCGAGTGGCTTACGCCGGCCAGCAGCCTGAGATGTTCAATCCTGTTTCTGATCTGCAAGCGCAGTTAAACGCCTCTTTGCCCAAATCAGTACTGATTCAACTCCTGGACGCCAGAGTACGTAGCGACTATCTTGCTTTGCTAGAGCAACTGGGCAAGGAGCTGGATGAACAAGAGCTGCAAGCCGCTGTGGATGATGGCGTGAGCAAGCGCCTCAAAAGCTTGCTCAGCTTCGGAGCGATACAGGATCGCGGCGAGAAATTCACCACCGAATTAGAGTTTGAGCAAGGTGAACTCAAACTCAATGGACAGCCTGCTGAATTGCAAAATTTGCTGCGCATGGGTGGTGCAATCTGAACCGGCGCATTTACCAATCAAAAAGGCCTGCGTTGCAGGCCTTTTTTTACAAGCGCACTAGCTCTTAATACCGAACTACCGGCCAGTCATCACACCATTGAATGATCAAGCGTAGGCTTGGGCTCCATGCTTGCTATCCACCAGCTTGCCTGCGGACAAAGACATCATCAACAACGCAATCTGTTCATGCATGATGACTGTGTGTGTATTGCGAGAATCCACCATGTACTGGCGCAATTGCTCACGCACCTTCGAGGCACCGGTGACATCAATGATGATGTCAACTTGAGCTCCCTGGCTGACCAGATCCATGAAATTGTCGGTGACGGTCACTTTGTGCTCACGCGCCAAAGCGATGCCTGGCAGCTCTAAATTCAGATCCGCCACACCGAGTACTTGCACAAATGGTGCATTCAACAATTGTTGAAGAAGCGGTGTACCTGTTTCACCCGCGCCGATAACCACAATGCGAAAAGCTTGCATGAGATAAATACCTTCAATAAATCTGCCGTGCACCCAACACGCACGGTCATGACCAGAGGTGTGAAGTGTCCTTGCCCTGCCTGCAACGCACTCTGCGCCACGTCAAAATCTTTGCACGCACTGCGCAGGTCGCGGTCTTACGTACACACCCTTCTTGTCACGCCACAATGCGGGGCATGCCAATTGGAACACCGGAACTTCTTATGCAACGTCGCCACTGTTTGTCAGCCATGCTCCAGCTCAGTGTCTGTTCAGCTCTGCCAGTCTGGGCAGCAGACAGCGAAGTTCTCCCAATGGATAGCCGTGTTCCTGGAGGGATAGCCCGCCTGTCGCTTGGTCCCTCATCCTCTCGCCCCAAAGTGGCCACGTCGGAGGGCATTCCTGTATTGGTCATTGGTGACATGATCGAATGGACTGCGCTGGTGGGTATTCCACTGTCAGCCAAACCAGGCATTCATGCAGTCACCGTGCATAACGACGACGGGACACAATCGCTGGACTACAAAGTCTCGGACAAGCAATACACAGAACAGCGTCTGAAAGTCTCTCCCAAGACCGTAGACCTAGCACCACAAGATTTGGCCCGCCATGAGCGTGAACGCGCGCACCAGCAAACGATCATGGCGCTTTACAGCACACCCACATCAGAAACGACGGTCTTGGGTATGCAACAACCCTGCCCTGGCCGCAGATCGAGCAGCTTTGGGTTGCGCCGCGTCTTTAATGGCCAATCACGCAACCCACACAGCGGCATGGATATCGCCGCCGCAACAGGCACTGTCATCAAAGCACCTTTGCATGGGAAGGTCGTTGATGTTGGGGATTATTTTTTTAATGGTGGCACTGTCTGGCTGGATCACGGAGGTGGGCTGCTGACGATGTATTGCCATCTTTCCAGCACACAGTGCAAAGTCGGCGACCTCCTGCAGGCAGGCCAAGCATTTTGCAAAGTTGGCGCCACAGGGCGAGTCACAGGACCTCACCTGCATTGGGGAGTCATGCTCAATCGAACCATGGTGGACCCCGCGTTATTTTTAGGCTGATGCAGCAAAAACCTATGCAAAGCCAGCGTCACCCGGTGTTTATTTCGAGTGACTAACGCTTGCGGCTGCCGGCAAGTTCCTGAGGTGCATCCACCAGCAAATAGCGGCGCATCAAATCAAAAAAACTGTCGTAAAACTGGTCGCTGGTTACGGTTTCGCTGCCAATTTTGATCATGGAATCATGCCCAGCAGCGACAGGAACAGAGACTGTACCCAGCATGCTGACCCCTAGACTGGCAGAGTTGCTGGCCATTTTCAAAGCAAAGCTGTCTTGCAAAGCGCTGACAAAACCCATGCTCAGCTGACCATCACCGCTCTCTGGCACACAGGTGACGCGAATGTTCATCAGTACATGGCGGTCAGACTGTGGCTGAAAACTTTTTTGCCCCTCGACAGATTCCTTGTCGGTCTTGTTAACGATATACCCCTGGCTCAGCAATGCCCGGCGTGCCGCCTCGCAAGTCTGCGCAGGCGTGGCATCAAACAACCGTGAGTAAGTTGCTGCAGAGCCAAACTTTTCCTCCACCTTCACCAGACTGTCCGTCTTGGAGCCACCCCAACTGCCGCATGCCGTCAAGATGGCTATGGAGCCTGCAGCGACACATGCACGCGACAGCGCACGCACTGAATTCAAAGTAAAAAAATTGGACATGCCTGTTCCACACGAAAGCTGTGATTGTGAGCCGCACTGCAAAGTGCTGCACATTGCAGTGCTTTGACCGCTCATTATTTTATAGCTGCCTGAAGTTTTACACAGCCTGCCTGCACGCGATCAACAACATGTAAAAAGTATCAAGACGTTGTCCCACAGACTTGATGGGAACATTGAGTCGCGAGCAAAAGTATTCTTCATGCATGCTTGTCGTTAAACGTGCAAGATGCGCGATTAGGAGGTTATAGCTCAATGTTAAATTTGAAATCACTCGGTGTGGCTTGCGCACTCAGCACCACGGCTTTGGTGGGCTGCAGCAGCTCTGCGGACTTGAAAACCCCAGCACACGCGAATGCGGCGACACTGCAGTCGCACCACTGGCAACTGCAGCAGGCATTGACTGCACAAGGCACTGCAGACAAGCAATGGCAAGTGCCAGCTTCTGCCTCAAATACCACACGCACAGTGGGCCTGCGCTTTTCTGCGGACCATATCGTCAGTGTTGACCGTCTGTGCAACCTCATCAGTGGTGGCTACCGCACGCAAGGCGAACAGATGCACATCGAGCGCTTGACATCAACCATGATGGCTTGCGGCAACACTGACTTGATGCAATTGGAAAAGAATGTTGCACAACAGCTGAGCAACGTCAGCACCTGGAAAATCACTGATGGCGCTCCACCCATCTTGGAATTGAATTTTAAAAGTGGGGCGAAATGGCAGCTTAAAGGTCAACCGACCCCTGAGACCCTTTATGGGCAAAGTGAACGCATCTTCTTAGAAGTTGCGCCACAAAAAGTAGCTTGCAATCATCCCTTGATTCCGAACGCTCAATGCTTGCAAGTGCGCGAGCTCAAATACAACGAGCAGGGCATCAAGCAAAGCACGGGCACTTGGGAAAACTTCTACGGCGCGATTGAAGGCTATACACACCAGGCGGGCGTGCGCAACGTATTGCGCATCAAACGCTTCACACGCCCTCAACCCATGCCCGCAGATGCATCCAAGTTCGTCTACGTCCTTGACATGACCGTTGAAAGTGAAATCGTGCGATAAGAGAATATCGACGATAGAAAAAAAGCCCTTGCACTGCTGCAAGGGCTTTTTTCTTGGGCATCTGAGTTGTACCCAACATCTGTGGGCCTAGCTGTGGACAACCTTAGGAATAAGTGCCAAAACTGAGCACCAGCCTAGCTTTGCGGGCCATGCTCAAATTTCAGGCAATGGCCATTTGAGCTTGCTCTGGCCAATTAAGTGAAGCGGAAAGAGCCATCCACAAACATTGATGCGCGATGCCCACGATCACTCATTTGATCTGCATAAGACCAAAATGCTTTGACCGTTCCGTTGTCTGTATCAATGATCTGGCTGACTGTGAAGCCTGTTTTCTCAATCCAGTTGAGAAAGTGCAAGGTGTCCGACAGTTGCAGATAGCTCAGCCTCTCATTGCCCTGTGTTACGTTCCCGTTCTTGTCAGTCACACGCCACTGCAGCTCCCCACGGACTGAGTAGCTCACTTGCGCGGTGCTCTCAGGAAACTGAATAACTGCCTCGCGCCCTAACAAGGCCCCTGTGTAATGCATCGTCATAGTGAATCCTTCTCCATTTCTCCTCCGATCAAAACCGGAGACCATGGGATTTATTGTTTGATGTGCACTATCAAAGCTCTGTGGGAATACTGCTCATGATCAAGCAAGCGCCTAGGCGGCATATGTAATAGGTGCCAAGGCCAGCACGCTGAAGTGCAATATGCACAGGCCTCTCACAGCACCGTGTTGTGTCTGACCCAGTGCAGTTTTTCGACATGGCTTTGCAGTTGCTTGGCATGCAATTGCAGCATTGCCTTGGCCTCTGGTGCCAGATGCTTTCGCAAGGCTCGCTGATAGGCAGACAATAAGTTTTTCTCTCTGAACTCACACATTTCGAACACTTGTGCAGGCACCCAGTCTGACAAGCTGGATTTGAGCTTCAGCCAATGAAAGCGCAGGCGTTTGTGCCACGGACTGACCGGAATCTGCACCACAGCAGGCGTCAAGGACTGCAAGCCATCGATCATGCTCTGAAGCATATGAATGTGGCGCTCAATCACCTGTCTGGAGAAATCACTCATTGGAATGCAGTGCATGCGTTGCAATTCACCGGCCAGGGTCAGACACGCGTGGTGCAGTGGGTCAATCACCCCCGCAATCTCATGCCCACGCATCAGGCTTGGGGCATGCTGCTGCACGTTACGCATTTGCAGGCCAGCATGACGCCAGCCATCTCTGACGGCCACATGCACCTCTCGCCAGGGAAGCAAACTGGTTGTGCGTTGATGCGGCCAGCGCACCTCAAGCTGCTTGACTAAATCGCCAAAATTGGCATCTGGGTGCTGCAGCGCACTTTTCCAACCTAATCTGTATGCAGGCCTGTATTGGTCATAGCTTCGCCCCGCCACGTAATATGGTTCTTGAAAGAAATGAGCATGCCAGTATTCATCCTCAAGGTCTGCCACCAGCAGCATCTGCGTATCTATGGCGGCGATGGCGTCATCTTCTTCAAGCGGTTGCAGGTGCGAAGCCTGAGCGTCAGTACCTCCACTCGCTATCGCGCGTGCCGACGAGGGAGAAAGGGATCTAGAAAGCATGGATCTAATGCAGATAAAACGGGCTAATTACTCAAAATAAATGCCGACATGCGGCCTCTTGATTGTTAACAACCATGTCATCTGCAATGGGTCGGCAGAGATTGCCGATATCTGTAGGACTGCTTCAAATAGTGAGCATCAACGTGTTGGCCTGCAATAAAAAAGGGCGTATGCACGCATACACCCTTTTCTTGAAGCCACCTGGTGCTTAATTTTCTGCCATGACACGCTCTGATCCATCCAGTCCCAGTTCCTGAATTTTTCGCGTAATCGTGTTGCGCCCAATACCAAGACGCAGCGCGGCCTCCATGCGCTTGCCGTGCGTCAGGCCCAGCGCTGTCGTGATCAAGCTGGATTCAAAGCGTTGACTCAGGACATCCCAAACATCTTTGCAGTCACTTTGCAAAAGTTTGCGCGCCTCCACTTCTAGCAGCGCCTCCCAGCCCTGCAGCAGCGAAGCTTCACTGTGCTGTATGGCAGTCTGCCCAAGTCCTGTAGCTGATGGTGAGTGCGCTACAGGTTCTGGCACTGCCGTCATCGCCATATTCACCACGGAGGCCGCTGCCGCTAAATCATCTGCACCGCCCAATACTTCAGGCGGAAGATCCTGGGTAGAAATCTGCTGCGCAGGGGCCATCACCGTCAGCCAATGGCAGATGTTCTCCAGCTGCCGGACATTGCCAGGAAAGCTGAACTGCGACATGCGCTGCAGCGCTGCTTCGGAAATGCGTTTGGGCTCTACCCCCAGTTGCTTGGCACTGCGTTGCAGAAAATATTTGACCAGCATAGGAACATCTTCTGCACGCTCACGCAACGATGGCAAACGCAGGCGAATCACATTCAAGCGGTGAAACAAGTCCTCACGAAAAACGCCATCTTTCACGCGTTGTTCCAAGTTCTGGTGGGTCGCTGCAATCACGCGCACATTGCTCTTGACGGCAGTATGTCCACCTACGCGATAAAACTGCCCGTCAGACAGCACGCGCAGCAAACGCGTTTGCAGGTCAAAGGGCATGTCTCCGATTTCATCCAAGAACAGCGTTCCACCCTCTGCCTGCTCAAACCGGCCACGGCGTTGTGTCTGAGCGCCCGTAAAGGCTCCTCGCTCATGGCCAAACAATTCTGACTCCAGCAAGTCCTTGGGAATTGCGGCAGTGTTGATCGCTACAAAGGGGCCGCCTGAAACGGGTGAATGTTTGTGCAAGGCACGCGCCACCAGCTCTTTACCCGAGCCCGATTCACCCGTGATCAAGACGGTGACAGCGCTTTGACTCAAACGGCCAATGGCTCTAAACACATCCTGCATGGCCGGTGCTTGTCCGAGCATCTCGGGCATGACTGCCTGACGCTCTTCTGCAACCTGTTCGCGCTCACTTTCTTCGAGAGCCCGGCGAATCAGCTCCACCGCTTTTGGCAAGTCAAAGGGCTTTGGCAAATACTCAAAAGCCCCGCGCTGAAAGGCTGATACCGCACTGTCCAAGTCTGAGTAGGCCGTCATGATGATGACCGGCAGATCTGGCAGCCGGGCATGCACCTCTTCCAGCAGCTGAAGGCCAGAGCCACCCGGCATGCGGATATCACTCACCAGTACACGGGGGCCCTGCTGACCTGGGTCGCCCTCAGGCAAGTCAGCCAACGCTGCCAGCACTTCGCGGGGGTTGCTAAAGCTGCGTGTATGAAGGTTTTCGCGAGCTAGCGCCTTCTCTAAGACGAAGCGGATCGAGGGGTCGTCATCTACTATCCAGATCGGCTTCATATGCAGTGTTTACCTTCCGTTGCGTGTTCTAAAAGGCCCAGGTCTTAAGGCAGCGGGATAAGGATACGGAAATCCGTACGCCCGGGCATGCTTTCGCATTCAATAAGACCATGATGACGCTGCACAAATGTTTGCGCCAAGGGCAGCCCTAAGCCCGAACCTCCATCCCGGCCAGTCACCAGCGGATAAAAAATCCGCTCCTTGATGTGATCTGGCACGCCGGGGCCGTTGTCAATCACATGCAATTCCAATGCCAGTCTGTGTCGCTGGCGACCAATCGTTACCTGACGGACAACCCGTGTCCGCAATGTGATCTCGGCATCGCCGTTGTCCAGCTTCTCCGAGAGCACCTGCGCTGCGTTTTGAACAATGTTGAGCAGCGCCTGAATCAGCTGTGCGCGATCGCCCTTGAACTCCGGGATAGAAATATCGTAGTCACGCCGAATCTTTAATCCTTGCGGATATTCCAGCAAGACCAGCGAGCGTACGCGCTCACAAACCTCATGAATATTCAGATCCACCAGTTGATGGGGGTGACGGTGCGGCGCCAGCAAGCGATCCACCAGGCTTTGCAAGCGGTCGGCCTCATGAATGATGACCTGCGTGTACTCCCTGAGCTCTTTGGTCTCCAAATCCATTTCCAGCAGTTGGGCCGCCCCGCGAATACCACCCAGCGGATTTTTGATTTCGTGGGCCAAGTTACGCACCAGCTCTTTGTTGGCCTGCGCTTGCTCTACCAAACGCTCTTCTCTGTCTTGTCTCGCCTGCTGCTCCAGCACCCACAGCTCAATCAATTTCAGCTCAGAGTGCTCGATGGCTGTCACCGTCACATGGACAAACAAGGACTCTTGCACAGCGCGCTGCAGGCCCGTATCAAAACTCATGGCGGCGTAGCCTTGACCGTGGGCCGCACCCAGCCCTGAACGCAACAAGGATGGATCGGAAAGGTGCTGAGCAAACTCTCCGCCTTCCAGCATCCGGCGGGACATGCCCATGGCACTCTCAAGTGCAGCATTGGCAAAGACAACAGCCCCCTTGTCATCCACAACCACCACTAAAGTGGACAGAAGATCCAGCGCTGCAAAACGCGGTATGGCGTCATAGGAATCAACCGGCATGGGCTGCTCAAGCTTTCTAAAAATCAACCACCTGAATGGCGCGAGAGTTCACGCTGAATACCTGCCACATCCGCCTCTTGCCGTGCAATGTTTGCCTTCAGTGCTTCCAGCCGTTCATTGAAAACCTGGGGATTGCGCAGCTCCAATGCTGACTTCGTCGGATTGCCATCATTGAATTCGGCCTTCAGCGCATTGAGCTTGTCCTGGGCTTTCTTCAACTCTGCCTGCAAGATGGCACGGGCATCGTTATCACGGGCTTTCTGCTGATTCGGGTCGACCTGCACAGCCCGATTACTGGCTGCAGGCTTGGGTTCACTGCTCGCTGCTTTTGCAGAAGAGGTGCCAGCGCCGCCGCCATCCGTGTGCACCACCGTGACGTGGCCACCCTCCATTACTTGACAGTTGCGCTGCTTGGCCACAGCGGCACTGTTGGTGTATTCATTGCCGCACCGGTAAATACGCTCTTGAGCCATGGCATTGCCAGCCATGGTGCACACCAAGAGAACTATCCATTTATTCATTCTTATGCCTCCATGCAAGGTTGGGCCGTGCGTCCACCAAGGTTGACGGCATCACTGCATTGTGCAGTGCAAGCCGCGCACTGTCCTTGATTTTCCGACTAGGCATAAGCACCTTTGTCCTATAAAAAAAGCAGCCCGAAGGCTGCTTTTGCGCATCTGCAGACAGCAGCCTGTGTACACAGGCCCCTTCATGCAGATTACAGCGAGTAGTACATGTCGTATTCGACAGGATGTACGGCCTGGCGAAAGCGTGTCACTTCACCCATCTTCAGCTCAATGTAGGCATCAATCATGCTGTCGCTGAACACACCACCCTTGGTCAGGAAAGCGCGGTCGGCATCCAGTGCTTCCAAAGCCTGGTCCAGGCTGTGGCAGACAGTGGGCACCAGCTTGTCTTCTTCTGGAGGCAGGTGGTACAGATCCTTGGTGGCAGCTTCGCCGGGATGGATCTTGTTTTCCACACCATCCAAGCCAGCCATCAACAAGGCTGCAAAGCCCAGGTAGGGGTTCATCAGTGGGTCTGGGAAGCGTGCTTCCACGCGGCGGCCCTTGGGGTTGCTCACGTAAGGAATACGGATCGAAGCCGAGCGGTTCTTGGCCGAGTAAGCCAGTTTCACTGGGGCTTCAAAGCCAGGGACCAGACGCTTGTATGAGTTAGTACCGGGGTTGGTGATGGCATTCAGTGCACGGGCGTGCTTGATGATGCCGCCAATGTAGTACAGCGCAAAGTCAGACAGACCGGCATAGCCGTCGCCAGCAAACAGGTTCTTGCCGTCTTTCCACACGGACTGGTGCACGTGCATGCCAGAGCCGTTGTCACCCGAATAGGGCTTGGGCATGAAAGTGGCAGTTTTGCCGTAGGTATTGGCCACGTTCCAGATCACGTACTTTTGCAGCTGTGTCCAGTCAGCACGCTCAACCAATGTCGAGAAGCGTGTGCCGATTTCGTTTTGACCTGCGCCCGCCACTTCGTGGTGGAACACTTCAACTGGAATGCCCAGAGACTCCAGGATCAGGGACATTTCAGCGCGCATGTCTTGCGTACTGTCAACCGGAGGCACGGGGAAGTAGCCACCCTTGACGCGTGGACGGTGACCGCGGTTGCCGCCTTCAAACTTGGTGCCCGTGTTCCAAGGCGCTTCGTATTCTTCGATTTCAAAGAAGGGGTTGTGCGGCTCTGTACCCCAGCGCACGCCGTCGAAAATGAAAAATTCAGGTTCTGGACCAAAGTAAGCGGTATCGCCCAGGCCAGAAGCCTTCAGGTAGGCTTCGGCGCGCTTGGCTACCGAGCGGGGGTCGCGGTCATAGGCCTTGCCATCACCGGGTTCGATCACGTCACACTGCAAAATCAGTGTGGTTTCTTCAAAGAAGGGGTCGATATTCGCGGTATTGGGATCGGGCATCAACAGCATGTCCGAAGCTTCAATCCCCTTCCAACCGGCAACCGACGAACCGTCAAAGGCGTGGCCCGAAGAGAACTTGTCATCATCGAAGTGCGACACAGGCACGGTCACGTGCTGTTCTTTGCCACGGGTATCGGTGAAGCGGAAGTCAATAAATTTGACCTCGTTGTCCTTCACTAGGTTCATCACATCTGCAACGGTCTTAGCCATCAGGTTCTCCTGGAAAAGCGCTTCATAGAAAGTACGCGTTTAGCAAAGCAGTTTGTGTGCCAGCTTGAAACTGGCCCTGCTCCATACTTTCACAAGCATAAGGCCATGAAGTATGTGGGCTTCACGGCCTTTGAGTCATTCACCATTTTGGTGCAAATCTAGCAAACTCCTCCGAGCCTGCTTCATGGGCACCATTTTAGTTCGTAAGAACGCACCATATTGATGCACTTAGTCATCTACCCTACGGAATGCACCAATTGATTCAAAACACAACGGCCGGTTTAAAGAACTGGCGCCGAAGATGGTGCATCAGGTGCTGCATCGGGTGCCGTTGCTGCACGCAAGCTGTACAGCGCCGCCAATCCATAGTGGGCAAACCACAATGAGGAAAAAGCGAGCACGAGTGCATAAATCCAGATGGCAATAGGAATCAAAATCCAGAATGCCGCCACGAACACCATGCCAGACGCCCAGACAATGGCAGGCGCTGCGCCAGCGTAGCCGCAAATCACCCCCATCAACATCAACGGATAACGGTGCTGCTTAAAAATGATTTGTCGCTCAGCCTGGCTGGCATGCTCAGCCAGTGCATCAAAGGCCATGACCCGGTAAGTCAGCCAGCCCCAGATCAGCGGTGGCAACACCAGCACCAGGGGCGGCACCAGCCACAGCGGGATTGACAGCAGCAACGCCAGCAATGCCAATGCCGTAGAGCCCATGGCCCATAAAGCACTACTGGCCCAGCCACCGCCGCGTTTTCGCTCCAGATGCGCAAAGCGGCGCTGCGCTACAAGCTCCACCATTTGCGGCGTCATCACCATCGCCACTACTGCCAGCGCAACGATGACGATCACAGGGCCCATCAGCAGCACCACAGTCACTGCCGCCGCTATAGCGCTTGCATAGGCGTAGCTACTGCCCATCCATGCCCACAGCCATTGCAACCAGCTGGCTCGCTCCAGCCATGTCTGCACGGCAGCCACAGCGCCATCCCACCAAAAAATGCCCACAAGCGCGACCATGGCGGCCACGACAAGCAAGGGGAACAAGGACCACGCAATCACTCGCCCCCGCAGGCAGTCAGCCAAAGCGCGCCACAGTGCATCAAACATCATTTGCATGGCATGAGCATAACGTCAGCATGTCGACACGTGCAGGCCTGGATTTATGCCTGCACTGTAGAAATTTAAAATAATAGCTATCAACGCTTTATACATATATATTTCAGATACTTTTATATTTGAAATGATTGGTACATAAGCGATAACAGCTCCTATTTATTTATCAGCTGAGAATAAAAAAGGAGCCACAAGGGCTCCTCTTTCAGGGAATGCAAACTCAATTACAGCTTCCACTTTTCCATCAACTTCTCTGGCGAGAGGTTGTCATAGCCTTCAAAGGGCTGGTGAATCCATGGATTGGTCGGCAGGTCTTCTACCGAGTAGTCCGACTTGAACGTCGAGACACCCTTGGTCCAGATCACGGCCGTACGCATCTCTGTGATGGGCTGGTAGTTTTCCTTGAGCATCTTCACCACGGCATTCAGTGTCACGCCTGTGTCAGCCAGGTCATCCACCAGCAGCACGCGGCCAGCGATTTCACCCTTGGGAGTGGCAATGAAGCGACCAATATCCAGGTGCCCCTGCACCTTGCCTGCTTCAGCACGGTAAGAGCTGGTGGACATGATGGCCAGAGGCTTGTTAAAGATGCGGCTCAAGATATCACCTGGGCGCAAGCCACCACGGGCCAGGCACAAGATGGTGTCAAATTCCCAGCCGGACTGGTGAATTTTCAAAGCCAGCTTCTCGATCAGACCATGGTATTCGTCGTAGCTAACGTACAAGTGCTTGCCGTCTTCAGTCAACATGTTCGTGTTCCTGTGTAAATTCGCGAGGAGCGTGTTTATAGAGGCAATGCCACTTACGCAGCAACGTAGGGGTTTTGCATCAGGATGGTGTGATCGCGATCAGGGCTGGTCGAAACCATGGCGATCGGCACGCCAGTCACTTGTGCAATACGGTCCAGGTAGTTGCGCGCTGCCACAGGCAACTTGGCATAGTCAGTCACGCCAACGGTCGTATCAGTCCAGCCGGGAATCGACTCGTAGATAGGCTTGCAACGCTCGATATCGTCAGCACCCAGAGGCAGGATGTCGATCTTTTCGCCATCCAGCTCGTAGCCCACGCACAGTTGCAGCTCTTCAATACCGTCCAGTACGTCCAGCTTGGTAATGCACAGGCCTGACAAACCGTTGATTTGTGCCGAACGCTTGAGCAACGCAGCATCAAACCAACCACAGCGGCGCGAACGGCCTGTGGTCACACCCTTTTCAGCACCCACGGTCGACATGATGTAGCCGGGCGTGCCTTCTTTTTCCCACTCCAGCTCGGTCGGGAAGGGGCCACCACCCACGCGGGTGCAGTACGCCTTGGTAATACCCAGAACGTAATGCAGCATGCCCGGGCCTACACCAGCGCCAGCGGCGGCATTGCCTGCCACGCAGTTGGACGATGTCACGTAGGGGTAGGTGCCGTGGTCCACGTCCAGCAGCGTGCCTTGTGCGCCTTCAAACAGCAGGTTTGCACCTGCGGCATGTGCGTCGTTCAGTTCACGCGAAACGTCGGCAATCATGGGCTTGAGCAGCTCTGCGTGGCGCATGGCTTCTTCGTAGACCACATCAAACTGCACTTCGCCGTCCTTGATGTAAGGCTTGAGCGCGTCGGCAAATTCAAACTTCTTGGAGCCCAGCACTTCCACCAAGATGTGGTTGTGCAGCTTGAGCAGCTCGCGCAGCTTGGTTGCAAAGCGCTCAGGGTGCTTGAGGTCTTGCACACGCAAAGCACGGCGGGCAATCTTGTCTTCGTAGGCGGGGCCAATGCCCTTGCCAGTGGTACCAATCTTTTGCACGCCGCCTTGTTCGCGGGCCGCTTCACGGGCTACATCCAGGGCTTGGTGGAAAGGCAAGATCAGGGGACAGGCTTCAGACACGCGCAGACGATCGCGCACGCTCACACCCGCCTTTTCCAGGCCTTCGATTTCCTCGAACAGCTTGCCGGCCGAGAGCACCACACCGTTGCCGATGTAGCACTTAACGCCAGGGCGCATGATGCCGCTAGGAATCAAGTGCAGCGCAGTCTTGACGCCATTGATCACCAGAGTGTGACCTGCGTTATGACCGCCTTGGAAACGCACAACGCCTTGAGCGCTTTCGGTCAGCCAATCGACCAATTTACCCTTGCCTTCGTCGCCCCACTGGGTACCGACGACGACCACGTTGCGACCTTTGGTTGCTTTCATAATCTCAAATCCGATGAATTGAAAAATGCCTTAAACGGCTTGCACGACCCATTGCCCGGCGCTTTGCACCAGTGCACGGTCGCAGTGGAATTCGTCCACCTCGCTCTCATGCCCGGGAAGCACACAGACTACGGTCTCACCTTGGCTGCGCAACTGCGCAATAGCAAGACTGAGCTGTGCACCATTGCCCCAGGGAGCGCGGATGGCTGCACGCAGCGGACGCGATGGAACCACCGACACCAACTGCTTGATGTCCAGCGAAAAACCCGCCGCTGGACGGTTGCGTCCAAACACGGCACCCACTTCGTCGTAACGACCTCCACGCACCAGCGCATCGCTGGCTCCGGGGGCGTAGACGGCAAAGCGTGTACCGCTGTAATAAGAATAACCACGCAAATCTGCCAAGTCGAACGTCACGTTCGCTTCAGGGAACTGCGCCGCAAACCACTTCAAATGCTGCAGTACATGCTGAGCACCCGGTGTGCGCTCCAAAGCTTTTTCAGCTTCATCGAGCACTTTGACATCACCGTACAACTGCAGCAATGCCAGCAAACCGTCACGTGAGGCCTGCGGAAAATTTTTGGTCAGCGCGACCAGCGCCGTCGCATCCTTGGAGGCCAGTGCAGCATGCACCTTTTGCAGCACATCGCTGTCCACCATCACGCCAGCCAGCAGACTGCGTACCAGGCGCACATCAGCCAGATCTACCGTAAACCCGCTCACGCCAGCACCTTCTACACAGGCCAGCGCCAGGCTCAAGGCTTCAATATCAGCCTCAGGTCCTGCGTGCCCATAGATTTCGGCACCAAACTGCAATGGCTCACGCGTGGCACGGGGGCGGTCTGGCGCAGCATGCAGCACAGGGCCGCAGTAGCACAAGCGCGTGACGCCTTCACGATTGAGCAAGTGCGCATCAATACGCGCCACTTGCTGCGTCATGTCTGCACGCAAACCCAGTGTGTGACCTGAAATTTGATCTACCAGCTTGAAGGTTTGCAGATTCAGTGCTTCACCGGTGCCGGTAAGCAAAGACTCCAGATACTCCAAGAGTGGGGGCATGACCAATTCATACCCATAGCTGCGCGCCGTATCGAGTAATCCTCGACGCAACTCTTCGATGTGCCGAGCCTCAGAGGGCAAAACATCGGCGATGTGATCCGGCAAGGCCCAAGCGGACATGGAAAAAAGGGGAGGCTGTTAAAAACGTGATTCTATCGGCTATCGCTGCCCCGCCCTAAAAAAGGCTTAAGGCCTAGCCACTATCCACGTTATTTGAGCAGCCACAGCAGGCTCAGACCGACTGCTATACAGAGCAGTCCAACGAAACGTATTTGGCCGTCTCGCAGGGCTAAAAGCTGGGCAAATGCACCGCGCCAGCGGCGCGGAGAAATGAAAGGAAACAATCCCTCAATCACCAAAAACAAAGCCAAGGCGGCCCACCAAGAAACATCAGATTCCATGGATGGAGCTTAGCGCCTTGGCCTTAAAGAGGCAGACGGAAGACCGTATGCAACTTAGTTCGTACCCGTCCCACTGCTGCGGTAAGACTTGAAGAAATCAGAGCTTGCAGGATCAACCAAGATGACGTCATTCTTGTTCGCAAAGCTGGCCTTATAGGCATCCAGGCTGCGATAGAACTTGGCAAACTGAGGGTCTTGACCAAATGCTTGCGCATAGATCTTGGCAGCCTCAGCATCGCCTTCACCCTTGATTTTCTGTGCGTCACGATAGGCATTGGCCACAGTGATTTCACGCTGACGATCAGCTTCAGCACGAATTTTTTCACCTTCAGCAGCACCCGTTGAACGCAGCTCATTGGCTACGCGCTTGCGCTCTGCCTCCATACGGCGGTAGACCGATTCGGTAATGGTTTCGGCGTAATCCACACGGGTAATACGCACGTCCACCACATCCACCCCCCAGGGTTTACCGCCGGTAACGGCCTTCAGCACCTCGGCCTTGACATCCGCCATCAGCGTATCGCGCTTGGAAGAAAGCAACTCACGCACAGTGCGCTTGTTCACTTCTTCCTGAAAAGCGTTGCGCACAACGCGGTTCAGCTGCATGGCCCCGGCGCTTTCGTCCAGGCCAACATTGCGGATGTACTCCGATGGATCAGAAATGCGCCAGCGCACATACCAGTCGATCACCACCCGCTGCTTTTCAGCCGTCAGCATGGGCTCGGTATCGGTGCTGTCCAACGTCAGCAAACGCTTGTCGATATAACGAACGTTTTGGAACGGCGGCGGCAGCTTGAAGTTCAAGCCTGGCTCAGTAATCACGCTCTTGATTTGACCCAAGGCGTACACGACACCAAACTGGCGCTGGTCAACGACAAAGAGCATCGAGCTCAACAGCGCCAACACCACCAGCAGGCTCGAGGCAATAAATCCAACTCTGTTCACAACAGATCTCCTCAGCGTGGTTCGCGATCACGCGAACGGTTCAGGTCGCGGGCACGTGTATCAACAGGGGGCGCAGCGGGCACGGCAGTCGTGGCATTTTGCGATTGCGCACGTGCGGCGGCATCTTGCGTTGCATGAGGTGCCACACCTGCGCCTTGCATGATCTTGTCCAGCGGCAGATACAGCAAATTAGAACCCTGACGGGAATCCACCAAAATCTTGGTTACGTTGCTGTAGACCTCTTGCATCGCATCGGTATACAGACGATCGCGCGTCACTTGCGGGGCTTTCTTGTACTCGGCCAGCAAAGAGCTAAAGCGTTCGGAATCACCTTCGGCTTGCGCTGCAATACGTGCACGATAGCCATCTGCCTCTTCCTTCAGACGTGCTGCCGTACCTGTGGCACGAGGGATCACATCATTGGCATAGGCTTGTGCCTCATTTTTGGCGCGCTCACGCTCTTGACCAGCCTTGAGCACATCGTCAAACGCTGCTTGCACCTGCTCTGGCGGACGTACACCACCTTGCTGCATATTGATGCCCACGACTTCCACGCCCACTTTGTAGCGGTCAAGAATGGTCTGCATCAAATCGCGTACACGGGGGGCAATCTGGTCTCGCTCTTCGGCCAAAGCGGTATCCATCTTCATCTTGCCGACCACTTCGCGAACCGCACTTTCGGCAGCCTGCACCACAGCCAAATCCGGGCTCTTGCTCTCAAAGAGCCAGGCACGCGCATCATTGAGGCGGTACTGCACAGCAAACTTGATTTCAACGATGTTCTCGTCTTCCGTCAGCATTGCCGATTCACGCAGGCCCGTGCTTTTGATAACGGTGTCGCGCCCCACATCCACAGAGCGAATCTGCGACACATATACCAACTCATGGTTTTGGATGGGATAAGGCAGGCGCCAGTTAAAACCGGCACCAACCGTGGAGTTGTATTTACCGAACTGCGTAATGACGGCCTGCTGGCCTTCTTGCACAATGAAAAAACCAGTGCCCAGCCAAATCAGCACAGCAATGCCGGCGATCAGTCCAACGCCAATACCTGCGCCCTTCATTTCAGGAGGCTGCGCGCTATTGCCGCCCTGCGGCCCACGTGGAGGCTTGCCCCCAAACAGACCAGAAAGCTTGCGATTCAAATCGCGCCACAGCTCATCCAGATCGGGGGGTTGACCTGCCTGATTATTTTGCCCGCGTGGTGGCGGTGTATTGGAGGAAGGCGGCGGTACGGGACGATCAGAATCTGGGCGCTGATCGCCCTCCCCTGCGTTGTTGTCCTCTCCACGGCCCCAGCGGGGGTCATTCAGATTGAACATTCCCCGCAAGCGTTCTGGCAGCACTGCCCAACGAGGGGCGCGATTCAGGAAATTCATGCGAAAAGTCTCAATTGATATTGCTATGAAACATATTGCATTGTGCCCAAATGTTTAAAGGGCACTTTGCTCAATCGTCGCTGTCTTCAGGGGACATTGACTCAGACGGTAGATCATCATCGCCGTCTTGTACCGCCCCTTCGTCGGGTGCATTGCTTGCAGCCAAAGCTGCATTGGCCAGAACCTGGCGCAATTGCGGCAAACCTTCACCCGTGCGCGCACTCACAAACACGCGGGGCACTTCCACCCCGTCGACCTCATAAGTATCTTGCAAAGATGCAGGCGAGCGCCCATCAGGCAAGGCATCCAATTTATTGAACACCAGCACTTGTGGGATGCCCAAGGCGTCGATTTCACCCAACACCCTGCGCACTTGATCCATTTGTTCGGGGAAAGTTTCGTTCGAAGCATCCACCACATGCAAAAGCAAATCAGCATCGACCGCTTCTTGCAAGGTGGCTTGAAAAGCTGCCACCAAACCGTGCGGCAGGTCACGAATAAACCCCACCGTATCTGACAGCGACACGGACATCTGCGCCTCCGTCAAATAAAGCTGGCGCGTTGTCGTGTCGAGCGTTGCAAACAACTGATCGGCGGCATATGCGCGGGCTTTCACCAAGGCGTTAAACAGCGTCGATTTACCCGCATTGGTGTAGCCCACCAGCGAAATGTTGAACACATCTCTGCGCTCACGCTGGCGACGCTGGGTCTGGCGCTGTTTCTTGACTTTTTGCAGCTTGTCCTTGGTGCGCTTGATGGACTCGGCAATCATGCGACGATCGAGCTCAATTTGCTTTTCACCAGGGCCACCACGACCGCCAATGCCACCCATCTGACGCTCCAAGTGGGTCCAGCGTCGAACCAGGCGGGTGCTGACGTACTGCAAGCGAGCGAGCTCCACCTGCAGCTTGCCTTCGTGACTGCGTGCGCGTTGCGC
Source organism: Comamonas avium (assembly GCF_014836675.1). Classification (GTDB taxonomy): domain Bacteria; phylum Pseudomonadota; class Gammaproteobacteria; order Burkholderiales; family Burkholderiaceae_C; genus Comamonas; species Comamonas avium. The sequence continues at coordinate 35,521 of NZ_JACSQK010000010.1, forward strand.
AAAGATTTCCAAAATCAACAACGTGCGGTCGTTGACTGGCATCTCCATGTGGCGCTCTAAATTACGCTGCTGAGCAGGGCTCAAAGCCTGGTCAAACAAAACTTCTTTGGCGCCATGCATTTGCGCAAGCATGCGAATCTCATCAGCCTTGCCACTGCCAATAAACAGTGCGGCATCAGGTGCTTTGCGCTTACAGGTGATGCGTGCCACAGGGTTCAAGCCAGCGGTTTTTGCCAGCAAGCCCAACTCTTCAAGCTCGTTGTCGAAGTGTGGAAGTCCGAAATCAACGCCAACCAAAACAACGGCAGTGGCGTCAGGGGAGGATTTGGCGTTCACGCTCATGCCACCTCCCCCACCCCACGCTGCTGCGCAGGGAAGGGATAAGTCAACAGCTTCAAGCGGCAGGTGCCTCGCTGTCGTTGTTATCAGCCATGCTGAAATTGACGGCACGGCCGGGAACGATGGTGGAAATAGCGTGCTTGTAAACCATCTGTGTCACTGTATTGCGCAGCAACACCACATACTGGTCAAAAGACTCAATCTGGCCTTGGAGCTTGATACCGTTGACCAAATAAATGGAAACAGGCACATGTTCGCGGCGCAGCGCATTCAGAAATGGATCTTGCAGGAGTTGGCCTTTATTGCTCACGATATTCTCCGTGTTCGGAAATGTTGTTGTAAACCGACACCTTACCACAGCAGCTTTTATGCCCTCCTCCCCGCAGGAATTCGTTCACATCAGCGCTGTGATGATGGCTTCCCGCCTCAGTCGGCGTAGGGGTTGTGGGAAGTTTTAAGCTCAATTCGAAGAGGTGTTCCCACCAAATCGAATTCCTTGCGAAAACGGCCTTCCAGAAAACGCTTGTAGGCATCTGTAATGTGCTCCACAGAATTTCCATGGACCACGATGACCGGAGGATTCATACCGCCCTGGTGCGCATAGCGCGGCTTCGGACGGTAGGCTCCCACCTTCTTCGGCGTTTGATACTGCACGGCTTCCATAAGGACTCGCGTGAGCACAGGGGTTGGCATCTTGCAGGTCGCAGCCTTGTGCGCTTGCACGATGGAAGCCCACAGTGGCCCCAAACCTTGGCGCTTGACAGCAGAGATATAGTGCAATGCTGCAAATTTCAAGAACCCAAGGCGAGTTTCAATGGCACGCTCGACCAACTGGCGCTGGTAATCATCAACAGCATCCCACTTGTTGATGGCCACCACCACGGCGCGGCCACTTTCCAAGACATAGCCGGCAATGTGCGCATCCTGATCAGTGACACCTTCGGTGGCATCGATCAAGATCACTACGACGTTGGCGTCTTCAATGGCTTGCAGTGTTTTGACCACGGAGAACTTCTCAATGGATTCAAACACCCGGCCTTTGCGACGCAAACCGGCGGTATCGATCAACTCGAACTGCTGACCGTTGCGCTCAAAAGGCACGGAGATCGCATCGCGCGTTGTCCCTGGCATGTCAAACGCCACCAAGCGCTCTTCACCCAGCCACGTATTGATCAAGGTGGATTTGCCCGCATTCGGGCGCCCTGCCAAAGCCAAACGCACAGGCTTGGCCTCCACATCCTCAATGGTCTGAGCCTCGGGATCCTGCACATTGAGTGGCCCCAACGCCAACTCAATCAATTCGCGCACACCCTGACCATGTGCGGCAGAGACGGGATACACCTCACCCAGGCCAAGTTCATAGAACTCTGCCAGCTGTGCACCTGCCTTCATGCCTTCGGCCTTATTTGCAACCAGCACACAAGGCTTACCCAGACGACGCAGGTAGTTTCCAATGTCGTGATCTTGCGCAGACAAGCCATCACGCGCATCCACCACAAACAGCACAACATCGGCCTCAGCTACGGCCTGACGGGTTTGCTTGGCCATCTCCTTGAAGATGCCCTTGGATGCATCAGGCTCAAAGCCACCGGTATCGATCACGATGTACTCGTGCTTACCCTGTCGGCCTTGTCCGTAATGGCGATCCCGCGTCAACCCTGCAAAGTCGGCAACGATAGCGTCACGCGTCTTTGTCAGGCGGTTGAACAAGGTTGATTTGCCCACATTGGGCCGCCCCACAAGGGCAATAACTGGCTTCATTCGAAAAATTCTGTCAATCCGGGCGGAAGCCGTAAATGCCACCACCGCGTGTCACAACCACCAAAGTGTCGGCGGCCACCACTGGCGCCACAGCTACGCCAGTTCCATCTGTATTCAATCGATTCAAGTGCGCGCCATCCTTTCTAGACAGCATGTGCACCAAACCCGACTCATCAGCCATTACCACCGCACGCCCCAGCACCAACGGTGCAGTCAGCTTGCGGTGCTGAAAACGGTCTACCGACCAGCGCTTCTCGCCATCGGCCAAGCTCCACGCTTGCACAATGCCGTTGCTTTCGGTACCAAACACGTACTCTGCATCAGTTGCAATTCCCACTGCTCCCTTGGCAGTTTGTGTCCATGCTGTGCGCCCGACATTAGCGTCAACACAACCCACCGTTGCCTGGAAGGCGCGCGCGCACACGGCATTGCCTACGCGGCTGGCAGGTCCGACCAGATCAACCAGACGCTCTACGTCATTCGTTCCACGCGGTGACGCCAGAGGCGCTTCCCACTGGACATTGCCGTTATCAGGGTTAAACGCTACCAGCCGGCCGGACAAGCCCGCCAGCAAGGTGTTGCCATATGGCATGAGGACGCCCTGCTGACGCAGCACCAACGGCTCACCTTCGCGCTTTTGGGTCCACAAATGTGCACCGTTTTGCGCATCAAATGCCGACACTGAACGGTCTGCAGCCAGCACAAACACGCGGCCACCAGCCATCAACGGGGCAGTAAAAGCCGATGCTGTCAGCGTTTTGCTCCACAGCTTTTTACCGGCTTCAAACACCACCAGATCGTTACTGGTTGTCACTACAGCGGCCAATTGGCCGTCTGCACCTACGCCAGCCTGCAAAGTCTTGCCAGCCTGACCACGCCAGTTTTCACGCCCTGTGGCCGCATTGACGCTGACGACCGTGCCATCAGCAGCGGCAACCACCACGTTGTCACCCTGCACTTGAGCACGGATGCTGGCATTTTTGATCGCAGGCATGCTCAGCTGCCATGCCTGACGCACAGGCAAATTCACCACATTCGGCCCCAGATCTGCAGGCTTTACTGCACTGCCTGAGCCAAACCACGCACAACCGCCCAGGGCCGTCACCATGGCTGCAGCCAGCACCGTACGTTGAGCAGTCATCCAAAAACGAGAACCTTGTTGGTTTTGTGCGCTGTGATTCACTTATTTGTCTCCGTCGAAATCGCTGTGCCAGATTCAGGGGTTGCCTCGCCCAGTGCATTGAGCTTAAAGCCCACCAGCGTGCGGTAATCTACTTGAGGATCAAGCAGTTTCCATGCCTCTTTGTAAGCTGCAACGGCCTCACTGGACTTGTCTTGCAACTGCAAAACATCACCCAGACGGTCGGCCACCAAACCCTTGAATTCTGCGGGGAAGCTGCCACGCAGCAAGGCGGCAGCGGCATCCAGATCTTTTTCCTGCATCAACACCGCAGCCAGACGCAGCTTGGCTGCCGCTTGATAGCCCTCATCCTTGGTGCTGTCGGCAGCCCACTGCAAAGCCGCCTTGGCTTCTGGCAGCTTGTCTGCATTCACTGCAGACTGTGCCACCAGCAAGGCTGCATAGCCCGCTTGCAGCGTGCCTTTGTAATCGGCCTTGATGGCGTCGAAAGCCTGGGCCACACGGGTTTGATCTCCGCTTTCTACGGCAACGGCCACCACATCTGCCAAAGCAGACGCTTGCAGCGCCTGGCGCTGTTGCCAAAACTGGTAGCCATTCCATGCTGCAAATGAGCCCATCACCACGATGGCGATGCCCGTAATGGGGGTCCCCCACTTGCTCCAGAAGTGCTTGATCTGATCAAGTTGCTCTTGTTCTTCGAGGTCGAGATGCGTTGCCATATCTGGTGTCGTTACAAATTAAGCGTTCGATTGTAGGGTGTGCGCCCAAGAGGTCGCTTCGGTCAGCAGTTGCTGCACTTGTTCGCCCTGCCCGTCACGCAGAGATTTCACGGTGACTTTGCCTTGCGCCAACTCGTCTGCGCCGAAGATCAGGCCAAAGCGTGCACCCGAAGCGTCAGCCTTTTTGAACTGCGATTTCATCGAGCCCATGCCTTGCGCACCTGCGGTGTGCATCTGCACGCGGACACCGGCTTCACGCAGCTGCGCGAGCGTGCGCAATACCTGCGGCATGGCGGCCACATCCGGCACGATGGCGTAAGCGTCCAGCTGCTGCTCTGGGATATCGGTGCCCAGCTCTTTGACCAGCTCCAGCACACGTTCTACGCCCAGCGCCCAGCCAACAGCGGGAGCAGGCTTGCCGCCTACTTGCTCGATCAGGTAGTCGTAGCGGCCACCGGCGCAGATGGTGCCTTGCGAGCCCAGCAGATCGGTCACAAACTCAAACACGCTGAGGTTGTAGTAATCCAAACCACGCACCAGACGGGGGTTCACCGTCCACGGCACGTCGTTGGCATCCAAAATGGCCTTCAAGCCGTTGAAGTGCGCCAGCGAAGCCTCACCCAGATAGTCCAGCAACTGGGGCGCAGCGTTCACCATGTCCTGCATGGCAGGGTTTTTGGTGTCCAGCACGCGCAGCGGGTTGCTGTACATGCGGCGCTTGGCCTCTTCGTCCATCACATCGGTGTGCTGCTCCAGGTAGGCAATCAGTGCTTGGCGGTGCGCCTTGCGCTCCTCAGGCTGGCCCAGGCTGTTGATTTCAAGGCGCCACTGGGTCAGGCCCAGGCGCTTCCACAGTGCTACGGCCAGCAAGATCAGCTCGGCATCGACATCCGGACCGGCAAAGCCCATGGCTTCGGCACCAATCTGGTGAAACTGGCGGTAGCGACCGCGCTGCGGGCGCTCGTGGCGGAACATGGGGCCGATGTACCACATGCGCTTGCCGCCGTCGTACAGCAAGTTGTTTTCGATGGTGGCACGCACCAGGCTGGCCGTGCCTTCGGGGCGCAGCGTCAGGCGCTCTCCGTTGAGCTTGTCTTCAAAGGAGTACATCTCCTTTTCCACAATATCGGTCACCTCGCCAATACCGCGCACAAACAGCTGGGTGTGCTCGACGATGGGGGTACGCACATTGCTGTAGGCAAAGCGGCCCATCAGCTCGCGCACCTGCGCCTCCAGCCATTCCCAGCGTGCAGATTCGCCGGGAAGGATGTCATTCATGCCTTTGACGGCGGAAAGTTTGTCGGTCTTAGCCACTTGGAAGTTCTCACCAAAAGTGCAGCACTTTAAAAAAAGAGCTACTTGCGCTGTGTTGATACGGTTTTCAGATACTTTTATATTCGAAAGTATTTATACACGCACGCTAACAGCTATTGTTTTAATCAAGCACCTGAGCCATAACGGCGTTGCACATAGGATTCCACCAGCGCCTGAAACTCCGTGGCGATGCCTTCGCCACGCAGCGTCATGGCTTTTTCGCCATCGATGAACACTGGCGCTGCAGGCGCTTCGCCATTGCCCGGCAGGCTGATGCCGATGTCGGCATGCTTGCTCTCACCGGGACCGTTCACGATACAGCCCATCACGGCCACTTTCATGGCCTCCACGCCCGGGTACTGCACGCGCCACACGGGCATCTGCCCGCGCAGATAGTCGTCAATTTGCTTGGCCAGCTCCTGGAACGTAGTGCTGGTGGTGCGGCCACAGCCAGGGCAGGCGGTGACGCTGGGCACAAACACGCGCAGCCCCAGGCTTTGCAAAATCTCGGACGCCACCACCACTTCTTGCGTACGCGCCTCACCCGGCAAGGGTGTGAGCGAGACGCGAATGGTGTCGCCAATACCTTCTTGCAGCAGCACTGACAGCGCAGCGGTGGAAGCCACCGTGCCCTTGGTGGCCATGCCGGCTTCCGTCAGCCCCAGATGCAGTGCGTAATCGCAGCGCTGGGCCAAGGCCCGGTACACAGAGATCAAATCCTGCACACCGCTGACCTTGCACGACAAGATAATGTTGTCGGGGTTCAAACCTATCGATTCAGCCAGCTTGGCAGAGCTGACGGCCGAGGTAATCAGCGCCTCGTACATGACTTGGCGGGTTTCCCACGGCTGGGCACGCAGCGAGTTCTGGTCCATCAGCTGGGCCATGATTTCCTGGTCCAGCGAGCCCCAGTTCACACCAATGCGCACTGCCTTGTCGTACTTGGCCGCAATCTCAATCATCTGACCGAACTGCTTGTCCTTTTTGTCGCCCTTGCCCACGTTGCCGGGGTTGATGCGGTACTTGGACAGTGCTTGCGCGCAGTCAGGGTAATCGGTGAGCAGGCGGTGGCCGTTGTAGTGAAAATCACCCACCAGCGGCACATACTCGCCCATGCGGTCGAGCTGCTCACGGATATAGGGCACTGCAGCGGCAGCCTCAGGCGTGTTCACCGTGATGCGCACCATCTCCGAGCCTGCCTGCGCCAGCTGGCGCACCTGGATGGCGGTTTCCACCGCCTCCACAGTGTCGGTATTGGTCATGGACTGCACGCGCACAGGCGCATTGCCACCCACCGTAACCACGTTGTTGCGCCACACCACGCGGGCCTGACGGCTCTTGCGGGGCAGTGCAGAGGCAATCGCAATGGGCGATGCCTGGAATGTGTTGTCAGACACTTTTTACTTCACCTCGAATCGGGCCACATTGTTTTTCGCAGACCCTGCGAAATCGAATGCACTGCCATCCACCTCCACACGCGTTGCTTCGGCATTACCGATCACCACGTGCAAAGGCCGTCCCACGGCAACTTCTTCAAAAACGTCGCCAGACTTCAAAATCTTTTCCATCACCACTTGCTGCTGCGCATCTCGCACTTGCACCCAGGATTGAGCCGTGGCCGTAAAACGCAACACACGCTCTCCCGCCACGGCACCAGTTGGTGCTGGCAAAGCAGCGATGGCTGGTGGTGTGACAGCGGCTACCTCAGCAGGTGCGGGCTGTGCCGGCGCAGTGGCAGGCTCGGCCATCACCGCAGCGGCTGCATCCTGAGCCGTTGCTGCCGCACCTTCTGTATTCGATGCCTCAGGCTCCGCCTGCAACTGAGGCATGAACAAAGGCTCACTTGTAGCACCTTGCGCCACAGCATCTATGGCATCACCTTGTGCAGACTGCCACTGGGGCCAGAAGTAAAAGCCGGCGCCACCCGCCACAGCAATCAGCAAAACTGCTGCCAGCTTGACCGCACTGCCAGTGCCAGGCTCCTGCGCCGGCGACATCAATGAACGCAGTGTTTTTTCCTTGAATGGAGCATTGATGCCTTCGGGGTTAGAGGCCAGCTTGGCAGCTTCATGCTTGGGCAAGCCAGCAAGTACAGGCTCTGACGGAATACGCAGCAACCGGCAAATACTCAGCGCCAGAGAGCGTGTAAAAACCGAATCGGTCAATACATCCCAGCGGTCTTCTTCCAATGCCTGCAGCTTGTACACAGGAACCTTGAGCGCAGAGGCCAGCGTCTGAACTGACATGTGCTGCTGCTCGCGCGCTTGCCGCAAAAGCATGCCCGCGCTGCCCGATTGCTGTGCAGCGGCATTGCTGTCGCTTTGTTGCTCTGCGTTACCCAATACCACCTCAGTCATCAAAAGCTCCCCGCTCAAACCGTTGCCATTCCTTGGAATCAGGGAATCGCTTATGTAATTGATCAGCCAACTGTCGCATCGCTACGTTGTCACCCAGGCTTCGCTCAACTTTGATCCCTAACCAAAGCGATTGCGCAGAAGCCCATTGGCCATTATTGATGCGACGCACATAAAAACGCGCACGCTCAGTATGACCCTGAGCGTGCAGCGCATCTGCAAAATTGTAGGCAACTGCAGGGTTGCCTGGCTCTATTTCGTGGGCTTTTTCGAGGGCTTGCATCGCTGCGTCAAGCTGCCCCGCTTGCCGCAAGCACACGCCCTTGGCCAGCCAAAGGCGTGAAACCGACTGCCCTGAGGTGCGCGGCGCGGCCAATGCTGCATCCAGATTACGCTCAGCCAAGGCAAATTGCTTTTGCTGGCACTGCAACCACCCCAGGTTGTAAAGGGCATCCGCATCACCCGGGCGCAAGGCCAAGGCTTGCACAAAGCTGTCATTGGCACCTTTGTAGTCCTGCAGGCTCATGTGAATCCAACCTTTGAGGTTGTACGCATCCACATAACGCGGGTATGCCTGCAGTGCTTCCGCAATTTCACCCAAAGCGACCTCAGCGCGCCCTTCTTCAAAATGCAACGCAGCCAGCTGCAAGCGAGTTTTGGCCAGACGGTGCACTTCTGTTTCTGCTGCCGAGCCAGGTATTTCTTCTGGAGACAGCGTACCCACACCAGTCATGCAGCCGGCCAGCAGACATGCCGCAAGCCCCCCTCCCATGCCCTTGCGGACCTTGCTAAACAGCTGCTTCATGGAAACCAATGGGGCGGGCATGCACATCCTTGTTATCAAAAACCGTTAGGAAATGGGTATCAGCGGTATGGTACGTTGCTTGGCCATACGCTCAGCGGCTCGCGTCCTGTCCTTCACATCACCGGCAAGCTGCCCGCACGCAGCATCAATATCATCACCACGGGTTTTGCGCACGGTGGTGACGATGCCAGCATCGCTCAGCTTCTTCGCAAAAGCACTCACGGCAGCATTGGACGAGCGCAACAGGCCCGAGGCAGGAAATGGATTAAACGGGATCAAATTGAGTTTGCACCATGGCTTGCCACTGCCGTGCTTGCGAAGCAGATCGATCAGTTGCTGTGCGTGCTCTGGCTGGTCATTCACACCATCCAGCATGCAGTACTCAAACGTAATGAAATCGCGGGGTGCAAACTCCAGATAGCGTACACACGCCTGCATCAACTCATCCAGCGGATACTTCTTGTTGAGTGGCACCAGGTTTTCACGCAAGGGATCATTGGGCGCATGCAGCGAAACCGCCAAAGCCACGGCACAGTCCTGCGCTAGGCGATCCATCATGGGCACTACACCCGATGTAGACACAGTCACCCGGCGACGTGACAGACCATAGGCATGGTCATCCAGCATGGTGCGCAGTGCAGGCACCAAAGCCGAGTAGTTCTGCATGGGTTCACCCATACCCATCATCACCACATTGGTGATCACGCGATCTTCTTTGTTCAGGTGCTTGCGCAGAAAGTGCTCCGCAAACCACAACTGAGCCAGAATCTCGCCCGTTGTCAGATTGCGACTAAAGCCCTGGTGCCCGGTCGAGCAAAAACGGCAGCCCACCGCGCAACCGGCTTGAGATGACACGCACAAGGTGCCACGGTCATCTTCAGGAATAAATACGGACTCCACCGCATTGCCATCACCCACATCAAACAGCCACTTGATAGTGCCGTCTTGCGACTCGTGCTGGGAGATGACAGACAAGCCTTCAATACAGGCATTGCCCTTGAGCTTTTCACGCAGGGACTTGGCCAGATCGGTCATCTGGTCAAAATCGCTGGCACCGCGCTGGTGAATCCAGCGGTACAGCTGCGTAGCTCGAAAACGTTTTTCCCCCAGCGACTCGCAATAAGCGGTCAGGCCCTGAAGGTCAAAATTCAATAAGTTCGTGGTCATATGCAATACCCCGGACCACTTACAACAGGGCAGCACTCCCATGCGTGGAGTGCCGCCGTCACAGCAAGCACGGCCAGCATGGGATTCATGGAATTAACGTGCGTAGACGTTCATGCCAGGGAAGAAGAAAGCGATTTCAACAGCTGCAGTTTCAGCAGCGTCGGAACCGTGCACAGCGTTGGCATCAATGCTGTCAGCGAAGTCAGCGCGGATGGTGCCGGCTTCAGCCTTCTTAGGATCGGTAGCGCCCATCAGTTCGCGGTTCTTCAAGATAGCGTTTTCGCCTTCCAGAGCTGTGATCATCACAGGGCCGGAGATCATGAATTCAACCAGGTCCTTGAAGAAAGGACGTGCAGCGTGAACAGCGTAGAACTGCTCAGCATCAGCGCGCGACAGGTGCACCAGCTTGGCTGCAGCAATCTTCAGGCCTGCAGTTTCAAAACGGCTGTAGATCTGACCGATCACGTTCTTTGCAACTGCGTCAGGCTTGATGATGGAGAGAGTGCGTTCGATTGCCATTGGGTATTCCTAGTGAAATGGGATAAATTTTTTGCCGACTCGGCAAAACCCTTAATTCTAACGGGGCGCCGCCAACCCTAAAAAACTGATTGAAAAGCGCCGCGACAGGTTATCGACCTGAGCGACGGCCACCTGGCTTGCGCTTTTGCTCAGCACGAGCGCGCGACAGACTGTCGTGGCCGATATAGCCCACCGATGTTTTCATCGGATCTGGCTGAGCGCTAGGCAACTGGTAGTTGTTGTTGCTGGTGCGCTTGGGTGCCGACTTGGCCCCACGGCGAGCGCGCAACTCACGCGCCTCGGCAGATGCAGTCACACGCGCCTTGGCACGTGAGCCCGCGCGATCAGACTCACGACGCACATTGGGCTGCGCGGCTGGTTTGCGGGTTTGCGGCATGGCCACGCCCGAGGCCTGAATCAGGCTTTGCACATCACGCTCATCCAGCTCCATCCATGCGCCGCGGCGCAAACCACGGGGCAGCTGCATGGCGCCATAACGAATGCGGATCAACCGGCTGACTGCACGCCCGACCGACTCGAACATGCGACGCACTTCGCGGTTACGGCCTTCAGAGATCGTCACGCGATACCAGACGTTGGCGCCTTCGCCACCACCGTCTTCGATCGAGCCAAATGATGCTTCGCCATCCTCGAGCTGCACGCCCGTTGTCAGCAGTTGTTTTTCTTCCTTGGTCAAAGCACCCAGCACGCGTACCGCGTACTCACGCTCCAGACCAAAGCGGGGATGCATCAGGTTATTAGCCAAAGTGCCCGAGCTGGTAAACAGCAGCAAACCTTCGGTATTCAAGTCCAAGCGCCCCACCGACTGCCACTTGCCGTTATGCAGCTTAGGCAACCGGCGAAACACCGTTGGACGATTCTGCGGATCGTCCAAGGTCACCACTTCACCGGCAGGCTTGTGGTACGCCAGCACGCGCACAGCGGGCGGATCAATTCGCACCTTGACCGGCTTTCCATCCACCTTGATGTTGTCACCCAGCTGAATGCGCTGGCCCACGTGTGCAGGCTCTCCATTGACTGTAATACGACCGCTCGTAATCAAGCGCTCCATCTCCAGCCGCGAACCCAGACCCGCCTGCGCCAGCACCTTGTGCAGCTTGGGAGACTCCATTTCAGGCTTGAGAACACGCTTTTCACTTGCAGCCTCTGGCAACTCTTGTGCGGCATCCAGCTCGCCCGAGATCACCGAGTCAAAGTCATAGCCTTGCTCTGCACTGATGAGCAAATCCAGCATGTCTTGAGCTTGTGCGGGCTGCTCGAGAGGTTTTGCAGCCGTCGCTGGTGCGCGGCTAGCCTGCGGCTTGCGATCGGCACTGCGTGGTGCACGATGAGCGGGCTTGTGTTCTTTAGTCATGATTTCCGTTTCTGCGCCAGCCCATTCAACTATCGGCAAGACGCTTGTATTCAAATTAGGCGATGTACGCCAAGCACTTAAGCTTTATGGAGTTCTTCAGCTTCAGTGGCATCCAGCGCCACATCGGCTAGCGAAGTCTCTGGCAAGGCTTCAACAGGCATGAAAACCTCGTCCATCGGCAGGACAGGCTCTGCAAACAGGTCACCTTCGACCACGACAGAGGCATCTCCATCAGCAGAATGCGCAGAAGGGGGCATGTCAGAGCCACCTTCCGCCTCATCAAGCGCCTTAAACAGAGAGGCCTGGGACTCAGGCTCGTCCAGCATCGGAAGCTCGTCCAGCGACTTCAGCCCCAAGTCATCCAGAAACTGCCTTGTGGTGGCCAGCAAAGCTGGGCGCCCAACCGTTTCTCGGTGACCGATCTCTTCCACCCATCCCCGGTCTTCCAGCTGTTTGATGATCAAACTATTGACAGTCACCCCGCGGATGTCCTCAATATCACCACGCGTCACGGGTTGACGGTAGGCAATGATGGCCAACGTCTCCAAGACAGCACGGCTGTATCGCGGAGGTTTTTCCGGGTGCAATTTATCAAGGTAGCCACGCATTTCAGGGCGACTTTGAAAACGCCAGCCCGATGCAACCTGTACCAGTTCCACCCCTTTGCCGGCCCACTCGTGCTGCAAAGACAAAAGCAGATCTTTGAGCGTATCGGCCCCCAGATTTCCATCGAACAAGGCGCGCAGCTCCCTCAGCGGCAGTGGCTGCTGTGCGCAGATCAAAGCGGTTTCCAGGACCCGTTTGGCATCAACCGAATTCATGGTTTAGACGCAAGCCTCGCGTGAGGAAAGGGTAAAGACAGATGAACTGGACCCTCACGGGCAAGTACACCAACGATATAGGCAAGCACAAGGCCTGCCTTTAAATTCAGCGGGGATTGTAGCGCAGGCCCAATTGCTCGACTGCCGCAAGGAAATCTGCAGGTGGCTCTGCTGCCAGCTCCAGACTCTCACCCGTGACTGGATGGACAAAGGCCAGACGGAATGCGTGCAATGCCTGGCGCTGCATCCCCCCGGCTTGCGCGCCTGCGTACAGTACATCAGCAACCAGCGGATGACCCAGCAAAAGCATGTGCACCCGAATTTGATGGGTTCGCCCTGTGTGCAGCTTGCAATGCACCAGACAATGCTCGGTCGTGGTGTCCCAGCAAGTAATGTCGGTTCTGGCTTCTTTGCCTGCATGCTGCGCCAGATCTACCACCGCCATGCGCAAACGATTGCGCGGATCGCGACCAATAGGTGCATCGACTTTTTGCAGCTCAGCGCCTTTCCAGGGCTTGTGCGCCAAAGCCAGATAGCGGCGACTGACATCGCGGCGCGCAATCAATGCCACCAAGGCATCCATGGTTGACCTGTCTTTGGCCACCATCATCAAGCCACTGGTGTCCTTGTCCAGCCGATGAACGATCCCTGCACGAGGCACCATGGCAGCACCTGCGTGATGAGCCAGCAAACCATTGAGCAAAGTGCCGCTCCAGTTGCCTGGCGCCGGGTGCACCACCAGGCCCGCTGGCTTATTGACCACCAGCAGGTGTGCATCTTCGTAGACCACATCCAGCTCCATCGCCTCAGGCTTGAACGACTGGCTTTGCGCTGTCGGCCGCATTTCAATGCCAATGACATCACCCAGCTTGACCTTGACGGATGCTTTGGTCGCAGTTTTTTGATTCAACTGCACTGCACCTTGCTCCAGCAGTTGCTGCAAATAGCTGCGCGAAAACTCTGACACCAAGTCAGACAGCGCCTTATCCAGGCGCACGCCATGCTGGGACATCTCCACGGTGAACGAACGCAGCTCTACTTCAGCCAAAGAGATGCCAAGCTCTACGGCATCATCTGACTCAAGTGCTCCGTCTTGCGCTAGTGGCAATGATCTTTCGCTCACACAAATTCCTAATTCCAAACAACATTCCAATAAAAATGCCCGGTGGATCGCACCGGGCATTTCACCAGCAGACACCTGCCTGTCAGCGCATTAACGCGCTGGCAAGTAGCGCGATGGATCTACGGGCTTTCCTTGGCGACGCACTTCAAAATGAAGTTTCACCCGGTCAGCATCCGTGCTTCCCATCTCAGCAATCTTCTGCCCCTTCTTCACATTCTGATCTTCTTTGACCAGCAACTTCTGGTTATGGGCATACGCAGTCAAATAGGTGTTGTTGTGCTTCAAGATGACAAGGTGGCCGTACCCGCGCAAACCTGCGCCGGCATACACCACACGGCCATCGGCCACTGCCAAGATAGGGTCACCGGCCTTGCCAGCAATGTCCACACCTTTATTCGTCGCCTCGTTAAAGCCAGCAATCACTGCTCCCGATGCAGGCCAGATAAAAGCCAGCCCGCTGGCATCACCGCCAGCGGTTGCCTTGGTCGTATCGACAGGAGCAACCGCAGCCGGTGCTGTCGCAGCAGGCGCCGTGCTAGTGCTGCCAGCCGGCGGCAAAGCAACTGGCTGCACTGAAGTTGAAGCCACAGGACGCGCGCCCTCGGCTTCGGCACCCGGCGGCACCACGCGCACGACCTGACCGACCTCGATCAGATCTGGATTGGTAAGACCGCTCCAGCGCGCAATATCTTTCCAGCTTTGACCATGCTCCAAACCGATGCGAATCAGAGTGTCTCCAGGCTGAACGGTGTAATAACCCGGCTTGCCCGCATTTTCAGCGCCTGGCAACTTAGCAGGGTCTACCTGTGTACTGGACTTGGAGCCCCAGCCACCTCGATCCTCCACCGGAGCCTTGTTCACCTGTGCACAACCAGCCAGCAAACCACCAACCACCAGTACTGTGCCCAACGTTCCAAGGCCTCGCGATAACAACATATTTATTTCCCTTTCAGGCAATCCCAGATTTTAGGGGAACAAAGTGCACAGCTTCGAGCACAGATTCTGTAAATCCGTGAGGGGTTTTATCCACCACCAACAAAGCTTGCTGTCCCGTACTTCTTACCGTGGGGGCCACCAGACGGCCCCCCACAACCAATTGATCTAGCCACGCTTTAGGAATTACTTCCCCCCCGGCTGCCGAAATGATGCCTGCATAAGGCCCGCCTTGCGCGTAACCTAACATTCCGTCACCAAACAAAAGCTGCACATTAGTGAGCCTTAAAGCGCGCAAATTGTTCCGTGCTTTTTCATGCAAACCACGCAAGCGCTCAATCGAATACACCTGTTTTGCCACACAGGAAAGCACCGCTGCTTGATAGCCACAGCCTGTACCTATTTCCAAAATCCGCCCCAAACTGCCCGAACTCCGCACGCATTCGGCACCTTCCAGCAACTCAATCATGCGGGCAACCACGCTGGGCTTGGAGATGGTCTGCTGCAGGCCAATGGGCAGGCTGGTGTCTTCGTAGGCCTGATTGACCAGCGCACTATCTACAAACAAATGGCGCTCTACACGCCCTAGCGCACCCAACACGTTCGGAGATTGAATACCAGAGGCGGCCAGACGCTGCACCATTCGCATTCGCACGGCTGCCGAGTCCAGCCCCAGCCCTACAGGGGCCATGGCAGGTGCTGTTGCCACCGCCCGTGCATTCACCGTTTTCGGTGCGGCAGAAGTGGCGATCCATGCAGGAAACCCGGGACGCTTGGGCTGATTCATGCCGCCTCCTGCGCACTGACGGCCATGTCCAGCCGTGATGCTGTCTGCGCCCAGTAAACCAGATGATCGTGGTCCGTCAGATCAACCTTCAAAGGTGTGATGGCCACATGGCCATGGGCTGTTGCATGAAAGTCTGTGCCTTCCGACTCATCCTTGGCGGCACCAGCACTGCCAATCCAGTACATGGTCTCCCCCCGCGGGCTAATTTGCGTGATCACAGGTTCTGCGGAATGGCGACGTCCCAAGCGACAAAGCTTGACTGAGCCCATCTGCTGCAGCGGCAAATTGGGAATATTCACATTGAGCAGCCAGGGCGCGTTGCCAACCAATTGCTGCTGACGCATCTGCTGCACCAGCTGTTTGGCTTTTTGCGCTGCTGAGGCCAGCTCGCCCCAGTCACGCTCCACCTGCGAGAACGCAATGGCAGGCACCCCAAAGAGATAGCCCTCCATGGCAGCGCCGACGGTGCCCGAATAAATGGTGTCGTCCCCCATGTTCGCACCATTGTTGATCCCGGAAACC
This sequence comes from Comamonas avium, assembly GCF_014836675.1. Classification (GTDB taxonomy): domain Bacteria; phylum Pseudomonadota; class Gammaproteobacteria; order Burkholderiales; family Burkholderiaceae_C; genus Comamonas; species Comamonas avium. The sequence continues at coordinate 51,201 of NZ_JACSQK010000010.1, forward strand.
AGCAAGTCAGGGCGATACCCGAGCAGACCGGTCATGGCAATGTGCACGCAATCTGCAGGCGTACCATTTACATAGCGGAAACCATTGGCTGCGCGCTGTACATACAAAGGTGAGTGCAAAGTCAAGGCGTTGGACTTTGCACTGTTGTTGTGCTCAGGGGCAACCACCTCGACTTCCACACCATCAATGGAAGCCAAGGCATCGTGCAGCGCGACGATTCCGGGCGCCTGATAACCGTCGTCGTTGGAAATGAGAATCTTCATGGGCTCTAAACAGGTTATGCCGATTGTAGGTGGCACAAAGCCAATCGCCATCAGAGTATCTGCAGACGCACGCACAAAGCAGCCGCAGAACACCTCATTAACGCGCAATGCCCGCATTCATCGACACGCTTGCGCAATTTAATGGTCACGCTCTTGCACCACCCAACAAACACACGGCGCCTCTGCGACACTCGCAGAATCTTCAAAATTCGAAAGCAAGCCTGTGGCTGAACGCTCTCCTGCTGATTTCGCTCGCGACACATTAAAGCTGCTCGCAGCACGCCGCCTGCAGCCAACCCCCGAAAACTATCAGGCCATTTACGAAGAAGTGGCAGGGCTGCTGCCGCACATCCCATTCCCCAAAGCACCGCTGCGTCGCATTGCCACCGTTTTACCCAGCCAGACACCGGCGCAGAAACGTATCACCAGAAATTTCTCACAGGCCATCGAAGACGAAGACTGGACCGCACTGCAAAGTGCCATTGCAGATTTTGCCAAACTGGATGTCAACACCAGCGCCCCCCCGCTAGCGCCGCCCGACCTCTTGCCGCAAACGATTGATATATTGCCTCCAAATCTGGCCCATCAATTGGCGCGCCTGATTGAAACCATCATCTCTGCGTTTGGCGAAGAAGATGAACGCATGTACGAGCTGTCTCAGCAACTGGTGAGCTTTTTGCAAAAAGATGCGCCACCAGTTGCCGCGCTGGAGCAGTTGCTCAGCAACTACAGCTACCGCCTGTCTTTCACCGCGGAAGACCAGGCGCAGCGCCGCCTCAGCATTCATGCGCTGCTGCGCATGGTGGGCGAACACATCGTCTCTATTGCCTCGCACGACGAGCCCCTGCAAAAACAGGCCCAGGCCTTATCGAGCGCCATGGAAAAACCCTGGACATTGCGCCAGCTGGACGCCATGCAGGCGCACCTGAAAAGCCTGCTGTTTCGCCACCTTGAAATTGACGGCCACCGCAACGAGGCTCACCAGCAGCTCAAAGACCTGCTGGCGGAACACACCCACCAAATGGCCAGCCTGGGCAAACTCAGCGAGCACCACGCCCACGAACTGCACGACTGCGCAGAGCGCATTCAGCAGGCGCAAGATTTGGGCGATCTGGCGATGGTTCTTCAATCGGTCGTTCAGTCCGGCAGCGCCCTTGCAACCGAAAACCGCCTGGTGCAAGCGCAGCTTGCTGACCTGCGTGAGCAAACTGAAGCACAGGAGCACACCATTGAAGAGCTGGCCATCAGCCTGTCGCATATCGAAGACAGCACCCGCCATGATCCCGAAACCGGGACCTTGAACCTGCTGGGCTTTCACGATGCCTTGATGAGCGAGGCCGCGCGCAGTCACCGCCAAACGCAGCCGATCAGCCTGTCCACACTGCAGGTGGACCACCTGGCTGCCATCGAAGCAGAGGCAGGCCCTACCGCCGTTTCGGCCGCACTCATTCACATGGCGCGGCTGATTCGCAGCACGCTGCGCCCACAAGATGCGGCAGGCCGCACCAGCCCAACCCAGTTTTCCGTGCTATTTCCGGGCACCAAGCCTGCGCAGGCGGCACAGGCCCTGGCGCGCCTGCAAGCGGCCATCAGCGAACGCCCTTTGCTGCATGCCGACCGGCGCTGGACATTGAGCTTCAGTGCCGGGGTGATTGCCTTGAATGACCTCGACACCCCCGCTCAAGCCCTGGCCCGCGCAGCACACGCTTGCGAGCAGGCACAGCACATGGGCATGGGCCGCGTGGCTTTGTCCTGAAGGTTTGGCCATCCAGCGCCGTGGTGCTGCCAACAGGGCACCACGGCTGCGCACCGACCTGCGCATCTGCCTGCGCGCACGCCCCAATTTGGAGCAAGAGGTCTTGCACAAGACCCCTATCACATTTTGCAAATGCAATTCAAGTAAACCGATAGCACCCAAAAGGGAAAATCGCGACAGCAAGCGCTAACGCACACATTGATGCATAGTTTGCGCGCATGAACCTGTGCCGTTTTAGTGCACAGGTATCACATTCCGAAAACTCATAAATAGATTTTTCAAAAAATAAAGATTTATGCCAGATAGCGCTTTATTCACAAGCGCTTATAGCTATTTTAAATATAGCAATAGAGATTAATTTTTCTCATATCTGGCACCTACGAGTCTTTGACCCTCAACCGTCAGCGCTTTTCTCCATGCGCCAGCTGTGGCCCGCGGATGGATCGTTGCTTTGCTGCTTTTCAATGAAAGATCTCTTTCATGCATATCACTTTCAGTGCGTACTACACGCTCATCATGGCTGTCCTGGTTTTGCTGCTGGGCAAGCTACTGGTTTCTCGCGTGCGCTTTCTGCGCGAATTCAATATTCCAGAGCCTGTAGCTGGGGGCTTGGTGGTTGCGGCCGGCATTCTGACCATGAATCAGATCGCAGGCTGGACGTTTGCTTTTGACAGCAGCCTGCAGACCGCCTTCATGCTGGTGTTTTTCTCGTCCATCGGCTTGAGCGCCAACTTCGCCAAACTGCGTGAAGGTGGACTGGGCCTGGTGGTGTTCTTGCTGGTCATCTCCGGCTTCATCGTGGTGCAAAACGGTGTGGGCATGGGCTTGGCCGCTGCACTGGGACTGGACCCATTGATTGGTGTGGTAGCTGGCTCCATCACCCTGGTTGGTGGACACGGCACTGCCGGTGCCTGGGGCACCGTGCTGGAGCAACAATATGGCTTGACCGGCGCCACCACGCTGGGCATTGCCTGCGCTACCTGTGGCCTGGTGATTGGCAGCATCATGGGCGGCCCTCTGGCCAAGCGCCTGGTGAGCCGTTACAAGCTGGCAAAACCCCGCAGCCTGAGCGAGCAAACCCGCAGCGATTTGCCTCCGGTGGCCGAGAACCTGGATGCCTTTGCATTTGAAGCCCCGTCCAAAGCCCCCCGCCTGATCACCTCCGACGCCGCCATCGAAACCATGGCACTGTTTGCAGGTTGCTTGGCATTTGGCGAGTTGATGTCCAACCTGACCAAGGATTCCTCGTTTCAGCTGCCCACCTTTGTGTGGTGCCTGGGCGCTGGCGTTCTGATCCGCAATATCCTGGATTACATCTTTGGCTTCAAGGTGTTTGACCGTGCCATCGACGTATTTGGCAATGCGGCCCTGTCTATCTACCTGGCCATCGCCCTGCTGTCGATGCGCCTGTGGGAACTGGCAGATCTGGCTGGCCCACTGATGATCATCATGCTCGCACAAACCGTGACCATGGCGCTGTTCGCCTACTGGATCACATTCCGTGCCATGGGCAAAGATTACGACGCTGCACTGCTGGCCGCAGGTCAAGTCGGCTTTGGCATGGGCTCCACCCCCACCGCCATTGCCAACATGCAGGCCATTACCAACCAGTACGGTCCTTCGCACAAGGCGTTCCTGATCGTGCCGCTGGTGGGCGCCTTCTTCATTGATATCGTCAACGCCTTCTTGATTCAGGCATCCATCAACTTGGTGCGCTAAAGGCTGTCTACCCACCTTCAGAGAATCCAAAAGTTTACGCTGAACACAAAGCAGCGCAACCAGGCATTTGAAGGGGGTGAAGGGTACTAAATAGGCAGCTGCGGGGCAGACCTACAAACAACCCGGCAGTTTTAACGCACACTGGGGCATTCACTCGACAAGGAGACTGCCCCATGCGTGACGCCAACGCCCAACTGCTTTGCCGCCCAGCCACTGTGCTGGGCGTTGTTGTTTCTGCAGCCTTGCTGGCTGCGTGCAGCTCTGCACCTGAGACGGCTGAAAAACGTTTGGCCTACCAGGTTCCAGACCAGCCTGAAGGCAGCTCGGGCTACACCGAAAAACCAGGCTGGGCCACTGAAAAATTTGCTGTGGCTGCCGCCAATCCGCTGGCCACCGATGCAGGCTATCAAGTCCTCAAGGCAGGAGGCAGCGCCATGGATGCCGCCATTGCCGTGCAAATGGTGCTGGGCTTGGTAGAGCCTCAATCGAGCGGTATCGGTGGAGGCGCTTTTTTGCTGCACGCTGCGGGCAGCAAGGTGGAAGCTTATGACGGACGCGAAACCGCACCGGCAGCCACCACCGAAAACCTTTTCCTGAAGGCCGATGGCAAACCCATGGCCTTTCATGACGCTGTCGTAGGTGGCCGCTCCGTCGGCACCCCAGGGGCGGTGCGCATGCTGGAGCTGGCACACAAGGAGCACGGCAAACTGCCATGGGCCACCTTGTTTGAGCCCGCTATCAGGCTGGCCGATCAAGGCTTCAAAGTGAGCCCGCGCCTCAACAGCTTGCTGTCCAATGAAAAGTTTCTGGCCAGCGATCCCGTTGCCCGCGCTTATTTCTTTGGTGCTGATGGCAAACCTTTGCCTGTAGGCGCAGTGCTGAAAAACCCCGAATACGCCCAGGTGCTGCGCGCCATTGCCAAGCAAGGCAGCAAGGCCCTGCACGAAGGGGAAGTGGCGCAGGCCATTGTGCAAAAAGTACGCAGCCACCCCACCAACCCGGGGGTTCTGTCGACCCAGGATCTGGCCAATTACCAACCCAAGAAACGGGCAGCGCTGTGCTACGACTGGAACCTGCCAGCCACACAAGGCATGCCCGTGCGCAGTTACCAGGTGTGCGGCTTCCCGCCCCCCAGCTCAGGCGCGATTGCGATTGGCCAAATTCTGGGCATCTTGGGCCACACCCCAGCTGCACAAATGCCGCTGGGACAAGACGGTCTGCCCACGGCAGACTGGCTGCACTTTTACACCGAGGCATCCCGCCTGGCATTTGCCGATCGCGCACTCTACGTGGCTGACCCCGATTTTGTTCAGGCCCCCGGCAACAGCTGGATGAACCTGCTGGACAACCGCTATCTGAAAGAACGCTCCAGCCTGATTGGCCAGCAAAGCATGAAGGTGGCACAGGCGGGCAACCCCGCCAAGTTCAAGGTCAGCCAAGCCCCGATGCCCGAGCAGATCGAATACGGCACCAGCCACATCAGCATCGTGGATGCCTTTGGCAACGCACTGGCCATGACCACCACCATTGAAGACCAGTTTGGCAGCCGCCAGATGGTCAAGGGCTTTTTGCTCAACAATGAGTTGACGGACTTCAGCATGGCCCCGAAAGCCGCTGACGGACAGCCCATTGCCAATCGGGTCGAGCCCGGCAAACGCCCTCGCTCATCCATGGCCCCCACACTGGTGTTTGACAAGGCAACGGGCAACGTCATCATGAGTGCCGGCAGCCCTGGCGGCGCACAGATCATTCACTACACAGCCAAAACTTTGCAAGGGGTGCTGGACTGGGGTTTGACGCCGCAGCAAGCCATCAATCTGCCCAATTTCAGCAGCTTGAACGGCCCCACGCTGCTGGAGGCCAAACGCTTCCCGGCATCCACCGTTGAGGCCTTGAAGGCCCGTGGCGCCGAGGTCAAAGAGCAAGATCTGACCAGTGGCCTGCAAGCCATTACACGCGGTGAAGCACACGGCAAAGTATTTTGGTTTGGCGGTGCTGATCCACGCCGTGAAGGCGTGGTGATGGGAGATTGAGCGCACAGCACACCAAAGCCCCATAAAAAAAGCCTGACAGCTTCACGCTGTCAGGCTTTTTTGCGCTCAGGCTTGCCGGCCTGAGGCCGCGTTGCGTCAGAACTGGTAGTTGGCACTTACCAGGAATGAGCGCGGTGCGCCTGGCATGGCGTTGGAGCGCCAGTACTCCTTGTCCAGCAGATTGGAGACCGCCATCGTCACCGTCCACGGTTCTGCGCGCCAGCCTACCAGCGCATCCCAGCGGGTGTAGCCCGGCAAGCGTGCTGTGTTGGCCGCATTGCTCCAGCGCGCGCTGGTATGGGTCACGCCCACCTCTGCATACCACGGACCGGCAGGTGCATAGCGCACAAACAGATTGCCGTTGCGCTTGGCCGTGTTTTGCAAATCCAGACCGACATTGGCTGGGGCCTGCTGGTCTTCAACCACCTTGGCACTCATGAAACCCACACCGCCGCGAACATACCAGCTAGGGGCCAGACGGCCCGAAGCGCTCAGCTCGACACCCCGCGAACGCTCCTTGCCACGGATTGCCCAGATTGTGGGCTGATTGGTGGCATCGGGGCGGTAGCGAATGTTGTAGTGCTCCAGCTGATAAACCGCCATTTGTGTGGACAAGGCGCCATCGAACCAGTCGCTCTTGAGGCCCGCTTCAATCTGGCGAGAGTGCTGTGGCTGGTCGTCATAGACCGCCGTCGCCGACGTATCCACCGAGATGGTGCCGCGCCCGCCGTAAGGCGAGTAGCTCTTGCTGTACGAGGCGTACAGACTCTGGCTAGGCACAGGCTGCCAGACCACACCCACGCGGGGGCTGGTGGAGCTGCCCTCGTAACCGCGCTCAAACCCCGTCACGTAGTTGGTGGAATGAAACTTGAACCGGTCATGGCGCATGCCCAGCAGCACTTTCCACTGCTCTGTCAGGCTGATCAAATCCTGCAGGTACACCGCCTCGGTTTCTCCCTCGTGGCGATTGTTCTGCGTGGGAGCTACCCGGGCTGGTCGTGCCGGCCATGCGCCTGTATTCGGATTGAACGGATCGTACGAGAACGAGCCGGGCACCGTGCCATACACCTTGGGGCGACGCAGCTCCTCGCTGAGTTCCACCCCCACCAGCAGATCGTGCCCGATGCTGCCCGTATTGAACTTGCCAGTCAGATCTACGGTGTTGGCAGTGGTGCGGTTCACGGTCTCCTGCCATGCGTAGTTGGGCCGAATCAGACCCGTGGCTGCGTTGTAGGTGCCCCCAAAGTAGTGGTCAAAATCTTGATTGGCCTCGCGCTGGCTGGCCACCCAGCGCACGCTCCATTTGTCATTGAAGTCGTAGCTCAGGTCAGAGCGAGCCACCTTCAACTGGTCTTGCACATAGTCGCCCGGATGTTGAAAGCCCGTGCGAATGGAGACCCCGGCTGGCATGTTCTCATAGGCTGGCCCGCGGTCTGGTACGCGCCAGACGCTGTCATAGGTGTACTGCCCCGTCCAGCGCAGCCCGTTACGCATATTGATCAGGATGCTGGGCGAGATCATCTCGTTCTTGTTGCGAATGCCATTGCGAAAGCTGTGCGCCTGCTCGCGATCCGCCGTCACACGCACCACCACATTGGGGTTGATCACATGGTTGATATCAATGGTGCCGCCCACGTTTTCCCAGGACCCGCCGCGCAGCATCACGCTGCTTTTGCCATCAAAGCGCGCCTGCTTGCTCACCATGTTGATGATGCCGCCACCGCCGCCACGGCCATACAGCACCGAGCCGGGACCTTTCAGTATCTCGATACGCTCCACGTTGGCCGTGCTGCGGCGCACCTGCCCAGATTCACGGACACCGTCACGGTAAATGTCCCCTGCATCCGCACTGAAACCGCGAATCAGCACGCCTTCACCACGCATGTCGTAGGTGGTATTGACGCCCGGAACACCATCGAGCATGACGGACAGGTCATTGATGCCGTAGCTCTTGTATTTGTTGACTTCCAGCGTATCGATGGTCTGCGGAATGTCTTTGGGCGCCATGTAGGTTTTGGTCGCCGTGGTCACACCTTCTGGGCGCACATCGTCCGCATCGTATTCCGAGGCCTTCACCTGCACGACAGGCAGTGCTTGAACCTCTTGCTCCGTCATCTCCTGCTCCTGCTCCTGCGCCTGAGCCAGGCACTGCACCCCCAGCATCAGCACCGCCACCACCACAGGCCTCAGCACACCGGCTTGACCTTGGCCAGCGCCCCGAGTCAGGACTTGTTTGTTGCGCGTCATCACGCCCTCCCTCCGGGCTTTTACAGCCCTTGAAATGAAAGAATTAGATTCTAAATGAGAATCAGTATTAATTAGATCTGATATTGGTCAAGTTTGAAAGTCGTGGCATTCCTGCCACAAGCACCTGGGTGAAGGTAGTGGCTGTGCAGCACCGGCCATTGCTGCATCGCCATCCCAGGACCTAAAAAATGTCTGCAAAGCGCTCAGGTGGCTGCGGCCGCCACAGCCGCCTTGAGCAAGGCGCGTCGCTTGAAATAGCGCTTGCATCCTTAAACTGTTCATGGCGAACCCAAACAGGCCTGCAGTTGTCTGGATGGGCTGTGCACCGCGCAAAACCACATTCCGATGCTTTCTTCCTACAACTGAAGCCCCTGTTTACCTGTGCCGCTGCCAGCCACTGTTGCTATGGTTCTTTCAACCTTTTTTGACGCTCATCGCTGATCCCTCATGGCTTTACGTCTGCGCTTCACTCTCTGCGTTACTGCGGCATCCATGCTGCTGCTCAGTGCCTGCGGTTTACCACCAGCCTCGCACCCTGCGCCCGACAGCCAGGCCATTGCGCCAGATATCTCCGCCAGCACCCATCTGGGGCAAGCACACGCGGCCTTGCGTGCCAAGGCACGAGCTGGCGCCACGCAGTCCGGCATCTATGCCCTGTACGACCCGCAAGAAGCGTTTGCTGCGCGCAGCTTGCTGGCGCGTGCGGCCCAGCAAACGCTGGATGTGCAGTACTACATCTGGCGCAATGACAAAACGGGCTTGCTGCTGCTGCACGAACTTTTGAGGGCTGCGGACCGGGGTGTGCGCGTGCGGCTGTTGATCGATGACGGCGGCACCTCCGGGCTGGACGACGAACTGCAGGCGTTGAGCCGCCACCCGAATGTGCAAGTGCGTCTGTTCAACCCCTTTGCGCTGCGTGGCTGGCTCAAGCCCGTGGGCTACGTCACAGAATTCAAGCGCGCGAACCGGCGCATGCACAACAAATCTTTGTCAGCCGATGGACAGGCCAGCATTGTGGGTGGCCGCAATGTCGGCAATGAATATTTTGGCGCGACCGATGGCGTGTTGTTTGCCGACTTGGACGTGCTCACCATTGGCCCCGTGGTGCAAGCCATTGAGCAAGACTTTGATCGTTACTGGAACAATGTCGCAGCCTACCCAGTTGACCAAGTTGTACGCCAAGCACCACGACTGACCCTGGATGCACTGCGCAGCAACGGCGCAGCGCTAGAGCAATCGCCGCAGGCACAAAGCTACCGCCACGCCCTGGAAAACACACCGCTGGTGCAGCACCTGTTGCAAGCACAGCTTCCCATGGAGTGGGCGGCGGCGCACCTGGTCAGTGATCCCCCAGAAAAAATTCAAGCCCAGGCCGAGCACAAAACCTTGATTGGCGAGCAAATGCGCAGGGCCATTGGGATACCCAAGCAGTCGCTCGATCTGGTCTCGCCCTACTTTGTGCCGACACAGGCCGGGGTAGAGGCCTTTGCACAACTGCGCTCACAGGGCCTGCGCATACGCATCTTGACCAATGCGCTGGAGGCCACAGACGTCGCCATCGTTCACGCCGGTTATGCCAAGTACCGCAAGCAGCTGCTGCAAGCGGGCATTGAGCTGTACGAAATGCGCGGGCAGGCACCGGAGTACGCCGGTGAAGATGAAAAACTCAAGCTCAATTTCACTCAGTTCGGCAGCTCAGGCACCAGCCTGCATGCAAAAACCTTTGCAGTCGATGGTCAGCGTGCCTTTGTCGGCTCATTCAATTTCGACCCGCGCTCCATGCTGCTCAACACCGAGATGGGCCTGCTGATTGAAAGCCCCACCCTTGCCAAGCAAATCAGCGAAAGCTTTGACTCGCAAATCCCCTCGCGGGCCTTTAGGGTGAGCCTGGACGACGAAGGCCATTTGCGCTGGATCAGTGGCGTGGGTCAGCCACCGCCGCAATACACCACTGAGCCACAGACACGGTGGTATCAGCGCTGGACGATATGGTTTTTAGGTCTGCTGCCTATTGAATGGTTGCTCTAAAAAATATTCATAGATTTCCTCTGCGTACCGACGAAGGGCACTACCATTTCAGGCATGCCCCGCCAGAACACCTGCCCTGCAGACTTTCCGTCATTCATCTTGCGCCAGATTGAAGAAGTTGCCCAACGCATCGTCACTGCACGCAAAGCCCGGGGAGAAACGCAGGCGCAGTGGGCCGAAAAACTGGGCATCTCGCAGCCCACCATGGCACGCATAGAGCGCGGCGACCCAGCTATTGCCACCGCGACATATGTCATGTGTCTGTGGCTGGTCAACCCACAGCTGAACCTGCTTGGGTTACTGGGCAGTTGCGCCCCTGCACAGCCTGATTTCCTGGTTCCGGTGACTCAAGCCCAAACCCTGAATACCGCTTCTGTGGCCGATGAGTTTGCCGAGCTGCTGGCCCAGTGGCCCATGTGCAGTCAGTAAGTGCAGTGAGGTGGGAGCAATGGGCGGGTGCTGCAGGCGCGGCAAAAGCGGCCAGATACTTCTGCGCCTAATCCCCAAAGCGCTCGCGGTAAGCCACAGGGGTGATGCCCAGCCGTTTTTGAAACAGATGACGCAGCGCTTGCTCAGAGCCCAGACCGACCTTGGCGGCAACCGTTTTCAATGGCAAATCGCCGCGTGTTTCCAGCAATTGCTTGGCCCCCTCAAGGCGTGCGTTCTCCACAAAAACACTGGGGGGACAGCCTGCTTCCTGCTGAAAAATGCGACGAAAGTTGCGCTCGCTCATCGCCGCCTTGCCCGCCAGCAGGGCCAGCGGCATGGGCTGATCCAGATGCTCCAGCACCCACTGCTGCACCATGCCAATACCGCTGTGCTGCGTAGCCTGCGCGGCCAGAGATACGCTGAACTGCGACTGACCGCCCGGGCGTTTGAGATACATGACCAGGTCGCGCGCCACCTGCAGTGCCAGCGCATGGCCAAAGTCATGCTCCACCACCGCCAGCGCCAGATCAATGCCGGCAGTGACGCCGGCTGAAGTCCAGAGCTGACGCTTACCGTCGCTGTCCTTGATTTCGTCGCACACATAGATTGCATCGGCATCCACCTGCACCCGCGGATAACGCTGGGCAAGCGCTGCGGCCACACTCCAGTGCGTCGCCGCACGGCGATCATCGAGCAGACCGGCTGCCGCCAGAAAGAAGCTGCCGCTGCACAGCGCGATCATGCGACCGACCCCGGGAGCCACTCGCGCCACCCAGTCCACCAGCTCGGGCGAAGCCGCCAGCACCTGCTCGATATGGCGCGCACCCACCAGCAGCACCGTGCAGCCCGTGCCCTCGGCTTCAACCTGCGCCAGGGTATGGCTGGCCTGCAAGCCCATCAAGGTATCCGAAGGCACCTGACCGGCCTGTGAAGCCACCACCCGCACCATATATCCGTCAGGCAGGCCTTTGTGCCTCAAATGCACATTGGCATAGTCAAACACGGACATGGGACCTATGGCCTCCAGCGCCTTGAAGCCGGGGTAGACAACCAGATCGACGCGGTGGGCGCCAGCGTGATGGTGTTCCATACAAAAATCAGAGCAGTTCGAGCATTTACAACCAGCGCTGCAGGCACTTGCAGCGCACAGACCCAGACTATACGCAAGCCCTCTGGGCACCTGGTTGTGGCAGGTGCATCCACTGCTAAAGTCCAGGGCTTCTGCCCCTTTTCCTGCCCATGATTCCCGGACCGCTTTTCACGCTGCCCATGTTGCTGCTGCTGCTCGCCCCCTGGGTGGCAGCCGGCCTGAGCCTGTGGCTGCTGCTGCGCGGGCTGTTCTGGTGGCTGCGCCATAGGCACACACCCGCCTCTGAACGCCCGCCGTTCTGGCACTGGCTCGTCGTGGTGGTGGCGATACTGGCCCTGGCCGGCGATCTATGGGGCCTGGTGCTGGCGCGCAAGCTGGTGCAGATTGAAGAGGCCGTGACGCTGCGGGCACACTATCGCGAGAGCCGACAGCGCTTTGTGCTGCCCGAGGACTTCCGCTATGGCGAGCTGCTATTTCCCAAAGGCACTCTGATCAATCGCTACGACGCCTTTGACAACGGCGAGCGCCAGCGACCGCTTGGTCTGCGAGGACTGAGTGCGGCGCGCTTCACGCAGCCAGTCCAGATCGCGGGCGCCTGGGTCAGCGCCATCGGCAACGGCGGGTTGGAGCTGGCCCGCGACCAGCGCCTCGGCCCGGTATTCCATTTCGACCCCGACGCTAAGCCAGGTTATGGCGCCTGGGTGGTCGACCCGAAGCGCCCCAATCTGCAATGCCGCAAGGGCGATACCGCCAGCCTGCATGTGCCCTTGATCGACCATGACATCCAGGCCGAGTTTCTGGTCGGAGCGCCTGACGGCCCCAAGGCGCGCTACCGTCCCAGTCAATGGGGGTTCATCGATTGCCAGGAGGGCAAGCCCGCAATTGAAGTGCAACCCGCCTATGAAGGCCCTGCACCGCCAGGCGCACAGCTGCCGGTATGGGGAACGCTGATACCGAATGAGGATTGAGCTGGAGACGCCGGGCGCACCAATGCTCTCTGTGCTGCCCGGGATGATCCGGCTCGGGTGTGGCGAGCAGATCTCCCTCGATCATTGGCGCGCCTTGCAGCGCCGGCCTCGCCTTTGTCTGGAACGAGGCCAGCCAGCACCATGACCCCATTTGCTGGTGCGGTCAGCACACCCAAGCTGGCTTCGGCTTGATGACAGACCTGACGAGCTGCCCTTCCTGCAAAGGAGCTTTCCAATCAACCTCGCGGGATCAGTCGCCTCATAGGCTGTGCCGGAAATTTCAATGCTTCGACGCATGCAGCCTGAACCACCAGCAAGAACGCGGTCAAGTTGCGGATGATGTTCAAGGGTCCACCAGTGGCAGGATGGATGCTGACCATGCCAGCCCCGATGTTGGGGGCCTCAGCCGGAGTGCAAAGCGGCTGATCAGGATTCATGGCATCGCCAGCCGACGAAAGACGATCCAGCGAACCGTGTGACATTCGGCCAAAGAGCCGCCATCTGCGGCCACGAATTTCCATAGGGCAGCGGGATCACCTACATTCACACTTCACAACCGGTACGCCCAGCCAGGCCTCGGCCCCGCCTCGGGCAGCCACCGCATCCTCAGCCTTCCAAGAAAGACCTGCCATGAAATCCCGCGCCGCTGTTGCCTTTAAAGCTGGTGAACCCCTGCAAATTGTGGAAATCGACGTCGCGCCCCCGCAAAAAGGCGAGGTGCTGATCAAAATCACCGACACCGGTGTGTGCCACACCGATGCATTCACCCTGAGCGGTGAAGACCCCGAAGGCTTGTTCCCCGTTGTACTGGGCCATGAAGGCGCCGGCATTGTGGTGCAGGTGGGTGAAGGCGTGACCAGCGTCAAACCCGGTGACCATGTCATTCCTTTGTACACCGCCGAATGCGGCGAGTGCCTGTTTTGCAAGAGCGGAAAAACCAATCTGTGTACCGCTGTGCGCGCCACCCAGGGCAAAGGCGTGATGCCCGACGGCACCACCCGCTTTAGCTACAACGGCCAGCCCATCTACCACTACATGGGTTGCTCCACTTTCTCGGAGTACACCGTGGTGGCCGAAGTCTCGCTGGCCAAGATCAACCCCGATGCCAACCCAGAGCAGGTCTGCCTGCTGGGCTGCGGCGTAACCACCGGTCTGGGCGCGGTCAAGAACACCGCCAAGGTACAAGAAGGTGACACCGTGGCTGTGTTTGGTTTGGGAGGCATTGGCCTGGCTGTCATTCAAGGCGCCCAGCAAGCCAAGGCGGGCCGCATCATTGCCGTGGACACCAACCCCAGCAAGTTCGATCTGGCCAAGACTTTTGGCGCCACCGACTGCATCAACCCCAAGGACTTTGACAAGCCCATTCAGCAAGTCATCGTAGAGATGACCACCTGGGGCGTGGACCACAGCTTTGAGTGCATTGGCAATACCAGCGTGATGCGCGCCGCACTGGAATGCGCGCACCGTGGCTGGGGCCAGAGCGTGATCATTGGTGTGGCCGGTGCAGGCCAAGAAATCTCCACCCGCCCCTTCCAGCTGGTAACCGGCCGCAAGTGGATGGGCACTGCGTTTGGCGGCGTCAAGGGCCGCAGCGAGCTGCCCGGCATGGTGGAAGACGCAATGAGCGGCAAGATCCAGCTCGAACCCTTCGTCACCCACACCATGGGGCTGGACAAGATCAACGAAGCGTTTGACCTGATGCACGAAGGCAAGTCGATCCGCTCGGTGGTCAAGTACTGACAGAACCCGCCACCAGGCATGGTGTGAACTACCGCAATTAACAAAGGCCACCGCTAGCGGTGGCCTTTGTTGTTTCTAGCAGTCAGCGCCGGCAGGGCTCTCAGACCAGACTCTCTCCGCTAAGCTGCGCCTGGCGCACATCCTTGAAGACTCCCACACTCAAAACAGCCAGCACCCCCACCGTAATGATCGGCCAGATCAGCACATAAAAGCTCAACCAAAAAACAGACATAAGAGCACTCCTTCACAAACAAAACAAACAAAAAGTCGGGGCATGGGCACGTTAACGTGCCTGAAAACTGGTGATGCGCTGACCAATCAGGTCAAAGTCAAAGCGCTGGCGATTGCCTAGGCTGAGCAAGGTGCAGACCAGCGCGCTGACGCCATAGGCCAGCAGTGAGCTGAGCAGTACCTGGTAGTTGCGCAGCTGATCCATCGCCCAGGGCATCAGGGCCAGCGCTGCAAGCAGCCCAATGCATAAGCCAGCGCGTCGACCCAGCAGGCCAAATGCCATCAGGCCAATCACCACGCCACCACCGATACAGCCCAGAAACTCCAGCACATAGGCCGTACCCCCAGTTAATGGCAGCAGGTTAAAACGCACCAGCAAAAACACCGTAAACGCAGACAAGACAGCCAAGGTAAAGGCCTTGTTACTGACCTGATCCCAGTACAGGCTGACGATGACCGGAAAAACAATGCAGCCCCACAGCGCACCCACAAACACCAGCATGGAAAGGATGTCCAGCTTGAGATAGGCAAAGCAAACCCCCAGTGTTGTGGCCAGCACCATCGTCAAACGACCCAGCCAAACCATAACGTGGGGATTCGGTTTACCGCGCGCCAGGTTTTTTCCATAGATATCCGTCATGGCAATGGAGGCCAGGGCAGCCAGATCAGAGTCAGCAGTTGACGACAACGAGCCAATGACCAGGATGAAGAACAGACAGATCAGTGCCGGTGGCAAATAGGTAGCAGCCATCTGAGGCACCAGATTATTCAGATCGCCATTCAATGGCACCACCCCAGCCAGCAGCGCTAAAAAGCCCAGCATGCCAAGGCCGATGACGATAGCGCCATAGCCCACCGAGGCAGTCAGAAAAGTCGGCTTGATCAAATCCTCGCGCACCGCAAACAAGCGCTGCGCAATGGTCTGATTGCCAATGGCATAGGCCAGCACGGCCACAAAGTACGGGGCACCTTGTTCGAGAATGGCTTTTTCAGAAAAAAAGCTCGCCTGCTCTACATCCAGACGGTGCCAGCCCTGCACAAACAGATCCGGGCCTCCCAGCGCGAAGAACATGAACGGAATGATGATCACCGCAGCCAAAATCATGGCTACCAGTTGGGCGAAATCGGTCAGCACCGATGCTCTGAAACCCGACCACAGCGTATAGGACAACACACCCACAGCGACAATCAGCACCCCTTGCAGGAAGCTCAATGGCGACAACATGGAGACCAATGCGCCAGCTGCTGTGAAATTAACCATCAGGCTGATGACGCTGCCCAATACATTGGACAGCGCCAGAATCATCTGACTGCATCGCCCATGCCGGGCATGCATGATTTCTGCCAGCGTATGGGCATGCGGGGCGATCTGACGAAAACGTTTGCCAAAAGGGTAGACGAACAAAATCATCAGCGCGCCCCAGAACCCGTAATGCACAGCACCGGACAGCCCGTATTGATAGCCAGAGGTGGCTGCGGCGTAAATGGAGGCCGCCCAGACCCAGGTGGCGGTCATGCTGGAGGCAGACATGCCAAAGCCGATGGAACCGTTGGATGTCATGTAGCCGTCGGCGCTCTCCTCCTTCTGGCCAATGCGCATGGTCATCCAGAAAGACAAGCCGTAGAAGGCAAATAACAAAAGTAAAACGGTTGTCAGCGATAGCTGCTGCATGGGTGCTCCACAGAAAGCGGTTGTGCTCTGTGGTGACAGACAAATGCGCGCAGCCCTGCACACCACGTGTCAGAGCGACTGCGGTGCAGATCAAGGGTTTTGCGAATATGTTCAGCTGCGCCCAAATGGGCGCTACCGCAGACAAAACCGCCAAATTAAAAAAAAGACCGGAAGCGGCTTGCGAGAGCAGCCTTTCCGGGATTTGCAGCCTTGTGGGCCTGTTGAAAATGACTGCTTGAAAACAGCCATTGCAGGGAATGACAGGGGTAACCCATGTTGCGCGACACGATATGTGCCTCAGCGTGCTTGCAGCGTGTGCAAGCCGAAGTGCGGATGAACGCATTCCCTAGATAGCCTCGAAGGATACTCTGCTGAGTACTTTTAGTCAAGGCGTGCAAGCCATAGCCACTATCTTTTATGCAGCGCGCAAGTACCAGTGGATTGTCGGGTCGCAGCGCCAGCGCCCTCCGCTTTCGGCCCACTAGAGCGACAATGCCTTACTTTTTATTTTTGCCTAGCTGCACCTTCATGTCCTTTTCCGCTCTGGGCCTTGCCCCATCGCTCGCCCATGCGGCCCAGGCCCAGGGCCTGATTGCCCCTACGGCCATTCAGTCCCAAGCCATTCCTGCGATTTTGAATGGCCAGGACCTGCGTGCCTGCGCACCCACAGGTTCGGGCAAGACAGCAGCGTATGTGCTGCCCCTGCTGCAAGCATGGATGCTGAGCGACGCTGGTCAGCGCCAAGGCAGCCGCAATACGCAGGCGTTGTTGCTGGTACCTACACGCGAGCTGGCCAGCCAAGTGGCTGAGCTGATCTACCACCTGGGCGAAGCCATGGGCCGCCGCCCCAAGGTGGCGGTACTCACTGGTGGCGTGTCCATCAACCCGCAGCTCATGGCATTGCGCGGTGGTGTGGACGTGGTGATTGCTACGCCCGGTCGCTTGCTGGACGTGGTGGCCCACAGCCAGCTCAAGCTCAGCACCATCCAGACCTTGGTGATGGATGAGGCCGACCGCCTGATGGACTTGGGTTTTGCCGAAGAGCTGGAACAAATTTTGGCCCTGCTGCCCGCCAAGGGCCAGCGCCAGACCTTGCTGCTTTCAGCCACTTTTGGCCCCAGCGTACAAAACCTGGTGGGCCAGTTGCTGCGCGAAGGCCACCACAGCGTCGAGATTGAATCGACCCACCAGCAAGACGCCACCATTGCCCAGCGTGCCATCCATATCGATGCAGCACGCCGCAGTGCATTGCTGCGTGAACTGGTCGAGCAGCACCCCGGCCAGCGTGTACTGGTGTTTGTGGCCAGCCGCTACAGCGCTGAACATGTCGCCAACAAGCTGTACGCAAAGAAGATTTTTGCCACCGCTTTTCACGGCGAGTTGAGCCAGGGCGCACGCGACAAAGTGCTCAGTGAATTCAAAGCCGGTCAATGGCAGGTGCTGGTGACCACCGATCTGGCATCGCGCGGCATTCACATTGAAGCGCTGCCCGTGGTGATCAACTACGACCTGCCACGCTCGCCCGACGACTACACCCACCGCATTGGCCGCACTGGCCGCGCTGGCCTGAGCGGGACGGCTATCAGCTTTGTATCGCCCGATGCACTGGCGCACTGGCAACTGATTGCCAAGCGCAATGCGCTGGAGATCGAGCTGGAGACTTTGCCCAAATACCCCGTCACCGAAGCCGCGCCACAGCGCCAGCCACATGAAGACGGCAACAACGGCGGCATCAAAGGCAAGCGCATGAGTAAAAAAGACAAGCTGCGTGCTGCGGCGGCCAGCGGACAAAAATCCAGCGACTGAGCGCACAGCACCCTCATCGCCCTCAAAAAGCCACGCCTCAGAGCGTGGCTTTTTAACGCACGGGGGGCCAGGCGGGCATCGCTTGAAAGCTCAGCGCCCTGCGTCCGTGCTTGCCTCAGCATCAGCACTGACCTCTACATCCTCTTGCGTAGCCTCGTGCAGCGCTTCGGGCTCCAGCTCTTCGGCAGAACGGTTCAGATGCACAAACATGCCCCAGCCAAACAGCATGGCCCCCACACCCACCATCAGCGCTGCGGAATAGATAAGGTTGCCGGGCGACTCCTGCCCTTTGAACGTGGCTATCAGTGCCTCAATCGCCAGCGCCACCACCACCACTACCAGAAAGCGCGACAGGAAACGCCGCACCCGCGTAGGCCCGGCAATGCTGGCGTCGCGCACCACCTCTTCTTCCACCACCGTCTGGCTGATCTGCAGCGCCACTACCGCAGCGGCCAGCACGCCCATGGCCTCCACCATGTGCAGCGTGGAATCCCCATCAAATCCCTGTATCAGCGCGCCCCAGCCCTTGCTAATCGCAATCCACAGCAAGGCCAGTGACACCAGGGCAAACAGCAGTGCCATCAGTGCATGCACGGCAGTGAACAAAAAGTGAACAGCTTTCATGGCATGTATGGCTCAAAAATGCAGATGCGCCATCTTTTCACCACCTCAGCGCCCACCGCGTAGGACGACATACAGTCAGGCATTTCAGCTGTCTTTCAGGGACTTGCAGCGGGCTGATGCATACAGCCCCTACACTGCTTGGCAACGTCTTTGCATACAGACTTGTCATTTAAAAATAAGAGCTGCCTTCGCTTTACTGCATTGATTTTCAAA
Source organism: Comamonas avium (assembly GCF_014836675.1). Classification (GTDB taxonomy): domain Bacteria; phylum Pseudomonadota; class Gammaproteobacteria; order Burkholderiales; family Burkholderiaceae_C; genus Comamonas; species Comamonas avium. Next base: position 70,020 of record NZ_JACSQK010000010.1, read on the forward strand.
TATAAATCTATCTGAAAATCAATATACATAAGCGATAACAGCTCTTTTATTAGGAGTAGCTAATTTCATGTCCACCCCGTTTGAACTCCTGACTGCACACGCCTGCTACGGCGGAGCACAACGCTTTTACAAGCATGATTCACGCGAAATCGGCTTGCCCATGAAGTTCTCGGTCTACCTGCCACCCAAGGCTGTCCTGGGCGAAAAAGTGCCGGCACTGCTATATCTGGCCGGCTTGACATGCACCGAAGAAACCTTCATGGCCAAGGCGGGCGCACAGCGCCTGGCGGCTGAACTGGGGCTTGCGCTGATCACCTGCGACACCAGCCCGCGCGATGCCAACGTGCCCGGCCAGGCCGATGCCTGGGACTTTGGCGTGGGCGCGGGCTTTTACCTGAACGCTCAACAAGCCCCGTGGGAGCAAAACTGGCGCATGGAAAGCTACATCATCGATGAGCTGCTGCCCATGCTGGGCCGCTACCTGCCCATTGACATGCAACGGCTGGGTATTTTTGGCCACAGCATGGGCGGCCACGGCGCACTCACGCTGGCACTGCGTCATCCCGGCATATTCAAAAGCGTCTCGGCCTTTGCCCCCATTGCCAACCCCAGCAGCTGCGCATGGGGCCAAAAGGCATTCACCGGCTATCTGGGGAGCAACGAGGCAGTATGGGCGCAACACGACGCCACACGCCTGATGGAATCGCAGGGCAAAGCCCCCTACCCCGCAGGCATACTGATTGACCAAGGCATGGCCGACAAATTTCTGCACGAAAAGCAATTGCTGCCCGAAGCCTTTGAAGCGGCCTGCGCCAAAGTCGGCCAGCCCCTGGTGCTGCGCCAGCAAGCGGGCTATGACCACGGCTACTACTTCATTCAAACCTTCATGGATGACCATCTGCGCCACCACGCGCAGCAACTGGGTCAGTAAGCGCAGCACACATGCACTGCCTGCTATGGGTTGTGGGCTATGGGTGTTACCCAGCACCGGGCAGGCATGACATGCAACACTGACACACAACCATCAAGGCGCAGGCGCCAGAGGCACCTTCAAGGCCAAGCCCGTCTGCGCTTTAACTTCTGCGCTTTGATCCAGGCAGCACTCTGATGTACTGAGCCGGTGGCCGCCCTGAATCTTGGAGATATACAAGGCCTGATCAGCCCGGCGCATGATGTCTTGCATGCTGGTATCTGAGGCAGTGAAGTGCGCCAGCCCGATACTCAACGCGGGCGTCTTTCCGCCTGCGGCATAGCTTGCCAGCGCCTGGTACCCCCGTATCAGCAACTGCTGTGCAAAAGCTTGAATCTCAGCCATGCTGCGCTCTGGGCACAGAACGGCAAACTCATCACCGCCTAAGCGACAGACCAGATAGTCATCCTCAGCGAGCTGCTGCACCGCCTGCGCCAAATCTCTCAGCGCCTGATCGCCCACGGGGTGGCCCTGCCCATCATTGATGGTTTTAAAGTGGTCCACATCAAAGCACAGCAGGTAAGCGGGCTGCGCATGGCGTATAAAACCTGCATAGGCGGCATCCAGGGCCTGCATGAAGCGCCTGCGATTGTGCAAACCCGTCAGCTCGTCGCTCAAGGCATGCAACTGCAATTGCTGCTGCAGCTCTTTGCTGGCCGTGATGTTGCTGGCCACCCATAAAACGGCTTTCTCACCGTCATACAGCTGCTCCAGCGCACTGATGCGGCCTTCAAACCATATAGGCTCTGCGGGGCCTTCTGACGGCAAGCCCAGCACATCGTGTGCACTCAGTTCGTACTCCACCACCAGCATTTTCTGGCAGGTGAGCGCGCTTTGGATTTGCTGCTCAAACCATGCCGCTTTAGCCGGCGCAAGCACGTCTGCAATGCGATGCCCCACCAGGCAGCTGCCGTCGTGGTAGTAGCGCTTGTCTTTTCCACCCAGCACCGCCACGTAGCGCCCAGACTCGGTCAAGATGAAAGTGGGGTTCGGCAAACTATCGCAAATAGCTTGGTATTGAGAAGCGGTGAACAAGTTGCCGTCCTGCGTACAAATCGCAAAAGCAAGAGGCACGGATTCTCGCAAATTCATTGACTTACATAGCAAGAAACCAAGCGATAACTAATGGCATTGCCCCCTGTGCACCCCCGCACATTGCCTTGCAACAAAGCCTTTTTGAAAAACGCCCTTTAGCGCTGGTTTGCTGCGGACATACATAGCGTTAGCGCTGCGTTTTGCGCAGCGTGTAGAGATACAGCTGCTCCACCTTCTCGCGTGCCCACGGCGTTTTGCGCAAAAAACGCAGGCTTGATGACATGCTGGGGTCGGCATTAAAGCAGCGCACAGGGATGCGCTCGCCCAGCTCTGCCCAGCCGTAGTAATCCACCAGGTCGGTCAGCATGCGCTCGAGCGTCAGGCCATGTAACGGGTTGCGCGGTTGTTCTTTGGAGTCCATGGGCCTATTTTCCTTGCACACACACCGTGCGTGTTTTTGGATGAATGAATCAACAAAAAGGCCTCGACATAGGTCGAGGCCTTTGGCTTTCTAACAAACTAAAAATTATTCACGCCAGTGTTCAGCCACCCACGTTGCAGGCTTGATGAAACGAAAACGGCGATTACGCCGGCCGGCCAGCGCATCTGGCGGATTGCATTCACCATGAAAAATCACGATGCGCGCGTTGTCAGGCACAAAAGGAGGCTTCCAGAAATTCGTCGGCCAGCTTGGAATACAGTGGTATTTGAAGCTGGGGCACCACTCCTCAGGCCAGTATTTGAGCTTGCCTTGCTTGTGTATGGCATCCGACAAATACGCCTGCTCATTGCGAAACTCTTTGCGAATTTCATCAAAGTGGCGTCGAAAGTACTCCAGCACATCCGGGTGCGCGCCCAGCTCAAAGCGGTACACGGAAGAGTTACCCGTGACGCGCCATGGTCGCTTGTGATCGTGAATGATGAGGAATTCACCCGGATAGGTGAAAAAATCATCCAGCGACCCTGTAATCACCACGTCCACATCCAGAAACAGCGCAGTACCCTTCAGACCATGCAGGTCTTTGGAGAAGGTCGTCAGCTTGGTCCAGCCTCGCTCAGGAATGCCCGGCGGCAGGTCCAGCGAAGGAATTGGCAGACACTGCACCTCTGAACGTATCCCTTCAGCGTTGTCGGTCAGGCAGACAAAGCGAAAATCACCACTGAGATGGCGGCGCACCATGGCGTACAACCGGTTAACGTATTCCGGTCCGTACTTGGTACCCCATTTCATGCAAAGGATGTGGCGCTCAGATATTGTGGAAGTTGTGGTGGTCATGCTGAAGTGAAGTCTGGATACTTAGTGGCCTTTTTTTGCCGACTTAGGGCCACTCTTCTTGGCACGCTTGACCAAGCCGCCTTGGGTCAGACGCTGGTTACCCAGCACACGGATTTGCTTGACCTCAGGCTTGCTGCCGGCTCGGCCGAACTTAAGCAGCTTGATGTCACGCGGACCGGCCATGCGGTCATCGTCAAAAGCCTTTTCCTTTTCAGGGATTGGGCGCCACAGCACCAGCAGCTTGCCGATGTGCTGGATGGGGGCGGCGTTGAGCTCGTCGCACAGTTGCAGGTAAACCTGCTCACGGGCAGCACGATCGTCACCGAACACACGCACCTTGATCAGGCCGTGCGCGTTCAGTGCGCCGTCAATTTCCTTCTGGACGGCGGGTGTAAGGCCGTCACCACCAATCATGACCACGGGGTCCAAGTGGTGGGCGTTGGCGCGGTGTTCCCGGCGCTCAGCGGGAGTTAAATCAATTTGGGGCATGCCCGTATTATCGAGGCAGGAAGAAATTTGCGATGAATATCAAATCGAAAAGCAAGAAGCTCAACAAGAATTGGCTCAATGCCCACTTGAATGACCCTTATGTGCAAGCTGCACAAAAGGACGGTTATCGCGCTCGTGCTGCCTACAAGCTCAAGGAGATTGACGAGACATTCAAGCTCATTCGCCCCGGCCACGTTGTGGTGGATCTGGGCTCCACGCCTGGTGCCTGGAGCCAGTATGTCCGCAGACGCCTGTCGCCCACAGGTGCCGCCGTTGGAGCCCTTAACGGCACCATCATCGCCCTGGATTTACTGCCCATGGAGCCCATCGAGGGTGTGCACTTCATCCAGGGAGACTTCCGGGAAGAGTCCGTACTGGCACAGTTGCAAGAAGTCGTGCAGGATCGCCCTGTGGATTTGGTGGTATCTGACATGGCACCCAACCTGTCTGGCAACAGCACCACCGATGGGGCCCGCGTAGAACTGTTGATTGAACTGGCGGTGGATTTTGCGATCAACCACCTCAAGCCTGAAGGTGCTTTGGTTGCCAAAGTATTTCATGGCCCCGGTTATGACGATTTGATCAAGCTTTTCCGTGCGCATTTCAAGCAAGTCAAGCCCCTTAAACCCAAGTCATCGCGAGACAAATCCTCGGAGACCTTCTTGATTGGCATTGGCCTCAAATAGGCCGGCACACAAGGCTGCAAGGCTCTTTTTTCCTGAAAACCCTTGTACTCCATCGCCTTGACAGGAATAAGGCTTCGGCACAGTCGCTTGAAAGACCTAAAATGAACCTCATATGGGGACATAGCGTTCCCATGTGAATGTATTTCTCCTCTTTTCCTCTGGAGCCCCGCTTGAACAATCAGTGGTTTTCAAAAATCGCCGTCTGGCTGGTCATCGCCATGGTGCTGTTTACGGTATTTAAGCAATTTGATACCCGTGGAAGTGCTAGCGCTGGCCAAGTCGGCTATTCGGAATTCCTGGCCGAGGTGCGCAACAACCGCATCAAGAGTGCGACCATTCAGGAAGGCCAAGGCGGCACTGAAATCGTTGCGCTAACCACCGACGATCGCCGTATCCGTACAACCGCAACCTATTTGGACCGTGGTCTGGTCGGTGACTTGATCGCCAACGACGTCAAATTTGATGTCAAGCCACGCGAAGAAGGCTCGCTGCTGATGAGCTTGCTGATCAGCTGGGGCCCCATGCTGCTGCTGGTGGGCGTGTGGGTGTACTTCATGCGCCAGATGCAAGGCGGCGGCAAGGGCGGCGCATTCAGCTTCGGCAAAAGCAAAGCCCGCATGCTCGATGAAAACAACAACACCGTCACTTTTGCCGATGTTGCCGGTTGCGATGAAGCCAAGGAAGAAGTCAAGGAAGTCGTCGACTTTCTGAAAGACCCCAACAAGTTCCAGAAACTGGGCGGCCGCATTCCACGTGGCTTGCTGCTGGTTGGCCCTCCTGGCACAGGTAAAACATTGCTGGCCAAATCGATCGCTGGTGAGGCCAAAGTGCCTTTCTTCTCGATCTCTGGCTCTGACTTCGTCGAAATGTTTGTGGGTGTTGGTGCAGCACGTGTGCGCGACATGTTCGAGAACGCCAAGAAAAACGCTCCTTGCATCATCTTCATTGATGAAATTGATGCTGTGGGCCGCCAGCGTGGTGCGGGCATGGGCGGCGGCAATGATGAACGCGAGCAGACACTCAACCAGATGCTGGTGGAGATGGACGGTTTTGAGACCAACCTCGGCGTGATCGTCGTGGCAGCCACCAACCGCCCTGATATTTTGGATGCCGCTTTGCTGCGCCCCGGTCGTTTCGACCGTCAGGTCTACGTCACGCTGCCCGATATCCGGGGCCGCGAGCAAATTCTGAACGTGCACATGCGCAAGATTCCCGCCGGTCAGGACGTCAATCCGTCAGTGATCGCACGCGGCACACCAGGCATGTCCGGCGCTGATTTGGCCAACCTGTGCAACGAAGCCGCCTTGATGGCAGCCCGCCGCAACGCGCGCACCGTTGAAATGCAGGACTTCGAAAAGGCCAAGGACAAGATCATCATGGGCCCCGAGCGCAAGAGCATGGTCATGCCCGAGGAAGAGCGCCGCAATACGGCCTACCACGAAGCAGGCCACGCATTGATTGGCCGCTTGCTGCCCAAGTGCGACCCTGTGCACAAAGTCACGATCATCCCGCGTGGCCGTGCACTGGGCGTCACCATGAGCCTGCCTGAGAAAGACCGTTACTCCTACGACAAGGAGTTCATGCTGAACCAAATTGCCATGCTGTTTGGTGGCCGTATTGCTGAAGAAGTGTTTATGAACCAGATGACCACTGGTGCATCCAACGACTTCGAGCGTGCCACCCAGATTGCACGCGATATGGTGACGCGTTACGGCATGAGCGATGCCCTGGGCACCATGGTGTACTCAGAGCAAGAAGGTGAGCCTTTCCTGGGTCGCACCTTCAGCAAGGGCACAAGCCTGTCCGAGTCCACCATGCAAAAGGTCGACAACGAAGTGCGCCGTATTCTTGACGAGCAGTACGCACTGGCCCGCAAGCTGATTGAAGACAATCAAGACAAAATGCATGCCATGGCCAAGGCCATGCTCGAGTGGGAAACCATCGACATGGAACAGCTCGATGACATCTTTGCAGGCAAGGAGCCTCGTCCGCCTAAAGATTGGGTGCCACGCACTCCCAAGTCCAGCGACGATAGCAACTCTTCGGGTGGTGGCACTCCTGCTGTAGATCCTGACCCAGCGCCTACTGCGGCATAAAGCAGCACCTACCAAACAACGGGGCCATGCGCCCCGTTTTTTCATGGCCATCATTTGTTGGAGCTCGTTATGGCGCAATGGCAAACCACGCGTTTTTTACTGGATCTGCAACGCCCCTTGATCATGGGCATTGTGAACAATACCCCGGACTCATTTTCTGATGGTGGCAAGCACCGAGATCTCGATGCTGTGCGCCATGCAGAAAAACTGGTCAAAGAGGGCGCAGACATTCTGGACATTGGCGGCGAATCGACCCGCCCCGGCTCACCCGCCGTGCCAGAAGATGAAGAGATTCGCCGTGTACTGCCCATCGTCAAAGAAGCGGTCAAGCTGGGCGTTGCCATCTCTGTGGACACCTACAAACCTCGGGTAATGCAGGCAGTCCTGGATTTGGGCGCTGACATCATCAACGACGTATGGGGGCTGCGGCAACCCGGCGCTCAGGACGTTGTGGCCGCTCATCCCCGGTGCGGGGTTTGCATCATGCATATGCACCAGACACCGCAAAACATGCACCTTGACCATATGCAAGGTGACGCTGTAGCGCAGGTGCGTGATTTTTTGCGCGATGCATCTCAAGCGCTGATGGCGCGTGGCGTATCCCGCGAACGCATTGTTTGGGATTACGGCATTGGCTTTGGCAAAAGCGTGGCACAAAATTTTGCGTTACTTGCTCGCCAGACAGAATTGCTCGCACTAGACTTTCCGCTTTTGGCTGGTTGGTCACGCAAAGGCTCTTTGGGCCAGGTCAGCGGATTACCTGTTGAGCAACGCATGGTTCCTAGCGTGACTGCAGCTTTGCTGGCCGTAGAGCGCGGCGCTCGCATTGTGCGCGTGCATGATGTGGCAGACACCAAGGCTGCTTTGTCGGTATGGCAGGCCATGCACGATCAACAACGCCAGCACCCCTAACAAGGAACACCACAATGGCTCGCAAGTATTTCGGCACGGATGGCATCCGCGGCAAGGTAGGGCAATCCGTCATCAATCCCGACTTCGCCCTGCGCTTGGCGCACGCAGTGGGCCGTGTGCTCAAAAAGACCCAGGAACGCCCTACCGTTCTTATCGGCAAAGACACCCGTATTTCTGGATACATGCTGGAAGCGGCCCTGGAAGCTGGCTTTAACGCCGCTGGCGTGGATGTCATTTTGCTTGGCCCGTTGCCCACACCTGGTGTGGCCTACCTGACACGTACCCAGCGCGCAAGTCTGGGTGTTGTGATCAGTGCCAGCCACAACCCTTTCTACGATAACGGCATCAAATTTTTCAGTGCCCAGGGCACCAAGCTCGACGATGCCTGGGAGGAAGCCGTTGAGGCGGCATTAGAGGAGGCCCCTCAGTGGAGCGACTCAGCCGCACTTGGTAAAACCCGCCGTCTCGATGATGCGGCAGGCCGTTACATCGAGTTTTGCAAAAGCACATTCGACAGCAACCTGTCGCTGCATGGGCTGCGTATTGTGGTGGATGCTGCCCATGGCGCTGCCTATCACATAGCCCCCAAAGTTTTTCACGAGCTGGGCGCAGAAGTCATTGAAATTGGCTGTGAACCCGATGGGCTGAACATCAATGATGGCGTGGGTGCCACCCACCCGGAAACGCTTGCACTGGCTGTCCGCGCCAACCATGCCCACTACGGAATCGCTTTGGATGGTGACGCCGATCGGCTGCTCATGGTCGATGGCGCAGGCCGCATCTATAACGGCGACGAGCTGATGTACCTCATGGTTCAAGACCGGCTGCAGCGTGGCGAGCCAACGGCTGGCGCTGCTGGCACGCTGATGACCAACATGGCTGTCGAGGTAGCCCTCAAGCAGCAAGGCGTGGAGTTTGTGCGTGCCAAAGTAGGTGACCGCTATGTACTGGAAGCGCTGAACGCCAGAGGCTGGCAAATTGGTGGAGAGGGCTCTGGCCATCTACTCGTTCTGGACAAACACACAACAGGTGATGGCATTGTCAGTGCGCTGCAAGTGCTGCAAAGCTGTGTACGCAGCGGCAAGACGCTGGCAGCACAACTGTCCACTCTCACGCTCTACCCCCAGGTGCTGATCAATGTTCGCCTGGCTCCTGGCCAGGATTGGAAAAGCAATCACCTGCTTGCACAAACACAGGCTGAGGTGGAGCAACTGCTTGGCGACACGGGCCGAGTCCTGATCCGCGCCAGCGGTACCGAGCCGTTGCTGCGGGTCATGGTTGAAGCGCGCGATGCCGCACAAGCGAGTCTCTGTGCACAAAAGTTGGTTGATGCGGCGAAAGCCGGCTAAAGCCCCACTGATTCGTACCAATAGCTTGCCCAATGCTTGCTTTTATTAAGTAGGCAGCCACAATGCCTGCAACGCACCAAAAATGTGCAAACACGCTGGCCCTGACAACCGCCGTTGTCCGGGCCGTTCTCCGTGTAGACATCTGAGTTTTGACACACGGTTTGCTCCACACCTTCGCAAAGAAGCCGCATATGGACAACAAAAAACCCGCGATCACCCTGTCCTCACTGGACATGGACCGCCTTGAAAACCTCATGGAAAAGTTGCCAAGCAACTTTCCGGGCCGCAGCGCGCTGGAAGCGGAGCTGAACCGCGCTGACGTGTTGGACCCACAGGAAATGCCTGCCAACGTGGTCACCATGAATTCCACCGTGCGCTTTACGCTGCAAGAGAGTGACAAGACCCAAACCCTGACCTTGGTGTACCCCAAGGAGGCGGATGGCAGCCCTGACATAGTCTCGGTATTTGCGCCTGTGGGCACGGCATTGCTTGGACTGCGCGTGGGCGACGTGTTCGAGCTGCCCAGCCCCGCAGGCAAACCCGTCACAGTCAAGGTCGATGCAATTACCTACCAGCCTGAAAACGCTGGTCAGTTGCATCGCTAGACCGCGAACCCCCTGCTCGTAGCGCGTTGCGAAATAGCCCATACACACGGATATCGGTAAATTCAGCAATTGCAGGAATACATGCATTCCTAGGCACAATGCGGATATGACACAAAACACCCCACTCCCTCCATTGAACCGGCAGTTCGTCTCGCACTTTGGCGAGATGGGTAGCCGTTGGGGCATCAACCGCACCGTGGGTCAAATCTACGCGCTGCTGTATTTGTCACCCCGTGCACTCAATGCAGAAGATATTGCGGAAACGCTGGAGTTCTCTCGCTCCAACGTGAGCATGGGTTTGAAGGAATTGCAGTCGTGGCGCCTGGTCAACCTGCGCCACCATGCCGGTGACCGGCGCGAGTACTTTGAAGCACCGCAAGACGTATGGGAAATCTTTCGCCGCCTGGCTGAAGAGCGTCGTCGCCGGGAAATTGAGCCCACTCAGTCGATGCTGCGCTCCGCTTTGCTGGAAGACGTTTCAACCGACGACGAGCGCCATGCACAGCAACGCATTGAAGAAATGTATGTGCTGATTGAAAAGCTGATGACTTGGTTTGACGATGTGCAACGCCTCAAACCCGAAACTGCCATGCAGCTCATGGGCATGGGGGCGGCGGTGACTCGGGTGCTGGACTTCAAGGACCGCATGCTGGGCGGAGACAAAAACAAAAATGCAGCAGAGGGCAAAGAGAGTTGATGCGCTGAACGCGCTGTGTACGCCAGTGCCCGAAAAAAAGCCTGCATACGCAGGCTTTTTTTATGCCGTGATCTGTGCCCGGAAGGCCTGTAAATAGCTTTGAACGCGGTGGCGGTGCGCAGTCCCCAGACGCAGCAGTATCTTTTGCCCTGAAGACAACGATTGCAGCTTGGGGTCCGCATATTCATAGCGCAGCCATGGTTGCTGAGACGGAACTTGGCCCTGCACCTGCACCAGCTGCACAGCAATGGGTTCTTGTGGCTCGGGTGTCTGCAGCAAGTGGTCTATCACGGCCACCAGCCGGTCATTGAAGTATTGACCTGGGTAGCCCAAGCCCTCATAGGTTTGCTGCAGCAGCGGATAGGCCTGCCGATACCATGCGGCTGCCTGGGCCGGCTCAATGCTGGTCACAAAACCCACCACGGCGTCGTAGCGGGCGCTGTTGGTGCTGGCAATGTGCATGCCTTGCTCGCTTTGCGTCAGCTGCATCTGCCCGCCAACGGGGTATAGCGGCCACAGACGTGGGGCGGCATGACCACGTGGCAGGTTGTCGATGGTGGCAACCATATGGTGTGCCAGCCCCGGCATCACCAAAAATTTCAAAGCCTGGCTGCCCAGCCAGTCTTTGACCATGCGGTCCAGAGCCTGCGCATCATCGGCAGGCACCGCATCTGCAGTGGCAGCTGGCAAGGGGTGCTGCGGTACTGCGTCTTGCGGCGCTGCCAATGGTGCAACCGCAGTTGGCTCTTGTACTACGGGTGCAGGTGCATCCGCCGGCTTTGAAATGGGTGCCTCCAGAGCAGGCGCTGCACCTGTGCTTTTGGCTGCCCAGTACTCTCGTGCGTACCAGGCTGCATAACCCGCCGCAGCAATGGCTAAAACAATCAGCAGCCACTTGGTGGTCCCATCGCTTGAAGTCTGTTGACGCATGCGTTGCTGCTTGGGTGGACGTAAATCTTGCTCAGTCATGGCGCTCCTTGCTGTGCGTAATGCATGCCTTCAAGCATTTCGCATGCCTCCATCCTAGCGGTCATGCACGCACAAAAAAACCCGCAGCCTTGAACAGCTGCGGGTTACTTCAGGCCTGAACCGGTGATGCCGGAACCAGGTGTTTTTAGTTTTTGGCCTTTTCCAGCAATTGCTTGCGGGTGGCTTCGTCATCCACTAATTCAAACCACATGGCGTTCAGCACAGCGAACGCAGCAGCCAGTGGCAAGCCCAAAATCCAAGAGAAGTACCACATTGCATCTTCCTTTCAAAATTCAATTTTTGATAGCTACTAGCGCTTTGTATTACTTGTTTTCAATATGAAAACATATGTAAAACGTTGTCTATCAAGCGCTAGAAGCTCTCTTTTTAATAAGCGTGACCCTTGCCTTGTTCAATCTCATCGGGGTCTACCTTGCCACGCATGATGCTGTAGACCCAGCTGGTATAGGCCAGGATGAGGGGCAAGAAGATGAGGGCACACACCAGCATGATGAACAGCGTCAGGTGGCTGGACGATGCGTCCCAGACCATCAGACTGAACTGCGGGTTGACCGATGAGGGCAGGATGAAGGGGAACATAGAGACGCCCACGCTCAGCACAATGCCAGCAATGGCCAGACCACTGCTGAGCAGGCCCAGCCACTCACGTCGCAACTTCATTCCCAAGGCCGCCAGCAATGGCATGCACACACCCAGTGCAGGCACGATCCACAGCAATGGCTGCTTGGCGTAATTGGCCATCCAGGCGCCCTGCCCCAGCTGCGCCGACTTGAGCAGTGGGTTGGAGGGACCTGTCGTGCTCATGGCCTCGGTCAGCGTGTAGCCGCTTAACTTGGCCAGCCAGACACCAGCAACGGCATACAGAACCGTGGTCAAAATGGCAGCACCCATACCCCAGCGAGTGGCACGCGCCTGCACATCGCCTTCGGTCTTGAAAACCAGCCACGCTGCACCATGCATGAGCAGCATCGACAGCGAGACAAGGCCACACAGCACCGCGAAGGGCGAAAACAGCGCAAAGAAGCTGCCGTCGTAGTAGATGCGCATGTCGTCAGCCAGACGGAAAGGCACGCCCATCAGCACATTGCCCATGGCCACACCAAAGACCAGTGCAGGGCCCCAGCCACACAGGCACAGTACCCAGTCCCATCCATTGCGCCAGGCTGTCCCTTCGCGCTTGCTGCGGAACTTGAAAGCCACAGGCCGCAAGATCAAGCAGACCAGCGCAGCGAACATGGCCATGTAAAAGCCAGAAAACGAGATCGCGTACAGCTGAGGCCAGGCCGCGAAAATAGCGCCTCCCCCCAAAATCAACCACACTTGGTTGCCTTCCCAGATAGGCCCAATGGTGTTGATCACCACACGGCGCTCTACATCGGTTTTGCCCGTGACACGCAGCAAGGCTGCTGCGCCCAGATCGAAACCGTCAGTGACTGCAAAGCACACGAGCAAGACGCCCAGCAGCAGCCACCAGATGACGCGCAAAACGTCATAGCCCAAAAGTTCATGCAAGATCATGGTATGTGACTCCTTCGGTTACTTGCCGCTGTAGGCATTCACGAATTTCTTCGCGTACGCACTGAGGTGGGGTTCGCTCTCTTCGGTGGGCCCCGTCAAGATAGCCTTGCGCATCAATACCATTTCGATACCGAACATGACGGTGTAAATGGCCACAAACATGACGATCGTCATCAGCACAGTGCCAGCCCCCAGGTTGGAAACTGCCATGGCCGTGGGCAGTACGCCTTCAATGATCCAGGGTTGACGGCCCAGCTCCGCAACGATCCAGCCGCATTCAGCCGCAATCCACGGCAAAGGAATGGCCATCACCGCCACTTTGAGCAGCCACGGATAAGCATCCAGCTTGCGACACGCAGACAGCACAAAGAACGTTGCAGTCAACGCGATGAAGAACATGCCCAGTGCCACCATGACGCGGAAGCTCCAGAACAGCGGCCCCACGGGTGGAACGGTATCTTGCGCAGCTTGCTGGATCTGCGCTTGCGTGGCCTTGCGCGGGTCATCGGTGTAGCGCATCAAAAGCAGTGCATAGCCGAGGTTGGCACCATGGTCTTCAAAGGTGGTCACCACATCGGCGGGCACGTCCGCCTGTTTTTTGAAGCTGCGGATGGTTTGCAGTGCGTCGTACGCCTTGATGCCCGAGGTAATACGGTCTTGTGCGCGCAGCACCAGATCGTTAATGCCCGGAATTTCAGTATCCAGCGAGCGCGTACCAATCAGGCCCATCACCCATGGAATGTGTACGGCGTAGTGCGTTTCACGTGCGGCGCTGTCCGGAATGCCCACTACGGTAAACGCGGCAGGTGCAGGCTCGGTTTCCCACATGGCTTCAATGGCCGCCAGCTTCATCTTCTGGTGCTCTGACGACAAATAGCCACTCTCATCGCCCAGAACCACTACGGACAGTGAAGCGGCCAGACCAAACGATGCCGCCACAGTCATAGAACGCTTGGCCAGGGCCACGTGCCGCCCTTTAAGCAGATACCAGGCAGAGATGCCCAATACAAAAATCGACGCCACGGTGTAGCCCGCAGACACGGTGTGCACAAACTTGGCCTGCGCCACCGGGTTGGTCAGCACGGCAAAGAAGTCATTGACTTCCATACGCATGGTTTGCGGGTTAAAGGCTGCGCCCACAGGGTTTTGCATCCAGCCGTTGGCAATCAGAATCCACAATGCCGAAAAATTGGAGCCAATGGCTACCAGCCACGTCACCACCAAGTGCTGCACCTTGGTCATGCGATCCCAGCCAAAAAAGAACAGGCCCACAAAGGTGGCTTCCAAGAAAAAGGCCATCAGCCCCTCAATCGCAAGCGGTGCACCAAAGATATCGCCCACATAGTGGCTGTAGTAGCTCCAGTTCATACCGAACTGAAACTCCATGACCACGCCCGTAGCTACGCCCATGGCAAAGTTAATGCCAAACAAGACCCCCCAGAATTTGGTCATGTCGCGCCAGATGGTGCGTCCCGTCATCACATAGACGGTCTCCATGATGGCTACGATCACCGCCAGACCAATGGTCAGCGGCACAAACAAAAAGTGGTAGAGCGCCGTTATCGCAAACTGCAGCCGCGATAAGTCGACAATATCGAGGTCCATGGTGTTGTCCTTTCTAGGGTCCTCAAGGGAGTGCTACTGAGGCAGCCAGCCTGCCCATGCATCCAAACAAAAACAGGTCAAACTTTCAATTCGCTCGCAAGCGCTGCAGCAACGAGTCAAACCCGGCCTCTCCACGTCGCGCCTGCGCTTGCACGGCACCCGCTTCCAGCCAGATCAGCCGGTCAGCCAATACCGCCTCGCGTTGCAAATGCGTGCACATCACCACCGTGTGGCCTTGCGCGCGCGCCATCAGTCGCAGCAATACGTCGTGAGCTGTCGGGGCATCCAGCCCTTCAGTAGGCTCGTCCAGCAGCCATGCTTGCTGCTGGGCCAGCAGCAAGCGCGCCAGCCCCAGGCGGCGGGCCTGACCACCCGACAGACCCAAGCCCCCCTCACCCAGCATGCTGTCCAGCCCCCAAGGCATGGCGCGCACATCGTCCTCAAGGCCTGCGTCTTGCAGCGCAGTCCACAGCGCAGCGTCATCGGCCAGAGGTGCCGCCAGACGCAGGTTGTCGCGCACACTGTCTTGGAACAGTGCAACTCGCTGGGTCAGCCACACGCAGGACAAAGCAGTCACTGTGCCCCGGGTCAATGCTTGTTCGCCTGCCAGCACAGCCATGACGGTGGACTTGCCTGCTCCGCTCGCACCAATCAAGGCCACGCGCTCTGCTTTGTGCACTTGCAAGTGGATGCCATTGACTGCCGGCAGCACACCGTCTGCATGCTGGACTACCGCAGCCTGCAGTTCAAAGGCCAGACCTTGCTGTGGGGCGGGCAAGTGTGCGTCCTGAACGTCTTGCTGCATGCGCGCACCCAGACGGCGGGCCGCCAAACGCGTGCGACCGGCTTCCAGAGCGCCGCGGCGCAGCGCAGCAAAAGGCTCCATGGCGGTCAAGGCCATCAGCAGTGCCAAAGCCGCACCCGGTGCTCCAATCACCTGTGCATGCACAAGGTAGCCTGCGGCGGCCAGCACTGCGGCCAGGACCACAGCACCCGCCACGCCAAAACCGGCAGCGGCCTTGGCATCCAGACGGTTGAGCTGGTGATCGGCCTGTGCTACTCGGGCATCAGATTGCTGCACACGCGCGCATTGCGCGGCCAAGCGGCCAGCCATCAGCAATTCCGTCTGGCCAGCCACCATATCCACCGCGTCTGCACGCAAACGCTCCAGCGCCACGGCACGCTGCACAGCCGGCACCGCACTGCGGCCCGCCAGCCAGGCGGTGAGGCAACCACCTGCAAGCAACAGCCAAGCCAGTACGGCCAGCCCCAGCCACCATTGCAAAGCGCCCAGCACCACACTCGCCAGCAAGGCGGCACCACAGGCAGCGACCGCCGGAACAATCATGCGCAGATACAGGCTATCGAGCGCATCCACATCCGACGTCAAGCGCTGCAACAAACGCGCAGGGCGCAATTGCAGCAAGCGGGCTGCGTCAGGCTGTGCCCAGCCTACAAACAGTTTCTCGCGCAAGGCTGCCAGCACGGCCAAGGTGGCTTCATGGGTGACTACACGTTCGCCATAGCGCGATGCTGTTCGGCCCATGGCCAGCAAGCGAATGCCTGCCGAAGGCATGAAGACATCAAACACCAAGGCCGTTGCAGGCACCAAACCTGCCAGCGCCGTGGCGGCAATAAACCAGCCAGACAGCCCCAGCAAGGCCATGCCCATCAGCACGGTCAATGCAGCCATCGCCGCGCCGCCCAGCCACCAGCGCCTGGGAGCCATGGCACTGAGCAGGTGAGCGACATCACGCAATCGGGTGTGAGGCATCATGCAAGCACCTTTGGCATTGCTGCTTGTAGATAGATGGTGCGGTCCATCAGTGCGGCCAAGACCGCGTCATGCGTGGCTACGATCAAAGTTTTCCCCTTTGCCATGCGGCGCAGGCTGTGCATCACCTGCAGGGCCGTTGCCGGGTCAAGATGGGCAGTGGGCTCATCCACCAGCCACAAACCAGCATGCTGATGAATGGCCATGCGAGCCAGAGCCAGACGCACAGCTTCACCGCCGGACAGCCCTTGCCCGGCCTCTCCCAGACTGCTGCCCTGACGCTGGACCAGGGACTGATCCAGTCCCGCTTGCGTCAGTGCATGTTCAACGGCCTGCGCATTGACGCCCTCGCGGCCCAGCTGCACATTGCGGCTGACGCTACCGGCAAAGACGTGGGCTTGCTGCCCCATCCATGCAGTACGCGCACGCATTGCCGGCCAATCAGAGGTATGCAAAATTTGTCCATCCAGCATGAGCTGCTCTGGTGCAACAGGCAGCAAGCCAGCCAGCTGTGCCAGCAGCACCGACTTACCAGCTCCGCTAGGGGCCCAGATCGCAACATGCTCCCCTGCATCAACGTGCAAATTCACAGGTGCCAAAGCCGCCTGACCATCTACGGTGATGAGCAAATTACAGGTATCCACGCGGATCGCATCTGGTGAAACTGTGTCAGGGGCTGGAGCCAGCGCAGCAGGCAAAGGCAGATTCTTTTGACTTAATGCCTGCAATCCCTCCATCGCAGCCTGCCCTGCAGCACGGTCATGCCACACAGCAGACAACTCACGCAGGGGATCAAAAAAACTGGGCGCCAGCATCAACACCCACAGCGCCTGACCCAAACTGAGCTTGCCGCCCCAGGCACCGAATGGCAGATTGCCCAGCAGGTGAAAACCCACATACATGGCAACCATGGCCACGCCCAAGGCAGAAAACAACTCCAAAACCGCTGATGACAAAAAGGCAATGCGCAGTACACGCATCGTGCGCTCACACAATGATTGCGCTTGTGCACGCAGGCGGCTGGCGGTGTGAGGTACTGCATGCAGTGCGCGCAATGTACTCAGTCCGCGCAAACGGTCGAGCAAAAACGCATTCATCTGGCCCAGCTCCACCATATGAGCCTCACTGGCGGCCTTGGCACGCCAGCCAACAATGGCCATGAACAGAGGAATCAGAGGGGCACAGAACAGCAAGATCAGTGCGGCCAGCCATGACTGAGTGGCAACGGCCAGCACGATGATGGGTGACACGACCCGCACGCGCCACATGGCTGGCTGGTAGCGTGAAAGCCAGGGAACAATCGCCTCAGCCTGCTCGGCCAAAGCGCTGGCAGCCAGCCCTGAGGCAGGACGTGTGCGATCCATCGGAGAAGTTTGCGCCAGCGCCTGCAATGTCTGGGCACGCAGACTGCTGACCCGTGCACGTGCATGCACATAGGTCACTCGAACCCCACGTCCTTCACACAAAGCACGCACAATGCCGAGCAGCATCACTGCGGCAACCTGTATTGCCAAATAATCCAGCGCCTGCCCTGCTGCAAAGCACTGCACCGCCCAGGCAATCACCCCAGCTTGCGGCAGCCACAACAGCGAAGCCAGCACCAGCCAGCCACTGCCGGGTTGGGCGCTGTTGGGTCGGTGTTGTGCCGAAGCACAAGCTGCCTGAGGTGTGTCAATATTTTGCATGTTTTCTAAATTTCAGTATTTACTGAAATTTGTGTAAATGCTAGACGATTCAAGTAGCCTTAGTTACAACTGCAATTCAAACCCCAGTGAATAACTCCGGTGACGTAAAAAAAAAGCACCCTAAGGTGCTATATGACTTGCGTCAAGTAATTACGCAGTTTGTAACAAGCGGTGTCGAGCCTCTTGGTACTCACGCTTCAAACGCGCGACCAAATCAGCTGCAGGTTGAATTTTGTCAATCGCACCAATGCCTTGGCCACAGCCCCAGATGTCCTTCCAGGCCTTGGTACGGCCAGAACCAAAGTTCATCGCGCTAGGGTCAGAGTCTGGCAAGTTATCTGGATCCAGACCCGCAGCACGAATGGACGGTGCCAGATAATTGCCATGCACACCCGTAAACAGGTTGGAATACACCACATCGTCCGAGTTGCAATCCACAATCGCTTGCTTGTAGGCTTCTTCAGCCCGCGCCTCTTGTGTGGCAATGAAGGCAGATCCAATGTAAGCAAAGTCAGCTCCCATGGCCTGGGCTGCCAAAACCGCACCGCCAGATGCAATGGAGCCTGACAGGGCTACAGGGCCGTCAAACCACTGGCGAATTTCCTGAATCAGTGCAAACGGGCTTTTCACACCCGCGTGACCGCCTGCCCCAGCCGCCACAGCAATCAAACCGTCGGCGCCCTTTTCAATCGCTTTATGGGCAAATTTGTTGTTGATGATGTCATGCATCACCACACCGCCCCAGCTGTGTACGGCCTGGTTCAAATCTTCACGCGCTCCCAAGCTTGTAATGATCAGTGGCACTTTGTACTTCGCGCACACCTGAAGATCGTGCTCCAGGCGGTCATTGCTTTTGTGCACGATCTGGTTGATGGCAAAAGGTGCAGCAGGCGCATCAGGGTGCGCTTTATTGTGTGCAGCCAGCTCCTCGGTAATTTCAGCCAGCCAGTCATCGAGCAACTCTGCAGGTCGTGCATTCAATGCAGGCATGGAACCGACAATGCCCGCCTTGCACTGGGCAATGACCAGCTTGGGGGTGCTGATGATGAACAAGGGCGAACCAATGACTGGCAGCGCCAAATTTTGTAGCACCGCAGGAATTTTCGACATGCAGCTGTCTCCGTGATTGTTATTTACAAGAAAAATTGACCGCTAGCGCTTATTTCAAAAGCACTAGCAGCTCACTTTTTTCATCTTAAATGCAGACCTTGCATGATCTGCCTTGCACCGATGCTCGGGCTGTCACCCTTGCGTCAGAATGCATCCAGTGGCAATGCACAGGCGCTCTCTCCACCTGCCAAAACGCTGTCGCGCAGGCCTGGCACTTGGGTGAGAATGTGTTCCGCATAAAACTGCGCCGTGACCACTTTGGCCTGCATAAAGGCCACATCTACCCCCAGAGCCGCTTGATCTTGAGCCGCCAGCAAAGCGCGCCCCATCTGCCAGCCAGCCAGCAAATTTCCGGTCAGCATCAAATACGGCACACTGCCCGCGTATACGGCGTTGGGTGATGCCTTGGCCTTGCCCGCCACAAATTCCACGACATCCAAAAAAGCCTGGCGCGCGGCCTTCAAACGCTGCGCCATGGATTGAGCGGCCTCGGTACCACTGGCCAACAATTGCGCCTCGGTTTTGGCGATCTGGGCCGCGATATCTTGGGCATTTTTACCGCCATCACGCGCTGTCTTGCGCCCCACCAAGTCATTGGCTTGAATAGCCGTTGTCCCTTCGTAGATGGTCAAAATCTTGGCATCACGGTAATACTGGGCAGCACCGGTTTCTTCAATAAACCCCATGCCTCCGTGCACCTGCACACCCAGACTGGTTACGACCAAGCTCATCTCCGTGCTGTAGCCCTTGACCAGCGGCACCATGAATTCATAGAACGCTGCGTTGGCCTTGCGCACTTCAGCATCGGGGTGGTGGTGGGCTGCATCGTAGGCCGCCGCAGCCGTACTGGCCATGGCGCGGCAAGCTTCAGTGGTGGCACGCATCGTCATCAGCATGCGGCGCACATCGGGGTGGTGAATGATGGCTGCGCTGCCCGCCACACTGCCGTCCACAGGGCGACTTTGCACACGATCACGCGCGTACTGCACTGCACGCTGGTAGGCGCGGTCAGACACGCCAATACCTTGCATGCCCACGCCGTAGCGCGCAGCGTTCATCATGATGAACATGTACTCCAGGCCACGGTTTTCTTCACCAACCAGATAGCCAATTGCACCACCGTTGTCACCGTATTGCAGCACGGCCGTAGGTGATGCCTTGATGCCCATCTTGTGCTCAATCGAGACACAGTGCACATCATTGCGAGCCCCCAGACTGCCATCGGTATTCACCAAGAACTTGGGCACCACAAACAGGCTAATACCCTTGACACCCTCCGGAGCGCCCGACACCCTGGCCAGCACCAGATGCACGATGTTGTCCGCCATATCGTGCTCACCGTAGGTGATGAAAATTTTGGTGCCAAATACCTTGTACGAGCCATCGGGCTGGGGATCAGCCTTGGTGCGCACCAAAGCCAGATCCGAGCCGGCTTGCGGCTCAGTCAAGTTCATGGAACCCGTCCACTCCCCGGTCACCAGCTTTTCAAGATAAGTAGCTTTCAGCGCATCGCTGCCTGCTGTCAGCAGCGCCTCAATCGCGCCATCCGTCAGCAGCGGGCACAGCGCAAAACTGATGTTGGAAGCATTGAGCATTTCCACGCACGCAGCACCAATGGTCTTGGGCAAGGCCTGACCGCCAAAGTCCGCTGGGTGCTGCAAACCTTGCCAGCCACCTGCCATGAATTGCTGGTAAGCCTCTTTGAAACCCGGCGTGGTTGTCACTTTTCCGTTCTGAAAGCTGGAAGGGTTGATGTCTCCCTGAATATTCAGTGGCTCCACCACACCTTCACACAGCTTGGCGCTTTCTTGCAGCACGGCTTGTGCGGTTTCTAAACCTGCATCTTCAAAACCGGGGATTTGCGTCACTTGGCTCAGGCCTGCCAGGTGCTCCATGCAAAACAGCATGTCTTTGATGGGTGCGGTGTAGCTCATGTCTCGTCTTTCTTGTATTCAAAAATGGCTGTGGTCTTATTTGGCCTACGCAGGCGGCTATCTCTGATTTATTGCGTCACACGTCCTTGGGCATTCACAATGCTCAAATCCACAAATTTGGAGCCCGATTGAGAGTCAGGACGAAAGCTGACCCAGTAACCGCCCAAGTCCACGGCATTCAGATTGCGCAGACTGTCAGCCAGTTTTTCACTGGTCAGTGGCTGAGTGCGGCGCATGGCATCCACCAGCACCTTGGCATTCACATAGCCTTCCATCATGGGATAGCTCACCGGTATTGCGTCACTGTCAGGCTGCTTGCTCACCACGTCGCGAAACTCTTTGTTCAAACGGTTGTTAGAACGGTACGGGTTGGGCACCACCTGCGCAATCGAGACGCCGCGCATCACATCCACATGCAACCGGGTTGCCAGCTGCTCAATGTCTGCACCGGAAGTGGCATAAATTTGAGCAGCCCCGCCTTCGGCACGGTAAATCTCCACAAAAGCTGCAGTCACTGGACTGGACGCCACGACGATGATGGCCTGCACGCCGGGTTGCGCTTTTTGCAAACTATCAATCACCGCTTCTTGCGCTGCTTTGCCGGCCTTCAGCATGCGGCTGTGAATCAGCTTGGCTCCTGAAGCCGCAGCAATCTCAGTGACCTGTGCCTCCAGTGCCTTGCCTTCCTGGTCATCACGCTCGTCATATACGATCGCCAGGCGAGTCAAACCCAGCGTGGCCAGATGCTTGGTAATTTTCTCAATCTCTTGCGGCAATACCGCACGGGTGCTAAACAGCTGCTGAGCCTTCAGAACACGGGCATTCGTGCTATGAAAGCCAACCAGACTGATTTGCGCCTGATCCAGCACCTTGCTATCGAGCAAGGCCAGTAAATTGCGATTACCAAAATAACCAGCCAACGCGATGGGCTTGGACTCCTGGAGCAAGCGCTGAGTTTGCTTGACCGTATCCTGCGGACTGGAGCGGTCGTCGAGACTGACCAGACGCACGCGCTCGCCGTGCACGCCACCTGTGCGATTGACCTGATTGAAATACAGGCGCATGCCTTGTGCATAGGCCTTGCTCTGCACGGCCCCAGCACCTGTCAGTGGTGCGACTTGCCCAATGACCCAGTCAGCATGCACCCATGTGCCTGTGGTGGCACAAGCTACGGCCAGCACCCATTGGCCAAGCCTGCCCCTGCTTGTCTCCTGCATGTCGTATCTCCCTTGTCGTCAGGTCATTGTTGTTGAATCCGCGCTCAACGCATGCCTGCCCCTGATGCAAAAAAGGAGGGGCCTGCCCCTCCTTTTTTTCCGCAAATTACAGCGCTTTCACCAGCTCTGGAATGGCCACAAACAAGTCAGCCTCCAGGCCATAGTCGGCCACCGAGAAGATCGGTGCTTCCGCATCCTTGTTGATCGCCAC
>NZ_JACSQK010000011.1:0-26038 GCF_014836675.1 Comamonas avium
CAGCCGCCGTAGTAGCGCTTGCCGGGGTAGCCTTCGGCGTACTTGTTGGTCAGCTGGGAGCCCTGGGCCTCCATGACAGCGGGCGAGCAGTAGTTCTCGCTGGCGATCAGCTCAATGTGCTCTTCCTGGCGGTGGTTTTCGGCCTCGATGGCGGCAAAAACTTCGGGGTCGACGATCGCGACAGTATGTGTGCGTTGAAACATACGTGGTCTTTATTGCTTGAAAATTCAAAAAAACGGCCCACACCAGTCAGGCACAGGGCCGTTTCACGGCAAATACCGCTTATGCCGACTGAGCTTCGGCTTCAGCTTCTGTTTCAGCATCCACGTGCATGCTCTGACGCAGAGTTTTGGCCGCTGCCACCATATGGGTCAGCGCCGGCACCACTTCTGCCCACTGGCGCGTCTTCAAACCGCAGTCCGGGTTGACCCACAGGCGATCAACCGGAATTCGCTCTGCAGCCTTTTGCATCAACTGCACAATGTGCTCTTGAGATGGAATGTTGGGCGAGTGAATGTCATACACACCCGGGCCAATCTCGTTGGGATACTGAAAGTGCTCAAACGCATCCAGCAGCTCCATGTCGGAGCGCGATGTTTCGATGGTGATCACATCAGCATCCATATCGGCAATAGAAGCAATGATGTCGTTGAACTCCGAATAGCACATGTGGGTGTGAATCTGGGTTCGGTCCTGTACCCCATTGGCGGTGATACGGAAAGACTCCACCGCCCAGTTCAAATACTCAGCCCACTGGGACTTGCGCAGAGGCAGACCTTCACGCAATGCCGCTTCGTCAATCTGAATCACATGCACACCGGCCCTCTCCAGGTCCAGCACCTCTTGACGGATAGCAAGTGCCAGTTGCTGGCATGACACCGAGCGCGGCTGGTCATCACGCACAAACGACCAGTTCAAAATGGTGACAGGGCCTGTCAGCATGCCCTTCATGGGGCGCGAAGTCAGTGACTGCGCATACTGGATCCATTCCACCGTCATCGCCTTGGGGCGACTGATGTCCCCCAGCAAGATGGGCGGCTTCACGCAGCGTGACCCATAAGATTGCACCCAGCCAAACTGACTGAATGCATAGCCTTGCAGCTGCTCGCCAAAATATTCAACCATGTCGTTGCGCTCGGCTTCACCGTGCACCAGCACGTCCAGATCCAAAGCCTCTTGTTCGCGAACGCTGCGTTCGATTTCAGCGCGCATGGCAGCCTGATAGGCTGCGTAGGCCAGACGTCCGGCCTTGAATTGACTGCGCGCATGGCGAATTTCAGCCGTCTGCGGAAAAGAGCCAATCGTCGTCGTGGGAAACAGTGGCAGCTTCAACAGCGCAGCCTGCTGCGGTGCACGTACGCTGTAGCTGCTTTGGCGCTGACCCAACTGCGCAATGATCTGCGCCAGCGCTGCCTGCACCTCTGGGTTGTGCACTCGATCAGAAGTACGGCGCGCCTGCAGTGCCGCACTATTGGCTGCCAGCTGCACGGAGACGGCCTCACGCCCTTGCGCAAGTGCTTGACCCAGCAAGCGCAGCTCATCGAGCTTTTGAATAGCAAACGCCAGCCACGACTGCACTTGGGCATCCAGTTTTTGTTCGCTGTTCAGATCCACGGGGACGTGCAGCAAAGAGCATGAAGGCGCAATCCACAGTCGCTCCCCCAGACGCTCAGCCAGGGGTTCAACCCAATCGAGCACATCACTGAGGTCAGTTTTCCAAATATTGCGTCCACTGATCACGCCAACCGACAGCACCTTGCTGCCTGGCAACAAACCGATCAGCTGCTGAACGTCATCACGGCTACCGTTGACAGCATCCACGTGCAAGCCGGCCACTGGCAGGTTGGCCGCCAGGTGTTTGTTATCCAGCAAAGCACCAAAGTAGGTCGCCACCAGCAGTTTCACGCGGCACGCTTTGAGCTGGTGGTAGGCCAGGTTGTAGGCATGCTGCCACTCAGAATCCAGCTCAGTCACCAGCCAAGGCTCATCCACCTGCACCCATTCCACGCCCTGCTCGGCAAGCGTGTTCAGCAGCTGTGCGTACACCGGCAACAGTTTTTGCAGCAAGTCCAGCTTGTTGCTGCCGTCTTTGGCCTTACCAATTGCCAGGTACGTGACAGGGCCCACGATCACAGGCTTGGCATTCACGTTCTGTGACTTTGCCTCTGCCAGCTGCGCCAGCAGGCGCGTGTCATCGAGCTGGAACTGCGTGTCTGCAGTGAACTCTGGGACGATGTAGTGGTAATTGGTGTCAAACCATTTGGTCATCTCACCGGCAGCCACACCACCACAGCAGTGACTGTGCCCATCAGTGCCCTGTGCCGAACGACCGCGGGCTACGCGGAAATAGTTGTCCAGCGCATCCCCATGAAAGTGCTGCACACGTTCGGGCAAATTGCCTAGCGTGAAGCTCATGTCCAGGACTTGGTCATAAAAAGAAAAATCACCCACAGGCACCAGATCAATGCCTTTTTGACTTTCCCAGTGGCGAGCACGCAAGTCTGCCCCCAGACTTTTCAACGCTTCGCGAGAGCTCTCGCCCTTCCAGTACGACTCCAGAGCGAACTTCAGTTCGCGCTGAGCTCCGATACGGGGAAAACCTAGGTTATGAATGGTCGTCATTTGATTTTTCTTTGCCAAAAGTTGCAATGACCGCATCGTATTTGGCCAGATCAATGACGTAAAATGGTATTTTCTCACATATAGATGAATTTCAGACATACATATGCTCGACCGCATCCATCTATCCATCATCAAAGAGGTGGACCAGCAAGGCACACTCACAGCCGCAGCTGACGTCCTGTGCTTGACCCAGTCGGCACTCAGTCACAGCATTAAAAAACTGGAACAACAACTGGGCACCACCATCTGGACGCGCGAGGGGCGCAACGTGCGTTTAACCCAGGCGGGGGAATATCTCTTGGCAGTTGCCAATCGCGTGCTGCCACAGCTGAACTTGGCCGAAGAGCGCCTGATGCAATTTGCACAGGGTGATCGAGGAGCCCTGCGCATTGGCATGGAGTGCCACCCCTGCTACCAATGGCTGCTGAAAATTGTTTCGCCCTATCTGGCGGCCTGGCCCGACGTGGATGTGGACGTCAAACAGAAATTCCAGTTCGGTGGAATTGGTGCCTTGTTCGGTTACGAAATTGACCTGCTGGTCACTCCAGACCCTTTGTTCAAACCCGGGTTGCATTTTCAGCCCGTCTTCGATTACGAACAGGTTCTGGTCGTCGCCAGCAACCACCCACTGGCTACAGCCGAGTTTGTAGAACCACGGCACTTGTCCAAGGAGGTGCTCATCACCTATCCGGTCGCCACAGACCGCCTCGACATTTACAACCAGTTCCTTTTGCCTGCAGGCATTGCACCACGCAGGCATAAAACGATTGAAACCACAGACATCATGCTGCAGATGGTGGCCAGCAACCGTGGAGTGGCCGCCCTACCCCGATGGCTGGTGCAAGAGTACGCCAGCAAAATGCCCGTGCGTCCTGTGCAACTTGGTGCACGCGGGATTGCCAAGCAAATTTACCTGGGGGCCAGAGAAGCGGACTTGTCCACCGACTATTTGCGCGCGTTCATTGAGCTGGCTCGCCAGCCACTGCAAAAGACGCTGGAGTCATAAAGACCCAGTCTGTTACCAATGGCTACAAAGCCATGCAGCTTGTGGCCTGGAATGTGGCTAGAGGCAATCACCCAGAGTGGATGTGGTGAACTGCCCCCCATTCCCCATTACCCCTAAAGAAGTTGGGCGCAAGCACCGCTCAAATCCCGACCAATCGCTGCCTCAAGACACACGCGCAGCGTGCTCAAGAACACCTTTAAACGGTCCCGCAATCGATTGAATTCAAAGCAAAAACGAGGTTTTCAACCGCCAGACTTTTTCACCATCAGTGCAGATTCTGGGGGCTGCATACCACCAAAACACAAGACAAGGCAGTCCGCCAATCCTTTTTAAACCGCTTAGAATTCACCCCGTTGGTGCACTTGTCTGCGCTCTCAGGCAAGTGTTAAACGGGAATCAGGAGGGGCGTTCAAACGCTCTAACCTGAACTGCCCCCGCAACAGTAAGTGCGGCGTGAAACTCATGGTTCACACAGTGACACAAACAGCCACTGAAGATAGTTCTTCGGGAAGGCGTGTGACTTATGCCCCCAGTCTGGATACCGACCAACACACGGTGTTACCCGCCTTGAGCAGGTAACACGTTTCTCAAACCGTACAGGCGGGGACGCCTGGGTGGTTGAATTTGCCTACCGCACGCACTTCTTAGCGCACCCGCATCCATGCGGGATGCCTGCTTGCGTGCTCTGTGCAATCAACGCCCGTCCTCGCCAGACTTGGTGCTCTCGTAGGCTTCATGATCAAAATCTTCTCCAAACCTAATTGCGTTCAATGCTCCATGACGCTGCGCACCTTGGATCGTCAGGGTGTCTCGTACCAAGTAGTTGACGTTTCACAAGACGCGGAGGCGGCTGCACAAGTTCAAGCATGGGGCTACCGCCAAGTGCCTGTGGTGCAGTTTGGTCAAGAGCATTGGAGTGGTTTCCGCCCTGAACGACTAGCCGCAATCTCTGCCACTGCCTGAAATGGCTCGCTGGGTTTTCTATTCATCGAAAACTGGCAACACCGCACGATTGCTGAGCAACGCAGGCTTGACTGGACTGCGTATTCCACGCAGCCCAGACGAAGAGATGCCCAAAGTGGATGCTCCATTCATTTTGGTGACCCCTTCGTTTGGTGACGCGACAGGCAAGGGAGCGGTTCCCAAAGCTGTGATTCGATTTCTCAATGCCCCAGAGCATCGCCAATGGTTGCGAGCTGTGGTCGCCTGTGGCGACCGCAACTTTGGGGTCACTTTTGCGCAAGCTGGTGATGTGATTGCGCACAAATGCCAGGTACCACTGCTACACCGCGTTGAAATGGCGGGCACTTCCAGCGACTGGCTTCGCCTGCAGCACATCCATCAGCACTTTCCTCTCAATTCCAACGCCATGGATGCTTCGTTATGACCCCTATCTCTCCGACTAAGCTGGATTTCCATGCATTGAATGCCATGCTGAACCTGCCCGACGACAAGGGACAGATTCAGTTTGATGCAGACCGTATGGCGGCTCGCCAGTACTTCCTGCAGCACGTCAATCAGAACACCGTATTTTTCCATTCGCTGGAAGAAAAACTCGACTATCTGCGCACAGAAAACTTCTACGAAGCCGAAGTTCTGGACGCTTACAGCCCCAGCTTTGTAGAAGCTATCTTCAAAGCAGCGTTTGCCAAGAAGTTCCGCTTCCCGACCTTCCTGGGTGCCTACAAGTACTACACCGCCTACACCCTCAAAACCCGTGACGGCAAACGCTATCTGGAGCGTTTTGAAGACCGCGTGGTCATGGTGGCACTGGCACTGGCACGCGGTGACGAAAAGCTGGCCATGCGCTTGATGGAAGAAATCATTGCTGGCCGCTTTCAGCCCGCAACGCCCACCTTCCTGAACGCGGGCAAGCGTCAGCGCGGTGAGCTGGTCTCGTGCTTCCTGCTGCGCCTGGAAGATGACATGGAAAGCATTGGCCGCGGCATCAACTCCGCGCTGCAGCTGTCCAAGCGCGGCGGCGGTGTGGCCTTGCTGCTGAGCAATCTGCGCGAACTGGGCGCCCCCATCAAAGGCATTGAGAACCAGTCCTCCGGCGTGATTCCCGTGATGAAGCTGCTGGAAGACGGCTTCTCTTACGCCAACCAATTGGGTGCACGCCAAGGCGCAGGTGCGGTGTATTTGAATGCCCACCACCCCGACATCATGCGTTTCCTCGACACCAAGCGTGAAAACGCTGACGAGAAAATTCGCATCAAGACCCTGTCACTGGGCGTTGTCATTCCTGACATTACGTTTGAGCTGGCCAAGCGCAACGATGACATGTACTTGTTCTCGCCTTACGACGTAGAACGCGTCTATGGCAAGCCGTTTGCCGACATTTCGGTCACCGAGCACTACAAGGCCATGGTGGACGACCCGCGCATCAAGAAAACCAAAATCAAGGCGCGAGAGTTTTTCCAGACCATCGCTGAAATTCAGTTTGAGTCGGGCTACCCGTACATCCTGTTTGAGGACACGGCCAACCGCGCCAATCCGATTGCTGGGCGCATCAACATGTCCAACCTGTGCTCAGAAATCTTGCAGGTCAACACCCCATCCGTGCTGGATGAAGATCTGGGCTACAAAGTCATTGGCAACGATATTTCCTGCAACTTGGGCTCGCTCAATATTGCCACGGTCATGGACAGTGGCAAGCTGGGTGACTCGGTAGAAACCGCCATCCGCGCACTGACGGCTGTCTCGGAAATGAGTGCAGTGAACTCTGTGCCTTCCGTGCGCCAGGGCAATGATGACAGCCATGCAATTGGCTTGGGCCAGATGAATCTGCACGGCTACCTGGCGCGCGAGCAGATCCATTACGACAGCCCTGCAGCAGTGGAGTTCACCAGCGTTTACTTTGCTGCGGTGGCCTACCACTGCCTGCGTGCATCGTGTCTGGTTGCGCAAGAGAAAAAGCAACGCTTCGTCGGGTTTGATCAGTCCAAATACGCCACCGGCGAGTACTTTGACAAGTACATCACTCGCGACTGGCTGCCGACATCTGACACCGTGCGCGCGCTGTTTGAGAAAAACTCCATGGCACTGCCAAGCCGTGCCGAGTGGGAGCAGCTCAAGCAAGATGTCATGGCACACGGCCTGTACAACCGCAATCTGCAAGCTATTCCACCCACAGGCTCGATCAGCTACATCAACAATTCCACCTCGTCGATCCATCCTATCGCCTCGCGCATTGAAATTCGCAAGGAAGGCAAGATCGGTCGCGTGTACTACCCTGCTCCGTTCTTGAATAACGAGAACATGGCGTATTACCGTGATGCCTATGAGATTGGCCCCAACGCCATCATTGATGTGTACGCCGCAGCCACGGAACATGTGGACCAGGGCCTGTCGCTGACACTGTTCTTCCCCGACACCGCCACCACGCGCGACATCAACCGCGCCCAAATCTACGCCTGGAAAAAAGGCGTGAAGACCATTTATTACATCCGCCTGCGTCAGCTGGCTTTGGAAGGCACAGAGGTCAAGGCCTGCGTGTCTTGCACCTTGTAATTGAAAGACAAAGAGAGAGTCATGACATTACTGACCCAAGCCATCAACTGGAATCGCATTGAAGACGAGAAGGATCTGGAAATCTGGAACCGCGTGACAGCCAATTTCTGGCTGCCAGAAAAGGTGCCACTTTCCAATGACATCCCTTCATGGGCCACACTGCGCCCCAATGAGCAGCAGCTGACCATCCGTGTGTTCACCGGGTTGACGCTGCTGGACACGGTGCAAAACCAGATCGGCGCACCATCGTTGATGCACGATGCAGTCACACCCCACGAAGAGTCGGTGCTGTCTAACTTCACCTTCATGGAAGCGGTACACGCACGCAGCTACTCGTCGATCTTTTCCACCCTGTGCTCGACCGCAGAGATTGATGAAGCGTTCCGCTGGTCTGAAGAGAATCCTTGGCTGCAGAAGAAGGCAGAGCTCATCTTGAATGAGTACAAGGCCATGGAAACACCGCTCAAGAAAAAGATTGCCTCAGTCTGTCTCGAGAGCTTCTTGTTTTACTCCGGCTTTTACCTGCCTCTGTACTGGTCCAGCCGCGGCAAACTGACCAATACCGCCGACCTGATCCGCCTGATCATCCGCGATGAAGCCGTGCATGGTTACTACATTGGGTACAAGTTTCAGCTGGCGTTTGCCAAGCTCTCGGCTGAAGAGAAAGAG
The DNA here is from genome assembly GCF_014836675.1 of Comamonas avium. Taxonomy (GTDB): domain Bacteria; phylum Pseudomonadota; class Gammaproteobacteria; order Burkholderiales; family Burkholderiaceae_C; genus Comamonas; species Comamonas avium. The sequence goes on from NZ_JACSQK010000011.1 coordinate 7,811, forward strand.
GACATCAAAGCGGCCGCTTTCGGCATGCTGTATGACCTCTACGAGCTGGAGTGCCACTATGCAGCAGAGCTGTACGACCCCGTCGGCTTGACCGAGGACGTTAAACGCTTCATGCATTACAACGCCAACAAGGCGCTGAGCAACCTGGGTTTTGAGCCCATGTTCCCTGATGACCTCTGCCAGGTAAACCCAGCCATCATGGCTGCGCTCAGCCCTAGCGCTAACGAAAACCACGATTTCTTTTCCGGCTCAGGCTCTTCCTACGTGATAGGCAAGGCCGTAGCCACCGAGGATGAAGACTGGAATTTTTAAACGCTGAGCACTTGCAATAATCGGGGCGCTAGAAAGATAAAAATACAGGAGTCGTGCAAATGCCAGACTGCTTGTACTTTCTGTCCACCCTTGCATGATTGCGCACGCAGCGGCTAAAGCCCGTGGGCTCGCATAGTGCTGCAAATCCCAAGAATGCCTCTGTGCCTCCAGCACCGAGGCATTTCTTTTGCCTGCTTCAGTCGCGCAAGCAAGGCTCAAGCAGCTCGACGCACGCGCGCTGAAGCACATAACGGCACAACAAAAAAGCCCCAAAGGCATGGCCTTATGGGGCTTGGGAACAGGTGAAAGCGTTTACTTCAGCTTGGTACCGCAATTGCCACAAAAGGCATCAGTTTGGTTAACTGGCTCATGGCACTTCGTGCAACTGGTCTGCTCAGAGACCTGATCGGAAGTCACATCCTTGGCAGGTGGCTGTGCATCGACCTGCAATGCAGCGGCAGCTGATTCTTGCTCCTGCTGCTCAGCGTCCATCCGTGCAACGGCCTGTGCATGCTGCTCCGCCTCTTGCTTTAATCTTGCCGCTTCACGTTCTGCAGCCAAAGCAGCTTGCACCTTGGCTTGCTCTGCAGCCGCAGCTTTTCGTGCTTCGTTAGCCGCTGCCACTTCTTGCGCTTTGTCAGCAGCCATTTGCTTGGCGCGTTCAGCTGCAGCCATGGCTCGCTCCTTGGCATCTTCTGCACGTTTACGCACATCGTTCCAAACGCCGTTCAACGCGGCCTCCGCTTGTACGCTGTCTACGCTGGCATTCGCCTGCAAATACAGCAGGTTCTGGCCCATTACGGCAACCTGCCACAGCAGCGCAGCTACAACCCCCAGCAAAACACCCAGGCCCAGCAAAAGGCCGGTGACCGAGCCCATTGCGCCCATATTTGAAAGAGCACCAAAACCCATCATGCTCAGATAAGCAAGGTTCACACCCATCACGCTAGCGCCCATGCCCGTCAAGCTCATTGCGGCGGGCAGCAAGCCCATCAGCAGCAAGCCACTGATGACCAGCATGATGAAATACAGCACGACCTGCATCAGCACCACTTCAACCAGACGGCTGCGAGCAATACCAATCACGCTGGCAAGTGCCGCCTTGAAGGCTAAGCCGCTCCATACTGCGGGTGCGAACAAGGGCATGATCACGCACATCCATGCCACGATCAGCACAGAAGCCACCACGATCAAAACCGGGTGCGCCACGAAAGCCAGCACCGCACCGAGCACTGGAATTTTGCAGATGAAGTAAATGATGGCTGCAACCAGATAAAACAGCAGCGCTGCTATCAAAGACAGCAGCATCAGCCCCAAAAATTTAGGCACACACAGCAGTCCAGCAAACGCTGCATCACTGAATCCACGCACAGTAATGTTCTGCGCCTTGTCCATGAGCATCACACCGACAGCGGAGATGCCTGAAAAAAAGACCACGACCACCACCAGCATGGACAGCCCGAACAATAAAACGCCCGCCATCCCGCCCACACTTGAGGCCAGCCACTGGCTTGCTACAGTCAGCAGTCCACACAGAACCATGGTGATGAAACCCATCACCAGGGGGCGCCACTGCGTCAGTCCCTCACCCGCACGCGCCAGTGCAGCAAATTGAATGTGCTCAAACCTAGAACTCATACCGCCTCTTTTTCTTTATTGAAAATTAAAAATGACCTGCTAAAGCAGCATCAAGCCGCTACCGCCTGCACGCAGAACGCAGGTTTTCATTGGAACAAGGCGCTTTGTCACGGGCATGAACTGCACCAGCAAACCAACGCAATGGAGCGCCAAACACGCTGTGCTTAGCCGCTTCCTTGCTCTGCACGCACAAGTGCTTAAATTACAAATTACCGCGAATCGGGCCAGCTTTGACGGTGTAGCGCTCCACGCCTGCTGGCAGGCCCTGAGCCACTTGCTTTTCTACCTTTATTGGCTGCCCGCCAGGGCTTTTTGTCTCACCCGAAGCCGTGTTCACGCGGCGTGCCTTGACATCTGCCGCAGCTTGCTGCACCACAATGCTTGCACTGCCCCGGTTATCCGCCAGCGTGTTCGCCAGTCCTTTGATTTCATCCATTGCGCGGGTGTAAGCGTCTCTGCCTTTCCCACCCAAAGGCATGTCTATCGTGACGCTATCCAAGGTCCGCATGCTGCGCTTTTGCTGGGTACTGCTGTCTGTTATTTCAACGCTCAACAATTGCACATCACCCGCCGTTGCGCGCAATTTCGGACTCAGTCCCAGCATGGCTTGCACTGCTCGCTCCTGAGCAGCACGAGCGCCCTGAATTTCTTCTTCGAATGCGCTTTGCAACTGTTCAAAGCGGCCTGCTTGCTGGCCGCTGGAAACCGTGCCATCTTGCCCTCCGCACGCTTTGCCTGTGGCCCGTGCCAGCATGCAGCTCAGAGAACTTCCTGCCTGGTCGATCGTGGCACAGCCCGCCAATGCAAAAACTGCTCCTGCAATAAGCAATAAATTAATTCGTCGCATCTTAGTCCTCAATATTTCAATAATGCAGTCAGATGGCATGCAAATATCCGGCAAACACCAAGTCAAAAATCTTTGGCGCTTGCATGCTCACCTCACAAAAATAACAGGCATTAATCCAGCAAACCATCCAATGTATTGACTGGCTTTGGAGCTGGTTTCACTACGGCTGGTTTAGGTGGCTGAGCTGGTGCTGACGCCGGCGAGGACACGGCCGCTTCAGCGGGAGACGTTGTGGCGAGACCCGCATCAGGGGATAGAACGGCGGGCGCGGGCAGCAGCGGCACAACTTCGGTCTCCACAGATGCTGCTGTAGCAGAGTCACCTTGCGGCCCGACGATGCTCGCAGCTTTGGCCAAGTCATCCTCTGCAGGCCCGCCCTCATTCGGGACATGCAGGCGGTCTGGCGCAATGACAGCCTGTGCGCTGGGCTTCAAGAACATCCAGCCACTGATCGCAACAACGACGGCAATCACTGCAGCGCCGAGCAAAATTTGGGGTTTGAAATTAGGCGCGCCAGACGAATGCGTCGCCGCGGCCTCACCGCCAATGGCAGACGTCCGTACAGGAGATTGCTCCACCAAAGTGCCCACCTGTGCTGGTGCTGGTGCTGGTGCTGGTGCTGGTGCTACGGTAGCCACAGTTTCAGGGATTGGGGGCGTGCGAGGCGCTCCGCACTGAAGGCAAAACTTCGCTCCGGGTTTGCATAATCCACCGCATTCGCCACAGGCATCTTTTTTGTCGCCAGCGTTAGGCGCTGTCTCAGGCATTACCTGCCGAGGTGTTCCGCAATGTTTGCAAAATTTCAGATTATCCGGCAGTACGTTTTGACATTGGTGACAGTGCATGTTGAGAATTGTTATCTAAATTCGCACGAATTTTGTCGAGAACATGGCTAGAAATCAAATATCGATTTATCACTCTGTATAGCCAACCACAATGCAACCCTTTTTTTCGGGCACTTGCCGGATGCATACGGAGCTGCAACAACCATCAATAGTAGAAAAACGATATAAGACAACAACAAAACAATCGTTTGTTTTTATAAGGCCGATGCTTAAAGTTCGCAGTCATACAGAGGGAAGCCATCCGTCGGATGCCTTCCATCCCACGACGATGACCGCGCCATGTACCAATACACAGAATTCGACACAGCATTCCTGAATCAACGCGCCGCCCAGTTTCGCGACCAATTGGAGCGGTGGCAGGCAGGAAAACTTCCGGAAGATGACTTCCGTCCATTGCGCCTGCAAAACGGCTGGTATGTGCAGCGCTACGCGCCCATGTTGCGCGTTGCCATTCCTTACGGCGAAGTCTCCAGCAAGCAAATCCGCGTACTGGCCCGCATTGCTCGCGAGTACGACGAACCTGAAGCGGAAGTTTTCAAGGCCGCCATGCAAGGCCAGGGCAAACTGGGAACGACTTTCTTGCCCACACATTGCGCGCACTTCACCACTCGCACCAATGTGCAGTTCAACTGGATCCCCCTGTCCAAATCCGCCGATGTGATGGAGCTGCTGGCCAGCGCCAATCTGCACGGTATTCAAACCAGTGGCAACTGCATTCGCAACACCACCACGGATGCGCTGGCTGGTGTGGCCATCGATGAAATCGTTGACCCGCGCCCTTACGCCGAAATACTGCGCCAGTGGACCACGTTGCACCCTGAATTTGCCTTCCTGCCGCGCAAGTTCAAGATTGCCATCTCCGGCGCCCAGGAAGACCGCGCAGCCACCGGCTGGCACGATGTGGGCCTGCATGTCCTAAAAAACGAGGCCGGCGAAATTGGTTTTAAGGTTTTTGTCGGTGGAGGCATGGGCCGTACCCCGGTAATTGGCACCGTGATTCGTGAGTTCCTGCCGTGGAACCAGATCATGAATTACATCGAAGCCATCGTGCGTGTGTACAACGAGCTGGGGCGCCGCGACAACAAGTACAAGGCACGCATCAAGATTTTGGTCAAAGCCGAAGGTCAGGCTTACATCGATGCGGTGGAAGAAGAATTCCGCCAGATTGTGGAAGTTGATGGAGGCCCGCACACCATTCCGCAGGCCGAATTTGACCGTGTGGCCGCTTGCTTTGTCGACCCCGTACTGCCTGAAATTGCTGACGTAAAGCCCTCTGATGCCGAGCAGGCCTTGGTGGAAAATGCCGCGCGCCATCCTGCGTTTGCGCGATGGCTCAGCCGCAATGTGCACCAGCATCGCAACCCCCAGCTGCGGGCTGTCACGCTGTCATTCAAGCGCACGGGCCAGGCCCCTGGCGATGCGAGCGGTGATCAGCTTGATGCTCTGGCTCAGTTGATGGACACCTACTCCGCTGGTGAAGCACGCATCACCCACGACCAAAACGTGATGCTGCCTTGGGTGCATGTCAGCCAGCTGTTTGCACTGTGGCAAAACGCCAGGGCCTTGGGTGTGGCCAGCACCAATGTGGCATTGCTGACGGACATGATTGCCTGCCCAGGCGGTGATTTTTGCGCCTTGGCCAATGCCCGCAGCCTGCCAATTGCCGAAGCCATCACCCAGCGGTATCAAGACCTGGATGAGCTCGATGACATTGGTGAGATCGACCTGCACATCAGCGGTTGCATCAACTCCTGCGGCCATCACCACAGCGGCCACATCGGCATCCTTGGCGTTGATAAAGACGGCAAGGAGTGGTACCAGGTCACGCTGGGTGGCTCGGACGGCTCCACGCTGTCGGGCGACAACCAAGCGGGCAAGGTGATTGGCCCATCGTTCTCTGCTGCTGAAGTACCCGATGTACTGGAAGCCGTGCTCACTACGTACCGTGACCTGCGTGAACCGGGCGAGCGCTTTATTGATGCCGTGCGCCGTATTGGCCTGGACCCCTTCAAAGAAGCTGGCAAGGGCGCACGCCACCCAGCTGCGCAAGAAGCCGAAGTCGCTTAAGCCACAAGAACAACAAGGACTGCCCTATGAAAATTCTGGCCCACCACGAATACCAAGCACCCGTTGAAGGCGACACCAGCGTGCTGGTGCTGGCCAACGATGTGAATGCGCTGGACGTCAATCTGGATGGCATCACACACATTGATCTGCACTTTCCCTCCTTCACCGATGGCCGCGCTTTCAGTCAAGCCTACTTGCTACGCAGGCGCCTGAAATTTGCTGGCGACATACGTGCCACGGGGGATGTGCTCATTGACCAGCTGGTGCAAATGCATCGCACCGGTTTTAGTTCTGCAGTACTGCGCGAAGGCGTCGATCAGGCTGATGCCCAGCGTCAATTTGAGCGCTTTGCCGGCTTCTACCAAGCTGATGCCGTCAATCCCAAGCCCCATTTTGCGGAGCCTGTATGAGCCAGATCGACCTCACCCATGTGAATAACGAGCTGGGCCGCAATGCCCAAGCCCTGGTGCAATGGGCACTGAGCCTGGGTCAGTCCAGCATCGTGACCACCAACTTTCGCCCGTTTGAAGCAGTCATTTTGCACCTTGTCACTCGCGTCAATCCTGATGTGCCCGTGGTCTGGATGGACAACGGCTACAACACCGCTGCCACCTACCAATTTGCGGATGCAGTGACCCGTCAGCTGGGCCTGAACCTCAAGATCTACCTGCCACTGCGCAGCCGTGCCCACCGCGAAGCAGTAGATGGAGCCACCCCGGCACTGGATGACCCACGCCACACCGCGTTCACCGCTGAGGTCAAGCTAGAGCCTTTTGCTCGCGCCCTGCGCGAGACCGCACCCAGGGTCTGGTTCACGGCATTGCGCGCCTCCGACACTGCCGTCCGAGCGCAGATGGATCCGGTGAGCATCAACCCGGACGGTCTGATCAAAGTAGCACCTCTGCTGCACTGGTCGTCCAAAGACCTGTACGAGTACTGTGAAAAACACGCTCTACCCAACAACTTCGACTATGTCGACCCCACCAAGGGCGAGGACAACCGTGAGTGCGGCCTGCATCTGGCGCATTGACATGCAGCACCGCCAAAGTCGTCTGCAGCAGCAACTTCCCCCCTTTTGGGGCCGACAGCTTCGCTGCGTAGAGGCTCTGGCTCGCTGTCTCTGACCTAGGGTCCAGCCAGTTTTCAAGTTTTCAGGTTTAAAGAAAGATAGCTGTCTGCGCAACATCTATAAGCGCTACAGCCCGATTTGATTGGATAAACAATGAATGCCCGTGTGGAATCTCCCGTGCTGAGCCAGCTCAGCAACCGCCACCTGGATGCGCTGGAGGAAGAAACCATCTTCATCCTGCGTGAAGTTGCGGCCACCTTTGAGCGCCCCACGCTGCTGTTTTCGGGCGGCAAAGATTCACTGGTCATGCTGCGTTGCGCCGAAAAAGCTTTTGGCCCGGGCCGCCTGCCTTATCCGCTGCTGATGATTGACACGGGCCACAACTTCCCGGAAGTGACCGATTTCCGCGATTTTCGCGCCAAGGAAATGGGTGCCGAACTCATCGTGCGCAGCGTTGAAGATTCCATGGCACGTGGCACGGTGCGCCTTGCGCACCCCGGTGAAAGTCGCAATGTGCACCAGTCGGTCACGCTACTGGAGGCCATTGAAGAGTTTCGCTTTGATGCCCTGATCGGCGGGGCTCGCCGTGACGAAGAAAAAGCCCGCGCCAAGGAGCGTATCTTCTCGCACCGCGACGGCTTCGGCCAATGGCAGCCCAAAGCGCAGCGCCCCGAGCTGTGGACGCTGTTTAACACCCGCATTGCGCCCGGCGAGCACTTTCGCGTGTTTCCCATCAGCAACTGGACCGAGCTGGACGTCTGGCAATACATCGAGCGCGAGAACATCGCCCTGCCCTCGATCTACTACACCCACCAGCGCGAGGTGGTAGAGCGCAAGGGTTTGCTGGTTCCGGTCACGCAGCTGACCCCGCCCCGCGATGGCGAAGCAGTGGTGGTGCGTGATGTGCGCTTTCGCACCGTGGGCGACATCACCTGCACCTGCCCCGTAGAAAGCTCGGCCGCCACCGCTGCCGACATCGTGATCGAGACTTTGGCTGCAGACGTCAGTGAACGCGGAGCTACCCGCATGGACGACAAGACCAGCGAAGCCTCGATGGAAAAACGCAAAAAGGACGGGTATTTCTAAGGGCTCCCCTGAGCGGCTTCGCCGCTTCCCCCTCTGTAGCTGCAGATGCTGCCGCAGGGGACGACACCAGCGCGGCGGGACGACCCTTGCGCGGTGTCTCTAGGCTAGGCCGTGCCGGCGCAAGGGCCATGCCCTTGTTCACAGAAAGAATGCGATGACTGAAACTATTAATTCCGTAGCTCCTAGCGCAGGCACAGCAAGCGCTAACGGCCAATTTAACCCATATCAAGACCATGCTTCGGCTTTGCGCTTCATTACCTGCGGCAGTGTGGATGACGGTAAATCGACGCTGATTGGCCGCCTGCTGGTGGACACCCGAGCCGTGCTGCAGGACCAGCTGGCAGGGGTCACCAAATCTGGTGAAACCGATCTGGCACTGCTGACCGACGGCCTGTCTGCTGAGCGCGAACAGGGCATCACCATTGATGTGGCCTACCGCTACTTCAACACTGACACGCGCAAATTCATCATTGGTGACGCACCAGGCCACGAACAGTACACACGCAACATGGTCACCGCCGTCTCTAGCGCCGATGCCGCCGTGGTTCTGGTGGATGCCACCAAGCTGGACTGGCAAAACCCCGACCTGGCACTGCTGCCGCAAACGCGTCGCCACAGTTTGCTGGCCCATCTGCTGCGTGTGCATTCGCTGGTATTTGCGGTGAACAAGCTGGATGCCGTGGCAGACCCTGCCCAGGCCTTTGCCAATATCCGTGGCGCTTTGGCACGTTTTGCGCATGCCGCAGACATTCGCGTAGCCGCCACCATTCCCGTGTCAGCCCTCAAAGGCTTTAACGTGGTCAACCAGAACGCAGGCTGGGCTGGCTACAGAGGCCCCAGCCTTTTGCAACTGCTCGAGCAACTGCCCAACACCCCTGCAGATACCGATTTGCCTCTGGCTTTACCAGTGCAGTGGGTGGAAAAATTCCACGACAGCGCCGTCACCACCCAAGGCCGCCGTGTGTTCTGGGGCCGCGTGGCCACAGGTGCTGCCCAGGTAGGCGCAGCAGTTCAAATCTTGCCCAGCGGGCAATTAGCGACAGTGGCCCAGGTCATTGACCATGCCCGTGCACCCAAAGGCGTGCATGCAGGCCTGTCTGCCGGTATCACCCTGGATCGCGAAGTCGATGTATCGCGTGGCGACTGGATTGTGGCAGCACCAACGTCATTTGCAGCGGCTGCCGATGATTTCGACACCCCCGCCATCTCCACCGCATGGCCCAGCCAGCGCACCTTGACCGCCACCGTTGCGTGGATGGACAACGAGCCATTGGTTCCTGGCCGCGTGTACTGGGCGCTGCACGGTCACCGCTGGGTCAAAGCCAAAGCTCAGCGCGTGGTGCATCGCCTGAACATCAACACCCTGGCCGAAGAAGACGCAACACAACTCGAACCCAATGCGATTGGTGTGGTGGATTTTGCTCTTCAAGAGGCTATTCCCGCCGCCAGCTTTACCCGCAGTCGCGCCTTGGGGTCTATGATCTTGGTTGACACTGCCAGCAATGCAACTGCCGCTGCGGTTTTGGTGCGCTAATTACCGCCATGCAAACCTTGATTACCTATGGTCTTGTCCAAAAAGCCACGGATATCCACACGGATCTTCGACTCAGAGGACTGAGCGAATGGCCTAAAGTGCGCACCAAAGTTTGATCTCATCCCTGAAAACACAGGTTTGCAGCCCTGAATCCATGCCCAGCGCTGGCAAGGTTGCGGAAAAAACCTAAAATCATGGGTTAATACTGACCCATTGCATAAGAAGAATCCCTCATGACACACGTCGTCACCGAAAACTGCATCAAGTGCAAATTTACCGACTGCGTGGATGTTTGCCCCGTGGACTGCTTCCGCGAAGGCCCAAACTTCCTCGTGATTGACCCCGATGAATGCATCGACTGCGCGGTGTGCATTCCTGAGTGCCCGGCCAACGCCATCTTTGCTGAAGAAGACACCCCAGCCGATCAACTGGCCTTCATCAAGCTCAACGCAGAGCTGTCTCTGGCCAAAGGCTGGAAAAGCATCACCAAGCGCAAGGCTGCGCTACCTGACGCTGACGAGTGGAATGGCAAGCCCGGTAAGCTGGCACTGCTGGAGCGCTGATCTTTAACAGCGACTGCGCATTGCAGCGCACCCTCTAACACCCTTCAGCCCCAGCCATGGGGCTGTTTGCTTTGTGAAAATCCGACATGCACACTGAAACAACAGCCACCAGCTCACGCCCCATTGAAACAGACACGGTTGTCATAGGTGCCGGGGCAGTCGGCATGTTTCAGGTTTTCCAGCTGGGCTTGCAAGGTCTGCATTGCCATGTGGTGGATGCCCTGCCTCATTTGGGTGGTCAATGCAGTGAGCTGTACCCGGACAAGCCTATCTACGATATTCCTGGTATCAAAGCCTGCACCGGGCAGGAACTGATTGAGCGCTTGCGCGAGCAAATGGAGCCCTTTGTACCCACTTTGCACTTGGGCCAGCAAGTGCAAACCTTGGAGCAGCAAGATGATGGCCGCTGGCTGCTGGCCACCAGCACCGGCACACAGCTGCTGGCCAAGGCTGTTGTGATTGCAGCAGGTGTGGGCTCTTTTGTACCCAAAACCTTGAAGATTGACGGTATCGAAGCGTTGATTGACCGCAACGTGCACTACCACCCAGCCAACCTGGCTACGCTGACTTTGCAAGGCCAGCATGTCCTGGTACATGGCGGAGATGAACTGGCCGTACAAGCAGCCCTTGATACGCTCGCCTGTACGCCTGCCAGTGTCACCCTCATACACCGCCGCGATGTTTTCACTGCCCCCGAAGCCTTGCTTGCACAGCTGCAAATCTACAAAGATACAGGTCGCATCCGCGTCGTGGCAGCGCAGCCCCAATCACTGCTGACCACAGACGACCAACTGAGCAGCGTAGAAATTGTTTTACCAGACGGAAGCAGTGAGTCACTGCCTGTCCAGCAATGGCTGGTTTTTCAGGGCATTTCCCCCAAACTGGGACCTGTGGCGCAGTGGGGGCTGGAGCTGGTCAAAAAACAGCTGCCTGTCGATACCTCTACGTTTGTGACCGAGGCACCAGGTATTTATGCGGTGGGCGACATCAACATCTACCCTGGCAAGCGCAAGCTTTTACTGTGCGGCTTTCATGAGGCGACCCTGGCGGGCTTTTCGATTGCCGAATACCTCACCGACAAGCCTGTGCTGCTGCAGTACACCACTACAAGTACCCGGCTTCATGCACTGCTTGGGGTGGTGCACACGGAGAAATAAGACTGACCTGCTTAGCGAACGGGCAGAAATTGCAGAAATGGCCCCGCCACCAGATTCTGCCCAAAGCCAATAGCAGAGCGGCGTACACGCTCAGTGCCAAAGCTGGCAATCAAATCCAGGCGCGCAATCAGTTTGCCCATTTCTCGCTCAAAGCTGAGATTGCGCTCTTGCTCAGACATATGGTTTGAAAGCAAAAGTGGTTGGCCTTGCGCATTCTTTCGGTGATTGAGCACCCAGTTGGCAATCTCTACATTGCGGGCAGCGTTGTAAACGTTCTGGGGATCCAGGCTGTCCACCAAAGTGAAGCTGGTTTTACCACCATGCGAGGTCAGCAGCATGTCCCCCATGGCGTAAGTAAATGCACCAACGCGGTCACCCGTAAATTCTGGACTGAGTGCCTTGCTCAAAGCCTGCACATCACGCTGGCCTTCCAAAGGTGGCCACATCTGCCGCTCCAATAGCGCACTGCGCACATGTGCAATGGCGGCTTCGCGTGTTGCCGCCGTTTTGCGCCACTCGGCAGGGTTACGCTGATAAAGCTTGTCCATTAGCCGCATCAGGCTGTTAATGTTTTCACGCATGGCCAGCGTAGCAATGCGGTTGCTGTCTGATTGCAGCACTTCCCCCATGGAAAAAGCATCTCCCGCAACTTTTCCGTGCGGGGCAGGTGCAGAAGCACAGCCGACCAACAGCAAGCCCATTGCCCATGCGCACACGGTGTGTGACCAACGTATCAACTTACAGTTTGCAGCTGTCATGCCTTCAGCATAGCCAAGGCGAGTGCCCGTGCCAATCGCAAACTATTCGGTTTTGATAATTTTTGACCAATGCCAAAGACTGAACCAAGCGCCTGGAGTTAGCGACACTTAACTGCCTGTAGGGTCATTAATGCCATCGCCACCCAAGAGACAAGGCATCGCACAAAATCTTGCCCGATACGGAACATCCTGGCCGCATTGATTGCGGCCTTTTTGTTGGCTTGGCCCTGTGTGCACCATGTGCAGCGGGGCTTTTCTACTGGTTTTGTCACTCTTTTTTATGTCAGCTGACTTGCAAGCGTCTTCTCTGCACCGCAGCCTCAAAGCGCGCCACATGTCGATGATCGCCATTGGCGGCTCCATCGGTACAGGGTTATTTGTGGCCTCCGGGGCCACCATTTCACAAGCAGGTCCCGGTGGTGCATTGCTGGCCTACTGCGTGATTGGTCTGATGGTGTACTTCCTGATGACCAGCCTGGGCGAAATGGCGGCGCACCTGCCAGTCTCTGGCTCGTTCGCGACCTATGGTGCCAGGTATGTGGATGAAGGTTTTGGCTTTGCTCTTGGCTGGAACTATTGGTACAACTGGGCCGTCACCATTGCCGTGGACTTGGTGGCCGCTCAGCTTGTGATGGCCTACTGGTTCCCGGATGTCAACGGCCTGCTGTGGAGCGCCATTTTCCTGGCACTGATGTTTGGTCTGAACTCTTTGTCGGCCAAGGGCTTTGGTGAATCAGAGTTCTGGTTTGCCGCTATCAAGGTGCTTACCGTGCTGATATTCATCGGCATTGGTTTGCTGATGGTTTTCGGCATCATCCATGGTGGAGCTCCTGAAGGCATCTGGGGCAATATCGCCAACTTCACTGCTGGAGATGCACCCTTTGCAGGAGGCTTTGCAGCGCTGATCGGCGTGGCCATGATTGTGGGCTTCTCGTTTCAAGGTACCGAGCTGATTGGCATTGCCGCAGGCGAATCTGAAGACCCCGCCAAAAACGTGCCTCGCGCTGTGCGCAAGGTGTTTTGGCGTATTTTGCTGTTCTACGTCTTCGCCATCTTGATCATTGGCCTGCTGGTGCCCTACACCGACCCCAAGCTGCTGCGCAACGATCTAGGTGACATCAGCGTAAGTCCCTTCACCCTGGTGTTTGAGCGCGCTGGTCTGCTGGGCGCTGCTGCAGTCATGAACGCCGTGGTACTCACGTCCGTGCTTTCTGCTGGCAACTCTGGCATGTATGCATCTACGCGCATGCTGTACGCACTGGCCAAACAAAACATGGCCCCGCAGATCTTTGCCCGTGTCAATGCTCGCGGTGTGCCCATCATGGCTTTGATTGCAACCACCGTCATTGCCGCACTTTGTTTTTTCACCAATGTTTTCAGCCCTGAAGCGGTTTACATCTGGCTGTTGAATCTGTCAGGTATGTGCGGCTTCATCGCATGGCTGGGTATTGCGATTAGCCACTACCGTTTTCGCAAAGCGTGCATGGTGCAGGGGTTTGATCTGAAGCATCTGCCCTACCGCGCTGCTGCCTTCCCCTTCGGGCCCATCTTTGCTTTTGTGCTGTGCCTGATCATTACCTTAGGTCAGAACTATGAGGCTTTCTTGGCTGACACCATTGACTGGACCGGAGTGGTCGCCACCTACATTGGCATTCCTTTATTCTTGGCCATCTGGTTTGGCTACAAATTCACCAAAGGTACGCACTTTGTGAAATTAGAAAACATGGACATCAGCGGCGCACGTTAAGCACGCTGCTGGCGATGCAATCAAAAAGGCGGTCTATGCTGAGACCGCCTTTTTTCATTACTGATGGCCTTAAGCGAAAAAAGCGAACATCAGTAAAGTACATGCTAACGCCCTAGGCGTTTTGGACACTGCACCCAAGAGTGCAGCAGCTCCTTGACCTGCACCAGTGCGGCCGGATCTTCCATGGTTGTCAAATCACCAGGATCCCGATTTTCTGCAACGGCCTGCAATGCACGGCGAAGCAATTTACCACTGCGTGTTTTAGGCAATGCAGTGACAAACAATACGCGTGACGGCCTGGCCACTGCGCCCAGTTGGCTGTCCACCAGTTTCATCACCTCAGCCTCCAGCCTGGCTCGCTGCTGCGCATCAGACACTTTGCTCGCATCGCGTACGACGGCAAATGCCATTGCTGCCTGACCTTTCAAAGCATCTGCCACCCCGACAACGGCAACCTCAGCGATTTCTGCATGCGCAGAAATACTTTCTTCGATTTCGCGTGTGCCCAGACGATGTCCAGCCACATTGATCACGTCATCCGTACGCCCCAAAATAAAATAATAGCCCTGTGCATCGCGAACACCCCAATCGAACGTGCTGTAGATCTGCTTGCCCGCAATGCTCTGCCAGTAGGTGTTAACGAAACGCGCATCGTCCCCCCAAACGGTTTGCATGCAGCCAGGCGGCAAAGGGCCTTCAATAGCCAAAACACCTTTTTCATTGGGCGCCGTCAGCTCTTGCCCGCATTTGTCATCAATCAGTTTGACGTTGTAGCCATATACCGCCTTACCAGGGCTGCCAAACTTGCTGCTTTGCTGTTCAACACCATTGCACAAAGTCATGATGGGCCAGCCCGTCTCTGTCTGCCAGTAGTTATCAATGATGGGCACTTGCAGGGCATCGCTGATCCACTGCGCCGTAGGCTCGTCCAGAGGCTCTCCCGCCAGCCACAGAGCCTGCAAGCTCGAGAGGTCGTATTTACGCAAATACTCAGGATCATGCTTTTTCAGCACACGCACAGCGGTTGGTGCTGAAAACATGTGGGTGATGCGATATTTTTCTACCAGGCTCCACCACACTCCGGCATCTGGCCGGATTGGCAGCCCTTCGTAAAGCACGGTAGCCATGCCTGCAATCAAAGGGGCATAGATGATGTAGCTATGCCCCACCACCCAGCCAATATCACTGGTACAGAAGAAGGTTTGCCCGGCTTTGGCATTGAAAATATGCGGCATGCTGGCCGCAAGTGCCACGGTATACCCCCCCGTGTCGCGCTGCACACCTTTAGGTTTACCTGTCGTGCCGCTGGTGTAGAGGATATAACTTTGGTCGGTGGATTCGACCCAGGTACATGGCACTTGGGCCTCCATGTATTTAGAGCGTAAATCTGTCCATAAATGGTCTCGCCCGGCACGTAAATCCATGGGCGCCAAACCACGGTTGACCATAAGCACCGCCTGTGGCTTGTGGCTGCTTAGCTTCAATGCTTCATCCAGCAACGGTTTATAGGCAACCACACGGCCACCACGTGAACCCGCATCTGCGCTCACAATCACTTTGGGCTGCGCATCTTCAATACGCGACGCCAGCGACAGCGAAGCGAACCCCCCAAATACAACACTGTGAATAGCCCCCAGGCGCATACAGGCCAGCATGGCAAATACCGCTTCAGCAACCATCGGCATGTAAATTTGAACCCGATCGCCTTTGCCCACACCAAACGACTGCAAAACGGCCGCCATCCGCTGCACTTCGGCATGCAGCTGTCGGTAGCTATAGGTTTTCTCTGTATCGGTCTCGGTAGAGACTGCAATCAGCGCTGCTTGATCGGCGCGTTTGGCCAAATGCCTGTCCAGCGCGTTGTGACACAAATTCAATTGCCCACCGACAAACCAGCGCGCAAAAGGTGGGTTGCTGTAATCACAAATTTGGACGGGCTTTTGATGCCAGTCGACCAAAGCCGCCTGTTCTTGCCAAAATCCATCGCGAGTTTGAGGCTCTATTGAGCGCTGATAGAAATCTGCAAATCGCTCCATGGGGAGTGTCTCCATATCGTTTTAAGTTACAGCCATTATTCATTGGCCTCTTTCGATAAGCTGACACGCCATTTAGAGCACTGTGCAATGCGTCATTGAACAGAAAATTGAAGTGAACACCTGCGTATTTGAAAAATACAACAAAATCATTGCATCCATTAACCATTCCAGCCTGTTTAATTTCCACTGCTCCTATAGAATAAAGAGGCATTGGTTAGTGATCTGCTTTGCTTTGCATTTCCTTTCTTTCTGACTCAATACTTGAAATCAATGACTACCTATAAAGAACTGCTGGCTCAGCGTGCCGAACTCGAAAAACAAATTGAAGCTGCGCGCAAAGATGCTCTGTCTTCTGCTATCGCCCAGGTTCGCGCGATTGTTGCGGAATACGAGTTGACAGAAGAAGACGTTTTCTCCAAGAAAACTACTCGTACCGCATCCACTGGTACCAAGACCGTTGCTCCGAAGTACCGCGACCCGATCACAGGTGCCACCTGGACCGGCCGTGGCAAGCCACCACTGTGGATTGCAGGCAAAGACCGCCTGAACTTCCTGATTCAGGATCAGACTGCTGCCTGAGATTACTCTTGGCCCAGCAAAAAAGCCCAAGGCAATTGCCTTGGGCTTTTTTTAGGTCTCTTGCCCAGCGCAGCAGACTTACATGCGGAAAACTTCCAGCGTTCTTCCCAATACGCCTGCATTGGTACTCATGCCTTGCGCATCTCCTGCAGACTCCTCAGCCTGGCGGGCGTTTTCCTGAGTGACATTGTCCAGGTCGTTCAATGCAGCGTTAACTTGCCCAATACCCGCCGCCTGCTGGCTGGTCGCATCTCCCATCGCACGCATCAAGCTGCTTACATGGGCAACCGCCAAAACCACATCTGCAATGGTGCGTCCGGCACCTTGCATGCTCTCAACGCCTTGGTTGATTTGGGCGTTCGAATCAGAAATTAAGCGGCGAATCTCTCCGGCCGCTTGAGCGCTGCTCTGCGCCAGAGCTCTCACCTCGCCGGCCACAACCGCAAATCCACGGCCTTGCTCGCCCGCACGGGCGGCCTCCACTGCCGCATTCAATGCCAAGATATTGGTTTGAAAGGCAATCGACTCAATCGTGGCAATAATCTGCCCCATCTGCAACGATGACTGGCGAATGCTTTGCACCAAAGCCCCCACGTGCTCCATCGCTTCGCCACCCTGCTTGGCAAGCTGCGCGCTCTTGGCACTTTCTTGCATCACTTCCTGCGTGGTCTGCTGAGACCTCACCACCGTCTGTGCCAGGGACTGCATGGTGCTCGCCGTCTCTTGCAGCTTGCCAGCTTGCACATCGGTGCGCTGCGCCAAATTGCTGGAGCCTGCAGAAATGCTTTGCGACAAATGCGTAAAACTATTGATTTCATGGCGCGCATCACCCACCACCGCACGCAGGTTGATATGAATTTGGTGCAGGCGCTCCATCAGCAGGGCCATCGGATGGCGGCCTTCGAGCAATGCGGGCAAATGGCTATTGAGCTGGCAGCCTGCCAGTGCGCTTGCTAAATCATTGACCTGGGCAAAAGGCGCTGTCACACGGGCATGTAAACGCCACAATGCAAAGCCCATCAAGATGAGCAGCACTGCAGATTGCACTGCCAGCTGCCACCCTTGCGTCCAGCCCATCCACGGAAAAACCATTGCCACCGCAAACACTGGCAGCAACATCAGCGCCATGCGCTGTGTAAACGTCAAACGCTGCCACTTGCCCCAGTGGTTGCGCAGCCCAGTGACACGCACATGCCCTGCATGCAAAGCGATCTCAGGGCTGGATTGCCCACGCTGGGCATGCAGCTGCGCATAGAGCGCTTGCGCGGACTGCACCTGTTCGCGTGTCGGCTTGGCACGCACTGACATATACCCCACGGGCTTGCCGTCTTGCATGATGGGCGTGACATGCGCAGCCACCCAGTAAAAGCTGCCATCTTTGCGACGGTTCTTGACCAGCCCCTTCCAGCTGCGGCCATGACCAATGGTGGCCCACATGTCACGGAACGCTTCCGACGGCATATCAGGGTGGCGCACCATATTGTGTGGCTGCCCCATCAGCTCCCGCATGGTGTAGCCGCTGACGCGTTCAAACGCCGCATTACAGTGAGTGATGTGCCCTCTGCTGTCGGTGGTAGACATCAGCAGCTCATCTGCAGGGTAGTCAAACTCTTGATCAAAAACTGGCAAATTTTCACGCATACGTCTAGATTTTTCCAGGCCGCCATCGCCATGCATTCAAGCAAAAGACACTGTGTGCAGCCAATTTTCAAGAACGATTTCCTGAAGCGAGAGATGCTAGCGAGATCGAACAGTACTTTTGACTTCGAGCAGCCATTTCATTGCAAAGAATTTACAGGTGTTGCGCTAAGTACAGAGGCGCCATCCTAGGACTTGACATCTGCAACTTCCAATGGTCTTTTGGGCTTTTTGAAAGTGACAGCCTGCCCCCATCCATTGCGTGAGATAAGCGCAGCAACCGCAATGACCGTCTGCACAAGCAAAGAAAAAGCCTTCTGATTTTTCAATCAGAAGGCTTGTCTTTATTGGT
>NZ_JACSQK010000011.1:26138-74491 GCF_014836675.1 Comamonas avium
CGGCGTGGCGGGATTCGAACTCGCGACCCCTTGCACCCCATGCAAGTGCGCTACCTGGCTGCGCTACACGCCGAAGCCTTAGATTATATCTTGGTTTTACACCCACTTTCAAAACGCTAAGGACATCTTGAAAGTGCAACAAGCCAGATTTTCACCTGGCTTGTCAGAGATAAGTTTGGTCGGCGTGGCGGGATTCGAACTCGCGACCCCTTGCACCCCATGCAAGTGCGCTACCTGGCTGCGCTACACGCCGAAGCTCAAATTGTAATCCATTTTTTGTAGCATCCAATGCAAATCAGACGGCACAAAACTCAGATTACGCTCAATCTCTCAAGCGCCTGAATCTGATCCTCACCTTTTAGCCCTGAATCTGCTCCTTGAGCTTGGTACTGGCATGGAACGTCACCACGCGGCGGGCTTCGATCGGAATCAATTCACCCGTACGCGGATTGCGCCCCGGCCGTGGTGCCTTGGTGCGAATTTGGAAATTGCCAAAACCCGAGAGTTTGACCTCCTCGCCTTGAACCAGACTGCTGGCGATCAGATCAAAGTACGCATCGACCATTTCTTTGGCCTCGCGCTTGCTCACACTCAATTGGTCAAACAACAGATCAGCCAGCTGCGCCTTGGTCAAGGCACCCGCTGCCTCCAACTCGCTGTCCAACAACACTTTGTTAGCTTCCATGGTTCACCTTACCCGCGCAGGCGGGCCTCCAGTTGGGTTTGCAACGCAGTAATGGCACCTTGCATGGCGGCATCGATTTGCACATCAGTCAGCGATGCCTCTTCGCTGCCCAATGTCAAGCGCACGGCTAGGCTCTTTTCATCTTGCGCCAAGCTGCCTGGCGCAGCATCTTCACCAGCTTTGAGCTTCTTCGGGCGGAACACGTCAAACAGCACCGCATTGCGCAAAATACCGCTTGGCACGCCTGCAGCAACTGCCGCCATGACTTGCGCATGGGTGACGCTTTCCTTGACCACAACAGCTACATCACGCTCTACCGCCTGGTGCTTGGAGACAGCCTGGAACACAGGCACTTCACGCGCCAGTACCGCATCGAGTTCCAGCTCAAACAGCACAGGTGCCTGGGCCAGATCCCAGCTTTGACGCCACTTGGGGTGCAACTCACCCACAAAACCGATAGCCTTGCCGTTAACCACGACGCGGGCGCAGCGGCCTGGGTGCATGGCGGGGTGCTCAGCAGTTTCAAACACAGGCGTGAATGGAGCCAGCAACGCTTCTACATCGCCCTTGATGTCGTAGAAATCGACCTTCGTATCAGCCACACCCCATTGCTGCTGAGATGCAGCGCCATAGGCCAACCCGGCGACCCGCATGGGCTGATAAAAGCCCTTGACGGTGGTGTCAGACTCCACCACCGACGCGTCCTTAAAAAACACACGACCCAGCTCAAACACGCGCACGCGAGATGCTTTGCGATCGACGTTGAACTTCAGCACCTGCACCAGCGAGCCAATCAGGCTCGAGCGCATCACGCTCAGTTGGCTGGCAATCGGATTGAGCAGCTTGATGGGATTGGTGTTGCCCGCCAGCTCAGCTTCCCACTTTTCTTCAACGAAGCTGAAGTTGATGGTTTCCTGATAACCCAGCGCAGCCAGTGCATGGCGCACCGTGTAAGGACTGCGCTTGTTTTCAGCACGCAACTTGGGCGAAATAGGGGCCAATGGCTTGGTGGTGGGCAGGTTGTCGTAACCAATCATGCGCGCCACTTCTTCAATCAGGTCTTCTTCCAGATTGATGTCAAAGCGGAAAGTGGGCGCCGTCACACTGATCACACCCTCTTGTGCCACCACCGCAGGCAGGCCCAGGCCATTCAAGGCATCCAGGCACTGCTGCTGGGTCACGGGCATGCCAATCACTTTGGCGGCACGCGCCACGCGCAATTGCACGGGCTTGGCTGCGGGCATATTCGGCTTGTGGTCATCCATGGCACACACTTGCGTGTCTGCAGTGCCGCAGATTTCCAGCACCAGCTGCGTAATGCGCTCAATGTGCTCGACCGTGAATTCAGGGTCCACGCCACGCTCAAAGCGGTGACCCGCATCGGTGGAGAAGTTGAAGTGGCGCGAGCGGCCAGCCACCGCCTTGGGGAACCAGAACGCGGCTTCGATATAAATGTGCTGGGTGTCATCAGACACCGCCGTGGCATCGCCACCCATGATGCCTGCCAGTGACTCGACCGCCTGGTCATCGGCAATCACACCAACCTTGATGAAGTCGTCAAACTGCACCGTATTACCATTGAGCAGCTTGAGCGTCTCGCCCACATGGGCCCAGCGCACATTCAAACCACCGTGGATCTTGTCCAGATCGAAAATGTGGCTGGGGCGGCCCAGCTCAAACATCACGTAGTTGGAAATATCCACCAGTGGCGACACCGTACGCTGGCCGCAGCGTGCCAGACGGTCAACCATCCACTGGGGCGTCTTCACCTGCGTGTTCACATTGCGCACAATGCGGCCCGAGAAACGGCCACACAGATCAGGTGCCTCAATTTTTACAGGCAACGTCTCCTGCGAAGCCACCGGCACCTGCGGGTAGTCCATCGCCTTCAGCGGTGCACCTGTCAGGGCCGACACTTCACGGGCAATGCCGTACACGCTCAGGCAGTGCGCCAAATTGGGCGTGAGCTTGAGGGTGAACAAGGTGTCATCCAGATTCAGGTATGCGCGAATATCCTGACCCAAAGGCGCATCGGCAGGCAGCTCCAGCAGGCCGCCAGTGTCTTCGGCAATACCCAGCTCTTTGGCCGAGCACAACATGCCGTAGCTGGGCACGCCGCGCAGCTTGCCGATTTTGATCTTGAAGGGTTTGCCATCGGGGCCCGGTGGCAGCTCAGCACCCACCGTGGCGCAAGGGATCTTGATGCCCACACGCGCATTGGGTGCACCACAGACAATGCTCAGCAATTCAGGGGCACCCACATCCACCTGACACACACGCAGACGGTCAGCGTCAGGGTGTTGCACGGCTTCTTTGATTTCGCCCACCACAATGCCAGTGAAAGCAGGTGCGACGGGGTCCAGCTCTTCAACCTCCAGACCCGCCATGGTCAAAGTGTCGGCCAGTTGCTGGGTGGTCAGATTGGGGTTGCAGTATTGGCGCAACCAAGATTCAGGAAATTGCATAGTCAGGCTCTTTGGCTTTCATGCCAGCACCCTCTTGTTGCTCAAGAGGCCGTTGCTGGCTGGGCTGCATAAATACAAAAAAAAGAGCTACTCAGGCTTACCAGTACTTGTTTTCAGCATAAAAACTACCTGAAAACCTTATGGAATAAGCGTTAGCCGCTCTCTTTATGAATTACTGAAATTGCGACAAGAAACGGATATCGCCGTCAAAGAACAAGCGCAAATCGTTCACGCCATAACGCAGCATCGTCAGGCGGTCGGGGCCCATGCCAAAGGCAAAGCCAATGTACTTTTCTGGATCCAGGCCCATGTTGCGCACCACGTTGGGGTGCACCTGTCCAGAGCCTGCCACCTCCAGCCACTTGCCGGCCAGCGGGCCGCTTTGGAACTGGATGTCAATTTCCGCCGAAGGCTCGGTGAACGGAAAAAAGCTGGGGCGAAAACGCAGCACCAGATCATCTGACTCAAAGAAGGTCTTGCAAAAGTCAGTGAACACGACCTTCAAGTCCTTGAAGCTCACGTTCTCACCAATCCACAGACCTTCGCACTGGTGGAACATGGGGGAGTGAGTGGCATCCGAGTCCACACGGTAAGTGCGGCCAGGTGCAATGACGCGGATCTCCGGCATACCTTGGCCAGCATCGATCGCATTGCGGTATTTTTTCACATGCTGCACCGCATGACGCACCTGCATGGGGCTGGTGTGCGTGCGCAGCAAGTTGGGCGCGTGCTCGGTGCCGCCTTCTACGTAGAAGGTGTCGTGCATCGAGCGTGCGGGGTGATCTTCCGGCGTGTTCAGTGCCGTAAAGTTAAACCAGTCGGATTCAATTTCGGGGCCTTCGGCCACATCAAAACCCATGGAGCCAAAAATGCCCTCAATGCGCTCCATCGTGATGGACACAGGGTGCAGACCGCCCGCGCCACGGCGACGGCCGGGCAGCGTCACATCCAGCACTTCGGCCTTCAGATGGGCTTGCAGCTCTGCATCAGCCAAGGCCGTGCGGCGGGCTGTCAAGGCCGCTTCAATCGCCTGCTTGGCCACATTGATGGCAGCACCACGCGACTTTTTCTCTTCGATAGAAAGCTGCGCCATGCCCTTCATGAGCTCAGTCATCTTGCCCGACTTGCCCAGAAACTGCGCCTTGGCATTTTCCAGATCAGCGGGGGTGTGGGCCTGCGCAAACAACTGTTGCGCGCTTTCGACCAGAGAATCCAACTCGTTCATATCGACTCTTTAGCGACGATTAAAAATAAACAAGGGCTAGCGCCTTTTCAAGCTCTAGCCCTTGCTGATTGTGCGCCAGTAGCTACTACATCACTAGCAACTACCGATCGTTACCTCAAGCAGCAGCCAGCTTGGCCTTAACTTGGTCAACGATGCTGCTGAAAGCAGCCTTGTCGTGCACAGCGATATCGGCCAGCATCTTGCGGTCGATTTCGATGGAAGCCTTCTTCAGGCCGTTGGCGAACTGGCTGTATGTCAGACCCAATTCACGAGCAGCGGCGTTGATACGGGCAATCCACAACTGGCGGAAGACGCGCTTTTTAGTACGGCGGTCACGGTAGGCGTATTGGCCTGCCTTCATCACCGCCTGCTTGGCGACGCGGAAGACGTTACCGCGACGACCGCGGAAACCCTTAGCAAGGGTCAGAACTTTTTTGTGACGGGCACGGGCCGTTACACCACGTTTGACGCGAGGCATGTGTTTTCTCCTAGTTCGTCAGTGAATTACAGACCAGCGCCAGGCAACATCTTTGCGATGGAGCCCATATCGCCTTCATGCACGGAGACAGTGCCACGCAGGTGACGCTTGTTCTTCGTGGTCTTCTTGGTCAAGATGTGACGCTTGAAGGCTTGACCGCGCTTGACGGTACCACCGGGACGAACGCGAAAACGCTTCTTCGCACCGCTCTTGGTCTTCATTTTGGGCATGTTAATGCTCCTATTTTTTGTGCTCGTGAGGCGTTTGCACAACTTTGCGCAATCTTGTTGGCCCCGAGACACTTCTTGGTTGCTGGCTCTCACCAGCGTTTTAGCAACTTTTGCAAGCTGCAAAACAGAAACCTGCCCTTGCGGGCAGGTTCCCTAAAATTCTAACTCAGCTTACGCCGCGTCGCTGCTTGATGCGCTATCAGCCACAGGCTTGGCACTGGCAGACGTGGGCTTCTTGCGAGCCGGGGCGATCATCATAACCATTTGGCGGCCTTCCAGCTTGGGAAATTGCTCAACTTGGATGATGTCAGCCAACTCATCACGCAGGCGATTGAGCAAATCAAGGCCCAATTGCTGGTGCGTAATTTCGCGACCACGGAAACGCAAAGTCACCTTCACCTTGTCGCCATCCGCCAAGAACCGGCGAATATTGCGCAACTTGATGCCATAGTCACCATCATCGGTACCAGGACGGAATTTCACTTCCTTGATATCGATAACGGTTTGCTTGGCCTTGGCTTCTGCCGCCTTCTTTTGCTCCTGATATTTGAACTTACCGTAGTCCATCAAGCGGCATACGGGAGGATTCGCAGTAGCGGCAATTTCCACCAAATCAACGTCTAAGTCACCAGCCATGCGCAGTGCTTCTTGAATAGAAACAATACCGATAGGCTCATTTTCTGGACCAGACAAACGCACTTCAGGCGCCATGATTTCACGGTTCAGACGGTGTTTACGTTCCTCGCGGTGGCGACGATCACGGAATTCTGTAGCTATGGCTCTCACCCTAAATTCATATCGCTACGAAAAGCGTAGCTGCTTGCATTGATGAAGATAGCGCAACCAGGGTTGCGCCACTTGCATCAGACTTTGTTGTCAATATCGCTGGACAGCAATTCAATGAATGCGTCTACCGACATTACGCCCAAGTCTTTATTACCTCGGGCACGCACAGCGACGGTGCCTGCCGCTTTTTCCTTATCGCCAGCGACAAGGATATAAGGCAGCTTCTGCAATGCATGCTCGCGTATTTTATACGTGATCTTTTCATTGCGCAGGTCAGACACCACCTTAAGGCTTTGATGAGGCAGTGCTTTTTGCACCTTTGCCACAACTTCCTTTACGTAATCGGCTTGTGCATCAGTGATATTGAGCACGGCAACCTGCTCAGGAGCCAGCCAAACGGGCAATGCGCCTGCAAATTGCTCAATCAAAATACCAATGAAACGCTCCATGGAGCCAACGATTGCACGGTGCAGCATCACAGGGCGGTGGCGATGACCGTCTTCCCCTACGTACTCAGCATCCAAACGCTCTGGCATGGAGAAGTCGACCTGGATCGTGCCGCATTGCCACTGCCGGCCCAGTGCATCTTTCAAGGTGTACTCAATCTTAGGTCCGTAGAACGCACCATCACCTACCGCGATCTGGTAGTCGCAGCCCGATGCTTTCAGCGTATCAAACAACGCTTTTTCGGCTTTGTCCCAGCTTTCATCTGAGCCAATGCGCGCTTCAGGACGGGTGGCTACCTTGTAAATAATTTCGGTAAAGCCAAAGTCTGCATAGACCTTTTGCAGCAGCGTTGTGAAGTCCAGCACTTCCTTTTGAATCTGGTCTTCAGTACAAAAAACGTGTCCGTCATCTTGCGTAAAGCCTCGCACACGCATGATACCGTGCAAGCCGCCAGTGGGCTCGTTGCGGTGGCACTGACCAAATTCACCGTAGCGCAACGGCAAATCACGGTAACTTTTGATGCCTTGCTTGAAGATCAGAATGTGGCCCGGGCAGTTCATGGGCTTCAAAGCGTAATCACGCTTTTCAGACTCAGTCACGAACATGTTGTCGCGATATTTATCCCAGTGGCCAGTTTTCTCCCACAGTGTCTTATCCAGAATCTGAGGGCCTTTGACCTCTTCGTAACCATTGTCACGATAGACACGGCGCATGTACTGCTCAACCTCTTGCCACACGCGCCAGCCCTTGGGGTGCCAGAACACAGTGCCGGGCGAGCATTCATCAATATGGTAAAGGTCCAGCTCACGGCCCAGGCGGCGGTGATCCCGTTTTTCCGCTTCCTCAATGCGCGTGATGTAAGCCTGCAGATCTTTCTTATCCGCCCAGGCAGTTCCGTAAACGCGCTGCAGCTGTTCGTTCTTGGCATCACCACGCCAATAAGCACCCGCCAGCTTGGTCAGCTTGAATACTTTCAAAAAACGAGTGTTCGGCACATGGGGGCCACGACACATGTCCACATACTCTTGGTGGTAATACAGGCCCATCGCCTTCTCGTCGGGCATGTCCTGCACCAAGCGCAGCTTGTAGTCCTCTCCACGCTCCTTGAAGATTTGAATGACCTCATCGCGCGGTGTCATTTTCTTAATGACATCGTAGTCTTGCGCGATCAGCTCTTTCATGCGCGCCTCAATGGCGGCCATGTCTTCTGGCGTAAAGGGACGCTCGTAAGAGATGTCGTAGTAAAAGCCCTCATCAATGACCGGGCCAATCACCATCTTGGCAGTGGGGTACAACTGCTTGACCGCATGACCGACCAAATGGGCGGCGGAGTGGCGAATAATTTCAACACCCTCTTGATCTTTAGGGGTGATGATTTGCAGCTTCGCGTCCTGCTCGATCAGCTCGCAAGCATCCACCAAGCGGCCATTGACCTTGCCTGCAACGGTATTTTTTGCCAATCCAGGGCCAATTGACGCAGCAACCTGCATCACAGTAACGGGACCCTCAAATTCGCGTTGCGAGCCATCAGGAAGAGTGATCTTTAACATGAAAATCCTTAGCTATCTTTGTCTGTAACCGTAGCGCACGCGCCGCTGCAAAAGCAAAGCGCGGAACTTGTCCGCGCTTTATGGATAACAACCCTGGGCATGCGCGAACTCACAGCCTTACTGGCTGTGCAACATCTCCGTGCTTGTCGTTCGCGGTGTCATAACCAGAATGCCTTTCTCGCCCTTGTTGGTTAGCTCTTTCGCCATTTTAGCGTCGTACAAACAAAAAAACCCGCAGCCAA
Source organism: Comamonas avium (assembly GCF_014836675.1). Lineage (GTDB taxonomy): Bacteria > Pseudomonadota > Gammaproteobacteria > Burkholderiales > Burkholderiaceae_C > Comamonas > Comamonas avium. Next base: position 34,247 of record NZ_JACSQK010000011.1, read on the forward strand.
AGCTGCGGGCATATGCCGCGCCATACATTTGCATGGCCTGAAAGCGCCCCACCACGCTTTCAAGCGGTATAGATCAGTGGAACTGCTCTTCTTCGGTCGAACCAGTCAATGCCTTCACAGAAGATGAACCACCTTGGATGACCGTGGTCACGTCATCAAAGTAACCTGCTCCCACTTCTTGCTGGTGCGACACGAAGGTGTAGCCCTTTTCGCGAGCAGCAAATTCTGGCTCTTGCACCATGTTCACATAGTGCTTCATGCCCTCGCCGCGAGCGTAAGCATGGGCGAACTGGAAGCTGTTGTACCAGTTGATGTGAATACCCGCCAAGGTGATGAACTGGAATTTGTAACCCAAATCCGACAGTTCCTCCTGGAACGAAGCGATCTGGCTGTCGTTCAAGTTCTTCTTCCAGTTGAACGAGGGCGAGCAGTTGTAGCTCAGCAGCTTACCTGGGCATGCAGCATGCACAGCCTGGGCAAACTCGCGGGCAAAACCAATGTCAGGTACACCGGTTTCGCACCACACCAGGTCCGCATAAGGGGCATAGGCAACACCGCGGCTGATGGATTGCTCCAGACCATTCTTGACGCGGTAGAAACCTTCCTGCGTACGCTCACCCGTCAGGAATGGCTTGTCATTGGCATCATGGTCTGAAGTGATCAGATTGGCTGCTTCAGCATCAGTGCGTGCCAACACGATCGTGGACACACCCATCACGTCTGCAGCAAAACGGGCCGAAATCAACTTCTCGCATGCTTCATGGGTTGGCACCAGCACCTTGCCGCCCATGTGACCACATTTCTTCACCGCCGCAAGCTGATCCTCAAAGTGAACGCCCGATGCGCCAGCAGCGATCATGTTCTTCATTAATTCAAAAGCATTCAGCACACCGCCAAAGCCCGCCTCCGCATCTGCCACGATGGGCAGAAAATAGTCAATGAACGCTGCATCATCAGGATTGACGCCACGGCTCCACTGAATTTCATCTGCGCGCTTGAATGTATTGTTGATACGGCGCACCATGGTTGGCACCGAGTCGTAGGCATACAGAGACTGGTCCGGGTACATGGTTTCGGAGGTATTACCGTCAGCGGCCACTTGCCAGCCCGACAAATACACAGCCTCCAGGCCAGCCTTCGCTTGCTGCATCGCTTGGCCAGCAGAAATCGCGCCAAAAGCGTTCACATAGCCCTTATTGGCTCCGCCGTTGATTTTCTCCCACAGCTTCTCTGCTCCGCGCTTTGCCAAAGTGTGCTCTGGCTGAAGGCTGCCGCGCAAACGCACAACATCAGCAGCGGAGTAACCACGCTTAACACCTTTCCAACGAGGGTTTTGCGCCCAGTCTTTTTCCAAGGCGGCAATTTGCTGTTCGCGGCTCAGTTGCTGGTTCAGGGATTCAGGCATGTTGATCTCCATTCAAAGTAAAGCAAGGTATTGAAACTTGGCGCCGTTTGTTGTTCGGCTTGGAGATAAATTTAAGTCTTATAGAAGAGTTAATCAAGCTCTTATATCTTATACAAGACAAATATTTATGACTATAAAAAACAATAGCTTACGCTCATTTATCTCAATGTGAAATCGCATTCCTTCAAGTGAGATGGCTTTGCTGCAGTGCAACACCTCTCCATTTCACATTGCGAAATCACATTAATACTCAGTGAAAAAACACAGATCACTGAGCCGCCACAAACCACTTCATCAGAGATGCAGCGCAGTGGCTGCAATCACAATGCCATCTTCATCGGCATACAGCCAGTCGCCAGGCTGGAGACGCACCCCCGCAATATCCACCACCGCGTCTTTTTGACCTTCACCACGTTTATCCGTGGGCATCGGCATCAGGGCAAGGGCACAAATCCCGACCTCGGCGGCTCGCAACTCAGCAGCATCGCGAACACAGCCGTAGACCAGCACGCCAGCCCAACCATTGCGAGCGGCTGCAGCCGCCAAATTGCCACCGACCAAAGCTTTGCGCAGCGACCCGCCACCATCGACGACCAGGACGCGTCCTTGTCCGGCGGTATCCAGCGCCTGCTTGACCAGGCTGTTGTCCTCAAAACACTTCACGGTTGTCACTTGCCCTGCAAATTGCACCTTCCCCCCGAAATGCTGAAATACCGGGGGCAAGACGCGGAACGCTCCGCTCTCATCAGATTTGTACACGTCACAAAAATCGCAAGTTTGAAAAGCAATCGTCACGCCATCTCCTAGTTTCTTTGCATGCAATCCGCCACTGTCACAGCAGCCATCTGGCGCGCATAGTCCCACCAGAGCCTCAGATTGCAAAGAATAGATACAGTTTTTAGGCAATTTACGTGCTGTGATGCAACAAATCACTGGAAAAAATGGTTCGCCCGCTTGGAAAGCCGAATTTTTCCCATTAGCATCTGCCTCAACCAGCTCTGACAAGGTCACGAACTCAGAGATACTGGCGCAAAACTCATCCCAAAAAGGAAAGCAAAAATGGCAACTGCAAAGAAGGCAACTGCTGCAACAGCAGCTCCCGCAAAAAAGCGCACTCCTAACGCAGCCTTCATGAAGCCCCTGACACCCAGCGCTGCTCTGGCTGCTGTGGTGGGCAAGGAGCCCCTGCCCCGCACTGAAATCATCAGCAAGCTGTGGGTCTACATCAAGGCCCACAACCTGCAAGATGCTGCCAACAAGCGCATGATCAATGCAGACGCCAAGCTCAAGGAAGTGTTCGGCAAGCCACAAGTTTCGATGTTCGAAATGGCTGGCCTGATCGGCAAGCACGTCAGCTGATCGACACAGCTTTCAACGAACCGGCTTAGGCCGGTTTTTTTACGCCTGCATGCAGGGCATCAGTGCCTCTTTCAGCACCGGATTGACCCGATGGATAGAAAGTGTTTGCAAATGCGATGAATTCGCATTTATAATTCGTTCCACCATATCAATAGCCAGCCACAACTGTTTGCAGCCATGATCGTTTGTGTATGCCACCGAGTTTCTGATCGCGAAATCGCACACCATGCGCATGCAGGGATGAGTTTCGACGAAATCCAATTTGAGCTTGGTGTGGCCACCCAATGCGGTCGCTGCGAGACCTGTGCACGTGACGTGGTAGCCAAGTGCTGCTCCAAGGGCAATACTGCGGCTATCCACAATGAAACCGTTGTGCAGACAGTTCAGCTTGCCACCCCTATTTTGGAGAGCAAAGCATGGCATTCTTCTCAACTATTGCAGGCAGTCTGATTTTAGTTTTAGGCTGCTCATGGTGGATTTTCCGAAAATAGGGTTTTTGTAACTTTCGCCTTCGCGTACGATTTCGCGCCTCCCCTGCACATGGCCACCATGGCTGGCCACACCGGCTGTGTCAGCTGGTTTTTTGATATTTATGCTTTCCTCCGAACATCTCGCCCCTCACGGTTCTCTTGGCAAAAAAACCATGATTACCGGGATGGTGCTGGCACTGCATGCTGCTGGTATCTGGGCATTGCAAAATGGCATGAGCCGCCCGCCAGAGCCTCAAATCATTGCTGCGGAAGTGATTGCGCAGTTCATTGCACCACCCGCACCAGAGCCTCCAGCAGCGGCACCGCCAGCCCCCCCTCAGCCACAGCCCCCCAAACCGACACCCAAGCCCCAGCCTCCCAAGCCAAAGCCCACACCGGTACAGAAAGCGCCGCCGTTGCCCAAAGCCATTACGGATCCCACACCGGCCCCGAATGCACCAAAAGGCACGTTGGATAGCACCCCGGCGCCCGTGGCTGAAGCAGCTCCGCCAGCACCTCCTGCTGCTCCTGCTGCGCCTGCTGCTCCTGCGCCTCCGTCAGGCGGGGCCGTGCAGTTGCCCTCCAGCAATGCGGCTTACCTGAACAATCCGCGCCCTAGCTACCCCTCAATCAGCCGTCGCATGAGCGAGCAAGGCAAAGTCTTGCTGCGCGTGCTGGTGGATGAAAACGGATCGCCTCAACAAATTGAGATCAAGCAATCCAGCGGTTTCGACCGCCTCGACAAGGCAGCCCTTGCTTCTGTTCAGAAGTGGCGCTTTGTCCCCGGTAAACGCAATGGTGTTCCAGAAGCCATGTGGAACATCGTGCCCGTCAATTTCGTTCTCGAATAAACAGTCATCTCAGGAGTTTTCATGGAATCCCAATTCGGCATTGCCCACGTCTGGGCGCAAGGCGACTTTGTCACCCGTGGCGTGGCCATTTTGCTGCTGATCATGTCTGTGGCATCGTGGGTCGTCATCATCGTCAAGGCACTGGGCCTGATGAAATTCAAGAAGTACGCCAAGGAAGCCAAAGATTTCTGGCACAGCGAGGACTTCGGCTCTGGCCTGAACAAGCTGGATGCAGATCCCGCCAACCCTTTCCGCTATCTGGCACTGGAAGGCCGCGAAGCCATCTCTCACCACCGCAAAACCAGTGCGCACTTGCATGACACACTGGATGTCAGCGACTGGGTGACCCGCTGCTTGCGCAACGGCATTGATGAATTTACTGCACGCATGCAATCGGGCCTGGCCATCTTGGCGTCCGTTGGCTCGACCGCACCTTTCGTGGGCCTGTTTGGTACTGTGTGGGGCATCTATCACGCACTGATCGTGATTGGCACTTCGGGCCAAGCTTCGATCGACAAGGTGGCTGGCCCTATTGGCGAGGCGCTGATCATGACCGCCTTCGGTTTGGCTGTGGCCATTCCTGCAGTACTGGGCTACAACGCCATCGTGCGCGGCAACAAGGGCGTGCTGGGTAGCTTGAACAGCTTTGCACACGACATGCACGCTTTCTTTGTGACAGGTACCCGCATGACGGTCGACACCACCAGCCACCAAGACAGCAAAGTACTGCCTTTGAAGAAAGGGGCCTAAATCATGGCCTTCGGCACCCAAGACGACAGCGATGATGTCATGAACGAAATCAACATGACGCCCCTGGTGGACGTCATGCTGGTGCTCCTTATCGTGTTCATCATCACCGTGCCTGTCATGAAGCACGCAGTGAACGTGGATCTGCCCCGCGCCTCCAACGAGCCTGAAGTGGTCAAGCCCCAAAACATCAGTCTGTCCATTGATGCCCAGGGCCAGTACCACTGGAACAAGGAAGCCATCAGCGATGAGCAACTGGTGGAACGCCTGACAGCAGAGGCTGCCAAGGATCCTCAGCCTGATCTGCACATCCACGGTGACAAGGAAGTGCGCTACGAGCGCATTGCCAAAGCCATGGCCGCGGCACAAAGCACCGGAATCCGCAAGATTGGTTTTGTCACAGAGCCTGAGAAGTAAGGCCTCCGCCCTCCCCGATCCCAAGCCCTGCATAAAGCGCAAGCCTGCAGGGCTTTTTTGCGTCTGCGGAACACATAAAGTGAGCTTTCAGCGCTTATATATCAATGATTTCAATATCTTTTATATCTAAAACCATTGATACATCAGCGTATGCAGCTACTTTTTTTCAAAACACACTTTTTTACGGGTTATCGCAAAATTAGCGTTGACTATTGAATGGGAATAGTTATCATTACTAAAACGTCAACACACTTCGCACCATGCAAGCCACACTATCCCTTCCAAGCGCACGCCGCACTCCTGTTGAGCAGTCCGTACTGGCAGACAGTGCGGTCAGCCAACCTGCTTTGGCACACGACCTGAGTGTGGACAGCGAAATGCTGCTGCGCGGCAAAAAGTCTGTGTCCATCGTGCACAACGGTGCCACCTACCGTTTGCAGTCCACCAAACTGGGCAAGCTGATTTTGACGAAGTAAGTATCTCAACAGTTTCATCGTGGGGCGATGCGGGTGAGGACCTGGCATCGTTTAGGCCAGCCAACAAACCTTCATCGGGCATTGCGTAGCCAGTCCTTTTTTTCCACCCAACTGCAACAAAAAAGCGACCTTCAAGGTCGCTTTTTTCATGGGTTTCTTTGGCAAAGGCTGCGCGGTGTTTACAGGCCCAGTGCGGCGATGCCGGCATTGGCCACTTGTGCATCTTCGCTAGCCTTGACCCCCGACACACCCACTGCGCCCAGGCACTGTCCATTTTTCATGATGGCCACGCCGCCTTCCAGCAAGCCATCGACAAAAGGTGCGCTCAGGAAAGCTGTACGTCCATTGTTGATCATGTCTTCAAATGCCTTGGTGTCCTTGCGGCCCACGGCGGCAGAACGCGCCTTGGCAGGTGCAATGTGCGAAGAAATGGGAGCAGCACCATCCAAGCGCTGCAGCCACAGCAGGTGACCACCATCGTCCACAACAGAGATCGTGACCGCCCAGTTGTTCTTCAGCGCTTCTGCTTCCGCAGCCGCAGCAATTTTCTTGACGTCTGCCAGTTCCAGCTCAAATTTATTCTTCATCGAAATGCTCTCCCAAGAGGTTTGGTATCCAGCGTTTGAGCATACTGACTCTTGCCACCCCCGCCCTAACCTTCTGCGCAAAACATTCCAACCTAAAACCACGCAGAAAACTGCCTTAGAAGCCAAGGTTTTGGGAACTTGTGGGTTGGCATTCGTCTCATAGAATGACTGACATAGCCGTTTCGCTATACCTACTAAGGAGAAAACACTCAATGAACCATATAAACACTTTGGACTCTGCAGGCTACGGCATCTCGCAGCAGCAGCGCCACAGAGTGCTGCGCAACACTTACTGGCTGCTGGCGCTGAGTTTGCTGCCCACCGTATTGGGCGCATGGGTGGGTGTGAGCACAGGCATTACTGCTGGACTGACCGGCTTCATGGGCCTGATCGTATTCATGGTCGGTGCCTTTGGTTTCATGTTCGCCATTGAAAAGACCAAGAACTCTGCCGCTGGCATCCCTGTGCTTTTAGGCTTCACGTTCTTCATGGGCTTGATGCTCTCGCGCCTGATTGCCATGGTGCTGGGTTTCAGCAATGGCTCGCAGCTGATCATGACCGCGTTTGCAGGCACTGCCGGCGTGTTCTTCGTGATGGCTTCTCTGGCCACCGTGATCAAGCGCGACATCTCAGGCATGGGCAAGTGGCTGTTTGTCGGTGCTCTGGTGCTGATGGTGGGCGCTGTGATCAACGTGTTTGTAGGCTCCAGCGCAGGCATGATGGCCATCTCCATGCTGGCAATCGGTATCTTCTCGGCCTACATGCTGTATGACATCAAGCAGATTCTGGACGGCGGCGAGACCAACTACATCAGCGCAACACTGGCGCTGTACCTGGACGTCTTCAACGTGTTCCAAAGCCTGCTGGCCCTGCTGGGCATCATGGGCGGCGAACGCGATTAAGCACCGCTTGCTCCACCGAAAGGCCCCTTGTGGGGCCTTTTTTCATGCTCATTCAAAGAAGGGCTTAATTTTGAAAAAGACTTGCCGATAATTGAGGGACATGCCAAACCATCACCACTCCATTCGCCCTGCTTTTTTGCTGCTTCCATTGGGGGCGATGCTGCTGGCGGGCTGTCTAGAACAAGTACCGGGCCTGGGTCCAGACCCACGTACTGTCATCCGCGAGAACGAGGCCAAGGCCATCGGCAGCGGCTGCCGGCATGCCATGCGCGGCATTGAAGACTGCTACACGCTCAACCCCAAAGCCCCTAAATCCATGGTGTTTGCCGGCTGGAAGGACATGGACGAGTACATGCGCGAGCACAAGCTAGAGGGTACGCCCTCGGTGTTCACGCAAAAGCCCGATGCACCGGCCAAGGCACGCCCAGACGAGGACATCGAGACGGAATACGCCCGCCCTCGCAGTTAAACCAGGTGTTGACTGCAACCCGCAGACCTCACCATCTAACGGTAGCGGTCTAACACCCAAAGGATCACACAAAAAAGCCCGCAAGCGCATATCACGCTTGCGGGCTTTTTCACAGATCACCACCACACAGCCTCTAGGCTGCCCAGGTTCAATCGATTTAGTTCACGCGCTCAAACACGGCCATGGATTCCACGTGGGCGGTATGCGGGAACATGTTGACCACGCCGGCTTGTACGCAGCGGTAGCCTGCCTGATTGACCAGCAAACCCGTATCGCGCGCCAGCGTTGCAGGGCCACAGCTGACGTACACAATGCGCTGAGGGAACTGCCAGTTTTCATGGCCTTCGGGCAGCGGCGGCAGCACATCAGGCTGCTCTTCGCTGGGCACACCGGTTTGCTTGGCACCGGTGCGAATCTGGTGGATGTCTGCCAGTGCCTGGCACAGCGCAAAGGCACCTTCCCGGGGAGGATCGATCAGCCACTTTTCGGCATTGCCGTCGGCCATCAACAGCGCAGGCGTCATGTTGAACAGGTTGCGCCCCACAAACGTCGTAGGCGCCAGTGGGCTGCCTTCGCCACGCTGGGCGTTGTTGGCCGCGTAGTTGTCCAGGGAGCGCTGCACCAGCGTGTCCGAGCCTTCAATGCCCAGCACTTCGCGCGCTTGGGTGGCCAGCGGCAAGGTGAAGTTACCCAGGCCGCAGAACCAGTCGATCACGCGCTCGTGCTTTTGTACATCCAGCAAGCGCAGCGCACGCGTCACCAGCACACGGTTGATGTGCGGATTGACCTGGGTGAAGTCCGTGGGCTTGAAAGGCATGTGGATGCCAAAGTCCGGCAGACTGTACGACAGCTCAGGGCCGCCCTCTTGCATCTTGTGCACGGTCTCTGGGCCCTTGGGCTGCAGCCACCACTGCACATTGTGGACAGCAGCAAAGTCACGCAGGCGCTGCTGGTCGGCCTCAGTCAAAGGCACCATGTGGCGCAGCAGCAAAGCGGTAACGTGGTCGCCACAGGCCACTTCGATTTGCGGCAATTGCTCTCGCGCATCCATGCTGGCGACCAGCGCGCGCATGGGCATCAACATGGCATCAATATGGGGGGGCAATACCTTGCAGGTTTCCATATCGGCGATGTAGCGACTCTTGCGCTCATGAAAGCCCACCAACACCTTGCCTTTTTTGATCACATAGCGAACCGACAGACGCGCACGGTAGCGGTAGCCCCAAGTGGGGCCTTCGATGGGGCGCATCATGGTTTCGGCTTTGACCTTGCCCAGATGCCACAGGTTGTCTTCCAGCACGCGCTGCTTGACGGCTACTTGGGCATTGATGTGCAGGTGCTGCATCTTGCAACCGCCGCAGGCACCCTCGTGCAGCCCGGCATGCGGGCAGCCAGGCGTTACGCGCTGCGATGATTCGCGGTGAATCGCAAACAGGCTGGCGGCTTCCCAGTTGTTTTTCTTGCGGTGCACATTGGCCGTGACCAGCTCAGTGGGCAAAGCTCCGTCAATAAACACCACTTTGCCATCGGGCTTGCGGGCAATGCCTTTGGCTTCCATGTCCATGGACACCACTTCCAGCCAGCCCTCGGGCAGGCTGGGGTCGCCAGTGGGCATATCAACGTAGGGGGAATCGGGGGAAATCTTGTCGTTCTGAGCACTCATGATGGGCGACATTGTCTCAGGCTCGCAAGGCTGCAGGATATTGGCGGCAACGAAAACCTCGATCTGCGCGTACTGCGCCGCAGCGCTGCACACAGAAATACGCAGCAAAAAGGCCTTTTACGCTTATGCAGCCATTGCTGGCCGCTCTTGTTTTTAAGCTTCTTGTGCGCTCAGACTGGCCTGACGCGCCAGCGCATCGGCTTCGGTATTGAGGTGGCGTGGAATCCAGCGCCACTGCACCTGCTCAAATGAGTGCACCAAAGGCTGAACCACCTCCAGCCAGGGAGCCAGCCGCAAGGTGGGCCTGACGTGCACGCCCGGCACTGTCCGGGGTGCCAGCTGTTCAATCACCCATTGGCTGTCGGTATAAATGCGCAGGCTGCTGGCCCCGAGCTCCTGCGCCCTGAGCAGTCCTGCCTGCAAAGCGCGCAGCTCTGCTTCATTGTTGCAGCCCCTGCCATGCAGAACTTGCCCGATGGTGTGCTGCGAGCCGTCTGGCCCGGTCAGCACGACCCCAATCGCCATCCGCCCTGGGTTGGGCATGGCCGAGCCATCGATATGCAAGATCCAGAAATTCGGGGGTGGATAAACGCGCAGCACCAGCACACTCTACACCGGCTTTGCCCTTTGCACGGCCTGCTCCACCAGCTGACGCTGGAGTGTGGGCACAAAACTTTCAATGAAGTCGTAGGCATAGCCCCGCAGCCAGGCACCGCGGCGCAGCCCCAGCCGCGTGACATTCACCTGGAACAAATGGCCGGCATCCAGCGCCTGCAGGTGCTGGTCGCGCGCAGCATCCACAGCAATAGAAGCCACAATGCCCACGCCCATTCCCAGCTCTACGTAAGTTTTGATCACATCGGCATCCATGGCGGTTAACACCACATCAGGGGCCAGACCTTCGCGCTCAAACGCTTCATCGATGTGGGCACGGCCTGTGTAGCCTTGCTCGTAGGTAATGATGGGATAGGCCGCCAAATCCTGCAAAGTAATGGGCGCTTGCAGCTTCAGCAAAGGGTGGCCCTGCGGCAGCACTACGCTGTGCGTCCAGCGGTAGCACGGCAGCGTAACCAGCCCTTCGTAGCTGGCCAGGGCCTCCGTAGCCACGCCAATATCAGCCTCACCGCTGACCAGCATTTCTGCCACCTGTTTGGGTGAGCCCTGGTGCAAATGCAAACGCACTTGTGGGTAGCGCTGGCGAAACTCATGCACCACCTGCGGCAAGGCATAGCGTGCCTGACTGTGGGTGGCGGCAATCGACAGCCGCCCCTGTGCGCTGGCGCTGAAGTCGGCCCCCACACGGCGCAGGTTGTCAGCATCCAGCAGCAGCCGCTCCACAATGGGCAGCAGCACCTCTCCGGGTGGTGTCAGCCCCGTCAGGCGTTTGCCAGCGCGCAGAAAAATGTCCACCCCCAGCTCTTCTTCCAGCTCTCGAATCTGGCGGCTCACGCCCGGCTGCGAGGTGTGAAGTATCTGCGCCACATCGGTCAGGTTAAAGCTGCGCCGCACCGTTTCGCGTACCGACCGCAGTTGCTGAAAATTCATATAGCTTCTTATAAAAAAGCGCTTCTAGCGCCTATCCAATCCGCGCTAACAGCCAGTTTCTGCGCAGCTCTCACCACAGGCAAACTGCTGCACATCTAGCCGTTTGCCACCGCGCACTTAGCCCAGCGCCACCGCTTTCTCAGCAGTTTCTACGGGCACGCCTTGCGGCCATACAGCCCATGCATGGCAGGGAAATTTCTGTCACCGCAGGCTGCAGCAGCTCTAGCGTGTTGCCCGCTGGGTCTTTGGCATAAAAGCGCATGCCTTCGTACACCTGCACCACCGCCAAAGCCGTGGCTCCGTGGGCCAGCAGCCGTTGATGCAAGGCATCAAGCCCAGCCACCCGTAAAGCCAGGTGGCCCTGACACTCGCAAGCATGCCTGGCTGCGGTGCGGGGCACCAGATCCAGGCGCTGGCTGCCTGCCATGTAACGCAGAACAGGGGCTGGTGCGCAAGAGCTGCCCGCTACGCGCGGCAGGCCAAGCAGTTGCCCATAAAAACGCTCAATCTGCGCTTGCAGATGGGCTGGGTACGAAAGCTGCACATGGTGCACCCCCATCACCGCAGCGAGCGTTGCCAAGCTGGGCTCTGTCATGCCGCCACCTGCCACCACAGCAAACCGGCACAGTGAGCGGCCACGCTGTGCTTGCGCACCACGGCTGCAGCAAAGGCACGCTGCGGCTGCTGCGAGCACATGCCCCACGCCTGCGCCGTAGTGCGCAGCACATGGGCTGCATGGGCGCACAGCGCTTCATGCGGCAATACGCTGTGAGCATCGGTGGGAACAAGGGTGTGGGACATGGTGCGCTCCTTCAAACAATGGGTGGCTCCTAGGCCACCCTCAAGCCGCTTGCGCGGCACTGTCACTTTTTGGTGTAAATCTGGTCAAAGCTGCCGCCGTCGGCAAAGTGGGCCTTGTCCGCCTTGTCCCAGCCACCAAAGGCCTGGTCGATGGTGAACAGCTCCAGCTTGGGGAACTGCTTGGCAAAGTCAGCCTTCACCTTGTCGTTGGTGGGTCGGTAGAAATTGCGTGCAGCAATTTGCTGGCCTTCATCGGAGTACAGGTACTCCAGGTAAGCCTGCGCTACTTTTCGGGTGCCTTTTTTGTCGACCACTTTGTCTACGACCGCCACGCTAGGCTCTGCCAGGATGGACAGCGAGGGCGCCACGATTTCAAACTTTTCTGGGCCAAATTCGCGCAAAGCCAGGAATGCTTCGTTCTCCCACGCCAGCAACACGTCACCCACCCCGCGCTGTACAAAAGTGATGGTGGAGCCGCGTGCGCCGGTATCGAGCACAGGCACATTGGCAAACAGCTGCTTCACAAAATCTTTGGCCTTGGCTTCATCGCCACCGTTTTTGCGTTTGGCAAACTCCCACGCAGCCAAATAGTTCCAGCGAGCACCGCCACTGGTTTTGGGGTTGGGGGTAATGACCTGTACACCGGGTTTGACCAGATCGCTCCAGTCCTTCAAACCCTTGGGGTTGCCCTTTTTCACCAGGAAAACGATGGTGGAGGTGTAAGGCGCGCTGTTCAAAGGCAGCTTCTTTTGCCAGTCCGTCGCCAGGTAGTTGCCGTTCTTGACCAAGGCATCCACATCGCCGGCCAGTGCCAGTGTGGCGACATCGGCGTCCAGACCATCAATGATGGAGCGCGCCTGCTTGCCTGAGCCGCCGTGGGACTGCTTGATCGCCACGTCCTGGCCCGTCTTTTCTTTCCAGTGCTTGGCAAATGCCTTGTTGTACTCCACGTACAACTCACGGGTGGGGTCATACGACACATTGAGCAAAGTGACCGGATCGGCCGCCAAAGCAGGCAGCGCCGAGAAGGTGAAGCCCGCCAAAAGGCTGAGGGCAACAGGAATCTTGATAAAGTTGCGGCGATTGTTCATTTTTGCTTTCGGGTTTTGGTTGGGACAACGGTCCTTTCACCGTTGGAACGCATTCTGAAAGCACGTCTTCAAAACTTAAACCAATAAGATTTCAGTTCGTTATTACCCAAACATCTGAATTCGCACGAGGAACCCCCATGGCACGTACCATTCAATGCATCAAACTGGGCCAAGAAGCTGAAGGCTTGGACTTTCCTCCCTACCCCGGCGAGCTGGGCAAGCGCATTTATGAAAGCGTGAGCAAGCAGGCATGGGCCGACTGGCTCAAGCACCAGACTATGCTGGTCAATGAAAACCGCCTGAATCTGGCCGATGCACGTGCGCGCCAATATCTGGCCCGCCAGATGGAAAACCACTTCTTTGGCAGCGGTGCAGATGCTGCTGCAGGTTACGTACCACCGTCGGCATAAGGCAGGCACCCAGCACGGGTGTCGCAAAGCCCGGCCCGCAAAGTGCCGGGCTTTTTTGCGTGCAACATGCCCGCTTGCAAGATTGGGTCTTCGCGGCAGTTCATAATCGCGGCTTCTGTTTTCCGTGGGAGAGCGAGGCTGCGCAAGCGCTAGCCTCCGCCGAAGGCGCAAACTCCCATAATCGCTCAGGCACCCAGCACCACGGAACACTATCGCCGACTGGAGAGCAACCGGGGCCCTGCCAGGCCAGCCGGTTCACCGAAGGGGCAAGCGCGCGCATGACGAACATGCGCAGCGCTGAAACTCTCAGGTAAAAGGACAGCGGGAGAGGCTTACCCATGCCCAAGAAGTCACTCTTTTTTCAAGAGTGTCTTGGCTGGTGCATGGACTCACACTTTTGCGTTGTGTCTGCCCTCTCCGACTTTTTCCATTCTCTGTTCAACGTGCAGTTGGACATCATTCTCGTCATCTATGTGATCGCCATCACCGCCGAAGCCATGTCCGGCGCACTTGCTGCTGGGCGGCGCAATATGGACATCTTCGGTGTGGTGGTGATTGCTTTCGTGACCGCTCTGGGCGGTGGCACCATCCGCGACATGGTGCTGGGCAACTACCCCATTGGCTGGACCCAGCACCCCGTTTATGTCTATCTGGTGGTGTCTGCCGGTCTCTTGACCACAGTCATTGCGCGTTATATGCAACGCATGAAACATGTCTTCCTGCTGCTGGATGCAATGGGGCTGATTGCCTTTTCGCTGATCGGCAGCAACGTGGCCATCAAGCTGGGATATGACCCGCTGGTGGTCGTTATGGCCGGCATGATCACAGGTATCAGTGGCGGCATCTTGCGCGATGTGCTGTGCAACCAGGTACCCGTGGTCTTTCGCCGAGAGCTGTATGCCAGTGTGTCCATGGCCGTTTGCTTGCTTTACCTGGGCTTGCAGGCGCTGCAAGTGTCGCTGGGCATCAGCACCGCCATATGCTTTGCCGGTGGACTGGCGCTGCGGCTGGCCGCCATCCGCTTTGGCTGGCGCCTGCCTGTGTTTTCCTACCAGCAGCGCTGGGAGTAAAGGCGGCCACCCCAAGCATGCCTGTTACGGCCTGATGTGCCACTGGCGTCTACCTTATTTGCTACGTTTTTTATGTCTGAACCCTTGAACTGGCTGCCCGACGGAACCCCTTACAGCCCCCGCTTTGGTGATCGTTACCACAGCGAGCACGGAGGGCTGTCACAGGCGCAGCAGGTGTTTGTAGCAGGATGCGGCCTGCCCGCAGCCTGGGGCGGACAGACGCAGTGGCGCGTGCTGGAGACTGGCTTTGGCCTGGGGCTGAATTTTCTGGTGACCTGGGCAGCCTGGAGGGCCGATGCCCAGCGCCCCGACATGCTGCACTTCACCTCCATCGAGGCCTACCCTGTCAGCGCACAGGATCTGCTGCGCGCGGCGCCGCAAGAGCCGCAGCTGCGCCATTTGGCCGAGCAACTGGCTGCGCGCTTTTACGGGCTGCTTCCAGGTGTGCACCGACTGAGCTTTGAAGGCGGGCGTGTGCAGCTGACGCTGTGGATCGGTGATGCACAAGCCATGCTGCGCCAGCAGCACACGGTGGCCGACAGCATCTATCTGGACGGTTTCAGCCCCAGCACCAACCCCGATATCTGGGACACCCACACCCTCAAAGCGCTGGCCCGCCACTGCCGCCGTGGCACCCGCCTTGCCACCTGGACCATTGCACGTTCTGTGCGCGACCAACTGACGCAGCACGGCTTTGAAGTACACAAAGTACCCGGTGTGCCGCCCAAGCGCGACAACCTTCAGGCCTACTTCAACCCTTCCTGGCAGCCGCGTGCGCGCGCATCGACAGAGCCGGCACCCGTGGCTCAAGCGGGCACCGCACTGGTCATTGGTGCCGGCTTAGCCGGCTCTGCCGTGGCCCACAGTCTGGCGCTGCGGGGCTGGCGCGTCACGGTACTGGCTGCTGGCGATGCCCCGGCCGACGGTGCATCAGGCTTGCCCGCGGGCCTGTTTTGCCCACACGTCTCGCCCGACGACAGCGTGCTCTCGCGTCTGTCGCGCAGCGGCGTGCGCATGACACTGCAACGCCTGAAAGACCTGTGCGCCGAAGGCTCCGACTGGGGTCACAGCGGCGTGCTGGAGCATTGCACCGACGGCGGCACGGGCCTGCCCGCCAGTTGGGCCCAGGGCCCCGGCGCTGACTGGAGCCACGCCACCGACAGCGCCCAGCTGCAATCTGCAGGCTTGCCTGATGACACCGTGGCCTGCTGGCACGCCCAGGCCGGCTGGGTACGCCCTGCCCAGCTGGTGCAGGCACAGCTGGCCCATGCAAACATTCAATTTCAGGCCCATGCACATGTGGCACGCCTGCAAACCACCGCCGATAGCGCATGGCAGGCGCTGGCCGCTGACGGCAGCACGCTGGCGCAGGCCGATATCGCAGTGCTGGCCTGTGGCCCTGCAACGCAAGAGCTGTTGCCCGCCGATACCACCTGGCCGCTGCAAGCCATCCGGGGGCAAATCACCTGGGGGCTGCACAGCCTGCACAACGCCTACGCCCTGCCGCCCTTTCCGGTCAATGGCAATGGCAACCTGGTCACCCACATTCCGCTGCCTCAAGGTCAAGGCTGGGTCATGGGTTCGACGTTTGAGCGCGACGTCACTGAGATGCCCATCTCTGCGGCCGATCAGGTGGCCGCACACACCGCCAATTACGCCAAGCTTTCTACGCTGCTGCCTGCCAGCGGTGCACCTTTGGCCCCTTGGTTTGACCCTGCCGACAGCCGCTGTCAGCCCACCTGGGGCCGGGTACGCTGCGCCAGCCATGACCGCCTGCCCATCGCTGGCCTGGTCAGCCCCGCCGCACCGGGGCTGTGGGCGCTGACAGCCCTGGGCGCACGCGGCCTGAGCCTGTCTGTGCTGTGTGGCGAGTTGATTGCTGCGCAGTTGCATGGCGAGCCGCTTCCGCTGGACGCTAAACTCGCACAGCACCTGGGCACAGCACGGCTGGCTCGACAGGTGCACAAAGCCCACAACAAAAAAGAGAGCTTATAGCGCTTACCCATGCTTGGTTTCAAATACAAACATTACTCAAATCAAGCATACATAAGCGTTAACAGCTATATTTTTATTTTTACCTCTGACTAAACCTGCCCCATGTACGCCGCACTCAAACATTCCCACATGCTGTTCGCAGTGCTCACACTGCTCGCATCCGTCGTCTATCTGGCCATGGCCTGGAAGCCCACGCCCGCAGCCAAGTCCACGCTGATTTATGTCTTTACCCGCATCTTTGGTGGCATCGCGGCCCTGACCGGTCTGGCCGTCACCTTTGTGGGCCCTTGGCAGCACATGATGTATCCGTACATTGGCCTGATTCTTTACGTCCTTCACGGCCTGTGCATTGGCTTTGCCAAACGCAGCGCAGAACCCGGCAAGACCGGCATGCGGCGCATTTTTCTGCTGCTGCAGTTCGTTGCGTTGATCGCTTTGACAGGTTTGATGGGCGCCAAGCCTTTCTAAGCACGCTGCAGCTCTCTCATCAAAAAAAGCCCCGAAGGTGTGACCTCGGGGCTTTTTTAATGCACAGCAACGACTGGGCTTTCTTTCAGAGAACTCTCAAAACGGCAAAGTCCTGCACTGCACTTTGCTGCAGCGCGCGCAAAGCCAAAGAGCCGCTCAATCTGGCACTTGCACGCCCAATTTGGCCAACTTGGCAGCAAAAGAATCGCGGCGCTTTGCAGCTTTGGCTGCAGTATCTACAGCGGCCTCGATCGCTTTGGGACCCTTGTTAGCCACGGTTTTGATCAGGTCATGTTTTTTGGATGCATCAGCTGCCGCCCTGCGGTAGGTAGCTATCAGTTCGGCATGGTCAGCGGGGTGAGTCACAATGATCTCCATATAGAGCAACAGCGCGCATTGTCACGCTTTGCGCCGCTAGCGCTGGTCAGCACCCTCCAAAAATCACCGGGGCGCACACGCCTGTCCGGCATCGCAACGCGGCTTGCATATGCAGCAAGCACAGCGACGCAAACAGCATTTGCGCAGATGAGACACCAAAACGACATCCATCGCTCACAACATCGCGATACTTCCTGGTGTTAGGAGGATTGAATGCACCAAGAACTTCAGTGCTTTATGTACCACAGCGAACTGGCTCCAACCGCAGAGCTCAGCTGTGTGGCGGACATTGTGAAAACAGCGCGGGATTTCAATCAGCTCCATGCCATCACTGGAGTGCTGATATTCGATGGTCAACGTTTTGCCCAGTACATCGAGGGAGAGGCTCAGGCCATTGACTTTCTCATAGGGCAACTGGCCCGCGACCCCCGGCACATCAACTTCACCCCCCAGCACAATGGACCACGCACAGACAAGCGCTGGTTTCCGAGCTGGTCAATGGCTTATGTACTGCTAGAGAGCACCGATCCACTGGGTGAAGTGTCTTGTCTTTGCGGGGCATCTGCGCTGGAAAAACTTCAAGAACTGTTGCCCGAACTGGACTTTGGCTAGCGCGCGTGGCAAGCCACAAGCGCAATCCCGCCATCCCACCTGCTGAGGTCCAGCGTTCAGCCTCACAAGGCGCACTTACGGATGCCCGGGGCGTGTTCTTCTTGTGTTCTCTTGTCTTGTGTTCTCTTGTTCAGCTGCGTGTAGTTGCGTGTAGCGGCATGTGGTGGCATGTGGTGGCATGTAGCGGCATGTGCCACATGCTTTCATTGGGCAACCAGCAACTATGCATTGCCTGGCCTGAAAAACACAGTGCTGCCCCTGCAGCCAAAGCGCCACCCCATCCGACGTGGCCCTGCCCAGATGGCAGTGCGAGCAGCACTTGTTTGCATATCTGAAACACCTGCAGGAGCCATCAACGACTGCCCCCGAGCAGACCACCCACACAAGTTGGCCGACAATCGTCGGCATGCAATTAGGTTCGTGGAGCTTTGTGATGCGCAGATTTCGCCACCTTACCAACCGCCACCGGTCACGTTCAACCAACGTGGCTCTCGGATGGCTGCTTGCTTTCAACGCAGGTGCCGTCAACGCCGGCGGCTTTCTGGTGCTGAGCATGTACACCTCACACATGACAGGATTTGCGTCGCAAGTGGCTGACGGCCTGGTGATGGAGAACGGCAAG
This sequence comes from Comamonas avium, assembly GCF_014836675.1. GTDB lineage: Bacteria > Pseudomonadota > Gammaproteobacteria > Burkholderiales > Burkholderiaceae_C > Comamonas > Comamonas avium. The sequence continues at coordinate 52,585 of NZ_JACSQK010000011.1, forward strand.
CTGCTTTTGAATGCGCTGGGCGCCATCCTTGCATTTACCGCAGGCTCTGCCGTTTGCGCCATGCTGGTCAACTGGGGGCGACAGCAGCGCCTGCACAGTGTGTACGCCCTGCCCCTGATGCTGGAAGCGTTGATGCTCTTCCCCTTCGGGCTGATGGGTGCGGCCACACTTTCCTGGAACACCCCCTTTGCCGTGCCACTGACGGTGTTGCTGCTGTCTTTCATGATGGGGCTGCAAAACGCAGTCGGCTCTAAAACATCGGGTGGCAGTACACGCACCACGCACATGACCGGAAATTTCACAGACCTGGGCATGGAAATTGGCAAGATGATTTTCTGGCGGCGTCACGCACTGGCCCGCCCAGCGCAAGCAGTGCCTGTACTGCACGACTGGACGCGCATGCGCACTTCAGCAGGGCTGATTGCCATGTTTGTGCTGGGTGGCATCACGGGTGCACTGGGGTTTAAGCACGTAGGGTTCTTCTGTGTTGTTCCACTTGCGGCTTTGTTACTGGCGCTTTCCGTGCCACCGTTTTTGCGTGATGCAGCTCGTTCCAATCAGTTGCTGGCAGCCTTGTTTGAAAAAAAGAACCCGTAGCAAAGTTGCCCAAACTCTCTGCCCCGTTCATCCATACCATCCTGCCTTTTGCCTTTTGCCTTTTGCCTTTTGCCTTTTGCCTTTTGCCTTTTGCCTTTTGCCTTTTGCCTTTTGCCTTTTACCTTTTGCCTTTTACCTTTTGCCCCACAGGCTCACTCCGCACACAGCGACCAAGCCCTCAGAACAAAGAACACGCAAAGGCCAAACGCACTCACGCAAGCATCCGGCTGCGCCCACTGACGGGCAAGAACCCACAGACCCACAGACCCACAGACGCACCGTCGCAGTTGCAGTCAATGGGCGGTATAAACAGCCATCCACAATGTCGTTACTTGACCAGGAGAGCTTGATGAAGATCGATATGCCGCGCGTTCGCTCACCCTTGGCAGCATTGCTGCTGGGTCTTTCAGGTCTTGCTGGCGTATCTAGCACATGGGCCTGTACAAGGCTGGTGTACCACGGCGCTGCAGGTCAGGTCATGACGGCCCGATCCATGGACTGGAAAAGCGACATCGTCAGTAATCTCTGGGTATTGCCACGAGGTATGGAGCGCACCGGGCAAACGGGAGCCAACACACTGCGCTGGACATCCAAGTACGGCAGCGTCATCACCTCAGGCTACGACATCTCCACCACCGATGGAGTGAACGAAGCAGGACTGAACGCCAATTTGCTGTGGTTGGTGGAATCGCAATACCCGGTGTTCGATGCCAGCAGCAAACCCGGCCTGACGATTGCTGCCTGGGCACAGTACGTGCTGGACAATTTCGCAACAGTCGCGCAAGCCGTGGCTGCACTGCAGGAGCAGCCATTCACCATCGTCTCAGACAGCGTGCCCGGCGAAAACCGGCTGACAACACTGCACCTGTCCATGTCGGATGCAAGCGGCGACAGCGCAATCGTCGAGTACATCGACGGCAAGCAAGTCATTCACCACAGCCGCGCCTACCAGGTCATGACCAACTCGCCGGTCTTTGAGCAGCAGCTGGCTCTAGACGCATACTGGAAGCAAATTGGCGGCACCACCATGCTGCCCGGCACCAATCGGGCGGCAGATCGTTTTGCACGGGCATCGTTTTATGTAAACGCCATCCCCAAAGAACCTGATCCCAACAAGGCTCTGGCCAGTGTATTCAGCGTTATCCGCAATGTATCGGTGCCCTATGGCTTGAATACCCCAGACGAGCCCAACATTTCGTCTACGCGCTGGCGCACCGTGTTCGACCACCAGCGCAAGCTGTACTTTTTTGAATCTGCCCTCACCCCCAACACTTTTTGGGTCGACCTGAAGGCTCTCGACTTCAGCCCGCGAAGTGGCAAAGTTCTCAAACTTGACCTTGGCACTGACCAAAGCCACACATACTCAGGCAATGCTACGCAGCAATTCAAGCCCTCTGCGCCATTCGAATTCCTAGGCATCTAGATGCGTGGCACACGTCTGCGACTCAAACTCCTGCACCCTGAACAACGCCTTTGCTGATTTTTCTTTCCTGAAAATTCACATACCTGCAAGTCACCCAGCACATTGAAGACCCCAACCGTAAATCAGTACCCGGCGATGTACCTGATCAGCGCATGCAGGATGCTGTAAAGCAAGGTTTGGACGTCAAACATCAAGCAGCCTGACCTCCAGCAAAAAGCGCTCTTCGGAGCGCTTTCTTCACTCGCTGGGCACTACAGCCAGTTTTGTCCAAGCCGTGCAGAAATCGAGGGTTCTCCATAGGGAGAAAACGCTGAAGAATCAGATATTGTTAGCAGATGTAAGCGAGCTGTTTGAAGCGCCCCGTTTGCGACGCAGCGATTTTTCATCAACAAGTTTTCTGCTGGCCCGTGGTTTTCCCTCCCGAACTCTCTTAATTCCCATGGCATGCCGAAAGGCACCGGCACTTTCTTCCCCGCCCGCCCCGCTCACGCTCGGCGGGTTTTTTCATTTCTGCAGCCCTCTGTCTTGCGCTAGACCGCCTAACTCCATAAAGCGCGCAAGCATCAGCACTCGGCTTTCAGCTGTCTGAATCGCCCAGAGTTTTGTAGATCGCTATCAGCCTCCTATTTCCGTTTAAACAGGAGTCCATGTGAACACACAACGCTACCCACAAGAATTCAAAATGCAGGCTCTCCAACAAAACTTGCAACACGGCCATGGCGTGGCCGCTGTCTTACACCGTTGGGTAACCAGCATCACCCATATCAGCGCCCACGAAGGGTATCCGCAGACATTCGTCTGCAGATGACCTGGCTTGCATAGCGTTGGAGAAACGCAATGGCGTGAGGCTGGCTGCTATCCAGGAAAAGCGGGTCGATTCAAGCCTCAGACACACTTTCTTCTCAAACTGCAACAAGGCATGCTTGCAGGGGATTACTTGAATGGGATTGCGGCCCATCAGCCAATCTATGCACAAGTCATTACACTGAGCTGTTTTGCCTGATCTAGTGCTGAATGCCGGCAATTGCCGTGGCAACCAGCCCTAGCTGCGCGCATCTGCTCTTACCGGCCTTTAAAGATCCTCATGGTTGCAACCATCCTTGTTGGCATGCTGTGCGCACACCTGCTGTGCTTTGCACTCATGTTTTTGCTTATCAGCAAACGCTTGCAGGGCAAGAGAATGGGCATGGATTTTTTCGCCCTGGGCAGCCTCTTGCTAGGGTTTGCCTATGTACTGCAACTGGCAGAGGGAGGCCCTGCCTGGAGCGTGATGAGCGTAGTCAATCACACCCTGACACTTGCAGCCCCCATCGCCTACTGGCTCGGCTCGATGCGTTTCTTTGGTTATGCCGCCCCGCTGTGGCGACCGTTGATAGCGTTTTCCGTGGTGTACGTGCTTGCCCAAGTACTGGTGCAGTGGAGTCTGGGCCAGGCTGCACGCTATGCAATGCTGGCGGGCATTTCCTCGTTGCTGTTCTTGGGCATGACGCTCACCATCATCTACGGCGTGCGTACATTTGCCAAAGATTTGTACGCAGAAATGGTTATTTTTGCACTGCTGATCAGTGGCATTTGTGTACTGAATGCGATGAAGTTCATGAAGATTTTGGACGGTGGTCTGGAAGCGCTGGACATGGACAGCAGTTTTCAGATGGCTTTCTACATCTACATGTCATCCCTGGCCACGGTGATACCGCCTTCGATCGTCTGGCTGGTACTGCGGCGCTTGACTGATGATCTGCGTGACATGGCGGGGCGTGACCCCATGACGCAGTTACTCAATCGCAGGGGGCTGTCTGAAGCACTCAAGGTTTTTTTCAATACCCGAAACCCCGCCCCCGCGCACCTGCTGCTGATGGATGTGGATCATTTCAAGCACATCAACGACACCTATGGGCACCAGGCTGGAGATACGGTGCTATGCCATGTGGCCGATGTGGTGCGCAACACGGCGCGCCATGGCGATTTAACAGGCCGCATTGGCGGAGAAGAGTTTGTGGTCATCTGTCTTGACACGGACAGTGCTGGCGTCATGCGTTTGGCTGAGCGTGTGCGGGCCGGCATTGAAGAGCAGGCCATCGATGTTGCTGGCACCCAGCACCCTCTGCGCTGCACGGTCACAATCGGTGTTTCGCGCCCCTTCGCAAGCACACAAGCTTTAGAGGGTGCCATGCGCGATGCAGATGCTGCCCTGTACCGTGGCAAGGAGGCTGGGCGCAATCGCATCGAATTACCGCGCACACCCCACTTTCACCCAGATCCGCATGCAGGCCGAGCAACACCTTGCCAGCGCACGCCCAGCGAGCCGGCTGTTCTATCTGACGGGTCTGCAACCCACCAGCAGCCCTGAGGTGAGGACGCCTGCAGCCCGCGCTGCGGTGCGAAAACTCAGAAGCGAAAGGTAGCCCCCAGCACCGGGCCGCCCATGCCAAAGTCCAGACGTCGTCCGTTGCTGCGGTAGTCCACACTCAGCTGGCGATAGCCGGCGGATACGTAAATGTTGTCACGCAGCTGGTAGTTCACCACGGCCAGCAACTGCCATGTGAACTCTGACCCCACATTCTGAGTTTCCCAGCCCGCCGACATCGGCATAGACCAAGGTGGACCAGCGCGGGTGCACCTGATGGCGCCAGCGCACCGCCACGATAGGGTCCGCGAAAGTGTCCTTGGTCTGGACCTGCAGCAATGGCTGCACCTGCACTGTGGCGCGAATGCTCCACCAGCGCACGCCTGCCAGCACGTCCTGGCTGTCCTCTGGCGACAGCTGCAAGCTGTAGCCGCCGCTGAGCGTCAGGGCGCTTTGCGTCACCTTGGCGCGGGCTTTCAGGCCCATGGGCAGGCTGGCGGTGTCCGACAACGTCGGCGTAGCTGCCATCGGCATGCAGCACATGGCGAACTTTGCGCGCGGTGGCACTCAGAAAGACGGCGGCGTCCAAATCACTCAATACATCCGAAAAAGATTGCGACACGTGCGCCGTTGGTGCATGGCGCGCAGGGCGGATGTCACCTTGCAAGCCAGTCATCCAGAGGTAGGGCGTAGCCTGAAAACGCCAGACATCGCCCTGCTCCGGTTGGGCCTGTGCCAGACCAGCCCCCAAAGCAAGCAAGCAGGGGGCAGTAATGCTTAACGCGCGTGCTGTGACGCGGTCGTGGGTGTCAATATCATGGCACGTGTCACAACGTATTCTTGTGAATCTGGCCGCCCTTCATGATCAAGCGCAAATGCTTGTCAGGGTCAGCCAGAAAGTCGAGGTTATCGGCAGGGTTGCCGTCAGCCACCAGCAGATCAGCCCATGCGCCAGGAGTAATGCGGCCCAGCGCGCCGGGATAGGGGTTGCGTTCGCCGGACAGCGCAAGCAGCTCGCCGTTGGTGCCTGTCGCCTGCCCCAGCAAAGTCAGTGGATCGTAAAAGCGCGTTAGCTTGGCCAGTTGCCTGCCCTGAGTGACGGTGTTTTGGGGGTTGAACAAAATGTCCGTGCCCCAGCCGGTCTTAACGCCATACTTTTGCGCCATGGCATAGGCGTTGACCGTGCCTTCGGCCACCTGCTTCTGGCTGGCGCGGCGTGCAGGGTCAGGGTAGACGTTGCTGTCTTCATCCTGCAGGAACGGCTGCAGGCTCCACCAGACACCCTCATCGCGCATCATGCGCACGCTGGCCTCGTCGGCCAGTTGCCCGTGTTCAATGCACTTGACCCCTGAGCGGATGGAGCGCTGAATGCCCTTGGGGGTGTAAACATGGGTCATCACATACGTATTCCAGTCGCTGGCGGCTTCCACGCCAGCACGCAGCTCACGCTCTGAAAACTGGGTGCTGTCCAGCGGGTCATACATGGATGCCACGCCACCACCAGCCAGCATCTTGATCTGCGTGGCGCCCAGCATTAACTGTTCGCGCACGCGGCGCAGTACCTGGGCTTCACCGTCGGCAATCATGGCTACGCCAGTGCTTTCAACCAAGCTCAGCGGAGCGTTGTCGGCACGTGGCAGATCGCTGCGCAAGCGAAAGTCTCCATGCCCGGAGGTCTGCGAAATCATGGCCCCGCTGGGGTAGATGCGCGGCCCGGCCACCAGCCCCTCGTCAATGGCGCGTTTGAGCGCAAATGACGGCCCGCCCGCATCACGCACTGCAGTAAAGCCGCGCAACAACGTGCGCTGCGCCTCTTGAGCAGCTACCAAATACAAATAACCCAAATCCGACGACATGGCCGCCATCTGAGAAATTCCGGCCAGCATGGTGTGCCAGTGCACATCAATCAGCCCCGGCATTACCAGCTTGCCCTGACAGTCCAGCAGGCGCGCTCCCTCCACTGTGGCTGAAGCCGGCAGCACATCCACAATGCGCTGGCCCTGCACCAGCACTTGCAGGCCGTTTCGCACCGACTTGCCAGAGCCATCAAACAAACGCAGATTGGTCAGCAGCAGCGGGCGCTTGTCATCCGCCGTGGTTGCCATGGCCCCGGAAGGCAGCGCAAAGGGGGCCAGCATGGCAGCCACTCCTCCGATGAAGCTGCGACGCGACAGGTCTTCGGTGACCCGCTGGTGCAGGCGCTGACACATGGGGCTGCTGCAGACGCAGCCTCTGGCACGGATGGGACCAAAACGCCACGGGAAACCGCAGGAAGCGCCGGAGTTAGAAGCCATGAAGAAATCACCTTGTCTGCAAAAAAATAGAGGACCACCGCTGATGCCAGACACAGCCAGTGGCCGTTTCAAAGGCATGGCGACACCATAGCGTCAAACAGACCAGGCATTCAACAATGAAATGCTGACGCAGTGACAGCCGTTCATGGTGCCAATCTTCATCGCACTAAGCTTGGTAAAGCCTCGTTCGTGCCAGGCCTTGGTGTATGCATTCCCAACGGTCTCTTTGGCCAGCCACGATGTAATTGGCATTTTCATTTTTGATAGCAACTAACGCTTTATGAATAAAGAGTTCAGCTCCAAACGACCCGCGCAGTCCCAAAAGCCCTCCCCCGAATGGACCAACGCATCAAAACTATCAGCTCATCAGGCAGCCGCACAAGGAGTGATCAGTGAGCAAACCCAGAGGGGCTGCATCACTTCCCAAAAATAAAGAAATGGGCCCAGTGGGCAACCTTTACCCGGAATAAGGCCCAGATCACCCAGAAAACAAGCCAAACAGCCTAAAGCTCCTGAATCAATGTGGATAGCTCTGCCAGAACCTCCCACTCCTATCAGCCCATAGCCTTACCGAGCCAACCCGCTCTTCGCGGCTTTTGTCTTCCCAGCACAAATGCACAAACAAAACTCCACCCACCAACCCATCAATCACCACCAAATACACAAATTTATCGTTAAAAAACATTAAAAATAACGTATTTTGTAATAACAACCATTATTGACAATCCCAGCAGCCATTCACTTACAAGGCGAACGCGACTCCTGTGCGAACCTATCAACAAGGCGAGCAACTTTGCTTGTCTGCCAACCTCAAGGAGCTACGGAAATGTCGCAACACAACCAGCCACAGAATCCCAACCACAAGGAAAAGCAGCAACAGCAGCAAAACCTGAATCAGCAGCAGCCGGGGCAAAGTACCCCCAAGCCCGGGCAACAGCAGCAGCAAAACCCCAACCAGAACAACCAGCCAGGGCAGCAGCAGCAGCCTCAAAAGCAAAAGCAATAACGGGCAAGTGCCCTCTGCTTTAAGCAAGCAATGGTTCTAGTTTTGAATTCTGAGAAGGAACTCCAATGCAAACAATCAACTCAGCGTCGTCCGTCATTTCGTCCTCCCGAGTCAACGGCACGAACGTCTACAACCCAGCTGGAGAGAAGCTGGGTTCCATCGACTCACTGATGATCGACAAAATCACCGGGCAAGTTCGTTATGCAGTCATGGAATTTGGTGGCTTTTTAGGCATAGGTACCGACTTGTACCCACTCCCATGGAACAGCCTCAAGTACGACCCCAACCAAGGCGGTTACGTGGTTTCAGTTTCCAAAGAACAGCTGGACAACGCTCCTCGCTACGAAAATAGCACTTGGCCTGAATACAACGACGAGTATGGCCGCCGTGTATACGATCACTACGGTGTTCCTTACTACTAAAAAGCGGCCCTTTTACCTTTTTCAATTTCAGCCCACTTCGGTGGGTTTTTTTACGCCCCAGTTTGCCACTCAGCGCACGGCAGACAACGCCGCTGGGGCAATCAGGTATTAGCTGCCCGCCCCCAAACCAAAAAATAACCACCCCAAACGCACCTAGACTACACACCCGCACTAGCTGCGCTTGGTAGCTGCTCCTTACTTCAACCCCAACCACCATGGCCACAGAACCTGCACCGCAACGAATTATCAAATCATGGCTTGGTATGGGCATGGGCGTGTTCTGCACACTGCTGTCACTCGTCTCTTGGCTCAACACAAAAGACATTTCTTACCTTGTCGCCATTGCAGGCTTCATTTGCTGGACTTTTGCCTGGAGCCAGATGGGCGCCTCATTCAACCTGCCCCTGCGCGACATGTTCCGCCAGTCCGTACAACTGAGCCGCGCTTCACTCATCTGCACCATCGCTGGCTTGGCTTTGGTATGCACCTCACTGGCAATGCGCTGGCTGCTGTAAAAACAGCCCTCCCCAACATCTACAAAACCCGCGTAGCTCACACTGCGCGGGTTTTTTTATTACAGAGAGCTTCACATGCTCATCAAAGCACTACTGCCGTTGATTGCTGTTTTTAAAATTCAAGTGCGGTGGGCACGAAGGCAAATACTTTGGCAAATAAATTGCGCAGCGCTACAAGGCGTGTAAGGGAGAGATCGATCAAGCACCAACTCAGGCAAAAACTGCCGAGCCAACTAACTACTCAGTATTTTTAAAAACTCAATCGATGACTCGCCAGCCCAGCCCCCTGCACAGACCTCAAAACCAAATTTGATACCGTCGCCCCCCTTCCCCTGTGCCCGGCCCTTGGACAAAAGGCCCGGCCCCGCACAGCCACTGACCGCGCTTCAAGTTCGCCCTCGGTTAATGGCTTGTCATTCGCATCAGCAGCACCACCGGCCAAGTGCGCACCCGGCGCGATGGGACTGGTTTTGCCAACCAGTACTTGGCTGCATACCAAGGCATTAATGGCCCAGCCATGCAGACCTGGCGGGGCAAAAACCAACGTGTCAGCAATCAAAAGCTGCAGTCACCTAAAGAGCGACGACAGCTCAGTCATCAAGATCCCCATCGTCGTCTTCGTCGGCAAGCAGTTCAACAAACACCTCAACGCGTACGTGCGTCGGTGAGTGCCAGTTAAAGGTTCTGTCCAGAACCTCATAAATTGGCCCATCTTCAAACATACACACGCAGTCTCCTGGCAGTGGAACAGCGGCCAGTGCACCCACTTCATTGACATCAAAGCCGGGGATAGGGGCTGCGTCAGCAACATCTTCATTCACCAGTACAAACTCAAGAGTTACTTGCATGCTTTTTCCTTTGATACGCCCACAAAAGTGGGCATTTTTTTGCCGAGAGATTTTGAAATGACCACCTGAGAGCCGCGTGGGCAACATGCCCCCGGCGCGTCAAGCAGAGCCATCGAGCCATCAGGTGATGACTTGAACCACACCACCAGAGACCCCGATCATGAGCGATAACACCGCACAGCGTGCGCCGGCCTACTTCTTCTACCTTGCGCAAGGTCACTGTCACAGCACTGCCGGCGAAGCTGCGCGCATGCTGCTGCACTGCTACAGCGGCCACCGATTCAGATTTAACGCAACCGATTGACAGCTGCTCGATGCCCAGCACCAGGACATGGCTCTGCAGATCAAGCGCATGAATGTGCACTGCACCCGTGAGGTGCACGAGCGTCTGAATGCCATGTACGGCCACACTGAGTACTTGGGCCTGCGCTTTCTTTGAACACTTGGCCTGTAAGTTTGGTCTCAAGGGCAAGGCAAAGAAAAACTGACTTACTCCGGTACTACCTGTTGACCTGCGCCCTTCGTGCGAACCACGTCAATCTTGTCAACGTCAAAGAGCAGATCCAGCACACCTTCAGCCAGCGCTCTGGTGCAGATACCACCGCTTTTAGCCTGCTTATCTACCCATGGGCCAGCGCCAGCAGCACCCAATTGAGCATCTCTGCCGTACTGGTGTGCGAAGCCCCAAGCAAGGGCGCTACAGGACCACACCGAATCCACGCATGGCGCGAACTGCTGGGCAAGCTCGAATTTGTTTTGTGGCAAGCAGTCGAGCAGGGACAAAAGAAAGACCCGTGAAAAGCAATGGGCAGTTACTGGTGACCTACTTCTTTCAACCATATCCACCACCAACAAAAAGCCCGCTTAACGCGGTCTTCTTACATCAGCTGCCTACAACTCAAGCACTTAGTGACACACGCATGCCATCAAGGCCAATCAGCGCATTGCCTTGTACAAACTTGTACCTGAACGGCAAAAAATCCATTCCTATAACCGCTCTTTTGCTGATTGTTCAGGCAGTTAGTCACCACTGAAGTCGAAATACAAAATATTTGACCAATTACCCAGCCCGAGATCATCGATAGATTTCATTAAATCGTGCACAGGAACGGAGGATTTGGAGGTCCGGCCAAACAGCTTTGCGAAAAAGCCAGCAGATTTGTGCACCTCGATGGGGGGAGGCACCAAAGATTGCAACGCCCTTTCCACTTCAGGCTGCATATTTTTAAGCTCCTCAAGGAGCGCAAGGTTTTGCTCAAAAAGCGGTGTGTCGCCCATGTCAAAAATTTCACCGCACTCAAAAACAAAGTATTGATTTTGATTTTCTGGTCTGTTCAAAAATTCGATGGTTTCAGCAATCAAGTTCTGGGCTGCTTCAAGCTCAATTTGAGACAAGAAATTTTCAAGATTTTTTACGCCGGAGGCGTAGTCACCTATCAAAGCTATTTCCTCTGGATTTTCCCAAAGTGAAGAACGGCAAGTTTTAGGGTTACCAGAGAGAAGTAACTTGGAAACAATGGGTATTTCGTAATCCCATTCCGCAATCCCAATCATTTTTCGATCGTCAAGCTCATCGCTTGCCCCAGGGATGACATTGGTTGAGTAGAGATAGCAACGGTTAGCCACAGTGATTATTCCGATGTATAAACGTAACAAACGTATGCCACATCAAGCCCCAGGGGCCTGCCCAGTCTGCGCCATCTGTCTCAGACAGTCGCTGGTGGATTAGTTCGTAACTGAATTTGTCAGGCACTATAACCGGAGCATCTGCAGGGCCGAAGTCAAAGTCTTCCTTGTGAAGTTCTGCAGCGACAAAGGCGGGCAAGAGCTGCCCGATCTGCGGCACACCATTCCTACCCGCGACCGCTTCGTCCAGGTAATGGACCATGGTGAGCCCTACGCCATTGTTGATATTGGCCTGCGCATGCTGTTTCCACGGGGGCTGTTTCAGGTACAAGGGTTTCCTGATAGCTACGAGCTTGAAGCCAGTACGGCTGACAGCCCATCGTCAAGACAGCCCAGGTGCGATGTGTGGCAACAGCGTGGTCCGCCACAGGCACTGGCCGCCAGCTAGCTAGCTAGCTAAAGCTAACTACAGCTAACGGCAGGCACTACACCAAGCCGCTTAACTCAACGCCAAGTCCACCTAGTGCGAACTTTCTTAGCCATGAGCGAGCATGCAGTCACGCAGATTGAGTGGTGCGCATGCGTTGCACAACCTTGACCGAACCCATGCCACTGGGACTCGAACACATCCACTGGAGTTCGCATTTATCTACACGATCATGGTCTGATAGTTATGCAACGCACCAACGATGACGATCAAAAAGAAATACTTTTCCTAAAATAAAACATAGCAAATACCGCTTGCCAGATAAGAAATAGTGGCACTTTTAATGAAAACAAAGCCCGCTGATGATGCATCGAGCGGGCTTTTTATGGGCACGTTGTATTAGCAGTTGCCTTTTTTGGCTTGGCCGGGGGGACAAAACCCCCCGTGGTCGTGCCCACCGCTGTGTCCAGGGTCAACGACAACCGAGCCGCTCGGTGTATACACCGCACAGCCTGTCAAGAAAGTGGCCAGCAAGATCAGACCAAATAGTTGCTTCATTTTTGTTAATGAAAGAGTTGGAGCAGATGCAGTTTAGACCGCGTCATCTTGGAATTTTGTGTACTTTTGTTCATCTCCAGATCGCCCTGCCCACAACGCGCAGTCTTTTTCTGTGGAGCCAACTATTGCACAAAGTATTTTTTCTCCATAAGGAGTTAAAGCAGCTTTTAGATCAACAGTGATATCACGCTCAATGACATCTGTAGCTGCTGCATACTGCCAAAGCCGGCTACATAGCAGCAAAGCAAGGCCGCTGTTTCAAAAACACCTCGCTTCTCAACGACGCGAATAGCTTCGAGCAGCTTGCTGCCTGTATTTCCTCTAATGTCATGGCTTCTGACAAGGAAACAAATCTCGCTTAGCAGGCTACAGCAGCGATCCGCATAGGTTTCACTCTGCATTTTTCATTGTTTTTCGTACCATTCATTAGCAATAGCCTTGAATGCGCAGCTGCTGCATTGTTCTTTTTCGCTTGGCATCGAGCTTCAATGGGGTCAATGCGTTCTGCTCAGCTTTGGCCACGAGTACAGCGGCCAGCCCAGCCTGCTCGAGCTGCCACAGCACATTGCCAGGGCAGACACCATGCCCGACGACACACAGCTTGCCGCCCTTGCCGCGGCCTGCACCAACTGCCTAAGCGAACGCGCCCAGATCCACGAGCTACGTGCCGCACAAGCTGCTGCGCCTCCTCTGCTACCGCCTCGGTCAGCTCCATCACCTCGGCAGCGCCCATAGCACCCCACATTGGCAGCAACAGCAAGCCCCAGCCACCGCTCACCTTCCGGGCAGTGTTAATGTGACGGGCGGGCAGGCTTTATTTAATAGCCGCTAACGCTTATTGGTTAAGCATTAGAGCGCTATTTCATTCAAATTTCTTGAAAAAACCTGCCAGTTTGCACCGGCAGGGTTTGGGTTTGTTGAGCGCAGCAAACCTGATTGGTAGGCCTTGCGCAGCTTTAACTTAGTCGGATTGCTGCGCGCCATGCAGTCATTGCGCCACAGCAAGACAACTTGCCGCGTAAACCACGCCCCTGAACACATATGCCTGCACCCAGATATATCTACACCTACATTCATGGCGTGCAGTTGTAAACAGCGCCGCTCAAAAATCATAAAAAAACTGAAAAATACCTGAAATCAGTTATTTCCAATGCGAGTTTTTGTTAATAGCATCTAGACAAAACCCCGTGCCAGACCGCGCTGGTTCATTGGCGGTTGCCGGTGCTTGCCACTCGCAGTTTTTCACATCCCTTTTGCTTTGAACTTATATGGCTCCATTCTTTGGTCTGCTGCTGGACGCCGGCTTCCCACATCCATCCACCACGAAGGGGCACCCGTTGAGAGGTTGGCTACATGCCTTCTGGCGTAAGGGGCTGCTGATTTTGAGCTTGCTGCTATGCAGCAGCTATGTGCATGCGCAGGGAGCACCCACTGTCGCTGGTGTAGGCCCCAACAGCGGTAGCACGACAGGTGGCGACAGTGTGATCCTGACAGGCACCAACTTTACCGGAGCCACAGCGGTGAGGTTTGGCGAAAAATCCGCCACCGGCTTTAGCGTCAACAACGCCACCACCATCACAGCAACCACCCCGACCCATGCTGCAGGCGCGGTGACCGTGGAGGTCACCACACCGGGTGGCAGCGCCGCCCTGACCAATGCCTACACCTATGTCCTACCTGCCCCGGCGGTTGGCCAGGTGAGTGCCACAGTGGCGGCCAATAGCAGCAGCAACCCCATTACCCTGAGCCTGAGCGGTGGCGCGGCCACCAGTGTCGCGGTGGTCAGCAGCCCGGCCCACGGCATCGCCTTGGCCAGCGGCACCAGCATCAGATACACCCCTGCCGCAGGGTATTCGGGCAGTGACAGCTTCATCTACACCGCCACCGGCGCCGGCGGTACCTCGGCGGCGGCCACGGTGACCATCACTGTCAGTGCGCCCCCCCTGACGATCACTCCGACGACTCTGCCCAACGGCACTCAAAGCACGGCCTACAGCCAGACCCTGACCACCTCCGCGGGCACCGTCCCCTACAGCTACCGCATCACATCCGGCAGCCTGCCGGCCGGCCTGAGCCTGGACATCAGCAGCGGCGTGATCAGCGGCACCCCCACTGCCGGTGGTACCTATAACTTCAGCATCGGCGTGCAGGACCGGTACAGTGCCACCGGCAGCCAGGCGTACAGCCTGACGGTCAGTGCCCCGAGCATCACCCTGAGCCCCGGCTCCCTGAGCAACGGCACCGTCGGTGTTACCTACAACAGCAGCTTCAGCGCCTCTGGCGGCACCGCACCCTACAGCTACAGCATCACATCCGGCAGCCTGCCGACCGGCCTGAGCCTGAACAACAGCACCGGTACACTCAGCGGCACCCCCACTGCCGGTGGTACCTTCAACCTGACCATCACCGCCAGCGATACCAACGGCGCCACCGGCAGCCAGACGTACAGCCTGACGGTCAGTGCCCCGAGCATCACCCTGAGCCCCGGCTCCCTGATCAACGGCACCGTCGGTACGCCCTATAGCGCAACCCTCAGCTCCACCGGCGGCACCGCACCCTACAGCTACAGCATCACATCCGGCAGCCTGCCAACCGGCCTCAGCCTGAACACCGGCACCGGTGCGATCAGCGGCATACCAAGCGTCGCTGGCGCCTACAACCTGACCATCACTGCCACCGATACCAACAGCGCCACCGGCTCCCAGGCCTACTCGATCACCATCGGCGGCCAGGTGCCGGTTTCCACCGCCGTCATCGCAGTGGTGCCGGCCAACAGCAGCTTGAACCCGATCACGTTGAATATCTCCGGCGGCGCCGCCACCAGCGTCGCCGTGGCCAGCGCCGCCAGCCACGGGACTGCCACGGCCAGCGGGACCAGCATCAGCTACACGCCTGCCGCCGGTTTCTCCGGTGCCGACAGTTTCACCTACACCGCCACCAACGCCAGCGGCACTTCCAGCCCGGCCACGGTGAGCATCACCGTCAGTGCGCCCACCCTGACGATCACTCCGACGACTCTGCCCAACGGCACTCAAAGCACGGCCTACAGCCAGACCCTGACCACCTCCGCGGGCACCGCCCCCTACAGCTACCGCATCACATCCGGCAACCTGCCGGCCGGCCTGAGCCTGAACACCAGCAGCGGCGTGTTCAGCGGCACCCCCACTGCCGGTGGTGCCTTCAACCTGACCATTACCGTCACCGACGCCAACGGAGCTACCGGTTCCCAGCCCTACAGCTTGCAGGTGCAGGCCCAGTCCGTAGTAGTACCACCCAGCAACCAAACCGTGGCCGCCGGTCAGACCGCCAGCGTCGACCTGACCCAGGGCGCCACCGGCGGCCCGTTCACCAGCGCCACGCTGCTGTCGGTGAGCCCACCGTCGGCGGGTACCGCACGCATGACCGGCCCATTCACCATGAGCTTTGCCCCGGCTGCGGCCTTCAGCGGCAGCGCGGTAGTGAGCTTCAACCTGCAGGCCGCCAGCGGCAGCGTGGGCAACGGCTTCGTCACCTTCGCCGTGCAGTCGCGCCCCGACCCCACAACGGATGCGACTGTGCGCGGTGTCACCACATCGCAACAGCAAGCGGCCGTGCGTTTTGCGGGCACACAGTTGATGAACTTCACCCAGCGGCTGGAACACTTGCGCACCCCCCAGCGCAGCACATTCACGAACGGATTGCAGCTGGCCATGCCCCGGGCAGTAAACACCCAAGTGCGCAACTGCCGAAGTGCCACCAGTTTGCTGGAGCAGCAAGAGTGCGTCAGCAGTCAGGGCCGCATGGAGCGTGGCAGCCTGGCTCCGGGATGGAGCCGCGCCGCGCAGCACAATGCAGCAGCGGCTGCGCAGGGCATGAATACGGAGCAGGCCTTTGCCTCCAGACCTCAGCCCTTAGGGCAAGACGTACCGCTTTCTGAGGTGGGTAGTGCTTCTGGCACCCAACGCTCTGTGACTGCTTCTCAGCAATTCATGGGCAAGATTGCTCCAGAACATGCGCAAATGACGGCTCTACCAGCGGCAGACACCCCCATCGCCGAGCCGGGTAGCGCAGCACGCCCGCGCTTGGCCTACTGGACATCTGGCATGGTGGATTGGGGTTTTGCAGACGCCACTGCCGGTCAAGATGATGGCCTGCGCTTTACCACCAGCGGCGTCACCATGGGCATGGACTATTTGCTGAGCAAAGAATGGACGGTTGGCATGGGCATTGGCTTTGCCTATGACCGTACAAAGATTGGCAGCGAAGGCAGCCGCAACCACAGCAAAGGGGTGAGTACCGCTCTGTATGGCAGCTGGAACCCAGCACCTGCTTATTTTGTGGACGGTGTGCTGGGTTACAGCCGCATGAGTTTTGACACCCGCCGCTGGGTAGCCGATGCTGGAGAGTTTGCCCAAGGCGAGCGTGATGGCTCTCAGTGGTTTGCAGCCCTGTCTGCTGGGTATGAATGGCGCACTGAGCATTGGATGCTTTCACCCTACGGCCGTTTGCAATTTGCCCGCAGCAGTTTGGATGCTTACACGGAAACAGGTGCGGGCTGGCATGCGCTGCGCTTTGAAAAGCAAAGCATCACCAACACCTCTGCATCGCTGGGCTTGCGCGGCGAAATCAGCCATGACACCCGCTGGGGTACGCTGCTGCCATTTGGCCGCCTGGAGCTGCAACATGACTTTGACCACCAATCCAATATGCGCCTTGGCTATGCGGACTTGGCCGGGTCTTCACAAAGCTACAGCATCAGCAGCACCGCACTTGGGCGTAACCGTGTACAGCTGGGGTTTGGTAGCAGACTGCAGTCACGGGTTGGTACGTTTGCGGCAGAAATGCAGTTCACACGCAGCAGCCACAGCTTTCAGCGTGGGCTGCGCCTGATGTACACCACACGCTGGTAACCGGGCTTAAGCCACCGCAATAGCTCTGCACGCTAAACACAAAGCCCCTGCCAGCCAACGCCAGCAGGGGCTTTTTAATGCTTACAAAATTCAAGCAAAATTTTCCTCAACCGCTTACACAGCAAGCGGTAGGAGCTGTCAAATCAATCAATCTTCATTGCCTGTAGAGAGTGATCTGTCCACCACCGTTTGAAGCGTCTGCCTTGGCTTTGATTTCGCGAAACAGGGCACGCTTGGTCAGTGACTGGGTGCAGGCGGTTGCAAGGGCGGCCATTTGCGCATAGCAGGCGGCTACGTCGTGGTTGGTGATGTACTGGGTCAACTCGGCCAAGCATTGACAAGTCGGAAAGCTGCGACCACAAACCAAAGTTTTGTTACAGAAGGCTGCGGTTTGAGCGTATGTGGAGCCTATCAGTTACGTACCTTCACCAATTTCATGTAACGCTGGCAGTCTTTGCCCAATCAAAGCGTACTGTGGTATTGGGAGGCCTAGAGTTACTGAAGACAGACCAGAATTGGAGGTCTATATGTCATGGTTAAAAAACTGCTGTCTAGCCTTGAGGGGACGCGCGAATGGATGCGGCGCCCAATCAAGCACAGCACCACCATCGCAGCCTGATAAGGCTCCCAGTGAAAAAGACAAAAACAACGACCAGCAACAGCAACAGCAGCAGCCGCAAAAAAAGCGAGGCCCACTGAGTGCTCTGCAGCAAGATTATTGATTGCAAGGGTCAAAGGTTTATGCCCGCTCACCGCGGGTTTTTTTTCTGTCCCCGCTTCAGCACAGCCATCTGGTGAAGGGCGCCGCCGATGCAACAGTACCCGCAAGGGGAAACCACCCAAACTGCGCACAGATAGGTGCTGCCCTCTGAGCGCCATCAGAGGGTAACAGAGCCTTGTGACAGAGGGCTGCGGTTTGTAATTGAACGCAAGAGTTGCCCAGCTCTACAGGGGTGTGGTCCCGAGCCCCCCAAACATAGGGGCCGGACTCCTACACCTCCGATGAACGGCATGCATCACCCTGAAAGCTCAACCGTAAAGGAGTGCATACATGACAGCTGATCATCAAAAACCGACACCCACCGCATTCGACCCCAAGGATGCAAAGCCAGGCGCCAATCCCAACGTCCCCTCTGATCTCAATGATCCACGCAACCCTAAAAGCCCACACCCAGCTGAGCCAACGGAACAACAAAACCGCGTGATCAAGCAGCCACGCAAGGAGTGAATGCAATGATTCAACCCAAAAAGCCCAGATCACTACCGGAGGATGAGGAAATGGATCCCGTGGGTCTGCCATACCCTGAGCAGCAAGACCCGACGTTGCCCAATGACGGCGACGATCCGCCCCACCCACCATTTTCTCCAGACAGAGAGCCTGACATCCCGGAGGATCCAGAATTCGAGAGAGTGGTTCAGCCCGAGCCGCCCAATGTCTAAGACACCAACCCCACCCGCTTGGAGCGGGTTTTTTATTACCCAAACCCAAGCAGCTTCCAACCGTGGGCTGTTTTTGTTTGTCCAGGCAGAGCATCGTGTAAGCAAGCCAGCTGTAGGCCAGCCCGTAAGCACAAAACACCGCCGCCTGGCGTGTCTCCAGGGCTATCTGGTGAGTTGTTTGCAGCCCAAACATCTGACCTGATGGCAATCGTGACAGGGTTTTCGCACACCACCTCAAGCTAGCTGATGCAGCTTCTTGCACTTGCGAATGCGGGCCCGTGCGTTCGCGTTGGCCGGCGAGGTGTTGTGAACTGAATCATTCTCCCCAGTGCAATGCAGTAGCCGCACCACAGCAAGCCAGTTTGCAACTTCGGTCGCGGCTAGCGCTTGCTGCATCTGCATTTCTAACTATATTTAGCAAATACACCAACCCTCAAGGTCTACGCCTTGCGGGCTTTTTCTTTTGGAGAGTGAATGAGCACAACCATACCAAACATGCAAGCAGAGCCATTTCAACAGCGAGTGAACCGTTGGGTGGTCGAGTGCTTTGGCGAAACCATTGCCAACGACACGACCGAACGCAACCACCGTTTTCTGGAGGAAGCTTTAGAGCTGGTGCAGTCCTTGGGCTGCACACGCAGCGAAGTCATGCAACTGGTGGACTATGTTTTTGCACGCTCCGCTGGTGAGCCCAGTCAGGAAGTGGGTGGCGTGACAGTCACTCTGGCCTCGCTTTGTTCTGCCTCCAACCTTGATATGCAAAACGCCGCAGAAGTAGAGCTGCACCGCATCAGTGATCCGGTCATCACCAACAAGATCAGGGCCAAGCATGCAGCCAAGCCCAAGTACGCCCCCCATGCAAGCTAACAAGACTGCATACAGGTTCTTTTGGCGCTAGCCAGCCACCAGTGAAGGCTAAGCCCCACCCCAAGCCCGCTCGGCACCAGTCGTGCGGGCTTTTTCTATGAAGCAAACCCCATGAGCACCACCAGCCCACCCGGAACATGACGCGCAGGTTTTTTCAGCTGCGATAAGCACACAACAAGATAAAACAAGCCCTTATCGGCATTGCAGAAATGGACATTTGCAATCATTGTCTCTCTCGGTTACACATTAACCATGAATTACCAAGCGACTTTCGAGCGCCGTTTCTACGCGCTGCTAAAAGCTGTTGATCCACAGCCTCGTTGTACAAGCCGCCAAGAAGCACATGATCTGCTCTTGAAACATTGGGTTCTGATTTGCGAAATGAACGGGCTGTCCAAAATACAGGTCGAACGGATGAAGTCACGCAGTTTGAGTACTGCGCATGGGTGGCACAACCTTGACCAGAACCCCTGCCACTGGGATTCCAAAACGTCACCCGGGGTGCGTATTTATCTGCATGACGATGGACTGATAGTGATGCAGCGCATCAATGATGGAGAGAAGCATGAGATTCTTTTCCTCAAATAAAAAGTTGCGCAAAAAAGAATCTGGCTGCCAAGGCCAAGAACCACTTCCCAGGTTGCAAAGCGCTCTAAGGCGGCGTCTGGCTAATTACCAAGGAACAAAAGCAATCAAAAGAATGACCACGATGAGCGCAACCGCAATCTGCACTGTGCGGTTAGTTGCATAACGGTTTTTGGAAGATGAGGTCGGAACCTGACCTTCTGAGTTTGGAGGTGGTGTAGTCATGAACCAACCATAAGCCCGCGCTTTTCCCCAGCATGTCGGACAACCTGCCGCTTGTCGCAGCCGCTTGTCTCTATCCAGCTGCCTTGAGCAGGTTTTTTGTTTTCAAGCACTCCATGAACACCCCGCCAGCTGCGCAGGAACAAAGCCCCAAGCTACACAAACGCTGCTATAGCTGCAGCGCGACGTCGCGCCAGATTTGAGTGGCAGAGGGACTTGGAGTCCAATGCCGACCACCAAATAATCTGTGTCAATCTTGTGTGAATTCGGTGTGAATTTAACGACACCGCAGGACACTTCAAGGCAAAAGAAAACCGCCACACTCTGAGTGTTTTCAGTGTGTGGCGGTGTCGTGGATGGTGGAGCTGGCGAGAATTGAACCCGCGTCTAACCCAATAAACATGCGGCTTCCAAGGCGTCTGTGCTAAATCGGTGCTATCACCTAAATTTCACGACAGACCATCACAGACCCAGCAATTCAATTCCGTATTTCTCAATTGAACCTACGTCCGCAGTTAGCCACATAAGGCGGGCTTTGTGCAACAAATTGCGACGGAGAAATCAATCTTTTCTTCTGAATAAAGTAGTACTTCTTGATGACTAACATTGAGTAATGATCGCAGCCGCCCTTCTCTGCCTCGTCGTCAGCATCTCAGACGGCGACACCCTCTACTAAAAAACCCCTGCCAGTTTGCACCGACAGGGGTTTGTTCTTTGCGCAGACTGCGCGCTTAGAAAGCCCAGCGCACCTTCACGCTGGCAGACTGGTCACGGCTGCCGCTACCGTATTCACCGTTGTAGCCCAGCACCAAGGCCGAGTAACGGCTCAGCGCCATCTCAGCCTGCAGGCCCACCAGCGCCGTGTTGCGCGCCAGTGGCGCACCAGCCACGGTAAAGCTGCTGGAGCCTTCAAACGCCATGGTGCGGTTCTGGCTCAAATTGCCCCAGGCATGGCGCACGCCCAGTGATGCACGCACGCGGGTGTCTTTGCCTGCCAGCACAAAGTCACTGTGCGCACGCACACCCAGCGTGGTGCTGGCCAGTGTGTCGCGGCTGGATTCGCTGCTCAGTGCTGCAAACCCGCCGCTTTCCTTGAAGCTGTTCGTGCGCTGCTCGCCCAGCGTGATACCTACAAATGGCTCAAACCCTTGCTTGTCGTACTGGCCCATGGCGTAACCCACTTCGGCAAACAACTGCGCTGTGTGGGCGCTGTAGTCAGCTTTGAGGTTCTGGTTCAAAGTGACCACGCTGCGTTCAGACTCAATGCTGTGCTTGGTATACGCCAAGCCACCAATCACATTGATGCGGTTGGCGCCATGGCTAAAGCCCTTGCCCCCATACACCGCAGCGCTGTAGCTGCTGATGTCGGCCGATGCATCACGGCTTTTAACCTGCGCATCTGCGCTGGTGTAACCCAGCGAGCCACCCACACGCCAGCCACTGCTGCCCACTTCTTCGTCAGCACCCAGGAACAGTCCCGTGGTGTTTTGCTTCACACCGGGGGTGTTGCTGTTGCCATCCATCTTTTGCCAGTGGCCCACCACCTCTACCCATGCAGGCAGGGCTTTGGACGATGGCAAGGCCGAGGCTGGCAGCGGCCCATCCGACTGGGCAATCGGTGCGCCTGCACGCAGGCCTGCGGTCAGGTTGTTGCGCAAGTGCTGCTGGCTGATGTTGGGCGCTTGCGCGCTCAGCATGTTCACCGTGCCTGTCATGGTGGCGTGCGCATCGCCAGAAAGGCTACTGAACACCGCCGCTGGTGTGCCGGCAGGCAATGTCTCGATGTGCTGGTACAGCGCGTGCGTGCTGGGCAGGCTCTCCAGCGCATTGGCGGCCGATCC
>NZ_JACSQK010000012.1 GCF_014836675.1 Comamonas avium
CGATGATAGTGCGGGTTCCCGTGTGAAAGTAGGTCATCGCTAGGCTCTTACAGCTGCAACACCCCCTGACCTTGAAAAAGGCAGGGGGTTTTGTTTTTGGGGATTTGAATTTAAATAGATAGCTGCTAGCGCTTGTATTGCCTAGATTTAAATATCAAATTACCAGGAAATCTTTGATAGATGAGCGCAAGGCGCTCTGTTTTTGAGACCGCTGGCTGCGGCAGAGGTGATGAGATGCAGTTGCAGGACATTCTTTACTCGCAAGGTTTTGGTATTCGCCGTGTGTGTTCAGGCTTGGTTCAACAAGGCTGGGTGCAGGTGTATGAAGAGGGTGCGCTGGAGCCTGTACAGGTGACCGATTCCACGGCTGAATACGATCCACAAGGACTGCGCTTTCGCGTGCAAGGCGTGGATTGGGAGTACCACGAAAAGGGCTATGCGCTGCTGTACAAGCCGGCAGGAACAGAGTGTTCACAAAAACCTTCGGCCCACCCCAGCATCTACAGCTTATTGCCGATGCAGTTGCGCCAGCGGCCGAACAAGGGTGCTGTGCAGGGGCTGCAAGCGGTTGGCCGCCTGGACCAGGATACGACGGGTTTTTTGCTGCTCAGCGATGACGGGCAGTTTATTCACCGCATGAGCTCGCCCAAGAAACATGTGCCCAAGGTGTACCGTGTGACGGCCAAGCATGCAGTGACACAAGCGATGGTGGATAAGCTGCTGGCCGGTGTGGTGTTGGAGGATGACCCCAAGCCGGTAAAGGCAGCAGCGTGCGAGATCATTGCTGAAAATGTGTTGGATCTGACGTTGACAGAAGGTAAGTATCACCAAGTCAAACGCATGCTGGCAGCTGTGGGTAACCGTGTAGAAGGCCTGCACCGCTGGAAGATTGGCAGCATGGCATTGCCCGAGGATATGAAGCCTGGGGAATGGCGTTGGCTGAGTGCGCAGGATTTGGAAAAACTGCGCTAAGCGCTCAAAGCAGCGTGAGCAGCTGTTCTTCACTCCAGCCGGTCTAAGCGATAGAACAGGCGCGCGATGTAGAGCAAAGCTGAACCATGAGGTGCCGGTGGGTGAAGAAACGCCCCGTGCACCGAGAAAAACCAGGCCTGTCATTAACGGCTTGGTTTTTTTATGGGCTAAGTGCTGGGTAGGCGTTGTGTTGCAGATGATTGAATACTCAAAAACTAGCGTTCCTTGCATCGCAGTCGAGAGGTGCTGCAGGCAACTGTGACAAGATGACAAACGTCTGCGAAGGAGCTGTCATGCTGATTGCTCAGCACAATAGCGCTACGACGATCCCTGTCACGTGTTTGGGCCTGGAGCAGGTCAATGCTGCGGGCAAGGAACTGGCACAGCAATACGGCTTGGTTTGAATTTGGTGCGCGAGTGGCGGCAGCGCACGGCGGTTCATGATGCCAGCCATACCGGTTGTGTCGCCTGCAAACTACGAGCAAAACGGCGCAGGAGGAGTTGGTCACCTATCTGCGCATTCAGTGCTGCAAGATGACTTATTGGTGTTGCTGGGGGCCATGATTCGCTCTGCGGTGGACCGTCTGCTGCGCCGGGGGAAACACTGCAAATTGCCCGTTTCAATAAACCTGAGGGCGAGCGTAAATCCTTTAAAGTCGATCTGTTGTCATGTGGATATGAAGTACCTGCACCAGATGCAGGGCAAGGACAAATGCTGTTATGTGTTTGTTGCCATCGACCTGCCGCCCCGCTGGGTGTTTATTGCCACCAAACGGCACAAGGCTGCAGCCGCTGCCAAGTCTTCCCTTGCAGCAGTGCGCAAAGCAGTGTCTTCAAGATATAGGCCATCGTCACCGGCAGCGGCAGCGGCAGCGGCAGCGGCAACGGCAACGGCAACGGCAACGGCAACGGCTCAGCGTTTACGGACCGGCTGTTTGGAAGTTGCAGACGCGGCTCTACAGGAGAGTATGGGATTGACCCGCTGTGCCAGGCGCTGAGGGGTGAGCACTGGCTGACCCAGCCCAAGAGCTGGAGCGTGAAAGTGCCTTACTTATTTTTCAAGAACGTACGCAATCATCCGGGACCTGGCAGGTGAGCTGAGACGAAAGCCGCGGTGATTCAGTGACCAGTCAGTGACTGGTGCAGCTCAAATATCAGCCCATGGCGCAAAGCGCCTTGGGCAATGCGCATGTGCTGCAGCCCAAGCACGTCAAAGACTGCGCACATGATGCTGACGCCACCACCAATGACCGGGCGCAGTTCTTCACGCAAACCGTGCAGGGGCAGCCGGTCTATATGGCCAGCTTGCACCAGTTGTGCCTTGAGCTGAAATAGCCCTGCACGCGAAATTTCTCCGACAGGTAGACCCGCTTGCAGCAAAGCCTTGCTGATGGCTCCAGCCGTACCTGAGGAGCCAAATGCTTGCTCCCATGGCGCGTTGCCCAGCGGTGCGAGAGATTGTCTTAAAGCCGCTTGCGCAGCGTTGCCGGCAGCAGCAAAACGTTCAGCGCTCAATATGCCATCCCCAAAGAAACGCTGTGCCCACGCGACGCTGCCAATTGGGCAGGATGTGGCGATGTGCAGTGTCTGGTTGTGGCCCACGCAGATTTCGGTAGAGCGGCCCCCGATGTCGATGACTAGCCGGTTTTCTGGCAGCGCTGGCAGCAGGCGGGTGACACCTTGGTAGATTAGTGCGCCTTCACGTTCGCCTGAAATCAATTCCACTTCACATCCCAAAATGGCATGGGCTTGCGATAAGAACTCGTTGCGATTGCGGGCTTCGCGCAGGGTTTGGGTGGCCACAGCGCGGCGGTGTTCTTTGGCCACGCGAGTCATCAGGCCTGCATAGCGCCGCAAGCATTCCAGGCCGCGCTCCATGGCCTGGGTCTGCAGGTTGCCATGTTCATCCAGGGCACCGCCCAGACGCAGGGTTTCTTTGCGCTGCAATTCAATCTGCAATTTGCCATCCACGATGCGGCCGATCAGCAGCAAAACGCTATTGGATCCGATGTCGATGCTGGCAAGCAGGGGAGCTTTCATAGGGAAAAAAGAGGTAGGCAGCCCGCCAGATTACCATCACGGCAAAGTCTTTTCAGTTGGCTGCACACTTTGCGCAGATGAAACAGTCATACAGCTGTCACTGTTTCGTCACATGCAGTGCGGATACTGGTGAGACATCGCCAAAAAGTTTCCATGTATTCAAAGACTGAACCATTCATTGCGCCGCTTCCTGCATTCATGGCACTGCCGAAATCACTGGGTGGTTCAATGCCTGAAGGCGGCGTGCCGCAGGTGGCCAGTGCCACGGCACAGCCGCTGTCGCTAGAGCCGCCCATGGCGCTGCTGCCGCGCGACCATTGCATTTTGGCGTTCAACGAGCGCGTAATGGCTTGGGCGCGCCGTGAAGATGTACCGCTGCTGGAGCGGTTGCGTTACCTGTGCATTGTGTCGTCCAACCTGGATGAGTTTTTTGAAGTACGCGCTGCGCCGCACATCACCGCTGTCAATAGCCTGGCACAAGGCGTTTACAACGCGCAAGATGGGCTGGCCCTGCTGCACAAGGCGCAGGATCTGGTGGCGCGTCAATACGCGCTGTACAACGATGCATTGATCCCTGCCTTTGATGCGGCGGGCATTCGTATCGTGAACCACAAAGACCGCACTGCAGCGCAGCGCAAGTGGGTACACAAGCACTTTAGGCAGGCTGTCAAGCCTTTGCTGGTGCCAGTGGCATTGGATCCCGCACACCCTTTTCCGCAGGTGGCTAACAAGTCGCTCAATATGGTGGTACGCCTGAAGGGGGGCGATGCTTTTGGCCGTGCCAATGAGGTGGCGATCGTCAAGCTCTCGCGTGCGCTGCCACGCCTGATGCAGCTGCCAGCGAGCATCTGCGGCAAAAAACGACTGTTTGTCAGCCTGTCTAGCATGGTGCGGGCACACATCTCGGAGCTGTTTGATGGCCGCGAGGTGGTGGAGGCGGTGCAGTTTCGCGTCACACGCAATACCGAATTGCTGGTGGAAGAAGATGAGGTGGATGACCTGCGCACGGCACTGCGCGAAGAACTGGCGTACCGCCAGTTTGGACAGGCGGTACGCCTTGAAGTGGGCAGCAATTGCTCGGAGTTTCTCGCCAGCACCTTGCAGCAAGAGTTTGATGTGCCGTCGCAGGCGCTGTTTCGGGTGCAGGGGCCGGTCAATCTGGTGCGCCTGTCGGAGTTGATTGATCTGGTCAATGAGCCCGCCATGCTGTTCACACCCTGGCAGGGCAGCTGGCCACGCCAGCTCAAACCAGCGGTCAAGATCATGGCGCAGATGCGCAAGCAAGATGTGCTGATTCACCAGCCCTTTGAGCAGTTTGATGCGGTGCTGGAATTGCTGCGTGAGGCGGTATATGACCCTGCGGTGGTGGCCATCAAGCAGACTATTTACCGCACGGGAGTCAAGTCTCAACTGATTGAACTGCTGGCCCAGGCAGTGCGCATGGGCAAGGAAGTGATGGCCGTGGTGGAGTTGAAGGCGCGCTTTGATGAAGAGGCGAACATCAACTGGGCCGATGCGCTGGAGGCGGTGGGTGCCCAGGTGGTATATGGCGTGGTGGGCCTGAAGACCCACGCCAAAATGCTGCTTATTACACGCCGTGAAGGCCGGGGGCTGCGCCGTTACGGTCACCTGTCAACGGGCAACTACAACCCCAAGACCGCACGCATGTATACAGATTTGAGCTATCTGACGTGCGATACGGTGCTGACGGCCGATATGGATGCGGTGTTCCGCCACCTGGCCAGCCCGAATGTGAAGCCCAGGCTGGACAAGCTGGTGATGGCTCCTTTTGCCTTGCAGCACAGCATGCTGACCCATCTGGAGGCCTGCAAGCAAGCTGCGTTGAAGGGTGAATATGCCCGCGTGGTGGTGAAAACCAATGCCATGACTGATGAAGATCTGATTCATGCGCTGATTGACGCAGGCCAGGCCGGGGTGAAGATTGATCTGATTGTGCGCGGTGCATGCATGTTGCCACCGCAGGTGCCGAGGGTGACGGACAACATCCGTGTGCGTTCCATCATTGGCCGTTTTCTGGAGCACTCTCGGGTGTTTTACTTTGCGTGGGGCGACAGTCAGGAGCATGTCTACCTGTCCAGCGCCGACTGGATGCGCCGCAACATGACGCGCCGTGTCGAGCTGGCCTGGCCTGTGCAAGAGCCCAAGCTGCGCCAGCGCGTGATCGATGAATGCCTGGTGGCATATTTGCATGACAACCGTGATGCGTGGACGCAGCAGCCCGATGGCAGCTACCTGCCGCCCGCGCAGCCGCAAGATGGCGATGGTGTACAAAACGCGCTGATGCATCTGTACAGCACGTAGCTGACCATGGTGCGCGCACAAAAAAGGATGCATATGGCATCCTTTTTTTGTGAAGCAGTGGGTGTGGTTGCTTTAATAAAGAGAGCTTGTAACGCTTATAAATAAAAGGTTTCAGATATAAAAGACTTTGAAACCTATATAGATCAAGCGTTGAAAGCTCCTTTTTTCTTAAGCTAGATGCAGCAGCAACTGCCAGTCGGTTTTTCCTACGGCTTCTGCCTCTTCGCGCAGCAACTGTGCGCTGAGTGGAAAGCGCTGCGCCCAGCCCGGCGCAGTTTGCAGCAGCAATTGCTTGCCATTGCGCTGTAACTGCAGGCCTTGCATATCGGGCGCACGGCGGTTGTTGCAAAGCACCACAGCCAGACGCAGGCACAGCAGTTGCTCTGCATTGGCTGGCAGGTGCATGAAGGCTTCCATTTTTTTGAGCTTGCCGCGATGACCCAGCACCAGCTGACCCAGCTGCGCCAGCTCTGCGGGGGCAAAGCCCGGGGCGTTGCTGTTTTCCAGAATGTAGGCGCTGTGGCGGTGGTAATTGCTGCGCGAGATGCGCCAGCCCACTTCATGGAGCAAGCCAGCCCAAGCCAGGTTGGCGGGGGGGAAGGTTTCTTGCGGGTGCAGCTGCATCCACAGTTGCTGAGCGGTTTCGGCCACATGGCGGGCATGCATGCTATGCACCCCAAAGCGTTGCATCAGGCCCAGAACGCTGGCGGTGTGGATGTCTCCGCTGGGCTCATCGTTGACCAGCCCGTACAGCACGCCCATGCGCAGTGCGCCCTGAGCCACGACCATGCGCTCCAGACCCAGCAAGTCAAACACGGCCCGCAGCACGCTCAGGCCACCGGCCACGACGGGGCGACGGTCTTCTTTCAGGCCTTCCAGCTTGATGCGGTCAATGTGCTGGGCGCGCAGCAGTTGCTGCTGCAGCCAATCGAGGCTGGCGCGGGTAATGACGCCGGGGTCAAACCCATTGGCAGACAGCGTGTCTCCCACTGCGTTGGCGGTGCCTGCGGAGGCGTAGGCAATGTCCCAGCTGCCGGGTGTAAAGGTGTCCAGCGCCTCATCGAGCACGGCACGTGCGGCAATCTCAGCGGTCTCGAAGGCCTCGGGCGTCAGGTGACCCTGGGGGAAGTAGCGCAGCGTCCACGCCACGCTGCCAATGCGGTAAGAGGCCAGTGACTGCACCACGCTGGCCTGGCCCAATACAAATTCGGTGGAGCGCCCGCCAATATCAATTACCAGACGGTTTTCGTCCGATGCAGGCAACTGGCTGATGACGCCGCGGTAAATCAGGGCGGCTTCTTCTTCGCCCGTTATCACTTCAATGGGAAAACCGAGCAATTCATTGGCGCGATCAATAAATTCGTCACGGTTATGGGCTTCGCGCAAGGTTTGTGTGGCCACTGCACGCACATGCTGCGGATCAAAACCGCGCAGGCGTTCACCAAAGCGGGCCAGACAGGCCCAGCCACGTTCCATGGATTCCTGGGTGAGGTTGCGGTTGCTGTCCAAACCATTGCCTTGGCGCACGGTTTCTTTGAGGTACTCGATGCGGTGAATCTGGTGGTGTTCATAACTACCAATTTCAAGGCGGAAACTGTTGGAGCCGAGATCTACGGCAGCAAGTGCAATCGCATTGTTCATTTGAAATGTGTCAGCTGGCGGCGCAAAGTGGGCAGCTTATCAGCCATGGCGGCGTTGAGCGCACAAATGTGGGGCATGACCGAGTGTGAAACAGGGCTGCGATTCTAGATGGCCGTCATGAATGGTTTGTGACATTTTTTTGAATTCACTGAACTGTGGTTTTTGAGGAGGAATAAATTATTTTTTATGTGTCACAAGCTCGTCATAAACGGTTTTTACATTCACGTCATCGAAGTTTTCTTCGACCCCTTGTTCTGCAATCTAAAGAGGTGCTTCCATGAAAATGTCCATGACGCGTGTTTTAGTGACGGGTGCTTTGGTATCCGGCGGTTTGTTCAACATGGCAGCCGCGCAAGATGCAACTGGCGCAGGTGCCAGTTTCCCCGCTCCGCTGTATTCCAAGTGGGCCGCTGATTACAACAAGGCCACAGGCGTGAAGATCAACTACCAGTCGGTGGGCTCTAGCGCAGGTCTCAAGCAAATTGAAGCCAAGACCGTAGATTTCGGTGCTTCGGACGAGCCACTGAAAGACGCAGACTTGCAAGCCAAGGGTCTGGTGCAGTTTCCCACCGTCATTGGCGGGATTGTTCCGGTAGTGAACATCAAGGGCGTGCAGCCTGGCCAGCTCAAGCTCACGGGCCAGATTCTGGGTGACATTTATCTGGGCAAGATCACCCACTGGAACGATGCCGCCATCACGGCACTGAATCCGGGCGTGAATTTGCCTAACGAAAAAATCACGGCTGTGCGCCGCGCTGACGGCTCTGGCACCACTTTTGGCTTTACCAACTACTTGAGCAAAGTAAATGCCGAGTGGAAAGAAAAAGTGGGTGAGGGCAAGGCAGTGAACTGGCCCACAGGTGCGGGTGGCAAGGGCAACGAAGGCGTGGCCGCTTTTGTGGGGCGTCTGGCCAACTCCATCGGTTACGTGGAATACGCTTACGTTAAGCAAAACAAGCTGACTTTTGCACAGTTGCAAAACAACGAAGGCGCGTTTGTCTCGCCCAACGAAGCCAGCTTCAAGGCCGCTGCTGCAGGCGCTGACTGGAGCAAAAGCTTCTACCAGATCTTGACCAGCCAGCCTGGCAAAGATGCATGGCCAATCACCAGCGCAACGTTCATCTTGATGCACAAGGTGCAGGACAAGCCTGCGCAAGCTGCGACTACGCTGAAGTTCTTTGACTGGGCGTATAAGAGCGGTGACGCCACTTCGAGCGACCTGGATTACGTACCTATGCCTGACTCGGTCAAGGCGCAGGTGTTCAAGGCCTGGGGTGAAATCAAAGACAGCGCTGGCAAGCCAGTAGCTTGGAAGTAAACGACTGCTTGAACAGTCACACCCTGCTGGGCGCGTGTGCGTCTGGCAGGTCTTGTTATTTGTAAAGAGGTGACACCCGTGTCCTCATCCATGTCTTCTGCCAACCCGGTGACCAGCCGGCAACAGCCGATTGCCAGCCGCGCACAGCCGCCTCGCCGCAATCGTTGGATATCTGCAAGCTTTGCCGATCGCCTGTTCGCCTGGATGGCCAAGGGTGCTGCCTTGATCACTCTGGGCTTGCTGCTGGCCATCATGGGCTCGCTGCTGATCGGTGCCTGGCCCGCCATTCATGAGTACGGCCTGGGCTTTTTCACGCGCACCGAGTGGGACCCCGTGCAGGACCAGTACGGTGGTCTGGTGATGATCTACGGCACTTTGATGACATCGCTGATTGCGCTGATCATTGCGGTGCCTGTGAGCTTTGGGATTGCGCTGTTCTTGACAGAGCTGGCACCCAGCTGGCTCAAGCGCCCTCTGGGCACAGCCATTGAGCTGCTGGCTGCGGTGCCATCGATTGTGTACGGCATGTGGGGCTTGATGGTCTTTGGCCCGGTGCTGGCCACTTATGTGCAGCAACCACTGCAGGCCCTGTTTGATGGCGTGCCTTATCTGGGCGCACTGGTCTCGGGCCCGCCAGTGGGTATTGGTATTTTATCGGCCGGCATTATCCTGGCCATCATGATCATCCCGTTCATTGCGGCGGTGATGCGCGATGTGTTTGAAGTGACTCCCGCGCTGCTCAAGGAGTCGGCCTACGGGTTGGGGGCCACAACGTGGGAAGTCGTCTGGAAGGTAGTGCTTCCTTACACCAAGGCCGGAGTGCTGGGCGGCGTCATGCTGGGCCTGGGACGTGCTTTGGGTGAGACGATGGCGGTGACTTTTGTGATCGGCAACATGAACCAGCTCAACTCGGTGTCCATGTTTGAAGCCGCTAACAGCATTACCTCTGCATTGGCCAATGAGTTTGCCGAAGCCGGCGAAGGCCTGCACCAGGCATCGTTGATCTATCTGGGGCTGGCACTGTTCTTCATCACTTTCGTGGTGCTGGCATTGTCCAAAATTTTGCTCAACCGCCTGCAAAAGAATGAGGGAGCGCGCACATGAGCACCTCCAGTCAAAAACTGATTTCTGCCGAGCGCCAAGATGCAGCGCGTCAGGCGCGTTTTGCCGCTCGCAAGCGCCTCAACCAGGTGGCACTGGCGCTGTCGCTGGCGGCAATGGCTTTTGGTGTGTTCTGGCTGATCTGGATTCTGTGGGAAACCATTCGGCTGGGCATTGGCGGGCTGAGCCTGGCGCTGTTCAGCGAGATGACGCCGCCTCCCAATGAGGCAGGTGGTCTGGCCAATGCCATTTTTGGCTCTTTCGTCATGGTGACTTTGGCCACTTGCGTGGGCACTCCGATTGGGGTGATGGCAGGCGTTTATCTGGCTGAATATGACAAAAACAGCTGGCTGGCCAGCACGACGCGCTTTGTCAATGACATTTTGCTGTCTGCCCCTTCCATCGTGATTGGCTTGTTCGTCTATGCGGTAGTGGTGGCCAAGTTCAAAAGTTTCTCTGCTTATGCAGGCATTGTGGCGCTGGCCTTGATTGTGATCCCCGTGGTCATTCGCACCACAGAAAATATGCTGACCCTGGTGCCCTCAGCACTGCGCGAGGCGGCCTACGCTTTGGGTACGCCCAAGTGGAAGGTGATTTTGGCGATCACATTGCGCGCTGCACGCGCCGGTGTGATTACGGGTGTGCTGCTTGCGGTGGCGCGGATTGCGGGGGAAACCGCACCGCTGCTTTTCACTGCACTGAATAACCAGTTCTGGAACGGCGATCTGGGCAAGCCGATGGCGAGCTTGCCAGTGACCATCTTTAAGTTTGCGATGAGCCCCTATGAAAACTGGCAGCAGCTGGCGTGGGCAGGCGTATTTCTGATTACTGTGGCCGTGCTGGGCCTGAATATCTTGGCCCGCGTACTGACGCGCCAAAAGTAAATTGCAAGGATTTGATGATGCCAACTGCAACATTGACGACACCCGCTATTGCACCGATTTCTGGGCGATCCAAGTTATCTGTGCGTGATCTGAATTTCTACTACGGCAAGTTCCATGCGTTGAAAAACATCAACCTGGAAATTCCCGAAAAGAAGGTGACGGCTTTTATTGGCCCGTCCGGCTGTGGCAAATCTACGCTGCTGCGCACATTTAACCGCATGTACGAGCTGTACCCCGAGCAGCGTGCGCAAGGGCAAATCTTGCTCGACGGCGAGAACCTGCTGACCAGCAAGCAAGACGTTGCGCTGATTCGTGCCAAGGTGGGCATGGTGTTTCAAAAACCCACGCCGTTTCCGATGTCCATCTACGACAACATTGCCTTCGGCGTCAAGTTGTTCGAGAGTCTGGATGCCGCAGACATGGAAGAGCGCGTGGAGTGGGCACTGCGCAAGGCGGCGTTGTGGACCGAGGTGAAAGACAAGCTGCACCAAAGCGGCGCCAGCCTCTCGGGTGGCCAGCAACAGCGCCTGTGCATTGCACGGGGCATTGCCATCAAGCCTGAAGTGCTGCTGCTGGACGAGCCTTGCTCGGCCCTGGACCCAATTTCTACCGCCAAGGTGGAAGAGCTGATTGCTGAGCTCAAAGACGACTACACCGTCGTCATCGTGACGCACAACATGCAGCAAGCCGCGCGCTGCAGTGATTACACCGCGTACATGTATTTGGGTGACCTGGTGGAGTTTGGCGAGACAGAGCAACTGTTTTTCAAGCCCCAGCGCCGCGAAACAGAAGACTACATCACAGGCCGATTTGGTTAATTCCGCAGGAGACAGATATGTCAGATAAGCATTTGTCGACACAGTTTGACAGTGAACTCAATCGTATTTCATCGCGAGTGATGGAGCTGGGCGGGATCGTGGAGCGCCAGATCAGCCAGGCGGTGTTTGCCTTGACCCAATTTAGCCTGGAAGCCGTGGAGCAAGTGGCTGCGCTGGAAGAGCGGGTCAACGCCATGGAGGTGGAAATTGACTATGAGCTGTCTTCCATCATTGGCCGCCGCCAGCCGACAGCACGTGATTTGCGCATGTTGATGGCGTTCTCCAAAGTAACGGCCAACCTGGAGCGCATGGGCGACGAAGCGCACAAGATGGCGCGCATGGTCAAGTCCATCATTGAAAGTGGCGCATCACGCGCCTTGCCCTCAGGGGAGCTGCGGGTTGCGGCAGAAATGGCCTCGGCACTGCTGCGCAAGGCGCTGGATGCTTTGGCTCGCCTAGATACCAAGGCCGCTTTGGGCATCCTGAAAGAAGACGACCTGATTGATGATGAGTTTGATGGCTTTGTGCGCAAACTTATCACTTACATGATGGAAGATCCGCGCACAATTTCTGCCAGCCTGGACCTGCTGTTCCTTGCCAAGGCGGTGGAGCGCATTGGTGATCACTCCAAAAATGTGGCCGAACTCATCATCTACTTGGTGGAGGGCAAGGACATTCGCCACCAGTCCATGGATGTGATTGAGTCGGCGGTGCGTTAAACAAGCCCAGGTAAGAAGCATGAAGAAATTGCCGCAAGTACTGATTGTTGAAGATGAGCCCGCCATTGCCGAGCTGATCGCAGTGAATTTGCGCCACAACGGTTTTACCCCTGTGTGGGCTGAAGATGGCGTGAGCGCACAGCGGGAGCTGGATGCTGCGCTGCCCGATGTGATCTTGCTGGACTGGATGCTGCCTGGTGGCTCCAGCGGCCTGAATCTGGCGCGCAAGTGGCGCGCAGATCAGCGCAGCAAACACGTGCCCATCTTGATGCTGACAGCACGTGGTGACGAGCCAGACAAGATTGCAGGCCTGGACGCCGGGGCCGATGACTACATCACCAAGCCGTTTTCAACCCAGGAACTGCTGGCGCGTATTCGCGCCGTACTGCGCCGGCGCACGCCTGAGCAAGCCGGCGAGCGTGTACAGGTGGGAGATCTGGTGCTGGACAGCGAAACACACCGGGTGACTTACCAGGACCAGCCACTCAAGCTGGGGCCCACGGAGTT
Organism: Comamonas avium; assembly: GCF_014836675.1. Lineage (GTDB taxonomy): Bacteria > Pseudomonadota > Gammaproteobacteria > Burkholderiales > Burkholderiaceae_C > Comamonas > Comamonas avium. The sequence goes on from NZ_JACSQK010000012.1 coordinate 12,323, forward strand.
CAAGCTGCTCAACCACTTTATGCACAACCCAGAGCGCGTGCACAGCCGCGGGCAGCTGCTGGATAAGGTGTGGGGCGACCATGTCTACATTGAAGAGCGCACGGTGGATGTACACATCAAACGCTTGCGCGAAGCATTGGGTGAGGCTGGTAGCCTGGTGGAGACCGTGCGCGGTGCGGGCTACCGATTGTCTGCAGGATCAACCGCCTAAGGATGCGTGATGGCTTTGCGCTGGATGGAGTTATTGCTGTTGCAAACGCTGCTGGTGGGTATCGCAGCTTGGCTCTGGGGGCCGTGGGCAGGGCTGGCCGGGGCACTGCTGGCTACATGGCTGTGGATGCTGTGGGACAACTGGCAGGCGCAGCGCTTGCACCACTGGCTGGTGCGGGGGGATATGACTGTGCAGCCACGCGTGCGTGGGGTGTGGAGTTTGCTGGCCACTTACATGCGCCGATCTGCCCGTTCACGCGAACAGGCTGTGGTTGCCGCTGAGCAGCGCGTGCAGGATATTTTGGCGGCTTTGCAAGCCAGCCCCAATGGTCTGGTGCTGATGGATGCTGAGGGCCATATAGAGTGGTGCAACCACATGGCTGAGCGCCACTTTGGCTTTGATGCTGAGCGTGACATCCAGCAGACCATTGGCAATTTGGTACGCGATCCTGCATTCAGTGGTTATTGGGCGAGCCAGGATTTCTCTCAGCCCGTGCTGATGGCTGGGCGTGAAAGTTCACCTTCACGGCCAGTGATGCTGTCGGTACACATCTACCCCTATGGGGATGGCCGCCATTTGTTGCTGGCGCGTGACATCACTGCGCTGGAGCAGGCCGAGGCCATGCGCCGTGATTTCGTTGCCAACGTCTCGCACGAGATTCGCACACCACTGACGGTGTTGGTGGGTTTTGTGGAAACTTTGCAAACTTTGAATTTGTCGCCTCAAGAGCACAAGCACTATCTGTCGTTGATGGCGCAGCAGGCCGGGCGCATGCAAAACCTGGTGCAAGATTTGCTCACGCTGTCACGGCTGGAGGGTAGCCCGCTGCCGGGTTACAGCGAATGGGTGCCCGTTGCCTCCATGCTCTCGCAATGCACGGTCGAGGCGCAAGCGCTGTCCAAACTACTGACCAAAGGTGCGGCCGGGCATGTCATCAGCTTTCCCCAGCCCGGTGCGCCGGGTATGGACTGGGACATTGCGGGCGCGCAGGCTGAGTTGATCAGTGCCTTCTCCAACCTCATCAGCAATGCTTTGCGCTATACACCTGCGGGTGGCACAGTGCAGGTGCGCTGGGACGTCTTGCCCGATGGTGGCGCGCGCTTTTCGGTTCAAGACTCTGGCCCCGGGATTGATCCCGCACACATTGGCCGTTTGACGGAGCGTTTTTACCGGATCGATCGCAGCCGCTCACGCGACACCGGTGGCACAGGCCTGGGCCTGGCGATTGTCAAGCACGCACTGCAGCGCCATGGTGTCAAGCTGGAAATTCACAGCCAGCTGGGCGCCGGTGCAGTGTTCAGCGCCGTCTTTCCCGCGCACCGCTTGCGTGATGCACAGCGTGTGCATGCATTGCCAGAGGCTTTGCCCAAGTAACCCTCGCTGGCACAAGCATGGATATTGCGGGGGCGGTGAGCAGTGGATTGCATGTGCCCGATCTGAGCGGTTGACACGCTGCGGTGCCTGTGGAGCAAGGCACGCGCAGTACAGGTTTCAATCTTGGTGTAGCTGCAGCGTAGGCGCCACGCCTAGCGAGCGTCTGCTAGCTGCGCCTGAAAAACCTTATGCAGTAGAAAAACAAAAAGACTAGCTACCAGCGCAAGCGCCAAGCCACTTCCAATCCAAAAAGGCATTGGATTCGTTGACCAGTAAGCGCTGGTAGCTTCATTTTTATAAGCAAGCCAGTAGCCTCCGCCCAGACCGCCGCCCCATAGCAAGCCGCAATACACCACCAGTGGTGCAACGGTTACGCGCCAGCAGCGCAGCAAGAAAATACAGACGCACTGAATGCTGTCGGATGCGTGGTACAGCGCTACCCACAGCAGCAGCGATGAGGTGAGCGCGATCACGTGCGGGTCTGCGGTGTAGATGTGGGGAATGTAGGCGCGGGCCAGCAGCAAACTGCTGCACAGCACCAGACCACTGGCCAGCGCAATCTTCACACCCAGCCAGGCCAGCTTTTGGGCCTGGGCTTCATTGCCTGCGCCACGCCACCAGCTGACGCGGGCGCTGATGGCAATGCCCAGCGACAGAGGCACCATGTAGCAAACACCAGCCAGGTTGGCTGCAATCTGGTGGCTGGCTGCGGCCATGGCCCCCTGGCGTGCCACAAAAAGTGCCACCAGCGTAAATGAGGTGACCTCTACCAAGATCGACAGCCCTGCGGGCACGCCCAGGCGCAGAAAAGCGCTGATGCGCTGCCAGTCAGGCGCTTCCATGCGCTGCCATATCTGCAGGGGGACATACAGTTTTTGGCGGCGCATCAGCACGATGGCGACGATGGCGATGGCGTAGTCCACCAGCAAGGTGGCCCAGGCGCAACCGGCTGCACCCTGGGGCTCAAGCCCCCAGCCGCCAAAAGTAAACCAGATGGACAGCGGCACTTTCAACACCAGCGCACCCACCTGCAGCCAAGTGACCAGCTGTGGGTGCCCCAGCGCCTGGTTGAGCGTGGCATACAGTCGAAAAAACATGGCCGAGGGCAGCGCCCAGCCCACAATCATGAGGTAGGCGCGCACATCGGCCTGCATGCTTTGCGGCACCTCGGTCCAGGTCAGGATGGGTTCTGGAAAAACCAAAATAACCATGCCCAGCAACGTAAAGCCAAGCGCCAGATACAGCGACTGGCGAAACGATGCGCCAATCGCCGTGGTCTCGCCTTTGCCGTGCTGCTCGGCCCAGATTGGCAGCAGGGCCTGCAAGATGCCCATGAGTGAGACGTACACACTCACAAACACGGCAGAGGCTACCGACAGGGCGGCCAAGGCTTCTGAAGAAAAGCGACCCGCAACAATGGTGTCAGTCACACCAAAGGCCATGATCGCCAGTTGCCCGGCAAGCACGGTGCCTGCATGCCGCGCAATCGTGGCAAGTTCATGCATAGATGGCCTCTGACTTCAAGGGGTGCGGTGCAAGACCAGCAGGTTGTCTTTGCGCTCTGTCGGGCGTGTCACTTGCTGCACGAATTGCCACTGCGCGGCTGCTTCGGTATCTACGGCAGACCAGGCGGCAGGTGTTGCAATCAACCAGTTGCACTGAGCATCAGTGGCTGTGGCAATGCCGCGCTGCAATTGCCAGGGTGCGTAAAAACGAAACGCAGTGGTGAGCGCCGGCGTAAAACCAAGTGTGCGCACACAGGACACATCACGTGGAATCACGTGTGCCACGGCATTGACGTGTGGGGTATAGCTGCGGGCATAGTCCAGCATGGGAAGCCACAGCGTCATCAGCAATACCCAGCCTAAAACGGTTCCGCCAGCAGGCACTGCCAGGCTTTTCCATATCGCCGCACGGTGCCGACGTGTGCGCCATGCCACCAAAAGGATCCAGCCAATCGTTGCGGCCACGGCCACTAAGAAGGAGAAAAGCGAAAAGGACGGCTCAAAACCAATGGCCAGACGCTGTATGTTTTCAGCGGGCTTGGCGGGGAAGCCCGTTTGCACAGAAATCCATACCACCCAGATCGTAATGGCCGAAATGGTGAAAAAGAACAGTGTGAGCCAGTCGATCAGTGCCCCCAGACTGCGCTTGAACGTGGGCAATGCAAAAGCAGCCAGCGCTGCAATACCGGGTAAGGCCAAAATCAGTGAGCGATCACCATCCATTGTGAAGATGGTGCAAAACACCGCTATGACCCAGAGCCACAGTGGCCAGGCCAGGTGCGAGTTGTGCCGTGGGTGTACCAATTGCCCGCGCCAGCGCCACAGCGCCCACAGTGCCAGCAGCCACGCCGGCCAGCTGAACCACATCAGCAGGCGGGCAATACTTTGCCAGTCTTTGCCTTGCTGCCAGGGGTTGATCAAACGGTATTCCCACAAGCCAAGCAACCAGGCTGCACTGGCAGCCACTGCCATGGACAGAATCCACCAGGCAGCCCAGCTATAGCGCTGCTGAAGTTTGGGTGTTTGAACGCACAGCGTCATGGCCACAGCGCCCAGACCCAGGAACATGGCCATCGAAGGCGCACCCGAAAGAGCCAGCGCAAGCATGCCAAGCAAGGCTGCAGCGGCAGATAGCTTGGGTTGCCACCACATACAGGCCGCTGCAAAGAAAAGGGCGCACACCGCTGTCAGCTGCACCAGCGTGTGGCTGGTTTCATGCGAAAACTGAGCCAGGCCCAGGCAGGCCATGAGGGCGAGCAAGCCGCCATCAGCCAGCGCGCGCGCGTAGTCAGTAGGGGAGGCTTCTCCGCCAAAAGCAAACACTACAGGCTGTGCCCCGGGGGTGCGAGCCAGGCTAAACACCGCACGCCATGTACACAGCAGGGCCAGAGCCAGCAGTACCATAAAAGGCAGGCGTACCACCACATCTGCAGGCATGGTGGACGGGAGCAACCGCAGTGCCCATGCCCCTAGCCAGTATTGCAATATGCCCGGGACATCAGGCTTGATGCCGTCAATCAAGGGCTGTGTCCAGCTTGTCTCGCTATGCGCCATGGCCTGCATGTAGCCAAAGGCAGCGATGTCGACATCACGCCAGGGCTCGCGACCTACAAAGCCGGCAAGGATGTAAGTGATGCAAAGCAGCAGCATGATCCAGCGTGGCAGGCTGCGGACCGCGTTTTGGGCAACGATGGCGGGTGAGGGCGGATTCATGAAAGCAAAGTAGGCATGCCAATGGAGCGCATGCAGGTAAAGCAAATAACTGGGTGGTGCGCGCTAGCATGCCACGACTGCGTGGTGTCTGCAGCCATGTCCATGCTTGTTGCATCCACGTGTCTTACATGTGCTGCAAAAGAAAAAGGCAGCCGGGTTGCCCTGGCTGCCTTTTTGGCGGGAAAGTAAAAAATTACTTCTTGCCGAAGCGGTTGCGGAAGCGCTCCACACGGCCGCCCATGTTGTCCACCGACTTTTGAGTGCCGGTGTAGAAGGGGTGCGATTCAGAAGAAGTATCCAGCTTGAACAGGGGATATTCCTTGCCCTCGAAAGTTTCTGTTTCCTTGGTGTTGGCGCAAGAACGTGTCACGAACTTGAAGTCGTTAGACATGTCAACGAACAGAACTTCGCGGTAATTGGGGTGAATGCCTTCTTTCATGATCTTCCTTTAGTCAAGTGCGGTAGCCGTGCCAAACCCGAAGCAACCTTTGCTTCGAAAATGCATTCAACATACTTTCCGCAATAAAGCCTCTCATTATAGCGTGAGAGGCGAAATTTTCGCAAAACGCGCAGCGGCTTAGCCGCCGCGACGCATCATGTCGAAGAATTCGACATTGTTTTTTGTCTGCTTCATGTTCTTGATCATGAGCTCCATGGACTCAATTTCGTCCATGTTGTACATGAATTGACGCAAGATGCGCGTCTTTTGCAAGATTTCGGGTGCCAGCAGCAACTCTTCGCGGCGTGTGCCGCTCTTTGTCAGATCAATCGCAGGGAATACGCGCTTTTCGTACAGGCGGCGGCTCAGGTGAATTTCGCTGTTGCCTGTGCCCTTGAATTCTTCAAAAATCACTTCGTCCATGCGCGAACCGGTGTCAACCAGCGCAGTGGCGATGATGGTCAGAGAGCCACCTTCTTCCACGTTGCGCGCTGCGCCAAAGAATCGCTTGGGGCGCTGCAGGGCGTTGGCATCCACACCGCCGGACAGCACTTTGCCCGACGAAGGCACCACGTTGTTGTAGGCGCGAGCCAGACGTGTGATCGAGTCCAGCAAGATCACGACGTCTTTCTTCAATTCCACCAAGCGCTTGGCGCGCTCAATCACCATCTCGGCGACGTGCACGTGGCGGCTGGCGGTTTCGTCAAAGGTGGATGCAATGATTTCGCCCTTCACGGAGCGTTGCATTTCTGTCACTTCTTCAGGGCGTTCATCAACCAGCAGCACCATCAGGTGCACGTCGGGATTGTTGGCCGTGATGGCGTGGGCGATGTGCTGCATCATCATGGTCTTGCCGCTCTTGGGAGGGGCAACAATCAGTGCACGCTGGCCGCGGCCAATGGGGGCAATGATGTCGATGATGCGGCCAGTAATGTTCTCTTCGGACTTGATGTCACGCTCAAGCTTCATCTGCTCCTTGGGGAACAGCGGCGTGAGATTTTCAAACATCACCTTGTGCTTGTTCGACTCGGGGGAGTCGCCGTTGACCTTGTCCAGCTTGGTCAGTGCGAAGTAGCGTTCCCCATCTTTAGGGGTGCGCACTTCGCCTTCAATCATGTCGCCCGTGTGCAGGTTAAAGCGGCGCACCTGGCTGGGGGAGATGTAGATGTCGTCGGTGCTGGCCGTGAAGTTGGTGTCTGGGCTGCGCAGAAAGCCAAAGCCGTCCGGCAAAATTTCCAGCACGCCATCGGCGAAAACTTGTTCACCGGCTTTGGCTCGCTTTTTAATAATTGCGAACATCAGCTCTTGCTTGCGCATGCGACCGGTGTTTTCAATGTCAAGCGCTTCGGCTTGCTTCAACACTTCAAAGACGTGCAGGGCCTTGAGTTCGTTAAGGTGCATCTGGAGTTACTCCTGGCGGAGTTCAAAGAAATCTGGGGATGTGGCGAATGCCAGAGTAATCGGCGAGGAGCGCAGTACGTCGATGGCTTGCCAAGATGATCAGAAACGGCCGCCAATGCTTTGGGCCGTGATCGGGTTTTATTATGACAGGAAAAGCGGGCAAACTGCATAGTAGTTTGTGTAATGCAGTTTGCCACATGCTGCGGCTTCAGGTTGACATGGGCCTGTGCGCCGTGCCAGCGCAGCCTTCACAGCAGTGCGCTGGCTTTTAAAGATCAGCCAACGTGCTGGTCAATGAAGGCGGTCAACTGGGGTTTGGCCAGTGCACCTACCTTGGTGGCAACGAGTTCGCCGTTCTTGAAGATCATCAAGGTAGGAATGCCGCGAATGCCGAACTTGGCGGGAATTTCGCGGTTTTCGTCTACGTTCATCTTGGTGATGGTGATCTTGCCTTCGTAGGCTTTGGAGACGTCGTCCAAAATGGGGGCAATCATCTTGCAGGGACCGCACCATTCAGCCCAGTAGTCCACCAGTACGGTGCTGCCGGGCTGCAGTACATCCGATTCAAAGCTGGCGTCAGTGACATGCTTGATGAGTTCGCTGGCCATGGATTTCTTCCTTGTTGTGAGTGTGGGGGCGGGGCGCATAAAGCGCACGAAAGTTCGAATAATTGTGACAGAAACGAATGTCCAGACGTGCCTTGTGGCTGGGCAAAAACAACTATGGCTTTTATAGGCGTGCCCAATGGGTGGCATTGGCGTGGTTGCCCCTGGGTCTTCGAGCAGGCGTTATGCTGCCAGCCCTTTGGCGCTTGGTCGCCGGTATTTGTGAAAGATAGGTTTGTCTATGTCTGCTGCCACTGCGCTGCCTGCGCTCAAGTGTGATGTTGCTATTGTGGGGGCAGGGCCTGCGGGTTTGATGGCTGCAGAGATGCTGTCTGCCCAAGGCGTGCAGGTGCACGTGTTTGATGGCAAAGCCTCGGTGGGGCGTAAATTTCTGCTGGCAGGCAAGGGCGGTTTGAACCTGACACACGCTGAAGCCTTTGAGCGTTTTGTCGAACGCTATGGCGATACGCAGCCCATGCTGCAGCCTTTGTTGCAAGAATTTGGCGCGGAGCAATTGCGCGCCTGGGCTGAGGGCTTGGGTATTGGCACTTTTGTAGGCACATCGGGCCGCGTTTTTCCCACGGACATGAAAGCTGCACCGCTGCTTCGCGCCTGGCTGGCGCGTTTGCGTGCCCAGGGGGTGGTGTTTCATATGCGTCACTTGTGGAAGGGCTGGAGTGATGCGCAAGCGCTGGTGATGGAGTCACCCGAAGGCGTATTGCCCGTGCAAGCCAAGGCAGTGTTGCTGGCTTTGGGCGGCGGCAGCTGGGCGCGCCTGGGCTCTGATGGTGCTTGGGTGGCGTTGCTGCAAGCCAAAGGTGTGGAGGTGTCGGCGCTGCAGCCGGCCAATTGTGGCTTTGATGTGGGCCAGCCTGTGCACGCAACAGAAGAAACACGTCGTGAGTTTTTCAAAGAACTGGTGGGGATTGCGCCTGCACCCGGTAAAGGCTGGAGCACGCATTTCACCGAGCGTTTTGCTGGCGCTCCGCTGAAGTCTGTGGCCCTCCGTTTTACGGACAGTCTGGGGCGCAGCTTTGATCGCAGGGGTGAATTTGTTGCTACGGCCACCGGGGTGGAAGGCAGTTTGGTGTATGCGGTCTCACACCTGCTGCGCGATGAAATCAAACGACAAGGCTTTGCCACTTTTGAGCTGGATCTGCTGCCTGCATTCAGCGCTGAGAAGGTGCTGCAGGAAGTGCGTCACCCACGTGGCTCGCGCAGCCTGTCCAGCCATTTGAAGGGGCGTTTGGGTCTGGACGGCGTCAAGGCGGCGCTGCTGCATGAGTTGCTGAATAAGCAGGACATGCAAGACCCGGTGAAGCTGGCACATGCCATCAAGGCTTTGCCGATCACGGTGGTGGCTACGCGTCCTCTGAATGAAGCCATCAGCACCGCTGGCGGCGTAACGTGGAATGCCTTGGATGAGGCTCTCATGTGCAAGGCGCTGCCCGGTGTGTTCTGCGCTGGCGAAATGATTGATTGGGAAGCTCCTACGGGTGGCTACCTGCTCACCGCTTGTTTTGCTACGGGCGTGCGCGCGGCACGTGGCATTCAAGCGTATGTAACTCAATAAAGGTATAGCTGTCAGTGCTTGCTATGTAATGTTTTCGGATGCTTTTGTATCTGAAGTCGTTGTAAATACTGCGTAGGCAGCTATATTTTTATGCATATGCGCGAGAGTGAAGCGAAAGGTGGGCGGTATTTGTAAAGCCTATTCGGGCTCAGCAACAATGCACGCATGCCATCATTTCGTGACACCTTAGAGCGCTTGCAAGCGCCTATTTACTTGGCCACCGTTGCCGTTGCCGCCTTTTTTGCATGGACGTTTGCAGGCGCGCCGGGCTTGGAGCGAGCGATCAACCCCGCGCTGGCGCTCATGCTCTACGTCACTTTTTTGCAAGTACCCGTGCCCGCATTGCGTGCCGCTTTAAAGCAGGGGCGGTTTTTGCTGGCGCTGCTGGTGACTAATTTTGTTGCCATACCGCTGCTGGTCTGGGGCTTGAGTTTTGGTTTGCCCGATGACGGCCTGGTGCGCTTTGGCGTCTTGCTGGTGCTGCTGGCGCCGTGCATTGATTACGTGGTCACGTTTGCGCACATGGGCAAGGCCGATGCGCGCTTGCTGCTGGCATCTACCCCGGTGCTGCTGGTGGTGCAAATGCTGTTATTGCCTGTTTATCTGCGCGCCATGCTGGGGCAAGAGGCCGCGGCATTGGTGCAGGCTAGGCCTTTTGTGGATGCCTTTGTGTGGCTGATTGCGCTGCCACTGCTGCTGGCCGCATGCACGCAGTGGTGGGCCGCTCGCTCGGGCGTGGGCGCGCGTATTTACGCGGGTTTGGGCTGGCTGCCTGTGCCTGCGACGGCACTGGTGCTGTTTGTGGTGGTTGCCGCCGTGGTTCCGCAACTGGAGGCCGCAAGCCACGCAGCCTTGCGCGTGCTGCCTGTCTATATGGCGTTTGCGGTCCTGGCGCCTGTGGTGGCATGGCGGGTGGCCAAGCTTTTCAAGCTAGAAGTCTCGGCAGTGCGAGCCATTGCCTTTAGTGGCAGCACGCGCAACTCCTTGGTGGTGCTGCCCTTGGCGCTGGCCGTGCCGGGTGCTATTCCTGTATTGCCCGCCGTGATCGTGGCGCAAACGTTGGTGGAGCTGGTCAGCGAGCTGGTCTACGTCAAGCTTTTGCCCAAGTTGCGTTGAATGGCTAATTAAAGAGGCCAAACGCGGCAATGCATGGGGGGGGCGCTTCGCTTGAGTTGGTTGCGGGCCGGTGCGCTGGCATATTTTTTTGCAGGTGGCAGCTGGTGCTGGGCAGCACCAGCTGCATCTACTTGACGCGTATCGGCGCACGCTGCGCAGCGTCTGCAAATGGCTGCAGCGCTTGTGGTTCAAAGCGTCGTCAATAACGCTGGCGCTGTGCCTTCATGCGGCATGGAAGTGCAATGGCCTGCACGCGCAGGCTCGCTGCCAAACTATTGGCATATCAGTCATGTTTTTTGAAAAGCATCGCTTCAAAAAGAGCATCTCTTGCTGATGAAGAGGGTTCTGAAACGAAGTTGACAAGCCTTACCTCGGCACTGGTTTCACAGTTAGGGCTGCTTGGTTCCCCACCTGACCCGGTTGGCTGCTTCCCCATGCGAGGGGGCCTGTCAGCGTCAATTATAGGTGCGTTTGTGTCACGCAGATGGGACACGTGAAGATAAACAAGCAAGCTGACATGGTGTAAAGCTCGTAGCCCGTAGAATTCGCCCCTATGTCTTATCTCGTGCTCGCCCGTAAATACCGTCCCCGTAACTTTGCCGAAATGGTGGGGCAGGAGCACGTCGTGCAGGCATTGGGCAACGCGCTGACCCAGCAGCGGTTGCACCATGCATATTTATTCACCGGTACGCGTGGCGTGGGCAAGACCACGGTGTCGCGTATTTTGGCCAAATCGCTGAACTGCACAGGCGCAGATGGTCAGGGTGGAATTACGGCTACGCCTTGTGGCGTATGCCCTGCCTGTACTGAAATCGATAGTGGACGTTTTCCTGACTATATTGAGCTGGATGCGGCCTCGAACCGAGGTGTGGACGAGGTGCAAAGCCTGCTGGAGCAGGCGGTGTACAAGCCGGTGCAGGGGCGCTTCAAGGTCTTCATGATTGATGAGGTGCACATGCTCACCAACACGGCTTTCAATGCCATGTTGAAGACGCTGGAAGAGCCCCCTGAGTACCTGAAGTTTGTGCTGGCCACGACCGATCCGCAGAAAGTACCTGTGACCGTGCTTTCGCGTTGCCTGCAGTTCAATCTGCGGCCTATGGCACCAGAAACCGTTTTTGAGCACCTGACGCAAGTGCTGGTGAAAGAAGACATTCCTGCAGAGCCCCAGGCGCTGAAGCTGCTGGCCCGCGGTGCGCGCGGCTCCATGCGAGATGCGCTGTCGCTGACTGACCAGGCCATTGCTTTTGGTTGCGGGCAGTTGCAAGAAGCATCTGTGCGGCAAATGCTGGGCAGCGTGGACCGCAGTTACGTGTTTCGCTTGATTGCCGCTTTGGCACAAGGCGATGGCCGCACAGTGGTAGAGACCGTAGATGCACTGCGCTACAACGGCATTTCCGGGGCCTCCACTCTGGAGGAAATGTCCACCGTGCTGCAACGCATGGCCGTTTTGCAGGCAGTACCGGATATGGCCGCTGCGGTGGACGCTTCAGATCCAGAAGCCGCAGAAATGGCGCAGCTGGCACAGGCGATGCCTGCCGACGAGACGCAGCTGCTCTACAGCATTTGCCTGCATGGCCGCCAAGAGCTGGGCTTGGCACCAGATGAATACGCTGCGCTGACCATGGCGCTGCTGCGCCTGCTGGCGTTCAAGCCACAAGGTGAGCAACCTTCGGGCACCACAGCCCCATTGGCTGAAAAAAAAACACTGAAGTTAGCTGAACTGCCTGTGCAGTCGCTGGCAAAGGCGCAAGCTGAGCCACAGCCACAGCCACAGCCACAGCCACAGCCACAGCCACAGCCACAGCCACAGCCACAGCCACAGCCACAGCCACAGCCCGAACCGGCTGCGGTGAATGCGATGCCAGCCCCTGCAGCACAGCAGGCCGTGGAGCAACCCGCAGTTGCTGAGGCTGCCGCCCCTGGGCGGGAAGATGCCGCGCAAGACATGCCACCTCCGTGGGAAGACTTGCCTCCTGAGCCGGCGCAGGCAGAGCCTGCATACGGCAGCGATGAGCCGCCCGTATGGGATGAGGTGCCCATGGAGGCATCGGCACCGTTTGCAGAGCCTGTGGTTCAGGCCAAGCCTGCTGCCATAGATGTGGCTACAGAGCTGGAGCCAACCCCTTTGGGGGATGCATGGCACGCAGTGGTGACCCAACTGGATGAGGCGCAAGCCATCACCGCTTTGGTGCGCGAGCTGGCCATGCAGTCACAATTGGTGGCGCAATCGCAAGGTGTGTGGACGTTGCGTGTGCAACGCACATCGCTCAACCAGCCTATGCCCCGCGAGCGCCTGCTCAAAGCTTTGGCGCAAGTCACAGACTGCGTCAGCCTTGAAGTTGAAAATGGCAAGGTGTCTGACACCCCTGCGCTGCGCAATAAGGCGCAGGCTGAAGCACGGCAAAAACGGGCTGAAGCGATTGTGATGAACGATCCGCAGGTGCTGCATTTACAGCAAACCTACGGGGCAACCATCGTGCCCGGTAGCATTCGGCCTGTATAGGCGAAACAAAGGCCGGGGCATGCCAAGTCGTGGCACTATTGCCCCATCAGATTTTTAAGTGACGAATAAAGGAAACCTACCATGTTCAATAAAGGACAACTCGCCGGTTTGATGAAGCAAGCCCAAACCATGCAAGACAACCTCAAGAAGGCGCAGGATGAGCTGGGCAACGTCGAAGTAGAAGGCGAGTCGGGCGCAGGTTTGGTCAAGGTGGTGATGACTTGCAAGCACGATGTCAAGCGCGTCACGATTGATCCCAGTCTGCTGGCTGAAGACAAAGACATGCTGGAAGATCTGGTGGCCGCTGCGTTCAACGCGGCTGTGCGCAAGGCCGAAGAAACTTCCAATGAAAAAATGTCCAAGCTGACAGCGGGCATGCCCGGTTTGCCCGGTGGCATGAAGTTCCCTTTCTAATTGCAGGCGACGACGTCGATTGAGGGAAAGCCGTGGTGCTTTCCCTTTTTATTTGGGTGTTTGAAATATGTCTGACCTTCAGCCGCTGGAACCATTGATTCAGGCGCTGCGCCGCTTGCCTGGCGTAGGGGTGAAGTCCGCGCAGCGGATGGCATTTCACTTGATGCAGCGCGATCAAGAGGGCGCACGTGTGCTCTCTCGTGCCTTGGTGGAGGCGGTCGATTCGGTGCAGCACTGCACCCGCTGCAACACTTTTACGCACGAGGCGGTATGTCCGATTTGCCAGGATGCAGGCCGTGATGCAGCGCGCTTGTGTGTGGTGGAGACACCCGCCGACCTGGCCGCGATGGAGCGAACAGGTGCCTACAGTGGTTATTACTTTGTACTGATGGGGCGCATCTCTCCCATGGATGGTGTTGGTGCGAAAGATGTGGGCTTGCCGCAATTGGTACAGCGGGCACTGGATGGCAAGGTGCAGGAAGTGATCCTGGCCACCAGCTTTACGACCGAAGGTGAAGCGACGGCCCACGCAGTCACAGAGCTTATGCAGGGGCGTCAGATTCAGGTGACACGGCTGGCCCGTGGCGTGCCTGTAGGCAGCGAGCTGGAGTATGTGGATCTGGGCACGATTGCCCATGCGCTGGTAGAGCGCAGATAAAAAAACGCCCTGCATTGCAGGGCGTTTTGCTTGGGTCCATCAGCAATCAGAAATGGGCGATCAACGCTTTTTCTTGGTGGGTGTGCCACCTTTGCTTTTCTGGGTCACTTTGGCCGGTGCCGCTTTCTGAGTGCCTGCGGTGCGCACTTTCTTGGTAGGTGTGGCCTTTTTGGCGCTGGCACCTGCGGCCGAGACTCTGACTGTTTTATAGATATCCAGCGACTGGCCTGCACGCAGCTTGGACGAGATGGACATGTCGTTCCAGCGCGCCAGATTGGCAGCCGAGACACCATTGCGGCTTGCCACCTTGGCCATGGTGTCACCCTTGCGAACTTTGACGGGTGTGCGGCGCGTGACTTCGGTAATTTCGGGGGCCAGCGCCAGTTTGCCGTTGTCGGCAATGTGGGTGGCAACGTCACTTTGGTGTTGGGATGTGCGTGGCACCATCAAGGCCGAACCTGCCTTGATCATCATGCGTGGAGGAATGCGGTTGACGCTGCGTAAATCGGCTTCGCTCATGCCCACGCGCTGGGCTGCGTTGGCCACGGTCATGGTGCTGGGGGCGATCCACACCGTCCAGCTGGCGTATTGGCCGTCGTGGTAGGCAGCCAGATTGCGCTGAAACACCTTGGCGTTGTCCCAGGGCAGCAAAATTTGAGTGACGCCGGCTGCAAAAATGGTGGGGCGGTGAAACGAGGGGTTCAGCGCCTTGAAGTCATCCAGGCGCACGTCTGCCAGGCGGGCCACCAGCTCTACGTCCACATCGCGCTTGATTTCTACGGCCTGAAAGTACGGGTGGTTTTCAATGTTGGGCAGCTCAATCTTGAATTTTTCAGGATTGGCAATGATGTTCTTGACCGCCTGCAATTTGGGGACGTAATTGCGGGTTTCGTTGGGCATGGTCAGGTCGGTATAGCTGGTGCCCATGCTCTGGCGTTCATTGCGCTTGATGGCGCGGCCCACGCTGCCTTCGCCCCAGTTGTAGGCGGCCAGGGCCAGATGCCAGTCGCCAAACATGCGGTGCAGCTTTTCCAGGTAATCCAGTGCAGCCTTGGTGGACGCCAGTACATCGCGGCGGTCATCGCGGAAAGCGTTTTGTGTCAGCTCGAAGTACGAGCCTGTTGCAGGCATAAATTGCCACATGCCTGCCGCTTTGGCGCTGGAGACGGCTTGGGGATTGAAGGCACTTTCGATGTAGGGCAGCAGCGCCAGCTCTGTGGGCATGTTGCGCTGCTCCAGCTCTTCCACGATGTGATAGAGGTATTTGCTCGAGCGCGTGGTCATGCGGTCGATGTAATCCGGGCGGCTGCCATACCACTGCTCCTGGACATCGACCAGCTCGTGCTGCAGATCGGGAATGGCAAAGCCTTTGCGGATGCGTTCCCACAGATCGTTATTCGACTCCAGCGACGTAACGTGGGACGACAGGGGACGCGCTTGGGTAATGGGTTTGAGCGGGCCATCTACGGAGTTGGACGGCGATGTCGCACAACCGGCGAGCCAAACCACGCTGAAGGCAACAAGAAGGTGGCGCAAGTTCATCAAAATGCGTTTTTCCATTCACGCAGCGCTGCAAAAACGCTGGCGGGGTTTTGGGAGATTAAGTCAGGACGAAAGCTTTGTGCGCTGTGCACAACCTCTATAACGTCGCAACGCAGAAAAGGGTTGATTGCTAATTCTTGCGCCAGCAAAGACGGTAGCGTAGGACGCTGTTGCTGGCGCAGGGTTTCGCAATGCGCGCGGTATTGGAGCAAAGCAGTGTTGCTAGGTTCCACGGTGCACGCAAATTTCAGATTACTCAGAGTGTATTCGTGGGCGCAAGCCACTCGGGTGTTGCCCGGTAAGCGTGCCAGCAGTTGCAGTGACGCGTGCATCTGCTCGGGGGTGCCTTCAAACAAACGGCCGCATCCCCCGGAAAACAGGGTGTCACCACAAAACAAAATGGGCCCACCTTCTGCGTCTGCGCTGTACCACGCAATATGGCCTGCGGTGTGACCGGGCACCTCCAGCACCTGCCACGTCAGACCAAGAAGAGACAGTGTGGTGGATGCATCGACACGTGTGACGGGTTCAGGCAGTGTCTCAAAAGCGGGGCCATACACTGCAGCACCTGTGGCGGTGCGCAATGCGTCAACACCACCGACATGGTCAGCGTGGTGATGGGTCACTAGAATGGCCTGCAGTTGCAGACCATGGGTTTGCAAGGCCGCTTGAACGGGCGCAGCGTCGCCGGGATCAACCACCAAGGCTTGTCTGCCGTTGTGCAGCAGCCAGATGTAATTGTCAGAAAACGCAGGCAACGGCAACAGGTTCATGAAAGAGAAAACTGAAGTGCACCATCCGTGGATGGCAAAGGCTTTTGGCCGCTACCTGCTCGAGTGGGAGCAGCAGCGGTGCGACGAGGCGGTGGCGGACATTTTCGGCTATCACAGCCTGCAATTGGGATTGCCCATGCTGCAGGCATTGCGAAACAACCGAATGCCACACCAGTGGGTGTCCGCGCCCGGCTGTGATTTAAACCTTGATCGCACGGCTTGCCAAGCGCCGCAAGGTGTCCAACTGTGTTGTGCGCCCGAGGCGCTGCCGTTTTCTGAGTCCAGTCTGGACCTGCTGGTCATGCCGCACACCCTGGAGCTGTGCCAGGACCCGCATGCTGCGTTGCGTGAAGCCGTGCGGGTGCTGGTGCCTGAAGGGCGCTTGCTGCTGTTTGGGCTCAATCCCTACAGCTTATGGGGCGTACAGCATAGGCTGGAGCGCGTGCAGGCCCCGAGTCTGAATGCATGGCGGGGTCTGCCTTACTGGCGTGTGCGCGACTGGATGCAAGTGCTGGCCATGGATGTAGTGGCCGCGGACTTTGGCTGCCATGTGCCCGCAGTGGACGAGCAGGTGTGGCTGGAGCGGTGGCGCTGGATGGATAAGCTGGGCAACAAGGCATGGCCTGTTCTGGGCGGTGCATACTGCGTGCTGGCTGTGAAAAAGGTGCATGGCATGCGGCTGATGGAGCCTGCGTGGCGCAAGCACAAAGCGCCCGCACAGGCTGCCCCTGCAGCCGCTTGCCAGCAGGCGCCGCAAAGGAAAGAAATTTGAACCAGGTTGTGATTTATACGGACGGGGCCTGCAAGGGCAACCCGGGCCCCGGAGGGTGGGGGGTGCTGCTGCAAGCGGGCCCTCACATCAAAGAAATGTTTGGTGGCGAACGCGAGACGACCAACAACCGCATGGAGCTGCAAGCCGTGATTGAAGCGCTGCGGGCTTTGAAGCGGCCTTGTGATGTGACCCTGTTTCTGGACAGTGAATACGTGCGCAAAGGCATTACTGAATGGGTGCATGGCTGGAAAGCCCGCGGCTGGAAAACAGCGGCCAAGCAGCCTGTGAAGAACGCAGAGCTGTGGCAGGAGCTGGATACCCTGGTGGCCACTGCAGGCCATCGCATCGAATGGCGCTGGGTGAAGGGCCACGCTGGTGATCCGGGCAATGAGCGTGCCGACGAGCTGGCGAACAAGGGCGTAGACAAAGCCCTGGGCCGCATCTAAAACAATTGGGAGCCGTTCACAGCACCTCAGCGCCGATTGTTGTCAGGGTGTGCTGCACGACTTATGCCGCCTGCGGTTTGAGGCCTCGTGGCCAGCGCAAACCTTGTGGCTGCTGGGTGATGGCTGTCGGCGCCCAAGCTGTGTGAATTTGCATAAAGCGCTGCTACAACTAGCTGATGTATAAAAAAAATAGCTACTAATGCTTACTGAATAAGGACTTCAGATACTCTTGTATCTGAAGTCCTTTGTTTGTAAGCGCTAACAGCTATTAAATTAATTAAACCACCACTCGCGCAACCCTTGATGCGCCATTGCCTTGCCTGGTTGCACGGCTGGTACTGTCTGAGGCGTTGGGTCTCGCCGCTAGCGCCCATCGTTGCTTGGGCTGAGGAATTAGTCGCTATCCACACGTGGTGTATGCGGTAGCTCCAGCACGGTCTGCAGCCCGGGCGCAGCGTTGCTCCATGAGATGCTCCCCCGGTGCAGGCGTGCAATCGCTCGCACACTGGCCAGACCAATGCCATGGCCGGGCAACTGCTGGTGGCTGCTGGCACGAAAGAAGTGCTGGCCGATGCGTGCCAGCGCCTCGGCGGGCACGCCGTGGCCATGGTCGCGCAGTTGCAGCGTGACAAGGCCTTCGTGGGCCTTGAGGGTAATGTCCAGTTGCAGTGCACTGTCGCCCGCACCGTATTTGAGAAAGTTGTCCAGCACGTTGGACAGGGCGTTGGCCAGCAGGTGCGAGTCACCCATGATCCACGCATGGCGCTGCAGATCGGTATGCAGCTGGGCCTGGCGGTCTTTAAACAGGGGCTCGTAAAACTCCAGTACTTCTTGCAGCACGGTGTGCAGGTTGATGCGTTCAAAGCGCTGCTGGGCCACGCCCGATTCCACCTCGGCCAGCAGCAGCATCTTGACAAACAGGCGGCTCAGTTGCTGCAGCTCTTCTTGCGCCAGCTCCAGTTGCGCCTGACGCAAAGACTCTGGTGCATCCATGGCCGCCTGCACGTGGTGCAGGGTGCGGTTGAGCGGGGTGCGCAGGTTGTGCGCCACCATGTTGGAGACGTGGCGTATGCCGTGCACCAGTTGCTCGAGCTGCTCGAGCATGGTGTTGATGTCCTGCTCGAGCAGGCTGAACTCATCACTGCGGCGGCTTTGCGGCAGGCGAAAGTGCAGGTTGCCCTGACCTGCCTGGCGCATGGCGCGGCGCAGCTCACCTGCGCGCTGGTCCATCAGCCGGCGAAAGGCGACCGCTGCCGCCAGCGACAGCACCAGCGCCAAGGCCAGCGCCGCACCCGTGGCTTTGAGGTAGCGGTTGCGAATGTCAGTCAGCGGCAGCACATCGCTGCCCGCCAGCAAGAAAAGGTTGCCACCCAGAGCGTGCACCTGCACGCGAGCGGTCAGGCTGCGGTTTTCTTGCTCAAACAGCACGTCCTGCAGCTCGGCGCCGGGTTTGACGGTGTGCATGCTGGCGACGGCGTTGCCGGCCAACACTTTGCCGTGCACGTCTTGGAACACCAGTACCTCGCTTTGGCTGTCGATGCCGTCGCCCAGCAGCATGTCAATTTCGCGGCGCAGGCCCTCATCGCCTTGCTGGGTGTGGATGTTGAGCAGGCGCTTGCTGGTGCGCAGGGCGTAGTCATCGAGTTGCTGGCTGGCCGTGCCCACGATTTCGACGTAGTACACAGTGAAGGTGCCCGCCAAAATGCCCAGCACCAGAATGCAAAAGCACAGAGCCAAGCGAAAAGAGCTCGATTGCCAGGCGCGTGGCAACCAGCCTGATTTAGGGGGCTGGGGCATGAATGCTGTAGCCCTTGCCGCGCACGGTACGGATCAGAGAGGATGCGCCTTTTTCATCAATCTTCTGGCGCAGATGGCTGATGTGTACATCAATGATGTTGGTCTCTGGCTGAAAGTCATATTCCCAGACATTTTCCAGCACCATGCTGCGTGTGACGGTTTGGCCGGCATTTTTAATCAAATAGGCCAGCAGCTTGAATTCACGCGGATTCAGAATGATTTTCTCTTCGCCGCGATAGGCTGTATGCGTCAGTAAATCAATATGCAAATTACCAATTTGCATGGTGTGTACAGCGGGGGCATGGAGGTGATTGCTGCGGCGAATGACGGCTTCAATCCTTGCCTCTAATTCATCAATGAAAAATGGTTTGGGTAAATAGTCATCGGCTCCAGCCTTTAAACACCGAATGCGTTCATCGGTTTTTTCTAAGGCACTGACAATAATTACGGGCGTGGTATTACCCAGTGCGCGCAGTGCTTTTAAGATGTCAATGCCATCTACATCCAGGGGCAGCATGCGGTCTAAAAGCACGCAATCCCATTTTTGAGATAGCGCGGTTTTCAATCCAGCGCTGCCATCGGTAATATGGGTGAGCTGGTAATTAGATTTTTCCAGATTGCTGCTGATATATGCAGCAATACCAGAATCATCTTCAATTAATAAAATATGTTTCATTCAGAAAAATAATCCCTGGGCATGAAGTGCCGCAGGGATTATTTTAGAAAGTTATGCAGCTTATGGGATGTGTCTTCTACGTAGCGAGCGCTGCAAAAACTTGAACATCGTCCAGCTCAGCATCAGCACCGTGATGGCCAGCAGCGTAGCGCTGATGGGGCGGTCTACAAAGATGGAGGGGTCACCGCGCGACAGCAGCAGGGCGCGGCGCAGGTTCTCTTCCACCATCGGCCCCAGAATGTAGCCCAGCAGCAGGGGGGCCGCTTCAAACCGCAGCAGCATGAACAGGTAACCCACCACACCCAGCACCGCCACCATGTAAATGTCAAAGTGGTTGTTGTTGACGCTGTACACGCCGAGCGCCACAAAGACCAAAATGGCAGGGTACAGCCAGGTGAAGGGAATGCGCAGCAGCGACACCCAGATCCCGATGGTGGGAATGTTCAGCAGCACCAGCATGATGTTGCCAATGAAGAAACTCACCACCAGTCCCCAGAACATTTCAGGCTGCTCATTGATCAGCATGGGGCCGGGCTGAATGCCGTGAATGATCAGCGCACCGAGCATGATGGCCATTACCGCATCACCCGGAATGCCCAGAGACAGCGACGGCACAAACGCGGTCTGTGCAGCGGCATTGTTGGCCGACTCCGGTGCAGAAATACCTTGCACAGCGCCCTGGCCAAACTCAGCGGGGTTCTTGGCCACCTTTTTCTCAATCGCATACGCCATGAAGGCAGCAATCGACGGGCCTACGCCTGGCAGTGCCCCCAGTGCAGAACCCAGTGCCGAGCCACGCAGCATGGCCGGGTAGGAGCGGTTCATCTCTTGCTTGGTAGGGATCATGGAGCGCAAAGTCACCTTCTCGATTTTTTGCGTCTCGTCCTGACCGTGAATGCCACGCACCACTTCGGCCACGCCAAACAGGCCCATGGCCAGAGCCACCAGATTGATGCCGTCCATCAGCTCTGGAATGTCCATGGTAAAGCGTGCAGCGCCAGAGTTCACGTCGGTGCCCACCATGCCCAGCAACACACCCATGACCACCATGGCCAAGCCCTTGATGGGCGAGCCTGTGCCCATGGATGAGGCTGCCACCAGGCCCATGACCATCATGGAAAACAGCTCAGCGGGGCCGAACTTCAGGCCCACTTCGGCAATTGCTGGCGAGAACAGCACCAGCAACACCAGGCCAATCATGGCGCCAAACAGTGAGGCAATGGTGGTGATGAACAGCGCAATCCCGGCTTTGCCTTTGCGTGCCATCGGGTAGCCGTCCAGACAGGTGACGGCGGAGGCCGGTCCACCGGGCAGGTTCATCAAGATGGAGGCCGTGGAGCCCCCGTACTGGGCACCGTAGTACACCCCGGCCAGCATCACGATGGCGGCAGTGGGTGACATGTGGTACGTCATGGGCAGCAGCAGCGAGATGGCCGCCAGCGCACCAATGCCAGGCAGCACGCCCACTGCGGTGCCTAAGAACACGCCAAAAAAGCAGTACCAGAGAATGGTGGGGTCTGATGCGACCTGAAACCCCAGCAACAGGTTGTCAAATAATTCCATTTTTTACAGCGTCGGGAACAGTGAGACAGACATTTCCAAACCTGCAATAAAAATCAGGCAGGTAATAACTGCGATGGAAATGGCAATGATGCCGCGGACACCAAAATGCATGCGTTTAGGAATGCTGGCAATCAAGACCGAAATAATGGTGCTCAAAAACACACCCAGCGTATTGAGTATGAAAGCAAAGACGACCAGAGACACCGTTGCTGCCAGCAAACTGTCCCAGTGCACCTCAATGCGTTCGCCTTTTCGGAAAAAGGCGGGAATCATGATCAAAACACCCAGGATAAATAAAATCCATCCTAAAACCACCGGCATATAGCCCGGTCCCATGCGACTGGCAGTCCCAAAGTTGTAGTTGGTTCCCACAAGGGCGAAAAATAGCCCCACGATGCTGACAAAAATGCCAGCCAATATGTCTCTCAAATCTCTATTTAGCATTCCACCTCCATTGCTTAGAGGGGGTGATTGTTATTTTTATGGATGTGGCGAACGCTTGTGATACTACGTACGAGTCTGTTTGTTAACTCAAGTTAATCTCAATTATTAAATTAAATTAGCTTTTCACCGATAACACCGTGATTTCATTGAATTGATTGACCTGATTTAATGCCTGACTGCTGAAGCACTGCAATGGTGTACAAAAAATAATGTGCAACCCATAAAAAAAGAGGCTCTATATAGAGCCTCTGCTTTGAGGGGGAAATATGGCTAGATCGCCACAGGAAGTTGTTCTTCGACTTCCTGTATGGACTGGGGGCGTGTGGTGCGACCAATTTCCTGGCCGTTGCGCAGGACCACCAGCGTGGGCCACAGCTTGACCTTGAAGTGGCGCCCTAGCTTACGGCCGGGGCCGTCTTCGATTTTGATGTGCGTGATATCGCGCCTGTCTTGCAGGGCGCCACGGAAGACAGGCTGCGCGGCCTGGCAGTGCGGGCACCAGTCCACGCCAAATTCCACCGCCACGGTGCCGGGTAAATCGGCCAGGTCTTCCGGTGCGGGGGCCGGGTCGGTGAAAGCGGTCGCAAAAGCCATGGAAGTCTCCTGTTGTTCGTGTTGGCAGTGTGTCAGTGCAGGGGGAGGCTGCAGCGGACTATGATTGTCAATCTAAAGCCGTTTGCCCCTGCAGCATGTGCAATTCTTGCAAAGTGTTGGCGTTGGCAAAAGCCTGTGCATCATCGCTGGCTTGATCAAAGCGACACAGCGCGTGGGGGTGTTGCTGCGTCCAGGTGTCAATCTTGCTGCCGCCTTCTTGCACAAAGGTTTGCAGACTGGGCAGCAGGTTGCGGTGCAGCAATGCAAATACCGGCTGGGGGCGCACGCTGACTGCGCCGTCACGGCCCGCTTGCGGGCCTGCCGCAAGAACGATGGTGGCCTGCGCATGCACTGCTGCTTGGGCCATGCGCTGGGCCAGGTCCAGAGGAAAGCAAGGGCTGTCGCAAGGCACGGTGAGCAGCCATGGTGTGCTGCAGTAAGTCAGGCCTGTCAAAAAACCGGCCAAGGGGCCGGCATAGCCCGGCAGTACATCTGCATGTACGGGGACGCCAAAGCTTTGGTAGGTATCCAGGTGGCGGTTGGCGTTCAGCATGCAGGGCCCAACCTGGGGCTGCAAGCGCTGTAAAGCGTGCAGGGCCAGTGGCTGGCCCTGGAAGGTCTGCAAGCCTTTGTCCACACCACCCATGCGGCTGCCACGGCCACCCGCCAGTACCAGGCCGGTGATGTCTTGTGAAAAAATCATGTTGCTGTGTGCCTCGGACGCTTTAAACAGGCACAAAGTATGGCGTGAGAAATCGGGCTTATCCGCCGATGTAGCTCATTTCCACACGTTTACGCCCTTGTGCCGATTCTGCGGGCAGGCTGGCGCGCAGCTCAGAGTAGCGGTCAGTGCGCTGCCCCCAGATGTGGGCAATCGCGTTGCTGATGGTTGCGTCATCTGCATCGGTGCGCAGCAATTGGCGCAAATCCCAGCCTTTGTCTGCAAACAGGCACAGGTACAGACGGCCTTCGGTTGACAGGCGTGCACGGCTGCAGTCACCGCAAAACGCCTGGGTCACGCTGCTGATGACACCGATTTCGCCCAGCGATGCATCGTGTTTGCCGTCAGCACCTGCGTAGCCCCAGCGCTTGGCGGTTTCACCAAGCGAAGTCGGCTCCAGCTGTACCAGTGGCATTTCGGCGTGCAGCAGTTTGACGACTTCGGCAGAGGGCAAAACTTCGTCCATGCACCAGCCATTGGTGGCACCGACGTCCATGTATTCGATAAAGCGCAGCGTCACGCCGGAGCCCCGGAAATGGCGCGCCATGGGCAGGATTTGATCGACGTTGGTGCTGCGCTTGACCACCATGTTGACCTTGATGTCAGACAGGCCCGCTTCGCGCGCAGCGTCAATGCCGTCCAGCACATCTGCCACGGGAAAATCCACATCGTTCATGCTGCGAAAGATGGCATCGTCCAGTCCATCCAGACTGACTGTGACGCGTTTGAGGCCTGCCTTTTTGAGTTGCAGGGCCTTGCGCCGCAAAAGAGATCCATTGGTGGTGAGCGTGATGTCTAGCGCATCACCTTCAGGGGTGCGCAGTGCTGCCAGCTGGGCAATCAGTCGATCCAGATCTTTGCGCAGCAGGGGCTCGCCCCCTGTCAGGCGCAACTTGCGCACACCATGGGCCGTAAAGAGGCGCGCCAGGCGGGTAATTTCTTCAAAACTGAGCAGTGCCTGGTGTGGCAGGTAAGGGTAATCTTTGCTAAAGACATCCTTGGGCATGCAATACGCACAGCGGAAATTGCAGCGGTCTGTGACGCTGATGCGCAAATCGTGCAAAGGCCGCGCACGCTGATCCAGCAAGTGCCCACTAGGAGTACTTGGCAGTGTGTTTAACGGCGCTTGAAGAACTCCATACCTTTGTTCAACCAAAGGGATTATGCGATCAACCATAGGAGCGAGATTGTGCCCCAAGGCGGGCAGCAATGCTGCCTGCGGGGATTGCTAAATGGTGCGTAGCGCAGGATGGTGCTTATTTTTCTGTACTTGCAATGGCCTGCGGGGCAAGGGCTGGGCCTTTGCCATCTGGAATGTGCCAACCAGCAAACTGCGGGTAGTACTGCATGACGGCGGGGCCATTAAAACTCCAGCCTGTACAGCGCCCCAGGTAAGCCGGGGGCTGGTCAGGGGTGGTGCTGAAGGCCGAGACAATGCTCTGGAATGTGGCTGTGGCCATGTTGTTGAGCAACTCGCGCATGTGGGTGCAGCCCGTGATGCCCGCCAAATTGGTTTCGATGGCCTTGCGCCATCCACGGGCCATGCTGCAGCCCACCATGCGCTGCATGGCATCCAGTGCCGCTGGGCAGCCTTGTACAGGGTGGGCTTGCATGGTGGCCTCAATCGCTTGCACCACCAGCTTTGTGTTGACGGTGACTCGAATCAGCATATGGTGGATGGGGTCACCGGCTTTGCGAATCCCTTCGCCATTGGGGCGTGGCAAGTCGATGGCTTTGGTATCCAGCAGCTCGGCTTCGATGTCCCACAAGCCATCTTCACGTTCAAAGCTGCGGTAATTAACTTGGCGAATGTGCTGAGGGGTGCGTGCGATAGTGGGCTGAGACAGGGGCATATGCTTTTATTTCTAGAGCTGCCAGTGCTTATCTATCCAGCACTTTGCAAGTGCAATGGCTGGCTAAATTTGGCGCTGACTTGGTGGTCACGCAATTGTGATCAGGTGCGCCGCAGGTGTCAGTCGCATAAATTACGGTTTCTAGGTTTTTAATTGGCTTGGGTCTCTTGATTTATAAGCGTTGGCAGCTATTGATTTTGTATAGGGCAAGCCCTGTAGACAGGTTGTGGCTGGCGATTGACCATGCAATGGTCTTAGCTGTGCTTCGGAGGCCTTGATGAAAACTTTGGTCGATCAACTCTCTCAGTACGCGGCTTACCACCGCGACGGGCGCAACATCCTCACGCATTTTGTGGGGGTACCCATGATTTTGTTTGCCGTTGTCATCTTGCTGTCGCGCCCCGCGTGGGTGCTGGGTGACAGCGGCATGGTCATCAGCCCCGCCGTGCTGGCGGCGCTGGCTGCCTCGGTGTATTACATGTTGCTGGATACACGCTATGGCATTGCGCTGGCTGTCGTGCTGGGACTGATGCTCTCGGTGAGTGTATGGCTGGCAGCACAAAGCACAGGCCTGTGGCTGGCGTGGGGTGCTGGACTGTTTATTGTGGGCTGGGTGATTCAGTTTGTGGGCCACTACTGGGAAGGCCGCAAACCCGCTTTTATGGACGATGTTGTGGGTTTACTGATTGGCCCGCTCTTCGTTCTGGCCGAAATGGGCTTTGTTCTGGGGTTGCGCAAAGAGGTGCAGCACGCCATTGAGCAGCGCTCAGGCCCCGTGCGCCATACCGCCAGTGCTGCCTTGTAAGCTGAGCGTTGCGCGGATATTCATGGGGTTTGAAAGAAGCGAGCAAGGGCATGGCTCTAAAATCGTCAGGTTTTCCCTCTAACGGGAATGTTCCGTTTCACAACCTGACTAACCACCATGTCCTTCGAAAAACTGACTCCTGGCAAGAACGCCCCCGAAACTTTCAATGTCGTGATCGAGATTGCCGCCAACTCCGACCCTGTGAAGTACGAAGTGGACAAAGAATCGGGCTGCGTGTTTGTGGACCGTTTCATGGGCACCGCCATGCACTACCCCGTGAACTACGGTTATGTGCCCCAGACTTTGGCGGGTGACGGTGACCCCGTGGACGTGCTGGTCATGACTCCCTTCCCATTGCCTACAGGCGTGGTCGTGCCTTGCCGTGCTATCGGCATTTTGCTGATGGAAGACGACGGTGGCGTAGACGGCAAGGTGCTGGCAGTGCCCACCAAGAAGATTTTGCCTGCCTACGACAAGATTGAAACTCTGGCCGACGTGCATGAGCTGACCCTGAACCAAATCCAGCACTTCTTCGAACACTACAAGGATCTGGAAAAGGGCAAGTGGGTGAAGATCCAAGGCTGGAAGGGCATTGATGAAGCCAAGAAGGAAATCACGGACGGCATCGCTAACTACAACAAGGCTTAAAAAAATGCTTTGGTGAAACGCTTGTTTTGCCGATTTATTTTCAAAACTCTGTAAATCTTTGTTAATGTGCAGGTCCTATCGCGGGGCCTGCATTTTTTTTTGCCTGCCTCGCCAGACTTTCAGGGAGAAGAAATGTTTTTGGCGAATATGCGCATGGCTTCTAAAGTGGGCCTTGGCTTTGCGTTGGTAACTTGCCTGACACTGGCTTTAGGTTCCATTTCTCTGTGGCAGATGCGTCAGATGGATGCCAGCACACAAGCTGTTGTGCAGCATGCGATGCCCAGCGTGGTGGACGTCGGGAACCTGCGGACTTTGTGGAATCGATTGCGCCGCGCTGAGGCAGGTATTTTGAATGTGAACAGCGTGGCAGAAGTAGAAGGCTACGTTGCGCAGATTCAGAAAATTCTGGAAGAGATTCAAGCCAACGAGCGCAGCTTTGAAGCGTTGCAGCGAGATGCGCAAGAGCGACAGCTGATGGAGCACTATCAGAAATTACGCCAGCAATTTCTGGCGGAGCAACAGAATTTTCTAAAGCTGGCGCGTGACAAAGACTACAGCGTGCAGGATGGCGATCTGTTGCTGGGCGATGCAGTGACCAATTTTTATGTAGGCACCGCGGAGCCCATTTTTGTTCCGTTGGTAGAAGGGCTGGGTCAACTGGCTGCGCTCAGTCGTGCGCATGCAGATACAGCCAAACAAGATGTGACCCGCAGCTTTCAGTTTGCCGTGGTCTGGGTGCTGGCGGGAATGGTGCTCAGTGCAGTGGTAGCCGCAGTCTTGGGCTGGCTGATTGCCCGTGCCGTGACCGTGCCCGCCAAGCAGGCAGTGCGTGCTGCACGCAGTATTTCTGAAGGCGACCTTACCCAAGAAATTCCTCTGGGTGGACGCGATGAGATGGGCGGCTTGCTGCAGGAGCTGGCCACCATGCGCAATAACCTGGAGAGGGTGGTGAGCCGTGTCCGCAGCAATGCGGATGGTGTCGCCATGTCCAGTGAGCAGATTGCGATGGGCAATACGGATTTATCCAGCCGCACCGAAGAGCAGGCCAGCGCCCTGCAACAGACGGCGGCTTCGATGGAGCAAATGTCTTCTACGGTGCGCCATAACGCGGACAGCGCCTTGCAGGCCAACCAATTGGCGATCAATGCGTCAACGGTGGCTGCGCGTGGCGGCGTGGTGGTCGGGCAGGTGGTGAGCACCATTAAGGACATTGATACCAGCAGCCAAAAAATTGCAGACATTATTGGTGTGATTGACAGCATTGCCTTTCAAACCAACATCTTGGCGCTGAACGCCGCTGTGGAAGCGGCACGTGCCGGAGAGCAGGGGCGTGGTTTTGCCGTGGTGGCTGGCGAGGTCCGAGCCCTGGCAGGGCGCAGCGCTGATGCCGCCAAGGAGATCAAGCATTTGATCGGTGAGAGCGTACAGCGCGTAGCGCAGGGCTCAAGCCTGGTCGCACAGGCGGGTGCAACCATGAACGAGGTGGTGACAGCCATTGGTCAAGTGTCTGATCTGGTGGGCGAAATCAGCGCAGCCAGCAAAGAGCAAAGCCAGGGAGTGGGTCAGGTCAGTGACGCTGTTGCGCAGATGGACCAGACCACGCAACAAAACGCGGCCTTGGTGGAAGAGAGCGCGGCAGCGGCCGAAGGGCTGAAGCGACAAGCCCAGGAACTGGTTGAGGCGGTCTCAAGCTTCAAGGTCAAGCAGACCTTTGCAGCAGCACCACTGGCCCCTGCTGCTGTGCACACCAAGTTGGAAGCGGTGGTGGCACAACCTGTCCGCGCTGACAGCAGCCCTTTGTCCAAGGCCAGTGCACAGCCTAAGTTGGCAGCGCAGCAGCCACAGAAAAGCCTCAATCAGATTTCTGCAAAAGAAGAAGAAAACTGGGAAACCTTCTGACGCATTAATTTCAGCAGTACAAAAAGAAACACCCCATTCCGTCGGCATGGGGTGTTTTTTTTTGTAGGTGCGGTGATGACATGTGGCGTGTTTATTGCTTCGCCAAGCAGAAGGTAGATGATTGGTAATTTTTTGTAATTGAAAATTTAATTAGGCTGTGCTGGCAAGGTCGATTCATTGGTCTATTTGCAGTGCATTGAATGTGCTCAAGAGAGGGAGTCGTGAAAAATCTTAAAATCTCAACGCGTTTATCTGCAGCATTTACGCTGCTTGTCGCTGCGTTATTAATGATTGCCGGTGTGGCTGCAATGCAGCTTTCATCCATGCAAAAAACGCAGACACACATTACGGAAAATATTTTAGTCAGCGTGCAGTTGATCAACCGTTTGAATACTGATCTGGTCAAGGCGCGGTTGCTTGAGTTGCGGCATGTTTTTAACGATGCAGTCAGCTACAAGGAAAATATTGAAAATGAAATGAAAACTCTGCAATCCGAAATGGATGCAATAAAAAAAGAATACGTTCCACTGATTAATTCAGATAAAGAGAGAGAAACCTACGAAGAGCTGCTGGCAGAGCGCAAGGAATATGTGAAGCTCATGGAGGTTCTGTTTGTTACCTCACGATCTGGAGATGCAGAAAAAGCGCGAGAAGTTCTGGGTGGACGTTCTTTGGAGCTTTTCAATACATCATCAAAGACCCTGGCCAGCATTATTGCTATCAAGAACCAGCAATCCGCCGATGAAGTGGCTGCTGCAAAGCGTGTCTACGACCGAGCGTTGGCGATCTTGGCCATTGCCGGGGGGCTTGCAGTGGCCCTCGCGATTGCCGCGGCAATATGGATCATCCGCTCCATTCAGCGGCCTTTGCACAGTGCGATAGAGGTTGCCAACCAAGTGGCAGAAGGTGATTTGACGGCAAAGATTGATATCCGCAGCCAAGATGAACTGGGTTTGCTGCTGGCAGCATTGCAGCGCATGCAGGCAAGTTTGGTTCAAACGGTTCACAACGTCCGCACAGGGGCGGAAGGCGTGGCTTCAGCCAGTCATCAGATTGCGATGGGAAATACGGATTTATCGAGCCGTACCGAAGAGCAGGCCAGTGCATTGGAGCAAACGGCTGCATCTATGGAGGAGCTCGGTTCTACCGTGCGCCAGAATGCGGATAACGCCCGCCAAGCCAATCAACTGGCGCTGAATGCATCTAGCGTTGCTTTGCAAGGTGGCGAGGTGGTTGGGCGGGTGGTCGATACCATGCGTGGTATCAACGAAAGCAGTCGAAAAATTGCCGACATCATTGGTGTGATCGACTCCATAGCGTTTCAAACCAATATCCTGGCGCTCAATGCTGCAGTGGAAGCTGCTCGAGCAGGCGAGCAAGGCAGGGGGTTTGCGGTGGTAGCCGGTGAAGTGCGTAACTTGGCGCAGCGCAGCGCTGAGGCAGCCAAAGAGATCAAGAGCCTGATTACCGATAGCGTCGAGCGTGTTGAGCAAGGCAGCATGCTGGTTGACAAAGCGGGTAGCACCATGAATGAGGTAGTCACTTCTATCCGCAGAGTGACTGACATCGTTGGAGAAATCAGTGCGGCCAGCAGTGAGCAAAGTCAGGGGGTGGCACAAGTGGGCGAAGCTGTCACTCAGATGGATCAGACCACCCAGCAAAATGCCGCTCTGGTGGAAGAGAGCGCAGCCGCGGCAGACAGCCTGCGCAAACAGGCGCAAGATCTGGTGGACGCAGTGGCTGTATTCAAGCTCGACAGTCGAGCACAGCCCATGCCTGCTGCAAGAAAAAGCGACCCATTGATGCGCAGTGCGCCGCAGCCCAATCGAGGCAGCCCTGGGGTGTCGGTGCGCAGCGCGGCCACTGCAGAAAAAACGGCGCGCAAGCCTGTGGCTCCAGCCAGGGCTGTGACCAAGCCTGTCCAGTCCGCCAGACACGATGAAGCTGCGCAGGAAGATCAGTGGGAAAGCTTCTGAATAGTGAATGTGTGCGCCAAACTCCAGCCGCGTTGCTTTGCAATGCGGCTTTTTTATATGCATGTCCGAGGCTTCTCATTACATGTGAGAAGGGCACGGCCGAGAAGGTGATAATTGACGCTTACGCGAGCTGAGCCGGTGGCATACCATTGAGCAACTGCTGATCGCGCTTAGGCCTTGTGGGCCCTTCTTTTCATGATCACATCCATTTGTATTGCACAGCTCAACTTCTTGGTGGGCGATCTGAGCGGTAACGCGCAAAAAATCATTGAAGCTGCACGAGACGCTCATGCGCAAGGCGCAAAGCTGCTGATCACGCCCGAGCTGGCGCTGTGTGGCTACGCTGCAGAAGATTTGCTGTTGCGCCCGGCGTTTCAGCAAGCCAGCGATGAAGCGCTGCAATCTATTGTGAACGCCAGTAAAGCATGGCCGGGCATGACGCTGCTGGTGGGGCACACGCAAGCGACCGCAGGCACTTTGCACCGCCAAAACACCGCAAGCTGGATCGGCAATGGCCGCATTCAGGCCAGCTACGTCAAGCAAGCGCTCCCCAATTACGGCGTATTTGATGAGCTGCGTTATTTCACACCGCAGCACCAGCCTTGTCTGATTGAGGTGGCAGGCATCAAGATAGGTGTTTTGATTTGTGAAGATGCATGGGTGCAAGAGCCAGCGCAGGCCGCAAAGATGGCCGGTGCGCAAATGCTGGTCGTCGTGAATGCATCGCCCTATCACTTGGGCAAGCAGGCAGAGCGGCAGGCTGTTCTCGCACAGAGAGTGGCTGAAACAGGTCTGCCTGTGGTGTACGCCCACATGGTGGGCGGCCAAGATGAACTGGTGTTTGATGGCAGCAGTTTTGCGCTCAATGCGGATGGCTCAGTTGCTGCACGCGCTCCATCGTTTGAAACAGCTTTGGTGACGATTGCGCTGCAACAGCACGCTGACCGGATTCAATTGTCTGGTGATGTCGCTTTGGTGCAAAGCGGCAACGCTTATCTGTGGAGTGCCTTGGTGCTCTCAGTGCGCGATTACGTCAGAAAAAATGGTTTTCCCGGTGCATTGCTGGGTTTGTCGGGGGGGATTGACTCTGCTTTGGTGCTCGCCATTGCGGTGGATGCGCTGGGCAAAGACCGGGTGCGTACCGTCATGATGCCTTCGCCCTATACCGCTGACATCAGCTGGAAAGATGCGCAAGAAATGGCAGATCGCGTGGGTGTACGCCATGATGTGATTGATATCGCACCGCAGTTTGAGGCATTCAAGGCAGCCTTGGCAGACCAGTTCCGCGGCCTGGCTGAAGACACCACAGAAGAGAACTTGCAAGCACGCATTCGTGGCACTTTGCTCATGGCGCTGTCCAACAAGTTCGGCTCCATTGTGTTAACCACGGGCAACAAGAGCGAGCTGGCGACGGGCTATTGCACCTTGTACGGTGACATGGCTGGCGGTTTTGCTGTGATCAAGGATCTATTCAAAACACGTGTATTTGAACTGGCTCTTTGGCGCAATGCCAATGACCCGTTCGGGACCGGGTTGAATCCGATTCCTGAGCGGATCATCACGCGCCCGCCAAGTGCTGAGTTAAGGCCTGA
Source organism: Comamonas avium (assembly GCF_014836675.1). Classification (GTDB taxonomy): domain Bacteria; phylum Pseudomonadota; class Gammaproteobacteria; order Burkholderiales; family Burkholderiaceae_C; genus Comamonas; species Comamonas avium. The sequence continues at coordinate 43,939 of NZ_JACSQK010000012.1, forward strand.
CCAAAAGGATGAGGACAGCTTGCCGCCTTATTCCTTGCTGGACGACATCATTGGCAGATACATGGAAAATGACGAGTCTGTTGAGGCGATTGTGGCTGCTGGTCATGATCGTGCCAACGTCGAGCGCGTGGTTCGGCTCATTCGAATCAATGAATACAAGCGCAGGCAGGCCCCCGTGGGGCCTCGTCTGTCTCATCGCAGCTTTGGCAAAGACTGGCGCAACCCGATCACCAACGGTTTTCGGGGTTGAGAGCAAGCCATCACGCAATCGATCAAGTTTTAAATTCCACTGGAGCGTTCACCATGAAAATGATTACTGCCATCATCAAACCGTTCAAGCTCGAGGAGGTACGTGAAGCCTTGGCCGAGTGTGGCGTGACTGGTTTGACAGTGACGGAAGTCAAGGGCTTTGGCCGTCAAAAAGGCCATACCGAGCTGTACCGTGGTGCAGAGTACGTGGTGGATTTCTTGCCCAAGGTGAAAATTGAAGTGGCTGTAGCCACTGAAGATGCTGACCGATGTGTGGATGCCATCGTGACTGCCGCACGCACCGGCAAGATCGGTGATGGGAAGATCTTTGTGACCCCCGTTGAAAAGGTGGTGCGTATTCGCACGGGCGATCTGGATGACGCAGCCATTTAAGCCGGCTGGTGAGCACAAAAAAAGCGATCTTTAAAGATCGCTTTTTTTTTGTAGCTGAAGCGGCAGTGTTTATATGACTTCGCGCAGATTTTTGCTTTCTGGGGCCGTGCCCGCAGACTCCACCAGAAATTTCAGCAGATCTTCAGCGTTCTCACTGGTGCGAATCAAATCCATCTGCCAAGCGCCCATGAACCCGTTTTGGACCGTGGATTTCAGGAAATCGAGCATGCTGGCGTAGTAGCCATTCACATTCAGTATGCCAATGGGCTTGTCGTGATAGCCCAACTGGCGCCAGGTCCACACTTCAAAAAGTTCTTCAAAAGTGCCAATGCCGCCCGGCAAAGCCAAAAACGCGTTGCTGCGCTCTGCCATCATGGCTTTGCGCTCATGCATGTTGGCCACGATGTGCAACTCATCACAAGCTTGATTGGCCAGTTCTTTATCCACCAATGCCTGAGGGATGACACCAACCACGCGGCCACCAGCGGCCTTGGTTGCGTCAGCCACCACCCCCATCAGACCGGTACGCCCGCCACCATAGACCAATTGACCACCATGCCGGCCAATCCAGGTGCCTACTGCGTGCGCAGCTTCGGCATAGGCCGGGAGCTCTCCAGGGCGAGAGCCGCAATAGACGCAAATGGAAAATGCAGGGCGCTGTGTCATGGCTTTGTCTTTAAATGAGGTAGCAGGGTTCAGGCTTGTGAAGTCTTCTTGGCCGGCGGTATCGAGGTGCGGGCGTCGATCAGGCGTGTGCCAGCCAATAGATCGTGCAGAAACTGGCGCTGTGGGTGAAAACGGCTCAATAGCGCCCATACGGCCACCCATCCCAGTGTGAGCACCGCCACTTCGGTCATCGGCAGGTGAAACGGCTTCACAGCAGCCAGCGGGGGAAGTAGCCATAACCATGTCAGCGCATAGCGTGCAAGCGCTCGAATGCGTGTCAAAGGGCGGCCATATTTGTCGACCACCTGGATGTGCCATGTTTTCATGGCCAGCGTTTGCCCCTTGCTCCAGAACCAGGCGAAGTAGCAGCCAAGGACTAAAAACAAGATCGCTTGCAGCGTGCTTGGAGAAAGTGGGTGGCTAAAGAGCACACCTGCACTGCCAAGCACCAGCCCGCCGACGAAGACGATCCCAAATAGCAGCAGACCCTCGTAGAGCCAGCAGGCCATTCGACGGCGCAGGCTGGGTGCAGGCAGTGAGACAGATGCGGCGGGGGCGGGTAAAGACATGCAGGCTGGTTCAGAAAACGAGAGCCTCATCGCAAAAGGCGCACTTTTATTGGGCCGGCGTGGGTGCGATGAGTGGTGGTTTGGAGAGCTCCTGCTGGCTGGCAGGGTGATGTGACTCAGGGGTGTGCGGCACCAGTGCGGCACCGGGCTCTGTGGTGTGCGCAGGCATTGGGGGCAGAACCAGGTTGGGCGCAGCCTGAGGGGCCGAGATGGGCTGGCTCGTTACAGAGGGTTTGCGCTCAAGCGGGCTGATATGCACTGAAGGCGCCGCCTGCGGTGTCAAGACCGGAATGGTTTCTACCACTGACGGTGTTGCCACGGGGTGTGTGGTTGCCGTAGCAGGGGCGGCAACGGCGGAATGCTCGGCAGGAGGGCTGACAGGCTTGGGTGGCGGGGGAAGAGCCAGCCTGCGCTTGGATTTCTTGGCTGCCTTTGCTTTGCGCGCTTGCTCTGCCAGTCGTTTTCTTTCAGCTTCGCTGAGCGCCTGGTATTCATCCCATTTTGACTGGAGCTCTTGTGCAGACAGGCGCTTGGTGCTCTCAAAATTGATTCGGGCCTGATTGCGTTGCTGCACGCTCAGGTTGGCCCAGGTATTCATGCGGCTGACAAGTTTGTTGCGCTCTGACTCGTCCATGCTGGGGTAACGGTCAGCCAAAACCAGCCAGCGCCGCTTGGCAAGGGCGCCGATGGTGTCCCAGCGATCGCGCAAAGGCATCAGAACTTGGCGCTGTGCTTCTGTAATCTCTCGCCAGGCAGGGCCCGAGGCCGTGAGGCGAAGGTGTGAATGGGCATCCGCAGTCAAGGAGTTGCGAGCGTTTTCTCCCTCGACCGACAAGCTCGGAGGGACCGCGCTTGGCACCATGGCCACCTGGCCCATGCTCCAGACCCCCACTGCGGCAAAACCGAACAACAACACGCACGCCACGGCAATGGCGAAGATGGAAGTGCGAGGGGTTGTTGGGGTGTCAGCAGTCAGGGGCATGTATTGCCAAGTGTAAAACTGCATGGAGTCACAAAAAAGTGAAACATGCAGTTGGCAAGTTTAAGGGGTGTCGGAAACGGTGGTCTGCAAATACTGCTGGAAACCTGGGTCGGTATAGGCAGCAGGCGGCAGTTCACTGGTCAGCAGCGCTGCATCAACTTCAGCCACGTCAATGATAGTGCGACTGTCTTGGTCGGCGCCAATAAATGCAAGGGCTGCGGCCAGCGCGATCAAGGGGATGGCTGTCAGCAGGCGGCGTACCCAGATCGGGGTGTTGTCGTGGTTGTTGCCAGAAGCACCCAGTGACACCGTTCCGTCACTTTGAATGCCCAGGAGCGAAACCGCAGACTCGGTGCTGGGGGCGCGCAAAGGAGCGCTGGTGCGCTTGCGCATGGACAGGGCCTGAATGCGAGAGGCACGCAGGCGTTCCGTGACCACATAGGGTAAACCCGCTTCTGCCATGGACAGGTGCGCTGTCAGCTTGCGCGCAAATTGCTCTGCCGCAAGTTCATCGTGGTGCGAAGGTGTGGTCATAACTCGATTCCTTTTGCTTTGAGCGCTTTGCTCAACGATTGAACCGCTCTAAAGCAGTGCGTTTTGACACTGCCTTCGGAACAACCCATGGCCGCAGCGGTTTCTGCAACATCCATGTCTTCCCAGTAACGCAGCAAGAAAGCCTCCCGTTGACGCGCGGGCAAAGATTGAATTTCATTTTCAATGCTTTTTAGCAGTTGGGCGCGCTGGGTGAGTACCTCTGCACTTTGTGCTGCTTCGCCTTCTTCGTTGGCTGCATAAGTCTGCATCCAATCAAACCCATCGTCATCGCCGTCATCTCCATGTGCGAGGTCGCTCATATTGGTAAACAGCGCATTTCGAGTTTTTTGCCGTCTAAACCAGTCCAGTGTGCAGTTGGACAAGATCCGGTGGAACAGCATGGGCAGCTCTGCAGCTGGCTTGTCGCCGTAATGCTGTGCCAGTTTCATCATGCTGTCTTGCACGATATCCAAGGCCGCTTCTTCGTCGCGGACGTGATAAACCGAGCGCTTGAAAGCTCGTTTTTCTACGCCTTTGAGGAAGTCGGATAGCTCTTGTTCAGTGGCCAAGACAGGGGTGCCCGGTAAGTCGAAATCTCGCGAAGCTGCTTACATGTGTAACGAGTGGCAGCGCACGGCAAAGACGCTCATTATTGCATTGCGTTGGCAAACTACCCAAAAAGCGTTGACCAAAGCATATGTTGCAGTGCCATAATTGACGCTTGCAATTGAACAAGGCAAACGGGTCAGGGTCCGGCGTACACCATATCGCTCATGTCCACTGGCCTCAAGTCCTAAGACGATCCCACAAGGATACGGACGAGGGGCACCCAAGGTTTTTCGTTAGAGAAATTCACAAAGGTTGATCATGGAAATTTCTAAAGCAGAGCACGCTAATGCGGCGGCTGCCTCTTCGCAAGCAGGCACCCAGGAGCTGATGGGTGCCGAAATCCTCATCAAGTCACTGCAAGCCGAAGGTGTGAAACACCTGTGGGGCTACCCTGGTGGTGCTGTGCTCTATATCTATGACGCACTGTACAAACAAGACACCATTGAGCATGTCCTGGTGCGCCATGAGCAAGCCGCAGTGCATGCCGCCGATGGTTTTGCCCGTGCAACGGGTGAAGTGGGCGTGGCGCTGGTGACCTCTGGCCCCGGCCTGACAAACGCTGTCACGGGTATTGCCACGGCGTATACAGATTCCATTCCATTGGTGGTGATCAGCGGTCAGACCTCGACCGCCTCGATTGGCACCGATGCCTTCCAAGAGTGCGACACCGTGGGCATTACGCGTCCCATCGTCAAGCACAACTTCTTGGTCAAGGATGTGCGTGATCTGGCGATCACCATGAAAAAAGCTTTCCACGTTGCGCGCACAGGTCGCCCTGGCCCCGTGGTGGTGGATATTCCCAAAGATGTGTCCTTCAAGAAAGCGGCGTTCAGCAGCTATCCACAGACGGTGGAAATGCGCTCGTACAACCCCGTAAAGAAGGGGCACTCGGGCCAAATTCGCAAGGCATTGCAGTTGCTGCTGAGTGCCAAGCGCCCTTATATCTATACCGGTGGCGGCGTGTTGCTGAGCAACGCAAGCCCTGAGCTGCGCGCTTTGGTGGACATGCTGGGCTACCCCATCACGCACACCTTGATGGGCCTGGGCGCTTACCCTGCCAGCGACAGCAAATACCTGGGCATGCTGGGCATGCACGGCACGATTGAGGCCAACAATGCCATGCAAAACTGCGATGTGCTGCTGGCCGTGGGCGCACGTTTTGACGACCGCGTGATTGGTAACCCCAAGCACTTCATGTCGGCAGAGCGCAAGATCATTCACATCGACATTGATCCCTCTTCCATCTCCAAGCGCGTGAAGGTGGATGTGCCCATCGTGGGCGACGTCAAAGAAGTGCTCACCGAGCTGATCGCCATGATCCGCGAAACCACCTCCCAGCCTGACGAAGGTGCGCTGGCACAGTGGTGGACACAGATTGAAGCGTGGCGCAGCCGAGATTGCCTGCAGTTTGACCGTGCCAGCAAGGACGTGATCAAACCCCAGGCGGTGGTGGATGCCCTGTTCCAGATGACCAAGGGCCAAGACGTGTATGTCACGTCAGACGTGGGCCAGCACCAGATGTGGGCTGCGCAGTACTACCGTTTTGATGAACCACGTCGCTGGATCAACTCTGGCGGTCTGGGCACCATGGGCGTGGGCCTGCCATACGCCATGGGCATCAAGCTGGCCAAGCCGCAGGCAGAAGTGTTCTGTATCACGGGCGAAGGCTCGATCCAGATGAACATCCAGGAGCTGGCCACTTGCCGCCAGTACAACACCCCTGTGATCATCTGTGCGCTGAACAACCGTTTCCTCGGAATGGTGCGCCAGTGGCAGCAGATTGAATACTCGGGCCGCTACTCCAGCAGCTACATGGATTCACTGCCTGACTTCGTAAAGCTGGCCGAGGCTTTTGGCCATGCCGGTATCTTGGTGGAAGATCCTTCGCAGGTGCAGGCTGCTTTGATTGAAGCGCGTCGCATTGCCCGCGAAGAAAACAAGTGTGTTTTCATTGACTTTCGCACCGATCCCACCGAGAACGTATTCCCCATGGTGCAGGCCGGCAAGGGCATCACGGAAATGCTGCTTGGACCTGACGACTTGTAAAAAACAGAAGCTGCCAGCGCAAGCTGGTGGCTGTTTTCAAAGTCTTTTTATGCGCAAATGCAGACTGGTTCTGCGCTAAGCGCTCTCATTTTGACGAATCTATTGTTTGCCAAGCTTGTCACTTACCGGTGGCAGGGGAGGGCAGCGAAAAGAGGGATCTGGACATGAAACACATCATTGCCGTGCTGCTCGAAAACGAGCCTGGTGCTTTATCGCGCGTGGTTGGCCTTTTCTCGGCACGCGGCTACAACATTGAATCGCTCACCGTGGCACCGACGGAAGACCCGTCGCTGTCGCGCATGACCATCCTGACCACCGGTTCGGATGACATCATTGAGCAAATCACCAAGCACCTCAATCGCCTGATCGAAGTCGTGAAAGTGGTGGACCTGACCGAAGGGGCCTACACCGAGCGCGAGCTCATGATGGTCAAGGTGCGTGCGGTGGGCAAGGAGCGCGAGGAGATGAAGCGCATGGCGGATATCTTCCGTGGCCGCATCATCGACGTGACCGAAAAAAGCTACACGATTGAGCTGACAGGGGACCAGTCCAAGAACGACGCGTTCCTGCAAGGTTTGGATCGCACCGCGATTTTGGAAACCGTGCGCACCGGTGCCTCAGGCATTGGTCGTGGCGAGCGTATCTTGCGCGTTTGATGCCTGTTTGCCGCGTACACTGATTTTTTAAATAACGTTTTCACCCCCATAAACACACTGGAAATAACTGGAGCCAAACATGAAAGTTTTCTACGACAAAGACTGTGACCTGAGCCTGATCAAGGGCAAGACCGTTGCCATCATTGGTTACGGCAGCCAAGGCCACGCACACGCTCAGAACCTCAACGAGAGCGGCGTGAAGGTCATCGTGGGTCTGCGCAAGGGCGGCGCTTCATGGGACAAAGTGGGTAAGGCTGGCCTGACCGTCATGGAAGTCAACGAAGCCGTGAAGGCTGCTGACGTGGTCATGATGTTGCTGCCTGACGAGAACATTCCTGACGTCTACAACAACAATGTGGCCCCCAACATGAAGTCGGGCGCTACCTTGGCGTTCGCTCACGGCTTTAACGTGCATTACAACCAGGTGGTGCCACGCGCCGACGTGGACGTGATCATGGTGGCCCCCAAGGGCCCTGGCCACACTGTGCGTTCCGAGTACCTCAAGGGCGGCGGCGTTCCTTCCTTGATCGCCATCTACCAAGACAAGTCTGGCAAGGCGCGTGACGTGGCACTGTCTTACGCCATGGCCAATGGCGGCGGCAAGGGCGGCATCATTGAGACCAACTTCAAGGAAGAAACCGAAACTGACCTGTTCGGCGAACAAGCCGTGCTGTGCGGAGGTGCAGTGGAGCTGGTGAAGATGGGCTTTGAGACCCTGACCGAAGCTGGCTACGCTCCTGAAATGGCTTACTTTGAATGCCTGCACGAGCTCAAGCTGATTGTGGATCTGATGTACGAAGGCGGCATCGCCAACATGAACTACTCCATCTCCAACAACGCGGAGTATGGCGAGTACGTGACGGGCCCTGAAGTCATCAACGAAGAATCGCGCAAGGCCATGCGCAATGCCCTGAAGCGCATCCAGAGCGGTGAATACGCCAAGATGTTCATCAGCGAAGGCCGTCTGAACTACCCATCCATGACAGCTCGTCGTCGTCAAAACGCCGAGCACGCCATCGAGCAAGTTGGTGGCCAGCTGCGCGCCATGATGCCTTGGATCTCCAAGAACAAGCTGGTTGACCAGACCCGCAACTAATGCGCCAACCATGCAGGCCGCACCGCGCGGCCTGCAGCCCAAGGCCACTGCCAGCGCAGTGGCCTTTTTATTTGTCAGGTGGCATGGCGACAGCGATACACTGGTAGCAAGCTGGATGCAAAAGCAGTCTGCGTAAAATACTATGGTTTTAATAGCTGCCTCGGCTTTTCAGAGGCGGCGCTCTGGAGGTGCATTACATGCATGACAGCAATGACGCCCATACGGGCGATAACGGCGTAGTGGTTCGCAAGCGCCGCAAGGGCATTTACATATTGCCCAATCTATTCACACTGGCAGCCTTGTTTGGCGGCTTTTACGCCATCGTCATGGCCATGAATGGCCGCTTTGACCTCGCCGCCATCGGTGTTTTCTGTGCCATGGTGCTCGACAGCCTCGATGGCCGTGTTGCCCGGATGACCAACACCCAGAGTGCATTTGGCGAGCAAATGGATTCGCTGTGCGATATGGTGTCATTTGGCGTCGCTCCAGCGTTGATTGCATATGAATGGGCGCTCAAAGGTCTGGGGCGCTGGGGCTGGATTGCCGCGTTCGTGTACTGCTCTTGTGCCGCACTGCGCTTGGCGCGCTTTAACGTGAACACAGGGGTGGTGGATAAGCGCTGGTTCCAGGGGCTGCCTTCGCCAGCTGCCGCTGCTTTGGTGGTCGGCTTTATCTGGGTGTTCAATGATTACGGCGTCGTGCGCGGCGAAGATGGCCTGATCACCTGGGTGCAGATGATGTGGGTGATGTTCATCTTGACGCTGTATTCGGGCTTGACGATGGTCACCAACGTGCCTTTCTACAGCTTCAAAGACTTCAACATGAAGCGCAGCGTGCCGTTTGCAGCCATCGTGCTCATCGTGCTGGGTATTGCCATCGTCAATATCCACACTCCCACTGTGCTGTTTGCGGTGTTCGCCCTGTATGGATTCAGCGGCTATGTGGTGTATTTGATGCGCAAGGCCAAGGGCCAGCAAACCAGTGTGATCAGCACGTCCAAAGACGAGCCTGAAGAACGTGGTTTGCACCACTAAGTAAAAACGCAAGCATTGTTTTTGAAAAACTGTGCTAGAGTAATCCGCATGCAAAACCTGTCGCTAGCTCTACTACTAACCATGTCCATCGGGCAGATCAAGTAGCGCGCGCGTACAAAACACCCTACTTCCAAGGCCCGTAGCTTCCAGCGACGGGCCTTTTTTTGTTGAGTTGCTGGGGGATCAGGTCAATTTTTCTTGAATCACGAAAGAGAGTCCCTATGTCGATGTTGCACAACCCCGCTAGCAAATACCAACCCTTTGTTCCTGTTCGTTTGACCGATCGCACGTGGCCTGACGCAGTTGTCACCAAGCCACCAGTGTGGTGCAGTGTGGACTTACGTGATGGCAATCAGGCGCTGATTGAACCCATGGACATCGAGCGCAAGATTCGCATGTTCGAGCAACTGGTCAAGATCGGTTTCAAGGAAATTGAAGTCGGCTTTCCTTCTGCTTCTCAGATTGAATTTGACTTCATGCGCAAGCTCATCGAGGAAAAGCGCATTCCCGATGATGTGACCGTGCAAGTACTGACCCAGGCCCGTGAGCACCTGATCCGCCGCACGTTTGAAGCGCTGGAGGGTGTGCCACGTGCCATCGTCCACCTGTACAACGCCACCGCGCCTGTGATGCGCCGCGTGGTGCTCAATATGAGCGAAGACGAAATTGTCGAGCTGGCCCGCACCAATGCCCAGCTGTTCAAGGACATCGCGGCAGAACACCCCAGCACGGACTGGACGTTTGAATATTCGCCCGAAATGTATTCGGATACGGAAGTTGAGTTTTCCAAGCGCGTGGTCGATGCAGTGACCGAAGTGTGGCAACCCACGCCGCAAAAGAAATGCATCATCAATTTGCCGACAACCGTGGAGCACTCCAGCCCCAATATCTTTGCCGACATGGTGGAGTGGACACACCGCAACTTGCTGCGCCGTGACTCGATCGTTTTGTCTGTACACCCCCACAACGACCGCGGTACAGGCACGGCCACCGCTGAAATGGCATTGCTGGCCGGAGCTGACCGCCTGGAAGGCTGCCTGTTTGGCAATGGTGAGCGCACCGGCAACCTTGACGTGGTGAACGTGGCCTTGAACATGTACATTCAGGGTATCAATCCTGGGCTGGATTTTTCAGATATCGACGGCATTCGTGCCACGGTGGAGTACTGCAATCAGTTGCCGGTGCACCCTCGTCACCCCTATGTGGGCGAGCTGGTTTACACCTCGTTCTCGGGCTCGCACCAGGATGCGATCAAGAAGGCGTTTTCGGCACGCAAGGAAAGCGACATCTGGGACATGCCTTACTTGCCAATTGATCCCAAGGATTTGGGACGCAGCTACGAGGCGGTGATTCGCGTGAACAGCCAGTCAGGCAAGGGCGGTATTTCTTATCTGCTTGAGGCAGAGTACGGCTTGCAGTTGCCACGTCGCTTGCAAATCGAGTTCTCGCAAATCGTGCAACAGGAAATGGACTCTTTGGGCACCGAATTCACTGCTGCAGACTTGTGGAAGATCTTCCGCAAAGAATTTGGCATGGATGTGGCCCAGGCTCCGCAGTATCGTTTGGCAGAAGATGATGGTGTGGTGACCTTGAACGCCAAGCTCCACTGGGACGGCCAAGAGCGCGTGCTTGAAGCGCAGGGCACCGGCCCGATTGATGCCTTCGTACAGGCGTTGTCGCAATCGCTGGGCCGCCAGGTGCGTGTGATGAATTATTCGGAGCATGCAGTAGGCGAGGGGGCTAATGCCCAGGCGGTGGCCTACGTTGAAGTGCGCGTAGACGATAGCCACACCGTGTTTGGTGTGGGTATGGATGCCAACATTGTTTCGGCATCGATTCGGGCGATTTTGTCAGGCTTGCGCCGTGCGCCAGCCGTGCAAACAGTGGCCGTTTAAGGTGGAAGCAGGGTGGCGCTTTGTATGTTTTTACAAGTGCCGCCCAGCTACTGACCTGCCGGATTGTGAAATCCGGCAAGGCGACAGGCGGTAGTGCTTTGGCTAAGTTCGATGCCGTCTGTATTGCTTGCTCTCAAATAAATGTAATTCAGTGCTAGCTGCATGCTACAAACGGTAGGTGTCGTCCTATAATTCGCTTAATTTCCGCTAAAAAGTTGTGTATTTCGGTAAATGGCATGACTTTCTTTGGTGGTAACGGCACTCCCTTGTTGTTTGTTGCTCGGAGCACTTGCATGCACCACCGATCCCCGTTTGCGTATGGTCGAATCGCCAAAGCGCTGGCCTTTTTGACTTTGAGTTGTGCATTGGCTGCCCCAGCCGCTTACGCATCGAAAAAGGCCCCGACCAAGAAACAAACCACTGCAGCCTCTGCTTCCGTCAAGAAAAAGCAGGCAGCCAAAGCCACCAGTACCAAAAAGGTCGTGGCACAAAAGAACACCAAGTCCGCTACATCTAACCGCAAGGTGGTAGCCACGCGGGCAGTTAAATCCAATACCAAAGTTGCGCGTAAAGCGACGGCCACCCGCGCGGTAGCCGCCGCAGCGGCGGGCGCGGCGGCCGTAGCGGTAGCACGGCCTTCGTTTGGGCAAATGGCAGGCTTGCACCAGGTCTCTGATCCTTTGGATCTGAAATCCAGCGTTGCGCTGGTGCTGGATCAGGACACCAAGGAGGTGCTGCTGAGTAAGAACGACCATGCGGTCTTGCCCATTGCTTCCATCACCAAGCTGATGACGGGTTTGCTGATTGCCGAAGCCAAGCTGCCGATGGATGAAATGATCACCATCACGCAAGACGATGTGGACACTGAAAAGCACAGCAGCTCACGTTTGCGCGTTGGCACACAGCTGAGCCGCGGCGAAATGCTGCACTTGGCGCTGATGTCCAGCGAAAATCGTGCTGCCCATGCGCTGGGTCGTACGTACCCTGGCGGGCTGGTGCATTTTGTGCAGTTGATGAACAACAAGGCCAAGTTGCTGGGCATGACTGAAACCCAGTATGTAGAGCCTACAGGTCTGTCGAGCCGCAACCAGTCCAGCGCGCATGATCTGGCTACATTGGTGAACGTGACACACGCCAACCCCCTGATGCGCCAATACTCCACATCGCCCAGCTATGAAGTGGCTGTGGGTAACCGCATGCTGCAATTCAACAACACCAACAGCCTGGTCAAGAGCGACCGCTGGGACATTGGCCTGCAAAAAACCGGCTACATCTCAGAAGCAGGCCGCTGCCTGGTGATGCAGGCAGAGGTGTCTGGCCGCAAAATCATCATGGTGTTTTTGGATTCAGTGGGCAAGTACAGCCGCCAGGGCGATGCAGAGCGTGTACGCCATTGGGTCGAGTCATTGTCGAGCGGCAACGGCATGCTGACCGCCAGCAAATAAAGCTCACAAGTGATTCAATAAAAATAGCGGCTAGCGCCGGTATTTAAAGGGTTTGAGATAGTTATGTATCTGAAACCCTTGAATACAAAGCGCTAGCCGCTATTTTTTTATTCTGATCTAGTTGGAGCAGGTCAGCACAATCTTTCCAAAAGGTTGCTGATTTTCCAGATGCGCATGAGCTTGCGCGGCCTGCGTCAAAGGGTATTGCTGTTCAATCAATGGCAGCAATTGACGGCGCGCGATGACAGGGAGCCAGCGTTGGGCAAAACGCTGGGTCATGGCCACTTTTTGCGCGGTGCTGAGCGACTTCATGACCGTGCCCTCTATGCGCAGCCTGCGTGTCATCATCACATCCATCGGCAGCGTACCGCTGGCGCCACCTTGCAGCCCAAGCTGAATCAGGCGACCAGCCATATCCAGGCTGCGTACATTGCGCTCCAGATATGGCGCGCCCATATTGCAAATCACCACATCGACACGTCCGCCGGTTACTTCGCTGGCAATGACTTCGGCAAAGTCCTGTGTGGCGTAGTCCACGGTGATGTCAGCCCCCAAGGCACGCAGGCGCTCATGCTTGCCAGCGCTGCTCGTGGTGACAATGGTGCTTGCACCAGCCATACGTGCCATCTGTATCAGGGTTGTGCCCACACCGCCGCCTGCACCGTGAATCAAAACCCGCTCACCGGCTTGCAGGTTCCCCAGATGCTGCAGAACATGGTGTGCAGTCACCATGGCTTCGGGAATGCTGGCGGCCTCTACATCGCTGATGCCTTCTGGCACACGCATGGCCATGCCCGCATCGATGCGGGCGTACTGTGCATATGCGCCCCCGCCCACAATGCCCATGACGCGTTCGCCCAAGCGAAAGCCGCTGACCTGCGGCCCCATGGCGACGACTTCTCCAGCCATCTCCAGTCCAATGACCTGGTCACTGTCTCCAAAACCCGGGTTGGGGCCGTACTTGCCTTGGCGCCAGTTCAGCTCTGCCCGATTGAGGCCGGCGGCATGCACGCGCACCAGCAAATCATTGGGGCGCATCGCCGGAAGAGGAATGTCTTGGGGGTGCAGAACGTCAGGGGCACCAAAGCCATTGTGTACGGCTGCGAGCATCAAGGATGGAAGTGTTGTCACGGTGTCTTCGCTGGTAGGTTATTGCAATTGCGTACAGCCAAGCATATGAGCTAAACAGCTCGACCTGATAAAACCGTATGCAAAGAGGGCAGAGGTCAAGACGCTCTAGTGACAGTCTTTGGGACAACTCCTGGCAGATGTGATTGCATGCCTGGCGGTGTTTGGCGCCTATCGAGCTGACAGGTGTGTGAATGCGCCGTGGAACGTGCTTGCTTTCGCTGCGCCTTTAGTGATGTAGCGGGCGCAGGGCGGGCCGCGCACCGCTGGCGCAGTGTCTTTGGCAAATGCGTGAAAGAGGTTTGCATTGAAAAGGTGCCAGACAAGCAAAAAGCCCTGCACAAACACGTTGTGCAGGGCTTGAAACTTCTTTTGTGGCGCGGCGTACTGGAATCGAACCAGTGACCCACAGCTTAGAAGGCTGTTGCTCTATCCAACTGAGCTAACGCCACCACGTTGATTTGATTATGTTTTTACCCGCAATGACTGCGGAGATAAGCGCTCTATTTGCGGAGCGCTGCGCAACAATCAATTGCTGCGAGTTCATAACCAGCCGTTATTATGCCCCCGATTGCAGGTCCAGAAGGGGTTGTGGTGTCCTACTTCGTCGCTTGGATTTTGGCTCCACGACGCAGGCAGTGGGCGTTGGGCGGTCTGTATGGATGTCCCAACTGTTTGGGTGCCTTCATCTTGCCGCGTTCATCAGCAACGTCGTCTGCAGTTTGGGGTGCAAATGTCTGCAGCCGTTTTATGTTGCCGCCTTTTTCTGCCGTGGTGCGCGCAGGCTCACCAGTACGTTACTGCTAACGGTGCTGTATTGCCCTTTGGGCAAAACCATTCCGTGAAACTGAAAGCTGTCTAGAAAAGGCTGCGCCCTCCATAAACAGTCGCACTGCATTAAAGATCGCTCAAGGCCAGTTGCATCTCATGCCCCAGAGACACATATTCAATGTGGTTGCCAGAGCGGGTGGGGCAGGCCGCAGATATAAGACGTTTTGCTGAGCTGACAGTTCAGAAGCCTCAAAAGCAAAACCCGCATTGCGCGGGTTTTGTATTAGCGGCCCCAGTCTTTGGGTTGGTAAGGCTCGAAACTGGTTCCGTTACAGACTCGGTAGCTTTCAGGCAAAGCTTGCCGTTCGTGCACTTGAATCTTGAGGCCTGCGGGCATCACGGTTTCAGGTTTAACCTTCACGGGTTGTTTCCACGGTTTTTTCGCAGAGACGTTGCTATTTGCTTGAGCATCGATTTTTGGTGGTGGCACAGGCTTCCTCTCCATAGTCATCAACAATTTAAATCTCTCCCTAGTGTGCCAGTTGAATGACTTTTAACCTAATCCACACTAAGTGGTTGCGATTGCTTGCTTAATTTCACGCGCGCGCATTGAGGAGGCAGGCTACGGACTGCGTCGTGCAATGGCCGCATCGAAAACAGCATCCGTGTGCTGTTGCTGCTATGCCATGACCACACCCAGTGGGGCAACCTGGTGCTGCCGGTGGCCTCTCTCTATGTTGGTCAACCCGCTGGCCCTCGAACGGCTGGCGTTGCCGTTGCCGCCATGCGTCAGCCGATCCAGAACAAGCTGGCATCGGTATCGGTATCGGTATCGGTATCGGTATCGGTATCGGTATCGGTATCGGTATCGGCATCGGCATCGGCATCGTCTGCGCTGAGCCAGGTGGCGCGAGATGCTGGACTTACTAAGGGGCTCTAGATATCCATAGCCAAGGCAATACCAGCGAGCGCAGCATGAAGTGATGGCCCCAAGCGTTCCCGCAGGATTCGCGCAGTCTGGCTGAACAGATCTAGTCTCTTTCCCCGCGCAAAAGAGATTGGAGACGTGACCATCCCAGATTAACCATCCTCGGCCCGGATGGATTCACCTTTCTCACCGACCACTCTTTCTTGATCTCAGTGGTATCCATCGGTGATGTGCGAATGGGTAAGCAACGGCCTTCTAACACCTCGTCAAAAAAAGCAGCAAGAAAACCGCTGAAAATGGACATGGCGATTTGCACTTGCGCTTAATAGTTTTGCTGCAATGCGTTTAGTGGCTCGTGCTTGTAGGGTTGCTGTTGCGGGCCATGGCTTTTCTCCTTGCCCGTTGTAGCCTTGTCTGGCTGCGACGACGGTGGTTCTATGGTGGTTGCTGTGGGTGAGCGACGGCCCATACAGCAAGAAAGATATTTAAAGCTTTTTTGGAACCAAGACATAAAAAACCTCGCTTTAAAAAATATAGTCAACAAACCTATCAGCGCTTCACAGTACTCCCTTTACGTACCGCCTGGTTGTGTATCGCATCAAGATATTTTTCTAATCGCTCTCACCAAGCCTGAGTGCATTTTTTTGCACTGCAGCACTGAATGCCTCGGGTTTCTAGAGGTTTCCACCCGAAATTTCAATCAAACTGCCTGTGGTGTAAGGAGATTCATCAGACATTAGCCAAACAATGGCGTTTGCGACTTCTTCAGGTGTGCCGCCACGCTTCATGGGAACGCTTGGCGCAAGACGGACAAGCCTGTCTGGCTGTCCACCGCTGGCATGAATATCCGTGTCAATCAGTCCAGGGCGTACAGCATTTACGCGGATACCTTCTGCTGCAACTTCTTTGGCCAGACCCAGCGTCATCACATCCATGGCACCTTTGGATGCAGCGTAGTCCACATACTGGCGTGGAGCGCCCAGCCTTGCTGCAATACTGGAGACATTCACGATAGAGCCGCCCTGACCACCGCGTGATGTACTCATTCGCACAACAGCTTCACGTGCGCAGAGGAACGCTCCGATCGTGTTGATGCGGAACATGCGCTCCAAGCGCTGCAAGCTGAACTCAGCCACTGTCTGGGCTTTGTCGACCACCCCTGCGTTAATGACCAAGGCATCGAGCCGGCCAAACTGCTCATCCACCAAGGTGAACAAGCACTGTATTTGCTCTTCACTACCTACATCTGCTTGGACAGCGGCAGCGCGCCGCCCGAGACTCTCAATACTTGAGACAACTGCATGTGCTGCTGCATGCTCATTGTTGTAGCTAATGACGACATCCCATCCCTTGGTTGCTGCTTGCAAAGCCGTAGCAGCACCTATGCCGCGGCTGCCACCAGTGATGAGTACAACTTTGTTTGTCATGCGCTTCCTTAAAAGAATACCCCAGTCTAGGCGTGGCAGCCTTGGCCAGCTGCGAGATGCCCAACTGCACGGCCATTGGTAAAGAGCGCACCTTCACCGTGAATGCTGCTGCCGTCCGAGAGTGCCCTGCAAGAGCTGGTGGGCGCACCCTTGATGCAAGAGTCTGCCGGGCAGTTTGCCCGGTGATGTCTGTGGCTCGCTAACGTATGAGATTGACATGTGCCATTCGTTTATTCATATAAATCTTATGGAGATAGCCGTATGCACCATGCGCGATGGGCCTAAAAATACCTAGTTTCAGTGATAGACAGGCTGGTGGTGGGTTGTTACATTTTTTTAGTTTTTAGGTAGCTTCGGGCGGTGTTTGTACGGGCTTTGAGGCACAGAAATACCCATATACAAGCACTGAAGGCATAGCCGCATGAACCATATTTACCGATCTACCTGGAACGCCACCTTGGGCTGCTGGGTTGCTGTACCTGAAACTGCCCGCGCCGGTGGCGGTGCTGCAAGTGGCAGCAAGCAATCGAAGGTGATTTGCGCTAACCAACGTAGCTTGCGCTGGCATGGCATTGCTGGTGCCATTGCTATGGCTTGGGGATTGTTGGCCGCATCTTCTGCATATGCGGTATGCGACACGCCGGCGCCCGGTGCGACGATTAATTGCACTGGCACAACAGTCGGCCTGACTACTGGTGTGAGCAATCTAACTGTCAATGTGCTCAGCGAGGCGGTCATAAATGCGCCGCTGCTTGGAACAGCACTCAACCTTAGCGGCAATAATGCCCGGTTGACTAACACCGGTTTAATTGATCCTTCTCTGATGGGAACAGTTTCAGGGCTGACAACGGGTGTGACGATGGGTAACGCAAATAACAGCATCGTCGTAGTTACCAATAACAACACCGGCGTGATTCGTGGCACTTCCGGTCTTCTTGGTGCAAGCTTGCCCAGCTTGACCGGCATCGGTCTGAGTGTGCAAAACGGTGTAGGCGGTACTACCACGATTACAAACAACGGCATTATTGAAGGCATGCCGTTGGTAGGTGTCTCCATACTTGCAGCAGATATTCCTGTGATTGCACTGTGGGGCGGTGGCAAGGGTGTATTTACCAACAACGGGAGCATCACCGGCCGGGTGGCCATGCAGGGTACATCGACCGGAAACGTATTCACTAACACTGGAATTCTTAGCGGCAGTTTGTCCCTTGGTACGGGTGGTGGTGCCAACCGTTTCAATGCGATCACCGGCTCTTTGGTGTCCGCCGGCGGTGGTGTAGGGGTTGCGTTGCCGGTACTGGGCCTGACCATCGGCTTTGCCGGCGCCGGGATTGTCGATGGTGGCACAGCCAACAACGGCAACACTCTGGCTTTGCAGAATGCCGTCGGCGGCGGCTCGGGTACCGGCGGAACGGGGACGATCAATGGGAACAACTACCTCAATTTCAGCAACCTGATTATCGATAGCGGCACGTGGACCATCCAGGGCCCGATCATCAGTGGCAACACCACCACCCAACTTAATGGTGGTATCGTCAGGATCAATGACGCTGCGGTCTTCGGTATTGGCGGCGTGCTCGCCAATGGTGGCACCCTGGAATCGCAAACCACCAACCTGTCGGTGGGCAACACCTTCACTCTCGGCAGCAACGGATTGAAGGTCTCGGGAAGCAACGCTTTGACGCTCACCGGCCAACTCACCGGTCATGGCGGGTTGACCAAGACCGGGCAGGGAAACCTCACCTTGAACAGCTCCACCAACGACTTCACCGGCGGTGTCATCCTCACTGCCGGTACGCTGACCCTTGGTACAGGCGCGTCGCTGGGCAGTGGCGCGCTGACCGTGGCGGGTGCCTCGACCCTAGATAACACCGAGCCACTGGTGCTGGCCAACAACCTCAACGTCAATGCCAATCTGGCTCTGGCCGGCAACAACAACCTGACACTCGGCGGCATCGTCGCCGGCGCCGG
>NZ_JACSQK010000013.1 GCF_014836675.1 Comamonas avium
CCCGTCAGCGTCAATGCGCCAGCACCGGTCTTGGTCAGGCTGCCGCTGCCGCTGATGGCTTGCGCCAAGGTGGCATCTGTTGTTTGGTTCAACTGCAGCGCTGCGTTGTTGACGATAGCGCCGCTGCCCAAGCTACGCACAGAGGCCACCAACTTGCCAGCACTGATGGTGGTGCCACCCGTGGAGGTGTTGTTACCAGCCAGCGTCAGCGTGCCTGCACCAGTCTTGGTCAAGTCGCCGCTGCCGCTGATGGCTTGCGCCAAGGTGGCGTTGCTGGTTTGATTCAACTCCAACGCTGCATTGTTGACGATAGAGCCGCTGCCCAGATTACCCACAGAGGCCACCAAACGGCCAGCACTGATGGTGGTGCCACCTGCGTAGTCGTTAGCGCCGCTCAGCACCAAGGTAGCAGATCCAGTCTTGGTCAAGCTGCCGTTGCCAGTCACATCACCTGCCAGTGTCAGGTCATGGCTACCCGCAACTGTCAAGGCACCATTGAGCGTCACATCGTTGGCCAGAGTAACAGCCTTGTTGCTATCCAATATCGTGCCATTTTGAGCAATCAATTCACCCGCGCCCAGCGCTGCGTTGTCGCCTACCACCAGCGTGCCACCATCCAAGACTGTGCCGCCGGTATAGCCGTTGGCAGCATTCAGAACCAAAGTGCCCGCATCCAGCTTGACAAGGGTATCCGTACCGCTAATCCCTACATCAAGGGTTGCAGTGACGTCACGATCAACGCGCACAATCGTGTTACCTACAGCACCGGCCAGTTTCAGTGAACCCGCAGTACCGCCTTGCAACGTATAGCCATCAGTGACGAACTGCATGCCGGTGACGGTTTGCGCGCCATTGACGGTGACCGTGCCGGCATTACCCTGGAACACTGCAAAGCTGTTGGTCCATGCTTGGTTCGTGGTGCCGTTGACATCGGTCCAGTTGGTGGTTCCGGTGCCCCAGGTGCCGCTGCCGCCCTCAACCGAACCGTTGGCCACCAGTTGGTTGCCATCCCAAAACTGGACAGTGACACCCGGTGCTGTGACTAACAGGTTGATCTGATTGGCCAAGGCGGTTTGCAAAGTCAGATCGCCCGGAGTGACGTTGCCCGGCAGGGAGCCAAACAACATTCCGTTGTCAGTCAGGCCGCCGGTGTAGTTAATCAGCCGATACACGCCACTGCCAAAACCACCGATGTCGCTGACGTTGAGGGTGCCGTCAAGGGTCAGGTTGCCGCCAACGCTGACCAACGCATTGCCGCCACCTGACACCGGTGTGCCGAGGCCGACGTCGAAGTTTGAATTGCCGTTGAACACCAGCGAACTGACGTTCAGCGTACTGCCGGTGACGCCCACGAGATGACCGCCATCGGCCACCGTCAAGGCACCGGTCAGGGTGCCGCTGCCACCGAGGGTGCCGCCGTTGTTGACCAGCACATTGCCGCTGGCCAGCGAACCGTTGATCTGCAAGGTACCGGCGTTGACGTTGGTGTTGCCGGTCAGATCGCTGATGCCGCTGAGGGTCAGGGTGCCGCTGCCGAGTTTGCTCAGGCCACCGTCACCGCTGAGGATGCCGGCGAAGGTGCTGCTGACGTTGTTGCCACCGAGGCTCAACGTATTGCCCGTACCGATCAGCGCAGTGCCGCTGCCAGTGAGGGTGGCAAGGCTGCCCGAAGCACCGAGATTCAACGTCGCGCCGCCTGCAAGATTGACCGTGGCATTGTTGCCCAGCGCCACGCCACTCAGCGTAGTCAGGCTGCCGGACGCCACATCGAAGGTGCCGCTGAAGGTGTTGCTGCCGCTCAGGGTCAGGTCGGACAGACCATTTTTGATCAATGTGCCGGCGCCGGCGACGATGCCGCCGAGTGTCAGGTTGTTGTTGCCGGCCAGAGCCAGATTGGCATTGACGTTGAGGTTATTGGCCAGCACCAGTGGCGCGGTGTTATCTAGGGTCGAAGCACCCGCCACGGTCAGCGCTCCACTGCCCAGCGACGCGCCTGTACCAAGGCTCAGCGTGCCGGCATTCAGCGTGGTACCGCCGGTAAAGGTGTTGATGCCGTTGAGTGTCAGGTTCGACGCGCCGTCCTTGATCAAGCCACCCGCGCCGCTGACCACACCAGCGATGGTCAGATTGTTGCTGCCGGTGTTGCTCAGATTGGCGTTGAGCACGACGTTGTTGCCCAGGCTCAGCGCGCTGTTGCTGTCCAGCGCCGAGGTGCCGGCTACGGTGAGATTGCCCAGACCCAGTGCCGAGTTGCTGCCAGCGGTCAGGGTACCCGCGTTCAGGGTGGTGCCACCGAGGAAGTTGTTATTGCCGCTGAGAGTCAGGTTGGCTGCGCCGTTTTTGCTCAGGCTGCCGGCGCCGTTGAGCGTGCCGGCCAGGGTCAGATCCGCCGTGCCACCAATGCCGAGATTGCCGGCCAGATTCACCGCGTTGTTCAGCGAAACCGCGGTGCTGGCATCCAGCGAGGTGCCGCCCGCAGCATTCAAAGTGCCCGAACCCAGCGCCGAGTTCGACGTCAGAATCAGTCCGCCAGCATTCAGTGCTACCGGGCCGAGGAAGGCGTTGTTGCCGCCGAGGGTCAGGTTCGCCGTGCCGGTTTTGATCAGGCCACCGGTGCCGCCAATCACGCCGTTGAGGGTCAGTGCATTGCTGCCGACCACGGTGAGGTTGCCGTTGAGCGTTGCCGCGTTGGCCAGTGTCACCGCTGCGTTGCTGTCCAGTTGCGTACCGGCATTCGCCGTCAACGTACCGGTACCGAGCGCCGTATTGCTGCCGACGATAATCTTGCCGCCGTCCAGTTGTGTGCCGCCGGTATAAGTGTTGGCACCGCCGAGCACCAGGGTGCCGGCGTCGAGTTTATTGAGAATGCCGCTGCCATCGATATTGGCATTGATGGTCGCGGTCACGCCCGGATCGACGCGCAACGAAGTGGTGCCGCCGGTGCCGTTGACCGCCGTGAGTTGCCCCGCCGCACCGTTGACCACGTTGTAGCCATCGGTGAGAAATTGCATGCCGGTGAACGCTTGCGGGCCGTTCACCGTCACCGTGCCGGCGGTGCCCTGGAACACCGCGAAATCGCCGGCCCACGGTTGGTTGACCAAACCATTGGCATCGGTCCAGTTGGTACCGACCGCGTTCCAGGTGCCGCTGCCTCCATCGACCACACCGTTGGCGATGGTCTGGCTGCCGTCCCAGTAACGGATTTTGCTGTTCGACGCGGAGACTTGAATGTTGATCTGATTGGCCACCCCGGTCTGCACCACCAAATCGCCAAGGCCGTAACCGACGGGCACGCTGGCGACATCCAGCCCCAGATTGGTCAGGGCGCCGATGTAGTTGAACAGGCGATACACGCCGACGCCAAAACCGCCGGCATCAGTGACGTTGAGATTGCCGTCAAGGGTGAGGTTGCCGCCGACGTTCATCAGCGACGCGGTCGACGGTGTGCGCAGTGCTACATCAACGTTGCTGCCGGCGCCAAGAGTCAGAGCACTCGCCGACAAGGTGTTGCCCGACAACAACGCCAGATGCCCACCGTTGTTGATGTTGACCGCGCCGAGCGCAGAGCCGGTACCGGTCAGCGTGCCACCGATATTGACGTTGACTTGCGCACTGCCCAGCGAACCAGTGAGATTCACGATACCGCCATCAATCGCGGTGTTGCCGGTGATGCCGCTGATCCTGGTGAGGTTCAAGGTACCGGTGCCGACTTTGACCAGACCACCGCTGCCGCTGAGGTCGCCATCGAAAGTGCTGGTGACGTTGCCGGTGCCGACGGTCAGCCGGTTGCTGCCGGTCAGTTGCACACTGCCGCTACCGGTCAGCGCACCGAGGCTGGCGTTGCTGCCCAGATTCAGCCAGGCGCCGGCGCTGATATTAACGCCGGCGGTATTGCCCAGCGCGTTGCTGTTGAGGGTGGTGACGCTGCCCGAGACGATGTTCAGCGCGCCGGTAAAAGTGTTGTTGCCCGCAAGGGTCAGATCCGACAGACCGTTTTTGGTCAGGTTGCCGGCACCGCCGATGACGCCATTCAAGCTCAAATCGTTGTTGCCGGCAACCGTCAGCCCGGCGTTCAAAGTGATCGCGTTGCCGATGCCGAACGATGCACTGTTATCCAGCGTCGCCGCGCCGCCGAGGATCAGTCCGCCACTACCCAGACCGTTGGCATTGCCCAAGGTGAGCGTACCGGCATTCAGGGTGGTGCCGCCGCTGAACGTGTTGCTGCCGTTGAGAGTCAGGTTGGCCGCGCCGTTTTTGATCAACTGGCCTGTGCCGCTGGTGACGCCGCCGAGGGCCAGGTTTTGCGTGCCGCCAACGGTCAGCGCCGCATTCAATGCGACCGCGTTGTTGAGGCTGACCAGCGGCGAATTGCTGTCCAGCGTTGCGGCGCCAGCGACGGTCAATGCACCGGAGCCCAATGCAGAACTGTTGCCGACGGTCAAGGTGCCGGCATTCAGCGTGGTGCCGCCGAGGTAGTTGTTGGCGGCGTTGAGAATCAGATTGGCCGCACCGTCTTTCACCAGACTGCCGCCGCCGCTGAGCAGCCCGGTCAGGGTCATATTCGCCATGCCACCGATGTTCAAGGCACCGGCGAGCGCCACGGCATTGTTCAGGCTGACGGCCGTGTTCGCGTCCAGCGTGGTGTTGGCCGCCGCGTTCAACGTGCCGGAACCCAACGCGGTGTTGCTGCCGACAATCAGTTTGCCGGTGTTCAACAGGGTGTTGCCAAAATAACTGTTGGCGCCGTTGAGGGTCAGGTCGGCAGCGCCCTTCTTGGTCAGTCCACCGATACCGGCGACCACGCCGCCGAGGGTCAGCGCATTGGTGCCACCCAGGGTCAGGGTGCCGGCGAGGTTTACGTTGTTGGCCAGCGTCGCGGCGGTACTGGCATCGAGGGTGGTGCCGTTCGAGGCGTTGAGTGTGCCGGTGCCAAGGGCTGTGCTGGAACCGACAATCAGTGAACCGGCATTCAGCGCCGTGGTGCCGGTGTAGGTGTTGCTGCCGTTGAGGGTCAGGCTCGAAGCGCCGGTTTTGATCAGCCCGTTGCCGCCACTGATCCCCCCGCCAAGGGCCAGCGCGTTGGCGCCGCCAGCGGTGAGGTTGGCGTTGAGAATCACGTTGTTGTTCAGGGTCACGGCCGAGCTGCTGTTGAGCGTGCCCGCACCTTCCACTGACAAAGCGCCGGTGCCCAGTGCCGCGCCGTTGCCGACCGTCAGACTGCCGGCATTCAGCGTGGTGCCGCCGCTGTAGGTATTGGTACCGTTAAGAGTGAGATTGGCGGCGCCGTTTTTCACCAGTTGGCTGGCGCCGCTGATCACCCCGCCGAGGGTCAACGCGTTGCTGCCGCCGATCCCCAGGCTGTTGTTGAGAATGACCGCGTTGTTGAGGGTCACTGCCGCATTGCTGTCGAGGGTGGCCACGCCGCCGACGGTGATGTTGCCGCTGCCGAGCGCCGCGTTGGCACCCGCGGTGATCGTGCCCGAGTTCAACGCGACTGCACCGAGGAAGGTGTTCGCTCCGTTGAGAATCAGGTTTGCCGCGCCGTTTTTGGTCAGCCCGCCGCTGCCGCTGACAATCCCGCCCAGGGTCAGGTTGGCGCTGCCGCCGACAGTCAGGTTACCGCCAAGGGAAACTGCGTTGGTCAGTGCAACTGCGGTGCTGGCGTCGAGTGTAGTGCCTGCCGCCGTGGTCAGTGCACCTGTGCCCAGCGCGGTGTTGCTGCCGACCACCAGACCGCCAGCATTAAGCTCTAGGCCACCGGCAAAGGTGCTGTTGCCATTGAGGGTTTGCGTTCCAGCGCCCACCTTCACCACGCTGCCGTTGCCTGTGAAGATGCCATTGAACGTCTGGTTGCTGCCGTCACTGCCAAAAGTCAGCTGGTAATTGCCTAAGTTAATGGTGGTATTTACCTGTCCTGACAGAGAGTCAGCACTGTCAGTAGCAGTGAGAGTGAGCACCGGATCGGAGGAAGTCAAATTCAGATTGCCTAAGGCAGCCAAGGCATTGCCCCCAGCGCAAAGGGCCAGCACAGCCAACCACACCTGGGCGCTCTGGCGCAGGCAGAAGCGGGGGGCACTTGCCTGTACCGCATCCACGGGGCGGCGGCAGGTGGTACGGGAGCGGCTAGCCTTGCCGCCCGTACTTGCAGTCTCAGGTGCAGCCACCCAGCAGCCCAGAGTCGCGTTCCATATAGATCGGTAAATGTGGTTCATGTGACAAAGCCTTGAAAGCGTATGTATTCGTGTTGTTGCGCTTCAAAGCCTGTCATCAGGTTGCCCGAAGCCCTAAAAATCGGAACAGACAGTAACATTCATATCCTGATGTGCCCATACCTGAAACTAGGTATTTTTAGACCCATCGCACATTGCGTATACGATTATTGCTATAAGGTTTATATAAATAATCGAATAATCGACTGCACCTTGCAGCTATGGAATCACGGCCTTGACCGGTCAAGCTGCCCGGCAGACTCTTGCATCAAGGGCATGTCCATCAGCTCTTGCTGCCAGCTCTGTGTATCTGTCGCTGCACTGTCCGAGTAGCTTGTTGGCGGTTGTGGCGTAGTCGCGGACGGCGGCTGCGGAAGCCGTGGCAATTCGCTTGTCGGCTTCACTGAGCTGGTCGCGCAACCGGCCAGCATTCCGAGTGGCAACAGCAGCAGCCCCAGCAAGGCGCGCTTGTTCTTGAATAGGTGCATTGAGTGCCTCTTGGTAATTGGTATCGATGGCCTGGGCCACAGCAAAAGTGCCCGCATCGCGCGCGGCCAGCTCTTCGGTGTGGGCCAGTTGGATCTGTGCAATGTTTTGGCCCAACCGCCAGCCGTTGACGGCCCAGCCCGCGCCAAAGATCAAAGCCGCCCCCACTGCGGCTGCAATGGTGTGCACCTTCATGCCAAGCCCCCTTCACACATCTGGCGCTCTGCAGCGCGGCGTTGCACCAAGCCGGGCAGCTGCTTGCCTCCGGCATACGTCCAGCGGCTGAGTTCTGCGCACGCGCCCTGCACATCGCCCGCATTGGCTTTGCGCACCAGCGTTGATTTGCAAAATGCGCCCTCCCCCACGTTGAAAGCAAAGCTGAGAAAGGCGGCGCGCTGGCCATCTGTGAGCGGCTGGGTAATACAGCCCAGAGCGTCGGCGTGCTGCACAAGGTCTTGGTAGAGCATGTCCTGGCACTGCTGGCGCGTGAAGGTTTGGCCCATGCGCAGCTCTGGGCCTGTGTGGCCAGTGCAGGCGGTGATGATGCCAATGGGGTCACGGTAGGTGCGCAGCACCGGGCCTTCGTACTTGGCAACCAAGGGCACCACAGGCGCGGCAGCACTGGCACCAATCGCAGCAATCAGTTTGGTTTGCCAAAAACAGCAAAGCCCGTCGCGCAAGCGATGGCAGGTCGGAAAGCTACGACCGCAAAACAGAGCTTTGTGACAGTGGGCTGCGGTTTGAAACATGTTCAAATCAACGAGCAACACCGCAAAGGAGGCGGTTAAAAAACATGCAACCAATGAAGTACAAAAATATTCTGGCAGCCATAACCACCGTTCTGGTGTTGGCAGCATGCGGACAAAAAGTCGAAGTGCCACCTGCACATGTCGGCAAAATAATGACCAAGGATGGCTACCAGGACAACCTGATCCCGACCTCCAAGTTCCGTCTTGGCAAGTGCTGGGCGTACTGTGATCGACTGGTTTTACTTGACGTATCCGATAAGGCCTATCAAGAGGCTATGACCATTTTCATTCCTGAAGACAAGTTGAACTTGGATGTGACCATCCGCGCAACGTTAAGCATCAACCCCAAGAAAACAGCCGAACTGTTCAATGCAATTGCTCCGACAGAAGTCTCTGGAGATATTTCGACCATTGCCAATGAGCAGGTGTACCGCACCTATGCAAGCCAGATCATTCAAGCCCAAGTGCGTGAGTATTTGAGCAAGCTTTCGATCAGTGAAATTGCTTCTAGCAACGAAAAAATCAACTCTGACTTGCGGATCCAGCTAGGCAATGCGATTGAGGCCTTGACCCCCTTCTCGGTGCGCTTTGTTGGCATTACCAATCTGAAGTACCCCAAGATCATTACTGACGCACAAGAGTCAGCCGCTGAGCGTCGCGAAGCCATTCAGAAAGAGGAAGCCCAGCTGGCCATCTCCAAAGCTCAGTTAGAGCGTGAGCTGCAAGAAGCCCGCCTGCAGCGCGCTATTGACAAGGAAAAGGCAGAGACTGAAGCCATGTCTCAAGCAGTGCTAGCCCAATCCGTGGACTCCCGAGTGCTGCAGCTACGCAAGCTGGAAAACGAGCGTGCTTGGATTGAGAAGTGGAATGGACAGCTGCCCACAACAACTCTGAGCGATGCGGTCCCCATGGTGAGCATCGGCAAATGATTCTTCTGATCAACCTCATACCGTTTTTGATTGCGGCCATTGGCTTTGGCTTGAGTTGGAAATTCAAGAAACTATGGATTGCAGCAGCAACCGTTGCTGCGCTGTTTCTGTACTTTCAAGCCCAACCCTCCTACATGCCAAAGGGTGAAATTGCCCGATCAGCGCCTCCTGTATTCGTTGAATCGGAAGCCGGCATCGAAGATCGCATCAGCAAGCCAGTTCCAGGCAATGTGCGTGATCAGCGTATGCAGGATGCGGTCAAGCAAGGCTTAGACTTCAAGCAGTAACAATCTCTGCACCAACCAAAAACGCCTCTCAGGGCGTTTTACTTTTCTTGTAAGCCACCCCTGCACACGCTCGGCTGGCTTTATTGCTGGGGGAAACCAAAGCCTTGTGACAGAGGGCTGCAGTTTGAGACTCAAGCCTGTGTTACTTACGCATTGATACAACGTGGGTATTTCTTCAGGAGCATCGTGCAGACGTGAAGGCCCGTTTGGCTTTCTCTAACTTAAGGAGTTAGTCCAATGCAACACACATCCACTCTGGCCTGAACATCCTTGGTCAGAGACAAAGGTAAGAGCGACAAGCTGAGCGATCTTCGCCTGGTCTAAAGCAGCCAGGACAAACTCAGAACAAAAAGCAGCAAGACGATGCTTTCAAGCAGAGTGTGTTTATTTTCTGCATGTCGCTCTTCCGTCCACCAAGCCATCAGCCCGCATCGAGCGGGCTTTTTCATGCCCAAACTCTTAGGCTGTAGCTGAATTTAGCCAGTCACAGATTCAGCAACAGGATCGGTACAGATGCGATCGCGTCCAGCGCCTTTAGCTTGATACAAAAGCTTATCCCCTTCATCGATAGCAGCGGAGAGGCTTCCACCAAGCGGCATAGCCGTAATCCCAAAGCTAATTGTCAGCGGCTGACCTTCAGGCATTGCATCATTCGAAGAGCTAACTAATTCACGGATGCGATCAACAATTTGCTCTGCGCTTTTGACATCTGTGTTCACTAGCAAGAGGACGAATTCTTCACCACCAAAACGAGCTACCAAGTCTTGATGGCGCACTTGGCTGCGCATGGTGAGCGACACCTTTTTCAGCACCTGGTCACCACGTTCATGCCCCCAGCGGTCGTTGATGTATTTGAAGTGGTCAATATCTCCAAAAGCCAGAGAGATAGGCTGCAGTCGACGGTCATTAATCAATGACTCAGCGGCCTCAAGGAATGCTCTTCGATTGAGTAGTTCGGTTAAGGGATCATGGTCGCGCTCATCACTTAATTTACTCACGGTCCCCTGGACAGCGCATGCAAGAAACAGGAATGTAAAAAGCATGCAGAAAGTCATTGAGCCAATCGTCGTGACCACCCAAAACTTAGACAGGACGAAGTTGTTTAGCTCTGCAGAGCCCATCGCG
Source organism: Comamonas avium (assembly GCF_014836675.1). GTDB lineage: Bacteria > Pseudomonadota > Gammaproteobacteria > Burkholderiales > Burkholderiaceae_C > Comamonas > Comamonas avium. Next base: position 9,786 of record NZ_JACSQK010000013.1, read on the forward strand.
AGAACTATGGCTGGTCTGAGCATTGTGTAAATGCAGAACATTACATAGATCCAGTAAAGGACAACCTCAAGACGTTCACGTTTGCGCGGCAATTTGAAAATTGCAGGGGCTGGTAGAACTTGTATCAATCCCAACGCGATACCCAGCGCGTGGATCCGAAGCAGAAGATCCTCTTCAACCAAGCTGAAGAACGCAAGAATCGCCAGCGTTGTTAAGCCAATTGCGAGGCTAAGGCGTGGGCGTGATGGAACTCCATACTTGTCAGCCAGTGCACGGGCACCAAACCACGCTCCTAATAAATAGCCCAGCCCTGATACCGTACTCCAGATGGCAATCTGGCTTCGATCAAGAAGCGTTTGGAATCCCAGTGAGACCCCTGTAAATGCCAGCGAACACCCTAATAACAGCAGGTACCGATGATCGCGCTTTAAATACCAAACCGTAAAAAGCGCAAGGCTCAGCATCACAATGGCCGACGGTGCCACCAGCAAATAGGCTTGGGCGTTGTTTATGGGCATGGTGAGCCTTTCGCAAGCAAAAGTGCTCACTAACAAAACGTGTTGAGATAAAACTAAACATGAGCAAGAGGTAAACCCACCTCTTCTTACTCAAAATTAATACTATCAAACCAATGCGTGTGTAAACACTTTTTTCGCTTATCCCGAGGCACTGAACTAGCCTCGTTTTTGCCTGACTGAAGCTTCCTAAAGTTGGCAAGCATTAATCCACGCCCTTTATCAGCTCCCCGCCCTGCACGCGCTCGGCGGGTTTTTCATTTCTGGAGCCCGTTATGTCTCGCTACACCGCCTTACTCAATAAAGCGCGAAGGCGCGCTCACCCAGCTTTTAGCGCCCCCGCCGAAACGCTGGAACAGCGCGAGACAAAGCGCCGTCTCAAAGCTGAAGACGAAGGCAGTCTTTACCTGCCATCCAAAGCGTGGCTGCTGGAGCAAGCCGCGCGCCAAACCAGCCCTCAACCACCAGTTGCCAAATAAGGAGAACCCGATGCGATTCATCTTCAAAGCCAACGGTCGCGCCAGTGCCGACACCTTCGCCAGCAGAGACGCTGCATACGCCGCCGACCTGCTTTGCTCGGGTGGTGTGATTGCCGGGTCATCACTGCAGCAGCAGGAAATTTAGCATGACACCGCACCCCCAATTGCAGCGAATGCCCCGCTCTAAACCCCGCTTCAAGCCCACCAACAAGTGGGCTTTGTTGCTTCTGGTCGCCCTGTTTTCCTCAATCGCCTGGAGTGCTCTGTGCGCCTGATGTTCCACGCTTTCTTGCGGCTCTTCGTTTCTTCCATTGCAGCAACTGCTGCGGTAGTGGTCACCCATATCTAAAGAGTTAATGAATTTATGTTCTCGAACCTGATCATCTATCGCACTGCCCAGCAATGGCAGGGCTCGCTGGAGCAAGTGGAAGAGGCTCTGCAAAAGACACCTTTCATGGCCTGCGGAGCAACCCAAGAGCATGCAGAGGGCTGGATTCCTCCGCGCGGCCACGAGCACGGCCTGCTGGCTGAAAGCGTTGGCGGCCAGTGGATCCTGCGCTTCATGAGTGAATCCAAAATGCTGCCCGCCAGCGTGCTCAATCGCAAGGTGCAAGAGAAGGCTGACGCGTGTGAAAAAGAGTTTGGCCGCAAGCCCGGCAAGAAAAAAAAAGCGCGACCTGAAAGACGAGGCCAAGCTCTATTTGCTGCCCATGGCATTCACCAAGCAAAGCAGCATGTGGGTGTGGATCGATCCGCAAGCCAAATTCTTGGTGCTGGATACCGGCGCCCAGGGCAAGGCTGACGAAGTGGTCACGTTGCTGGTAGAAGGCCTCAAAGGATTTGGCGTGTCCCTGCTGGACACACAAACCAGTGCCCAGGCAGCCATGGGCCATTGGCTGTTGACGCAGAAAGCACCCGTGGGCTTCAGCATTGACCGCGAGTGCGAACTGAAAGCAGCCGATGAATCCAAGTCCGTGGTCCGCTAAGGCCGCCACCCTCTGGATATTGACGAGGTAAAGCAGCACGTAGAGCACGGAAAGCTGCCAACCAAGCTTGCTCTGACCTGGGATAACCGTGTGAGCTTCTTGCTCACGGACAACCTGCAGCTCAAGAAGCTGAACTTCACCGACACGGTGCTGGACCAAGCGGGTGATGAAGGCGGCTTTGACACAGAGGTGGCCATTGCTACGGCCGAGCTTGCAAAGCTGATCCCTGACTTGATTGAAGCCTTGGGTGGCGAAGGCCGCACGGAAATTGGCCTGCCGTCACCCTGCGCCACCACCTTGGCAGTTTGCGTGTCTCGCGCAGGTGCAGTGACTGGGCCAGCCAGCGCGCCAGACGACACAGCAACGCGGGACGCTCCGTTCTAAACAAAAAACCCGCGTAATGCGGGTTTTGTTTTTGCCAGGTCAGGACTGAAATTCAGCAGAATGCCTGAATCAATTCTCAGAGCTTACTCGGGAAGCGCGACGCCAAGTTTTGCAAGCTTAGCGGCAGCTACATCGCGACGATGAGCTGCTTTCGATGCGGTTTCGCTCACCGACTTGAGTACGCCAGGGCCTTTAGAGGACGAGGTCAGCACTACTGCTGCTTTTTTAGCGGCATCAGCAGCCAATTTTTTGTAGCTGGCGATGAGTTCGGCGTGTGCAATTGGTTGATTCACAAAGATTTCCGTATTTAAGATAAGTCCGATTGTTGCTCAAAACGCTCATAACATCTTCCCCTTCTGTTTTCACCTGTTTTTTTGCCTGGCAGAAGCACCAATCTGAATTGACTAGCATTTCGTGGTTTGAGAAGATCAACCTCTAAACAGGCTGGGTGAAGCTGCACTGCGCGGCTGCCCTGACCACCACACCGACTAAGCACCAGAGGTATGAGCACGCGCCCTATTAGTCCTGTCCTGATTTCTCTGCATTCCAGGGCTGCAAGCGGCTAGGAGCAATCTTAAACATGGCCTGCAAACAAAGAACCGCAGGTCTGCTTGCTCTTCATCTTCAGCTGGTTGCGTTGCTTCCTCCGAATAATTTGCCAGCACCGGCCCAATCGGATGCCTTGACGTCTTCAAAGATGATGTAGATGTAATTGGGATCGGTTCCGGTATGTTCGACGATGCTTTTAGTGATATCTGCCGCTACAGCAGCCTTTTGTTTGTGATCTTTTCCTTCGAACCAGCTCACACGGACAACGGGCATAAAAGTCTCTCCTGATAGTTGATGACAGCGCTGATAGCAATTACTTTGTTTTTGCTCTCAGCGTCACAGCAATCCTATAGTTGAAACTTAAATCTATATTCGAATACATTTCTCATATAAGTATCTCCGGAGGAAACATTGAACGAGCAAGATGTATTCGCAGATATCCCACTGTTCGTAACCGTCGCTCGAGCAGGAACTTTCACGAAGACTGCAGAGCAACTGGGTATCACTAAGTCAGCCGTTACCAAGGCAGTCACTCGTCTAGAGAATCGACTTGGCTTCAAGCTTTTTCACAGAACCACCCGGTTGATCCGATTAACTTCGGATGGAGAGGCCTATCTCAATGCTTGTCGGCATGCCCTGGATGAGGTGACCGCTGCACAAACTGCTCTTTCATCTAACAGCCAAGTTCTGTCTGGGCGTATCCATATCGACATGCCTGTTGCATTTGGACGAAAGGTTCTGCTACCAGCCTTAATGAACATCGTCCGACCACACCCTGGCATAAGCCTAACTTTGACTTTCACAGACGCGGTCAGCGATCTTTTGCGCGAGGATGTTGATCTCGCCATCCGATTCGGAGCTCTTGCAGATAGCAGCCACCTCATCGCACGTCGACTTACACAGCAAAGGCGTGTGATCTGTGCATCACCGGGCTACATCAAAGACTACGGTTTGCCGACCACCATCATTGAAGTTGCTGAGCACCGTTGTCTAGTGGGTACTCCAAATGGTCCACCAAGCTCCTGGGCTGTGATGGAGGAAGCCAACCAGCCGGCCACCTACGAGCCACCTAAGACTCATCAGTTCAGCGACGGTGACGCCATGGTTGATGCAGCAGTCGCTGGAATGGGGCTGCTGCAATTGCCTGAAACTATGGTGCGCGACAAAATCGCTAGCGGCCTTTTGCGTGAAATCCTCCCTGGTTTGTCTGGGCCAGATGTTGAGGTTCATGCAGTTTGGCCAAAGCGGGGACAACTCAGTCCACGACTTAGATACATTGTGGATAGGCTCTTAGAGCTTGGAGCCAAGGGTGAGTTGAACTGAATCTCTTGTCTCTCGTGACCTACCGAGCCAAGCTACCTTATTGAATTGCAGAGCCCGCCACTGAGCGAGCTTTTCTCATTCTGGAGATACCAGCATGCGATTTCTGATCAAAGTGGCCGGCACAAAGTTTGACCGCATCCCAAGCAACGATGCAGCACAGGCTGATGCCTTTGCCCGTTTTCCACTTGCCATGGCTGTAGTGATGTTGCGCATGGACGCTAACGGAGCATGAGTGAGCTGCCATCCCCCAGCGCCACCGCCTTGGCAGTTCGCGTGTCTCGCGCGGGCGAAGTGACTGGGCCAGCCAGCGCGCCAGACGACACAGCAACGCGGGACGCTCCGTTCTGATACACACACTCACCTTCCCTAGGTTGAAAGATTACGCAATCGGCCTGCTATAGGACGAAAGGATTGAGTGCTCCATCATCGATGGCATACACATATTGCGGAGCAGCACGACTGGCCTGTTGCGGCCCCCCATGCGAGGCAGAAAGGCTGGGGCAACTAACTGCTGCCCCTACCGATCAAAAAAACAGCGGAAGTTACGGTGTTACGCCTTATTTTTTGCAGGAATCTTCTGGGTGTGAAAATTCAACCTTGGTGTTGGGTTCACTGAGAGAGACGACATTAGCGACACAGACTTTACGATCCATGCCAAAGAAGACCTCATAGTCTTTGTTTTTCTCGGGCACAAACGTGGCAGATACAGAGCAAGACAACCTGCTGTCAGGGCCTGTAAGCATGGCAAAAACAATGGGCTTATTGGCCGCAACATACATTTCTGCGGACGTGTGTTGCTTGCTCAGCGCCGACACTGGCATATCAATTTTGCGGTCTTTGTAGCCACTGGCTCCAACCATCCCGCCTATCACCGTGCCTGCCCCTGGTGCTGACCAGTCTAGGCAGTCTTGGCCAGGAATAGCTCGAACAAAAGCAGTTGCTGCGCGCACAACACGAACTCGTGCTTTGTCTCCTGAATCGGGTTCGGCAACTGTCGTGAATTGAGTACCTAAGCTACTGCACCCTACGACGGTTAGAGTGGTCATAAAAGCTGCCATGAGCTGGGTTATGCGCATTGAGTTTCCCTCTTCTTCGTTGATATTTAATGCGTGGTGGATTTTCGGATAACTGAAGACTGAACCAAGCCTCAGTTTTAAATGCCTGCGACATCAAAGCCTGCGAATTACAGCTTAGATGCACAACCACTCCGACGATTCGTGGACACTGCGCTGGTTTAATCTGGCCAGCTCACCATCTACGGTGGTCAAACCTGCCTGAGACTCCTGCTATCGGCCATGAGTCGCCATCGTGTCATTGGTCTTCTGTAATCACAAAAGACCTAGATCAAAAACTTTAGGCTTGTCTAAACACTGCAACATCTAATTTACCTACGTAGCCGCAGGCCAGTCAGAAGCCATCACGGACTAAGCCGATTGAATCCAAAGCTTTGACCAGAGCCGTCAGCCATCAGAGCAGATCTAAATCCTCTTCATAAATCGCATAGATTTCTATACAGATCAGTCTCATTTTTCTGGTGATCTACCCAAAAACCTACCTTAATAGATTTCACAGCCCGCCACGGAGCGGGCTTTTTTACGTCTGGAGCACCCGACGTCCCCCCGCTTTCAGTAGCAGTTGAGCTTGGAGTCCAATCCCAACGACAGGAGATTGGACATGAAGAAGCGATTCACGGAAGAACAGATCATTGGCTTCCTTCGGGAAGCTGAATCGGGCTTGCCGGTAGCTGAGCTTTGCCGACGGCACGGATTCTCCGAGGCCAGCTACTACCTATGGCGCAGCAAGTTTGGCGGCATGAGCGTGTCCGATGCCAAGCGCCTCAAGGAGCTGGAAACTGAGAACGGGCGCCTTAAACGGCTGCTGGCCGATGCACTGCTTGAGAACGAGGTGACGAAAGAAGCCTTGAGAAAAAAGTGGTGAGCGCACCGGCAAGGCGGGAGTTGGTGCGCCATATGAACTGCCAAGGGATAAGCGAGAAACGAGCACTGCGTGTAATTGGCATGAGTCCCAGTGCTTACCGTTATCAACCAGCAGCAGATCACAATTGCGCCCTCAGACACAAGATCATCGCTTTGGCGCAGCGCCATCGACGTTACGGCGCCGGAGCGAGCGGGGATCAAGTATCGGAACCCGTATCAAATCCGGCACACCTACGCCTCAACCCTACCGACCGCAGGCGCCAATCCTTGGTCGTGGCTAGCCAGCTTGGGCATGAAGATGTAGAGATAGTCTTCAGAACCTATGACAAAATCATCCGTGAAGACTTCCAAAAACCCAAGCCAACTCTGCAATCCGCAAAGTGATCGGTGCGATTCACGTGCGAATTTCGATGTGATCCCTGTGTGAAATCGGTGTGAATACAACACCATAAAGCACAAGGAAACGGGCAAAAAATAACGCCACACGGTGATTTCTCACTGTGTGGCGTTGTCGTGGATGGTGGGCTGGCGTCAATTGAATCTTCTCTTGAAACCCGCATGAAATATAGATTCTTCTGAACTCAACTTTCCTCTGTACCCCACTTTGTACCCCCACTTTGGTTTTGGTACCCAGCCTTCAAGATCCTGTGCTGCAACAACGATACTTTGCTTAACCCCCTTCTACTTGTTTGCGCAAATTCAAATGGTCGGCACCTTATGTCGCACAACCTCTGAGGCAACAAGTCTTCACTTAACCCCCTTAGGGCAGCCACACAACAGCGCGCAAGGGCCGCTCGAATTACCCGCTCTCTTGATCCTCTGGTAAGGACCCGCGGCCGTTGCCCGCTTGGTCTACACACTCAGACCATTGCCAGCACAGAGCAACAGCGCAACAACAGGGTGCCCAGATCACCAGCACCCCAGGCACCAAACCAAGACACGCAGCCCAACCCGCCTTGAGCCCTGACGCATGCCTGTGCATCGTTACCGCTGCCTCACCACCGCCCAACTTCATTCCATTTCAGAACAATCAACACAACAACGACTGACTAACTTTTCTCCGGCTAAGGCAAAAAGTCTTGGGAACATTGGGAACAAATCAAAAAACAGAACCTAAGTCGTTATCCCTACTGAATAAAAGTGTTCCCAAAACCACCTTGGGAACAACCCATTTCTCTTGGGAACATTGGGAACAAATTGCCTTAATTTGGCTGTTTTTGAGGCAAAAAGCAACTTTAGGTACTCATTTTATCTATCGGGCTGGGCTTCGCCTTTGTTTTTCTGGTGCTGCATTCACTTCATCTCACGCACACAAATAGCCCATAGTTAATTCCATCGCGGAATGAACTTCTCACACACCCCCTTCCGGCGTGCGGCTGCCTTGCCTGCAGCAATCCAAGTACATAGCCATACCCTGAACACCGCCATGCCATAGCCCACCATGGCCAAGCATTGCAGGCCACACCACACACAAAAAAGCCCAAGGCTGTGACCCCCTGGGCTTGTTCATACCTGCAGGCACTGCGACCGCAATCCTAAATATCCAGCTCCATGATGGCGGGCGTGAACTGGTAGCACCAAGCATGGCCCACGCCCGGCAGCCTGTGTCTGGCGTCGTACTCACGGCCCTTGGCGGGTTTGAGGCAGCCGTGCTGCAGCAGCACCTTGCACACCGCCTTGTAGTCAAAGCCCCGGCATATCTCGGTGCGGAACACCTCAGGCAGCACAAAGTACTCCACCTGTGTTTCCTCACCGTCGATGGCGGTCATGGTGTCGTACAGCTCTTTGTCTTCCTTGGATGTGCCCGGCGTGTAGCCCGTCTTCTGGATCTTCAGCGGCTTGCCGTCTGCATCAATCAAACGCCTGAAGCCTGCACGCTGCAGCGTCTTGGCGTTGTGGTCATCGGTGGCGCGGTGCCACCACGTAAAGCGCCCTTCCCCGTGCGCCTCCAGAAAGCCGCGCACCTGCCGCAGCATGGAAGCCACCTCACTGCTACCGTCTCCACCCCGCGAGTCCAGCCAGGCAACAAAGCAAGTTTTGACTGCCGCCACCGCTTCGCCTGCTGGCCAATCTGTAAGCCCGGCTTCTGTGGCCATCTCACCTGCTACGGCCACCAGTGCAAATCGCCGCCCGGCACGCCGCACTTGCCCTGAGGCGCTGCCCGGCACCATTTGTGCCTCAATCTCCTCCATGCGCCGCCGAAGGTCGAACGCCAGCGTGTCAGTGTTCGACACCAAATGCTCCAGCCAGGCGCGGCCAGCGGTTCCATACCGCAATGCAGCGTAACGCTGGACCCAGGTAGACAACTCATGCCCGCCATCGAATTCATGAAACTCTTCAACTGCTGAACCTGGCCGTACTTCTGCTGGAATGGGGATAAGGCGCACCTCCTGCCCGCCCTTCATCTTCTTGCCAACGGCCTCCATCTGTTGCGCGAGCGTAATCTCGCCACTACTGAGGAATATCAACCGCCATGTCGCTTTAGGCCGCAGCCCGCCCATGCCCTTGCCACGTGTTTTACCCATGCCATCGGCCAGCATGTAGGCAGTCGCTCCTGCATCGCCGTTTTCCATCTGGCCCAGCTCATCCAGAATCATCGTGCAGTCGTTGTGCTGCTCTGCCTGGTACTCCAGCCCGTTAGATGTAGCCCGCCATTTCTGAATGTAGGAGTCGGGGTCTTTTTCAGTGCCCTTGCCCCATACGCTGGCGGCAATCAGAAAACCCGTGGTCTTGCCAATACTGGTCTGCCCCGTGAAGTGAAAGCCCCCGCCCGTGGTACCCGGTGCCCACGCCAGCAGTGGCCCAGCGAAAGCTGCGCTGACAGCAAATGCCAGGCGGCTATTGCCTATGCACAGACGTGCCAGATCCTGGCGCCACTGCTGCAGCGCCCCCCGCTGGTTGAAGTTTGCTTCTACGCCAGCTTCGCTGTGAAAAATCACACGCTCCGATGACAGGCTGGTACCCAGCGTTTCATCCGGCAAAACATAGCAGCGCCCATGCCAGCCAACACGGGGAACGTGACGCACCAGCTCAGTGGGCTGGCGACTTTGCAGATACTCCGTCAGCCATGTGCGCCGCTTGCTATCTGTCGGAGTCATGAACCCCTGACTCAAGAGCGCTGCACGATAGGTAGAGCCGTCTCCGGCAAGCATGTGTAGCGGCATCAGCCAGCGCCGGCCTTTTCTGTGCGGGGTATCAAACTCCAAAAGCAACGCTGCCTGGTTGTCACTGGCATCACAAGCCATGCCCGTTACGCGCAACGGCCCGCACACCCGCCGAGGGGCCCCACCGTCATCACCCGGCGGGGTGAACCAAACGCCCGAGTCATCCACCACAAATCGATCTTTAGCCACGGCATTGACTGCCTCGCCTGGCGATTGCTCAGCAACAACTCTTTGTTTGCTGGCTTTGCTACGGCTGCCCTGCGGGGAGGATTGCAGTTTTGCTTTGAACACCTGCATCGCAGCCTTAACCTGCTCACGCACAGCGTCTAGCCCGTTAGCCTGGTGCATGTCGTTAAAGTCGCTGCCGCCCTCTGGCAGCGCAGCAGGCAACACCACGCCAGCACGCACCGCCCTGGCTGCCGCCTGTGCTTTCATGCGGCCTGTGTTGCGGCCCGTGCGGGCTTGGGTTGCGGCATCGTCATCACCGCACACCAGCAGCACGGCATCAGGCAGCAGCGCACGCACTGCCTTGGCCACGTGCAACAGGTTGCCCGCATCAAAGGCCACCACCACCGGCCAGCCCGTGGCCATGTGCAAGCTGGCTGCGGTGGCGTAGCCCTCGGCCAGCAGCGCCACCGCAGCGCCTTGCAGGCCGCCCACCACATGCCACAGACCAGACTTGCGCCCGCCCTTTAAAAACAATTTGTCTGGCCCATCTGCAGGCCGCTGGGGTGCAATGCGCTGCACGTTCCACAGCCGCCCTGCGCCATCGCGTACCGGCACCAGCAGCCAGCCATCAGGTGTGTAGCGCACGCCAAAGCCCTGCACGCCTTTGCGTTGCAGGTAGGCGCTTTGTCCGGTATCGCTGGCCGCACCCCACAGTGCCTCGGCCTCTGTGGCTGCAGCCTCTTGCTGGGCCGCAATGCGCTCTTGCTCTGCCTGGTTGCGCTGCAGGCGCTCGGCCTCCATGCGCTGGCGCTGGGCATCACTCACGGGCTGCGCCGCCTCACCCGTGCGGGGCAGTTTGAAGCCATGCTGCTTGGCCAGAAACAGCAGCGTTGACACACCCACCCCACCCCCGGCCTTGATGCTGCGCCATGTGCTGCGCACGGCTGCGGCATCGAATGTGCCGCCACTGGCTGCGCTCCATTCGCTAAAGAGCTGCAGGCCCGTTTCATCCGGGTACTCGCTCTTGATGGCCATGCCCACGCGTGCCCATTCATCACGGGGCAGGTTGGACGGCACAAAGCTCAAAGCGTTGCGCAGCAGCTCGGGGGTAATGGTGGTCTTGTTCATCGCAAACGAGGCTTGAGGTCTTCAGGTTTGAGTGGCTGAAAATCAGCACGCAACTTGGCAGGCTGGCCCGGCTCAGACACCGCCAGCAGCTCTTTGGTGCGATGGGATCGCACGTACAGCACACCCGCCGCGTCCATGTACGCAATCAACTTGGAGCCTTGGGGCGAGAAAAACTCAGTGCGCCGCACCGGGCGGCCATTGGCCTTGACCATCAGCAGCGCTGCCGCCTGGGGCTGCTGCTCAAACATGTCGGCAGCGTGCGTCTGGGCCAGCACCTCGCCGCTGGCATCGAGCTGGCGCAAGATGCCGGGCCACACCAGTTGCTCCAGGCCACCGCCTTGCCGCGTGGCTTTAACAGACAGCAGCACACCATCAGCAGGCACCACGCTTTGCAGTGCGGCAGCGCCCCACTGCTGGCGCTGCTGTGCCACCTCAAGGGCGGATTGCATGGCCTTGGTCATTGCATTGCTATGCATGGCTTTCCCCTTTGCTTCAGACAACTTGCTCACCCTGAATACGCGCCTGCACCCAGCTCAGCACCGCTGTCTCAGGCCAGGCCACCATGCGCGAGGTAATGCGCACGCAGGGCGGAAACTTGCCCTCTTTCATCAGCTTGTAGATGGTGCTTTTCTTGCAGCCCGTGGCCGCCTCCACATCAGCCAGGCGAAGCAGACGATCGCGGGGCACTACGGGGCGGGCGGAATGGACAACTTGCATGGGTAACTTCCTTTTACGGACGCCAGCACATCCAACGTGGTGTGCTTGCTGCGTTGGGGAAATGCTCGGCACAGGGGTGTCCTGCCGTCGCCCTGCATATGTCCACTGTCGCCCGTGCAAGGCGTAGCGCGTTCGCCGCCGTTGCAGCCCAGCGCAGGCTGTTGGCAGGGCGCACGCAGGGCAAAACAGGGCTACGCACTGCGCTTGCCTCTCCAGCTGGTAATGGCACTGCTGGCGTCTTTCACCGGATTGGCCAGCTCCCCGTTCGACCTAAATCCGTGGCGCTGCAGCAGCTCTGCCAGCGTTTGGTGCCGCATACCCAACTGCTGGGCCAGTTCGGTCAATGCACCGCGCTTTCTGCCTTCAGAGAGCTGGCGCTGCAGCCATGCCGCCAGCAACGCCACATGCTCGGCATGCCACTGCGGGCGCTCTTGCTCGGGCTGCTGTGCAAACTGCTGGCGGTACAGCACCAGGGTGGCAAGGTCTTGCACGTCTGGCGGTGTCAGCATGGCTTGGCCCTGCTGTGCAGTGGCGCTGGCCAGCACCCCGCACGCCTTGAACCACGCGGCCACATGGGTGCTGGGCTGCATGTCCTGCCTCTGCAGCCAGCGGGCAAAGTCAGCCGCAGCCACCAGATAAAACGTGCACTCCTGCATCTGCACTGGCTGGGCCGGGGTGTACGGGCTGTACCGGCTGGTGTAGTCGTGGCCACCAGTCAGAGAGATAGGCCGAAACAAATCCTCATTGCGCCCAGCAACTGGCACAGGTACAGAAAGTACTTCTGCCTCACAAGCCAGCGTGCCCACCTCGCAGTCATCCAGCAGCGCATCGTGCAGCACGCCCTGTGCTTTGCGCCCTGCTGCATCGCTATGGGCATTGGGGCGCTGCAGGGCAGCAAGCTGCTGCGCATCCATGCGCTGCGGCCAGCCCTGTGCCTGCTCTTCATCTGAAAAATACTGGCGAATGCGCCTGTCGCTCATCGCATCGCGCCACTTCATATCTACTGCCATTGCATCCCCCTGCAGGAATAGGCCCGGCGCTGAACGCTCCAGCCAAGCAGCCGGGTGCCTGCTCTTTGAACCGGGCAGCAGCCCGGTCTGGCTGGAGTAGCTAAATATGCTGTATATGCATACAGCATTCAAGCCATGCGGATCAATTCAGCGGGCGTTGCAGCAGTGATGCGGCATCACCACCAATGCGGCTCATGCTGCCAATCAGCCCCAGCTGCGTGGCGTGGGAGAACAGCAGATCTGGCACATCGTGGTGGCTTTGCAGCGTGCCTGCGGTGCCATCACCGTCTGAAGAGACAAGGCAGCCAACGCCCTCAAACACACGCTCTAACTGCTGAGCAAAAGTGCAATTGAACTCGGGCGCGCCTTCAGCCAGCCAGCGCAGCTCTTGCGGTGTCAGGTGCGGGTGGGCGTGCTTCCACAGCACTTGCAGCAAGGTGCTGGCGCTGAATGCAGGCAAAGAAACAGGATGGCTTGTGGACTGGATAGACGCGGGGGATTTAGACATGGCCAGCCTCCCGCAGCACCTGCTGGGCCTGCGCTGCCGTGTGGGCAGCATCAGACGCATTCAGCACAAACAGCGCACGCAATGCGGCCAGGGCTTGCACCGTTTTGCGGGCAGCGCCAGGCACATTGGCCGTGGGCTGACGCAGGTAGTGCAACGCCATGGTGAGCGCGTTGTGCGCATCGGCATGGAGCTGAATTGGGTGTACGGGGGATGGATGGCCCGAAGTGGGCGCATACGGTTGCACAGCGACGTGTGCAGGGGAAATGGTAGCCATGAGCGGCCTCCAAGCAGGTTCGGTTTGCTAAAACCACCGCTCTGAGTCCAAACAGGGCGGTGACTCGACAGGTTGGACTACCGGGAACCCGCTTGCGCGAACCGGCCAGGCTTGCGCCTGCCTGCCGAGCCACCATAAAGGGGCATCGACAAAAAAGCCGCAATCCATTGCGGTACTGCGGCTTTCGTCGCAGCGAGTTCAGCGGGAGTCCAATCCCGATCACGCTTTACGGGCGTGACGGGGTGAATGTAGCACACAGGCAGGTAAGGCGTGAACTAGGTATTGGATGTGACGGGAATTAGCCGCTGTGTATCCGTAGAGCCAACACGTTGCCTAGCACAGCGTGTCCAGTAGTCGGCTCAAGCCATGCTGCATGGTGCGGTTGTAGCCACGGACATTGAGTACTTGTAAATCTGTAGCTTCAAATGGAGTGGCAGTGTTTGGTCAGAGGTGGACTCAAAAGCGGCACCTAGAAACCCGAAGGCGTGCCTCTGGAGCAAACGGTGGGGTGAACTTGGCTCAAAGCTCTACCCATTCATGACCCCATTCCTTGACAGTCTTCCGAGATCGACTCTTCTCGAGGGGAAAGTAGCGAATCTGATACATCACGCCGTTGTAATTAACTTTTTTCTTCGAATGAGCGTTTGGATATAGGCGATCAAGCTCATCAGTGAGCTTTTCAGACTCGCTCTTTTCAATGACTCCTAGATTTTTAAGGTTTTCGCTTATGCGCCGAACTGCTCTTCGTGCATCGCGCCTTTGTGCTTCGTACTTGTTTGGGTTGTTGCTGCTGTCGTTAGCATAAGCATCGTCCCAGCGTTTGAGCTCAGCCTCAGCAGTCGCCAAATCAATTAATGAGGGGTTTGGGTTCATTCTCGGAAATGTGTAGTTGTGACAGCCTGCTATCGCCCTGAGGGCTACTCTAAGGCTTGGTAAAAACCTATCTAGGCTCGATTGGTGAAAGTTGCAGTCCGGCCAAAAACCCTTCCGCTGCAAGATTAAACCGCGTTTGCTGGTCCACCGCCATTGCTAAAATCAGTAGTCCCTGAGGCAGCATGTTTTGCAAATCCATCACGATTTACCAAAATGGCTATACCTTTTTTAATTTTTGGGTCGAAGTTGGCAATACGCCAAAATCCTTCAATTCCAAAATCAATAAACACTGGCTTGTGTCTATGCCAACGATGGAATAGTTTGCTTCTGCCAATTACGCTGAAATTAACAAAGCCATCCTCACCAACTTTGGTGCGACCAAGTTTGAAGTAAACGGGGTCGTTATCATTTTTTGTGCCATCTATTACCCACACCATTTTTTGATAAAACTTCTCTCTTGCATCGACTTCCTCTGAAGTTATTGTCGAACGCTGGAATTCAATCACTAATCCAGCCGGAGTTCGAACATCTGCAATATGACGTTCCATAGTTGCTCGATCAACCAGCTGAACTTCTTGGCACTCTAGAAGAAAGCGATTTTTCCAATCCCGGTGCCATTGAGTTTCTGGCTCCCACCAAGGGTCACAGCTGGCGCTTTTGAGATGTGCCCAATGCCAGATTTTGTGAACACCACATTTTGCTGACACCTCGTTGCGGCAGCCTGGACAGATGCCTCTCAGTTTCGGCTGCGCTTCAATTCTTTGCTCGTTCAATAAGGCGTAGCGCATGTCCTCTCCCCTTTAAATCACATGACTTTTAACAAGTATAAGACTGCACGATTGGGTCGAGTGGATGGCTGCTTGGGGTCGAATTTCGACGGTCGCAGAACGGCCAAAAAAACAGAAAATTGCATCATGAATAAGCAGCCACTCAAGGCTAATTAACCAAAAATAACACTAATTACTACACCTAGTATTTAGCTGCATCAATCAATATTCTCTTGCTTGCATTATTCATTGAAAAAAATGCCGTTTTGCACAAATCATCGGCTGCCTTGAATGCACGAGCACAGTAATTTGGAGAATTGCTTGCAGCTTGGGCGATGCCTGTGTCAAGGATGGTTACAGTAGGGCCGAAGTAAAGCCCCTTTCCCAAATCTACAACCGCTCCCAGTTGGTCTGAATTCCCCTGAGCAGCACAAGCAGCAATCCCAAAGGTTTGTATATTAGAAAGTTCCGGTGACATAGGCTTGCAGCGCTGATCTATAGATACCATGTCTGAGAGTACAGCATAGTATGTGCCTTGCAAATTTCTATCAAATGCTTTGTTATAGAAAAAAACGCTAATGAGACCTAATATACCAATAACTGCTGCAGCGATTTTTAAATATTCATTAGATAAACTATCAACTACCCCAAGGAGGATAGTGATTGCAGTATAACCGCCTGCAAGAATAAGAGTCAATGCGACTAAAGGCTGATTATTATAAAAAGAGATGCCAGAGAGTACTACGCCAAATAGAAAAAATATTAATGCGATAATGTTGCGAATGTTCATATTCTAATTAATGACAGTTAAATCATTTCAGAGTTAATTTATATCTAATGATTGAAATAATAAATCCAAATAATATCGGAATTCAAGAATGCAAATTAATAAAATACACACTCAATATCCGAAATTAAATTCATATTCAACGTCTCATTAGAGGTTATTGCACCCCATCACAAAGGGCTGCTTGCGACCCATTGCGCGCTCGCAAGATCACTAGCCAGCGTCTGCACTCGGCGGGAGCGATCGCTCGACACTGGGCAATCTAGACGAGGTTTGGCCGCGAGTTTGCATGCCGGTTAGTGGTCGTTGGCGAGGGCCTGCGATCGGTCCAAAGGTGACATTAAGGAAATCGAGAAGCTGATGTTTGATTCGTACGGTACGCAATGCGCACCGTACCCAATAGTTCTATATGGCTGACTCTGGTGCGGGTTACTGGATCATGTCTCGAATTCTCCGCATCCATCCTACAACCTCACCTTCTGGATCACGGGCATGAATTCGAGCGGCGGTCATCAAAGGGAAGGCACGCTCTGCTAGCCGAATCTTGGCTGAGCCGTCTTTCATTACACCGTCGTAATTCTGTGCTGCAGAATACGCCTCTGCGAAGCGTTTCGGAGTTGCTTTGTCATCGACAGGATGGTCGGTGACTTCCACTATTACGTTGAATGCTTCATTGATCGCATCCGAATGAAGGTAACTCTCAATTTCATGCTTAATGGTCTGAACAGCCCAGGAACCATCTCCGCGAGCATTTATCGTTGCAACTGAAGCAGCATAGCTAGCGACATCGCCGTCATAGATATGAACTTCTTTTCGGCTAAGTCCGCGCAAGTAGTGCTCATCAACCCAATGCTTTAGGTTCCCTCCACCGAGCACGATGAAAGCAACTCGGCCATCGTTTTCGAGGTTCGGCAACGAGTTGTCCTCTGCGTGTAGCGCCTTGCTGAGGGCTTTAAATGCGCTAACGTCAGTGGGGCCTTCTAAGCATAGCAATACCTTGACGCGACTGTCAGGTGTCACTCCAAGAGTTTCCGCGACAGCACCGAAGACGTCGACACCAGCTTGGATAACAGGCTTTCCTGTAGCGCTATCCCGAAAAATAAAGCGAATACTGTCATTTGGAAGTTCGGCGGCGAACCCTGGGCTGTGTGTCGTAAGAACGACCTGACATCCAGCTTCCGAAGCGAGAGATTTGAATGACTCGATCAATATCCGTTGATTATTGGGATGCTGGGCGGTTTCCGGTTCTTCGATTGCGTAGATGATGCTGCGACGGTTACTGGTCTTCAGACGACGTTCAGCCTCGGCCTTAAAAAAACTAACAAGAACCAGTCGCCGGATACCACTACCACGTTTGTTTAGCGGGATGCCGGAATCAGTGTTAAGTCCTATGGAGAACAAGCCAAGCCACTTGGCGGCGGTTGGTGGAGTGAATTCTGGACTCAACTCACTGGCTAGTCCAGGGTCAATGGTTTTTAGTGCTTCGTGGGTGTTTTGGGCGATTTCCTCAGCCTTTTCTTGGACACGCTGCTGAATCCTTGCTATATCTGCTTGAACTTCGGCTAAGGCAGCAGCCACAGCTACTTTCATTGGGCTTTGCACTTCGTCATCGGAATCCTTACTGCTTCTGTCGCTTTGGAAAAGGGCGAACATTGGAAGGTAACTTTCGATTTGATCCCAGATTCTCTTTGCGTCTTCCTTTGCTTTACTCACGGGTATGGCGGTTTCCACGAGCTGCAAATTACCTCCCGCAGCCCAAATTGCCTTGCGCATTCTGGGGTTGCCCTTCAGTGACACATCCAGCTTCAATTCCCTGACCTTTGCCTGCAGGTCTTTTTCTTTGAGTTCGAGAAGGTTTTGAAAGCCTGGGACAGAGGGGTGGTTGGCAAGCACGAAGATTTCAAGCGAAGGCTTCTTATTGCCACAGTCATAAATCTTTCGGAGCTTTAGGGTTCCCGTGTCCGTCAACAAGAACTCCTCCGCCAGCGATGTTTCAGCTCCAGCGTCAAGGGTTAGCGAATCAGGGAAATCGGTAAATTCACAGGTGATTTCGACCTTTTCAATGCCACTGTGTACATGCGCATCGCTTTGTTCAATTGAGACGATACTGTTGTTAAAGAAAATCTCTAAAGCCTCCAAAACCGTTGACTTACCTATGTCGTTTCGACCGACAAAGGTAGTAAGGTCAGAAAAATCGATATTGATTTCTTCCCTATAACAACGGAAATTTTTAATCGTTACAGTCTTCAATCGCATTCGTCTCACCCTCATGCATGGCAGATAAAAACATTTTTTTACATGTTTATCATCGCACACCCATGAGCCTTGCCAAAGTATGACGGTGCGTAACGAACGCTACGTATATGCGGTCTCGGCGTTCCTAACTGACGGTCACTACTAACCGGGTGCATGCGCTCCTTTGGCCAACCTCATTACTCCGGTGCTGTCGCTCAAAGTTCATATCCTTACCGACTGGTTTAGAGCAAGTAGTTCCGAAAGTTGGCGGGCTCGACTCGGCCAGGAGCGGTCCTCCGAGGCATTGCCACAAGCTACGGCTTCAGGCTGGTTGCCGCCGTTCACCTCAGAGGTACCAATGACTGCTGCTACCGAAAGCAGTCATTGCCCAAGGACTTTCGAGAAGGTCCGCTCTACCCCTTAAAGCTGCCAGTGGAATCTGACCATTGCCAAGTGACTGCTTTGGCGTGTGCTGACCTTGTGCTATCGACCCAAAGCAGACACTAACGGACTAGGTAAGCCACTGAATCGCCCTGGGTTCCGTGGAGACCCGTTGGTTTAAGCGAGTTCGCGGTTGTGGTCGGCTGACGCTGACGAACTGCTGCCAGTAGTTTGCAAGTACCACTGAGCTTGAGTATCTAATTCCACCGAAGTGAGAAACTCTAAGGCAAGATCGCATCGTGCAAAGTGTTTAGTATCTGGGGCATCTTCTTGATCTGACCGTGCAACTAATTGGGCTGAGCGTTCAGCTTGCCAAGCAATGACAAGTCTTTGCGTTTCTTGTTGCAAGTGTGTGCTGCTGCGTACAGCGTAGTGGTTGTATAAGGTCTCGAGCTGGTCTGTCTCGGGGTTGATCAGTTGAGGGGCAAAAGTGCTGTTCAAGTCCTCTGGGGTAAGGGCAACGAGGCTATAGAGTGAGGCTAGATGCTGCGCCATTGGCGCTGTTTCTATTGCCGCTAGATAAACACTGCTATGGTGCGTATAGGTTCCTCCCAGCAAATGTGCCAAGCAACCTAGCCAACCCAAGTGAGCAACAGCACGCTGTTGTGCCAATGGTAATTTCGGGAAAACTTGTTCTGTGTTTTGAAGCAGTTGGTAATAGACCGTTTCTGCTGCATAGAGCGCAGATCCCAGTACATCAGGGGTGTGGTGCTGTAGATTGCGAAAAGGCGAATGCCCCCAGTAATCGTCTGCTGCATGTAGTGCATCAATGACGGGGTGAGTCAGTGGTGCCAGCACTTGGCAATCAATTAATTCTTGCGTGATGTTGCCGAGTTGTTCAAATCCGGTTTGGAGTGGTGCCAGTATTTGCGTCCAGGTCTCTATTTGCATAGAGGTCGGCTTGGCAAGCCAATCTAGATGGGGAGCCCATGTGCCTTTGTATTGAGCTAAAAAGGCATTGGCTTGCGGCTTCGGCACGTAGTTTGGATATACAGCGTGCATGTTTTCAACATCGGCGTTATTGAGACATTGCAGGTGCTCAACCATGAGTGGGTGCAGCTCAACATGGGTGTACTCCACCAATGGCGCGCCATAAAGAAACTCTTTTAGTTGTGGTAGCGCTAAATGCCAATGTATGTGCTCTAAAGTGATTTGTGGAGCAAGTTTTTGGCGCAACTGATACACAGCGGTATCTAACGTTTGCATCGTGTGCGCCAGATTGCGCTGAGTGCGATTGAGTGCACTGATAGCGGCGACGGCATCGCTTTTAGCATTTCGATAGCGCTCTGCATAGGTGTACAGCAGGGCACTGTGCGCTAGCTTATAGGCCAGCACCGTCACATAAATAGAGACTAAAGTTCCAGTGATGGAGGCCGCCACACCGATGGTGCCAGATAGAAAGCCTCCAGGATCGCCAAAACTCTGGGGTGAAATCCATTTGTGGTGTACCGCCAAGAACAGCCCAACAACCAAGGCAATGGAAAGTACGCACAGCAGTAATAAAGCGGCTGGGGTGGTAAAGCGGAGCCTTGGTGGTGACATTGAGGTTGGCCGTGTTGGGGGGGGTGGGGGGGAAATATTTGGGTCTGATATTATCTTTATGCATCGTTGTATTGATCCAGTCAAAAGCTGCACAGGTCCTAAACTTTGATAAAGGACCTGACAGATGTGAGAGCAAGAAGAAGTTAAACGCTTGACCGCCAAGTGCAAAAGTTCCTTGGTGCTAGAAAAATTCAAGGCAAAAAGCACGATGGCAGGAGCCAGACGGACTTATGACCCGCTATTTCGCCCCTCGCATATCAGAACTTTGACAATGGCTTGGTTTTGTGAACCGCTCTTAGGCTGTGCGATAGCACATACATCATCCATGACTGCTTTTGGCCGACTACGGCACTTTAAAGCTAACCCAGTTAGCAGCCGTTCGCCAGCGAATTCATTGAGCTGATGCTCGGCCAGTGCATCGACTTCCTGGCCAATCAAGCGCATTGTGGTACTCCCTCAACTCAATGGGAGACCATCATGGAATCCGTCGCCAGCGCTATCCATCGCGAGCCGTGGAACAAGGGAAAAATCGTGGGCCAAAAGTCCCCGTTCAAGGTCAAAGACATCTGGGCACTGCGTGTGCGACTACAGATGGAGCACCGAATCCGGGAGCTTGCACTTTTCAACCTGGGTATCGACAGCAAATTGCGGGGCTGTGATCTCGTGGCGTTGAAGGTCAGGGACGTTTGCCACGGTGATCAGATAGCTACACGCGCCATCGTTATGCAACACAAAACGCAGCGGCCTGTGCAATTTGAAATTACATCAACGACACGAGATGCCCTGCAGGCATGGATCAAGCATGCCGAGCTGAAATCCGATAGCTTTTTGTTCCCAAGCAGGATCCACAGATCCCCTCATCTGGGAACACGTCAGTACGCCCGTATCCTAGCCCACTGGGTGGATGAGCTAGGGCTGGAGCGCGCAAGCTATGGCACCCATTCGATAAGAAGAACCAAGCCCACGCTGATCTATCGACGAACCAAAAACCTGCGTGCCGTTCAGTTGCTGCTTGGGCACGCCAAGCTGGAGTCGACCGTCCGGTATCTCGGCATAGAGGTTGACGATGCGCTGGAGATTTCCGAGCAAACTGAAATTTGAAGCAAGCTTACGGTCGTGCTGCCCTTGTCATGAACCAGACTGCACGACTTGAGCGGCTGCTTTACGGCTAAGGCGCGGAATGACACTCCCGGCCAAGAGCAGTCGGTGTGTGTTGTTGATAACGGAAGTTAAAGCTCTGAACCATCCGAAATGCAGATACAGAGGACATAAGGCAGGGATGAGAAGATGAGACGTAAGCCTCAGCTAAACCTTACCCCATCTACAGCAGCGTTTGCGGTTGAGCAAGTGATTCGGCGTCACTCAGCTACGCGCCACGAATGCTCTTGATTAGGTTTGCGAGTTGCTCTGCTCCGTCAAAAGTAGAGGGGATACCTTCGCTCTCAGGCACGAGACTGCTAAAGACGACTGCCTCGAACTTGGTCAGTACATTTGGGTCATCCTTTTTGATTTTCACAGAGTACTCGGCGTAGCTCTGAACGAACTGACATAGGGCAATCCGAAGATCCAGCTGCAGCACCTGCGCCTTCACAGATCTGAATTGGGCAAGGACCACGCGAAAGAAATAGATGAGGACTACTTCGACGGCTAGGGTAGTTGGGAGCGTATAAAGCAGCAGCCCCCTCTTTGCCTCAAGAGTTTCCATGTGGGTAAATACATAGATCAACTGTGCGGTAGGTGGAGTAAGCATCAGTAGGGCAAGCGCAATCAAGGACCAGAAAGCTATCCTGCGCTCTGTGATTTTCACTCTTGCCAACTGCCGAAAACCATCAACAAGCCCGACAAAGTTATATGAAGAGGTGGCGTCTTTCAGCCCTTGCTTGATTGACTCGAGATGAAGGCTGCGCTGATTGAGTTCGGCGTCCCAATCCGACTTGAGCTTCGTTGCTTCCTCGACAGTTCTGGAAAACTTCTGAAACTCGGCTATTGCGGGGTCGTTCAGGAGCTTTTTGGCGACCTGAACAGGCATTGAGTATCTTGCGAAGGTAATCTGTTGCCGGTCATTGTCGGTAAATCGTTCAAGATTTTTGTCGACAAACTGACTAATCCGCCGAACCTCAAAGCTTGGGTCAGCGGGTTGCGTAAACTCGAGTTCACACAGAAATCGAAAAGCAGACGTGAAGGCTGATGCAATCTCGGCAGGTCGTTCCTTAAATGGCATTTCGGGAAACGCTCGCACTTGGCTCATGAAGCTTTCGCCGATCCACTCGATGTTTGAAGTGCAGTACTCGTCAAATCGAGCGGCGTTTGCAATCATCAACTCGATGATCTGGAGCAATGGATTGGCAATTTGATCTGAATTCGACGTAGAGACGACACTTCGAAGTGTTCGAGAGTACAGCCGCAATGCTTCGAGATTTTCGGGCGCAGCGAAGAACGGTACGCGTGGGGTAGTTTGCATAGCTTCTGATGAGGTTCAAAGTACTGATGTAGCTGCAAAGACACCACCGCACGTGCTGCACACTACACGGGGCATGGTCCATCAGCGAATTCGTTACAAATACTATAGCTTGCGCACCCAGCTGTCCGTTACATGGTCTGCAGCTGATTGAATGACCGCTTTGAAAGCGTGTACTGAAGGACCGCTCCGGGTCGATAACGCCCCTTCATATCAGATGAGAGCGGACCTTGAGCTCCATCTTGGCTGCTTGCCCTCACTGTCAGCTACACACCAGAAACCAGCCAGTGAGGATTAGCTGACGATGTACTCGGGATGACTGCTATCTGGCTGAACCCGGCAGTTCGGGCAGCCAACATGAACCTCCGCAATCGCTGCAAAGCGGATATACATCAAGGCGCTCCTATCAAGGCTGTATGATCAGTGGTTGTTCGCCAAGTAGCGATAAGCCACAGTTGTCGATAGTTGGCGCGTTGCAGTTGATTGCAGTGAATTTCGGGTCAGGCGTGGTCCTACTAGGTCCGAAAGGGTCGACGTTGCTGGCTCCTTCCGAACGAGCACCAAAGTCGTCGTACGATGAGCCGAAAACAAGCGTCTGGGAGGATGCACAGTGCCAGCTCCGGCATATCTGCAGTATTTGAAGCAGCACGAGTCGCTGACGTTGAATTCCGGCGAGGCTTGTGAGGTTTGGGAGCTCGATGTTCCAGCCGATGAGGACTGCCTGAAGGACTGGGCTTGGCGGTTCCGGCAAACGTACTGCCTCGACAGCGACATAGACATCCTCCGTGACGGTACGGGTAAAACTCGCGCCGAGTACCTCATCAACCTCGTCTTCCCGGACAAGAGCATCGCGCCAGGCCCAGGTGTTCGCTCCGGAGATTTTGCGGAGCTGCTGATCTCAGACTTCGTCGAGTTCATGCTTGGCTATTGGGTGCCGCGCACCAAGTACGCCGAGAAGAGCGTTCGCAACGAGTCAGTCAAGGGAGTCGACATCGTTGGCTTCCGGTGGAACTCTCATGGGCACCAACCGACCGACGAAATGCTGACCTTCGAGGTCAAGGCTCAGCTCAGCGGAGGCAAATACACGGACCGCCTCCAAGTGGCTGTCGACGATTCGGGCAAGGACTATCTACGTGCCGGTGAAACGCTGGCTGCGATGAAGCGTCGGATGCACTTGGCAGGTCAGCACGAGCAGCTCTTGGTCGTTCAGAGATTTCAGAACGTCGCCGACCGACCATACCGTCTGCTCTCAGGCGCGGCCGCAGTTCTATCTGACGACTCGTTTGACGCTGACTCTCTCAAAGGAACAAGCATCGCTGCCCACAATAATGGTGGAAGTCTCAGGCTCATCGCAGTGAGAGGTAGCAAGCTCATGCTGTTGGCACACAACCTCTACCAGCGAGCCGCAGATGAGGCCTGAGTTCAACAGTCGCCGGTACTTGGGCATCACCCGCTCAAAGGGCAAGATGTACGAACTCGGGCTGCCCGAAGAGACTCACATTGCCGTGCCGGCAGGCGTGGAGCCAGCAGCCCTTTTCCCACTATCCATAGCCACGCTTATGGACGCGGCTGCATCACTCAACGACGCAGTCAACCCGCACCACGACTTGCCTGCTGAGCTACGAAGCGAACTTGGCTTTGCAGCCAGCTTCTTCGATGCCTACCTCAGCTCACGTTTCAATGAAGATATTTCTGACGAAGTGATGCTGTTCGCGTCTGCTGCCTATTTCATTGGGCAGCGACCCGGCAGCAGCTTCGTACTTGCACGCCGCCTTCATGCCGATACGGGCGATGCCCTACAGCAGGTACTTGTTTGGGCATTGAAAGCGGACTGGCGTCGTGTTCCCGTCCTTGCTGCCCATCCCGTCGGTGGCTGGCTTGGTGAGCTGGTGGCCAGGATTAGGGCGCACTTCAACGACGGAGCCGCTTCACGGCCAGTTGAAGAGGTCTTACTTGAGCTTCGACGACAAGCCTACGCGAATGGCACGTCACGCGAGGTCGTTCTGACCGAGGTCTCATCTGCCATAGTGAAGTCGCGCCTGGAGAGTTCGTCTTGGAACTTGCTGCCTGGTTTTAGCGGTTTGACCGCAGCAGACTGGGCACCCGCAATTCGAAAGGCCGGCTTTCCCAAAGAGCTTTGGCCTTCGCAGAAGCTGCTGGGAGAGGCAGGCATTTTTGCGGGTCGGTCGGGCATCGTTCAGATGCCAACGAGTGCAGGCAAGACACGCTCGGTTGAAGTCATCCTGAGGGGCGCGTTCCTGGCTGACAGGACCCGTGTGGCAATTTTGGTCGCGCCGTTCCGCGCGCTTTGCCACGAGATAGCCGGCTCCCTTAGGTTTGCGTTCAAGGGGGAGGACGTCAAGGTCAATGAGCTGTCCGATGCGCTCCAACTGGATTTCGTGGACCAGCTTGCGGAGCTGCTGGGCGCGGTTGCACCTGCTACCCGAAATCTGCTGGTCCTGACTCCCGAGAAGCTGCTCTACGTGCTGAGGCAGGAGCCCAGCCTAGTTGCGCACATTGGTCTTGTTGTTTACGACGAAGGCCATCAGTTCGACACTGGCGCGCGAGGCATCACCTACGAGCTGCTGTTGACGGAGATTAAGAGCTTGCTTAAGGCAGCTGCCCAGACCGTTCTCATTTCTGCCGTCATCACGAATGCAACCGCCGTTGGGACCTGGCTTATTGGAGCCGAGCCAAACGTGGTTGACGGAACCGGACTGCTTTCTACGGCTAGGTCGGTAGCGTTCGCGAGATGGGCCGAGCAGCGCGGCCAACTTCTGTTCTTTGAGTCGGGGGCATACGAGCAGTCCGACTACTTCGTCCCACGTGCGATTGAAGCTCAAGAACTGCAGCTTCGGGGCAAGGAGCGTAAGGTGCGCTTCTTCCCAGAGAAGGGCGACGGTTCGTGGAAGGACGTGTCGCTGTACCTTGGGATTCGACTTGCTGCCAGCGGCGCTGTGGCTGTCTTCTGCGGACGCAAGGATACGGCGTCCGGTCTTGCCGAGCGTGCTGTGGAGGTTTATGGCCGCGGCTTTGCGTTGCCTCCGCCGGCTACTGTTTCGAATGCTGCTGAGATTCAAACTCTGACCCATCTTGCGGCCATGCATTTCGGTGCGGAGTCCACGGTGGCTCAGGCCGCCGCGCTCGGCGTCTTCGTTCACCACGGAACGACGCCTCAGGGCCTCCGTCTGGCAATTGAGCATGCGATGCAGCGGGAGCTCATCAAGCTGGTCGTCTGTACTTCAACGCTGGCCCAAGGCGTCAACCTCCCCATTCGCTACCTCATCGTTTCAGGGGTGAACCAGGGCGAAGACCAAATCAAGACAAGAGACTTTCAGAATTTGATGGGCCGGGCCGGTCGAGCAGGCATGCACACCGAAGGTCTGGTCCTCTTCGCGGACCCGCGAGTTGTCGACCGCTGGCCTGCGAGGGACTGGCGCATGAACGCCGCGATTGGGCTCATGCAGCCGGAGAACGCAGAGGCGACCTCAAGCTCGCTCCTGACATTGCTGGCGCCATTGGCGTCACCCGAAGGCATAAGCTTGCCCCTAGCAACCGACGCGCTGCTTGCGGCCTACTTCCTGCGGGGTGAGCAGCTCAGTGCTTGGGCGGACGCGGTTGTGGCGGCCCTTCCGCAGTACGGGCTCAAGCAAGTCGACGTCATCAAGGCGATTTCTAAGCGACAGAAGTTGGTCACCGCTCTCGAGAGCTATCTCATGGCAAACCGCGGCGCGGAGCGCTTCGAAGAGCTAACGCCTCGAGTGCGACTATTGGCTCAATCCACTCTGGCCCACGCTTTGGCCGATGAAGGCTCCAAGGCGGCTTTGTGCAGACTGTTCGAGCTGGCCGCCGCCCACATTGAACAGGTGCTTCCAGACCCAGTTCGTCAGGCTACTTACGCCAAGACGCTGTTGGGCGTGCTAGATGCTGCCCGCGTTGAGGCGTGGGTGAGTGAACGCGCGGAGCTGTTGCGAGCGCTGACGACAAATGACGAGTGGCTGAGCGCGGTTTGGCCTTTGTTTTTGGAGGTCGTTGACAACAAGATTCTCACAGGGACGGAGCCGCCTGAAGTTCCATTTCAGCTGGCGCAGGGGTGGATACAGGGCTCCACCTATCAAGGCCTCATAGCGCTTGCGAAAGCTACAGAGGCAACCAAACCGTGGGGAGAGAAGCGTCGGCGCAAGCTGAGCGATGCCGATGTGCTTGATTTCTTGGAGGGCTGCTTAGGGTTTGACTGCTCACTGGTAGTCGCCGCAATTGGGCAGTTCCTGTTCGGTGCAACCGGGCTCAACTCGGAGAGCACAGCATCGTTGGCGGAGTTCCAGAAGGCGCTGAAATACGGCCTGCCAAGCAAGCTGGCCGTGTCTGTCTACGAGGCTGGTCTTGCGGACCGATTCATTGCGTACAACGTTGCTTTGTCGCTGTCGCTCTTCGGCTACGCGGGGCACCACTTTATCCCGGCTCTTGCAGAGCATCGAGACGTTGTCTCGGAGGTGTTGCAGCGATACCCGTCGTACTTCACCGATGTGTTGCAAGGGCTTTGACGGTGATGACCCTGAACGTGTTTGCTAGAACTTGCCGCCCCTTGTTTTGGTGCTGAGATGGCCTCGACCCGCGAACTGGACGACAACAATGCGCATATTGCTGAAAGCTGACTCAGCAAACCGGGGCTCGGCACCCACTGCATTGCGGCATGACCAAGGCTGGACTGAAAAGCACCTTGGCGCTACTGATCGCAAGTTAGCTGCGATTCGCTGAATGTCGATAACACGCACTTGTCGATAGTCAGCAAATCAACGCACTCGCAGCTGCAATGGCCCTAATTTGGTTGAGTCGACACGTAGCCAGCAATGGCAAACTCTGGAAATCTGCTGCTTCGCAGCGGAAACTGCCCGTCTAGTCTGTGGGTTTGATGCCCGCTTTCGCTGCATAGCAGGCACCAGCAGGAAAATCACGAACGACAGCAGCGAGTCGTTTTCTGACTGGCGCGAACAACCGCTAATGGATACCTCAGGTTTGTCGCACTGCCACATCAAGCCTGCCAACCGATGGCAAGCGCTTATGCAGCCAAAAATGGTCGCTTGCTGAAACACCCCCCAAGGCCTGCTCTTGGTCGCAAGCAGTCTGCAGGTACCTTCGATCGCTGCTTACAAGTTCACTTCGCTAACAAGCAGCCTGCGGGTGCCGCCTATATCACCTGCATGCTATGCGCAGCCATCCCACACCGCGCCCAGGAAGGTGGCACCAAGGAATCACCCTTGCGCTGCATTCCGGCACCCTCCGCGCTCGTTCCCCCAGCACCACCCGGCAGAAAACCAGACACCAGCACGCGCCCAGGTGACGCAACGCACGCCACCGCAAATACACCAGCCCTCTAGCATCACCAGATCCGTCAGCACAGCAGCTCTGCGCTGGTGCTTTTCACGCTTTTAAAACCAGCACAGCAGCAAGCCAGAGAAACAGAGAGAACAAAGAAAAGAACAATCAATATTTCATATTAAGAAAAACTCTTTATTTGTTCCCAACTTGTTCCCAAAATGTTCCCACTTTGTTCCCAAAACATTCAGGAGCATCTAGCGCCCTGTTCATCAGGGTTTCAAGATTTTTTGGCTTTCAAAAAACGCTTTGTTCCCATGTTCCCAAGAAAATCATCTCCTGACTTGATTTGCTTGCGCCTTCAGCCCCCTGCCCGTGCATGCAACAGGCACAAAAAAGCCGCCTCAATGGACGGCTGTTGGCTGGGGCTGGCACGCCCTAGCTGGCGCGCTGGTGCAGCTCGATCACATCAGCACCACGGCGCAGTTTGTCCAGGTAGTCAGCCCATTGCTGGACCAGATCAAAGCGCTTGGTCAGGTACTTGGTGCGGTTGTAGCTGCGGCCGTTGGCATCTTTCACTGCGTGGGCCAAATTGGCCTCAATCGCCAGCGGGTCCATATCCAGCTGATCCACCAGCATAGTGCGGGCGCTGGCTCTGAAGCCGTGCCAGCTTTGCTCTGTGCCAAAGCCCAAACCATACAGGGCACTGCGCACGGAGTTATCAGACAGCGGGCGGTCATGGTCGCGCTGCCCGGGGAAGACGTAGCGGCTATGGCCAGTCATGGGGTGCAGATCTCGCAGCAGCTCTACTGCCTGCGTGGGCATGGGCACCACGTGCGGCTCCCCGTTTTCTTTCTCCTGCTTGGTGCGCTTCATTTTTTCGCTGGGTATGGTCCACAAGCCTGCATCCAGATCCAACTCTGCCCACTCCATCATGCGCAGGTTGCCGGGCCGCTGATACAGCAGCGGCGCCAGGAGTAAAGCAGTGCGTACCAATGGACCACCCTTGTAGGCATGCATGGCCCGCAACAGCTCCCCAAAGCGCTGCGGCTCAACAATGGCGGCAAAGTTCTTGCCCCGGTATGGCGTCAACCGGCTTTTAAGCCCCTCGGTAATGTCGCGCTGGGTGTTGCTTGCGGTGGGCAACCAGTAGCGCCACACCTGGCGGGCAAGCATCAAAGCCCGGTCGGCAGTCTCCAGCGCCCCGCGCTCTTCCACTTTTTGCAAAACTGACAGCAGCTCCATGGGTTGAATGCTGGCCATGGACCGCTCACCCAGCCAGGGGAACAGGTCGCGCTCCAGTTGTCGCAAGGTGCGCTCGGCGTGGCCAGCGCTCCAGCCCTCGGCCTGTTTGGTGTGCCATTCCAGCGCCACCGCCTGGAAGGTATCCCCACGATCCAGCCCGCCTTTGAGCTTTTCCAGCTTACGCGTCTGTATGGGGTCACTGCCATCAGCACGCTGCAGCTTGGCGGCATCCCGGGCTTTGCGCGCAGCAGTCAAGCTAACGTCAGGATAGCTACCCAAAGCGAGCTGCTTTTCCTTACCGTTTGTCCGATATTTATAGAACCAGCGCTTTGACCCGCTGGGGCTGACTTGCAGGTAAAGCCCACCAGCATCAGTAAATCGCGCTTGTTTGCGCTCAGGCGGGCAAGCAGCGTTTCGGCAATGTGCATCGGTCAGCATGGGGGGACAGCCTCCAAGGGTGGGGGTACAAATCCGAGCTCTCAGCCCCTGAATGGGGGTACAACGTATGGGCCGCTAGGCCGCATGGATGCTGGGTTTGGCCTGAAAGTGGGGGTACAACTTGGCCAAAGTATAGGCTTTTAGCGAGTTGTACCCCCACTTGTACCCCCACTTTGCCTCGGATGCCCACGCACTTCGGCGGATGACTACGGAAGCTAAGCTGTTGATTTACCAAAGAAAAAGGGCGTTCACTGGAAGTCAGCGAACGCCCTTGGACGTGTGGGTGGTGGAGCTGGCGGGAATTGAACCCGCGTCTAACCCAATAAACATGCGGCTTCCAAGGCGTCTGTGCTAAATCGGTGCTATCACCTAAATT
>NZ_JACSQK010000014.1 GCF_014836675.1 Comamonas avium
GCTGTAAGAGCCTAGCGATGACCTACTTTCACACGGGAACCCGCACTATCATCGGCGCAAAGTCGTTTCACTGTCCTGTTCGGGATGGGAAGGAGTGGAGCCAACTTGCTATGGTCACTAGGCATAACTTGTAGCAAAGCAGCGCATGCGCTACTTCGCAAATTCATAGAGTAAAAATCAGATTTTTGGTTTATTTGATTGCGCAACTTGGCATAACTAGTCCGTTTGAACCACCATCTGGCAGTAATCAAAGTTATAGGGTCAAGCCGCTCGGGCAATTAGTACTGGTTAGCTTAACGCATTACTGCGCTTCCACACCCAGCCTATCAACGTCGTGGTCTACAACGACCCTTCAGGGGGCTCAAGGCCCCGGCAGATCTCATCTTGAAACGAGTTTCCCGCTTAGATGCTTTCAGCGGTTATCTCTTCCACACTTAGCTACCCTGCGATGCCACTGGCGTGACAACAGGTACACCAGAGGTGTGTCCACTCCGGTCCTCTCGTACTAGGAGCAGGCTTCCTCAAATCTGCAGCGCCCACGGAAGATAGGGACAAAACTGTCTCACGACGTTTTAAACCCAGCTCACGTACCTCTTTAAATGGCGAACAGCCATACCCTTGGGACCGACTACAGCCCCAGGATGAGATGAGCCGACATCGAGGTGCCAAACACCGCCGTCGATATGAACTCTTGGGCGGTATCAGCCTGTTATCCCCAGAGTACCTTTTATCCGTTGAGCGATGGCCCTTCCATACAGAACCACCGGATCACTATGTCCTGCTTTCGCATCTGCTCGACTTGTCAGTCTCGCAGTTAAGCACGCTTATGCCATTGCACTATCGTCACGATGTCCGACCGTAACTAGCGTACCTTCGAACTCCTCCGTTACGCTTTGGGAGGAGACCGCCCCAGTCAAACTGCCTACCATGCACTGTCCCCGATCCAGATAATGGACCTAGGTTAGAACCTCAAACGCACCAGGGTGGTATTTCAACGTCGGCTCCACCAGAACTAGCGTCCTGGCTTCAAAGCCTCCCACCTATCCTACACAGATCCGTTCAAAGTCCAATACAAAGCTACAGTAAAGGTTCATGGGGTCTTTCCGTCTTTCCGCGGGGAGATTGCATCATCACAAACATTTCAACTTCGCTGAGTCTCTGGAGGAGACAGTGTGGCCATCATTACGCCATTCGTGCAGGTCGGAACTTACCCGACAAGGAATTTCGCTACCTTAGGACCGTTATAGTTACGGCCGCCGTTTACTGGGACTTCAATCAAGAGCTTGCACCCCATCATTTAATCTTCCAGCACCGGGCAGGCGTCACACCCTATACGTCCACTTTCGTGTTTGCAGAGTGCTGTGTTTTTATTAAACAGTTGCAGCCACCGATTTTTTGCAACCCTTTTCAGCTCCGTTTGTTCAACTTCACTTACCGAGGGCATACCTTCTCCCGAAGTTACGGTATCAATTTGCCGAGTTCCTTCTCCAGAGTTCTCTCAAGCGCCTTAGAATACTCATCTCGCGCACCAGTGTCGGTTTGCGGTACGGTCGTCAATAGCTGAAGCTTAGTGGCTTTTCCTGGAAGCAGGGTATCACTCACTTCGTGTGCAAGCACACTCGTTATCACCCCTCATCTAAGCCCGGCGGATTTGCCTACCAGGCACGACTACAGGCTTGAACCAACATATCCAACAGTTGGCTGAGCTAACCTTCTCCGTCCCCACATCGCACTATTGATCGGTACAGGAATATTGACCTGTTTCCCATCAGCTACGCATCTCTGCCTCGCCTTAGGGGCCGACTCACCCTACGCCGATGAACGTTGCGTAGGAAACCTTGCGCTTACGGCGAGGGGGCTTTTCACCCCCTTTAACGCTACTCATGTCAGCATTCGCACTTCTGATACCTCCAGCATCCGTCTCCAGACACCTTCACAGGCTTACAGAACGCTCTCCTACCACGTGCAATAAATTGCACATCCGCAGCTTCGGTAACTGGCTTAGCCCCGTTACATCTTCCGCGCAGGACGACTCGATCAGTGAGCTATTACGCTTTCTTTAAATGATGGCTGCTTCTAAGCCAACATCCTGACTGTTTTAGCCTTCCCACTTCGTTTCCCACTTAGCCAATTTTAGGGACCTTAGCTGGCGGTCTGGGTTGTTTCCCTCTTGAGTCCGGACGTTAGCACCCGGTGCTCTGTCTCCCAAGCTGTACTCTGCGGTATTCGGAGTTTGCCTTGGTTTGGTAAGTCGCCATGACCCCCTAGCCAAAACAGTGCTCTACCCCCGCAGGTAATACTTGAGGCACTACCTAAATAGTTTTCGGAGAGAACCAGCTATTTCCAAGTTTGTTTAGCCTTTCACCCCTAACCACAGCTCATCCGCTGATTTTGCAACATCAGTCGGTTCGGACCTCCAGTACCTGTTACGGCACCTTCATCCTGGCCATGGTTAGATCACTTGGTTTCGGGTCTACACCCAGCGACTAATTCGCCCTATTCGGACTCGATTTCTCTACGCCTTCCCTATTCGGTTAAGCTTGCCACTGAATGTAAGTCGCTGACCCATTATACAAAAGGTACGCAGTCACCCCTTACGAGGCTCCTACTTTTTGTAAGCATACGGTTTCAGGATCTATTTCACTCCCCTCCCGGGGTTCTTTTCGCCTTTCCCTCACGGTACTGGTTCACTATCGGTCGATTACGAGTATTTAGCCTTGGAGGATGGTCCCCCCATATTCAGACAGGATTTCTCGTGTCCCGCCCTACTTTTCTCTAGCTTAGTACCACCGTTGAGTTTTCACATACGGGACTATCACCCACTATGGTCGGCCTTTCCATGCCATTTTGTTAACTCATCGACTATCACTAGAAGGCTCCTCCGATTTCGCTCGCCACTACTTTCGGAATCTCGGTTGATGTCTTTTCCTCTGGGTACTTAGATGTTTCAGTTCTCCAGGTTCGCCTCGCACACCTATGTATTCAGTGTGCGATACCCTTGCGGGTGGGTTTCCCCATTCAGAAATCTCCGGATCAAAGCTTATTTGCCAGCTCCCCGAAGCTTATCGCAGGCTATCACGTCTTTCATCGCCTGTAATCGCCAAGGCATCCACCATATGCTCTTAGTCACTTGACCCTATAACTTTGACGTCTCTTATCGAAACATCGCCATATTCGGAGTTCAAAGACTTGTGAGGTCTCACACCTCACGCGTTATGCCGTAATGTGAATATCTTTGCTGCCGCATCTTGCGATACGACTTTTGAGAATATTCGTCATTACATGAATTCAAAGTTGAATTCGTGTTGACGCAATCAAATAATTGCTGACGGCACGGTCACCTCAAAGGGTGTTTCCGTCAGCAATACTGATTTCGACTCTATGAATTTTTAAAGAACAGCCTATTGATCGGATCGATCAATACAAAAGCAGTCTTTGCAAGACTGCTTTTGTATTGAGTGGAGCCAACGATTATAGCACCACACGGCGCTATAGTTTTTAAACAAACACGTTGTTTGGTGGAGGATGACGGGATCGAACCGACGACCCCCTGCTTGCAAAGCAGGTGCTCTCCCAGCTGAGCTAATCCCCCAATCGGGTTTTTCGCATTGGAAGTTTGGTGGGTCTAGTTGGGCTCGAACCAACGACCCCTGCGTTATCAACACAGTGCTCTAACCAGCTGAGCTACAGACCCAATCCATCAAAGCCTCTCGACTTCAACAGGTCATCCAACAACCGATAAGTGTGGGCGTTCAAACTTGAACTGCTTCATTTTCCAGAAAGGAGGTGATCCAGCCGCACCTTCCGATACGGCTACCTTGTTACGACTTCACCCCAGTCACGAACCCCGCCGTGGTAAGCGCCCTCCTTGCGGTTAGGCTACCTACTTCTGGCGAGACCCGCTCCCATGGTGTGACGGGCGGTGTGTACAAGACCCGGGAACGTATTCACCGTGACATTCTGATCCACGATTACTAGCGATTCCGACTTCACGCAGTCGAGTTGCAGACTGCGATCCGGACTACGACTGGCTTTATGGGATTAGCTCCCCCTCGCGGGTTGGCAACCCTTTGTACCAGCCATTGTATGACGTGTGTAGCCCCACCTATAAGGGCCATGAGGACTTGACGTCATCCCCACCTTCCTCCGGTTTGTCACCGGCAGTCCCATTAGAGTGCTCAACTAAATGTAGCAACTAATGGCAAGGGTTGCGCTCGTTGCGGGACTTAACCCAACATCTCACGACACGAGCTGACGACAGCCATGC
Organism: Comamonas avium; assembly: GCF_014836675.1. GTDB lineage: Bacteria > Pseudomonadota > Gammaproteobacteria > Burkholderiales > Burkholderiaceae_C > Comamonas > Comamonas avium. Next base: position 4,268 of record NZ_JACSQK010000014.1, read on the forward strand.
AGCACCTGTGTTACGGCTCTCTTTCGAGCACGAAGCTATCTCTAGCGACTTCCGTACATGTCAAAGGTGGGTAAGGTTTTTCGCGTTGCATCGAATTAAACCACATCATCCACCGCTTGTGCGGGTCCCCGTCAATTCCTTTGAGTTTCAACCTTGCGGCCGTACTCCCCAGGCGGTCAACTTCACGCGTTAGCTTCGTTACTGAGTCAGTTAAGACCCAACAACCAGTTGACATCGTTTAGGGCGTGGACTACCAGGGTATCTAATCCTGTTTGCTCCCCACGCTTTCGTGCATGAGCGTCAGTACAGGCCCAGGGGGTTGCCTTCGCCATCGGTGTTCCTCCGCATATCTACGCATTTCACTGCTACACGCGGAATTCCACCCCCCTCTGCCGTACTCTAGCCTTGCAGTCACAAAGGCAGTTCCCAGGTTGAGCCCGGGGATTTCACCTCTGTCTTACAAAACCGCCTGCGCACGCTTTACGCCCAGTAATTCCGATTAACGCTTGCACCCTACGTATTACCGCGGCTGCTGGCACGTAGTTAGCCGGTGCTTATTCTTACGGTACCGTCATGACTCCAGGGTATTAACCCAAAGCTTTTCGTTCCGTACAAAAGCAGTTTACAACCCGAAGGCCTTCATCCTGCACGCGGCATTGCTGGATCAGGCTTTCGCCCATTGTCCAAAATTCCCCACTGCTGCCTCCCGTAGGAGTCTGGGCCGTGTCTCAGTCCCAGTGTGGCTGATCGTCCTCTCAGACCAGCTACAGATCGTCGGCTTGGTAAGCTTTTATCCCACCAACTACCTAATCTGCCATCAGCCGCTCTAGTAGCACAAGGTCTTGCGATCCCCTGCTTTCATCCGTAGATCTCATGCGGTATTAGCTACTCTTTCGAGTAGTTATCCCCCACTACTAGGCACGTTCCGATGTATTACTCACCCGTTCGCCACTCGTCAGCATCCGAAGACCTGTTACCGTTCGACTTGCATGTGTAAGGCATGCCGCCAGCGTTCAATCTGAGCCAGGATCAAACTCTACAGTTCGATCTTGATAAATTTAAAGTCTTTCGACTTCACTCATAAAAACGGAATTGAAGTGAACTTCACTTCTATCTCCATGAGCGTTTGATTTAGTTCTAAAAGAACTTGGCAATTCGCCTTCAAACGCCCACGCTTATCGGCTGTATCTTTTTAAAGAAACATCCCAAAAATCTCTTCTTGGAACTTAACC
>NZ_JACSQK010000015.1 GCF_014836675.1 Comamonas avium
CATGAAGGTATTGGTCCCAGTCAAGCGCGTGGTGGACTACAACGTCAAAGTCCGTGTGAAGTCTGACGGCACAGGCGTAGATATCGCCAACGTCAAGATGAGCATGAACCCGTTTGACGAAATCGCGGTGGAAGAAGCCGTGCGCCTCAAGGAAAAGGGCGTAGTCACGGAAATCATTGCCGTCTCCTGTGGAGTTGCGCAGTGCCAGGAAACCCTGCGCACGGCCATGGCCATTGGTGCCGATCGTGCCATTTTGGTGGAGACCGATGCTGAGCTGCAGCCCCTGGCTATTGCCAAACTGCTCAAGGCCCTGGTGGACAAAGAGCAGCCGGGCCTGGTGATTTTGGGCAAGCAAGCCATTGACGGCGACAACAACCAGACGGGCCAGATGCTGGCTGCGCTGGCTGATCTGCCCCAGGCCACCTTCGCCTCCAAGGTGGAAGTTGCAGGCGACAAGGTCAGCGTCACCCGCGAAGTGGACGGAGGTCTGGAGACACTGAGCCTGTCTACCCCGGCCATCATCACCACCGACCTGCGCCTGAACGAGCCCCGCTACGTCACCTTGCCCAACATCATGAAGGCCAAGAAAAAGCAGCTGGACATCGTCAAGCCCGAAGAGCTGGGTGTGGACGTTGCGCCCCGCATCAAGACCTTGAAGGTGGCCGAGCCTGCCAAGCGCGGCGCTGGCGTCAAGGTGCCGGATGTGGCGACCCTGGTGGACAAGCTCAAAAACGAAGCCAAAGTTATTTGACCCCCTGAGCCGCTTCGCGTCTTCCCCCTTGGAGGGGGACGACAGCCTCGCGTCGGGGCGGCCCTAGCTCGCTGTCCCTGATTTTGGGGCGTGCGAATTTGAAGGCCGTTTGCCCTATCCGCAGACTTCGCAAGAACCTCAAAGAATTTTTGGAGTTGAAATGACTTCTCTCGTAATCGCAGAACACGACAACGCCACCATCAAAGGCGCTACCCTGAACACCGTCACGGCCGCTGTAGCCTGCGGTGGTGATGTGCACGTACTGGTCGCTGGTGAAAACGCAGCAGCAGCCGCTGCAGCGGCTGCCCAGATCGCTGGTGTCTCCAAAGTCATCCATGCTGACGGCGCCAGCCTCAAAGATGGCCTGGCAGAAAACCTCACCGCCCAGGTGCTGGCTATTGCTGGTAACTACAGCCACATCCTGTTCCCAGCCACCGCCAGCGGCAAGAACGTTGCCCCGCGTGTAGCGGCCAAGCTCGATGTTGGCCAGATCAGCGACATCACAGCGGTCATCTCGGCGGACACCTTCGAGCGCCCCATCTACGCGGGCAACGCTGTCGCCACCGTGCAATCGTCGGATGCCACCAAAGTCATCACCGTACGCGGCACCGGCTTTGACGCAGCGGCTGCCACGGGCGGCGCAGCGGCGGTGGAAACCACTGCAGCGGTTGCCGACTCAGGCAAGAGCGCCTTTGTGGGCCGTGAAGTTACCAAGAACGACCGCCCCGAGCTGACGGCTGCCAAGATCATCGTCTCCGGTGGCCGCGCACTGGGCAGCGCCGAGAAATTCAACGAAGTCATGACCCCGCTGGCCGACAAGCTGGGTGCAGCCATTGGTGCCAGCCGTGCAGCGGTGGACGCAGGCTACGCTCCCAATGACCTGCAAGTGGGCCAGACCGGCAAGATCGTTGCCCCGCAGCTGTACATTGCAGCGGGCATCTCGGGTGCGATCCAGCACTTGGCGGGCATGAAAGACTCCAAGGTGATCGTGGCGATCAACAAGGATGCGGAAGCACCGATCTTCTCGGTGGCCGACTATGGCCTGGAGGCTGACTTGTTTGTGGC
>NZ_JACSQK010000016.1 GCF_014836675.1 Comamonas avium
GGGGATGCGGACAAAAACTTGGACTACCAGGAGGTAGTTCATGTACTCATACGAAGACAGGATTCGTGCAGTTGAGCTTTACATCAAGCTTGGCTTGCGTGTCAGAGCCACGATTCGCCAGTTGGGATACCCAACCAAGAATGCATTGAAAGGCTGGTATCAGCACTACCTGAAGCATCAGGATTTGCCAGCGAGCCAAGCGCCAAGGGCACCAAAGTATTCGCTGCAGCAAAGACAGGTTGCGGTTGCTCATTACCTCGCCCACGATCGCTGTATTGCTGCCACGATGAGGGCTTTGGGTTACCCGGGTCGAGGAACGTTAACTGCGTGGGTTCGGCAAGACTGCCCCGAGATCAGCAAATCGATGGTAGGCAGGTCTTGGCCAGCTACATATCCGGATGCTTTGATGTGTGAGGGCGTGGTGCAACTGTGTTCCCGCCAATCAAGTGCACAGGAGATTGCGGACAAGCTAGGGGTATGCCGGGGAACCTTGTACAACTGGAAAAATCAGTTGCTTGGCCCTTGTGCCCCCACCTCGATGAAACACAGTCCAAAGCGATCGCCTGTGTTGGATGCAGCAGCGCTCAGGCGCCAAGTTGAATCATTGCGCCAGGATGTTCGGCGGCTGAAGATAGAGCGTGAGCTTCTCAAGCAGGCCCATGAAATCTTAAAGAATGGGTCCGACATTGACCTGCATAGGCTGGCAAACAAAGATAAGGCTGTGCTGGTTGAAGCGTTGCACGGGCAGTATGAATTGCCAGAACTGCTTTCTCTTGTTGGCCTTGCTAGAAGCTCGTATTTTTACCATCGTGCCCGGCTGAAGCTGGCTGACAAATACTTGGATGTACGCCGAAGCATCACAGATATCTTCGACAACAACTACCGCTGCTATGGATATCGCAGGGTGCAGGCATGCCTGCTCAAGGAGTGCAGGGGCATCTCAGAGAAGGTGGTTCGTCGGCTGATGAAGCAGGAGGGGTTGATCGTGGCCAAGCCCAAACGCCGCAGATATAACTCATACCTTGGAGAGATAGGTGCTGCCCCGCAAAACCTCATCAATCGAGACTTCCATGCCGCTGCGCCCAATGAGAAGTGGCTCACCGACATTACTGAATTCCAGATTCCTGCTGGCAAGGTTTACCTGTCGCCAGTCATTGATTGCTTTGACGGGCTGGTGGTGAGCTGGTCGATTGGGACTCATCCCAACGCAAATCTCGTCAACACAATGCTGGATGCGGCCATTGATGCTGTTCAAGGCAGCGAGAGCCGCCCTGTGATTCATTCTGATCGTGGAGCTCACTACCGCTGGCCAGGCTGGCTCTCGAGGATCCATGATGCAAAGTTGGTTCGTTCAATGTCCCGCAAAGGGTGCTCGCCAGACAACGCTGCGTGCGAAGGCTTCTTTGGAAGGCTGAAAATAGAGCTGTTCTATCCCGGCAACTGGCAATCAACGACGATTGAGCAGTTCATTGAAGCTGTCGATACTTACATTCGTTGGTACAACGAAAAACGTATCAAGGTATCTCTGGGACGTTTAAGTCCTGTGGAATACCGACAAGAACTTGGTCTAGCCGCATAAAAACCAGTCCAAGTTTTTATCCGCATCCCCA
>NZ_JACSQK010000017.1 GCF_014836675.1 Comamonas avium
GTCATGGAGGCCCAGGGCTCCCAGCTGACCAACAAGTACGCCGAAGGCTACCCCGGCAAGCGCTACTACGGCGGCTGCGAAAACGTGGACGTGGTCGAGCAACTGGCCATTGACCGCATCAAGGCCATCTTTGGCGCTGAAGCAGCCAACGTGCAGCCCAACTCTGGCTCGCAAGCCAACCAGGCCGTGCTGATGGCCTTTGCCAAGCCCGGTGACACCATCATGGGCATGAGCCTGGCTGAGGGTGGCCACCTGACGCATGGCATGCCGCTGAACATGTCCGGCAAGTGGTTCAATGTGATCTCCTACGGCCTGAACGCCCAGGAAGCCATCGACTACGACAAGATGGAAGCGCTGGCACGTGAGCACAAGCCCCGCATCATCATTGCTGGCGCTTCGGCCTATGCCCTGCGCATTGATTTTGAGCGCTTTGCCAAAATTGCCAAGGAAGTTGGCGCCATCTTCTGGGTGGACATGGCCCACTACGCTGGCCTGATTGCCGCCGGTGTGTACCCCAACCCCGTGCCTTACGCCGATGTGGTCACCACGACCACCCACAAGAGCCTGCGCGGCCCCCGTGGCGGCGTTATCTTGATGAAGGCCGAGCACGAAAAAGCCCTGAACAGCGCCATCTTCCCCGGCCTGCAGGGCGGCCCGCTGATGCATGTGATCGCAGGCAAGGCCGTGGCATTCAAGGAAGCCCAGTCCCCCGAGTTCAAGGCTTACCAGGAGCAAGTCATCAAGAACGCCAAGGTGATGGCTGACACACTGACCGAGCGTGGTCTGCGCATCATCTCTGGCCGCACTGAAAGCCATGTCATGCTGGTGGACCTGCGTGCCAAGGGCATCACCGGCAAGGCTGCTGAAGCGGCTTTGGGTGCTGCGCACATCACCATCAACAAGAACTCCATCCCCAACGACCCTGAAAAGCCCATGGTCACCAGCGGTATCCGCGTGGGTACACCGGCCATGACCACCCGTGGTTTCAAGGAAGAAGAGACCCGCATTACCGCCAACTTGGT
>NZ_JACSQK010000018.1 GCF_014836675.1 Comamonas avium
GATGCCACCTTGGCGCAAGCCATCAGCGGCAGCGGCAGCCTGACCAAGACCGGTGCTGGCGCATTGACGCTGACGGGCAATGGCAGCAACTTTGCAGGCACGACGCAGGTCGATGCAGGTAGCTTGCTGCTGAGCAGCACGGGCAAACTGGGCGGCGATCTGACGGTAGCCAGTGGCGCCAAGCTGGCAGGCACCGGCACTGTGGGCGGTACAGGGACCCTGACGACCATTAGAAACGGTGCGACCCTTGCCGCCGGTGATGCAGGTAGCCCATTTGGCACGCTGCGCGTGCTGGGTGATCTGACGCTGGAGTCGGGTTCGTCCTTCCTGGTGCAGGCCAACCCTGACAGCAGCGAAAGCAGCTTGGTCAAAGTGGCAGGGGCCGCAACGCTTAACGGCAGCGTGCTGCATGTTGGGACATCGTCGAATGCGGCGACTGACTTCCGAGTTGGTAAGACGTACACGATTTTGTCGGCCAGCCAGATCAATGGCACCTTCGATGCTGCGACCTCCAACTTTGCCTA
>NZ_JACSQK010000019.1 GCF_014836675.1 Comamonas avium
GCCACGATCACGTTTGGCGTGGGCTATGTGCCGGGCACAGTGGTGCAATCGACCGCGTTTGCGGTGCAGGGCGATGACGTCTACAAGGATGGCGCCACCGAGACACTGACCATTACAGGCACCAACGGTGGCGGCAACTTCGAAAATCTGGACACCACAGCCACGGCAGACGTGGTGGTGGCCGATACACCTGACACGGTCAAAGTGACCTTGGTGGGCACCAACGCCGTTGAAGGCAGCACGAACGTGACCGTGGGCGGCAGCCTTGACCATGCCCCACAAACCGAACTGGTGGTGACGCTGAGCAACGGCGCCACGATCACGTTTGGCGTGGGCTATGTGCCGGGCACAGTGGTGCAATCGACCGCGTTTGCGGTGCAGGGCGATGACGTCTACAAGGATGGCGCCACCGAGACACTGACCATTACAGGCACCAATGGCGGCGGTAACTTCGAAAATCTGGACACCACAGCCACGGCAGACGTGGTGGTGGCCGATACGCCTGACACGGTCAAGGTG
>NZ_JACSQK010000001.1:0-32981 GCF_014836675.1 Comamonas avium
GTTGGTAAGACGTACACGATTTTGTCGGCCAGCCAGATCAATGGCACCTTCGATGCTGCGACCTCCAACTTTGCCTATCTGGATGCCAAGCTGGATTACTCAATTGCCAACCAAGTTGACTTGGAGCTCAAACGTAAAAGCAATGGTGGCAATAACGGCGGGCAAATGCACTTTGCCGATCTGGCCAATACAAGCAACCAAGGATCGGCCGCCAATGCGCTGGAGAGCCTGCCCAGCACGCACGCGCTGTACCAGCACATCGAGACATTGCCTGCCGGTGCGCCTGCGGCGGTGTTCAACAGCCTCTCAGGCGATACGCACTCCACCGTTGCTAGCAGCGTTAACATGCTGAGCGCGCAAGCGCCCAACATCAGCCTGCAGCACTTGCGCAACAACCTGACCGCAGGCCTGCGTGCAGGCGCACCGATTGCCCAGTCTGATGGGCCGCTGCCAGCCTCGGCTTTGCCATCGTCCAAGGCCCTGCCTGCATGGGTAGAGGTAGTGGGCCACTGGCAAAAGATGGATGGCAACAGCAACACACCCGGTGTGAAGCAAAACACCACGGGCCTGTTTCTGGGGGCAGACGAAGAAGTGGGCAGCAGCGGCTGGCGTGTCGGTGGCTCGGTGGGCTACACCAGTGCCAACGCCAAGGTGAGCAGCCGTGATGCATCGGCAGACATCAGCAGCTACAGCGCTGCGGTGTATACCGGCAAGGGCTTTAGCCATGGCGCCAACCGCATCAACGTGATGGGTGGCTTGGCGTACACGAAGCACAGCATTGAGTCTGAGCGCAGTGTGGCCACACTGAACCAGAACCTCAAAGCTGACTACAGCGCCCACACGGCGCAGTTGTTTGCGGAAGTGGGCTACGCCATGGGCCAGTACGACAAGCAGGGGTTTGAGCCATTTGTAGGCATCACGCTGGGTGAGCAGCGCTCGGACAGCTTCAAGGAAAGCGGTGGCTTTGCGGCACTGAGCAGCCAATCGAGCCGCGACACACTGGCCAGCACCACGCTGGGCGTGCGTGCGCACAGTGACTTTGTGCTGGCTGGCAAAGACACCCGCGTGCGTGGCACCTTGGGCGTGCGCCATGCCTGGGGCAGCTTGAGCCAGAACCGCACCATGGCGTTTGAAGGCTCCAGCAGCTTTACCGTGGCTGGCGCTCCGCTGGCGCGCAACACGGCGCTGGTGGGTCTGCAGGCTGAGATGGCGCTGAGCCGTTACTCGGCCCTGGTGCTGGGCTACAACGGCGAGTACGGCAGCGGCAGCCGTGACCAGTCGGCCAGCGTGAAGGTGCGCTGGGCTTTCTAAGCGCCACTGCTGAGCTGAAAGAAAAACCCCTGCCGGTACAAGCTGGCAGGGGTTTTTTAATGGCTGACAGCAAAAACGGTTGGATACCCCCCGGGATGCAAGAACAGCCAGGCCTGTGATCGTGCATCAATAAAAACTTGGGAAGTTCGACAGGCAGGAGTCCCGCAGGTCTGAACGGCCTTGAGGTCTGCTGATGTATCGAAAGTTAACTAAGGGGTTGACTGACAAGGACGTGGAGGCATCGGCCATTGGTGCAGGTATTCATCTGCATAAGACTAGAGCATCAATGCAGTGCTTTGTCTGCTGTGCTTAAACCACTTAAGGAGAAGCGTATGAATACCCGAAATCCCCTTGAACCTGCAAACCCTGCAACCGATCCTGACCTTGCCGAGCAAGCGCAGCCAGGGCATGGAGTGCCGTCACAGGATCCAGATCCCAATGCGCAGGTCGCTATGAGTGAGCAAGAGTCAGCTCGTGAAATTTCATCTTCCCTGGTTGGGGGAGGAGCACTGGCGGGTGTAGCTGTTGGAGCTGCAGTTGGTGGTGCTGTGGCTGGTCCCGTTGGTATTTTGGTTGGAGGCACTGTAGGGAGTGTGGCTGGTGCTTTGGGAGCCGCCGCCGCAGGTACATCTGCAGAGCGCAATAAATCAGAGGTTGAAGATTGCCCACCGGAAAAATGACAGCACCTTAGGTGCTGCTCGCCTCAGGGGATGCATGCGTTTTTTTCATTAGATCGCTTTGTCCTCTTGTCCATATCCCCCCCTCGTTGAAAGGAAGGCGCAATGCCATATATCGATATTTCACAATCCAGTACAGGTACCCTGCAGCTGCACTATCAGGACTATGGCAAAGGCCGGCCCGTCATTCTTATTCATGGATGGCCTTTGAGTGGCCGAACCTGGGAGCCGCAAATTGCCGATTTGGTAGAGGCAGGTTTTCGGGTGATTGCATATGACCGTCGTGGTTTCGGTGCTTCCTCCCAGCCTTGGTCGGGGTATGACTATGACACTTTGGCGCAGGACCTTAACGAGTTGATCGCCGAGTTAACACTCTCAGATGTCACTTTGGTTGGCTTTTCCATGGGAGGTGGAGAGGTGGCCAGATACATCGGGATGTATGGCTCTAAATTCATTCGCTCAGCAGTTTTTGCGGCTGCTGTGACACCTTATTTGTTTAAATCTGAGAAAAATCCAGAAGGCGCAGTCACAGAGAAAGACGTTCAGAAAAAGCAAGGAGCAGTTTTGACAGATCGTCTGGATTTCCTGGAGGGATTTACTCAGAAGTTTTTCTCGGACTCTAGTGGCAAGTTATTGGTCAGTGAAGCCCAGAGGGAATACGCAAAGATGATTGCAGCTTTTGCATCTGCCAAAGGTACGCACGATTGCATTGGCTCATTTTCAAGAACAGACTTTCGTGCTGACTTGCAAAAATTTGATATCCCAACGCTTGTGATTCATGGCGATAGTGATCAGATTGTCCCCATCGAAGTCAGCGGGGCAAGAACGCATAAATCTATCAAGGGCAGCGAGTTGCATGTCATCAAGAATGGCCCACACGGCTGCAACCTCTCTCACGCCAAAGAATTTAACAACGCACTAATCGCTTTCTTGAAAGCGCATTGAGCCTGTCCTTCGACAGCCTGTCTGACTGACAACAAGGAGCTACCGATGAATACAGCAAATCAGTACCAAGACTGCATTGACGCATGCAACGCCTGTGCTGTCGCATGCAACACATGTTTTGCTCAATGTCTCCAAGAGACGGATGTTCAAATGATGGCGCGATGCATCGCCTTGGATGCTGACTGCGCGGCAATCTGTACCTTGGCAGCCAATGCCATGGCTCGCAACAGCGAGATGGCCAAACATTTTTGCCGTCTTTGCAGTGAAGTGTGTTTGGCTTGCGCCCATGAGTGTGAGCAGCATCACCATGCACACTGCCAAGCATGTGCCAAAGCATGCAAGAAGTGCGCGCAGGCCTGTCTAGATATGCTTAACTGAGCTTGATCGCAGTAAAGTTCGGTAAGCAGCCACTGAGGACTTTATTGTTTGCGCTGTCATAGCAGGGCATTAGCTAGCTGGCGAGATACCTTTGCGCGTTGTGCGCCCTGATCGTCGCTGTCAGCTGAAGGCACAGTTTTACCAAGCTCTGGCTAACGGTTGCCAAATGCATTGCCAAATGCTTGCTTGGACTGTGACGCACCAATGCCTTACAGCCTGACTTTGACTTGCTCACAGTGACCAGACTGGCCACAGCGAGCATGAGTAAGGGAGCTGGCGTCTGAGATGCCGACAACGAGGCAGATAACGAGGCAAACAAGGGTGGTGGAGAGCATGCTCAACCGTCCAGCCACAAAGCCCACATAAAAAAGCCCCGGTACTTCAGTGCACCGGGGCTTTTCTTGTTCTTTATGCGCTTTTTCCACTCCGCATTGCGCACAGTTATAACGAAGCATGCAGCTCAAAGCACTGTGTGACAGAACATTGAACCATGCTGCGCAGCGGGTGTGGCGCAGAGCTTGGAGGGCCTTATTCTTCCTCGAAAACGATGTTCGGCAGAGCCGTCACGCGCGCAACTTCCTTGATGTCGCCAAGAACACCGGTGCTGTAAAAACTGTAGGGAGTATCAGGCTCCAGAGCTGCGGCGGCCAGGAACGCCAAAGGCTGGTTCATGCTCACATAGTAGCTGCCGGGTGCAGCTTCAAGGCTGTGGCGCACCAGATGAACAGCCGTTTCAGAGGCTGATGCACCAGGGGTGACTTGATAGGTTTCTGTTTGAATACTGGACAGTTCTGCAACGCGCAGCACATTGACGCCCATCATGCCCAGGCGCTCTGTGGCTTGCACGGCATTGGCTGACAGCCAGTAACCGCAGGCGTTGCTGCGTGTGCGCGGGTTGCTGATGGACAGGCTGCTGGTCCATGCCACATTTTTCTGAACCAACTGCGCACTGGCAGCATCAACCAATGTGATTTCTCGCTGTCCATGGCTGGGCTGGGCTTGGACTGCCAGTGTGCTGCGGCAAGCGTGCGAGGCTACATCACGCGTCACATAAGTGTTCACCTGGCGCAAGTCGCCAGCACGCTGGGCGGCACTTTGCAGTACAGCGAGCATGGTTTGCACTTGACTGTGCACACGGCGTTGCAGATGGGTGCGCTTGAGATCGCTGCCCCGGCTGCTCGCTTTCATGCTGACCACATTTTTCAGGCTGGCGGCATTGGTGAGGGTGGTTGGCTCTAGCGTTCCCATCGCAAAACCGTTCTCGGCGCTGTTGCCTGTGGCTTCAAATGCCCAGTCCACCCGCATGCCTGCTTGGCTCAGCGCGCTGGAGGCAGGCTGGTGCATCCACTCACGGGCGGCTTTGGTGACAAATTCGTGGGCATTGGGTGTGACTGCGTATTGCAGACCCATGTCATTGGCGCGCACCGCAGCGAAACGCTGCAGCGTGGGCTCAATGGCATCGAATTCGCTGGCATCTAAAAGTACGCTGGGGCGATAGTCGCGCACCAGTTTGGCCAGAAAGCGGGCTTCGGGAGTTTTGAGCTGCAGGTGGTCAAAACGCAAATCTGTGCCGTCAGACGTTGCTGCGGTGCCTTTGTCAAACCCATCAGGGTTGGCGCGGGGCACAAAGATGATGTTGATTTTGTCCAGCAATGGAGTCAGCAAACCTCCGGCGCCGAGCTCTTTGCTCAGTACCAGGAGGGCTTCTGTTGCCGCTGCATCGGTGCCTTGCTGGCCTGCCACGATCATGACGCTGGGTCGATTGCTTTCATCCAGCGCCAAAGGCGTTATGGCCTTGGCCTGGGTTGCAATCAGCGCATGGATGGGGGTGCCGCTTTGGGCATTGCCATTGTTGAGCAAGCCCAGACGAGGGCTTTCTTCAGGTGTCTGCTGGCTTAAATTGCGCAGTACCTCTGCCAGCTCACTGTTGGTTGTGAAGCTGCGACGGCCTTCGGAAAGGCCTGGTGTGCTGTAGCGTTCACTGGGCTCTGGAAACAGAGCGGCAATTGCGCCGCTGTATGGCACTTCAAGGCGCGTATTCGATGCCACAGGCGTTACGCTGGCAGGCAAAGGGGCTGTGGGTGCTGAACTGGAGGGCTGCGCACGCGTTGTTGTACTTGTGGTGGCAGGCCATTCAGGAAGGGGTGTGCTGGAGCATGCAGCCAGAGCCAGAGCTGAGCCGATCATGAGCCAACGCGAAGCATGCGTTGCCATGTTGTGGCCTGGGCGTTCCAGATACGGCGCGAAGACAGGGGCGTTGGGCTTTGTCATGGTGCTGTAAACCGCAGAAAACCAAGTGAAGATGATGTCCGTCCAGTAGCGATGGCTAGCAGACGGACATATCGCGTGAGGCAAAAGCCAGGAGTTGGCGCATGTTACGCCGTGGCCTTGCCCCGTGTTGTCAGCGCAGGGCGCTAAGAGTGGCTTGAACCACCTGTGATGGATGTACTTTCTTGTGTCGCACGCAATGTATGAACTGTGAAAAAGTACATGCCTTCAAGCGCAAATCTTTGATCTGCCGGGTGGTTCGGCCATTCCTGGAGATTAGCGGTTAAAACCGCCGCCGCCGCGGCGATTGCCGCCGAAGCCGCCACCACCGCCGTTACCACCGCCATTGCCGCCACGGAAACCGCCGCCGCTGCCACCACCATTGCCGCCTCGGAAGCCGCCGCCACCGCCACTGCGGCGTGGGCGCTCCATCATCAGATCAATGCTGGTGCGGGTTGGGTCTGGCTGCCCGCTGGTGTTGCTGCGTGGAGCGCGTGACGGGTTGCCAGCTTGCGTGCCCAGGTGGGCATTGGGGCGTGGAGGCTGGTCGTCAAAGCGGTTGTAGCCTTCGCCACGTGATTCGCGAGGCTGGCGTGGCTGACGCTGTTCACGGGGCTCGCGAGGCTGGCGAGGTGCCTGAGCTTCGTTTGCGCCTTGTGCAGTTGGGCCACGAGGGTTGTCACGTGAAGGGCGCTGACGCGAGCGGTTGTAGCCTTGGCCGCTGCGGCGGTCCTGGCTGTCTTGCTCTGCGCGTTCGCCACGCGGTGCGTCATAGCCGCCTTCGCGAGCCTCAAACGAAGGTGCCTGTGCGTTGTCGCGAGGCGCAAAGCCTTGGCGGGCAGGGCGGCGTGGGCCACCACGGCGAGGGCCTTGACCATCTGCATCAGCTGCAGAGGGCGCATCACCACGGGGCGCGCGCTGAGGGCGGCCGCCGCGATCAGGTTGCCCAGCCTTGGTGGTGCGAATGCGATCCATCATTTCCTGGCGAGCGGCGCGTGCAGCGGCTTGCATGACATCACGGCTTGGCGGCTTGCCTGCACCGCCCCAGATGGTCTGGCGACCCATGGCGATGGGCTCAGCCTTTTCACCAGGCTCAGGGCCAAACTCAGGCATAGGAACGACGGGGATTTCCTGCTTGGTAAAGCGTTCAATGTCCATCATGAAGCCTTCTTCGTCCATGCAGACCAGGCTGACTGCGTGGCCTTCACGGCCTGCACGGCCGGTGCGGCCAATGCGGTGAACGTAATCTTCAGAGACGTTCGGAATTTCGTAGTTGACGACGTGTGGCAGTTCGTCAATGTCGATGCCGCGTGCCGCGATATCCGTAGCAACCAGAGCGCGCAGTTCGCCGGTTTTAAAGCCAGCCAGTGCCTGCGTGCGCGCGCTTTGGCTCTTGTTGCCGTGCAGGGCCATGGCGGTGACACCGTTCTTGGTCAAGAACTCTGCCACATGGTTGGCACCAAACTTGGTGCGTGTGAACACCAGCACCTGGTTCCACTGGTTGCTGTTGATGATGTGCAGCAGCACATCTTTTTTCTTGTTGCGCCCCACTGGGTGGATCACCTGCTTGATGCGCTGCACGGTGGTGTTGCTTGGCGTGACCTGAATGCTTTGCGGGTTGCGCAGCAGACCGTTGGCCAGGGTGCGGATCTCGTCGCTGAAGGTCGCCGAAAACAGCAGGCTTTGCTTGTTCTTGGGTACGAGCGCCAAAATTTTCTTGACGTCGTGGATGAAGCCCATGTCCAGCATGCGGTCGGCTTCGTCCAGCACCAGGATTTCAACTTGCGACAGATCGACCAGACCTTGCTGCTGCAAGTCCAGCAGGCGACCTGGCGTGGCCACCAGAACGTCGACACCCTTGCGGATGCGGTCCACCTGAGGCTTCATGCCTACACCGCCAAAGATGACGGTGGTGGTGACGTCCAGGTACTTCGAGTAAAAGCGGATGTTTTCTTCAATTTGCGCAGCCAGCTCACGGGTCGGTGTGAGGATCAGCGCGCGAATGCCGCCTGCAGGTGCAGTGGTGCCGCCCTGCGTCAGGCGATGGAGCATCGGCAGCGAGAACGCTGCGGTCTTGCCGGTGCCGGTTTGTGCGCCGGCCAGCAGGTCGTGGCCTGCGAGCACCAAGGGAATAGCCTGTGCCTGAATAGGGGTAGGGGTTTCGTAGCCCTGCTCCAGCACCGCTTTCACGATGGCGGGTGCCAAGTTCAATTCTTCAAATGTCATTGTTGTCGATACGCCCATCCGGGCGCGGGGTATCAGCCCGTCGGAGCAACCTGTGCAGGTTGCCAAGCCAGTCGTAGGCAGATGAGATTCACAGGATTTGGGAGCCGGAATCGCTCGGGTTGGCGAGTCTTTGTCCCCAGCTGAATGCTGATGCCAAGGGGAAACTGGAGCCCCTGACTGTGCGTATTGTCGCATGAGGAGATAATCAATGGTTGGGGCGCCCTTGAACTGTGCGCCAGATTATTATTTTTTTACAAGAATTTGCTGACAAACACATGGCCCAATACGTCTTTTCGATGAACCACCTGACCAAGACAGTGCCCCCAAAGCGCCAGATCTTGAAGGACATTTCGCTGAGTTTCTTCCCCGGTGCCAAGATCGGCGTGCTGGGCTTGAATGGTTCCGGCAAGTCTTCGCTGCTGAAGATCATGGCTGGCGTGGACAAGGAGTTCGAAGGCGAAGCCATTCCAATGCAGGGCCTGTCGATCGGTTACCTGCCCCAAGAGCCGCAGCTCAACCCTGAGCACACGGTGCGCCAGGCGGTGGAAGAGGCCATGGCTGAGGTGAACAACGCCAAGGCGCGTCTGGAAGAAGTCTACGCAGCCTATGCCGAAGAAGACGCAGACTTTGACGCCCTGGCTGCAGAGCAAGGCGAGCTGGAAGCCATCATCGCTGCCGCAGGCACCGACTCCGAGCACCAGCTGGAAATTGCTGCTGACGCGCTGCGTCTGCCCGCATGGGACGCCAAGGTAGGCCTGCTGTCTGGTGGTGAAAAGCGCCGCGTGGCGCTGTGCAAGCTGCTGCTGTCCAAGCCCGACATGCTGCTGCTTGACGAGCCGACCAACCACTTGGACGCTGAGTCTGTGGACTGGCTGGAGCAGTTTCTGCACCGCTTCTCGGGCACCGTGGTGGCCATTACCCACGACCGCTACTTCCTGGATAACGCCGCCGAGTGGATTTTGGAGCTGGACCGCGGACGCGGCATTCCATACAAGGGCAACTACTCCGACTGGCTGACTCAAAAGAGCAACCGTCTGGAAACCGAGCAAAAGGGCGAAGAAGCCCGCGCCAAGGCCTTGAAGAAGGAGCTGGAGTGGGTACGCCAAAATGCCAAGGGTCGCCAAGCCAAGTCCAAGGCACGTATTGCACGCTTCGAAGAGCTGAGCGATTACGAATACCAGCAGCGCAATGAAACGCAGGAAATCTTTATTCCTGTGGCAGAGCGCCTGGGTGCCAAGGTTATTGAATTCAACAACGTATCCAAGGCTTTTGGCGACCGTTTGCTGATCGACAACCTGTCCATGAACGTGCCGGCTGGCGCGATCGTGGGCATCATCGGCCCTAACGGTGCCGGTAAGTCGACCCTGTTCAAGCTGATCGCGGGCAAGGAGCAGCCTGATTCCGGTACGGTGGATATTGGCCAGACTGTGAAGATGGCCTTTGTGGACCAGCACCGTGATGATCTGGCCAACGAAAAGACGGTCTGGGAAGACATCTCCGGTGGTCTGGACATGATCACTGTGGGCAAGTTCACCATGGCCTCGCGTGCTTACGCCGGACGCTTTAACTTCAACGGACAAGACCAGCAAAAGAAGGTCGGCAACCTGTCCGGTGGTGAGCGCGGTCGCCTGCACCTGGCCAAAACCCTGATTCAGGGCGGCAACGTGCTGATGCTGGACGAGCCATCCAACGACTTGGACGTGGAAACATTGCGCGCTTTGGAAGATGCGTTGCTGGAGTACGCAGGCACAGTGATGGTCATCTCGCACGATCGCTGGTTCCTGGACCGTATTGCCACGCACATCCTGGCTGCTGAAGGTGATTCGCAGTGGGTGTTCTTTGATGGCAACTACCAAGAGTACGAAGCCGACAAGAAAAAGCGTCTGGGCGAAGAGGGCGCTGCTCCCAAGCGTTTCCGCTACAAGGCACTGAAGTAATTATCTTCAGCAGTGCTTGACAAAAAAGGGCTCCGAATGGAGCCCTTTTTTTCTGTGCGACCGGCATGGGTGCGGGCTTCGTCAATCGCGTGGACTGGGTAAACCCCAGATCAATAGTCATTACATGGTTTGTATATTGACTTTTTTGACGCAAGTCAACGTAATAAGAAGTTGCAAGCTGGGAGCGTTTCTGATGTCTTTTTCTGGTCTTTTTCAGCGTCGCCGTGTGGCGCAAATGGGCGTGGGTTTGCTGGCTGCCAGCGCGTTGGCGGTGTTTGCACAAAACAGTTACCCCAGCAAGCCTGTGCGTATCGTGGTGGGCTTTTCAGCGGGTGGCACCACCGACGTGGTGGCACGCATCATGGCCAAGGAGCTGACACAGTCACTGGGGCAGAGTTTCATCATTGAAAACCGCCCGGGTGGTGGCAGCAATATTGCCACCGAGGTGGTCAAGGCCGCCGATCCTGATGGCTACACCTTGCTGTTTGTGGCCGTGACCAGCGCCATCAACCAGACGCTGTACCCCAAGATCAAGTTTGATTTGAACCGCGATTTTGAAGCGGTGGCGCTCGGTGCCAAGGTGCCCAATATTTTGGTGGTGCACCCCAGCGTGCCAGCCAATAACGTCAAGGAATTCATTGAGTGGGCGCGCACGAATGATGACAAGATTGCCTATGCCTCTTCGGGCAGTGGCACATCGATTCACATGGCCGGCGAGATGTTCAAGGTGCGCACGGGTCTGAAAACACAGCACGTGCCTTACAAGGGCAGCGCCCCTGCAGTGACGGATTTGATCGGCGGGCAGGTGCAGTTCATGTTTGACAACATGCCAGCCTCTTGGCCGCATGTGCAGTCGGGCAAGCTCAAGGCGCTGGCTGTGACGACCAAAACCCGCTCACCTTCGGCACCCAATGTGCCTACGCTGGAAGAAAGTGGTGTGGCACCGTTTGATGTGACCTCGTGGTTCGGCCTGATTGCACCCAAGGGCACACCTAAAGAGGTGGTGGACAAGCTCAATCTGGTGATGAACCAGGCGTTTGACAAACCTGAAGTGAAGCTGGCTTACGAAAAACTGGGCGCCGTGGCAGAAAAGAACAGCCCCAAGGATTTCAGCAACTTCATCCGCCAGGAGGTGAGCACATGGGCGCCTGTGGTGAAGGCTTCTGGAGCCACTGTGGATTAATGGCCTTGTAGCGGCGGCCTGAAAAACGACTCCACCCCTGAGATGCATCACCGCTTTGAGCGGCCGTAGTCTGTGCCATGTCAGTGGTGGTGCGTATATTTTTGAACCCCATTCTGCGAGGTGCTGGGGTGAAAGTTCAGGCTGGGTTTTTTAAAAGTGAGCGCCTGACGCTTGCTGTATATGGCTTTTCATATGATTTATATGTGAAAGGCTTGTTCAGTAAGCGATAGGTGCTCTTTTTTTATTTAGAAAATAAAGCTGCGCTGCATTGACATCAGTCGCAGGAACCGTTTCAGATTGCGCTGCCAATCGTGGGTTCATTCATTGCGCTCACCCCGCATGCTGTGGTGGTTCAGCTCCTGCCAGCTGGGCAGTACGGTTTGCTGGGGTACGGGCATGGATTGCGCCAGCAGCACGGCGCGTGCCGTGGCAATGGCCACCACTTCGGCGGCCATGGTGGACAGCGTCATCATGCCCAGCGTTTGGCCACTTTGGCCGGTAGCCAGTGCAAACAGCGTGTCGCCGTCGCTCATGGTGTGCACGGGGTTGATGCTGCGGGCCAGCCCATCGTGCGCGGTGACGGCCATTCGGTGGGCCTGGGGCTTGGTCAGGACGGCGTCGGTGGCCACCACGCCAATCGTGGTGTTGCTCCCCGCCAAAATGGGTTGCGGCTCTAGGCCATGCAGCAAGGCATCACGCGCATTGAGCAGCGCTTGACCATCGGGGGTGCGCGCACCAGCAAGCAACTGGCCGGTGTAAGGGTTGAAAACGTCACCCAGTGCGTTGCAGGCCACCAGCGCACCTACCGTCACTCCACGCACGGTCAGGCTGGCAGTGCCAATACCGCCCTTCATGGCGCGCTGCCAGCCAAAAATCTTGCCAATCACCGCTCCGGCACCGGCTCCAACACTGCCCTCTGCCGGGCGTGCGCTGGATGCGGCCTGGCAGGCTGCATAGCCAGCAGCGGCATCTGGACGGATTTTCATATCGCCCAGCATCACATCAAACAGCACGGCAGCAGGCACCAGCGGAATGCGGCCCACCCCGATGTTCAGCCCCGCGCCTTGCTCCTCCAGCCAGCGCACTGCGCCGGTGGCGCTGTCCAAGCCCCAGGCGCTGCCACCGGCCAGCACAATGCCGTGGACGGTCTGCACCAGATTGCTGGGGTGCAGCAAGTCTGTTTCGCGGGTGCCGGGTGCCGCACCGCGCACATCCACACCGGCGACGGCGCCTTCGGGGCACAGCACCACGCTGCAGCCTGTGGGGCGCTGCTGGCTGGTGAAGTGGCCAACGGTGATGCCTTGCACACGGGCAATATGCCCATCGTGATTCAAGAGGTGGGTGTGGGTGCTGTCTGTCAAGCTGTGCCTCCCTCGGAGAAGATGGTTTTATGCTGATATGAGAATAAACAGATGGTGTTTTATTCTTTAGGGCTTACCCTTGCCTGCACCATACTCACCGCACTTGACGGCGTGGCGCTGCGCGCATTTTGACGCATGCCCACG
Organism: Comamonas avium; assembly: GCF_014836675.1. GTDB lineage: Bacteria > Pseudomonadota > Gammaproteobacteria > Burkholderiales > Burkholderiaceae_C > Comamonas > Comamonas avium. Next base: position 12,431 of record NZ_JACSQK010000001.1, read on the forward strand.
TTCATTCATCTCAGGGAGTTAATCATGTCTGATCGCTTTTTCTTCAAGGCTGGTGCTGACCGCCGCGCTGTATTGACTGCTGCTGTGCTGGCCATGGCGGGTGTGCTGGCTGCGCCAGCGATGGCGCAGGATGCAGCCAAGAAAAATCTGCGCATTGGTGCCACCGCAGGCTCCAACTACGACTTGCTGCAAGAAGGCATCGTGCCCCAGCTCAAGGCCAAGGGCTATACGGTCAAGCTCATTGAGTTCAATGACTATGTGCAGCCCAATCTGGCATTGAGCGATGGGTCACTGGACGCCAATTTCTTCCAGCACCGCGCCTACTTTGACCAGTTCACCAAAGACCGCAAGCTGGCCCTCAGCGCGATTGCCCAAGGCCCTGTGGCCCCGATGGGTGTGTACTCCAAGAAGTTCAAGAGCCTCAATGAACTCAAATCTGGTGCCCGCGTGGCCCTGCCCAATGACCCCAGCAATCTGGCGCGTGCCTTGCTGGTGCTGCAAAACGCTGGCCTTATCAAGATCAAAGCTGGTGTGAACCCGGCGCGCGTTTCTGAGCTGGATCTGGCTGAAAACCCGCACAAGCTCAAGTTCCTGCCTCTGGATGCCGCACATCTGCCCCGCGCGCTGGAAGATGCTGACTTTGTGGTGGTGAATGGCAACTTCGCCATCTCTTCCGGTCTGAAGCTGCAAGAGGCTGTGGTGCTGGAGAAAACCCCTGATCAGTACCTGAACGTTGTGGCTGTGAAGACCGGCAACGAAACCACCCAGTGGGCCAAGGATCTTGCCGAAGCCTACCGCTCACCAGCATTCAAGCAGGTGGTTGATACCAAGTTTGTGGGTTACATGAAGCCTGCTGCTTTGCAGTGATCGCGATTGCCAGCCATCTGGCGCTGAAGGTATAAAAAAGGGCTGCCAATTTGGCAGCCCTTTTTTTGCAGATGACAGTCAGCAGGTGCCGGGTGGCTGCTCGACAGCCTGAATATCTGGATTCATCTGCGAAGTCGGCGGGCATGTGTCTACCGCGTAGGGAGCTTTCTTCGGTTGAGCAGCACCATGCATGCCAGGCCAAAGAGCATGACGGCCACAAGCGCGCTCACCCACGTGAATGAGGCTTCAAAAGCTTGCATGGCGCTGGCCAGTGCCTGGCTTGCGCCCGGGTGCGCCTGTACGTAGGTGTGGGCTTCATCCAGACTGCTGCCCGCCATGTGGGACAGCCCCATTTCTTGCACATTCGCAACGTAGACGGCTGTCATGATGGAGCCAAATATGGTGACACCAAAGCCCCCGCCAAACTCATAGGCCACACCTTCCACAGAGCCGGCCATGCCTGCACGGTCTTCAGCCACATTGCTCATGACCAGGGTGCTGGATGCCGTGAGGCTGGAGCCAATGCCGATGCCGCACAAGGCCAGGATCAGCACCTGCGCCCAGACACTGGCGTCACGCAAGAGCATGTAGCCCGCGATGCCCAGCGCCGTCATGCACAGACCCGCAACAATCACCCGCACGCTGCCCACCCGGCCAATCAAGGCCCCTGCCAGCGGGCCTGCGAAGAACGACCCCAGCGAAATCGGCAGCACAAAGGCACCAGCCTCTAATGGGCTCTTGCCCGCGACCAGCTGCAGGCGCTGGCTCAACACCAGCTCAAAGCCAATCAGCGTCATGGAAGCAATCAGCGCCACCAGCATGCCGGTGGCAATCGGTGCAGCACAAAGCAGGCGCAAATCAATGAGCGGGCGAGGAATGCGCAGCTGCCGGCGAATGAATACGGCCAGCAGCATGGCCCCCAAAAGCAGTGCAGACCATGCCAGCAGGCTGTGGCTGTCGGGCTTGGCGAACTCTTTGATGCCATAGGCCAAGGCGATGATGCCCAGCATGCTTTGCCAGCAGCTGGCAAGGTCGATGGTGATGTCTGGGTTACCGGCCCGGACAGGCACATAGTGCAGCGCCAGCAAGGTCGCCACGCCAATGATGGGCACATTGATCAAAAACACCGAGCCCCACCAAAAGTGCTCCAAAAGCGCGCCGCCAAGCAATGGGCCAATAGCTGCCCCGCCAGAAGCAATGGCTGCCCAGATACCAATGGCCAGCGCCAGCTCTTTGGGATCCTGAAAACTGGTGCGGATGATGGCAATGGTTGCAGGCATCATGGCTGCACCGCCCACAGCCAGCAGTGCACGCGCTGCAATCAGCATGGCTGCAGTCGGTGCAAAGGCGGCCAGCATGGAGGCCACACCAAACGTGACCATGCCAAAGATAAACACGCGGCGGTGGCCCAGGCGGTCCCCCAGCGCCCCCATCACAGGCATCAAGCCTGCCATCACGAGCGAGTAAGCGTTCAGGATCCACAATTTATCTGAAGCTGTCGTGTGCAAGGCTTGCGCCAAGCTGGGCAGCGCGGTGTACAGCACGGTCATGTCAATCACGACCAGGAACAGCGCTGCAGAAACAATCGCCAGAGTTAGCCATCGGCTCTGGAACTTCATACGATTCCTCAATACAATTATTTAAATACAATCGTATTTTAATGCGGGCGTATTTTTATTTTTTGGAAAAGACAATATGGGAAGAAAGCCATCGATTGACAAAGCCAGTCTGCTGGACGCAGCGGAGCACATCATTCGCACACGTGGTGCGGGAGCGCTGTCGTTCGATGCCATTGCCAAAGCGGCCAAGGTGAGCAAGGGTGGCGTGCAAAGTGCGTTTGGTACCAAGGAAGCGCTGCTTACGGCGCTGTATGAACACCTGGACAGCGGTTATGAAGCACGTTTTAACGCCGCCAAGCTGGCAGGCGCTTCTTGCGTGGCGGCCTATGTCGATGCCGTCACCACTGCAGACACCGCAGTGAACCAGCGCATTGGGACCATGTCGCTGGCAATGAGCCAGGAGCCTGAAAGCCGTGAGTACCTGCGCAAATGGTATGCCGAAAGTTTTCCCGATCTCTCTGCCGCCACGCCTGAAGGCCAGCAAGAAATTTTGCGGCTGTGCGCTTTGGAGGGGGCGCTGATGCTGCGTTCAATGAACTTGCTGCCTTTGCCAGAACAAGCATGGAGCCAGCTTTTTACGCAGTTGCGCAGCTAAATCGTGCACGGTCCTGCTGCTGCGGGCCATGGCCTTCAAGAGCGTCAGTGCATGCAAAAAGCGCCTGTGGCCAAAACCACAGGCGCTTTTTTTGACTGGCTACGTTGAGTGCCGCAGCAAATCAAGCACGCAAGGCAGTCAGCACCTCGTCGAGCATCTTCTTGGCATCGCCAAACAGCATTCGGTTGTTTTCTTTGTAGAACAGGGGGTTGTCTACGCCGGCGTAGCCAGAGGCCATGGAGCGCTTCATCACGATGGAGTGCTTGGCCTTCCACACTTCCAGCACCGGCATGCCAGCAATGGGGCTGTCAGGGTCGTCCAGCGCGCTGGGGTTCACGATGTCGTTGGCGCCAATCACCATGGCCACGTCGGCTTGGGGGAAGTCGGCGTTGATCTCGTCCATCTCCATCACGATGTCGTAAGGCACTTTGGCTTCGGCCAGCAGCACGTTCATGTGACCAGGCATGCGACCTGCCACGGGGTGGATGGCAAACTCCACCTGCACGCCTTTTTCGCGCAATGTTTTAGTGATTTCGTACACGGTGTGCTGGGCCTGGGCCACCGCCATGCCATAGCCGGGCACGATGATGACACGCTTGGCATCGCGCAGCAGCTCGGCAGTTTCGGCACTGGTGACGGGCACTACTTCGCCTTGTGGCTCAGCGGCCGCACCATCTGCTGCCTTTTTCTTGGGTGCGCCGGAGCCAAAGCCACCGGCAATCACGCTGATGAAGTTGCGGTTCATGGCCTGGCACATGATGTAGCTGAGGATGGCGCCGGACGAACCCACCAGTGCCCCGGTGATGATCAGCAGATCGTTACCCAGCATGAAGCCGGTAGCCGCAGCAGCCCAGCCGGAGTAGCTGTTGAGCATGGACACCACGACGGGCATGTCCGCACCGCCAATGGCCATCACCATGTGTACACCAAACAGCAGGGCTATCACGGTCATGATGACCAGCGCGGGCATGCCGGCTTGTACGGTGGGGGCCTGCATGAATGCATAACCAAAGTAGATGACGATCAGCAGCGCTGCCAGGTTCAGCCAGTGGCGCGCAGGCAGCAACAGGGGCTTGCCGCCAATCTTGCCGTTGAGCTTGCCAAACGCAATCAGCGAGCCAGAGAACGTGACTGCACCGATCAAGATGCCGATGTAAATTTCCATCTCATGGATGGCTTTTTCTGCGCCTTCCAGCTGGATCGACGTGTCGACATAGCTGGCAAAGCCCACCAGACAGGCGGCCAGACCGACCAGGCTGTGCATCAAGGCAACCAGCTCGGGCATCTGAGTCATCTTCACGGTTTTGGCTGCATACAAGCCAATGCCGCCACCCACGACCAGCGCCGCCACAATCCAGGCGAAGCCGTCGGCGGTCACGCGTGGGCCAAACACGGTGGCCAAAATGGCCAGTGCCATGCCCAGCATGCCAAACAGGTTGCCACGGCGTGAGGTTTCCGGGTTGGACAGGCCGCCCAGACTCAAGATAAACAGAATGGCCGCACCGAGGTAGGCGACCGTTGCAAGACTTTGGGACATTGAAATTCTTTCCTCTTGTTGTTCTTCGGGTTATTTGCGGAACATGGCCAGCATGCGGCGTGTCACGGCAAAGCCACCAAACATGTTGACTGCAGTGAGCACCAGCGCAGCGAAGGCAAGCCAGGTGATCAGGCTGTCAGGGCGGCCATCCAGGCCAGCTGCAGGAGAGGCGATCTGCACCAGCGCACCAATGGCGATGATGCTGGAGATCGCGTTGGTCACGCTCATCAGCGGTGTGTGCAGCGCGGGGGTCACGTTCCACACCACCATGTAGCCAATGAAGCAGGCCAGCACAAACACCGTGAAGTGGCCCAGGAAAGCTTCAGGGGCATAGGCACCGATCACCCAGAACGCCATGGCAGCCACGGCAAAGATGATGGCCAGCGTCTTGGCGGGCAGCGGGCCGCTGCTGCCATGACCGTGACCGGATTTCTTTTGCTCCAGGGGCGCAGCCGCTGCCTTGGGTGCGGGGGCGGGCGCTGCCTTCAAGGGTGGCGCAGGCCACGTGACAGCGCCGTCTTTGATGACGGTCAGGCCACGGATGGCTTCATCTTCCATATTCACCACTGCCACACCGTCTTTGGCTTTGCACAGCTCCTCGGTCAGGCGCAGCAAGTTGGTGGCGTACAGCGTGGATGACTGCTTGGCCAGACGCGAAGGCAAGTCGGTATAGCCAATGATGGTTACGCCGTGGCGCACGACAGCTTGGTCGGGCACGGTCAGCTCACAGTTGCCGCCTTGCTCGGCGGCCATGTCCACAATCACGCTGCCAGGTTTCATGCTCTGCACCATCTCGGCTGTAATCAGCTTGGGTGCGGGCTTGCCGGGGATCAGCGCCGTGGTGATGATGATGTCGGCATCTTTGGCCTGCTGTGCGTACATGGCTCGTTGCGCGGCCTGAAAGCCTTCGCTCATCACCTTGGCGTAGCCACCACCGCCGGCGCCGTCTTCTTCGTAGTCCACCTTGACGAACTCGCCGCCCAGTGATTTGACTTGGTCTGCCACTTCAGCGCGCGTGTCGTTGGCGCGCACGATGGCTCCCAGATTGGCTGCCGTGCCAATCGCAGCAAGACCTGCCACGCCAGCGCCAGCAATGAACACCTTGGCTGGTGGTACCTTGCCAGCAGCCGTAATCTGACCGTTGAAATAACGGCCGAAAGCGTTGGCAGCTTCAATCACCGCGCGGTAGCCAGAGACACCTGCGGTAGAGGTCAGTGCATCCATCTTCTGCGCACGGCTGAGCGTGCGCGGCAGGCAGTCAATGGCCAGCACAGTCGCTTGCTTGGCGGTCAGCTGGGCCATCAGCTCGGGGTGCTGCGCAGGCCAGATAAAGCTGATGAGCGTGCCGCCTTGGCGCAGCAGGGCCACTTCTTCGCCGTGTGGGGGGCGCACCTTCAAGACGATGTCAGACCCCGCCCATAGCGCGGCAGCGCTGTCGATGATGTCAGCACCCACTGCGCGGTAGGCGTCATCACTGAAGTGGGCGGCGTCACCGGCCCCTGATTCAATGGCAACCTGAAAGCCAAGTTTGATCAGCTTTTCCACTGTGTCGGGCACGGCGGCCACGCGTTTTTCGAGTGGAAAAATTTCCCGAGGCACGCCAATGCGTTGTGGCGTAGACATAGGGGTTTCTTGCATAAGAGGAGCCCTCCTGAAGTTTGGAATTCGTTGTGTGCTTGCAAAGCCGGGGGTTGGGCTTGGCAGATAGAAAGCCTATGCACCGATCATGTGCATATTGCATGGAGTCATGCAAATGGCTGTTTGGCGCTCATGGTACAAGCATTTGGATAGTGTGCGCTGTATGTAGATGCCCACACTTGCGCTGCACTTTACTGCCCAGCTTGCATAAAAGATAGGCAGGTTTTACCGGTTTGTCTCGGTGGCGCACCATTTTGGAGATGCTTCTTTGCCAGTGCACCATGTTTGTGCATCGGCATCGCTTCACGGGTCGGCATGGGGGGCATGACCAAACATGGGGGCATCCATGCATTGCGCTACAGGGCGGTCTTGACGCAAATCAAGCGCTGGTGCGCGCATGGGCTGACATCACCCGGTGCGCCACAGCGTGCCGTGATGGCTTTGACGCCGCTTGCTGGTGCGATGTTGTGGCCGCAGCGCGGCTGATTGTCTATGCTGCACAGTCTCTTCATAAGTTATTGGCATATGTAGAAGATTTTTTATTTGTTGGAGCTTGGCGCTCATCTGCTGATACTGGCTGCATCAGCGCCACAGATTCGTGGCGTGATGCATAACCAACCAGGAGACAAGACAACATGTTCCAACTTCACACCCGCCGCCGTGTTTTAACTGCCACCGCGCTGTCATTGGCTGCGTTGGCCTGCGCACCTGTGCTGGCACAGGATGCCAGCAAGCCACAGCTCATCATTGGTGGCACGGCGGGTTCCAACATCGACCAGCTGCAAGCGGGCATCGTGCCGTTGCTCAAGGCCAAGGGCTACAAAGTCAAGCTGGTGGAATTTAACGACTATGTGCAGCCCAATCTGGCGTTGGCCGATGGTTCGCTTGATGCCAATTTCTTTCAGCACGAGGTGTATTTCAACCACTTCAAGGGCGACCGCAAGCTGGACCTGAAAGCGCTGGTGCAAGGACCGATTGCACCCATGGGCGTGTACTCCAAGCAACGTAAAAGCCTGGCAGATCTGAAAGAGGGCGACAAAGTGGCTTTGCCCAACGATGCCAGCAACCTGGCGCGAGCCTTGTTGCTGCTGCAGCAGGCTGGGCTGATCAAAATCAAGGAAGGTGTCAATCCGCTGCGCGTGTCTGAGCTGGATTTGGCCGAGAACCCTAAAAAGATCAAGCTGCTGCCGCTGGATGCGGCCCATCTGCCGCGCTCGCTGGATGACGCGCAGTTCGCCATCATCAATGGCAACTTTGCCATCTCATCGGGCCTGAAGCTGACGGAGGCAGTGCTGCTGGAAAAGACACCTGACCACTATCTGAATATTGTGGCCGTGAAGACCAAGGACCAAAATGCCAAGTGGGCCAAGGACCTGGAAGAAGCTTTCCGCTCGATCGATTTCAAGAAGGTAGTGGATACCAAGTTTGCGGGTTACGCAAAGCCTGCATTTTTGCAATAACGTTTTTTGGCAAAGCTGAGGGGAAGTGTTTGAGCAGCCTTCGGGCTGCTTTTTTTCTTTGCATCTGAGCCAGTTGGAGCGGTTTCAATGCGCACGCTGACAGGCAACAGAGGTGTTGCGCAGACTGGCTCCGTACCCGTTTGCAAAGCGTCAAGAGGATGCGTGCAGACGCCGGTGTCAAGGTGTCTGCACGCTGTACGGCAAGAGCGCAGCGCTTACTGAGGGGCGGTCTCGATATGCGTGATCAGCAGGCTGCCACCGCCCGTGTCTTCTGCGCGAAAAGCCACCTTGGCACCAGGCTGCAGCGACTGTGCCTGCACGGGGTCTTTCAGGGCGAAAACCATGGTCATGGGCGGCATGCCCAGGTTGGTGATTTCGCCGTGGCGGACGGTGAGCTTGCCACTGCGGGCATCTACGCGGGTGATGATGCCCTCGGTCAAGTCTGCGCTGGGTGCAGCAATTGGCGCGGCACTGGGGGCTGCGGCCTGCGTAGCGTGGGCGCTGTGGTCAGCCGCTGGCTGGGCAAGCGCTGGGTTGGCGGCCAGCAGCCAGCCCAGTGCTGTGGCGCTGGAGAGCATGCGTAAAGTAGTGAAAGCGGACATGCAGCCTCCTTTGTTTAGCGGTAGCTGGTGAATACGCGGGCACTGACGTTGTTGCCCATCAGGTTCTTGGTGATCAGCAGCACGTCATACGGGTCTTTACGGCCACCGTATTCGGGGCCATCCATGCCGGGGCTGCCAATGGGCATACCGGGTGCGGTAATGCCCAGCGCCTTGGGCTTTTCTTGCAGCAGCTTGCGCACGTCGGCCGCAGGTACGTGGCCTTCGACGACGTAACCGCCCACCAGCGCGGTGTGACAGGAGCCGTATTGCGCAGGCAGGCCCAGCTTGGCGCGCACGCCAGAGTTGCCCACTTCGTGCACTTTGACCTCAAAGCCGGATTTTTCCATGATCTCGATCCAGTCTTTGCAGCAGCCGCAGTTCGGGTCTTTCCAGACTTCCATGGGAGTCTTGGCTGGCTGGGCAGCGATTGCTGGCAAGGCGGCGACGCCAGCAGCAGCGGCCAGCATGTGCAGGGCGTGGCGGCGGGTGGTGTTGGTGGTAATGGTCATGGGGAGTCCTTTCTTTATTCGGTGATGGTGAATGTGCCAGTCATGCCGGACTGGTAGTGGCCTGCGATCAGACAGGCAAAGTCAAACTGCCCGGTGCGGTTGAAATTCCACACCAAGTCTTCACTGGTGCCGGGTGCTACGTGGGCCATATAGGGTTCAGCATGCTCCATGCCGGGGAACTTGAGCATCATTTGTGCGTGTTCATCCAGTGAGGCTTTGGTGCCCAGCACCACCTCATGCATGAGGGCTCCCTGATTGACGACACGCAGGCGCACGGTTTCGCCTTTTTTTACGCTGAAATTGCTGGGGGCAAAGCGCATATCGTCCGTCATGCTCAGGGTGATGGTGCGCTGGGCGTTGCGGGCATCGTCTGCAATGCCCCATGCTTTTTGCTCTTTGGTCACGGCCCCTGCCGGGGCATGGCTTTCACTGCCATGAGAAAAAGCGGCGCTCGATCCCGCAAGCAAAATGCTGGCAGCTACGAAGTTCAGAGTTTTCATGGTGTGTGACTCCTGTCAATGCTGGCTGTGGCTGCCGGCTGGGGGATTGGAGGCGGGCTTGCGTACGCTGGGCGCGCCCGGTGCTGTGCCGGGCGAGGTCTGGCGTGGGGCTTGTGCATCCAGCGGTGCACCTTGCCACTCATAGGCTTGCGTGCCCTTGGGTTGCTGGTACCAGCCCGGGTCTTTGTAGTCATTGGCCCCCAGGTTTTTGCGCACCTTGAAGGTGGTGAACATGCCGCCCATTTCGATGGGGCCATAAGGCCCTTTGCCAGTCATCATGGGGAAGGTGTTATCGGGCAGGGGCATTTCCATGGCACCCATATCGCCCATGCCGCGCTCGCCCATGAGCATGTAGTCAGGGACGATTTTCTGTATCTTGCCCACCAGACCTCGGTGGTCCACGCCAATCATGGTGGGCACGTCGTGGCCCATGGCACCCATGGTGTGGTGGCTCTTATGACAGTGAAAGGCCCAGTCACCGGGCTCGTCTGCCTTGAATTCCACCTGCCGCATCTGGCCCACGGCCACGTCGGCTGTCACCTCGGGCCAGCGCGATCCCCTGGGGGTGGGGCCGCCGTCTGTGCCCGTCACCTCGAACTCATGGCCATGGATGTGCATGGGGTGATTGGTCATGGTCAGGTTGCCCACGCGAATGCGTACCCGGTCGCCTTGTCTGGCCACCAAGGGTGTGATGGCTGGGAAGGCGCGGCTGTTAAAAGTCCAGATGTTGAAGTCCGTCATCTCGTTGATGCGCGGCGTCATGGCGCCGGGCTCTACCGCGTAGGCGCTCAAAAGGAAAGCATAGTCACGCTCTACTTCGTCAATCAAGGGGTGCTTGCCTTTCGGATGGGTGATCCACAGCCCCATCATGCCCATGGCCATCTGCACCATTTCGTCGGAGTGCGGGTGGTACATGAACGTGCCGGGACGGCGCGCTTCAAACTCATAGACAAAGGTTTTGCCCGGCGGAATGTGCGGCTGGTTCAGTCCGCCCACGCCATCCATGCCATTGGGCAGGCGCTGACCGTGCCAGTGGATGGTGGTGTTCTCAGGCAGGCGATTGGTGACAAAGATGCGCACCCTGTCGCCTTGCACCACTTCAATCGTGGGGCCGGGAGACTGGCCGTTATAGCCCCACATGTTGACGAAGAAGCCGGGTGCCACTTCTCGCACCACGGGCTCGGCCACCAGATGAAATTCTTTGACGCCCGCATTCATGCGCCAGGGGGTGGTCCAGCCGTTGAGTGTGACCACCGGGCGGTAAGGGCGGCCATTGGGTGGCGTCAGCGGCGCGGCGGTGTCTGCGCTGTTTTGCATGACGGGCTCGGGCAGCGCTGCCATGGCGACGCGGCTGACGGAAGCTGCAGCCACTGCAGTGGCTGCGCCGGTGAAAAAGGTGCGGCGTTGCATATCAGTGGCCTTGTGCTGGGGTGTCGGTGGAGGCAGCAGTGCTGCTGGCGGGTGCTGCGGCAGCAGCGCCGGGCGATGTGCTGTAGAGCGCCAGCTGCAGATCCACATCAGCCAGCCAGAAGTCGCGCTGGGCATCGGTGGCTGTGGTCACCGCCTGAGCGGTGCTGCGTGCCTGGGCCAGCAGCTGCCAGGTGCTGATGAACATGCCGTTGTAGCGGTACACGGCTTCTTCCTGCATCAGCTGAGCCAGCGGAAGCACTTCCGTGCGCTGCTGCTGTGCCAGATCCCAGGCGGTGCGGTAGCGCAGCCAGCTGGTGCGCGCCTCGCTGCGGGCGCGCAGGGCGGCATCACGCAGCAGGGCACTGCTGTGCTGCAGCTGTGCACGTGTGCCCGCAGCGGCCACACCGCCCCAGTCGAACAGGGGCAGGGGAATGTCCAGCTCCCAGCCGCGCGTGACTTCGTCGTGGCGTGTGGCGCGGTCGGTGCTGGTGTTGCGGCTGTAGCTGGCACCAATGTCACCGAACAGTGACCCCACGCGGGAGAATCCACTGCGGTCGGCAGTGGTGTCCAGATCGCGACGCAGGGCGCGCACGTCCAGCCGCTCGTGCAGCGCCGTGGCTTCGGCGTCGGCGCCGGTGTGCAGTGCATTTGCCGCAGGCAGAGCAGGCAGTTGTGCGGGCAGAGCAAAGTCTGCCTGAGGGCCCCACAGGCCCATCAGGCGCGCCAGCTGCTCGCGTTCCAGCGCAGCAGTCAGCCGGGCTCGGGCCAACTGCGCGGCGGCATCGTGCTGAACGCGCAGCTCTTGCGCCTGATCTCGCTTGCTGAAGTTGCCCACCAGGGCCATGCGCCGGGCCAGCTCACCGCCCACGGCGGCAGCGTCGTGCATGTGCTCGGCCGCCTGCAGGCTTTGCTGGGCGGCCACTGCACGCAGCCAGGCACGGCGCGTATCGGCTGCGTGCAGCAGCACTTGCTGGGCGGCAGTGAGCGTGGCTTGTTCCAGCTGCCAGCCTTGCCAGCGGCTGCGCCACGGCAAGGTGATGAGCTGTACGAGGTTAAAGCTGAGCTGGCGTTCAATCTCTCGCTCATGGCCGTTGACAAAGCGGCCCAGTGTTAGCGTGGGGTTGAACAAGGTGAGCGACTGGGCGCGCTGGGCATCTTGTCGCGCCAGTTGTGCCAGCTGGGCCTGCAGGCCTGGATTGCGCAGCAGGGCAATGCGCACGGCGGTGTCGGCATCAACAGGCTGGCTCAGCCATTGAGCGATTTGTGTGTGGGTGGCTTGCTGCTGCTCGGCGGTGTCGCTGCCTTCGGGCGTGGGCAGGCTGCTGCCCGCAGGCAGCCGGGCGGCGGTGTGGCTGTCCACGGCGCTGCGCAGGCCATCGGGGGCTACGCTGGCGCAGCCTGCCAGCACCAGTGCGCCCAGCAAGCTTGTGAGGCGGAATGTTTGGCGCTTCATGGCTGGCCTTCATGGTGGTGCGCGCTGCTGGGTGCGTTGGCCCGGGTGCCAGCAGGCGTGTTTGTTGCCGTTTCACCATGGGAGCCAGTGGGCATGTTCGCCATCATCGGGCAGGCAGCGGCAGGCTGTGCAGCCTGCGCACCCTGCGTAACCTGAGAAGTGGCCGTAGCCGTCGCTGCCGGCGCTGCGGCTGGATTCGAGGCCGTTTTTTGAGCCGCTTCCCAGCGCACCACATCGGCGTGACCGCGTGGAAATTGAGCCACGGCGGCATGTGCGGCACGCCAGTCTTGCGGACTGGCAACGATGGCTGCGCTGGCTGGCAGCGGCGTATGCGCCAGTGCGCGTTGCTGCGCTGCAGATTCAGCAACGGGGGCGTTGGAAGGGGGGGGGTTTTGGGCCATAGCCCAAGCGGGTGCAACGCTCAAAGCGAGCAGCCACGGGGTGACAAGGGGCGCGGTGCGCATGCTGCAATCTCCTGCGACAAGACAAACCAAGCGTCGGCAGCAGCGCTTGCCTTGAGCAAACAGCAAACTGCGGACGCACTTTGGGTATCAGGTCTCAGGCGATGGGTGGCTTGATGGCTTGCAGCAAAGCTGCGCTGGCAAAACGAGCCTGCCCGCTGGCAGGTGTTGCATGGGCAGGCAGAGCATGGGCAGGGGCCACTGCTGCGGGAGAAGACAGCACGGAATGGCAAATACCACAGGCTGCGCAGGGCGTACTGTGGTGGCTGCCTGCGCATCCAGGTGCTGAGGGTGTTGTGGTGGCGCAGTGCTCTGTGCCGGGGAGCATGTCAGCGGCGGCGGCATGCTGGCTGGAGCCCATGCTGTGCACATCGCCGGCAGGGCTGGCTGCCAGCCTCTGGTGGTCAGCATGGGAATTTGCATGCGAATCGGCGTGGGGCTGCACAGCGCTGGCGGCCGACATGTGCGGCACGGCCTGGGGGAGGGTGCCCATGGCCATGGCATCGCCCAGCAGACCGCGCAGGGTCAGCAGCAAAATCATGAGCAGGGGCAGGACGCGGCGCATAGAGGTAAATGATGCCAGAGCCGTGGAAAAGTTCCTCGTGCTTGGTTTTTGTGCCTGATCTGGCCATGTCAGGCGTGGCTGGCGCTGAGTAGTCAGTCACCAGCCGGCAGCGCAGGCGAGGCGGGTGCTTAGCTGCCGTAACGGCCGGGGCGGTGGTTCATGGACAGTACCTGGTTGAGCGTCAGCGCAGCCACAATGGACCACAGCGCCTGCTGCAGATCGACGATGAAGAAGGCGCTGAGCAAGATGATGCAGTCCAGACCCATCTGCACATAGCCTGCACGCCAGCCGTAACGTTGCTGCAGATAAAGGGCAGCAATTCCCAGGCCGCCAATGCTGCAGCGGTGGCGAAACAGCACCAGCATGCCCACGCCCATCAAAATGCCGCCGACCACGGCTGCGTAAGGCGCCTGCACGCTTTGCAGCTGCAGAAAATGCGGCTGCAACTCGGACACCACAGCCAGCAGGCCCACCGCGCAGAAGGTTTTGAACGTGAAAGCCCAGCCCATTTTTTTGACGGCCAGCCAGTAAAACGGCAGGTTCAGTACAAAGAACCACACACCAAACCCCACGTCGCTGGCGTAGTGCAGGGCAAAGGCCAGGCCCGCCATGCCGCCAGTCACCAGGCCTGCCTGCTTGAACAGAGCGACGCCCACGGAGATCATGAGCACCCCGGTGACGATGGCGGCGGCGTCTTCCAGCGTGGTGTGCGGTGTAGGTGCAGGGGACGCAGCCGGTGGTGTGGGGGTGTGCTTCATGGTGTGCAGGAATCTGTGCGCGTTGTGTTTTTTGGGCGCACAGATTATGCAGCCGTCTTTTTCAAGAGGCTGATTTTTTGCTTTTAATGCGGCGCAAGCGCAAACCGTTGGCTACCACCAGCAAGCTCACTCCCATATCAGCCAGTACCGCCAGCCACATGCTGGCAGCACCTGCAACGGCCAGGATGAAGAAGGCCAGCTTGATGCCCAGTGAGAGTGCAATGTTCTGCCACAGCACGCGGTGTGCACGCTGGGACAGCTGCACGGTATCAGGCAGGCGGCGCAGATCGTCGTGCATGAGTACGACGTCAGCGGTCTCCATGGCCATGCCGGTGCTGTGCGCGCCGCCCATGGCAAAGCCCATGTCGGCCTGCGCCAGTGCCGGAGCGTCGTTGATGCCATCGCCCACCATGCCCACAGGGCCTTCTTGCTGCAACTGGCGCAGGCGCTGGAGTTTGTCTTCTGGCAGCAAGCCACCTTCTGCCTGCGTGATGCCAGCCTGTGCCGCCATGGCGCGTGCAGCATCAGGGTTGTCGCCACTGAGCATGATGGGGGTGATGCCCAGCGCCTTGAGCTGTTGCACAGCTTCTTTGGCATGGGATCGCAAGGTGTCTGCCACGGCAAATACCGCCAGCACCTGTTGCTCGGTAGCCAGCAAGCTCACACTGCGGCCCAGGCTGCTGTGGGCATGCACGGCTTGCTGCAGCTCTGGGGTGTCCAACTGGTGGTCTTGCGCCCAGCGCAGGTTGACAAGGTAGTAGGTTTGCCCGTCGATGTGCGCCTGCACGCCGCGCCCGGCTAAGGCCTGCAGATCTTGCGCTGTAGAGGCGGTGACGGTGTCGACCTGCAATCCCTGTGCAATGGCATGCGAGACCGGGTGGTCAGAGCGCGACGCAATGGACCAGGTCAGCAAGGCCGCATCAGCGCTGGAAAGCGCGTCGTTCAGCACGCTCCACTCCACCAGGGCAGGCTTGCCAGTGGTGAGGGTGCCGGTTTTGTCCAGCGCAATGGTGCGCAGCTTGCGGGCAGCTTCCAGCGCGCTGCCGCCTTTGAGCAAGACGCCCTGGCGTGCAGCGGCTGTCAAGGCACTGACCACCGTGACGGGGGTGGACAGCACCAGAGCGCAAGGGCAAGCGATGACCAGCAGGGCCAGCGCCTGATAGAGCGCATCCATCCATGTCCAGTCAAAGAACAGCGGTGCCAGCACGGCCAGCAAGATCGCCAGCGCCATGACGATGGGTGTGTAGATGGCGGCAAAGCGATCCACAAAACGCTGGGTGGGCGCTTTGCTCGCTTGTGCCTGCTCCACCGCCTTGACGATGCGTGCCAGCATGGAATCGGCCGTGGCCGCCGTCACCTGTACCTGCAGCTCTGCCTGCTGGTTAATGCTGCCAGCCCAGACGGTGTCGCCCGGGGCTTTGTCTACGGGCACGCTCTCGCCGGTGATGGGTGCCTGGTTTACGCTGCTGCGCCCTGCGGTGATGGCGCCATCGAGCGCAATGCGTGCACCCGGAGGGACCAGCACCGTGGCTCCTGTGGGCACGTCGGCGGTGGCCATGGTTTGGCTGCTGCCATCGGGCTGCAGTACTTGGGCGGTGTCAGGTGCCAGGGACAGCAGGTTGCGGATGGCCAGACGGGCGCGGTCCATGGCCTGGTCTTCAATGCGCTCGGCAGCGGCGTAGAGCGCCATCACCATGGCTGCCTCGGGCCACTGTCCAATCAGGAAAGCGCCGGTAACAGCCACTGCCATCAAGGCATGAATACCCAGCCGCAATTGCATCAGGCTCTGGATGCCCGCCTTGTACACGCCCAGACCAGCCAGACCAATGGCCAGCACGGCCAGTGCCATGCCGGCGTATTCGAGGCCAGCGTACTGCGGTGTGAACCAGTGGGATATTTCAGCCAGCAGTGCCATGACCAGTGCCGCGCTGATGCGTGGCCAGCTGGGCAGCACACCATGGTCGTGTCCATGGTCGTGACTGTCGCCGTCGTCGTGATGGCTGTGATCGTGCTTGTGCGGTGTGGCAGGCGCACAGCAGTTGGAGTGCATGTGTTTGGTGTTCATGCCATGATTGGAAAGTTGAAAGTTACTTGAAGGTCAAGCCCATGACAGCATTGCGCATAGGGGAAGCGGCCAAACGCACAGGCGTATCGGCGGCCAACATCCGGTATTACGAAAAAGAAGGCCTGCTGGCACCCGCCATGCGTCAGGATAACGATTACCGTCTTTACAACGATGGGGACTTGCATCGCCTGCGTTTCATACGCATGTGCCGGGCCATGGACATGTCGCTGGACGAGGTGCGCACCTTGCTGGCGCTGGACTGGCAAAACCCTGCCGACTGCCACGCCGCCACGGCCACGATCAATGCGCACCTGCAGCATGTGCGCCAGCGCCTGCAAGAGCTGCGCGCGCTGGAAAAAGAGCTGCAATCGCTCAAAGTGCTGTGTGATGGACACCAGGCACCGTGCAATTTGATTGCCGCCTTGCATGCCCAGGCCGATGCCAGCTTGCCCCCAGAGCCTGGCACACACGTCAAGCGGCATGTGTGAGTTTTTAAAAGATAGCTGCTATCGCTTATAAATAAATGGTTTCAGATATAAAAATATCTGAAATGAAGAGTGTGTAAACGCTAGTAGCTCTTATTTTTAAGGTAGCTGGTAGGTTGGCTTTGTGGCGCTACAAGGCGCAAGGCAGTCACTTGCGCTGACAATGGCGAGCATGGCTTTGATGAACAACACAGTGCAGACAATCGATTGGAATGGCGTGCGCGCCATGGTGTTTGATATGGATGGCACCTTGCTCAATACCGAGCAGGTCATTATTGCGGCGGCCAGCCATACGCTGGAACACCTGGGCTATGCGCCACTGCCACAGGGCTATCGCATGCCCAATATGTTTGGCACGGCGGCGGATCTGATGGTGGACGTGCTCAAAGAGCGCGGCGTGCCCCTGCCCGCAGGCGGCCACGCGCAAGCTGGTGCACTGTTTGAGCGCTTTTACGCCGCGCAGCCCGCTGGTGCAGCGCCACTGTATGACGGCGTGCTGGACTGGCTGCATGCTGCTCAGGCGCAAGGTGTTGCGCTGGGCGTGTGCACCAACAAGCAATATGCGCTGGCCCTCAAGGGGCTGGAGGCTGCGGGTATTTTGGAGCTGTTCAGCGTGGTCACGGGGCGCGACAGCTGTGGCATTGCCAAACCTGCGCCGGAGCCGTTGCTGCATACCTTGTCGCAGATGCAGGTGCTGCCACAAGAGGCCGTGTTTTTTGGCGATACACACGCAGATGCAGGCTGCGCGCACGCAGCGGGTGTGCGTTTTACATGGTTTACCTCAGGCTTTGGCACCGACCGCGTGCATGATTTTCCGCAAGCGCTGGCGTTTGCAGACTTTCGGGAGCTGTCGCTGGCGACGGCTTAGCGCGGCGCTGAAAACACACAACCGGCGCAAGGCCGGTTGTTGTCGTTGTCGCTAGCGTTGTCCTAGTACGAGGAGTGCAGGGTTCAAGGCGTGCTGCACGCCCTGAAAGAAAGACAGGGCTAGCTTTCATTGAAGATGCGATGCAAGCGTGCAGCAAGGTCTTGCCGCAGCGCTTTTAGCGCTGGTGGTAAGCGCTGCCGCGAAAACCCAGGGCCTGCGAAATTTCAAACGCGGTGCTTTGCAGCTTGGGCAGCCAGCTTTCGTCCAGGCGATCAGCAGGGGCAGAGATCGACAAGGCTGCAATCAGCTTGGCCTGATCGTCATAAATGCCTGCGGCCATGCAGCGCACACCCAGCTCCAGCTCTTCGTTGTCGTAAGCCACGCCGGTTTCGCGCGCCTTGTTCAGTTCGCGCTCCAGCAGGGGCAGCTGGGTCAAGCTGTTGTGGGTGTTACCAGCCAGCCCCGTGCGCATGGCATAGGCACGCACACGCTGGGGTTCGTCGGCTGCCAGAAAGAGCTTGCCGTTAGACGTCAGGTGCAGCGGGGCATGGCCGCCAATGGCTCGCACCACCTGCATGCCCGAGCGTTCGCTGTAGGCGCGCTCCACATACACAATCTCATCGCCCTGGCGCACGCTCAAATTCACGGGCTGCTGGATTTGCTTGTGCAGCAATCGCATGCCGGGCAGCGCCGTCTCGCGCACGCTCAGGCGGGCTTTGACCAGGTTGCCCAGCTCCAGCAGGCGCATGCCCAGACGGTAGCTGCCCGATTCTGGGCGGTCGACAAAACGGCCCACGGCCAGATCGTTGAGGATGCGGTGTGCCGTGGAGGGGTGCAGGCCAGTCTTTTCGCTGATTTCTTTCAAGGAAACTGCTTCTTCGCGCGAGGCCAGTACGTCGATCAGGACAAACATGCGCTCCAGCACTTGAACACTGGGTTTGGCGGGCGCGTCGTGATCGTTTTTCTTCATGGGGAATCCAGGGGGCAAAGATGGGCGGATTCTAGCCGCCACTCGTCGCTATCGTGCACATCTTTGGCGTTGGCTGCCGCATCGCGCCTCAAGACTTAGCTTTTGTCGACGCGATGCCACAGACTGTCGCGTAAAACCTCGTACGGATGAAATTGCGCTTTGTAGCGCATCTTTGGGGAATGCTCGATCCAGTAGCCCAGGTAGGCATACGGCAGCCCCATGCTGCGGGCAAAGGCAATCTGCCACAGCACATTGAAGGTGCCATAGCTGGTGCCCGGTTCTGGATCATAAAAAGTGTAGACCGCTGACAGCCCGTCTTCCAGGCAGTCAATGATGGAGACCATGCGCAATGCGTTGTCAGCCTCAGGGTCACGGAACTCCACCAAGCGCGTTTCCACGCGGCTTTGCAGCAGAAACTGGGTGTATTGCTCGACGTTGTCCTGGTCCATGCCGCCGCCACTGTGGCGTGCATGCTGGTAGCGCTGGTACAGGTCGTAGTGCTCTTGTGAAAAATGCAGTCGCTGCACATTGACGTCCAGCAGCGCATGCTGTTTGGCAGCGCGGCGCTGGCTGCGGGTAGGACGGTATTCGTTGACCAGTACGCGCAAAGGCTGGCAAGCCTTGCAGTGGCTGCAATAAGGCCGGTAGGTGAACAAGCCGCTGCGGCGAAAGCCCTGGGTGACAAGCGCCGAATACACCTCGCTTTGGATCACATGACTGGGTGCTGCAACTTGGGAGCGAGCCTCCTGCTCAGGCAGATAGCTGCATGGGTAGGGGGCAGTGGCATAGAACTGCAAGTTGTAGTGCGGCAGGTCATTGAGCTGTGTCATGCAGTGAAAGCCTTCAACAAAGCGAATCCCAGTATACGGGGCGGAATGTCCAATCCATGGCGGGCTGCTGCTGCTGAATGGCCGCCTCAGCCAGAAAATCGGTGCGCGCCTGTTCATGCGCACCCAAGGATGCCAGGTGCGGCGTTGCCTGCTGGCAATCGATTTGTGTGGCGCCGTGGTGGCGGCACAGTGCCACCAGAGCCGCCAGCGCTACCTTGGAGGCATCGGTGGCGTGGGCAAACATCGATTCACCATACACCGCCTGACCCAGCGCCACGCAGTACAGGCCGCCCACCAGCTTGTCGTTGACCCATGTCTCAACGCTGTGTGCCAGACCTTGCTGGTGCAGATCGCAGTACGCATCCATGATGCTGGGCACAATCCACGTGCCATTTTGGCCATTGCGCGGCACATGGGCGCAATGCTCTATGACCTGGCGAAATTGGGTGTCAATCCGCACTTCGTAGCCGGGCATGCGAATGAACTTGCGCACTGTTTTGCGCAGCGATGGGTGCAGGCGAAAGTCGGCTGTTTTGAGCACCATGCGCGGATCGGGTGACCACCACAGATTGGGCTGCCCCGGGCTGAACCACGGAAAGATGCCGTTGCGGTAGGCCGTTTGCAGCCGGGCTGCATCTAAAGAGCCGCCTGCTGCCAGCAAACCAGGCAGGGGACTGTCTTCACCCCAAGCCAGATTAACCGGGGGGAAATCATCATCAGCTTCTAGCCAGATTAAGGTTGGCTCTTGCATTGTTGCTATCAAAACTATGAATATTGACGTGCTTGCACGGTGTCATC
This sequence comes from Comamonas avium, assembly GCF_014836675.1. GTDB lineage: Bacteria > Pseudomonadota > Gammaproteobacteria > Burkholderiales > Burkholderiaceae_C > Comamonas > Comamonas avium. The sequence continues at coordinate 32,421 of NZ_JACSQK010000001.1, forward strand.
GCCTTGTTGGGATGCATGACAGGGTTGCTCCTACATCTATCGTTGTCCTATGGGGACATGCGACGCGATGACGGCAGACTATGGTTGCACCAGTGTCTTCGAAGGAATTATCAGATGTGGCTTCGACAGATGCGGACGAAGGAGGCTGAACCATGTTTTCACTGAGTCTTTTTGGCGCAGAACCCCGCTATATCCGCCGGGCGCGGGCCTACTTGCAAGAAGCACGCATGGCGGTGCTGGAACATACCATTGCTGCCGAGCACTACCAGGCATCTGCAGAGATGTATGCAGAACGCGCGCGCCGTCTGGAAGATGAAATTGCACATTGGGAGGCGCGAAAGAGCGGACCTGTGGTGGTGGACCCTGTGCAAGAAATTGCGACCAAGTTTGCGGTGCCCAACCGGCTTGAGTCGACCCCGCAGCCCGTGCTGGGCGCAGCGCCCGCTTCTGTGGGAATTGTGCGGGCCGCTTGAATGCGAGGTGCGCTTGGTTCAGCTTGAGCAGGCATAAAAATGCTGGCAATAAAAAAGCCAAGCATCTTTGAATGCTTGGCTTTTTATT
>NZ_JACSQK010000001.1:33081-89560 GCF_014836675.1 Comamonas avium
TGGCTCCCCGACCTGGGCTCGAACCAGGGACCTGCGGATTAACAGTCCGTCGCTCTACCAACTGAGCTATCAGGGAATACACTTTGGTGGTGCCTTGATGAATTGCAAGGCGTCAATATTTGGCTCCCCGACCTGGGCTCGAACCAGGGACCTGCGGATTAACAGTCCGTCGCTCTACCAACTGAGCTATCAGGGAACAAGACCTAGATTATATACATGGATTTTTCACTGATTTGGAAGTTGCAGCGAAAAAGTGGAGCAATCCAAGCTTATGCAGGCTCAGGGCGCAGCCACAACCAGACCAGAACGATGGCCATGCAGGTGCAGGCCAGTATGCGTGCCCACAGTGGGGTGGGTGTCAGCCACAGGATGACGGCACACACGGCCATCATGGCCGCAGCGCTGCGTTTGGCGCGGCGGCTGACAAATCCGCCTGCCTGCCAGTTCTGCAGCATGGGGCCAAACAATGGGTGGTTCCACAGCCATGCATGCATGCGCGGGGAACTGCGCATGGCGGCCCAGCCTGCAATCAAGATAAAGACGGTGGTGGGCAGGCCCGGAATGAATACGCCCAGGATGCCCAGACCCAGTGACGTGACGGCCAAAGCACGCAGCAGCCAGCGTGTGTACCAGCGGCGCACCAAAGCAGGCGCGGGTGTGGTGGCTAACGCAGAAGGCTCTTCAGACTTGGCAGGCAAGGACATGGTGCAATTGTGCCTGTGCGTTATGCCATGTGGGGAAAGTGTGGATCAGATGCGCTTTGAAAACAAGAGCTGACTGCGCTTGTCATGCCTGGTTTTTAAATGCTTTTGATTGTGCAATCTTTGTCAGGAAAGCGCTATCAGCTATCAATGTTGCCATTGCCATTGCTGTTGCTGTTGCTGTTGCTGTTGCTGTTGCTAAGGTGGCGGCTGTGCGGCCGCGCAATGACAAAGGCCTGCAAGAGCAGGCCTGAGAGTCAATTTGCTTGGTGACAAAGCTTTAGGTTTTGGCTGATGGTGCAGCTGTTTTCTTGGCGTGCTCTTTGCTGCTTTTACCAATTTTTCCCATGAAGAGTACGGTGAAGTAAATCCACATGGCGATGAGAATCAGAATAACGATCAAGCTCATCAAACCGTAATCGGTTGAGATTAAATCGGTGAGCATCTTCATGGCAAGCGTCCTCTGCAATCAGTCATGGGTTGATAGGGATGCGCTCACTATCGTGTGAGGTGCCAGACTGGCGTTTGCGGCACATCAAAGGCATGGGCTGCGCCATTTGCGTTAAAGCAAGTGTCTCAATGGTTGGCGGGGCCGGTTTTTTGCATACCATGCAAAGAGCTGCCGATAGGCGGTGGAAATTTTCAGTTTTTTACGGACAAGACGACACATGATCGATCCTTCCAACGTGACGCACAGCGTGCAACTGGCCGTTGCGCCGGTTTTCTTTTTGACGGCGGTGGCCGGCATGATCAGTGCAGTGGCCGGGCGCCTGGCGCGCATCATTGACCGTGCGCGGGTCATGGAAGAGCGCGTGCGTGCCAGCACCGATGAAGACTTTATTGACCGGGGGCTGCGTGAGCTGAATTACTTGCGCACGCGGGGGCGCATTGCCAATTGGTCGATCGGGTTGCTCACGCTGTGTGGCTTCCTGATCGGCCTGACGATTGTTTTTTTGTTCGTGGGTGAAGCATGGAGCGTGCGCGGCTACCAGATTGCCGTTTTTTCTTTTTTGGCGGGAGTGGGGTCGTTCATTGCAGCGCTGGCCTGCTTTATGTGGGAGACCGTGCTGGCGACAGATTTGCTGAACTTCAATGTGCTGGAGACGGGGCGGAAGATGGGACACGAGCGCTGAGTGAACAGGCCCGCCACTTTTCGCTCTCGTGGCCTGACAGCCTTACTGTCTGTGGTCGATGGGGTCTAGCCAGTCCTGGGCCGCGTTAATCACGCACTGGGTCAGCCGCTCCAAACCGGCTTGAGCGTTACGCGCATGCGCCCAGTACAGAGGCACTGAAATGCCGCTGTCAGGCACCAGCTCTACCAGAGAGCCGTCTTGCAGGTGCTCTTTGATCAATACAGTAGGGTGCATGCCCCAGGCCATGCCGGCCAGGCTGGCGCGTACAAAGGCGTGGGCAGAGGGCACCCAGTGGCGTGGTGGTGCATGGCGTGCAGTGACACCATGCTGCAGCAGCCATTTGTCTTGCATGGCGTCTTTGCGGCCATAGGTCAGCAGCGGTGCTTGGGACAGGTTTTGGGGGTTGATGCCAGCGCCACCAAAAAAGCGTGCAATAAATTCAGGGCTGGCGGCTGCTACGTAGTGCATGTTGGCCAAAGGCCAGATATTGCAGCCCGTGATGTGGCTGGACGAGGCGGTCACGGCTGCGATCACTTCGCCTTCTTTGATGCGCTTGGCAGTGTGGTCCTGGTCATCAATGCTGATGTCCAGCAACTCATTGCCCCCTTGTGTGAAGGCGGCCATGGCATCGACAAACCAGCTGTTGAGTGAGTCTGCGTTGACGGCCAGCTTGAGCGTAGGGCGCTGCACTTGCCCTTCTGGCACCAGCTCGGGGTTGTTGCGGCGCAGCTCATTTTCTAGCAACGCCACTTGCTCGACGTGCAGACACAAACGTCGCCCGGCCTCGGTGCCAGTGCAGGGCGAGCCCCGCATCACCAGCACTTGGCCCACGCGCTCTTCCAGCAATTTGATGCGCTGAGAAATAGCCGAGGGAGTGACGTGCAGCTTGCGCGCAGCGCGATCAAAGCTGCCTTCGCGCAGCACCGCGGCCAAAGCTTCCAGTCCAGCGTAGTCGAGCATGTAGTAAAACTTAATTCGATTGAGAATGTTTAATTTTACTTATGTTGCAAGTGCTTTGAGAATTCAGGGCATGTGGACTGAAAACATTGCTGCTTCGTGGCTGGCTGGTTTTACCGTTTGCCTGTCGCTCATTATCTCGATTGGTGCGCAAAACCTGTATGTTTTGCGGCAGGCCGTGCGCGGGCAGCATGTGCGAGCCTGTGTGGCATGGTGCGTTACCTCCGATGCCATCTTGATCGGACTGGGCGTGGCAGGCATGGCGCAATTGCTCAGCAGTCAGCCCAGCCTGGCGCTGTGGCTGGGCTGGGGTGGTGTGCTGTTTTTGGTGGGTTACGGCGCGTTTGCTTTGTGGCGCATGGCCATGGCCTCTGATGCCAGCGCAGTGGTGGACAGCACTCAGGTGGCACCCCGTGGACTGCTGGGCGTGCTGACCACGCTGGCGGTGATTACCTTGCTCAACCCCCATGTCTATCTGGATACCGTGGTGCTGGTGGGCTCCATTGGTGCGCGCCAAGAGGGCAATCTGAAATGGATTTTTGTGCTGGGCGCTGCATGCGCCAGCCTTGTGTGGTTTGGCCTGCTGAGCTTTGCCGCGCAGCGGATGCGTGCTGTGTTCGCAAGGCCTGTGGCGTGGCGTGTGCTGGACGGTGTGACGGGCGTGATGATGCTGGTGCTTGCATGGTGGGTGTGGCAAGGGCTGCCGGCGGCGTCTTAAACGCCTCTCACAAGTGCTCAATCACACCCCCCCTTGTTTGCGTCGCAGTTTTGTGTTTTCGCACGAGCCGTCTCGTAGCGCCTGTGGCTTAGTGCCTCGCTTGCGCCGCAAATTTTTGGCTTTTTTTGAGGGGTGCTTGCCACCCTGATTAAGTAAGGTGCAAGAGCGTTGAGCCCAGTAAAAATCTCGTGGTGATTGCCACGGGCTTTTTGTTTGGGTGCGCTGGCTGCGCTTAATCCAGGCGGGCCAGTACTTCCAGTAATTTCCACTGGTTGGCCAAAATCTGGTAGTGACCGGTTTCCCCTGTCTTGTGGCTCACCGCTTCGATGTAGACCACATTGCCATGCTCGCGGGCACGGGTCATCAGTGGCTTGATCTTGTCGTAGTTGTAGCGTTCGGCCAAGTCGCCACGAAAATTCAAAATGCGTTCGCTGCCAGATGCCCGGTGGGCGTCATAAAGCTCCAGAGTGCGGGCCAAGGTCACTTCGCTCAGACCTGCGGTGATCGCTTTGTCCATGGAGGGTGATGCGTTATCGCTCATAAAGAAGATCCGGTATGGGAGGGGAAACAACAGGTATGTCGCTTTGTAACGGCCTGCATCATGCCAGCGGCGTCAATCGATGCCTCTGCAGGTTGTTAGTGTTTTGCTCAGGCTTGCTCTTGCCAATCATGGCAAACCATGCTGTTGCGCAAAAAAAAACGCTGCTTTGGCAGCGTTTTTTCAGATTCATGTCTGGGGTTACTGGTTCTTAGAACGCAGGAACGACAGCGCCCTTGTACTTTTCTTCGATGAACTTCTTGGTTTCTGCCGAGTGCAAAGCCTTGGTCAGCTTGGCGATGTCTGCACCGTCGGCGCGGTCCTTGCGGGCCACCACAATGTTGGTGTACGGCGAGTCAGCGTTTTCAATGAACAGCGCATCCTTGGTGGGGTTGAGCTTGGCTTCAATGGCGTAGTTGGTGTTGATCAGTGCCAGATCCACGTCGTCCAGTGCACGGGGCAGCAAAGGCGCTTCCAGTTCCTTGAACTTCAGCTTCTTGGGGTTCTTCACCACGTCCAAGGCCGTTGCGGTCAGGTTCTTGGGGTCTTTGAGTTCGATCAGACCTTGCTTGGCCAGCAGCAGCAATGCGCGGCCACCGTTGGAGGGGTCGTTCGGAATGGCTACAGTCGCGCCACTCTTGAGATCGGCAATGTTCTTGATCTTTTTGGAGTAGGCACCAAAAGGCTCAACGTGTACCTTGCCGCTGGGCACTTGCACCAGGCTGCTCTTGCGGTCTTTGTTGTAGCTGTCCAGATAGGGCTGGTGCTGGAAGAAGTTGGCATCCAGCTGCTTGTCTTCCACGGCAGCGTTGGGCTGCACGTAGTCGCTGAATTCGCGCACTTGCAGCTCAATGCCGTCAGCCTTGAGCTGGGGCTTGATGAAGTTCAGAATTTCAGCGTGGGGCACGGCTGTGGCGGCAACCTTGAGCACGTCGGCAGCGTGGGCGGAAATAGCCAAAGTGGCAATGGCCACGGCAGTCAGAGTCTTCTTCAACATGGTGGATTCAGTTCCTGTGACAGAGAAAATGGTTGCTTGCATCAAGCCTTGTCAGCGCGATGGCGCCTGTATCAAGGTGTAGGGCAAGTGTAGCCTTGGGGCTGCGTTTTGTGTGTAAAAAATGAAGATTTGGTTATAAAGAAAGTGGTTTTTATGCAAAATTTGAACATTCAGGCCCGCCGTGCAAGCTGAAGACCTGGAAAAACTGGTCACTACCCGCATGCCTTTTGGTAAGCACAAAGACCAATTGATCTGCGATTTGCCCGGTAATTACCTGGCGTGGTTTGCCCGTGAGGGCTTTCCGCCGGGGCATATTGGCCAGTTGCTGGCACTCATGCATGAGCTGGACCACAACGGCCTGTCTGACTTGCTGCGGCCACTGCGTCAGCGCCGCTAGCGTGCCAAGCAAAACGCCCTGCGGTGTAAACCGGCAGGGCGTTTTTGGATGCCATGCGCACTAGGCGCCATCAATTACTTGATGGCAGCGCGGGCAGCTTCAGCCTTGGCCTTGGCGGCGTCCAGCTTTTGTTGCAGCTCGGTGGCTTCGGCTTCAGCGGCCTTGGCATCGGCTTCAGCCTTGGCCTTGGCTTCTGCGTCCTTGGAGGCGCCATCACCATTGAAAGCGCCAGCAATGGCGCTGCCAGCCACGGTACCAACCACTGCGCCTGCAGCAGTAGCGGCCATGGTGCCCATCAGGCCAGAGCCTGCAGGACGTGCTGTTGCCACAGGAGCGGCTGGTGCTGCGGCAGCAGCAGGTGCAGCTGGCGCGGCAGCGGCTGGTGCAGCCGGTGTGGCGGGCTTGGCCGGGGCCTTGTTGATGGCGGCAGGACGCACCGACTTGCCACCGCCCATGCGTTTGGCGTGGGCCAGCGTAGGCGCAGCCAAGGCGGCAATGGTTACGGCAATCACAGAAGCGGTGGTGCGAAAAGATGTCTTCACTGAGGATCCTGAAAAAAGGGTGTCAATCAACGTGGTCAAAACATGACCACAGCGCACACTGGCGCTGCTGTTAACTACATGGGGCTGAGGATGGATATTGCAAGCTGGGCAGCCTGTTTGCAGGCGCTGGCTGGCTTGCCGTGCCGGTCACACACGTTGGTATATTGCGTTGTAGGTGTGAGGCGACCATTCTAAGGAATGCACAGACCTGTGCAGATGAAATGACCTTGCCAAGTGATGCCGCGCTGTGCAGATGTGGTGGCTTGTACAGGTTGTGCAGCGCACACCCATGGCCCCGGCAGGCATGGCTGGCAATGCGGGCCTGAGCTTGCAGACTGGCCTTGAAGCGGCTGCACTGAAAATAAAAAAAGAGCTACCAGCGTTTATGTACAAACGTTTTCAGATAGTTTTATATCTGAAAGTGTTTCGCTGACTGCGCTAGCAGCTCTTTTTTTGAAAGCGTGGCTGGCTTACTTCAAAATTTCCAGCAAACGATCCAGGCCGCCTTCGTTGATGCACACATTGGCTTCTCCACGCACGCGGGGCTTGGCGTGGAAGGCCACAGACAGGCCCGCGGCCTGCATCATGGGAATGTCGTTGCTGCCGTCACCCACCGCAATGCATTGCGCCGGGGTAATACCCAGCAGGCTGGCCACTTCCAGCAGCGTGCGGCGTTTTTCGGCGCCGTCACAAATGTCGCCCCAGGCTTGCTCGATCAGGCCACCGGTCAAAGTGCCATTTTTTATTTCCAGCACATTGGCACGCACAAAGTCGATGCCCAGCAGGCCACGCACGTGCTCGGCAAAGAAGGTAAAGCCGCCAGAGACCAGCAGCACCTTCAGTCCTGCAGCCTTGGCGGCCTTGACCAGCGTTTCTGCACCGGGGGACAGCTTCAGGCGCTCGGCAATTACGCGCTGCATGTCGGCTTCGGTCACGCCCACCAATTTGTCGACGCGCTGGCGCAGGCTGTCCTTGAAGTCGGTGATTTCGCCGCGCATGGTGGCTTCGGTAATCGCCGCCACTTCGGCTTTCTTGCCGGTAGCGTCGGCAATTTCATCGATGCACTCGATGGTGATCAGTGTGGAGTCCATGTCAAAAGCAATCAGCTGGTAGTCGCTGAGCTTTTGCGGCACGGTGATGTTCTGAATGGTCAGACCGGGGGCGATTTCGGTAGCAGGCATGGACTCGGGGAGGCTGGAGGTTGCAGATCAGCCCCGTAACTGCCGACGGCGAAGGGGCTGGCCTGCATTATCGCGGTTTGGCAGCGCTTATTGCGGCTGTAAACCTGCGGCCTTCACCAATTGGGCGTGCAGCTTGATGTCGCTGGCAATGTTGGCCTTGAGTTCATCGGGCGTGGAAGGGGCGGGCTCCATCCCGTTGCTGGCCAGCTTGTCTTTGACTTCGCTTTGCAGCACGGCGCGCACTGCCTGGTTGAGCTTTTGCACAATCTCGGGCGGCGTATTGGCCGGTGCCAGCAGACCAACCCAGGCGGACAGGTTCAGGTCGGCAAAGCCGCTTTCCACCATGGTAGGTGTGTTGGGCAAGAGGGCGGAGCGCTGGGGGCTCATCAAGCCCAGCGCGTGCAGCTTGCCCGACTGAATGTGGGGCAATGCCTCGGGCAGCACGGCAAACAGCATGTCGACGTTGCCGGCCAGCGTGTCGTTGATGGCGGGCGCGCCGCCTTTGTAAGGCACATGCAGCATCTGCGCATGGGTGCGCGTTTCAAACATGAGGGCACCCAGGTGCTGGGGGCTGCCGTCGCCCGAGGAGGCGTAGGTCAGCTTGCCGGGCTCTGCCTTGGCCTGACTGATCACGGCGGCCACGCTGGGAAATTTGGTCTTGTCTTTCACCACCAGCACCATGGGCTGGTTGACCAGCTTGGAGATGGGTTGAAAGTTGCCCTGCGGGTCATAGGGCAGGGTTTTGAAAATGCTTTTGTTGGTGGTCAAAAACGAGGCAGGTGAGACCGTGAGCATGTAGCCATCGGGGGCAGAGCGTGCCACCTGAGGCATGCCAATCTGGCCCGAGGCCCCCGCCTTGTTGTCCACCACAAACGACTGGCCCAGCTGTTCGCCCAGCTTTTGGCTGACGACACGGGCAATCATGTCTGCACTGCCGCCAGCGGGCAGGGCCACCATCACTTTGACGGGTTTGCTGGGGTAGGCGTTTTGAGCGGTAGCGCTGCTGCACAGTATCAGTGCAAGCCATGCACCAGCGATTGGCGCAACGAGGGGTCGAGCGGACATGAAATTTTCCCTTGCAGTGCTTGTGCCTGCCAACATGGCAGGAGACGACACAGTGTCAGGGTCAGAGCAATTTCAGTGCCTGCCGTTAGAGCGGCTATGTTCCAGGCTCGCATGTACCGCTGGTCAGCTATGGGCCATTCGCTGCTTGTGATTGTTGAGGCGTTGTCTGCGCAGCCTGAAGGAGCGCTTCAGTCCTTTTTGCCGTAAAGGTACAAATCATCTGACCATGTGGCCAGCCACTGCGGCTTGTAAGCGACGAACACGGCACACATCATGCCGGTGACCACGGCGTCGCCCCAGGCCATGAGCCAGCGAGCAATGGTGGTCAGATCTTCATTCACACCGGGAAGCTGGTGTCCCAGCGCCGCAGACAGCATGCCTGCTAGAAACAGGCTGATCACCGAGCCCACAAAGCCGCGACCGAAGATGTAGGCAAACACTTTGGTGCCCAGCCAGCGTCGCACCAGTGCACCCCAGAGCATGGCGAAAGTAGCAGGTACCACGCCGTGCCACACGGTCAGGCGCAGGGCCTCTGCAGCCCCCAGCCCCGGTGACAGCGCATAGGCAATGCCGCCCACCAGGCACAGCGCTGGCACGGCCAGCGGCCAGCCAAGGCACATCATCACCAGGCATGCCCCGGACCACTGCAGTTGCAGCGGCATCTGGTGCAGCGTGGGCAGTGCCCACAGCCAGGGCAGCACAACCAGCGTGGCCAGCAGCGGGGTCCACAGGGGAGAGCTGTCGCCATGGTCTTGCGTGACCAAAGCTTTGCGATTGCTCAGCAGCCGCCAGGGGCGCATGGCCATGGCGGTGGTGAGTGCGACGACAACAAGAGCAACATCCAGCATGCGGCGATTGTGCTTATTTAGCGCTGCACGCGGCACGCCGCCGGAGCGGGTTTGGCTTGAGGTAGATCAAGCTGCACGCACGCAACAGGTGGGTTGCCTGCGCGCAGCGTGCATGCGTGATCAGGCCTTGGCTGGCTGCCCCAGGCTGCGCAGCACATCGCGCACCATCTGCGCGCGGGCCTTGGGGTCAGGCAGCTCGCGCTCAATGCGCAGCTTGTCGTTGCCAGCCAGCTTGATGTGCTTGTTCTTCTGAATCAGGCTGATGATCTGCATGGGCTCTACAGGCGGGTTGGGCTTGAAGGTGATGTTGATGACACCCGGGGCTGCATCCACCTTTTGAACGCCATAGGGCTCTGACAGAACACGCAGGCGGTGCGTGTCAATCAGGGTCTGGGCCTGTGCTGGCAGTTTGCCAAAGCGGTCCACGATCTCTTCCAGCAAGTTATCGATCTGCTCGGTGGTCTTGGCGGTAGCCAGCTTTTTGTAGAACGACAGGCGCAGGTGCACATCGCCGCAGTAGTCGCTGGGCAGCAGTGCCGGGGCATGCAGGTTGATTTCGGTGGTGGCAGACAGGGGCGATAGCAGATCGGGTTCTTTGCCGTTCTTGAGGCTGCGCACGGCCTCTGACAGCATTTCGTTGTACAGCTGGAACCCGATTTCCATCATGTTGCCGCTCTGGTTTTCGCCCAGCACCTCACCGGCACCACGAATTTCCAGGTCATGCATGGCCAGGTAAAAGCCACTGCCCAGCTCTTCCATCTGCTGGATGGCGTCCAGACGCTGCTGTGCTTGCTTGGTCAGACCTTCCAGGTCAGGCACCATCAGGTAGGCATAGGCCTGGTGGTGGCTGCGGCCCACACGGCCACGCAACTGGTGCAACTGCGCCAGACCAAACTTGTCGGCACGGCTGATGACGATGGTGTTGGCCGTGGGCACGTCAATACCGGTTTCAATGATGGTGGAGCACAGCAGCATGTTGTAGCGCTGGGCCACAAAGTCGCGCATGACTTTTTCAAGCTCGCGCTCGGGCATCTGGCCGTGGGCAACGGCAATGCGTGCCTCGGGCAGAATTTCTTCCAGCTGCTGGCGGCGGTTTTCAATGGTTTCCACCTCGTTGTGCAGGAAGTAGATCTGGCCGCCGCGCTTGAGCTCGCGCAGCACGGCTTCGCGGATCACGCCCTGGCTCTCGGAGCGCACAAAGGTCTTGATGGCCAGCCGGCGCTGCGGTGCTGTGGCAATGACCGATAAATCGCGCAGACCTTCCAGCGCCATGCCCATGGTGCGCGGAATGGGGGTGGCCGTGAGCGTGAGCACATCCACCTCGGCGCGCATGGCCTTCATGGCTTCTTTGTGGCGCACGCCAAAACGGTGTTCTTCATCAATGATGAGCAGGCCCAGGTCTTTGAACTTGACTGAGCTGGACAGCAGCTTGTGCGTGCCCACCACGATGTCCACAGACCCTTCGCCCAGCCCTTGCAGCGCAGCGTTGACTTCTTTGGTGGTGCGAAAGCGGGAGACTTCAGCAATCTTGACGGGCCACCTGGAAAAGCGGTCAACCAGCGTCTGGTAATGCTGTTCAGCCAGTAGCGTGGTGGGGGCCAGGAAGGCCACCTGCTTGCCGGCCATGGCCGCAACAAAAGCGGCGCGCAAGGCCACCTCGGTTTTACCAAAACCCACATCGCCGCAGACCAGCCGGTCCATGGGCTGGGGGCTGACCATGTCGTGAATCACCGCGTGAATGGCCGCCTTCTGGTCGGCAGTTTCCTCAAATCCGAAGTCTTGTGCGAACTGTTCGTAGTCTTGCGGGTTCAGGCGGAAGGCATGGCCCTGGCGCGCTGCGCGGCGGGCGTAGATGTTGAGCAGCTCGGCCGCTGCATCGCGCACCTGCTCGGCGGCTTTGCGCTTGGCTTTTTCCCACTGGCCGCTGCCCAGACTGTGCAGAGGGGCCGATTCAGGCGTCACGCCCGTGTAGCGGCTGATGTGGTGCAACTGACTGACGGGCACATACAGCACGGCATCTTTGGCGTACTCCAGGTGCAGGAACTCTTGCATGGCGGGTGTGCCGTCGTCGTTCTTTTGTCCAACATCCATATTGATCAGGCCGTGATAGCGCCCAATGCCATGCTGGCTGTGCACCACGGGGTCACCCACTTTCAGCTCGGACAGGTCTTTGATCAGCGCCTCGACATCGCTGACCTGCTCCTGCTTCTTGCGCCGGCGTGTGGTGCCGGTGCTGGCGAACAGCTCGGTTTCGGTGACAAAGTCGATGCCTTCTTGCACCCATGCAAAACCGCGCATGAGGGTGGAGGTGGCAATGCCCAGCTTTTCGCTGGTTTCGCTTTGGAACTCGGCCAGTGAATCAAAGGCCGGCGGGTTCAGCTGCGAAGAGCGTAAAAAGTCCAGCAGGCTTTCGCGGCGGCCATTACTTTCAGCCAGCACCAGCACGCGGCGCTTGGCAGTCTGTACGTGCTGCTGCAGGCGCTGCAGCGGGTCTTCTGCACCGCGTACGACGGACAGGTCCGGCAGCTTTTGAAAGATAGCGCTGTCTTGCACATCGTCTACGCCGGAACGCAGCGCCAGTTGCTGGTAAGACTTGGCAGCCGCGTAGAACTGCTCGGCACTCAGAAACAAGGTGTCCGGGGGCAGGACGGGGCGCTCGGGGTCGCCCTGCACCAGACGGTAGCGGTCCTTGGTGTCTTGCCAGAAGCGATGAAAAGCAGGCTCCAGCTCACCATGCAGCACCAGCGTGGCGGCATCGCCCAGGTAGTCAAATACCGTGGCCGTGCTGTCAAAGAACAGGGGCAGGTAGTACTCAATACCGGCAGTGGCTACGCCCGCACCCATGTCCTTGTAGATGCGGCTGCGTGTGGGGTCGCCCTCCAGCAGCTCACGCCAGCGCGAGCGGAACTTGGTGCGTGCATCCTCGTCCATGGGGAATTCGCGCCCTGGCAGCAGCCGCACTTCCTGCACGGTATCCAGGCTGCGCTGGCTATCAGGGTCAAAAACACGGATGGAGTCGATCTCGTCATCGAACAAATCGACACGGTAAGGCACCTCGGAGCCCATGGGAAACAGGTCAATCAACCCTCCGCGCACAGCGTATTCGCCGTGGCTGACCACTTGCGAGACGTGCTGGTAGCCTGCCAGCGTCAGCTGGGCTTTGAGCTTGGCCTCGTCCAGTTTCTGGCCTTGCTTGAATTCAAAGGTGTAGCCCGCCAAGAAAGAGGGGGGCGCCAGTCGGTACAGCGCTGTGGTGGCCGGTACCAGCACCACATCAGCGCCGTGCTGGTGGTCGCGCTCACGAATGCGCCACAGCGTGGCCAGCCGCTCACTGATCAAGTCCTGGTGCGGGGAGAACGTGTCGTAAGGCAGCGTTTCCCAGTCTGGAAACAGGGCGCAGCGCAACTGGGGTGCAAAGAACGCCATTTCTTCAATCAGGCGCTGGGCATCGCTGGCGTCTGCCGTGACGATGGCGGTGATGCGCCCTGCCGCGTGCTCTCGCTGCGCCAGTTGCGCCAGCAGCAGCGCATCAGCGCTACCAACGGGCGTGGGCAAGGAAAAACGTTTACCGGGCGTGAGTTTGGGCAAATCCATGGGGCCAGAAATCCTGATGCAGCAGACGCTGGGCCTGCAAAAAGCGCGGAAATGCGGCATGCAGCCGCGTGTGCGAAGCAGACGATTCTAGAATGTTGCGCATGACAGACTTGCTTGCTGCAGCGAATGCGCCCGGGTGTCCGCAGGGTCGTTTCTGGGGACTGATCCCGTGTGCCGGTGTCGGTGCGCGCGCCATTCCTGCTGGAGCGCCAGCGCCCGACTTGCCCAAACAGTACCACCTCGTAGCGGGCCAGCCGATGGTCTTGCACACGCTGGCCGCCTTTGCCGGTGCGCAGCGCCTGGCCGGTACGCTGGTGGCGCTGGCCCCAGGTGACACCTACCTTGACGGCTACCACAGCTCCTTGTGGTTTCATGCGCAGTGCGGTGGTGCAACACGGGCCGATACTGTAATTGGAGGCTTGAAAGTGCTGCTCGCGCGAGGTGCTGCGCAGCACGACTGGGTGCTGGTGCACGATGCGGCACGCTGCTTGGTGACCTCGGCGCAAATTGATGGACTGATTGCCGAGTGCGAGCACGACAGCGTAGGCGGCCTGCTGGCGCATAAATTGCCAGATACATTGAAGACTGCCATTACCGGGCCCACAGGGGTGCGTGTGGCTTCTACGGTAGACCGCAGCGACAAATGGCTGGCGCAAACCCCGCAGATGTTTCGTCTGGGCAGCTTGCTGGATGCACTGAACCGCATGGGTGCCGCTGCTACGGATGAAGCCAGTGCCATGGAGGCCATGGGCCACCGGCCCAAGCTCATACCCGGTGGCGCGCACAACTTCAAAGTGACCTATCCCGATGACTTTGCCTTGGCTGAAGCCGTGCTGATGCAACGCGGCGGCAGTGCCACGCTGGAGCTGTTCAAAGGCAAGCGTGACAATGCGCAGCCAGTGGGCAATCCTTTTTTCTAATTAATAACCTAATGGACCGCTGGTCATTGGCAGGCGGGCATAAATAACTATGAATTTTCGTATTGGTGAAGGCTGGGACACCCATGCTCTGGTCGAAGGCCGCAAGCTGATCATTGGTGGCGTTGAAGTCCCGCATGACAAGGGCTTGCTGGGGCATTCGGATGCTGACGTCCTGCTGCATGCCATCACTGACGCTGTGCTGGGCGCTGCTGGGCTGGGTGATATTGGCCGGCACTTTCCTGACACTGCAGTGGAGTTCAAGGGCGCTGACTCTTTTGTTCTGCTGCAAGAAGCCACGCGCCGGGTGCGCGAAAAGGGCTGGGAGATTGGCAATATCGACAGCACCGTGATTGCGCAGCAGCCCAAGCTGGCACCACACATTCCCTTGATGCAAAAACGCATCGCACAAGCTGTGGGTGTGGCCGAAGAGCAGGTGAACGTCAAAGCCAAAACAGCCGAGAAGATGGGCCCTGTGGGTGAGCTGCTGGCGATGGAGGCCAACGCGATTGCCTTGATCTACAAGCAAGCGCTTTAAAAAGCGCAGTGGCTAGCGCTTGTTGCAGCAGCGCCAGCATCGGTTGGTGGATAAATAAAAAGAGCCCTGTTGCGCAAGCAGGCAGGGCTCTTTGGTTGGGGCGGTGGTTTACATCGCTTCCGGTGGTAGCTGACGCTTGACCTGTGGGCGCTGCAAACGGTGCTGCGGGTCTTGGCCATCAGGCACGTCGGTGACGCGCTGCAATTGAATATTGGCCGCCAGGCCACCCGCATTGGCGTTGGTGATGGAGAAAATTCCACCCATGCGCTGGACGGTTTTATCAACAATAGACAAGCCCAGGCCAGCGCCGGCTGCAGCAGTGCGCGCCGAGTTGCCGCGAAAGAAGGGCTGTGTCAGGTTGGGCAGCTGTTCTGGCGGAACGCCGGGGCCGTGATCGCGCAGGCGCATCAGCACCCAGTTCTCCCGGGTTTTGATGCTGATGTCGACAAAAGCGGTGTCGGTATCAACGGTCTTGCCGTAACGGCGTGCGTTTTCCAGCAGGTTGGAAATCACGCGGGCCAGCTCTACCTCATCAGCCATCACATAGATATCGTCGGGGATGGACATGGAGATTTGCAGCTCGCGGTGGTTTTGTACGGCGTAGACGCACGAGGCCACCACGGCATGCAAATTCACGACTGTCAGCGTGACGTGGTCGGGGCGTGCGTAGTCCAGGAACTTGTCAATGGTGGCGTCGAGCTGAACAATGTCGGCCACCATGTGCTCGCGGGCAATGTCATCTTGCACGCTCATCTCGGTTTCCAGGCGCAAACGTGCCAGTGGCGTGCGCAGGTCGTGCGAGATACCTGCCAGCATCACGGCACGTTCTTGCTCCAGCTTGGCCAGTTTCTGTGCCATGCGGTTAAAGCCAATGTTGACCTCGCGGATCTCGCTGGTCACCGCTTCTTCATCGAGCTGACTGGCGGCAAAGTCACCATCGCGCACGCGGTTGGCGGCGTAACTCAATTGCTTGAGAGGGCGGTTGATCAGGCGTGCAATGACAGCAGCGCCCGCCAAAGAAAGCAGGCCCGCCGTACTCAGCCAGATCAGCCACGTGCGGCTGCCTGCGGTAACGAAGCGTGATTGATCCAGCAGCAGCCAGTTGGGGTCTTCATCGATGGTGAAGCTCACCCACAGCCCGGCTTCGCCATTGACACTGCGCGCCAAGATGGTGTCTGGCCCCAGGCGTGAGGTCAGCAGCTCATCCAGACGCATGTTCAGCTGGCTGGGCGGCAAAACCTCGAATTTGTCGCCAGGCTCACGCGGCTGAATGCGCACGCCTTCCTGGTCGGCCATGGTCTTGAGGAGCGAGACACGTGCAATGGCATCCGAGTGCTGCAGTGCGGCGCGGCTCAAGTTCACCAAAGAGGCAATTTGCTGCGCGGTCTGCAGTGTGCGTGGTTCAAATTCCAGCGCGCGCAGAGTCTGCAGCCACGCCAAAATGCTGCCCAGCAAAAGCAAGGCCAGCAGAAAGAAGGTGCGCCAAAAAAGATTGAGGCCCACGCGAGAGCGTGCGCCTGCATCATTGGTGGCGCTGGCGGTATGGTGACCGCCAGCATGCTTGGAAGAGCGTGACATGAAAGAAGGGCGCGCAAAGCGCCTTTGCCTTAGGCGTGGGAAAGTCGGTTAGCTGTTGCCATCTGGAACGAAGACATAGCCCACGCCCCAAACCGTTTGAATATAACGAGGCGCAGCAGCATCTTCTTCAATCAGCTTGCGCAGGCGCGAGACTTGCACGTCCAGACTGCGGTCGAAAGGCTCAAACTCGCGGCCACGTGCCAGCAGGGCCAGCTTTTCACGGGACAGGGGCTGACGCGGATGGCGTACCAGAGCCTTGAGCATGGCAAATTCACCTGTCGTCAAAGGCAGCTCTTCACCACTCTTTTGCAGCACGCGAGTGCCCAGATCGAAAGTGAAGGGGCCGAAAGTGACCGTCTCGTTGTCACCAGAGGGCGCACCCGGTGCTTCCACTGGAGGGCGACGGCGCAGCACAGCGTGGATGCGTGCCAGCAACTCTCGCGGGTTAAAGGGCTTGCCCAGATAGTCGTCAGCGCCGACTTCCAGGCCCACGATGCGATCTACGTCTTCACCCTTGGCGGTCAGCATGATGATGGGCGTGCGGTCATTTGCAGAGCGCAGACGGCGGCAGATGGACAGTCCATCCTCACCGGGCATCATCAAGTCCAGCACGATCAGATCGACGGTTTCACGCAGCAGGATGCGGTTGAGGGCTTTGCCGTCTTCGGCAATCATGACTTCAAAGCCTTCTTGCGTGAGGTAGCGGCGCAGCAGGTCGCGGATACGTGCATCGTCATCAACGACGAGAATTTTGTCGGTTCGATTGTTGGTCGTGGCCATGGATTCACCCCTTGTCCAATTTGTAACAGAGCCAATTCTGACCAGCTTGGCGCGAAAAATTCCCGTTTTAGCCGATGTTTGACACAGTGTTACATGTCTTTCCTAAAAGTAGAAAACAGCTTTCATCTCAAGTAGTCTCTGTCTGTCATGCTTTGCCCTTTGTTTGAATGCAACTGGGCGTGTATTTCACAGAAAGGAAATTTGATATGCAGCTTCGTAAAAATGGCGCACGTTCCCTGCCTTCTTTCGTAGGGGTATTGCTTTTAGCCACTGGTGCTGTAAGTGCTTTCGGGGTGGCCCATGCGCAGACCCCCGAGCCTTTGCGCAATGTGGTGCAGCTTTCAGCGTCTGGGCAAGTCGAGGTTGACCAGGACTGGCTGCAAATGAACCTGAGCGTGAACCGCGAAGGCACCAATGCCGCAGCAGTGCAAAAGCAACTGCAGCAGAGTGTGGACGCCGCCATGCGTAGCCTCAAACCTCAGGCTCAAGGTCAAGACATGCAGGTGCACAGTGGCAGCTTTGGCGTGTATCCGCGCCACGGTAGTGACGGAAAAATCAAAGGCTGGCAAGGTCGTGCCGAGGTGGTGCTGGAAGGTAAAGACTTTGCACGCATCAGTCAGGCTGCAGCGCAGGTGCCCGATTTGACAGTGTCCAGCATGGGCTTCGGGCTGTCCAAAGAAGGAAACATCAAGGTGCAAGACCAGGCCCAGGCCATGGCGGTTGAGAACTTCAAAGCGCGTGCATCACAGCTGACCAAGCAATTTGGTTTTGCTTCCTACAGCCTGCGCGAAGTGAGCGTCAACAGCCAGGATGGCTACTTTATGCCCCGCATGCAGCGTGCCAGCGTGGCCATGGCCGCAGCCCCCAAGATGGACATGGCTGAGCCAGTGCCTGTTGAGGCTGGGAAAACGCAGGTGACGGTGAACGTTTCAGGCTCTGTGCAGATGCAATAAGTTGCAATAACAAGAGCGTTGTACGTTTTCTGTCATTGCCTTTGAATCAAAAAAAGCCTCTGAAGATTCAGAGGCTTTTTTGTATGAAGATGGCAGCGCTTGGGGTTCGCAGAACGAGCCAGGCAGCCGAAAAATTGCTCTCTTACTGCGCAGCCCAGCCGCCATCCATGTTCCATGCGACACCGCGTACGTTGCTGGCGGCATCGGAGCAAAAGAACACGGCCAATGCACCCAGCTCTTCAGGGGTGGTGAATTGCATTGATGGTTCTTTTTCGCCCAGCAATTGCTTGGTGGCGTCTTCCGTGCTGATGCCCTGGGCCTGGGCTTTGGCATCAACCTGTTTTTGCACCAGAGGGGTGAGCACCCAGCCTGGGCAAATCGAGTTGCAGGTCACCCCTGTTGTGGCGTTCTCTAAAGCCGTGACTTTGGTGAATCCCACAATGCCATGCTTGGCAGCGACATAAGCCGACTTTTGTGCGGAGGCCACCAATCCGTGCACCGAGGCCACATTGATGATGCGGCCCCAATTGGCCTTTTGCATGGAGGGCAGTGCCAGCCGGGTGGTGTGAAAGGCGCTGGACAGGTTGATTGCCAAGATGGCATCCCATTTTTCAACAGGGAACTCTTGCACAGTGGCGACATGTTGAATGCCGGCGTTGTTGACCAAAATATCTACGCGACCCAATCGCTCAGCGGCAAAGGCCATCATGGCTTCAATTTCGGCGGGCTTGCTCATGTCAGCTCCGTGGTAATCCACCGAGATGCCGTGCGCGTTGCCTGCAGCCGCTACCTGGGCTTTGGCGGCGTCAACATCGCCAAAACCGTTCAATACGATATTGGCACCTTGCGCTGCCAGCGCTTGTGCAATCCCCAGGCCAATACCGCTGGTGGAACCCGTGACTAAAGCTGTTTTGCCCTTAAGCATCTGGATGTCTCCGCTGAAATATGAATTAGGATGGATGAATCCATTATCAATCGGCAAGTACGAGGATACGCACCCATGATTGAACCTACGCTGAACTACGTAACTTGCCCGGGCGCAGCGGTGCACGGTGGCTCAGAGCACCGCATGGCGTATTGGGAGTGGAACCAGACGGGCAATCCCTGGCATCCCCATGTGATTGTGTGTGTCCACGGGTTAACGCGACAAGGTCGTGACTTTGATGTGCTGGCGCGCACGCTGAGCCAGCATGCACGGGTAATTTGTCCCGATATTGCAGGGCGCGGCTACAGCGACTGGCTGGCGCAGCCGATGGATTACGGGCTTGTGCAATACACGGCCGACATGCTTGTTTTATTGCATCACGTCAATGCCACCGCGCCTGTTCAGGTGCTTGACTGGTTTGGCACCAGCATGGGCGGCCTGATTGGCATGAGTGTGGCGGGCAACCCTGCGTTGCCATTGCCTGTGCCTGTTCGCAAGCTGCTTTTGAATGATGTGGGCCCTGTTTTGGAGTGGCCAGCGTTGCAGCGTATAGCCTCTTACGTAGGAAAGCCCGCGCACTTTGACACGGAGCAGCAAGCTGCTGCTGCGTTGCAGGTACTGTCGGCAGGCTTTGGTCCGCATACCACGCAAGCGTGGCTGGCGTTGAGCCGGCCTATGCTGCGCGCAGTGCAGGGCGGTGGCTATCGGTTGCACTATGACCCAGCCATTGCGCTACCCATGCAAGGCATGACACAGGAGCAGTCAGAACGTGGACAGGCCGTGCTGTGGGGCCTGTATGACGCAATTCGTGCACAAACATTGCTTGTGCGAGGGGCACAGTCAGATTTGGTGACACAGGACACTGCTCGCAAAATGCAGGAGCGAGGTCCTTTTGCACAATGCATAGAGCTTGAAAGTGTGGGACATGCCCCCACCTTTGTGGCGGATGACCAGGTGGCCATCGCACGGAATTTCTTGTTGGGTGATGAATGAAAAAAGAATGTAAGGCCCTGCTGCACAAGCCATATCTGTTTGGCTGGAATCTGCACGAGGAGCTTGTATGCGCAGTGTGACGTCCTTGCCCCCAACAACAGGTGAAGACAGTGCGGTGCCGACGGGGTTGAAGGCACCGGCTGGGCCGGTGGAGATGCCGCACCTGCTGGCGGCCACAGCAGGCAATATTCCAGATCAGGTGGATGCCTTGCGTCGAGCACGTGCGTTTGCAGAGCCGCTGCTGTCTGGGGAAGAGCTGTCTTCTGGTGAAAACACGCTGGCACACGCGGACGCCACTGCGGCAATTTTGCAGGGCATTGGCGGTTCAGAGGCAATGCAGGCTGCGTGTTACCTGGTGTATGCCAGCATGCACCTGAACAAACCGCTGGAAGTGTTGATCAAGGCGTTTGGTCCCAATTTTGCGGAGCTGGCGGTAGAAACCACCAAGCTCATGCAGGTGCAACAGCAAGCTCGCGCAGGCGAGAGCAGCGCACAGCGGGTGGATGACCCCGCCACGCAGACAGAAACCGTGCGCAAGATGCTGCTGGGCTTTTCGCGTGACGTGCGCGTAGTGCTGCTGCGCCTGGCATCGCGTTTGCAAACCTTGCGCTGGTATGCCGCCAGCAAGCGGGCGGTGTCGCCCAGCTTGGCGTACGAAGCGCTGCATGTCTTTGCGCCGCTGGCCAACCGTTTGGGTATTTGGCAAATTAAGTGGGAGCTGGAAGACCTGTCTTTCCGCTTTCTGGAGCCAGATACATACCGCAATATTGCCAGGCTGCTCGACGAAAAACGTGCCGAGCGCGAGGTTTACATGGAGCAGTTGCGCTCGCGCCTGGAGTCCGGGCTGCGTGCTTACAGCATCAGTGCCACCGTATCGGGCCGGCCCAAGCACATCTACAGCATTGTCAAAAAAATGCGGGGCAAGTCGCTCAACTTCGATCAGTTGTTCGATATCCGGGCTTTGCGCGTGGTGGTGCCGACAGTCAAAGACTGCTACACGGCCCTGTCGTGGGTGCACGAAAACTTCAAGCCGATTGAGTCGGAGTTTGATGATTACATTGCCAAGCCCAAGCCCAATGGCTACCAATCGTTGCATACGGTGGTGCGCGATGAGCAGGGCCGAGCCATTGAAATTCAAATTCGTACCCAGGCCATGCATGACCATGCCGAGAACGGTGTGGCCGCGCACTGGGCCTACAAAGAAGCTGGAGTCAAAGGCTATGCAGGCGTTAGCGCCACAGGTGATTACGACGCAAAGATTGCCGTGTTGCGCCAGCTTCTTGCCTGGGGGCAGGACTTGTCAGAGAACCCCTCGCACCGGGGACTGTTTGATGACCGCATCTATGTGCTGACACCGGATGCCGCTGTCATTGAGCTGCCTCAGGGGGCAACGCCAGTGGATTTCGCGTACTCAGTACACACTAATTTGGGGCATCGCTGCCGGGGCGCTCGCGTTGACGGCAACATGGTGACGCTCAATACGCCCTTGCAAAGTGGGCAGACCGTGGAAATCACAACGGTCAAAGAAGGGCGTCCATCGCGTGACTGGCTGAACCCAGAGCTGGGTTACTTGGTGAGCAACCGTGCCAAAGCCAAAGTGCGCGCTTGGTTTAATGCACAAGCCATGAATGAAACGGTCATGCGTGGCCGTGAGGCAGTAGAAAAACTGTTGCAGCGGGAAGGTAAAACGGCGGTCAAGCTGGACGATCTGGCCGTGCAGCTGGGCTTTAAATCTGCTGATGCTCTGTTTGAAGTGGTGGGCAAGGATGAATATTCCTTGCGCAATATCGAAACGGTATTGCGGCCTGCTGAGCCCAGCGAGCCTGAGGATGATATCCAGGCCATGGTGCGCAAGCCCCGTGCCAACAATGCTGCCCATAAAGGCGGTGTTCTGGTTGTGGGTGTTGACTCGCTCATGACGCAACTGGCCAAGTGCTGCAAGCCAGCGCCACCGGATGAAATTGGTGGTTTTGTCACGCGTGGCAAAGGGGTCAGTGTGCACCGCGCGGATTGCAGCAATTTCCGGGAAATGGCCGCACGCAACGAAGAGCGCGTTATTGATGTGGCATGGGGGTTGCCCAAGGCAGAAAAGCTGACAGCGGTTTACCCGGTGGATGTTTCTGTAGAAGCCACCGACCGTCAGGGTTTACTGCGCGATATCTCCGATGTTTTTGCCAAAGAGAAAACCAACGTCATCGGTGTGCAGACCCAGTCGGTCAAGGGGACTGCCTGGATGACATTCACCGTGGAAGTCTCTGACTCTGGCCGTTTGAACAAGGTGCTGGGGATTGTGGCCAACGTTTCTGGCGTGCGTTCTGCACGCAGGCGCTAATTTTTGAGTGTTCTTGAATTGGCGTCATAACCCGTGCTACAATCGCTGCTTCTGATGAATTTCAGGCGCGTAGCTCAGTTGGTTAGAGCACCACCTTGACATGGTGGGGGTCGTTGGTTCGAATCCAATCGCGCCTACCAAACATATGCAAGTATTTATTGCTTGCAAAAAATGCCCACTAACAAGTGGGCATTTTTGTTTGTGCAGCATGAATTTCTTAAAGGATTCAGCCTCGGTCAGAAGGCTGCAGACCTCCTGCCTGACATTGCCAGCCCATGCTTGGTTTATGCGTATTGCTCAAGACTTGCTCATGCTGGCTGATGGAGTGGGCGCAGGCTCGAAATAATCCACCAGCTGGTTAAGCTCCTGTGCCGTGTGCTTGAGCTCTTCGGATGCTTTCCATGCCCGCTGTGCCTCGGCTCTGTTTTCAACGATCAATTCGGCCACCTGGTGCATGGCACTGGCGACTTCCTCAGCGCCAAATGCTGTTAAACGTGTAGCCGTGGCCAGTTCACGGGCTTCGAATGCCAGGCCCGCAAGGCTGCTGTCAGGCGCTGGCTGATCTGCCAGCAACATCAGTCGTTCTGCGTGCGCGCTGAGATCGCTGGTTTCCGCCACGGCGGCATTGAGCGAGCGAATCGCAGAGTACACGCGGTCATGCTGTTCTTCTGAGTGCTCCGTGACTTCATACAGTGCCACATTCAACGTGGCGCAGTGGCGATGAATACGTCTGGCTGCCAGCGCGATTTCATCGAGCATCACTTTCAAATGCAGTTGCATCACTGCGGCTGCGTGGTTGAGCTGGCCGCTCTCGCCGGTGCCGGACAGATCGATATCTCCCTGTAGATCCCCTTGGGCAATGCGGTTCAGGCGGCGGATAGAGGCATTGAGCGGGTTGACAACGCCTCGGATAAACATGTGGCCTACCAGCACGACCACGGCAAGCCCCAGGGCAATACCTGCCATTGCAAAGCTGCGTATGCGGTTGTTGCGCTCCAGTGTGCTTTCGTACTCGCTACGCGCCGCTTGTGTGAGTGCATTGCGCAGTGCCACGGCAGCGGTCATTGCGGCTTGTTCCAGTGGCAGCACCCGCTGCTTGATCAGCTGCTCAACTTGCTGGGGATCATCGTGCGCCACAGCCTGCTCTACTGGGCGCAGGCCATCGCTGGTGTATTGGGCCAGTGCGTGGGTCAGCATGGATTTTTGCTGAGTGACCTGTGCATCCATGTCGGCCAGCTGGCCCAACAGGGCGTGGATCTCATCACGGTGGGTGCGCAGTTTGCTAATCTGGCCGGCCAGTTGTCCCTGCAGATGGCTGTTTGCACTTTCGTGGCGAGCTAAGCGGATTTCCATCATGGTGGTCCGGCTGTCGCTGAGTCTTGCTTCGATCTTGCCAATGGCGGTGATTGGCGCCAGCTGTGCGTGGTAGAGCTGGGTTAACGCGTTGTCGGCCAGCCTGAGGCCTCCAATCCCCAAAGCGCCTCCAGCCAGCATCAGCAGAGCGACAAACAGGCTACCTGCTCGCATGCCTGTGCGTATGCCAAGCCAGTCTGGCAAACGAGGCTGCGGCTTTGATGTGCCGGCTGCCATGTCGCGGTAGCGCGTCTGTGCTGCATCAATGGCACTGGCTGGAGCGTGCTTGCGCACCGACATGTAGCCAATCACCTGGTCGTTGCGTTTGATGGGCACTACACAGGCATCAACCCAGTAGTAGCCGCCGTCCTTGCAGCGGTTTTTGACGATGCCGCGCCAGGGTTTGCCGCTTTTTAGTGTGTGCCACATGTCTTCGAATGCGGCGCAGGGCATGTCTGGGTGGCGAACGATGTTATGGCTGCGCCCCAGCAGTTCGTCGAGCGCATAACCGCTGGCGTTGACAAAAGCCTCATTGGCATAGGTGATCACGCCCTTGAGGTCCGTCTTGGAGACCAGGGTGATGCCTGGGGGGATGTCAGTGTGCCGTGACGTCACGGGCAGGTTCTGCTTCATGGGTGGGCTTTCTCAGGGTTGCGTCCACAGACGCTTGAGCACCAGTGCTGCGGAGCGGCAGTCTTCAACTCGCAGTGAGCCTGTGATGTCGTGGGCAGGGTCGGTTGAATCGCGGTACTGCGGTCGCAAGATGGGCATGCCGTTACTGTCATAGAGGCTCCAAAGGTCAATGGATTCATTGCGCTTTTTTCGTGAGCGCACCACTGCGAATTCACCGTTAGCCAATCGCACCAGCGTGCCCGGGGGATGCATGGTCAGTGTCTTGATTGAAAGTTGTAGCAGCGGGTCGTCGTACAGCCGTACCCGGTCTTGAAACAGTGCTTTGAGTGCATCGCGAGGAAACTGCCCGGCACGGTTGGGCCGGGGTGTGACCATTGCTGCATAAGAGTCGGCAATGGCAAGCAGGCGTGCTCCGACCACAATGGCATCGCCGCTGAGCCCCCGTGGGTAGCCTGATCCGTCATAACGTTCATGGTGCTGGCGCACCAGCTCCAGCCAGATGGTGTCGGTGACCCCCATTTCAGCCAGCAATGCGGCAGAGCGATCTGGGTGGCTGCGCACCAGTGCAGCCTGTTGCGGTGTCAGGGCGCCTGCCTGCTGATCCAGCTGTGCCTGCATGGACAGCAGCGACAGATCACGTGTCAGTGCGGCGCATGCCAGTGATAGCCGTTCGGACTCACCCAGCCCCAGCTCGCGTGCCGCAATTTCTACCAGGGTGGCTCCCAGCAATTGCTGGATCACCAGGTAGGGATGCTGGCGATCCAGGTGTAAGGCTGCCAGGAGTGCATCGGCATCCTCGGCACAGGCATCCAGAATGCCGTGGGCCAATCCCAGAACAACCGGGTGCAGTTCAATTCTTAGCGTGGCCGCTTGCAAATGGGTGTGCAGGCGCTTCAAGGTCATTGCCAGCCGATCGGCCCGAACGAACACTGGATCGGCTGTAGACAGCGCTACCGTGCATTCTGGCAACACCAGCGTGGGCTGTTGCGACGGATCGCTGGGTGGGAGCGGGGCATATGCGCCGCGTGTGAGCAAGGTGTTGATGTGGCGTGGAATGCTCAGCACATAGCCTTCACGAAACAGCAAATTGCCGTCCTCGTCATACAGCGGCCACGGTAATGGCTCGTTCAGTACCAAATCGCTTTGGAGGACGCGTCGCATGGTGAGAAGTCAGCCTGTCAATAAATAGTGAGGATCGCTTTTGTATGCGATTCACTACCTTGATGCAGATACATTTAGCAACAAAATGACTAATGTCAATATTGCCACTTATGGCTTATGAGTACTGACTACTGCGCTCGCATATTTGATAGTTAAATTACTTTTCCTGGGCAAAATTCATGATCGTGGTGTCTCGTAATTCCGGATTGTTTTACAGACTAAATCAGGTTTAGCCATCTACTGTGTACGCTGTGTGCCGCTGCGTCGTCGTTGCTTTTTGGTGAGGCATGGCGGCTGGACTGCCATGGGCTTTATGCCTGGGTGCATGTGGCCCAGACTTCGCCTGGATGGACAGGGCCATAAAAAAAGCCGCCACAGAATGCGAAATCTGTGGCGGCTTTTTTGTGTACGGTCACATCTTGTTAGGCAGCGCCGTCACGATTTCTGGGAAAAACCACAAGATAGCCAGTGCCAGCACCATCAAGCCAAAGTAAGGGGCGCACACTTTGGCGATGTAGGTGATCTGCTTGCCGGTCATGCTTTGCAGTACGAACAAGTTAAATCCCACAGGCGGAGTGATTTGGGCAGTTTCCACCGTGATCACCAGGAAGATGCCGAACCACAGCGGGTCAATACCTGCAGCCTGAATGATGGGGAGCACAACGCTCATGGTCAGCACGATGGTGGAGATGCCATCCAGGAAGCAGCCGATCAAGATGTAGAAGATACCCAGTACCACGATGAGCATGGCGGGGGAGAGGTTCAAGCTGCCCACATACTCCGCCAGTTGGCGTGGCAAGCCGATGTAGCCCATGGATAGCGTCATGAATGCTGCGCCAGCCAGGATCAGTGCAATCATGCAATACAGGCGGGTAGCGCCAAACAGGGAGGCCTTGAAGCTGTCCCACGTCAACGCCTTTTGTGAGGCAGACAGTATCAGTGCACCAGTTACACCAATCGCTGCAGCTTCTGTGGCAGTTGCAATGCCGCTGTAAATACTGGCTACCACGCTGGAAATCAGAAGCACCACAGGAATCAGGTGACGCGCCTCATACACCTTTTGCTTGAATGTCAAAGTGGCATCGGCTTTGGGCACTTTGTCCGGGTTGAGCAAAGCCCACACGATGATCCAGCCGCTGAACAGTACCGCCAGCATCAAACCGGGCAGCACGCCCGCCATGAACAGCTTGGAAATGGACAGTTCTGCCGATACACCGTACACAATCAAAATGATGGAGGGTGGAATCAGCAAGCCCAGTGTTGCAGGGCCACCCAGCGAACCGATGATTTGCGCTTCGGTGTAGCCGCGTTTTTGCAGCTCCGGAATGTTCATCTTGCCCACTGTGGCGCACGTTGCGGCGGAGGAGCCGGACACCGAGGCAAAGATGGTGCAGCCAATGACGTTGGTGTGCAGCAGCCGACCGGGCAGCGCATTGACCCATGGCGCCAAGCCACGAAACATGTTTTCGGACAAGTTGGTGCGGTAGAGAATCTCTCCCATCCACACAAACAAAGGCAAGGCAGTCAGCGTCCAGCTGCTGGCAGAGCCCCAGATGGTCATGGCCATCGCATCACCGGCAGCACGTGCCGTGAAAAACTCCATGCCAAACCAGGCCACTCCGGCCAAAGTCAGGCCGACCCACACGCCGCCACTCAGTAAAACGAGCAGCACTACGATCAGTGCAACGCTGGCGAAAATTTCATTCATGGTGAGCATCCTCAGTTTCTCGGGGCTTGCGCTTGCCTAGCAGTTCCATCACCAATTCATCACAGAACGCAATGAAGAAGATCAGCGTCCCCAGTGCCATGAAAATTTGTGGAATCCACAGCGGAGTGGCATCAATGCCAACGGAAATATCATCAATTTCCCAAGACTGCCAAACCAGGCGGCTGGCATAAAAGGCCAGAAAACCAGCCAGCAGCGTGGCGATCGTCAAGGCTGTTACTTCCAGAGTCTTGTAGGCTTTGCCTTTGAGCATGCCCAGCACCAGCGTGACGCGAATATGCTCGCCGGCTTTGAGCGTGCTGGCCAAAGCCATGAAGCCCGCGCCTGCCATGGCATACCCGGCATAGGCATCGGTGCCAGGGGCTGCGAACCCAAAGAAACGGCTGACAATGGTGAGCAGCACCATGAGCAGCACACCTATCATCGAGATGCCTGCCAGCCAAGCGCTGGCGGCATAGAGACCATCAAGCAATCTGCGCATCGCAAATGTCCTTCGTGTTGCCCGTGCAGGCGTTCACGGAAATGCATGGGAAAACAAAAATGCCCTTGAACGGCAAGGCGCTGCAGCAAGGGCAAAAAATACAAGCTGGGTCTAGTTACTTGGATGCTTTGAAAGTGTCCACGATGGTTTTACCGTCAGGGCCGGCTTTTTCCAGCCATTCCTTGATAACGGTATCCCCCACCTTGGCCAAATCTGCCTTCAGTTGTGCAGAGGGCTCTTCTACGCTGACACCGCCAGCTTTGAGGGTGGCAATCGAGCGGGCATCCACTTCGCGCGATTCTTTCCAGCCGCGCTCTTCGGCAGCACTGGCGGCTTTCAGCACGGCGTCTTGTTCTGGCTTGCCCAGCGCATTGAAGGCTTTCTTGCTTACGACAACGGCGTTCTTGGGAATCCAGGCTTGCACGTTGTAGTAGTACTTCAGGTTTTCAAACAGCTTGTTATCTGCACCAGTGGCGCTGGAGGTGATCAAGCCTTCAACCACACCTGTTGCCAATGC
This sequence comes from Comamonas avium, assembly GCF_014836675.1. Lineage (GTDB taxonomy): Bacteria > Pseudomonadota > Gammaproteobacteria > Burkholderiales > Burkholderiaceae_C > Comamonas > Comamonas avium. The sequence continues at coordinate 60,640 of NZ_JACSQK010000001.1, forward strand.
TTGAGACAGTTCAGCCTCTTGAATGGTGACGGGCTGTGCGCCCACCAGTTCACCAATGCGGGCGGTGGTGGGGGAGTAGACGCGCCATTTCATGCCCTTGAGGTCAGCGGCTGAGCTGATGGGTTTCTTGGTGTAAATGCCTTGTGGGGGCCATGCGACGGAATACAGCAAAACCTGTCCTTGCTTGTCCAGCAGCTTTTGCAGCAATGGCTTTTGTGCTTGGTACAGCTTGAAGGCTTCGTCGTAGTTGCTGGCCAGGAAAGGCAAACCATCGGCGCCAAAGATCTGTGATTCGTTCTGGAAGCTCACCAAAAAGAACTCACCCATCTGTGCATTGCCAGTTTGCACGGCACGCTTGATTTCAGGCATCTTGAACAGCGACGCGCCAAAGTGCGGCGTGATCTTGAGCTTGCCCTGGGTGGCTGCGTCCACGTCCTTGATAAATTGCTCGTTGTTCTTGGAATGGAAATTGTGGGCTGCATAGGCTGTGGCGAAATCCCACTTGGTCTGTGCAGCGGCTGTGCCGCTAAAACCGATGCTGGCTACGAGAGTGGCTGTAGCACAAAAAATTCGACGCTTCATGGATGGCTCCTTGCAAAGGGTGGCAATGAAGGTGGCTGGGCAGATCTTGGAAAGACGTTGCAGCCCCTTGTCTCAGTGTTATAGGCAAATCGCGTGCCAAAAGTACCACCGTCATTGACAGATGACCATCAGGGATTTCAACAATACAGAGTATTTGTGGGTGATGTAGCGTTACGTTGTTGGTTGTTTTGGTATTAATTGTTCAATCAAACTTGGTGCATTGTTCTTCGTTTGCCCAAATTTGGTGCAATCCATGCTTTGTAATGGTTCAGGGAATGTGCCGTGCGTACACGGCAAGAACCATGCGTTCGGATTGAACAAGGTAAGTCTCCAGTTCGCGTGCAGCGGCAGCGGTCTGGCCTTCGATGAACATTTGCAGCAGGCGTGCGTTGAGGTCGACATAGGGGGCGTGCAGGTATTCGGCGTCATCGAGCATGCCGAAGGCCAGACGCAGCTCTGCGGTCAGGTCTTCAAACATGGCGGACAGGCGGTCGCTGTCACTCAAAGCCACGATGGCGGCATGAAAAGCCATGTTGGCAGAGCCCACGCGGCGCCAGTCTTTGGCATCGCGGGCTTGCTGGGCGTCTTGAACAGCCTCTCGCATGCGTTTGTGCGAAGGATGCAGGGGCCATGCTTTTTCCAGTGCAGGGCACTCGATGAGGCGGCGTACGCGGTAGATGTCAATGATGTCTGCAATGGATGGAACAACGACGGAGACGCCCCGATTGGGTTCGTGGCGCAGCAGCCCCTCTTTGATGAGGATGCGAAACACTTCCCGCAAGGTGTTGCGTGAAATGTCCAGCTGCTGGCTCAGTGCCGCTTCTGACAGATGCTGTCCGGCACGCAGCTCGCCGTGGATAAGTTGCTGGCGAATGTTGCTGGCGACGGTGTCAGCCAGGCTGGTGGGAGTGGTGCTGGTAGAAAAGTGCCGAGACTGCATGGTGAAGATGCTGGTAAGGAATTTGCTTTGATTGTTCAACAATCAAGACGTGGTGTTTGAAGAAAGAGGATACAAGATGGACATCAACAGTGATCTGGGTGAAAGCTATGGGGCATGGCGCATGGGTGACGATGCAGCCATGCTGGATATCGTGAGCAGTGCCAATGTGGCATGCGGCTTTCATGCCGGAGACCCCGCCGGCATCTTGCAAACACTCAAGCAAGCCGCTGCACGCGGTGTGGCGGTGGGGGCGCATGTGGCCTATCCCGATTTGGCGGGTTTTGGCCGCCGCAATATGGACCCCAGCAGCGCCGAGCTGGTGGGCGATGTGATCTACCAGATCGGTGCCTTGCAAGGGCTGGCCACGGCTGCGGGCACGCGTGTACGTTACGTCAAACCCCACGGTGCGCTGTACAACACCATTGCGCAGGACGCCCGCCAGGCGGGGGATGTGATCGAGGCCATTCAGGCGGTGGACCCGCAACTGACACTGATGGCGCTGGCGGGTGCTCCGCTGATTGAGTGGGCCAAGGAGCGTGGTTTGCGCGTGGTGGCAGAAGCCTTTGCCGACCGCGCCTACAACGAAGACGGCTCTCTGGTGTCCCGCCGTCTGCCGGGGGCCGTACTGCATGACCCCCAGCAGGTTGCGCAGCGCATGCTGCAACTGGTGCAAACAGGTGAGATTGAAACCATCACCGGCAAACGTATTCGCCTGCAAGCAGACTCTATCTGTGTGCATGGTGACAGCCCCGGTGCGGTCGAGATGGCGCGCTGCATGCGCGAACGCCTGCTGCAGGCGGGCGTGAGCCTGCAGCCTTTTGTGTCGATGGCGTGAAGGACTGCAGCATGCGATTTTTGCCAGCCAGTGACAAAGCGTTGCTGGTCGAACTGGATGATTTGGCGCAGACCATGGCCTTGTACCGGCACGTGGCTGCGCAGCGCTTGCCGGGTGTGCAGGAGTTGGTGCCCGCCGCGCGAACCTTGCTGGTGCACTTTGAGCCGCATGTGATCAGCCCATCGAGCTTGATCGACATCTTGCGAGCGCTCGGCGCGCAAGCGGCGCAGGCGCAGCAAAGCGCAGAGGCGGTGCAGGGGCGTTTGGTGGACATTGCTGTGCGTTACACCGGAGAAGATTTACCCGATGTGGCCGAGCTGCTTGGAATCTCTGTGGCACAGGTGATTGAGCGGCACACCGCGCAACCTTACGACGCAGCTTTCGCCGGCTTTGCCCCGGGGTTTGTCTATCTGTCTGGCGGCGCCAATTTTCAGATGGCTCGGCGCCAATCGCCGCGCACCAAGGTGCCTGCAGGCTCGGTGGCTTTGGGAGGGAACTTCAGCGCCGTCTATCCCAGCGCCAGCCCAGGTGGCTGGCAGCTCATTGGCGTGACAGATGTACCGATGTGGGATCTGCAGCGGCCTGAACCCGCCTATGTGCAACCGGGCTTTCGTGTGCAGTTTGTCGATGCCGCGCGCAAGGTGACGCAGGTGCATTTGCCTGCGCATAACATCATCGAGTCAAAACAGCCTCCAGCGCAATCACAGCAAGCGCTGACAGCGATTGAATTTGTTTCTGCCGGCTTGCAAACGCTGGTGCAGGATGGTGGGCGCCATGGCATGTCGGGGCTGGGAATTTCTGCCTCTGGAGCGCTGGATACCGTGGCCATGCACCAGGCCAACCGGCTGGTGGGCAACCCTGTAGCCACGCCGGTGCTGGAGAACGTGCTGGGCCAGATGCGGTTGCGCAGCCATGGCGCAACCACCGTAGCCATCACGGGCGCGCAAGCGTCGTTGACCGTGCACAGTGCCCAAGGTGGCGCATGGCCCGTCGCAGCTTATGCGCCAGTGGCCTTGAATGATGGGGATGTGCTGCAACTGCATGCACCCACCGCAGGTGTGCGCAGCTACCTTGCTGTGCGCGGCGGCTGGCAGGTTGAGCCGGTACTGGGCAGCTGTGCCACCGACACCCTGGCGTTGATCGGCCCTGCACCCCTGCAAAGTGGGCAGCGCGTGCCAGTCGGCAGTGCCGTTGCTCCAGCAGATTTGCGCCCGGTACAGTTGTGCTGCTTGCCAGCCGTCGTTTTACCCAAAGCGGGTGATGTGGTGGTGCTGGATGTGGTGCTGGGCCCGCGCACGGATTGGTTCACAGAGCAAGCGCTGCAGACCTTTGCGCAGCAGGAGTGGCTGGTGACGCCGCAAAGCAATCGCGTCGGCATCCGTGTGACAGGGGCGCAAGCTCTGGAGCGCAGCCGCCACGATGAACTGCCCAGCGAAGGAACGGTTGCCGGGGCCATTCAAGTGCCTATCAATGGGCAGCCTGTACTGTTTTTGGCCGACCACCCCCTCACGGGCGGCTACCCCGTCATTGCGGCGGTGGCCAGCTACCACCTGGGGCTGGCAGCACAGATTCCTGTGGGTTGCCGTATTCGTTTCAACGTAGTGGCGCCGTTTTTTGAGCAGCATTGATATTGAGCGCTGACCCAGACACTGGGGGCGCGAAAGGAAGACGATGATTCGCAAAGTTTTGATTGCCAACCGTGGCGAAATTGCCGTTCGCATTGCCCGTGCCTGCAAAGACTATGGCGTGGCTTCGGTAGCCGTGTATGCCGACCCTGATGCTGATGCGCTGCATGTACGCGCTGCCGATGAAGCCTGGGCGTTGCATGGTGTGCGCTCTGCCGAGACGTATCTGGACATTGCCAAGCTGCTGGCTATCGCCAAGCAAAGCGGGGCAGATGCCGTGCACCCTGGCTACGGTTTTTTGTCGGAGCGCGCCGAGTTTGCACGGGCGGTGATGGATGCCGGTTTGGTATGGATTGGCCCCCGCCCCGAAACGATTGAAGCTCTGGGCGACAAGGTAGCGGCACGCAAGATTGCATTGCAGGTTGGTGCGCCTTTGGTGGCCGGCACGGCAGAGCCGGTGCAAAGCGCCCAAGAAGTCGTGAGCTTTGCCAAGACACACGGTTTCCCGGTGGCCATTAAAGCGGCCTTTGGTGGCGGAGGCCGTGGCCTGAAGGTGGCGTGGCAGATGGAGGAAGTGGCCGAGCTGTATGAATCTGCGGTACGTGAGGCCACAGCCGCCTTTGGTCGTGGGGAATGCTTTTTGGAGCAATTTCTGGATCGCCCCCGCCACATTGAGGCACAAATTCTGGCCGATCAGCACGGTCACGTCGTCGTGGTGGGTACGCGCGATTGCTCCCTGCAGCGGCGCAACCAAAAGCTGGTAGAAGAAGCTCCGGCACCTTTCTTGAGCGATGCGCAACGCAGCAGCATTCACCAGTCTGCACGCGACATTTGCGCGGCGGCTGGCTATGTGAGCGCGGGCACGGTGGAGTTTTTGCTCAGTCGTGGCGGGCAAATCTCGTTCCTGGAAGTCAATACGCGCTTGCAGGTGGAGCACCCGGTGACCGAAGAAACCACGGGCGTGGATCTGGTGCTGGAGCAACTGCGCATTGCCGATGGCTTGCCTCTGTCGTTCACCGAAACACCGGCTCCTCGCGGGCACAGCATTGAGTTTCGAATCAATGCGGAAGACCCCGGGCGCGGTTATCTGCCAACGCCGGGGTGTATTCATCGGTTTGCTGCGCCCAGCGGCCCCGGTGTGCGCGTTGACAGTGGTGTCGTGTCAGGCAGTACCGTGCCTGGCAGCTTTGACTCCATGATGGCCAAACTCATCGTCACGGGCGCAACGCGTGAGCAGGCATTGGCGCGCGCCCGCCGTGCCTTGCACGAGTTTGATATTGAAGGTGTTGCCTCGGTCTTGCCGTTTCACCGGGCGGTAGTCAGTGATGCAGCATTTACGGCAGAGCAAGGATTTGGCGTGCATACGCGCTGGATTGAAACCGAGATGCAGCAGTCCTGGGCAGCGGCACCGCGCCCCGATGCAGTGCCTGATGCGCCCCTGCATCGCAGTTGCATCGAAATTGATGGCAAACGGGTGGTGCTGGGTTTGCCTGCAAGCTTGCTGCAAGGCTTGGGCCGCGCTGGCAGCGTGCAAGCCAGCGCTGCACCCCTTGCCCCTGCAGTCCACAGCGGAGACCTTGTGGCTCCTATGGCAGGCAGCTTGGTTGCATGGAAGGTGCTGGAAGGCGCCCAAGTGCGCGAAGGGGATGTGCTGGCGCTGATCGAATCGATGAAGATGGAAACCCCCATCCTTGCAACTGCGCCCGGCACGATTCAAATCCAGGTGCAGGCCGGTGCAGTTTTGCAGGCAGGTCAGGTGATTGCCAAAGTAGCTTGATGTGGTGAGCAACGCGAGGTCGGGGTAAAGCGTCGGTGCAAGCTGGCGTACGCTTTGCCTTGTCCATCGCGGGCATTAGAAAAAGTAGCTATACACAGCAGTGATCCAGGCCCCTGCGCACAGCAGCAGTGCCATGAACACGGCAGCACTGCCAAAGTCTTTTGCTTTTTTGGACAGTGCATGCCACTCCAGACCGATGCGGTCTACTGCCGCTTCCACGGCGGAGTTGAGCAGTTCGACGACCAAGACCAGACATACCGTCGCAATCAGTATGAATGCTTCCACCCAGCTTTGGCCGAGCCAGCAGGCAGCGGGTATGAGCACCACGGCCAGACAGGCTTCTTGGCGAAATGCTTTTTCTTGCCATGCAGCCTGCAGACCCTGCAGCGAGTACAAGGTGGCGTGCCAGATGCGCTGAAAGCCTGTGCGATTTTTCTGAGGATTGGCATCTTGGATCGGTGCCTGCTGTGGTGCAGATGCTTGCAGGCTGCTGCCTGCCTGGGCCAGTGGTGTGTGTGACATCACGGATGGCCTTAACTGATGGTCTTGGGTGTGGCGGGTCTGCAGTTTTGCAGTGCATCGCGTGCGCTTTGGTAGCTGTTGCTACGCACATCCAAGAGCCCCAGTACGGTGTGATAAAAATTATCATGTGTCAGTGCCTGATCCAGATCCTGGCGCACACACGTCTCATTGACCCTTGTGCGGCTGAGCAAGGAGCCGGGCCACAAAACCCAAGGCACATGTTTTTGCGCTTGCGGCGCGATCACGTAGGGCAAGCCATGCAAGTAAAGGCCGTTTTCACCCAGTGACTCTCCGTGGTCCGAGAGGTAAATCAGGCCAGTTTCGTAGCGGTCTTGCTGGGTTTTGAGCCAATCAATGGTGCGGGCCACGAAATGATCGGTTTCCACCATGCTGTTGTCATACACATTCACCAGCTGGCCGCGGCTGCAGTCTGAGGTGACATTGGTTGTGCACTCTGGCTGAAAGTGCTTGCTGGGCTGCGAAGAGCGGCGGTAATAGGCGGGGCCATGGCTGCCCATTTGGTGCAATACCAAGACGGTGCCGTTGTTTTTGCCATGGCTGTTGACCGTCTGCAGTCGCTCGTTCAAAAGCTCCACCATCAACTGGTCCAGGCATTCACCGTCTTTGCACCAGCGTTCAACCAAGGCTTTGCTCGCCACCTGGTCAGCCTGTGCATGCGAGATGCGATTGCAGACATCTTTGCAGCCCGCCTGGTTGTCAAGCCAGTCCACGTTCAGCCCTGCGGCGTTCAGAACGTCGAGCAAATTTTCATATTCAAACTTGCGTGACTCAAAGCCACTCTTGCCCAAATGCGAAAACATGCAAGGCACAGAAGCCAAGGTGTTGGTGCCACAAGACTGCACGTTGCGCCAGCTGATGACATGGCGTGCTTCCATCTCTGGCGTGGTATTGCGCGGATAGCCATTCAAGCCAAAGTGGTCCGCGCGCGTGGTCTCTCCCACAATCAAAACCAGCAAGGGCGGTTTGTTGCCGGATGCCGCAGCGGGCGCAGATGCGGCAGTCATGCCCATGCCCTGTAGGCCATAGCTGCGGCCCAGAGTGGCATCGTTGCTGATGGCTTGAAATGCCAGCGGTCGCTTGAACAATGGCTTGAGCGTGACATGGCTGAAAGACACAACGCTGGCCAGCGGATTGATGAGGTAACGAATCTCTGTATGGTTGCGCACCAGCGGTGCCATGGGCTTGTACAGCAGCAAGCCACCACCCACCAAGACAGCGATGTTGGTCAGGACCAGCAGTGCTGAACGCCACAGGTCGCGGCGCCATGCTGTGGATTTAAGCTCAACCCAGCCGTACAGGGCCGCAATAGGCAGACCTGCGAACAGCAAAACGTGCACCAGCAAGCCACTGCTCATCAGGGCCAGACTTTCGCTGGTATTGGTTTGCAGCGTATTGCGCACCATGCTGCTGTCCATCACGATGCCGTAGTGCAGCATGAAATACTGCACCGATGCGGCTACCAGCAGCGTCATGCTCCAGCCCACGCGCCGCACTTTGGGCCATGAAAGCAGCATGAACCACAAATAGGTGGCCGCGGTGAGCACCAAAGCGGTCAGAGTCATCTGCCATGCGCTCAGGCTTTGTTCGCTGGAAAGCTCGGCCAATTTTCTCCACCAGGCCTGATTCAAGGCCAGGCTGCACCAGATGGCCAAGAGCAGGGCGGCCCAGCGCGGGGCCATCGAGAGAGCAGGCAGGTGTGGAAGGTGGAAGCTGTGACGGGTACTGGTGGGAACACCAAGAGGGGCAGGGGCGTGCAATTCAGTCATGCTCTGCACTCTAAAAAAGCTGTCTGAATATCCCCTGAAGTTACTGTTCAGACAGCGTTCAGCTTTCAGTGCTTTTTCCGGGCCTTCTACACTGGGCACTTCATTCGATGGGGGCTGAAATTGCGAATCCTCTTGGTAGAAGACGATCGATCGCTTGGGCAGGCGGTATTAAGCTATTTGAAGAGCAAACAGTTCAGCGTCGATTGGGCTGAAGATTTGCAGCAGGCGCGCGCTTTTGTTGCGACGACACACTATGCGGCCGTGCTCTTGGACTTGAACCTGCCAGATGGGGAAGGGTTGCATTTGTTGCCATTTCTGCATGCCGCTGCCCTCGCAGAAAATGCACGCCCCACGGTGATTGTGGTGACAGCGCGGGACCAGGTCAGTGACCGTATCCGGGGGCTGGACGCAGGCGCAGATGACTATCTGGTCAAACCTTACGACCCCGAAGAACTGCTGGCCCGGCTGCGTGCCATTGAGCGGCGCAGAGGGGCGCAAAACAGCTCCGTGCTGCAATGCGCTGAAGTGGCCATTGACTTGGCGCGGGAGTCTGTGCGCAAAGGCATGTCGCCCATCATATTGACGCCCAAGGAATGGGCCTTGCTGCGTGTACTGGCCAGCCGCCCGGGGCAAATCTTCACCCGTGAGCGTTTGCAAGAAGCGCTTTATCAATGGGATGCCAGCAGTGACAGCAATACGCTGGAAGTTTTCATCAGCCGCCTGCGGCGCAAACTGGGTAGTGCCTTGATTGAAACCGTACGCGGTACGGGCTATCGGTTGCTTGCGCAATGACTGCTACGTTGAAAATGCCCCTCAGTCTCGTGCAGCGCCTGAGCCGCGCGTTGACGTCTGCTGTCCTGGCCGTGTGGTTGCTCAGTACTGCGTTGGTGGCTTGGTATGTGGACAGCCAGATTCAGGAAAATTTTGATGTGGAGCTGATCGAGAGCGCACATCGCCAGCTGTACCCAGCGTTGCTGGAAGTTCAGCTGGCCCACCCCCAGCAAGCCAGTATCCACGAGGCGTTGAGCGACATGGCATCCACCGCTTCGGAAGCGGGCCCGCAAGTGATGGGTGAGTTGCCGGGGTCCGGCCATGCAGAAGCTTTGCTGCTGCAGTTGCGCAATGTGACCGGGCAGGTGCTGCTGCGCACACAAGCTACGCCGGCTTCACCTTTTGCGGTGCCTCTGCGGCAAGGTTTTTATGACACCGATGACTACCGTGTGTTCAGCCTCTACGACGAGCAATACCAGGTGTGGCTGCAGCTTGCCGACCCTTTGAGTGAGCGCCGTGAAACCAGCCAGCGCATTGTTTTGGGGCTGGTCGCCGTGTTGCTGGTGATACTGCCAGTGCTGCTGTGGCTGGTGTCGATGGTCGCACGCCGCGAGCTGGGTGCGGTGGAGCAATTGCAGCAGCAAATCACTTCACGCAGCGGCAGCAATTTACAGCCTTTGTCAGTGCAGGGCATGCCTTTGGAGTTGCGTGCCGTGGGAGAGGGCGTCAATCAGTTGCTTGGCCGCCTTGGGGAGGCGCTGAATGTAGAGCGTTCGCTGGCTGCCAATGCAGCGCATGAACTGCGCACGCCACTGGCGGAGGTGCGGCTGCGTTTACAGACGGCGGTGGACCAAGCCCTGGAGCAGGGTGCAAGCGTGCCGCTGCATGAGGTACGCATGGCGCTGCAGTCGCTGCAAACGCTGAGCCACCGCACAGAGCGACTGCTGCAGCTGTCACGTGCTGAAGGTGGCGACAGTGCCCACTTTGCCTGGGTGAACCTGGTGCAGCTGGCGCAAGAAGTAGCCCAAGAGTTCTGGCAGCAAGCGCAGGCCCAGAAACGTCTGGACTGCATCACCCCTGATGCCTGCTGCGCAGTCTGGGTGTGGGGAGATATTGATGGTTTGGCCATTGTCTTGCGCAATTTGATAGAGAACGCACTGCGCCATACGCAGGGTGCGGTTGTGCTGCAAGTGCAACCTGCACCGCATGCCGCGCTGGTGGTCAGGGATAGCGGGGCAGGGTTGAGCGCTGAGGAAATTCAAAAAATTCAGCAACGGCATGCGCGCATGGACAGGCAGCACATTGGCTATGGCCTGGGCATGTCCATTGTGAAAACCATTGCCGACAAGCACGGTGCTGTATTGACTTTTACATCTGCGCCTGAGGGCTTTGCGTGTGGCCTGGAGGTGGCCCTGGCATTTATACACGCCACGAATGGTGCCAAGCCCCAGCAAGCAGGCCCATAACAAGCAAGGCCCGCACATGCGGGCCTTGCTTGTTATGGGGTTAGTGCATTTGCTCCTGCGCTAAGGGCTTGGGCTCTGAGCCAATTTGCCGCTTATTGCACTTGCTTTGCTGTTGGCTGTATTTGGGTTCCGTCAGCGGCTGACCAAGCTGTAGGGGCCAGGGCTGCTGCTCGTTCCAAGGCGTGTAGTGAGTCTGGGGAAGTGGTGACATGTAGGCCTCCTTCCTCCCAGTCAAAATCTCAGCGCTGTTGACTGGGCTGCTGTTTTTGCTGCCCGGGCTGCTGCTGGTTGGGTGCTTGCTGCTGTTGCTGCTTTTCCTTGGCAGTCTTGTCTTGGTCTTGCTGCTGGTTCACATGGTTTTGCTGTTGCTGGGCCATAAGTTACTCCTTCAGGATAGTGACCGACAAACAAATGCTGTTTGCCTGTGGCCCAGTGTGCGCCAGCGTTGGCGCAGCGTGTGTAGGAGACCGACTGTCACAGCCGTCCGTCATTTCTTGGTATTTTTCTGACAGCAATTTCCTGTTATTTTTTACAAATTGTGCGGTTTGTTTTTGGAAAGAAATGCTCGAAAACGTACTGCTCCAGAAAGCCCCTTGCGGGCAAGAAATGCCTGGGTGGTGGCGGTGCGCAGTGCTGCCTGTATCTGACTGGAAATTTCAGAAAAGTGGGCGAGCAAGGCAAGCACAATGCTTGTGGGAAAGCATGAAACATGCTGAAATGCCTGCCGTAAAAGCACTTGAAGCTCATATTTTTACAAGATACATCGTGAGCTTGGCTAGGGTTAGTGCTGCGCTGCGACAAGAAAGCCTTTCCTACAATGGCTGCACGCGCCGACCCCCTCTTTCCCCCGTTCGCCATGAGAATTTGCCGATGACCGCACAAGAAAACACCTCAACCTCTGCACCCAGCAACCAGCGCGTCATCAAGAAGTACCCCAATCGCCGCTTGTACGACACGGCAACGTCTACCTACATCACGCTGGCAGAAGTCAAGCAACTGGTAATGGAGCGCGAGAACATCGTGGTGAAAGACGCCAAGACAGGCGATGACCTCACGCGCTCTATCTTCATGCAAATCATTCTGGAAGAAGAAGCCGGTGGTGCTCCCATGTTTACCGAGCCCATGCTGGCAAACATTATTCGTTTCTACGGGCACACCATGCAGGGGCATATGGGCAGCTTCATTGAAAAGAACGTGCAGATGTTCACGGACTTTCAGGGCAAGATGGCTGAGCAGGGCGGTGGTGTCGATGCCTGGGCCAAGATGCTGCAGATGCCCAACCCCATGGTGTCTGCAAGCTACACCGAGCAAATGCAAAAAATGCAAGAGCAAATGCAAAAGCAGACGGAGCAGATGATGGGCATGTTTGGCATCAAGCGCTGAGCATTGCCGCGTTCGTGCAGCGGGCCATGTGGCCCGTTTTTTTATGCCGCTGCTGGGCTATGGGCTTGGCTTTGGGCACAAAAAGGCGTCACTCGTTAAAATCACGCCTTGATTTCGCCGGCCGGGACTTAGATTTCCCTGCGCAGGTTGTGCGCAGTTGGCGCAATCCCCCACAAGTATTCACACAATGATCACCGAAAACAGCGCCCCTAAAGTGGGCTTCGTCAGTTTGGGCTGCCCCAAAGCCTTGACCGACTCTGAACTCATACTGACCCAGCTGAGCGCTGAGGGTTACCAGACTTCCAAGACCTTCGAAGGCGCGGATCTGGTGATCGTGAACACCTGCGGGTTTATTGACGATGCAGTCAAAGAAAGCCTGGACACGATTGGCGAAGCGCTGGCTGTCAACGGCAAGGTGATTGTCACGGGCTGTCTGGGTGCCAAGGCGGGCAAGGAAGGCGGCGCCACCATGGTGGCTGAAATTCACCCCAGCGTGCTGGCGGTGACAGGCCCTCACGCGACGCAAGAGGTGATGGATGCTGTGCACACCCACCTGCCCAAGCCCCACGACCCCTTTGTGGATCTGGTGCCTGGCAGCTTTGGCGAGGCGGGGATCAAGCTCACACCCAAGCACTATGCCTACCTGAAAATTTCGGAAGGCTGCAACCACCGTTGCACTTTCTGCATCATCCCGTCCATGCGCGGTGACCTGGTTTCGCGCCCGATTGGTGACGTGCTCAAGGAAGCCAAAGCGCTGTTTGAAGGCGGTGTGAAAGAGTTGCTGGTGATCAGCCAGGACACCTCTGCCTATGGCGTGGACGTGAAGTACCGCACCGGGTTCTGGGACGGCAAACCCGTCAAGACCCGCATGCTGGAGCTGGCCGATGAGCTGGGCAAGCTGGCCCAGCAACACGGCGCGTGGGTGCGCATGCACTATGTGTATCCCTATCCGACGGTCGATGCCGTTTTGCCTTTGATGGCCGAAGGCAAAATCCTGCCTTACCTTGATGTGCCCTTGCAGCACAGCCACCCCGATGTGCTCAAGCGTATGAAGCGCCCGGCCTCTGGTGAAAAGAATCTGGACCGCATCCGCGAATGGCGCAAGATTTGCCCGGAGCTGGTGATTCGCTCGACCTTTATCGCTGGCTTTCCCGGCGAGACTGAAGAAGAGTTTGAGCACTTGCTGGACTTCATCCGCGAAGCGGACATTGACCGTGCGGGCTGTTTTGCCTATAGCCCTGTGGAAGGCGCTACGGCCAATGAGCTGCCCGGTATGCTGCCGCTGGAAGTGCGCGAAGCACGCCGTGCCCGCTTCATGGAAGTGGCTGAAGAGGTCTCCACGCAGCGCCTGCAGCGCCGTGTGGGCCAGGTCATGAAGGTGCTGGTCGACAAATCTGTGGGCCTGGGCAAGAAGGGCGGCGTTGGCCGTACCTATGCCGATGCGCCTGAGATTGACGGTGTGGTGCATATCCAGCCGCCCGAAAAGGCGAGCAAGACCTACAAGACTGGAGAGCTGATCTCCGTGCGTATCCTGGGCGTGCAAGGGCACGATCTGGTGGGCATTCCGGTTTAATGTTGAATTAAAAGTGAGCTGCTAGCGCTGGTGTTTACTACGTTTCAGATAGAAAACTATCTGAAACGCAGGTGGTGTAAGCGCAAGCAGCTACTTAAATTGAAAAAAGGCTTCTATCTGGAAGCCTTTTTTTTGGAAAAACCGTCCCTATCTACTCGCCAAGGGCATCCAGCGCTCGAGCTGAATAGACCATCGCAGCACCGGCATTCAAGGCCACGGCCACGCCCAGTGCTTCGGCTATTTCCTCTCTGGTTGCGCCCGCTGCTTTGGCTGCCTTGGTGTGCACGGCAATACAGCCGTCACAGCGGGTTGTGACGCCCACGGCAATCGCAATCAGCTCGCGCGTCTTGGCATCCAGATGGTGGGTCTTGCTGCCTGCGGTGGAAAGTGCTTTGTAGCCTTCCATGGTGCCGGGGCTGAGGGTGGCAAATTCACCCAATCGGCCTGCAAGTTCTTTGCGGTATTCGTTCCAGTCCAGCATGTGGGGCTCCTGTCCATGTCGTTGGCTGTGAGGGTGAAAATCATGCGCCAGCAACAATACTAATCTGGCAGGCCTTGCTCGGGCATGTAGGCCAAATGCCTCAGAAGGCGACTGCCATGCGCCGCGGGATGAAACAAGGTCATACTGAAAAAAACTTATGTCAATGGAGGTGTTATGGGAACTCAGAATCCACAAGCGAGTGCACTGCAACTGACCATCGGCCGAACCTGGTGGGTGATTTTGCTCTTCGGTATCTTGTCCACCTTGTTTGGATTGATGGCCATTTTTGAGCCGGTACGCGCGGGTGCAGGCATTACGTGGGCGATTGGCCTGCTGGCCATTGCCGAAGGCATCGTGAGTTTGATCGCTGTCTTTAATAAGAATTTGCCCATTTCGCGGGGCTGGATGATTGTTTACGCGCTGCTCTCGCTGCTCTTTGGCGTGATGGCTGTAGCCAACCCTGTGTCCATGGCCGCCGCCTTCGTGACGGTGATGGCGGTCTGGTTCATTATTTCGGGTGTGCTGCGCATCATCTTTGCGGTGCGCGTTCGCAAAGAAATCGACAACGAATGGATGCTGATTTTGAGCGGCGTGCTGGGCGTGGTTCTCGGCGGCCTGATGCTGGCAGCACCGATTGCCGGGCTGATTGTGGCAGTGATCTGGATTGGCGTAGGCGCTTTGTTCTATGGCATTCTTCAGATTGTTGCTGCGTTCAAAATCCGAAAACTGGCCGCGTAGCAGGGCTGCATCCAGAAGACAAAAAAGGCTTCCCTTGGGAAGCCTTTTTTGTTGGGCGCTGCCAGGCAGCGCATGCTTATTCGCCCAAATAGGCGGCGCGCACTTTGGGGTCGTGCAGCAGCTCGTGCCCGGGGCCCTGCAGCGTGAGCTCACCCGACTCCAGCACATAGCCGCGCTGGCTCACTTCCAGTGCCAGGCGGGCGTTTTGCTCGATGAGCAAGATGGTGACGCCTTGCTTGGAAATGTCTTCGATCACTTCAAAGATCTTGTCCACCATGATGGGCGCAAGCCCCATGGTGGGTTCATCGAGCAGCAGCAACTGGGGCTTGGACAAGATGGCGCGGCCCATGGCCACCATTTGCTGCTCGCCACCGGACAAGGTGCCTGCGGTTTGTTTGCGGCGCTCTGCCAGACGCGGAAAACGCTGGTAGACCTGCTCGACTTCGTGAGCAATCGCGGCTTTGTCGCTGCGACTGTAGGCACCCATGCTCAGGTTTTCTTCAATGGTCAGCTGTGGAAAAATGCCGCGGCCTTCCGGCACCATCACCAGTCCCTCGCGCACCATGGAATGCACGGGCTGGCCTGCCAGGCTTTGGCCTTTGTAGTGGATGGCACCTGCTGCCAGTGGCACCAGGCCGCAAATAGCGCGCAACGTGGTGCTTTTACCTGCGCCGTTGGCACCAATCAGCGCAACCAGCTCTCCGGGGTTGACGTGCAAGTTGAGCTTGCGCACGGCGCGGATACCGCCGTAGGCAACGTCAATGCCACGCACATCCAGCATGGGGGTGGGGGCGTTCGCTTCAGTCATGGCGAGGCTCTTGTTGGGTAGGGTGGGTAAGTTCGGGGTGCAGCAGCGGGTCTTGTGCCGCACCTTTACCCAGATAGGCTTCGATCACGCGCGGGTCACGCTGTACATCGTGCGGCAGTCCATAGGACAGCACTTGGCCGTATTCCAGCACCAGTACGCGGTCACACATGTTCATCACCAGTTTCATGTCGTGCTCAATCAGCAGCACGGTGATGCCGTCATCCCGAATCTTTTCGATCAGCGTGCGCAGCACCACCGTCTCAGAGGGGTTCATGCCTGCGGCAGGCTCATCCAGAGCCAGCAGCGCGGGGCTGGTGGCCAGAGCGCGTGCAATTTCCAGGCGGCGCTGGTCACCATACGACAGCGATGACGCCACCTCATTGGCAACGTGAGAGATGCCTACGTACTCCAGCAGCTCCAGCGCCCGGGCCTCGGTGCGGGCTTCTTCCTGGCGTGTGGCCTGGTTGCGCACAATGGCACCCCACAGACCGGCCTGTGTGCGCAGGTGCTGGCCAATCATCACGTTCTCCAGTGCAGTCAGGGCAGAGAACAGGCGAATGTTCTGAAACGTGCGCGCCAAGCCCTGTATGGCGATCTCATGCGGCTTCAGGCGGGTGAGCTCTACCCCCTGAAACTGGCAGCTGCCAGATTCGGGGATGTACAGCGCCGTCATCACATTAAACAGCGTGGTTTTGCCTGCCCCGTTGGGGCCAATCAGGCCAAAGATTTCGCCCTTGCGAATCTCAAAACTCACATCGTTCAAGGCTTGCAGGCCGCCAAAGCGTTTGCTCAGGCCTTTGGCAATGAGCAAAGGCTGGCCGGTGGCGATGCCTTGGTGGGTGTGTGGCAATGCGCTCATGCCTTTGTCTCCTTGCCACTGTTCAATTCACGCTTGCGCACCGCAGAGGGCCACAGGCCTTCTGGGCGGAAGATCATCACCGTTACCAGCGCCACTCCAAACAGCAGCATGCGAATGGCGTCCGGGTCTACCACTACGCTGCCAAACAGCGTTTCTTGAACGGGCACCACGATGTTGCGCAAAATTTCAGGAAAGATGGACAGCAGCAGCGCACCCGCCACAACACCGGGTACATGGCCCATGCCCCCCAGCACCACCATGCACAAGATGGCAATCGATTCACTCAGCCCAAAACTTTCCGGGCTGACAAAGCCTTGCATGGAGGCAAACAGGCAACCGGCCACACCACCAAAACTGGCACCCATGCCAAAGGCCATGAGCTTGATGTTGCGTGTGTTGATGCCCATGGCCTTGGCGGCAATCTCGTCTTCACGGACGGCCTCCCAGGCACGGCCCACGCGCGAGTTTTGCAGGCGGATGCAGATGAAGATGATGACAATCACCAGCGCCATCAGCAGGTAGTAGTACTTCTCGGGCCCAGTGATGCGAAAGCCCAGAATGGTTTCCGGGCGACCCAGTGCCCATTCGCCAATCTTGACGGTATCGATGCGGTTGATCCCCTGGGGGCCATTGGTGATGTTCACCGGCGCATCCAGGTTGTTCATGAAGATACGAATGATTTCACCAAAGCCCAGCGTGACGATGGCCAGGTAATCGCCCCGCAGCTTGAGCACCGGAAACCCCAGCGCAATGCCTGCCATGGCCGCCAGTGCGACCCCGATGGGCAGCACGATCCAAAAAGGCAGGTGCAGGTCAAAGTGTGGCGATGCCAGCAGCGCCCAGGCATAGGCACCCACGGCGTAAAAGGCGATATAGCCCAGATCCAGCAGGCCTGCAAAGCCCACCACAATGTTCAGGCCCAGGGCCAGCATCACATACAGCAGTGCAAAGTTCAGGATGCGAATCCAGCCCTGCCCGGCGGTAGCGCCCAGCAAGAAAGGCAGCATCAGCAGCACCGCACCAATTGCAAATGCGCCCAGCCAGACTTTGGCCGGAGTGCGGTGTTTGGAGGTCGAAGCGGTGTGGCTCATGCACGGTCTCCTGAACGCTCGCCCAGCAAGCCAGAGGGGCGGAAGATCAGTACCACCACCAGCACGATGAAGCTGAACACGTCTTGGTAGTGGCTGCCAAATACGCCATTGGTCAGGCTGCCCACGTAGCCTGAGCCCAGTGCCTCAATCAAGCCCAGCAGCAGGCCTCCCAGCATGGCGCCACCCAGGTTGCCAATGCCGCCCAGCACCGCCGCGGTAAACGCTTTCAGGCCCAGCATGAAGCCCATGGTGTATTGCGCCACGCCGTAGTAGCTGGTGATCATTACGCCGGCCACCGCAGCCAGGGCAGAGCCAATCAGGAAGGCGGCTGAGATGACGGTGTTGATGTTCACACCCATCAAGCCCGCAACTTCTCGGTTTTGTGCGGTAGCGCGCATGGCCATGCCCAGGCGTGTTTTGTGTACCAGCAGCAGCAAGGCCACCATGATCAGCGCAGAGCCCAGCATGATGGCAATTTGCAGCATGCTCAAGCGTGCATCACCAACCTGAAAGACGGTGGGTTCGATGACATGCGGAAAATTCAGGTAGTTGCGGCCCCAGGCCATCATGGCCACGTTCTGAATGATGATGGACACGCCAATGGCCGTTATCAGAGCCGCCAAGCGGGGGGCACGGCGCAGTGGTCGATAGGCAATGCGCTCAGCGGTCCAGCCCAGTGCCATGCACACAGGAATGGACACTAAAAGTGCCGCGCCCAGAGCCACGAAAACAGAGACGTCACCAAAGTGGCCAACCAGCCCCAGCACTACGCTGGTAGCGGTCATGGCACCGACCATGACCACATCGCCGTGGGCGAAATTGATCAGACCGATGATGCCGTAGACCATGGTGTAGCCCAGTGCTACCAGCGCATATACGCTGCCAGCAGTCAGGCCGTTGATGATTTGTTGCAGAAAAATATCCATGACGGGCGCGCCGCGCGGCGTGGGCAGTCGGAAAAAAATGAACTTGCTGTGAGTGGCAAGTCCGAGATGTTGCGGTGAAGTCAATCACAGCAAATGGCTGCCTAAGCAGCTGCCACCGCCCATGCAAGCGGGCGGTGGCAGGCTCGCATTACTTGGCCGAATCCACGATGGTCTTGACCTCTTCCCACTTGCCGCCCTTGACGGTGTAGATGGTCACGGCCACTTCGTTCAGATCGCCATTCTTGTCATAGGCAATGTTGGCGCTGGTGGCACCGCTGCGCTTCAGACCTGCCAGCTTGGGCAGGTATTTGTCGCCCTTGGCAGAGCCTGCAGCTTGCATGGCCGTGATCATGTTCCATGCGCCGTCATAGGCGTAGGGCGCGTAAACGCCGGGATCGGCCTTGAAGCGGGCCTTGTAGGCTGCGGCAAATTTCTCACCCTGGGCCATGGTTTTCAGGGGTACGCCGGCCAGCGATGCATAGGTGCCGTTAGCGGAGTCTCCAGCCAGACGCAGGAAGGTGTCGCTGCGGGTCATTTCACCCGAGACCAGCGGCTGGGTCAGACCCAGCGTGGCCATCTGGCGGCGCATGGGGCCCGATTGCGCGTCCAGACCGCCAAAGAAGATGGCTTCAGCACCCTTGGCTTTGATGCTGGTGAGGATGGCGGTGAAGTCGCTGGCCTTGTCCGTGGTGTATTCGCGGGCCACGACGGTGCCGCCAGCGCGCTTGACGGCCTGGATGACCTGGTCTGCCAGACCTTGGCCGTAAGCGGTGCGGTCATCAATGATGGCAATCTTCTTGGCCTTCAGATCCTTGACCATGAACACGCCCACTGCTGCACCTTGCTGGGTGTCGCTGGTCATCATGCGGAAGGTGTTGTCATAACCTTGCAAGGTGTACTCAGGCGATGTGGCCATGGCGATCTGGGGAATGCCTGCGTCGTTGTACACGCGCGATGCAGGAATGGTGGTGCCCGAGTTGAAGTGGCCCAGCATGCCGTTGACCTTGGCGTCGGCAATTTGCTGTGCAACCTGCACGGCGGTGCGGGGGTCTGCCTGGTCATCTTTGGAGACCAGCACGAATTTGGCGGTATCACCATCGAGCTTGATGCCCTTGGCGTTGGCCTCTTCCAGCGCCAGTGTCAGGCCGTTGCGCATGTCTTCACCGTAGTGCGCCTGAGGGCCGGTCAAAGGCGCTGCAAAGCCCAGACGCACGGTGGTTTCTGCTTGAGCGGCGCTCATCAGGCCGCCAAAGGCGCAGGCCAGTGCCACGGTGCTGGTCAAAGTCTTGAAAGATGAAGAAGTTTTCATGCTGCGGTGCTCCTAGGGTTGGAAATGAGAGGTCAGAGGGAAAAAGGGACTTTAGAAAGCTGTAGTGGCAAAAGGAATGGGGCTAACCCACCATCATCAGGCTGGCGTTACCACCGGCTGCGGTGGTATTGGTGCTGATGCTGACCTCTCGCAGCAAACGCTCATGGCGGTAGCGCTCGCCACTGCGAATGTCTTCTGTGGTCAGGCCCTGAACCAGCAGCAGGGGGCCGGGGCGTGCGCTGAACTGCTGCTGCAGGGGAAGCAGGGCATCGGTGTCGATTTCGGCCAGCGCGGCCTGCAATGGCAGCTGTGCAATCTCGGCCTCGGTGGCCCATTGCAAAGCAGCATTTTGTGCAGCAGGTGTTTGCTGCTGCCATTGCATGACCAGTGCCCGCAGGCTGTCGCTGTCTTGCAGCAACATGGCATTGCCGGTGGCGTGACATGCCTGCCACTGCGCGTGCAGCCCTTCAACGGTGGTGGGCATGCACCAGATAAGGCCGCGTGCAAGCAGCAGGTATTGATTGACCTCGCCAGTGGGGCCATCCAGCATGACGTGCTGGTCAGCGGCAATGGCCAAAGCTTGCGTGCCGCGCGCAGTGCTGATGGGCAGCTGCGACAGCTCGGGCGCTTGCGCCAGCAGTCGGAACAGATACAGCGGGCCACCGGCTTTGGGGCCGGTGCCAGACAGCCCTTCACCGCCAAACGGCTGTACGCCCACGACAGCACCCACAACGTTGCGGTTGACGTAAATATTGCCAGCGTGGATACGGCCAGAGACGTGGGCCACGGTTTCATCAAGGCGCGTGTGCACACCGAACGTTAAGCCAAAGCCCAGGCGGTTGATTTCCTCCAGGAGGGCATCCAGGTCCTTGCGGGCATAGCGCAGCACGTGCAGCACGGGGCCAAACACTTCGCGGCTCAGGTCCTGTACACGGCTCACTTCAATCAGCGTGGGTGCGACAAAGTGGCCGTGGCGGCATTCTGCGGGCAGCTCCAGGCGCGTCACCCGATGACCCTGACTGCGCATGGTGTCGACATAGGCTTCGATATCTGCCTTGGCCTGCGCGTCAATCACGGGGCCTACATCGGTGGCCAACTGGTCGGGGTTGCCAACGCGCAGCTCTTGCATGGCGCCGCGCAGCATGTGCAGCACGTGGTCGGCACTGTCATCTTGCAGGCACAGCAGGCGCAGCGCTGAGCAGCGCTGGCCCGCAGAGTCATAGGCGGACATCAGCACATCGCCCACCACTTGCTCAGACAGTGCCGACGAGTCCACCACCATGGCGTTGATGCCGCCGGTTTCTGCAATCAGTGGCACCGGCTTGCCGTGGCTGCCCAGGCGCTCAGAGAGTGTGCGGTGAATGTGCTGCGCCACAGGGTGCGAGCCCGTAAACACCACGGCCTCTGTGGCTGGATGGGCCACCAGGGCCTGGCCAACGGTCTCGCCGTCCCCGGGCAGCAGTTGCAGCGCATGCTCTGGAATGCCTGCCTGGTGCAGCATGGCTACAGCTTGGGCAGCGATCAAATTGGTCTGCTCTGCCGGTTTGGCAATCACCACATTGCCGGCTGCCAGCGCAGCAGCCACTTGGCCGGCAAAGATGGCCAGCGGAAAATTCCAGGGGCTGATGCACACCACCACGCCCAAGGGGCGGTGGCTGTCGTTGTTCAGGTGCTGCTCGGCCTGCTGCGCGTAATAGCGCAGAAAGTCAATGGCCTCGCGCACTTCAGAAATCGCATTGGGCAAGGTCTTGCCCGCTTCGCGGCACAGCAAACCCATCAACGGCTGCAGTTGCGCCTGCATGCTATCGGCAGCGCGTTGCAGTGCTTGCGCGCGGGCATTGACCGGCGTGGCTTGCCAGATGGGGGCCGCGTGCTGGGCCTGTGCCATGGCCAGCGCCACTTCTGCATGGCCTGCCATGCGCACCTCGCCCAGTACATCGCTGGCATTGGATGGGTTGTGAATGGCTTGTGCGCTCAGGTGCGCAGCGTTGGCGGGCTGGGCTGTCAACGGTGCCACGCTGCCCAGCAGCGCGGCCGACAAAGAGGCCAGGCGCTGCTCGTTGCTCAAATCGACGCCCGCTGAGTTGCTGCGCGCCTGCGCGGCATACAAATCAGCAGGGGCAGGAATGCGATCATGCGGGCGGCCCAGCGGGGTCAGCGCCTGGGCTGCGGCCACGGGGTCTGCCACCAATTGCTCGATGGCCACGGTTTCATCCCCAATTTGGTGAACAAAAGAGCTGTTGGCACCGTTCTCCAGCAAGCGGCGCACCAGGTAGGCCAGTAAGGTCTCGTGCGTGCCTACGGGTGCATAAATGCGGCAGGGGCGTGCCAGCTTGCCGTTGGCGGTATCGCCCACCACCTCTTCGTACAGGCCTTCGCCCATGCCGTGCAGGCATTGAAACTCGTACTGACCCCGGTAGTAGTTGTTGCCAGCCATGTGGTAAATGCTGGCCAGTGTGTGGGCGTTGTGCGTGGCGAACTGCGCAAAGATGGCCTCCGGTGCACCCAGCAGCTTGCGGGCGCAGGCAAGATACGACACATCGGTGTGCAGCTTGCGCGTGAACACGGGGTAGTCTTCCAGCCCGTCTACCTGGGCGCGCTTGATTTCGCTGTCCCAGTACGCGCCTTTGACCAGACGCACCATCAGGCGGTGCTTGCTTCGGCGGGCCAGATCAATGATCCAGTCCAGCACGGCATATGCACGGCGCTGGTAGGCCTGCACCACAAAGCCAATACCGTTCCAGCCTGCCAGTGATGGGGCAAAGCACAGCTGCTCCAGCAGATCGAAAGAGATTTCCAGACGGTCTGCTTCTTCGGCGTCAATGTTCAGGCCAATGTCGTAGTGGCGTGCCAGTTCAGCCAGCTTGAGCAGACGCGGAAACAGCTCTTGCATCACACGATCACGCTGGGAGCGGCTGTAGCGGGGGTGCAGGGCCGACAGTTTGATGGAGATGCCCGGGCCTTCGTAAATGCCACGGCCTTGTGAGGCTTGGCCAATGGCATGAATGGCCTGCTCGTACGACTGCAGGTAGCGGGCGGCATCTTCTTCTGTGGTCGCGGCCTCGCCCAGCATGTCGTAGGAGTAGCGAAAACCTTTTTCTTCCAGCTTGCGGCTGTTGGCCAGTGCGGCGGCAATGGTCTGCCCGGTGACAAACTGCTCGCCCATCATGCGCATGGCGGTGTTGACACCCTGGCGAATCAGGGGCTCGCCCCCTTTGGCAATCAGGCGACTGAGCGCAGAGCCCAGCTTTTGCTCGCTGTGCACGCTGACCAGCTTGCCGGTAATCATCAAGCCCCAGGTGGCCGCGTTGACGAAGAGGGAAGGGGAGTCGGTGTGCGACTTCCAGTCGCCCTTGCTGACCTTGTCGCGAATCAGTGCATCGCGTGTGGCACGGTCTGGAATGCGCAGCAAGGCTTCAGCCAGACACATCAGGGCCACGCCTTCCTGGCTGGAGAGCGAGTACTCCTGCACCAGCGCTTCAACGCCCGACGTCTTTTTGTGGCGTTTTTCGCGCAAGGCCTGTACCAGGCGAGCAGCCAGTGCGTGCACGTCCGCGGGGTGGGTGCTGGTGGCAGGTGCCATCAGCAAGGGCAGGCACTCGGTTTCAGGGCGGCGGTAGGCGGCAGTAATGGCCGCGCGCAGCACGCTTTGTGCTTGCACATCTTGGGCCAGTGCGTAAAACGGTGCATAGGCTTGACCGCCGTCAGGCATTTGCTCGGGTTCTGCAGCATCGCCCTGGCTGGTGCTGCCCAAGTACTGCAGCTCAGGCAGTGGTTTACCTTGTTCAATCGCTTCCAGGTAACTTTGCAGCGCTTGCTTGTGCAACCAATGCGGCGTGCAGCCCAATTGCAGGGCTGCAGCCTTGAGTCTGTCCCGCATCAACTCGTCTACCTTGATGCCAATGGTCGTTGTCGCCATAACCGCCTAGCTCCTGAAGAAGAACCTGTGCCTATTGCAAAGTGGCGCGATTCTAAAAAGATGCAACCCAAACAGATATTGGGGTTTACCTGTTTCCGGATTGGTGCAACCGCATCAATCGGGGGGGTTAACTGCAGGAAGCGTGCCAGGGGCGGGTGGAGAATGGTGGAAATAAAAAGAGAGCTGCTATCGCTTATCAGATAACGATTTCAATATGTTTTGTATCTAAAAGATAGCACTGGTAAGCGTTATGCGCTCTTATTTTTTCATATCAGGCAATAAAAAAGGCTTCCCGCAGGAAGCCTTTTTTCAATGGTGGGCAGCGGCAGGCGCTGCACGGCCATTACACGCGCTTGCGGTATTCGCCAGTGCGGGTGTCGATTTCGATCTTGTCTTCCTGGGCCACGAACAAAGGCACAGCCACTTCAAAACCGGTAGCAATCTTGGCAGGCTTGAGCACCTTGCCGGAAGTGTCGCCCTTGACGGCTGGCTCAGTCCAGGTGATTTCGCGCACCACAGTGGTAGGCAGCTCGCAGGAGATGGCCTTGCCGTCATAGAACACGACTTCAGCTTCCATGCCGTCTTCCAGGTAGTTGATGGCGTCGCCCATGTTGGCGGCTTCCACTTCGTACTGGTTGAACTCGGAGTCCATCCACACGTACATGGGGTCCGCGAAGTAGGAGTAAGTGCAGTCCTTCTTTTCCAGGATCACGTTGTCGATCTTGTCGTCGGCCTTGAACACGTTTTCTGTGCCGAAGTTGCCGATCAGGGACTTGAGCTTCATGCGCACAGTGGCTGCACCGCGGCCGCCACGAGCGTATTCGGTCTTCAGAACGATCATGGGGTCCTTGCCGTGCATGATCACGTTGCCGGCACGGATTTCTTGTGCGATTTTCATAGCTTGCTTAGCTGGTTGGGTTGAAGCCGCTCAACACAGCAGGCAAGCATGTCGCTTTTGAAAGCGTAAAAGCCTGCCGCATGTTCCGCGGCGGGAGCCGTCCAAAACGCCGTAGCTGCACACGTGGGTGGCAGCCGATCAGGAGGGCAAAACCGAGATTTTAGCTTTTTTCTGCCACAAACTGTTGTAGCTGAGCGATCAAGTCGTTTTGTGTCAGTAATTTTTCTCGTGCTTGCAGGGCGCAGGCATGCCATTCCTGCAGTAATGCAGGGGTGATTGTGGGCAGTGTGGCGGCATCTGTCAGGCCGTTCCAGGCATGGTGAAAGCTGCGCAAACTGGCAGGAGCCTGCAGCCAGTCCAGAAAAGCATCGAGCTTGGCATGGTGGGCGTTGTCATCTTGCGGGTAGATATGCCAGACAAAGGGCTGGCCCGCCCACAGTGCCCGGACGAGCGAATCTTCCCCGCGCACCAGATTCAAATCACAGGCCCACAGCATCTCGTCAAAAGCCACTTGCGTGCGTACGGGTAAATAGACGGGATGCAGGCGCTGGGCACTGTCCAGTGCCTTGACGGCAGCCGCAGCACGCCCCGGCGTGACCAGCAAGCGTGGAGCGAACCCGGGGCTGGGGGTGGCCAGTTGCTGCAGCAGCGCGGGAAGCGCGGGTGGTTCGTAGCAAAACAGAGAAATGGCATGGTCGTCACTGCGCACGCCATGCTGCGCGCGCCATGTGGTGCGGTCAAAGTTGGCCTGTCGGGTGTGCAGCTGTTGCTCGCGTATCAAACCGCCTGTACGGACGGTAAACCCCGGATAGAAGAACCAGCGGGTCATGCCTGCGGCGGGTCCGGACATGATCAGCGAGGGCAGGCGGTGACAGCGCTCTACATAGTCTTCGGCAGACAGATACTCCAAATTCACCAGCACAGGCAGGCGTGCTCCCACTGCCGGGCATTGCGCATGGCGTTGTGCCAAAGCATGCAGATAAGGTGCAGGCGCTTCACAGCCAAACGCTTCAATGACGACATCGGCGTGTGTGTCGGCGTCGGTTGCTGCGTCATAAGGCAGGATGCTGACATTCTGTGCACCCTGTGGCGCCATCCATGCCAGAGCCGATGCATCGTCAGTGCGCAGCCTGACGTAGGCGCCACGTGCGCCCAGCTCTGCCGCAAGACGCCAGCACACACCAATATCTCCATAGTTGTCGATCACCTGACAAAAAATATCCCAGCGCTGGGCGGGCATGAAGCGGGGTGTTGCAGTGGGCATGGCTGTGTCAAAAAGATCCGCAATAGTGCGGGCGGGCGATGGTAGCGCAGGCGGGTCAGTGCACGAGGCTGTGCGTGATTGCTGCAGACGCGGCAGCTTTTTGTGCATAACAAAGACCGCTAGCGCAGGCAGCTATTTATTTGAAATAGCACAAAGCGTTTTTGTGCGGGCTTTGCACAAGACGCCACAATGCGTGCATGTCTTTTGTTGAGCATTCTCCTGAAATATTGGCCCAGGTTGCGGCTTTGCCGTCGCTGCCTGGCGTGTATCGCTATTTCGATGCGGCCGACCAGCTGCTGTACGTGGGCAAGGCGCGCAATCTCAAGCGCCGCGTCAGCAGCTATTTTCAGAAAGACCATGGCGGCACGCGCATTGGGCACATGGTCAGCAAAATTGCCAGTCTGCAGACCACGGTAGTGCGCTCAGAGGCAGAGGCGCTGCTGCTGGAAAACAACCTCATCAAAACCCAGCACCCCAAGTACAACATTCTGTTTCGGGATGACAAAAGTTATCCCTATCTCAAGTTGACCGGTGTGTCGGTGCGCGATGGTGATGCAAGCGCCCCCCCGGGCCAGCGCTTTCCGCGCATAGCGTATTACCGCGGCAGTACCGACAAGAAGCACCGTTACTTTGGTCCTTACCCCAGTGCATGGGCAGTCAAGGAAAGCATTCAACTGCTGCAAAAAGTATTCAGGCTGCGCACCTGTGAAGACACGGTGTTTGCCAACCGCTCTCGTCCTTGCTTGCTCTATCAAATCAAGCGCTGCTCTGCCCCTTGTGTCAATCACATCAGCCCACAGGACTACGCCGTCGATGTGCGCAACGCCGAGGCCATGCTGCGCGGAGAAACGCAGGAGTTGCTGCAGCAAATGGAGGCCCGCATGATGGCGCATGCGCAAAAGCAGGAGTATGAAAAAGCGGCAGAAATCCGCAATCAAATGTCAGCCCTGTCCACAGTGCTGCACCAGCAGGCGATTGAAACCACCAGCGATAAAGATGTCGACATCCTGGCCGTCAAGGTGCAAGGTGGACGCGCCTGTGTGAATCTGGCCATGGTGCGCGGTGGCCGGCATCTGGGTGACCGCGCGTACTTTCCTTCTCAACTGGACGATGCCATGGGTGTTTACCAGCTGGAGGACGAGGTGCTGCAGCAATCGGTAGAGGTACGTGTGCTGGAGGCCTTCTTGGCGCAGCACTACATTGATGTGCCCATCCCGCCTGTGCTGGTCATGAGTGAGGCAGTCGATGTGCTGTTGATTCAGGCGCTGTCAGCCCAGGCTGGTTACAAGATCACGGCGGTGCAGCAGCCCCGTGAGCAGCGTCGCATCTGGCTGGAGATGGCAGAGCAAAATGCCGCCATTCAGCTGGCACGTTTGCTGGCCGAGGAGGGCTCGCAGCAGGCGCGTACGCGCGCACTGGCCGAGGCACTGGATTTGCCGCAGGAACGCCTGGATGAACTCACGATCGAGTGCTTTGACATTTCGCACACGGCAGGTGAGAGCACACAGGCTTCGTGCGTGGTGTTTCACCACCACAAGATGCAAAACAGCGAATATCGCCGCTTCAACATCACAGGCATTACCCCAGGAGATGACTATGCCGCCATGCGCCAGGTGCTGACGCGGCGTTACCAGCCTGTGGCAGAAGCCTTGCAGGCCGCCGGCGGTGCAGAGCCTGAGCGCGGTGCACCCCGTTTGCCTGATCTGGTCTTGGTGGACGGAGGTAAGGGGCAGGTCAGCATGGCGCGCGAAGTATTTACCCAGCTGGGACTGGACTTGTCCCGGATTGCGGGTGTTGAAAAAGGTGAAGGCCGCAAAGTCGGCCTGGAAGAGCTGGTGTTTGCCGATGGCCGCCCTAAAGTCTATTTGGGGCACGACTCGGCAGCCTTGATGCTGATTGCCCAGATTCGTGACGAGGCACACCGGTTTGCCATTACGGGCATGCGTGCACAGCGCGCCAAGGTGCGTACAGGGCAAAGCACTCTGGAGGACATTGCAGGTGTCGGCCCCAAGCGTCGCGCCCGCTTGTTGCAGCGATTTGGCGGGGTGCGTGGTGTGACCAACGCCAGCATCGAAGATCTGATGACGGTAGACGGTATTTCTGCCAGTTTGGCTGATGATATTTACCGCGCATTGCATTGATGCTTGGCTACCTACGCAGTTTTACCAAGTGCACGCTTGCGTTCAAAGTGCGTCAGGCGTGACACAATCGCGCCCATGTTCTTCACCATTCCCACCTTGATGACCTGGACGCGCATTGTCGCGATCCCCTTGATCGTCGGGGTGTTCTACGCGCCATTCCCTCCCGAAACTCGCAACCTGATTGCGGCGTTGATGTTCATCGTCTTTGCGGCGACAGACTGGCTGGATGGCTTTTTAGCGCGGCGCTTGAACCAGACTTCCTCGTTTGGAGCCTTTCTGGATCCTGTGGCAGACAAGTTTCTGGTGTGCGCTTCGTTGCTGGTGCTGGTGCATTTGCAGCGTGCCGATGTATTTGTGGCGTTGATCATCATTGGCCGCGAAATCGCAATCTCTGCTTTGCGTGAATGGATGGCACAGATTGGCGCCAGCAAGAGTGTGGCTGTGCACATGCTGGGCAAGCTCAAGACGACGGTGCAAATGGTGGCAATTCCCTTCATGTTGTATGACGGCGTATTGTTTGGCGTAGTGGATACCCGCTTGTGGGGACAAATCCTGATTTGGATTGCCGCTGTGCTGACCGTTTGGTCCATGGTGTATTACTTGCAAAAAGCAATTCCAGAGATTCGCAGCCGCGTCAAGCACTAGCTCGCATCGCACAACGCAAGAGCGCCAAGGACACACCTTTGGCGCTTTTTTGTTGCCTCTATCTGCAGGGCCGTGTAAAAAGTGAACGCTTGCCGCAGATGAAGCGGTAGATGCATTTGTCAATGCGGAAAGTCACTTCGCGCAAAAGCGGTAAAAAAATCGCTTTTTCGTCAAAATGCCTGGCAAACCTGACTAGAATCTCGCCTAACGCTGACAAGCACCATGCGGTGTTGAGTTTCCAACTCTGTCACAAAGGCGCTCCAACAACCATTTCTCGAGAGGCATCTTGTGAATAAGACTGAACTGATTGAGCACATTGCTAATAACGCCGACATCTCCAAAGCTGCTGCAGCTCGCGCGCTGGAGTCGACGATTGATGCAGTGAAGAAAACCCTCAAAAAGGGCGGTACAGTTTCTTTGGTAGGTTTTGGTACTTTTGCAGTTGGCAAGCGTGCTGCACGCACTGGCCGTAATCCACGTACCGGTGATGCCATCAAGATCAAAGCAGCTAAGGTGCCTAAATTCCGTCCAGGTAAGGCACTGAAAGACGCTTTGAACTGATCAAGGTTTTAACAGTGGGG
>NZ_JACSQK010000001.1:89660-208233 GCF_014836675.1 Comamonas avium
TGCTTAGCTCAGTTGGTAGAGCGGCGCCCTTACAAGGCGTAGGTCAGCGGTTCGACCCCGTTAGCACCCACCACTTCCCACTGTAAAAAGCATATAGAGTGATCTAGATGCTTTTTTTATTTCACAGCGGGTGCTTAGCTCAGTTGGTAGAGCGGCGCCCTTACAAGGCGTAGGTCAGCGGTTCGACCCCGTTAGCACCCACCATTCGCTGTGTGAACATTCTGGCAATCGGATGTTCTGTTTTTTTAGATTGCAGTGGGTGCTTAGCTCAGTTGGTAGAGCGGCGCCCTTACAAGGCGTAGGTCAGCGGTTCGACCCCGTTAGCACCCACCACTTCAATCCCCAAAAGCACCTTTGGCATAAGCCGAGGTGCTTTTTTGTTGTCTATTTGCAGTCTGTGATCGCTGCTACGCAGAGTTGATGCAACTGCTGAATGCATGGAAGGGTTGAGCAGGTAGAATCTTTGAGTTTCCTTATTTGGTTTGCGTGCTGCAAAACGTTTGCGTCTGCGCTATTCCATTAAAAAGGCGAGCGTGGGTTCGCCTTTTTTTATGTATCCTCAGAAAGATTGACTATGCTCGAATCAATCCGCAAGCACTCCAAGTTCGTCATGATCTTGCTGTTCTTGCTGATCATTCCCTCGTTCATTTTTGTCGGTATCGACCAGAGTTACTTCTCGGGCTCCAGCCCGACAGTTGCGCGTGTTGATGGGCAAGACATTACCCAAAATGACTGGGACAACACGCATCGCTACGAGAGTGACCGGCTGCGTGCAGAAAACCCAGGAATGGATTCCAAGCTATTGGACTCGCCAGAAGCGCGCTATGCCAGCTTGGAGCGGATGGTGCGTGACCGGGTATTCCAGATCGCTGCACAGAAGATGCACCTGGTGACCAGTGATGCAGCGCTGGCGCGCACACTGCAGGGCATTCCTGCGATTGCCAGTTTGCGCAAAGCGGATGGTAGTTTGGATGCGGATGGATACCGTGCTTTGCTGGCTGCTCAGGGCATGACGCCAGAAGGTTACGAGGCTTCGCTGCGCCGTGATATGTCCTTGGGGCAGGTCGTTGGCAATGTGATGAATACTGCATTGGCAACCCCCGTGGTGGTGAATGCTGCGATGGACGCTTTTTTGCAGCGTCGCGAAATTCAAGTCGCACAATTCATGGCCAAGGATTTCGTTGGTCAGGTCAAGGTGAGCGATGAGGATCTGAAGGCTTATTACCAGGCGCATCTGGCGAAGTTTCAGCAGTCAGAGCAAGCGAAGGTGGAGTACGTAGTCTTGGATTTGAAGACGGTGCGTGACGGCATCGAGCTCAATGAATCTGATCTGCAGACCTACTACAAAGAAAATGCAGCCCGTTTGGCGGGTGGCCAAGAAGAGCGTCGAGCCAGTCATATTTTGGTGAACGCTCCTAAGAGCATGCCTGCGGCTGAGCGTGAGGCAGCCAAAGCCAAAGCGCAAGCCATCTACGACAAGGTCAAGGCCAACCCTGCCAGTTTTGCCGAAGTTGCAAAAACTGAGTCCCAGGATACGGGCTCTGCAGCGCAGGGTGGTGATTTGGGATTCTTTGCACGTGGTGCCATGGTTCCTGAGTTTGAGCAGGCAGCCTTTTCTATGGAAAAGGGCGCCATCAGCGCGGTTGTGGAGTCGGAGTTTGGATTCCACATCATTGAGCTGACAGATGTGAAGCAGCCTCCTGTTCCAAGTTTTGCATCGGTACGCGAAAAGATTGCAAATGATCTCAAGGATCAGCAGGCGCAACGTAAATTTGCCGAAGTTGCCGAGGTGTTTGCTAATACGGTGTATGAGCAAGCGGAAAGTCTGCAACCTGCGGTAGAGAAACTGGGCCTGAAGTTGCAAACTGTGGATGGCGTTACGCGTGAGCCGCGACCTGATGCCCAAGGGCCTCTGGCCAGTCAGGCTTTCCTGGATGCTTTGTTCTCCGCAGACAGCATTGACAACAAGCGCAATACCGACGCAATTGACCTGGGTGCCAACCAAATGGTCGCTGGCCGTGTAGTCAGCTATCAGCCCACGAAGCAGCTGTCATTTGATGAAGTGACAGAGCGCGTGAAAACTTTGTATATGGACCAGCAGGCCGTCGTACTGGCGCGTGAAGCTGGTGAAGCCAAGCTCAAAGAGTGGCGCGCTGATCCAGCCAAGGCGCAAGGGCTGCTGCCAGCCGTCGTAGTTGCGCGTGACAATCCATTGGGCATGCCGCGTCAGGTGCTGGATGCAGCGCTGCAAGCTAAAACCGATGCTTTGCCTGCTTGGGAAGGCGTTGGTCTGGGTGATGCAGGGTATGCCATCGTGAAAGTGAATAAAATTCTGCCCTCCACGGACAGAAGTGCTGATTCAGCCCGCCAAGCCTCGCTGCAGTATGTACAATTGATAAGTACTGCAGAGGGCGCTGCTTACTATGAATTGCTCAAGAAGAAATTCAAGGTTCAGTTCAAGGTTCCGCGCCCCTGAGTGAAAAAATCATAGCTGGTTCCCATAAGGGGTAAATAAACCAGCTATAATAATAATCTCTTCCGGTGGCTGTAGCTCAGTTGGTAGAGTCCAGGATTGTGATTCCTGTTGTCGTGGGTTCGAGCCCCATCAGCCACCCCATTTTAAGTGTCCAGGTCGCTTTTTAAAGCGGGCTAGATGCACAAGTTACGGCGGTCATAGCTCAGTTGGTAGAGCCCCGGATTGTGATTCCGGTTGTCGTGGGTTCGAGCCCCATTGATCGCCCCATAAAAAAGCCCTAGCAGCAATGCTGGGGCTTTTTGCTTTTCCACAGCTGATTCATTGTTGGTATGTGGCTTGGGATAGCTGCTCACCCCCCGAATGGGCTATGGATGCCTTGCAACTTTTCACCCTGCACAGTACGGAATTTTTTCTCCTGCGATGCAGTTCGGCGAGGCATTCTGCGGGCTCATGCTGCATGCAATCCCAGTGAACTATGGCGATGCATTCCTGCAAAAACACAATGCAAGCCTCCGTTGTGCTTTTGATGATGAGAGCGTGATCTCTGAGTCGTGTGTGAAATGCGTTGGTCACGGCTGCTTGCAGCCGGATCGCTAAACCTGCATGCCGACTTGACATTGATGCGCAGCCGCGGTGGTGCTGCGCGGGCGACTTGCACACAGTAAAAACTTGCCACTGATTTTTACTGTGTGCACTGATTAGGCCGTGGAGCCTATTTGAGATTGCAGGTAGTTGGCTAGACCCATCATGCGAATAAGCCCAAGTTGCTTTTCTAGCCAGTAGGTGTGGTCTTCTTCGGTATCTTTAAGCTGCGCCAGCAACAAATCTCGCGATTGGAAATCATGGTGTTTTTCGCATAGCACCATGGCATTGCGCAGATTGTCACGCACCTGGTACTCCACAGCCAAGTCTTTTTGCAGCATTTCTTCGACGGTATTGCCCGCCGTAAATGGGTGTGGGCGCATATCAGGCTTGCCGCCTAAAAATAGGATACGGCGCAAGATCATGTCCGCATGAGAGGTTTCCTCTGCCATTTCATGATCGATGCGCTGATACAAGCGCATAAAGCCTTGATCTTCATATTGGCGGGAATGGATGAAGTACTGATCGCGGGCCGCCAACTCGCCGCGCAACAATTCGTTCAGGCAGGTGATGACTTCAGGATGACCTTGCATAGTTCTGTTTTCTTATGGGTAGCTGAAGCCACAAGTATGGTGGGGTGTTTGGTTTACTCCAAATTGCAGATTTATAAACCCTAGCCTGCCGCATTGCATGCATGCGAAACGCAGAATCATTCGCGATTGGTTTTTTATGGCACGCATGTGTCATCGCGGTGTTACCGGCTGCGGCACAATGCATAGCATGCTGATGTACCCACAGATTGATCCCGTAGCCCTGCAGTTGGGGCCGATTGCCATCCATTGGTATGGCTTGACATATTTGGCCGCCTTTGGCTTGTTCATGTGGCTGGGCATATGCAGGTTAAAGCATCCTCCTTTCAATCGTTTGCAAGGCAATGCTGCGTGGACGCGCAGGGATGTAGAAGACTTGCTGTTTCAAGGCGTAATCGGCGTGATTGTGGGGGGCCGCTTAGGCTATTGCCTGTTTTACAAGCCTGCTTACTACCTGAGTCATCCTTTAGAGGTTTTCGCAGTGTGGGAAGGTGGAATGAGCTTTCACGGTGGCTTGTTGGGCGTGATCGGGGCTATGTGCTGGTTTGCCTATTCGCGCAAACGATCGTGGCTGTCGGTTGTGGACTTTGTCGCGCCGTGTGTGCCCACAGGTTTGGCTGCAGGGCGTATTGGTAACTTTATCAACGGTGAGCTGTGGGGGCGTTTCTCGAACCCTGATTTGCCCTGGGGGATGGTCTTTCCACAAAGCGGCTCAATGCTGCCGCGCCATCCTTCGCAGATTTATCAGTTTTTACTGGAAGGCGTTTTACTCTTCTTGATGCTATGGATATACGCGCGAAAGGAGCATAGGCCAGGTCAGGTTGCTGCTGCATTCTTGATCGGCTACGGGAGCTTCCGCTTTATCGCAGAGTACTTCCGGGAGCCTGATGCATACCTGGGTATCCTGTCTATGGGTATGAGCATGGGTCAGTGGCTGTGCATTCCGATGATTGTGGGTGGTGCAATGATGTGGATATGGGCACAACGACGTTCAGCGGTGTAAAGGCGAGGTTCTGGCCAAAATAATAGAAAGAAAGTGAGCCCTGCGTGTTAGATCGGCGTGCTTATTTGCAATGCTTGGCCACACTGGCGGCCATGCCGCCCGTTTGGGCACAAAGCGTCAATGGCGCAAGGCCCTCCTTAAATGCATGGCCAAACAAACCAGTTAATTTGATTGTTCCTTTTCCTGCTGGCGGGCCCAGTGCTATTTTGGCAAAGCAGTTGGCGCAGTCATTTGAGCGCAAGACGCAGCAGCCGCTGCGTTTGATATATCAAAGTGGTGCTGGAGGTGTGCAAGGTGCAAACTTCGCGTCAAAAGCTGCGGCAAACGGACAAAATTTATTGCTTGGTGGCAGCTATTTGGCCGTGGCACGTGCACTGACCAGCAAAGATGAGTTTGATTTTATTGATGACTTGCGGCCACTCGCCATGGTGGCGGCCGTTCAGCAAGTAATTTTGGTTAATCCAGCACGCATGCGCTCGCGCACAGCGATGGAGCTGCTTTCAGATTTAAGTCGTAAGCCCGCACGCTATCGTATGGCGACTGCTGGCATTGGCTCGTCTAGCCATATCTCTTCCGAAATCTTGAAACATCAAGAATCCTTGCATTTTGAGTTCGTCCATTTCCGTGGGGCAGGCCCGGCCCTGCAGGATTTGCTTGTGGGCTCCGTGGATATGATGATTGATGGCCTCGTTTCCTGTTTGCCACATATTCGCAGCGGTCGCCTAAAACCACTGATGATCACGGGAACTCAGCGTGCCAATGTTTTGCCGGATGTGCCATGTGCGCAAGAGCTCGGTGTTCATTCCCTTGAGAGAGTGACATGGTATGGATTATTTGCACCGCAGCAATTATCTGATGCGCAAGCTGCCACTATGGTGGATGTTTTTGAGCGTATGGGCAGCGACACGGTGATGTCTTCCAATTTCGAGGCGATGGGCATCCGGTGGGGGGGCGTGTATGGCGACGCTTTTACTGCGCTGGTAAAGCAAGACACGATGCAATGGGCTCAGCGTCTGAAAAGTATGGGGCTGACGAATCTTTTTTATAAAAACTCTGAAGAGGCTGGCGCATGAGTGGAGAAATCACTATTGAGCCATGGTCACAGATTCAGGGTGAGGATGCGGGGATATTCAGTGTTGAAATAGTCAATCCTGAAAAATTAAATGCTATGACGCGCAAAATGTGGCGTCAATTGAAAGCTATATTCGAGGATATTCAGAAAAACCACATGGCACGCTGCATCGTCGTTCAAAGCCATGGAGGAAATTTTTGCGCGGGAGGTGATATTGCAGAATATCCCGCATTTCGATTTGACCCTGATAGTCTGGCTGCATTTCATGAAGAAGACGTATGGGGGGGCTTGAATGCCATGCTGTCCTGTGATGTGCCGATTGTGGCAAGCATTGCTGGGGTTTGTATGGGGGCAGGCGTTGAAATTGCCAGTTGCTGCGATGTGCGATGGGTTTCAGAAAATGCTAGCTTTGGTGCCCCGATTGCTAAGCTGGGTTTTCCTATGGCACCCAAAGAGCTGCATTTGGTCGCTTCTGCTGTGGGAGCGCATACTGCAAAACGCATGCTACTGGAGGCGGCAGTGTTCTCTGCCCAAGACATGGCCGCGACGGGATGGTGCGCACAGCCTTTACCGGCGCTGCGATTGCACGAACGGGTGGAAGGTGTGGCAAGGCGCATTGCAAGCTTGTCACCACAAGCGGCGCGTTTGAATAAACAGGCTATGCGAAGTCTGTCCCTTAATGAAGCTGTACCTGCTCCTTATGCTTACGCTGCGTCGGCAGAACACTGCGAAGGCGTGACGGCATTTATTGAAAAGCGCTCAGCGAATTTTTGAGCATCGGATGTATTTTTTTGCTTGTGTGAAAAATAAATGTCGTTGTGGTTGAATTTATTTTTCAGAAGAATGGTATTAATTTCGTGTAATTTTGGTAATAGAGATTCTGCGAATTATATTTTGAATTCTCTATTTTTATTGTTGATGCCCGTGATGACGTTGCGATAGTTTTTTAACGTATCTTGCTCACATATTCTTCAAAATTTTGAAGCAGGGTTCGGTAGCAATGTGTCTGAGTTTTTTTTCGATTTGGTCCTTGGCTTTTAGCTTTTATAAATTTGCATGCGTAAATAAAAAAAGGTCCATAAGGACCTTTTTGCAAATTGGCTTATTTAGCGTAAGACCAAGACGGGCACTTGAGAGTGCGTCAGTACGTGCTGTGTTTCGCTGCCTAGCAGCAGACGCTTGATGCCTTTGCGCCCATGTGATGCCATCACAATCAGGTCAACGTTTTGTTTATCAGCCGCGGCAATGATTGACTCTGCAATCAGATCAGATTTTGCAACGCTGGTCTTGACGGTAACACCCATTGCTTTTCCGTCCGCTTTGATCTTGTTCAGTACGGACTGTGCTTGGTCTGCCCATTGCGCTTCGATGCGCTTGATTTCTGACAAGTCAATCGTTGCACCGCCCTCCAAATAGCTGCGGGGATAGCGTGGTATGACCTTTAAGGCAACGACAGAGGCTCCGCTCAACTTTGCAAGCTCCATGGCATGGCTGACAGCCTTGTCGGACAGTGAGGAGCCATCGGTAGCAACCAGAATGCGTTCGTACATTTTTTATCTCCAAGTTTTCATTACTGACGTTTTAAAGCATAAATCGTGTGGCTTGGTCGGTCTTGATGTAAGTCAATGTCTCTAAGTGGTTTGTGGGTACCCTTGCGGGCATGCCCCAAGACCTTCCGCAGTCTCCTTTTGCTCAGGAGCAAACAGCATCTGATGCAGACGTTTCTTCAGCCAGCAGTGGTCTGCATCTGCTCGATGATCCTGCGGAGTGGGTGAGTTTCGGCAAGCCCTATGGAGAGCAGAAAATCCAGGCGTTCAAGCCGCAAGACATCGAAGTGTGGGATTCACAGGTTGCCATAGAGGGCATGTATTGCGCAACTTGTGCTCTAGTGATTGAAGATGCGCTGCGTGCTGTTCCAGGGGTTGTACAGGTTGACGTAAGCGCTGCGGCCAAACGCGCGCGCCTGGTATGGCGGCCCTCTCAAGTGCTTCCTTCGCAGTGGATGGCGGCAGTGCAAAAAGTTGGTTATCGGGCAGTACCGGCGCGAGATGCAGTGGCTCGTGAAATGCGGCAGGCACAGTATCGCAAAGCCTTATGGCGCTGGCTGCTGGCAACGTTTTGCATGATGCAGGTCATGATGTATGCGTGGCCGTCGTATAACGCGCAGCCGGGTGATTTGCTCATGGAGTTTGAGCGGCTTTTGCGATGGGCCTCATGGGTTATTTGTATACCCATGCTGATCTTTGCGTGCGGCCCATTTTTTAGTGGTGCATGGCGCGATTTAAGAAATCGTCGCGTGAGTATGGATATGCCTGTAGCTCTGGGCATGATCATCACATTTATTGTTAGCACGATTGGCACATTCTCCCCTGAAGGTATTTTTGGTGAAGAGGTTTTCTACGACTCTTTGACCATGTTTGTAGCTTTTTTGCTAGCAGGGCGT
The DNA here is from genome assembly GCF_014836675.1 of Comamonas avium. GTDB lineage: Bacteria > Pseudomonadota > Gammaproteobacteria > Burkholderiales > Burkholderiaceae_C > Comamonas > Comamonas avium. Next base: position 97,827 of record NZ_JACSQK010000001.1, read on the forward strand.
TGGTTGGAAATTCGATTGCGTGACCGTACTGCCGGGGCGCTTGATGCTGTGCTTAATCGGCTGCCGGACAGTATTGAAAAACAGGCTTGTGATGGTCAGTTTCACCGCGTTGCGCTGAGAAACATTGGGGTGGGTGATGTGCTGCGTATCCTGCCGGGAGAAGCATTTCCTGTAGATGGTGTCGTTATAAAAGGCCATACGCAGGCAGATGAGGCTTTGCTGACTGGAGAGTCACGCCCTGTGTCTCGCGCTGAAGGCGATCAGGTTATTGCAGGCAGCTTTAACCTGACAGCGGTTGTAGAAGTGCGGGTCGAGCGAATTGGGGGGCAGACCAAGTTCGCACAGATTGTTGATTTGATGGAAAGCGCGTCCACACAGAAACCGCGTTTGGCGCAACTGGCGGACAAGGTTGCGGGGCCTTTCTTGGTGGTGGTGCTTGTTTTGGCTATCGCATCTGCAGTGTATTGGTGGCCCGTAGACCCTGGGCGGGCTCTCATGATTGCGGCTGCAGTTTTGATCGTCACCTGCCCCTGCGCACTTTCTTTGGCAACACCTGTGGCCATGTTGACGGCTGCCGGAACCCTTGCTCGTCATGGCGTGTTGGTGCGCAATTTGCAGGGGCTGGAAGTATTGGCATCAATTGACACATTGGTCTTTGACAAGACTGGAACTTTGACACGCGATGGGATGCAGGTTTCCCGCATGTCAGTGCTGGATGAGTTAGATGCCTCCTTGTGGCAGGGCTTGGCCGCGGCCGTGGCGAAAAATTCAATGCATCCGGTGTCCAAGGCAGTCGCAGGCTTTGGAATGTCCTGCGTGTCCAAGTGGAAAGTTCTGTCAGTGCAGGAGCTCAGCGGGCATGGATTGAGGGCGCAGGTTCAGGCCGCGACAGGAGATGATGAAGCACCTATATGGGTGCGGTTGGGATCACGTTCCTTTGTCGCTGGAGCCAGTGCTTGGCCAACCGGCGTACAAGCTGTGTATTTGGCATTGGAAGCATCGCCAACAAACATTCAAGTCCTTGCTTCTTTTGAATTGGACGAAGGTGTGAGAAGTGAGGCGATCCAGGTACTAGATGGGCTGCGACAGCTTGGCGTAGGTGTGCAACTGCTTTCTGGTGACGGGCCGCATGCCGTGTCGCGGGTAGCCGCAGAGCTGGGTATTGAGGACTACAAGTCAGAGTGCTCTCCGCAATCCAAGCTGGAGCGCATTCGTGCTGTCCAGGCAGCGGGGCAATGCGTTGGCATGGTTGGAGATGGCTTGAATGATGGCCCTGTTTTGGCTGGTGCTAACGTCTCATTCGCTTTTGGTCGATCTGTGCCGTTGGCTCGGGCGCAGTCAGATTTTGTGGTGCTGGGTGATAACTTGGAGCTGGTGCTGCAAACCGTTTTGCTGGCACGCAAGACGCTGCGTGTGGTGCGTCAAAATTTATTTTTCTCTGCGTTGTACAACGCAGTTTGCATCCCTTTAGCCATGGCGGGATTGATGCCTGCCTGGCTGGCAGGGCTTGGAATGGCTTTGAGCTCTGTACTGGTGGTGCTGAACGCAGCCCGGCTGGTGAAACCATTGCCGCTATCGGGTGCTGCGAATGCGGATGAGCAGCCCGTACAGGCGCTTGGTGTGAGTGCCGTGGCTGCCTGATTGAAAGTCCTGTCGTGGAAATTCTCTATCTCTTAATTCCGATGTCCGTGGTTCTTGTCCTGATCATCGCCGCAGGCTTGTGGTGGGCGATTTACCGCGGACAGTTTGAAAGCGTCGAGCAAGAGGCTGAACGCATTCTTCGAGACGATTGATGTTTGTCAACAACGTAAAAACCATAACAGTGAACACTTTCGACTGCATATTAAGAGGTGCCCGATGGATTCTCTAAAAACTAGTGCTGCACACTACAGTGATACCGTAGTTAGGCAGTTTTCTATCATGGCCGTGGTGTGGGGGGTCGTAGGCATGTTGGTCGGCGTTTTTATCGCTGCCCAATTGGCCTGGCCCGAACTCAACTTCGGTATTTCTTGGCTTAGCTTTGGACGCCTGCGTCCATTGCATACAAATGCGGTAATTTTTGCGTTCGGCGGATGCGCCTTGTTCGCAACAAGCTACTACGTGGTGCAGCGTACCTGCCAAACCACGTTGTTTCTGCCAAAGCTGGCTGCCTTCACCTTCTGGGGCTGGCAATTGGTGATCGTGGCTGCAGCAGTGTCTTTGCCTCTGGGCTTTACTTCTGGCAAGGAGTACGCTGAGCTGGAGTGGCCTATCGATATCTTAATCACCTTGGTGTGGGTGTCTTACGCCATCGTGTTCTTTGGAACGATTGGCACACGCAAGGTCAAGCACATTTACGTGGCCAACTGGTTCTTTGGTGCCTTCATCATCGCCGTAGCCTTGCTGCACGTTGTGAACAGTGCAGCCATTCCAGCAGGCTTCATGAAGAGCTACTCTGCCTATGCCGGCGTGCAAGACGCGATGGTGCAGTGGTGGTACGGACACAATGCGGTGGGCTTCTTCCTGACCGCAGGCTTCCTGGGCATGATGTACTACTTCGTACCCAAGCAAGCAGGTCGTCCTGTGTACTCGTATCGCCTGTCGATCGTGCACTTCTGGGCTTTGATCTTCACTTACATGTGGGCCGGTCCGCACCACTTGCACTACACCGCGTTGCCTGATTGGACGCAGTCCGTGGGCATGGTGTTCTCGCTGATTTTGCTGGCACCTTCCTGGGGCGGCATGATCAACGGGGTGATGACGTTGTCTGGCGCCTGGCACAAGCTGCGTGAAGATCCCATCTTGCGTTTCCTGATCGTGTCCCTGTCGTTCTATGGCATGTCCACGTTCGAAGGTCCCATGATGGCCATCAAGACTGTGAATGCGCTGTCGCACTACACAGACTGGACGATCGGCCACGTGCACTCTGGTGCTTTGGGCTGGGTTGGCCTGATCACCATGGGTTCGTTGTATTACCTGATTCCACGCTTGTTCGGTAAGACCGAAATGCACTCCAAGTCGGCCATTGAGCTGCACTTCTGGATGGCAACCATCGGTATCGTGCTGTACATCGCTGCGATGTGGATCTCCGGTGTGATGCAAGGCCTGATGTGGCGTGCTGTGAATGCTGACGGTACTTTGACGTACACCTTTGTGGAAAGCGTGAAGGCTTCTTATCCCTTCTACGTAATTCGCATGATCGGTGGTCTGCTGTACTTGATCGGTATGCTGATCATGGCTTGGAACGTTATGAAGACAGTGGCTTCGGGTCGTTCTGTGAAGGTGGCAGTGCCTGCCGTTAACCCTGCTCACGCCTAAGTACGAGGAGCCAAAAATGTCTGTAAATAACGATAAGGCCTCCAAAGGTTTTACCCACGAAAAGGTAGAAACCAGCAACTTTTTGATGATCGTTCTGATCTTGCTGGTAGTTGCTGTGGGTGGCCTGGTGGAAATTGTGCCCCTGTTTTTCCAAAAATCGACCACAGAAGCTGTGCAAGGTGTTGAGCCTTACCAGCCACTGGAGTTGATGGGTCGTGATGTCTATATCCGCGAAGGTTGCTATAACTGCCACTCGCAGATGATTCGTCCCTTCCGTGCAGAAACCATGCGCTACGGCCACTACTCTGTTGCTGGTGAGTTCGTGTATGACCACCCCTTCCAGTGGGGCTCAAAGCGCACTGGTCCTGACCTGCACCGTGTGGGCGGCAAGTACAGCGATGAATGGCATCGTATTCACTTGAACAATCCTCGCGATGTGGTTCCAGAGTCGAACATGCCTGAGTACCCATGGCTGGAAAAAAATGCGGTGGATCACACTGTGGTTGCACAGCGCATGACAGCGTTGCGTACGGTTGGCGTGCCTTACACCGATGAGCAAATCGCCGGTGCTGCTGAGCAAGTCAAGGGCAAGACCGAGATGGAAGCAGTGATTGCCTACCTCCAAGGTCTGGGCACCGCGCTTAAGTAAAAAGGATCAGTCTATGGACATCACCACCATGCGCATTGTTGCAACGTTGGTTTCGATGGCGCTTTTCATCGGTATCTGGTGGTGGGCGTATGCCCGCCGCAATCAGGCACGTTTCGATGAAGCAGCGCAACTGCCGTTCCAACAAGACTGATTTCTCCACCAGAACGAGAACATCCCATGAGCGATTTCGTAAATAACTTCTGGTCGGTCTACGTCGCAGGCATCACCATTGTGGGCATCGTCGCCTGCTTGGTGCTGCTCATCATTACTGCCCGTAAAAAGGTGGTCTCTGATGGCGACAACACGACTGGCCACGTGTGGGACGAAGACCTGCGCGAACTGAACAATCCTATGCCACGCTGGTGGATCTGGATGTTTGTGATCACCATCGTGTTTAGCTTGCTGTACCTGCTGGCATACCCCGGTTTGGGTGCTTATGCTGGCAAGATGCAGTGGAGCCAAGTGGGTGCCTATGAAGCCGAGGTGGAGAAAGCCAAAGCTGAATTGGAGCCTATGTATGCACGTTTCACGGCCATGAGCACAGAAGATGTAGCCAAGGATGGCCAGGCTATGGCAATTGGTGAGCGCTTGTTCATGAACAACTGCGCTCAGTGCCATGGCTCTGACGCACGTGGCGGCAAGAGCTTCCCTAACTTGACTGATGCTGACTGGCTGCACGGTGGTGCACCAGAAAATATCAAGCAGACCATTACCCAAGGCCGTATGTCCATGATGCCGCCTCAGGCTGAAGTGGTTGGTACCGCCGAGGATGTGCGTAATTTGGCGCACTACGTCTTGAGCCTGTCTAACAGCCCCCATGATTCTTTGAAGGCATCGCTGGGCAAGTCGAAATTTACGGCTTGCGCGGCTTGCCATGGCATGGATGGCAAGGGCAATACCTTGTTAGGTGCGCCGAATCTGACGGATGACATCTGGCTTCACGGCTGGGGCGAAAAAGCCATTGTTGACATCATCACGAATGGCAAGATGAACGAAATGCCTGCGCAGGACAAGAAGTTGACACCTGCACAGATTGACGTTCTGACCGCATATGTTTGGGGCTTGTCTAACAAGCCTGGAACAGCTAACTGAGCATCGTAATGATGTCTAAGGCGGCACTGTGTGCCGCCTTTTTCTTTGGTGCGATTTAGGGAGTGTGACCCATGAGTTCCGAGCAGAAAAAACCGCAAAAAACCATTCCTATCAAAGCGGAAAGCCAGGAAAAAACCGTATCGTTTTTTGAAGCGCATAAAAAGATTTATCCGCGCTCCATCAGCGGAAAATTCATGAACTGGCGCTGGGCAATGGTGTGGCTGACGCAGTTGTTTTTTTATGGTTTGCCGTGGCTGGAATGGGGGCAGCGGCAGATGGTCTTGTTTGATCTGGGTGCCCGCCGTTTTTATTTGTTCGGCTACGTGCTGTATCCGCAGGACTTCATCTACCTCACAGGCTTGCTCATCATTAGTGCTTTGGCGCTGTTTCTGTTTACGGCGGTAGCGGGTCGGCTGTGGTGTGGTTTTGCATGCCCGCAAACTGTGTATAGCGAAATCTTCATGTGGATTGAGCACAAAGTCGAAGGCGACCGTAGTGCGCGTATCCGGTTGGATCAATCCGGCTGGACCTTGGAGAAGGTCTGGCGCAAGACGCTCAAGCAGTTTTTGTGGATTGCCATCGCTTTATGGACAGGGTTTACTTTTGTTGGCTACTTTGTACCTATCCGTGAGCTGGGTGGCGAGTTGTTGGCTCTGGAAGGTGGCTGGCAGATTTTCTGGGTACTGTTTTATGGCTTTGCCACTTACGGCAATGCCGGCTACATGCGTGAGCAAGTCTGCAAATACATGTGTCCTTACGCACGCTTTCAGAGCGCGATGTTTGACAAGGACACTCTGGTTGTTAGTTATGACGCACTGCGTGGTGAAAATCGGGGTCCTCGCAAAAAAGAAGTAGATTACAAGGCGCAAGGACTGGGCGACTGCATTGACTGCAAGCTGTGTGTCCAAGTCTGCCCCGTCGGCATTGATATTCGTGATGGTCTGCAGTACGAATGTATTGGTTGTGGCTTGTGTATCGATGCATGTAATAACGTCATGGACAACATGCATTACCCACGGGGCCTGATTCGCCTGACCACACAAAATGCAGTCAGCAAAGGTTGGCCAGGCTCCCAGATCTGGAGACGGATTGCACGCCCCAGGGTGTTGATTTATGCAGCCATCTTGCTGGGACTGTCCGCGGCAATGGTGTTTAGCATGGCGGTGCGAGAGCCATTGAAAGTCGATGTGATCCGAGATCGTGCATCGCTGGCGCGTATTGCGGCGGGCGGGAAGCTGGAGAACGTATACCGTCTGCAAGTCATGAATGCCACGGAAGAAGCGCAAACCTATACGGTGACTGTGGATGGCCTTGAAGGCATTGAGCTGGTAGAGGGGCGCGAGGTGGCTGTGGATTCGGCGCAGACGCGTGGCGTTGCTGTACGGGTGCAAATTCCGTATGGAACTGCAGATTCAGGCTCGCATCCAATTGAGTTCGAGATTTCTGCGCAAAGTGGAAAAGGTCACGTACGAGAAAAGTCTGTTTTCTTGGTGCCCCGCTAAGAAAGTGTTATTTGCGGTGAGCAGGGCGCAAGCTCTGCACACCATGTCTAAAGATGAAAGAAAGTTTGGCATGTCTCAGAACGTAAAAAAACTGGAAACACGATCTGGCCCATGGTGGAAATATGGCCACGTGTGGCTGGTCTTGTCTGGACCGGCGATTGTGGTGGTGGCTGGTATTTTGACGGCGGTGATCGCTGCGCGTGGTGCTGATCCAATTGTCGATGCGGATTACTACCAAAAGGGTGTGAACATCAACGAACAGTTACGCAACCAGGACAAGAGCTATGCGCCAGCCAATGCGGTGCGCAATCACGCAGTAACACCGGATGCGGATTTGCCTGATTTAACACCTAAATAATTTAAATTTACTGCTAAAGATAGCTGCTTGCGCTTATGTTTCAAGGGATTCAGGTATTAATGACTTTGAAATCCTTTGTTAATAAGCGCAAGCAGCTATCTTTTTTATTTGGTATTTGTCCCACGCTGATATTGAAAATACTGTGTGCACAATAAAAGCGTTAAACCAAACCACAAAGGAAGACATATGTTGGCACAACGCTGGATGTGGATTGCTTGGCCTGCTTTTTTGGCAGCAGGTGTGATGGAAATGCTGGTTTTTTCTGTGTTTGATCCTATGGATATGTCTTGGTGGGGGCAAAGTGTTGAGTTATCACGCAGCGCTGTCTATACGATTGCCTTCTTTATTTTCTGGGCAGTATTTTCAGTGGCGGGCTATTTGACAATGCTGCTGTCCATACCCGCAGCGAAGGTCAACGGAGAACCTTCCATATCCTGAGGGAGGTCCTCGATGTGTTCTATCGATGCCAGGTAGGGCAGCCATAAAAAAAGCCTCCCAAAGCGATAGCGTGGGAGGCTTTTGGGCTGGCTGAACCAGCCTGCAATTTCTTATTTATTGCTTTCGTGCTGGCTGTTCACCAGACGCTGCAATGCTGCGGTGTCCAGAATGCGGACGTGGCGTTGCTTGACTTCGACCATGCCTTCTTCCACAAACTTGGAGAAGGTGCGGCTCACTGTCTCCAGCTTGAGGCCCAGGTAGCTACCGATTTCCTCGCGTGTCATGCGCAGCACCAGCTCTGACGAGGAAAAACCCCGAGCGTGAAGGCGCTGTACCAAGTTCAAAATAAATGCTGCCAAGCGTTCTTCAGCACGCATGCTGCCAAGCAGGAGCATGACGCCGTGCTCGCGCACAATTTCCCGGCTCATCACTTTGTGCACATGGGTTTGCAGGGCAGTCACTTCGCGCGAAATTTCCTCCAGCCCATCAAATGGCATGACGCAAACTTCCGCATCTTCTAGTGCGACGGCATCGCAAGTGTGGTGATCATTGACGATGCCATCCAGGCCGATGATCTCGCCTGCCATTTGAAAGCCCGTCACCTGATCCCGGCCATCTTCGGTTGCCACGCAAGTTTTGAAAAACCCCGTACGAATGGCATACAGCGACGTGAAGGCTTCTCCGTTGCGAAACAGCGTTGCTCCACGTTTGACTTTGCGGCGCGTTGCCACAATGTCATCAATGCGCTGCAACTGCTGCTCGCTCAGGCCCACGGGCATGCAGAGTTCGCGCAGATTGCAGTTGGAACAGGTTACTTTGATGGATGGTGGAGTCATGTACTCAAAAGCCCATATGTCTATGAGTAAGACGTAGGCTAGATGTTAAAAAATAGAAACGGAACTATCAGAGTGAAGAGCGCAGCCATGAATGATTTGAATCAAAGTGTGGCATTGGTTTTACGAATGATATGAATCAAATTGTGGCATTGCTTTTACATCGCCCTCTTGATTCAAGTCAAGGATAAACGTGGCTTATTGTTGCAAAGTAGGGGCAACAAGGAAAAAAGATTCATGACTGTAGTCACCCCCGAACTCTTGCGACGCTATGACGTGCCTGGTCCACGCTACACCTCTTACCCCACTGCTGACAGGTTTGTGGAGGCATTTGGTGATGATGACTATATCTTGGCGTTGAAGCAGCGCAAAGTGACCGCTGCGGCAAAGCAGCCAATGTCGCTCTACGTGCACATTCCTTTTTGTGAGTCCCTGTGCTACTACTGCGCCTGCAACAAGATTATTACCAAACACCATGAGCGTGCTGTCACCTACATGCGCTATTTGGAGCGCGAGGTGGATTTGCACCTGCAGCACTGTGGTCGTGGGCAAGTTGTCAGCCAGTTTCACGTCGGTGGGGGTACGCCCACTTTCCTTACGGATGAAGAGTTGCGCGAGCTGTGGCGCATGCTGGGTCAGCGTTTTGACTTTGATCCTGCTGGCGAATATTCGATTGAGGTAGATCCAAGGACGGTGACGCGTGAGCGCTTGGCGGTGCTCAAAGAGATCGGGTTTAACCGCCTTAGCTTTGGTGTTCAGGATTTTGATCCTGAGGTTCAAAAAGCGGTGCACCGTGAACAGCCTGCAGAGCAGGTGTTTGATCTGGTGGCAGCATCTCGTGAGCTGGGCTTTGAGTCGATCAATGTCGATTTGATTTACGGCTTACCCAAGCAGAATGCAGAGTCATTTGCCCGCACATTAAAGCAGGTTGCGGCGTTGCGCCCAGATCGTATTGCCCTGTATGCCTATGCACATTTGCCCGAGCGTTTCAAGCCGCAGCGCCGTATCTTGCAAGAAGACCTTCCTTCTGCGCCCGACAAAGTAAGCATGCTGTCTTCTTCCATCGAGAGCTTCATCGCTGCAGGCTATGTGTATGTGGGGATGGATCACTTCGCCTTGCCTGAAGATGCGCTGGCGATTGCTAAACGGCAAGGACGCCTGCACCGTAACTTCCAGGGCTATAGCACGCAACCGGATTGTGATTTGATCGCGCTGGGTGTGTCTGCAATTGGTCGTGTTGGGGCCACTTACAGTCAGAATGCGAAGACCTTGGAAGAGTATTACGACTTGCTCGATCAAGATCGTCTGCCCGTTGTTCGAGGTTTGGCGTTAACGCGAGACGACACCATTCGCCGGGCCGTAATCATGACCATCATGTGTCAAGGCGAAGTACTCTATGAATCCATTAACAGCGCTTGGCTGATCGATTTTAAAAAGTACTTTGCGACAGAGATTGAAGCTCTGGCCTCTCAGCAAGAAGAGGGTCTGGTTGAGATCGTGGACGACTGTATCAAGGTAACAGCCAAAGGCTGGTTCTTTGTTCGCGGAGTTGCCCTGGTGTTTGACCGTTATTTGCAAGCAGACCGCACCCGCGCAAGGTTCTCGCGGATCATCTGATCCTTATGGAATTTTCACTGGTCTGGACTGCATTTTTCATGGGGCTTGTTGGGGGGCCTCATTGTCTTGCAATGTGCGCTGCCCCTTGCCATGCAGTCATACACGGGCATCACAAAGCCGTGCAAATGCACAGCATGCAGCAGAGCCATCCGGCGGCATTCAACTGGAGTGCCTTTCAATTTCATAGTGGACGTCTCGTAGGCTATGGCCTGCTGGGTGCGATTGCTGCATTGGCCATGGAGCAGATTGCATGGCTGTCTGATCGAACGTCTGCTTTGCATCCAGTGTGGGTGCTGATGCATCTGGCTATTTTGGCGTGGGGCCTGCTGATGCTGTTTCAGGGGCAGCAGCCTGTCTGGCTGGAACGCGCGGGCAGGGCGATGTGGAAAACCGTTCAACCGCTCCTGTCGATGCGCGGGGGTGTCCTTTTTGCGGGCATGGCTTGGACACTGCTGCCCTGTGGCCTGCTTTATTCCGCAATTTTGGTGGCAGCTCTCAGTGGCACCGCGTTGACGGGAGCGGCCAGCATGGTAGCTTTTGCTTGTGGCGGGGCGCTGTGGCTGATTGCTGCGCCTTATGCATGGCGCTGGCTGAGTGGGCGATTGAGCCTCTTGCGCTCTGGCTGGGGCGTGCGTGCAGCGGGGTTTATGCTGGTTGCTGTTTCTTTGTGGGCGCTGTGGATGGACTTGATTTATAAGCCATCAGTGTGGTGCCGCTAGATGGGCTGTCACTCAGCGAGAGTTTGCTGAAAAGCAGTGAAAGGTGTCTGCAAAGCCACCGGGCCCTCAACCTGAACCGGGGGTTCAGGTGGGCGAGAGCAGCCCAGCGTTGGGTTCGTCTAACGCGAGACGATCACGCTTGCTAGGCAATATATCAAGCCCGTGCTCAATGAGCATTGGTTCAAGGCAATATAAAGCCCGGCGGTTTGCAGACAGGATCGATTTTACAGACTTTTTGATGCAGGCTGCACCAAGTCCATGTGCATGTCGTTGTCTAAGCTGGCACTAACCGTTTCCAGATCAGCACGGGGTGCAGATGCCACATTCTGCGACTCAGGATTCGCTGTTTCATCCAAATTTGCAGACGTTGTGCTGGCGGTTTCACTGTCCAGCACCTGGTTCAAACGTTGCAACAACTGATCTGCTACTGTGAGATCGTGGGCGGCCTGTAATTCCAGGCTGGTCAAGCGCTGCGCATCAATTTCTAAATCATTGCTTGGCATCGTGCCTTGCAGGGTTGCCAGCTGTTGCTGGAGAGCCTGAAGCTGATGGCGCAGTTCCAGATTTTCATAGGCCAAGTTCACGGCCAGCAAAACGCCCACACGCTCGCGCGAGCGCAGTTTGCTGCTGTCGCGCATTTGTTGGAACTGCTGGTCTACGCGTTCCACTGCCTCCATCAACTGTGACTCGTGGCCGTCAGGGCAGGTGAGCAGGTAGTCTTGGTGCAGGATCTGAATTTCTAGCTGGCTCACGGGGTCTCCTGATTGGCAGGCAGACGTTCAATCAAGTCACCCACGCGTGCGCGCGCTGCCTTTAGGCGCGACCGAAGCGAATCTCGCTCTTTATGCAAAGCTTCAATCTCTTGGTTGAGCAAGTGATTAGCGTGTTGCAGCGCTTCATACTTTTTCAATAGCAGCTCTACGCGCTCAGCAATGGGCTCAAGAATAGATGGTGTCGTCATGGATTGCTCTAATTGTAGGACTGCCACTTTGGCGTGAATTGCAAATTTATGGCAGATGGCAAGATATAGCTACCTGAGCTTGTTTCAAGCTGTCAATTGAGCCGCTGTTTTGCGCTGCTAAGTCAGGTGCCAATGTTGTTCACACGCACACATGCTTGGTGCCTGGTCTTGTCTGCCCCGTTAGAATCGACGTCTCAAATGTTGGTGCTCGCAACTTGGTTCACAAGTTTGCAGTTCAACGGGAAGCAGGGTGATGGTGCTGGCCTTCAGCGCCACCTAGCCTGCGCTGCCCCCGCAACGGTGAGTTCTTAGCGTTAGTCATACGCTCACCCATCATTTAAGCCACTGAATGCCTTGAACAAGCATTTGGGAAGGCGATGGCGTTGATGAACCAGCCCGGATACCGGCCAACACAGGTGTGTCTATTTTTGATGGACATGGTATTACCCATTGCTGGCGGGGAGGTCAGTACGGGTGGATTTCTCTGAATTTCTCAAATGAGTTTGTTTGAACAACGACGCTTGTGCGTCGCGTCGTCGTGTGCCTTGCGCCCTGTGAGCTTGGCGGTTGTCTTGGCTGCAGCACCATGGATCTCGTCCATGGCCGCTTCGCTGGATGAGGTGGTCGTCTCTGCCACACGCACAGAACAGCGTTTGTCAGACGTGCTGGCTGACATGACGGTGATTGGCCATGAGGAAATTGAACGCAGCGGCTTCAGCGATCTGGCGTCGATCTTGGCCCGTCAGCCAGGTGTGCAGCTGGTGCGTACTGGTGGTATGGGCTCGAGCACCAGCTTGTTCATGCGCGGCGCTAACAACCAGCACACAGCGGTGTTTGTGGACGGGATTCGCGTGGACTCTCAGTCCACAAGTGGCGGTATGGACTGGCAGACCATTCCCTTGGCAAGCATTGATCGCGTGGAGATATTGCGCGGGCCTGCGGCCGCTGTCTATGGCTCTGATGCCGTGGCAGGTGTGATTCAGATTTTCACTAAAAAGGGTGAAGCCGGTTTCTTGCCGCATATTGCGATTGGTTTCGGCAACCAAGGTACCCGCAAGGCAGATGCCGGGCTGTCGGGGGGGCAAGGCGCGTGGGACTACGCAGTTGGCGTGCAAACCGAGCGTACTGATGGTTTTGATGCAAAGACGACTGCCACCAGCAACCCGGATAAAGATGACTATCGCCTGCATGCAGCCAACGCGAAGCTGGGGTTTCAGCTGAACCGCGACCATCGCTTGGAAGCCACTGCGTTAACCAGCCAGTCCAATAGTGGCTACGACTCCACGCTGGCAGATGATCGCAGCAAGCGCAAGCTGGAAACTTTGGGGCTGTCATGGGCTGCGCAATGGAACCCGCTCTTGTCGAGCCGCATTTCCGTGAGTGAATCGAATGTGAAGTACGAGACTGTGACCAAGAGTCCCAGCTACACCGAGACAACGCTGCGTAATTATTTGTGGCAAAACGTTTTCAAGCATGGCAATGCAACGTTGACGGCCAATTTAGAGCGCCGTGAAGACAACTTGCAAAACAAGGATCTGGACGTGTCTGAGCGGGAACGTTCGCAAAATGCGCTGGCCCTGGGTTGGGGTTACCAGGGCAGTGTTCATTCGCTGCAATTGAATGTTCGCCACGACGATGACAGTGAATTCGGCGGGCAGAACACGGGCAGTGCAGCGTACGGGCTGGCGTTGTCTCCCACATGGCGTGCAACGGCCTCTGCGGGAACTTCTTTCCGTGCGCCCACGCTGTATCAGCGCTTTCACCGCATCTATGGTTCTGCTTCCCTGCAGCCTGAAGAAGGAAAAAATGCCGAAGTCGGACTGCATTGGAAGCAAGGTGGTGACAGCTTCTCTATGGTGGCCTATCGCAACCGTTTGACAAACCTCATCGAATACAACAGCAGCAGTAAAAAATACCAGAACGTTGCGCAGGCTGAACTGCAAGGCATCACCTTCGCCGCTGCCACACACTGGCTGGATGTGGACTGGACGGCTTCTGTCGATTTCCAAACACCACGCAACCAAGAGACGGGGCGCATTCTGGATCGACGAGCCAAGCGTTACGCCAATGTCAGTGCATATAAGCAGTGGCTGGGCTGGATGCTTGGCGCCGAGATGCAGCTGGTGAGCAAGCGCAGTGAATTTGATTCCAAGAACAAGCGGTATGACTGGGCGGGTTATGGCTTGTTCAATCTGTCTGCTTCCAAGCCACTTGCCAGAGATTTCACGCTGACAGCACGTGTCGACAATTTGATGGATCGCGATTACGTGCTTGCCAAAGATTACGCTGCGGCAGGGCGCACTTTTTATGTGGGTCTGAAGTGGATGCCCCAGTAACTTAGCAAGGGCTGAACGCAGCAAGGCATGCTGTCATGCCCTGCTGCGAAACGAACAAGCGCGTATGAATTCCTCTCTTTCCTCTCATCGCTGTGTGGCACTGCTGGTGGCTGCGCCAGCCTCTGGGCAGGGCAAAACCACCGTGACCGCTGCTTTGGCGTGTTGGCATACGCGGCAAGGGCGCCGTGTTCGAGTGTTCAAGTGCGGGCCTGATTTTCTCGATCCTTACTGGCACCAGCTGGCCAGCGGTGCGACGGTGCACAACCTGGACGGCTGGATGGTCGGGATGGATGAAGTGCGTGCGCGTCTGTCGGCAGCAGCAGCAGAAGCTGACGTCATCTTGATTGAAGGCGTGATGGGGCTGTTTGATGGCAGTCCGACAGCGGCAGATCTGGCGGTGCAGCTGGGTATTCCCGTGTTGCTGGTGGTTGATGCATCAGCCATGGCTGGCAGCTTTGGTGCCTTGGTGCTGGGCATGCAGCAGTACCAGCCGGATGTGCCTTGGGCGGGCGTGCTGGCCAATCGTGTGGGCAGCAGCATGCATGCACAGATGCTGCAAAACAGCTTGCGTGATCCAGCGCTGTGGCTGGGGGCAGTACAGCGAATGGGTTCAGGCAAAGATGCTCAGTTGCTGCCCGAGCGACATTTGGGTCTGGTGGCTGCGCATGAGCTGCCTGATGCCATGGCGCGGCTGAATGCGGCCGCCGATGCGCTGGCTGAAACCCCGTTGGGGCAGATGGACTGGACAGATTGGCAGCGCTGGTCGGTGGAGTTTTCAGTGCCGGCCGATGGTGCCCTCACTCCACCCGAGCCTTGGCTGCAAGGGCGCACGGTGGCCGTTGCCAGTGATGCGGCGTTTAGCTTTATCTATCCTGCAAATCTGGATTGTTTGCATGCGATGGGGGCTAGCCTGGCCTTCTTTTCCCCCTTGGCGGGTGAGCGGCTACCTGTGTGTGATGCTGTGTGGTTGCCTGGTGGCTACCCAGAGTTGCATGCCGATAAATTGATGGCCAATGTGGCGCTGCAGGCGGATTTGCTCGCCCATGTGCAAGCGGGCAAGCCCGTCTGGGCAGAATGCGGTGGCATGCTGGCGCTGGGCCATGGCATTGCTGATGCGCAAGGTGAGCATTCGCCCATGTGGGGTATTGTGCCGGGCACCGCACAGATGCAGCCACGTCTTGCCGGCTTGGGTATGCAGCAATGTGCGCTGCAAGCGGGCGTGCTGCGGGGGCACACCTTTCATTACTCGCGGTTTGTGTGCCAGGCCCCTGAAGTGGCGCGCACCAGTCGTGCTAACCAACGGGTGCAGCCCGACAAGGGCGAAGCCGTGTACCAGTACGGCAGCGTCTATGCCAGCTATTTTCATGCATGGTTTCCATCGCACCCACGAGCTATTGCAGCCTTGCTGGGGGCGGAAACTGTGCAATGGGATGAGCCCGTGCCGTCTGCATAATTGACAAACGATATGAATACTCTCAATAACAGCGCGATCGAGCCTTGGCAGGAATTGATTCTGGGCGGCCAAAAAAGTGGGAAAACCCGCCGTGCAGAGCAGGCAGCACGCGCATGGATGGATGGTGCGCAGGGACGGGCGGCGGTGTATGTGGCAACGGGCCAGGCTTGGGATGCTGAAATGCAGCAGCGCATTGAGCGCCACCAGGTTGACCGTGCAGCCCGTGTGCCGGGTATGCGTACGGTAGAGGTGCCACGGCAACTCGCGCAGGCATTGCAAACCCACAGCACACCACAGACCTTGGTGGTTATCGATTGTTTAACGCTGTGGCTGACCAATTGGATGATGCCCATGGACATGGAAAGTAATGAAGACACCCAGCCGCCAGTCCATGACTGGAGCACGCAACGTGCTTTGTTTTTAGATGTTCTGCCGCGTTGCCCCGGTCCGGTGGTTGTGGTGGGCAATGAAATCGGTTTGGGCGTGATTCCCCTGGGTAAAGAAGTGCGTGCCTTTGTCGATGCCCTGGGCACTTTGAACCAAGACGTGGCAAGCGTATGCAAGCGCGCAACTTTGATGGCGGCCGGATTGCCAGTGCCACTGAAATGATCAAATTCGTACGCACTGGCCTGGGCGTGGCTGCCATGGTATGGGCGGCTGTACTGGGCAGCGCCCATGCGGCAGATGTCACCCTGGATGCACAAAAAGATGACCGAGGTCGCCCGGTTGTCATGGCGCAGCCCCCGCAGCGGATTGTGAGTTTGCTGCCTTCGTTGACCGAAACCGTATGTGCCCTGGGGGCCTGTGAAAAACTGGTTGGTGTGGACCGGTATTCCAACTGGCCTAAAACACTACAGACCACGCTGCCCGTACTGGGCGGTGGGCTAGATCCTAACGTGGAAGCGATTGTGGCGCTCAAGCCCGATGTGGTTCTGCTGTCCAACTCTTCGCGGGTGGTCGAACGGCTGGAGGCGCTGGGCTTGCGCACGGTGGCTCTGGAACCCCGCACGCAGGCGGATGTATACCGCGTGCTGCACAGCATCGGTATGCTGCTGGGATTGCCGCCTGAGCAAGGTGCTGAGCGCGAGTGGCAGCGCTTGCAAGCCGGTGTGGACGCCGCTGCGAAGTCTGTGCCTGCCGGGGTGCAAGGGGCGCGCGTGTACTTTGAAGTCAGTCGTGGCCCTTATGCTGCGGGCCCATCCTCTTTCATCGGCGAGCTGCTGACGCGCATGCACGTGGACAACGTGGTTCCAGCAGAGATGGGGCCCTTTCCCCGTTTGAATCCTGAATTTATTTTGCGTGCCCGGCCCGATGTCATCTTGATGGGCAACTACAGCATGCAGCTGGCTCATGCCTATCCGGGGTGGGCGTCGCTGGATGCTGTGAAGCACCGGCGTGTGTGTGCGTTCAATGCGGAAGAGTCCACCACCGTTGTGCGCCCTGGCCCGCGCATGGATGAGGCGGCCCGCATCATTGCCCGCTGTTTGGCTGAGAAAGCACCGCGTCGTGTCAACTAGAACCTCCAACGTGCCGACAGCAGCGGCCCGCAGTCACTGGCTGGCAATGCTCTTGGTGGCGGTTACCGCTGGTTTGGTTGTGCTGGGTGTGTGTGTGGGCAGCACAGGGTGGGAGAGCGTGTGGCGCATGCGCAGCGACCCCGTTGCGCAGCAAATTGTGTGGGACATCCGTTTTCCTCGCACCTTGGGTGCATGGCTTGCCGGGGCCTTGCTGGGGCTGGCGGGTGCGGTGGCTCAGGGGCTGTTTCGTAACCCGCTGGCTGACCCATATTTGCTGGGCAGTGCCTCGGGCGCTGCACTGGGTGGGGCAGCTGCCATGGTGTTCAGTGGCACAGCGGCCATTGGCATGGAATGGATGCAGCGTCTGGGTATGACTGGCATGGCTTTTGCCGGCGCTGCGATTGCCGTACTGCTGACGCTGACACTGGCGCAAGGTGTGCAAAACAGTTTGCGCATGCTGCTGGCGGGTGTGGTTGTGGGGGTGGTGCTGGGGGCTGTGCGCGACATGCTGGAGTTGCGCTACCCAGACATCCTGCAGCCCATGAAGGCTTTTGGCCTGGGCAGCACCGCTTTTATTGGCTGGGCCGCGTGCCTGCTGATGGTGGGGGCTTGGGCATTGTGTGCTCTGGCGGCATGGTGCCTGTCCAGAGTGCTGGATGGTTTGACCCTGGGTGAATCTACGGCGGCCAGTCTGGGTCTCCCTTTAGCGCCCATGCGCGCTGGCTTGATCGCCGTGATGGCGTTGGCCACTGGCACTGCGGTGGCGCAGACAGGCTTGATCGCTTTTGTCGGTCTTGCAGCACCGCACCTGGTGCGCAGCATGGTCAACGTGGGGCATGCCCGCAGCACGCTGCTGAGCAGTTTGATGGGCGGTGTGGTGCTGCTGACAGCAGATATTTTGGCGCGCTGGGTGATGGCTCCAGAAGAGCTGCCTGTCGGTGTTTTGACGGCCTTGCTGGGCGGCACCTACTTGCTGTGGCTGATGCACCGTGGCCATGCCGCACGGCAAGGAAGGGGCTGAGCAATGACATTGCCTGTAATGCATGGTGCAACGGCTTTGCAAGCCCGGGATCTGTTTGTCCAGATCGGCAAGCAAAACCTGCTGCATGGGGTGAATGTGCAGTTGCCTGCCCAGCAATGGACGGCGATTGTGGGCCCCAATGGCGCGGGCAAATCAACGCTGCTGCGCGCTTTGGCGGGGCTGCACCCACGCAAAGGCTGGCAGGGGCAAGTGGAGCTGCTGGGTCAGCCGCTGGCTGCGTGGCCAGTAAAAGATCGCGCCCGTACCTTGTCCTGGATGGGGCAAAACGAAGCCGTGTCTCAAGAGCTGTGCAGTTACGACGTGGTCATGCTGGGGCGCTTGCCACACCAGCCATGGCTGGCACCCCCCAGTGCGCAAGACCATATGGTGGTCGAAGCCTGTCTGCACACCACACAGGCCTGGGATTGGCGCCACCGGCCTTTGGCTGAACTGTCTGGCGGAGAGCGACAGCGTGTCTTGCTGGCGCGGGCCTTGGCAGTGCAGGCGCAGGTTTTGCTGATGGATGAGCCTCTGGCCAATCTGGATCCACCGCATCAAAGTGAGTGGATGGACACGGTCAAAGGTCTGGTCATGCATGGGCACACCGTGGTCAGCGTGCTGCACGAGTTGAGTATTGCCCTGCAATCAGACCACATGGTGGTCATGCAAGCTGGCGCTGTGCTGCATCAGGGTGCAACCCACGATGTCACCACGCATGCCGCTTTGGAGACGGTGTTTGACCGCCGCATCCGCATTCGGCAGATTGAAGGCATGTGGATGGCTTTACCCGGCTGAACGTTTTATTTTTGAAACCCACTTCTTCGTAAGCCCTAACCTTGAAGGAAATTTGCCATGCATATTGAACCCGGTTTAGTAGATGGAACCAAGCTGCTGCTCAGTTACGCCACTGCCACGGCGGCGCTGGCTTACACGGCCAAACTGGCCTGGGGCATGGTCAAGCACAGCGGTGCTGCGGCTTTGCTGTTGCGCTCGGTCATTGCTTCGGTGCTGGTATTTGTCTTTTTTGAGGTATTTCCGCACCACCCCGTGGGAATCTCAGAAGTGCATCTGATTTTGGGGACTACGCTACTGCTGATTTTTGGTGCAGCTCCAGCTGCGATTGGACTGGCAACTGGATTGCTGGTGCAAAGCGTGTTTTTTGCACCGCAAGACTTGCCCCAGTACGGCATGAATGTGACCACCTTGCTGGTGCCGTTGTTTGCCACCGTGGTGCTGGCGCGCAGGGTGATTCCAGAAAATATGGCCTATGTTGATCTGAGCTATGCCCAGACGTTCAAGCTGTCCGTGGCTTACCAGGGCGGTATCGTGCTGTGGGTGGGCTTTTGGGCTATTTATGGCCACGGCGTAGGTGCTGAGAACCTGACCAGCATCGGCAGCTTTGGAGCTGCTTATATGACCGTAGTGCTGCTGGAGCCCCTGATTGATCTGGGTGTGCTGGCCATGGCCAAGTCTTGGCGCCGCCTGCAAGGCAGTGCCGTGCTGGAGCGCCGGGTGTACCAGGCGGCTTGATGGGCTGTGATGCGCCTGCTGCTTTGGCAGCGCGCAGATTCCGACTTTGTTTTTTCTTGTGCCGGGCGGGCTGCTCAAAGGCCCGCTCTTTTTTTGAATTTCAGGCTGATCCGAACCATGCAAATTGAAACCCCACCTTCCACCAAACCCTACGAAAAGCCAGAGGGCGAGCGTCGTGGGCTCATTTTGGTCAACACCGGTGACGGCAAAGGCAAGACCACAGCGGCTTTTGGCCTGGCATTTCGCGCCACAGGCCGTGGCAAAGCCGTGAAGGTGTTCCAGTTCATGAAAGTGCCGACGGCGCGTTTTGGCGAGCACCGTCTGGCTGATCAGGTGGGCATGCCCGTGCAAGGTCTGGGCGATGGTTTCAGCTGGAAGAGCAAAGATCTGGAGCAGTCAGGCCAGATTGCCCGCGATGGCTGGGAGCATGCCAAGGCCGCCATTTTGTCGGGCGAGTATTTTCTGGTGGTGCTCGACGAGGTGACGTACCCGCTGATTTATGGCTGGTTGCCCCTGCAGGAAGTGCTGGACACCTTGAAGGCGCGTCCGAAAGATGTGCATGTCTGCGTGACGGGCCGCCGCTGTCCGCAAGAAATCATTGACATAGCCGATACGGTGACCGAAATGACGTTGATCAAACACGCTTTTAAGGCGGGCGTACCCGCGCAGCGGGGCATTGAAGACTGACAATCAGGGCATGAGCGAAACACACGATCTGGGGCACTACCAAACCATTGCAGCCACGCCTTTTTCACAGCAAGAGCGTGCTGCGGTGTACCGCGCCATCCATGAGCGGCGTGATATGCGTCACTTTGTGCCGGGCGCAGTCAGCGATGAGGTATTGCTGCGCCTGCTGCGAGCAGCGCACCATGCGCCCAGTGTTGGGTTCATGCAGCCATGGCGCTTCATCCGCGTGCGCGATTGCAGCATGCGTGAAGGCATTCATGCCCTGGTGGAGCAAGAGCGCGTGCTCACGGCCCAGGCGCTGGGCGTGCGCCAGGAAGACTTCATGCAGCTGAAGGTGCAAGGCGTGCTGGATGCCGCCGAGGTGCTGATCGTCGCCTTGCCGCCGGGCCGCGAAGCCCATGTGTTTGGCCGCCGCACCATGCCCGAGATGGATGTGGCCTCTGCAGCCTGCGCCATCCAGAACATGTGGTTGGCGGCGCGGGCTGAAGGGCTGGGCATGGGCTGGGTGTCGATTTACGACCCGCAAGCGCTGGCGCAACTGCTTGAAATGCCCCAGGGCAGCTACCCGCTGGCGGTGCTGTGTCTGGGGCCTGTGCAGGCCTACTACGCCGAGCCCATGCTGCAGCAAGAAAAATGGGCGCTGCGTGCGCCCCTGCAGGACATGCTGTTTGAGGAGCGCTGGGGTCAGTCACCAGCTCCGGATCAGACGGTGGGCCCGGCATGACGGAGATTCACCTGACGGCGGTTTTGGCTGTCGCTTTAAGCCCGCTGGCCTGGGTGTACCAATGGTGGGACGCAGACAGTGCTGGGCAGGCCTTTTGGGCACAGCAAATCATGGCAGGCACTTTGGCCGTGCTGGTGGCCTTGCTGCTGGATCGCATGTGGGGCGAACCCCCCGTGTGGCTGCACCCGGTGGTGTTGATGGGAAAATTGCTAGGGGCTTTGGGTAAATGGATAGCGCCTAGCGTATATAAACCAAGGGATTTCAAGTCTTTTGTATTGGGAATGATTGCCTGGTGTGCGTTGGCAGCTCTCTTTTTTGTGGTTTATGCATTATGCCAATGGCTGTTGCCACCCTCGCAATGGTGGTGGCAGGGGCTGGTGCTGGGCGTGCTGCTCAAACCGCTGCTGTCGTGGCGCATGCTCAAAGAAGAGGTGCTGGCGGTAGAGGCTGCGCTGCAGCAATCCCTGCCTGCTGGGCGCGAGCGGCTGTCGTGGCTGGTCAGTCGCGATACCTCACAGCTGGATGCAGGCACGGTGCGGGAAAGTGCGATAGAGACGCTGGCGGAGAATTTGAGCGACTCCGTCATCGCGCCGCTGTTCTGGTTTGCATTGCTGGGCCTGCCCGGGGCAGCCGTCTACCGTCTGGCCAACACCGCCGATGCCATGTGGGGCTACCCCGGCTGGCGCGGGCAGGGCGCACAACGCCGTTATTGGCAGTGGGCTGGCAAGTGGGCAGCGCGGGCCGATGATGTGCTCAACTGGCTCCCTGCACGGCTGACCGCATTGCTGATAGCTTCCATGGCACGCGGCCTGCCGTGCAAGGCATTGCGCCAGGATGCACGCGTCACGCCGTCGCCCAACGGTGGCTGGCCCATGGGCGCCATGGCGCTGGCTTTGGGCGTGCGCCTGGGCAAGCCCGGCGTGTATGTGCTGAATGCACAAGGCGATGTGCCCGGTGCTGCACATGTTGCGCAGGCTGTGCGCTTGGCAGCAGGTGTGGTCACCATGGTTGCGCTGCTCAGCACTGCGCTGCTGGTGGCTGCGTGCGTGGTGGCCTATGTCTAAGGGCTGGGTGCACGGCGGCACAGACGCTCTGGGCGTGCCAGCCCATGATTTTTCAACCAACCGCAACGCCTGTGGCCCTTGCCCGCAGGCTGTAGCCGCTTTGCAAGCGGCGCATTGCGCGCAATACCCTGACCCCAGCTATACCGAGCTGCGCCAGCAACTGGCGCGCTTTCATGGGGTGGATATGCAGCGCATTGTGGTGGCTGGCAGTGCCAGTGAATTTATTCACCGCATCACCATGCATGCCGTGCGCCAGGGCGCACAGTACGTGAGCTTGCCGCCGCACCACTACGGCGACTATCCCCAGGCCGCGCAGGTCTGGGGCTTGCCGGTGGTGGACCGTGCCAGCCATGCTGCAGGCCCTGGTCTGCATTGGGCCTGCGCTCCATCCAGTCCTTTGGGGCTGAATGAAAACCTCGACATGCATTGGACAGATACCGCGCCGGCTGCTGCCTGGCGTGTGCTGGACTGCGCCTACGCACCGCTGCGCCTGGTGGCCGGGCCACGATTGCCGTTTTTAGACAGCGTGTGGCAGATGTGGACGCCCAATAAAGCCCTGGGCATGACCGGAGTGCGCGCAGCCTATGCGATTGCCCCGGTGCATGCCGACGCACATGAGCTGGCAGCACTTCGGCAGTTGGCCGCGTCCTGGGTGGTTGGTGCCCACGGTGTGGCCATGCTGCAAGCGTGGATCACACCAGCTGTGCAGCAATGGCTGCAAGCCAGTTTGGAGCAGTTGCGGCACTGGAAAGCACAGCAACTGCAGCTGTGTGCAGACTTGGACTGGACGGTATTGCCCGGCCATCAGGCCAATTACTTTGTCGCACGCTGGTCAGCCAGGCTGCATGCCCGCATGCCAGAGCATTTGGCCGCCTTGCGCGGACAGGGCATCAAATTGCGCGATGCCACCAGCTTTGGTTTGTCCGGTTGCGTGCGCATGGGGGTCTTGCCGCCTGCATCACAGCAGGCCTTGGCACTGGCATGGACGCAACTTCAAGAGAGGGAAATGGCATGAGCCAACGGATGCAAGCAGGCGTGAATTTGCCGCTGCCGCAAGCAGGGCAGGCCACCGCTTTGTGTGTGATGGTGCTGGGTACCAGCAGCAACGCCGGAAAAAGCTGGGTCACGACCGCGCTGTGCGCTTGGTACCGGGCACAGGGCTACAAGGTAGCGCCGTTCAAAGCGCAGAACATGAGTAACAACGCCCGCGTAGTGGCCACGCCAGATGGGCAATGGGGTGAAATTGGTACGGCTCAGTATTTGCAAGCCTTGGCCGCAGGCCGTGTGCCTGATGTGCGCATGAACCCTTTGCTGCTCAAGCCCGAGGCTGACACCCGCAGCCAGGTGGTACTGATGGGGCAGGCCAATGCACAACTTTCCAGCATGCCGTGGCGCGAACGCAGCCGTCATGTATGGCCAGATATTGCCGCAGCGCTGGACAGCTTGCGTGCTGAAAACGAGGTGGTGGTCATCGAAGGCGCAGGTTCACCGGCAGAGATCAACCTGCACAGCAGCGACGTGGTGAACATGCGCGTGGCCAAGCATTGCCACGCCCATTGTTTGCTGGTGGCAGACATTGACCGTGGGGGCGCTTTTGCACACCTGTATGGTACGTGGGCCTTGCTGCCGGCCGATGAGCAGGCATTGATCCAAGGCTTTGTGCTCAATAAGTTCCGCGGAGACGCCAGTTTGCTCGCCCCTGCACCGCAGATGCTGCAAGACAGGACAGGGGTGCCCACGGTGGCGACGATCCCCATGCAGTTTGACCACGGGCTGCCTGAAGAGGATGGCGTGTTTGACGCCCGCAGCACAGGGCGTGGCCACATTCACACCACCATTGCCATCGTGGCGTATCCACGCATGAGCAACCACGATGAGTTTCAGCCCTTGCTCAGCGTGCCCGGCGTACGTGTGATCTGGGTGCGCAGCCCGGCAGATATGGCAGAGGCAGACTGGGTGATTTTGCCGGGCTCTAAAGCGACTGCCTCAGATCTGGAATGGATGCGCAGCCAAGGGCTGGATGCGGCAGTGGCTGCCCATGCGCAGGCCGGTAAACGCATTCTGGGAATTTGCGGGGGCCTGCAAATGCTGGGTGAAGCGTTGATTGATTTGCACGGCGTGGACGGCAATGCGGCGGGGCTGGGCTTGCTCCCGCTAGTGACCCTGTTTGAGGCGCAGAAAACAGTGCGCCGCGTCACCGTGCAGCTACCTGCTTTGCGAGGGGTGTGGGCTGCGCTGCACGGGGTGGAACTGGATGTTTACGAAATTCACCACGGCCAGACCCAGCTGCGCGCTGATATGGAGGCTGGTCACTCGCAACGCGCAGATGAACCTGTGCCAGGGTTGGTCTGGCAAAGCGCCCAAGGTCATATCTGGGGTACGTATTGGCATGGCATGTTTGAGAACGCCGCGTTTGTGCAGGCTCTATGGGGAACGCAAACACCATCTCTGGATGATGTCTTTGAACGGATGGCGCACGGTGTTGAACAGTGGTTTTGAATCAAAATGTGAGCGTGTGCTCTGGGTGTAGGCCTGAGACTGCAACTGTTGGCGTGCTGTGCCGATAGGCGGTGCCCCGCATGGAAAGGATGCTTGATGCATTGACTTTGCCATTCAAGGAGTACACATCAATGAAGCTGCAATGGACCTCTTCTTTGCGCATGGGCACATGTGCTATCGCCTTCATGGGCGTTATCGCCGCGCAAGCACAGACACAGCCAGCACCAGCAATGCCTGGTCAGCCCCCCGCTGCCGCAGAAATGCACAAGCCCCAGCCCAAGCGGATGCCTAAGCAAGAAGGGCATCACAAAGCCGAGAAAAAGAAACATGCAACGCCGCAGCAGCATGAAGCAGCAGCCGTTGCGGCTGAACAGCGTCGCGGCATGGGGCCGGCAAATGCGCCCGGGGCACAGATGAGTGACCTTGAACGCAATGCTCTGCGTCGCTGTGAGATCTTTAAAACCAATGATGACCGCATGGCCTGTGTGGAACGGGTGCGCCAGCCACAGATTTCGGGCAGTGTGGAAGGCGGCGGCGTGATTCGCGAATACACACAGACGATTCAGGTGCCTGCTGCACCGCCAGCACAGTACAACGCGCCACCCATGGCACCCCAGTCGCCCCATATGGTGCATCCACAAGTTGAGCCCATGCGTAAATAAAGATGGAGCAGAGATGAAAAGACCCGGCGTTGCCGGGTCTTTTTTTATGGAACGTCTGGACGCACAGCCCGTGCCAGTAGCACTGAACGCGGCATACTAGCTACAAGGCGCTGTGGCGCTGTCTTTGTTTGCTGTGAGGTTTGCCAATGTCTACCGTGATCCCCGAGGTCGTTTCCATCCACGATGCCAGCTTTGCTGCCCATGTGCAGTCTTTGCTCGATCACAAGACAAAGCCTGTCGGCTCGCTGGGCATGCTGGAGCAGCTGGCGCACCGCATCGCCTGTATCTTGGGGTCAGAGGCTCCGCAGCTTCAGGAGCCGCAGATCGTGGTGTTTGCTGCAGACCATGGTCTGGCGGCGCGTGGCATCTCGGCTTACCCGGTGGATGTCACTTGGCAAATGGTGGAGAACTTCATGGCCGGAGGCGCTGCGGTGAGCGTGCTGGCGCGCCAGCATGGCATTGCCTTGAATGTGGTCGACTGTGGTGTAGCACGCGATTTTGCGGTGCGCGAGCAAGACCCGCATGACAAGCTGCCCAAGCCCGGTCAACCGCGTTTGTGGCGCCGCAAAGTGGCCTATGGCACACAAGACTGCAGCCAAGGCCCGGCCATGACCGAACAAGAGTGCGCGCTGGCCATTCGCAATGGCGTGGAGCTGGTCAAAAAGTTGCCCGGCAACGCCCTGCTTCTGGGGGAAATGGGCATTGGCAATACATCGACTGCATCGCTGTTGCTGGCCAAATTGTGTGGCACTTCTGTGGCAGAGGTGACGGGCATGGGCACCGGCTTGGATGCCGACGGTATTCAGCGCAAGGTGGCTGTTTTGCAGCAGGTGCTGGCTTTCCATCAAGACATCACCGACCCTTTGCAAATACTGGCTGCCATGGGGGGGCTGGAAGTGGCCACCATGGTGGGGGCAATCCTGCAGGCTGCCGTTGAACGCCGTGTGATTGTGGTGGATGGTTTCATCACCACAGCGGCAGTGCTGGTGGCCAGCCGATTGCAGCCCGCCGTGCTGGAGCGCTGCGTGTACGCCCACCGCTCGGGTGAGAGGGGCCACACTTTAATGCTGCTGGAGCTAAGGGCACAGCCTTTGCTGGATTGGCATTTGCGCCTTGGCGAGGGCTCGGGAGCGGCCACCGCCTGGCCTTTGCTGCCTGCTGCGTGCGCCATCTTGCGTGAGATGGCCAGCTTTGCCTCTGCTGGTGTCGCCACCAAAAGTGACTGACCTGCGCTGAGCGCCATGCACAGCGGCGTGCCCTGTGGCACGCCGTTGTTGTTTCAGTCCAGCCGGATGGTGGGTCGCAGGCGGGAGTTCATCAAATCGACCAGCCACAGCAAGCCGCCGCGCCAGAATCCGTACAGGCGCGCCTGGTGCGAGCGATACAGCCAGATATGGCTGAGCATGGCCAAGCGACCACGGATGACACCACCATTGAACAGGCCAAACTTGCCCAGTGAGCCGTAAGCGTCATAGTTAGACAGCGAGACCAAGGCCCCAAAGTCACGGTAGGCAAAGCCTTTGCCCGTATACGGGTGGGGGCTGGACAGAACCTTGGGCAGCAGCTCAATCAGATACCGCGCTTGCTGGTGGGCCACCTGCGCCGTAGGCGGGAGCGGGTGTGTTTCACCCGGAAGGGTGTAGCTGGCGCAATCGCCTACGGCGTAAATGTGGGGGTCCGCTGTTTGCAGGTCGTCGTTGACGATCAACTGGTTGCCACGGTTGGTGGGCAGGCCCAGTGTGGACAGAAAATCGGGAGCTTTCACGCCGGCAGCCCATACGCTCAGCCCGGCGGGCACCAGCTCCTCACCATCCAGCACCAGACTGTCTGCACGGGCGGCCTGTACGCGGCGGTTGACCAGCACTTTCACGCCCAGCGTTTCCAGGCGTTTTTGGGTGGCCACAGAAATTTCTTCAGGGAAGCTGGGCAGAATGCGTGCGCCTGCTTCGATCAGGACGATCTGGAACTTGGCCGCTTTGCCAAGTGCGCCATAGGCTTCGGCACTTTCAGACAGTTGAACCAGCTCTGCGGCCAATTCCACGCCAGTAGCTCCGGCTCCCACGATGGCCACCTGCAAGGTTTCACCGCCAGTCATGCCGCGCAGCATGCGCAGGCGGATTTCACTGTTGAAGTCATCGGCTTTGCGGCGCGAATCAATCATGAAGCAGTGCTCGAGTACGCCGGGTGTACCAAAGTCGTTGGCACCACTGCCCACTGCAATGATCAATTTGTCGTAGCTGATACGGCGTGCGGGGACGACCTGGCGCCCGTCCATCGACACGATGGGGTCCAGAATAATTTCCTTGCTCTCGCGGTCCAAGGCCGACATGGCCCCTGGCTGATAGGCAAAGTTGGCATCTGCTGCCTGAGCAAGGTAGGTGGTTTGCTGCTGGGCCAGATCGCGCGTGCCAGCTGCAATGGTGTGCAACATGGGCTTCCAGACATGGGCAGAGTCAGCGTCGACCAATGTGACAGAGGCGATGTGCGGATCACCTAGCTTGCCGAGCGCGGAGGCAATTTCCACGCCTGCTACGCCACCGCCTACCACCAGCACCCGTGCTGCTTTCACCTGTTCTTGAGCGCCCATTCCAGATTCCTTGCCTGTTATGTCAAATGTATTGGCTTGTGCATGGCGTGTATCCACGCCAGCAGCCAGCGATTGTGATTCCTTTTTTGATAGCTATCAGTGCTTGTATTTACTGGTTTTGATTGAGATTTATGTCTTACATGAGACTGCTACGCAATGCATAGCTACAACATAAACACCCATGGGCCCATGCATTTGGACTTGGCACTGCAAGCTGCAATGCACGGCTTTTGACCATGCAGTGTTTCAGGGTATTGCGGTCCTGTGTGTGAGGGAATACGCCAGATTCAAGTCGTACCAGCGATGGGAAGCGTGGTCATCGCCACCAATCCTTCGACAGCGCCCGCCTGCTCGCGGTTGCGCAGCTCCAGGCTGCCACCCAGCGCTTGTACGATCTCCAGGCAAATAGCCAGTCCCAGGCCAGAACCGTTGCGGCTATCGCCGGCGGAAAACGGTTGATACAGGCGTTGAATGAGTTCTTCAGACAGCCCCGGGCCTTGGTCGATGATGTGCAGACATGCTTGCCGGTTGTGGTTGGTCAAGCGCAGCGCCACCCATAAAGCGCTGCCGCTGGGCGCATGGCGGATGGCGTTGTGCAAAAGATTGCGCACCAGTTCGCGCAGCATCCATTCGTGGGCATGTACCCAGACCGGGGCATCAGCTTGCAGCTCAAAGTCGAGCATTTTCTCGGCGATCAATGGCGCCAGGTCCAGAGAAACCTCGCGCACGATGGCATCCCATGCCGTGGCTGGTGCTTCTTGCTGGCGCAATTGCTCTACTTTGGCCAGCGATAGCATCTGGTTGGCCAGATTGGTAGCTCTGTCGACTGTGGCCTCGATTTCCTTGAGTGCTTCGTCGGCGGGCAAGTCACCTCTGCGTGCGGACTGTACCTGCACTTTGAGCACCGCCAGCGGTGTGCGCAACTGGTGGGAGGCATCGCGAACAAAGCGTTTTTGGTGCGTGAGCAGCAGTCGCAAGCGCTCCATGACGCGGTTCATGCCGTCAATCAGAGGCTGCAGCTCACGCGGCACGGACTCTATGTACACCGGCCGTAAATCATTCGATTGACGCTGTCCTATGGCATTGCCCACTTCGCGTACAGGCCGTGTCACGCGTTGCACCACCACCAAGACGGTGCCCACGATCAGCAGCAAGAGCACGCCGTGTTGCCAGATGGTTTCTTTGAGCAGTCGCCATGCGGGGTTGCGGCGCAACTGCAAGGTTTCGGCCACTTGAATGACGGCCATTCCCCGCCCTGTGGCGCTGGCCACGGGCTGCAGCAGCACGGCGATGCGCACTGGCTGATCGCGGAAGGTGCTGTCGTAAAAATCAACCAATGCAGCAAAAGGCGGCTGCGCTGGAATCTTGCCACTCCATGTGGGCAAATCATTAAAGCCAGAGATCAGACTGCCATCGAGATTGGAGACGCGGTAGTACATGCGCGTCTGCGTGTCTGCCTCGAAAGCCTCCAAGGCCGAGTAGGGCACCGTCGCTTGAATGTGGGCCTGGTCATCGTAACCGTCCACGGTCAGCTGCTCACTGATGGTTTTGGCCGAGGCCAGCAAGCTGCGGTCATACGCGGTATGCAGCACTTCCAGGGAGGATTGATAGTCCCACCAGATATTGAGCGCAATGCATGCGGTGACCGGTAACAAAATGCCGGTGAGCAGCTGTCTGCGCAGAGACCACGAACGCGTGGCGTGTGGCGTGTTCATGGCGTCTGGCCGGGCTGAGACAGTTTGAGCAGGTAGCCCAGGCCGCGCAGGGTCACCAAATCAATGCCCGTTCCAGTGAGTTTTTTACGCAATCTGTACACCACCACTTCAATGGCCTCGTACTTCACATCTATTTCTCCGGGAAAGACCAGTTCGTACAGCCTTTCTTTGGCCAGTGCCTGGCCGGGGCGCACCAGCAATGCCTGCATCAACGCACGTTCCCGTGGTGTGAACTCCAGAGGTGCTCCCAGATGATAGATCGCACCGCTGGAGCGATCGAGGCGCAGGGTGCCAAAAACGGTTTCATGTGCAGAGGGGCTGGACATGTGGCTGGGTGAGCGGCGTACCAAGGCGCGAAGACGAGCCTCCAGCTCATCGAGATCAAAAGGTTTGGCCAGATAGTCGTCAGCTCCCGCATTGAGGCCCAGCACCCGGTCGCCCACTGTGCCGCGTGCGGTCAGGATCAAGACTGGGGTGATTGAGTTCTGGGCACGCATGCTTTCCAGCACTTGCAGGCCGTCTCGTCCGGGCAGGCTCAGATCCAGCACCACAGCATCGGGCTGCAGGCTTTGCCAAAGGGCGCCAGCGTGAAGCCCATCTGCGCACAGACTGACCTGCATGCCTCTGCGTGTCAGGGCGCGCTCTAAACTGGCGCGCATCGCGGCGTCGTCTTCAACCAAAAGAATATGCATGGCCGGCACGTTAGCACTGTGCGCAGTGCGCAGCGCTTGTGCGGTGAACTTTCCTCGGGTTTTCCCCGTCATTGCAGGACAGCCTTTTGACAGGCGTGGCGCGCATCATGCATGCAAGCAGTGCGGGCCTGGGCTGGTGCTGCCCATCCTGACATCTCATTTATAAACAGGAGACAAGAAATGCGACGCGATACCTTTTTGAAGAGCATAGCCGCCATGGCCGCAGCCGGTTTGCTGCCAGCGACCAGCTGGGCACAGCAAGCAGTGGCCATGAAGATGATGTTGCCAGCCAATCCTGGCGGTGGCTGGGACACAACAGGCCGTGCGCTGGGCAAAGCCTTGCAAGATGCGGGCGTGGCTTCATCAGTCACTTATGACAACAAGGGCGGTGCTGCTGGGGCGATTGGCCTGGCGCAGTTTGTCAACGGCAGCAAGAACGATCCCAACGCCTTGATGGTGATGGGCGCGGTCATGCTGGGCGGCATCATCACTGGCAAGCCCCCTGTCACGCTCAAGCAGGTGACACCATTGGCGCGTATCACCAGCGAATACAACGTGTTTGTGCTGCCCACCAATTCGCCTTTCAAGAACATGGCCGAGGTAGTGGCGCAGCTCAAGAAAGACCCCGGCAGCGTGAAGTGGGGCGGTGGTTCACGTGGATCGACCGAGCACATTGCTGCAGCCATGATTGCCAAGGCCGTGGGTGTGGACCCTGCCAAGATCAACTATGTGGCTTTCCGTGGGGGTGGAGAGGCCATCTCCGCCATCTTGGGCGGCAACGTCACCGTGGGCGGCAGTGGCCTGAGCGAGTTTGCCGAATACATTGCCACCGGCAAGATGAAGCCCATTGGCGTGACCTCTGGCCAGCGCTTGCCAAGCATCGATGTGCCTACGCTCAAAGAGCAGGGCATTGACGTGGAAATCGGCAACTGGCGCGGCGTCTATGGTGCCCCAGGCATCAGCAAGGCACAGCGCGATGAGTTGGTGGCCAAGCTGGAAAAAGCCACCAAGAGTGCAGCATGGCAGGAAGCCCTCAAGAAAAATGACTGGACACCCGCATGGCTGGCCGGCGATGCGTTTGCAAGCTTTGTTGACAAGGAGTTTGACAGCTTGCACGACACCATGACCCGCTCCGGCATGGTTTGATGTTGGAAGCTTCTCGCTGCGCAGTCCGCAGTGAGAAGCTTTTTTTGATAGCTATCAACGCTTGTTCATCAGGCGTTTCAGCCTATTTTGATTCATAAAGGAGCTCTGCATGACTGAGAGCTTGCAACAGGCACAACCCCCTGAAGCTGTGCCAAGCACGATTCCACCCGCCCGCTGGCAAGCCGCCGTGGGTGTTGGCGTGGTAGGGGTAGCGATTGGCATGGGCGTGGGTGCCAACATGATTCCGGGCAATGCTGGCTATGGCGGAGTGGGGCCCAGCTTCTTGCCGTGGCTGTGCGCAGTCGTTTTGGCGGTGTGTGGCCTGTGGCTGATCTGGGAAGCCATGACGGGCGGCTATCGCAAGGCCGGTGAAGCGGGCGGCAGCGACCGCGCGGACATTGGTCCCTTTGTCTGGGTCTCTGCGGGCTTGCTGCTCAATGCAGGCTTGATTGAGCACATCGGCTTTATCGTGAGCTGCACGCTGTGTTTTACCTTGGCGGTGCAAGGGCTGCGTCGTGCGCAGGGACAGGCAAACACCTTGAGTGGAAAAGCTTTGGCCAAGGATGCAGTGATTGGCTTGCTCATCTCCGCCCCCGTGTTCTGGGCCTTCACACAATTTCTGGCCATTAATTTGCCAGGACTGACGCAGACAGGGTGGCTGTAATGGAACTCTTTGACGCATTAATGCAAGGCTTCGCCACTGCGGTGACGCCGATTAATTTGCTCTGGGCGCTGCTTGGCTGCGCTTTGGGAACTGCCGTTGGTGTCTTGCCAGGCATTGGCCCGGCGGTGGCCGTTGCCATGCTGCTGCCCATTACGGCCAAGGTGGAAATCACCGCCTCCATGATTTTCTTTTCTGGCATCTACTACGGTGCCATGTACGGAGGCTCTACCACCTCCATCTTGTTGAATACGCCAGGTGAAACCGCCAGCATGGTGACCGCCATGGAAGGCAACAAGATGGCCAAGAATGGCCGCGCCGGCGCAGCGCTGGCGACCGCGGCCATTGGCTCGTTTGTGGCGGGCACGGTAGCTACGGTGATCGTGACGCTGTTTGCACCGGCAGTGGCTGATTTTGCCGTGCGCCTGGGGCCGCCCGAGTACTTCATGCTGATGGTGCTGGCGTTCACTACAGTGAGCGCCGTCTTGGGGCAAAGCAGCTTGCGCGGTATGACGGCATTGTTTCTGGGGCTGGCGCTGGGTTGCGTGGGGATGGACCAGATCTCTGGCGCTGCCCGCTATACCGGGGGCAAGATGGAGTTGATGGATGGCATCGACATCGTGCTGGTGGCCGTTGGCTTGTTTGCGGTGGCCGAGGTGCTGTACGCTGCGCTGTACGAAGGCAAGGTGGTTGCCTCGCAGAACAAAGTGACACGCGTGCACATGTCGCGCCGAGACTGGAAACGCTCGGTCCCAGCCTGGATACGCGGCACAGTGATTGGTACACCGTTTGGTTGCATTCCCGCAGGTGGCACTGAAATACCGACATTTTTGAGCTATGCCACCGAGAAAAAGCTGGCCAAAGGCGAAGACAAAGCAGAGTTTGGAACCAAGGGTGCGATTGAAGGTGTTGCAGGCCCAGAGGCGGCGAACAACGCGACGGTGACTGCTGCCTTGATTCCGCTGCTGACCTTGGGGATCCCCACCAGCAATACCACGGCGGTGCTGCTGGGCGCATTCCAAAATTACGGCATCAACCCCGGGCCTCAGCTGTTTACCAGTGCAGGCGCTTTGGTGTGGGCGTTGATTGCATCGCTGTACATCGGCAACCTGATGCTGCTGGTGCTCAATTTGCCCATGGTGGGCATCTGGGTGAAGTTGCTGAAGATTCCGCGTCCTCAGCTGTACGCGGGCATCTTGATTTTTGCCACCGTGGGAGCCTACGGTATGCGTCAGAGCACATTTGACCTGTTCTTGCTTTACGGCATCGGTCTGCTGGGTGTACTGATGCGTCGATTTGACTTTCCTACCGCTCCCGTGGTGGTTGGCATGATTCTGGGCCCCTTGGCAGAGGCGCAAATGCGCAATGCGGTGGCAATTGGAGAAGGCAGCTTTGCCATCTTCTTGCAGCGCCCCATGTCGCTGACGCTGGTCATTATTGTGTTGCTGGTGCTGGTTGTACCGCGTGTGCTGCAGCATTGGGCCACAAAGCGGGCGGCCAATAATGTGCCGCTTGCCACGTAGCACGTACTAGAGCAATGCTTTGTCAAAAAACAGCCCTGCAAGACAGGGCTGTTTTTTTATGCAGATCCGCTCTGCTTGGGTTGTCTGCGGGCAATGGGCATGCAGCCCATCGTGATCAGCCAGTCGTAGGCAGTCATCAATTATGTTGATGAAGCCTTGGGCGACATTCGTGGGCATTTATTTGCTGGACTTTGGCGCTTCACTTTTGGGCTGAAAGTCGCAGTATGGGGTGACCAGACATTCCCAGCATCTTGGCTTGCGCGCTTGGCAGACATAGCGGCCCAGCAAAATCAGCCAATGGTGGGAGTCCACGGCGAACTCAGCGGGGACACGTTTGAGCAGCTGTTTTTCAACCTCTAAGGGCGTCTTTCCCGGTGCTAAACCTGTGCGGTTGCTTACGCGAAAAATGTGCGTGTCCACCGCCATGGTGGGCTGGCCAAAAGCAACATTGAGCACGACGTTGGCCGTTTTGCGGCCTACACCAGGCAAAGCTTCCAGCTCTTGGCGCGTATGGGGCACCTTGCTGTCATGGCGTTGCACCAAAATACGGCAGGTTTCCATCAAGTGCTTGGCTTTGCTGCGGTACAGGCCAATGGTCTTGATGTAGCTCTCCAGACCTTCGATGCCCAAATCCAAAATGGCCTGCGGCGTGTTGGCGACGGGGAAAAGTTTTCGCGTCGCTTTGTTAACACCAACATCAGTGGCCTGAGCAGACAGCAACACAGCCGTCAGGAGCTCAAAGTCCGAGGTGTATTCCAGTTCAGTTTTGGGGTGCGGGTTCGCTTCGCGCAAGGTGGCGAAAAATGGCGCAATGTCAGTTTTTTTCATGGTCAGCAAAAGGGTGCAGCTGCATTCTCTACGAAGACACGCGCTTGCAAACTGCGGCGTCAGGCTGCGGTGACAACGGCCAGGGCTTTGCAGGCCGGGCTCAGGCGTAGACAGCGTTTCCCTTTGCCTCAAGCTCGCGCACCGCGGGCACCACATTCGCACGCTTTTACCTCCTGCGCCAGCTCTGCCGTGTGGGCGTTTAGGCTGCTTTCACCTTGATGGCCGTAGCGTTTGCTTGCGATACGGCGCATGCTGCCTGCGGTTTCGTTTCGATTTTGAACCGCAGGCCCTGGGTGGGCGGGGTGGTGCTGCCTGCTCTCAGAGGTCTAGCTGGTAGGTCAGGCTCAGGCTGTAGCGCACCTTTTGCTCTGGGTTGTAGGGGCTTTTATCTCCCTGTGGCTTGGAGACTGCAAGGTCCAGCGCGTAGTAGCGGTTGTCACCCAGCCGGATGCCGAAACTGCTGGAGCGCAGTTTTTGACCCATGAAATCGGATGCATGAAACCATGTCTTGGCGTGCTCGTACATCAGGTAAGGCTCCCAGTGCTTGAGCCACTTGCCATCTTTGATGGGAAAGTGCCGGTTGATTTCCAAGCTGACACCCAGCCCCTGGTCACCAGCAGCCTCTCCTGCGCGATAGCCTCGGCCATAGCGCGCTCCACCAAAAGCAACGCGCTCGGAAATCGGCAGACTGTGCGGCGTGTACTGTCCTCCCACACCCATGGCCAGGCCCATTTGGTTGAGAAAGCGCCACCGGACGGCATAGTCCATGGACAAGCGTGAAAAGTCGAACTTGGCGGGATTGATGCTGTTGACGAGGTTGGCGTTGTTGAGGTTTTTCCAGCCTGCGCCCCAGATGTTCAAGCCCTGCGTAAAACTTGCACTCAGGTTCTGCTGCGACTGGGGTGACGTTTTTTGCCAGATCAAATGGGCTTGCAACGCGCGTACTTTTTCACGGCTATTGAGCTCTATGCCTAAATCAGGAAAGTTGTACGTCTTTTGATAATTCAGGCCAAAAAAGCCCGCACCGATCACTGTGCTGCCGGTGCTGGAAAGCTGCAAGGGGTGCATGACCACTAACTCCGCTTTGCGCTGCGTGGTGACGTCCTGCAAGGTATTGCCCAAGAAGTTGTCATGCCCTTTGAAATCTGAAATGCTCGCCTGCAGCGTTGTGCCCTGGGCGTTGAGCCACTGGTTCATGCTCAACGAGATAAAGCGCTCATCTTTGGGATCATCGATCAGGCTGGATAGCTGCCACTGAGAGCCTGCCCAGAGTGGGTCGTTGAGGGTCAGGTTGGCAACGGCCTTGGGATCGCCCTGGCGCAAGTCAGCCCCCACAGTAAAGACGATGGGGTCTTGCTTGACATTGAGCAAAAGAGGGGTGGCGCCATCCGTGGTGGTTGGCATCGCCGCCTGAGCACCGACCTGAAGGCTGAGCATGCGCGCCATGAGCAGCGTCTGTTTGGTGAACACCTCGCCTTCTAGGGGCCTGCTTTCCAGCAGGGGCTGCGTCAGCTGGGCCAGCAAGGCCCCCGATTTTCCCGTATCGCCTGTCACTTCTACACGTGAAATGTGCCCTTCCACCGCAATTACTTTGACGATGCCCTGGTCAAAACTTTGCTCGGGCAAGTAAAAGAAAGACAGAGGAAAGCCCGCCTTGTGATACAGCGCAGTGGCTTGCGTAGCGGCGGCGGCCAATTGCTCAATGCTCGCTTGCTGGCCCGACAGCGGCTGGAACAATGCGGCAACATCGTCGAAAGCAATGGTTTTGACCCCAGAGATATCAATCCGGTTGACCTGCAATGTGGTGCTGAGAGTTAAGCGGGTTTGCAGCTGCTTGCTTAGCTGGAGGGCAGATGGGGTGTCTATTTCTGCGCTGATGTCGCTGCTGGGGCGTGGCGATGATGGCTGCGGAACGTTGACGAGTGGGCCTCCTGTCGGAGCTTGTCCAAAAACAAAAGTGGCTGTGCAAATGCTGCACAGCCAAACCAAAAGCCGGGGGTCTGTTCTTTTTATGGGCATAAGCTTCCTGCTGGTTACAAGGGGTGAGCCATTGGCTCACCCCCTCATGACTGCGGTTGGTTGGTTAGCGCTTGGGGAGCAGGCCGCCAAGCAGTGACGTCAATGGCGAGAGCAGCCCTCCTGTGGTGCTCGTAATATTTGAGCCGCTCGCAGCACTTACGGCTGTACTGGTATTCCCGCCTATCAGGACGCCACCCGACAAGAGGCCACCGGACAAAAGTCCGCCAGAAAGCAGGCCACCCGTTGCGCCGCCAGAGGTACCCCCACCTGCCAATGCGCCGCTGAGCAGACCACCCGAGAGCAGGCCGCCCGTTGCGCCGCCAGAGGTGCCCCCACCTGCCAATGCGCCGCTGAGCAGACCACCCGACAGTGCCCCGCCTCCCAAGAGGCCACCGGGTGTGCTGGTGCCTGATGTTGCTACCCCGCCCAGTGCACTGACAGCGTTGCCGACCTGTCCAACCAGATGACCAACCGGGGAGATGACCGGCACCTGTGTGCTTTGCACGGTTTTGCCGGTGGTTGTCACAACGCCACCGACCAAGGTGAGCAGGTTGTTAATCGGCTGTCCAAGGCCCGTGGTATCGCCCACCTGCTGCACAACCCCCAGCGTTGTACCTAGCACAGGCGTGACGACGCCATTGACCGTGGTGGTCAAACCAGAGACTGGGGCACTGGTCACGATGTCACCCGTCTTGTATCCCACGGAGCTGACAACCTGACCCACTTTGTCAACCAGGCCGCCTGTAACTTGCAGCACAGGTTTGACAGGGCCAAGGTTGGTGCCCAGTGCCTGCACGAGGTCGCCCGCGCTGGAGACTGCCTCGCCCGTGTTCACGATCAGCCCCTCGCTACTGGCCAAAGTGGTACCGATTGGGTCTGATGTTGAGCCAATTTTCCCAAGGCCTGTCTCCAGTCCCAGTGCCAAAGAATCGACTCCCTCACCCACGTTGGTCAAAATTCCCTGCGTCGGGGCAGCAGCACTGGCCAATGGCGTTTTGCTGATGACACCGCCCAGCGTGCCGCCTAAATCCTCGGCAATGGCCGGAATCGCGCGAGAGCCTTCGGCGGTTTCCTGGATCACTTCCTGAATGGGGGTGAATGGCGTTTTTGTCGTCGTGATCGGGGTGCCGCCGCCACCGCCGCCGCCGCCACCGCCGCCAGAAGAACCTCCGGCACTCGATTTCACAGAACCGCTGGAGCCGCAGGCACTGAGCGCCAAGACCGCGGTGGAAACCGCTACTATCTGAGCGGTGCGCGAGAAAAAATCTCTTGCAAAAGGTGTTGCGCTGGAAAGCATGATGGGCTCCATGTTGTAAAACAAAGTAAGCACATGCTCTCAATGCTGTAAATAGTGTGCCAATTAATATTCTTATGGCAATAAATAGATGTGGATAGATTTATTTAAACAAATTGATAATGCTTGTCTTTTATATTTTGTTTATTGATAGATTTATTAAAATTAATAAAAAACGATTATCCCTCCTCACGGATTTTTGGGAAAGATTAACTAATAAAGCAAAATCAACGTGTCGGGCAATGTTGATTTCGCAAGCAGGATTTGATAAGGCATTGAATTTTTAAATGAAAGGAAATTCTTAATGCAATTTGCTAAACGTCTGGATAACGTAGAAACATCCGCCATACGTGAATTATTTAAACTGCTGGGTAAGCCGGGAATTATTAGTTTTGCAGGCGGATTTCCCGACAGTGCCATGTTTGACGTTGCGGGTATTCAGGAGGCTGCGAATAAAGCGCTGACAGAAAACCCGGGCATGGCTTTGCAATATGGTGCAACAGAAGGTTTTGGCCCTTTGCGTGAGCAACTGGCGGCTTTCATGGCAACCAAAGGCGCCAAAGATGTATATGCCGACAACCTGATGGTCACCACGGGCAGCCAGCAGGCGCTGGACCTGCTGGGCAAGTGCATGATCAGCCCGGGCGATAAAGTGATTGTGGAAGGGCCAACCTTTCTGGCCACCATTCAGTGCTTTCGCCTGTATGGCGCTGAAGTCATCAGTGCGCCGGTCGATGCCAACGGCGTCATCGTGGAAGAGCTGGAAAAGCTGATTGCCGAGCACAAGCCCACGCTGGTGTACCTGATCCCCACTTTTGGCAACCCCAGCGGTGCCACGCTGAGCCTGGAGCGGCGCAAGCGCGTGCTGGAGCTGGCCGTGCAATACAAGACGCTGGTGGTGGAAGACGACCCCTATGGTGATCTGTACTTTGATGCGCCACCGCCGGCCAGCCTGCTGGCTTTGTCGAGCGAGGTACTGGGCAGTCGTGAATGGCTGGCGCACTGTGGCTCGCTGTCCAAAGTGCTCAGCCCCGGCTTGCGCATTGGCTGGCTGATTGCACCTGCCCAGTTACTGAGCAAGGCGGTCATGTGCAAGCAGTTCAGCGATGCGCATACCAGCACCTTCGCCCAGGCCACGGCTGCGCAATATCTGCTGGCGGGCCACATGCCCGCCACGCTGGCCAAGATGCGCAAGGTGTATGCCTCGCGTGCGCAAGCCATGATGGATGCACTGCGCGCTGCGCTGGGCGATGCGGTGGAATTTACCGTGCCCCAAGGGGGGCTGTTCCTGTGGGTGCGCCTGACAGGCAAGGGCGGTCAACTGGCCGATGCCAGTGTGCTGGCCAAGAAGGCGATTGAAGCTGGTGTGGCGTTTGTGCCCGGCGCGCCGTTCTTTAGCCAGAACCCCGATATGTCCACTCTGCGCCTGTCATTTGCAACGGCGGACGAAGACAAGATCCGTGACGGCGTGGCGCGTCTGGCCAAGGCACTGGCAGCATGAACGATCCCATGTCGATAGAAACGCTGGAAGCGCGCGTGATGGATCTGGAGGTTAAAGCCAGTTACACCGACGACTTGCTGGAGCAACTGAACATGACGATTTACCGTCAACAGCAGCAAATTGATGCGCTGATCAATGAAGTGCGACAGCTGCGCCAGCAAGTACCCGAGGGTGGGCACGGCGGGCCAGGCAATTTGCGCGATGAACTGCCCCCGCATTACTGAAGCTGCAGTTATCTAAAAAAATAGCGCCTTTCGCTGGTGTTTTAAGGGTTTCAGATAGTTTTATATCTGAAGTGCTTATAAAACCAGCGATGGGTGCTCTTTTTTTATAAAAATCAACTTGGTGCAGCGAGATGTTGCCTGACGCTACAGCACTGCGGTGCAGTCAAAACGCATTGAGCGGCGTCTTTGCTGCAAACGTCAAGGCGAACGCAAAGGCAAATGCAAATGCAGGCCCGGGCCGTGGTCGTTCTGCAGGCTCTGGGGCTGCGCTCACTCTTCCAGCATTTGCACCAGCTGCGTTTCAATCTGCAGCTGCTTGGCGTTGTTGTTCAGGCTGGCGCCTTGCACCAGGAAGCTGTCTTCCACCCGCTCGCCCAGGGTGGTGACTTTGGCCAGCTGCACG
This sequence comes from Comamonas avium, assembly GCF_014836675.1. GTDB lineage: Bacteria > Pseudomonadota > Gammaproteobacteria > Burkholderiales > Burkholderiaceae_C > Comamonas > Comamonas avium. Next base: position 137,379 of record NZ_JACSQK010000001.1, read on the forward strand.
CTCAAGCCGTGTGCACCCAGAATGCGTGCAACGGAGTACAGCAGACCAGCACGGTCGCTGGCGGAGATGTTGAGCAGCCAGCTTTGTGCCTTTTCATCGGGCGTGAGCGTCACGCGCGGCACCATTGGAAAGCTGCGCACGCGGCGCGACAGACGGCGTTTGATGGGTTCGGGCAGCGGCGCTTTGCTTTGGATGGCCTGGGGCAGGCCGCTTTCAATCAGCGTGGTCAGCTCGCGGTAATGCATGTGCAATTGCTCAGAGGCGATCTGGAACGTATCCAGCGCATAGCCGTTGCGAGCGGTGTGAATGCGGGCGTCCACCACGGTCAGTCCGGCGTTGTCAAAGTAGCCGCAGATGCGCGCAAACAAATCGGCCTGATCGGGGGCATAGACCAGTACCTGCACCCCTTCGCCGGCCAGAGACTGGCGTGCGCGCACGATGGGCACGGGGCTGCCCACGTGGCGCGACAGCTGGCGCGCATGCCAGGCAATGTCAGACGGTTCGTGGCGCATGAAGTAGCTGACGTTGAGCGTGTCCCACAGCGCTTTTTGTGACTCGTAGGGCTGGGCAGACAGGGCCAGCTGCACCAGTGCATCGCGCTTGCGTGCCTCTACCAGTGATTGCGCGTCAGGTGCGCGGCCACCCAGAACGTGCATGGTGTTGTGAAACAGGTCTTCCAGCAGTTTGCCCTTCCAGGCATTCCAGACCTTGGGGCTGGTGCCGCGAATGTCGGCCACTGTCAGCAGGTACAGGGCGGTCAGCTGGCGCTCATTGCCCACACGCTGGGCAAAGGCGGCAATGACGTTGGGGTCAGACGTATCTTGCTTTTGTGCAACAGTGCTCATCTGCAGGTGTTCGCGCACCAGAAATTCCACCAGCTCGGCGTCTTCGCTAGCCATGTCGTGCTGGCGCGCAAAGCGCTTGACTTCAATGGCGCCAATTTCTGAATGGTCGCCGCCACGGCCTTTGCCAATGTCATGAAACAGCGCCGCCAGATACAGCAGCCAGGGCTTGTCCCAGCCGCTGGCCAGCTGCGAGCACAGCGGGTATTCGTGGGCATGTTCGGCCATGAAAAAGCGGCGCATATTGCGCAGCACCATCAGCGTGTGCTGATCGACCGTGTAAACGTGGAACAGGTCGTGCTGCATCTGCCCGACGATGCGGCGAAACGACCACAGGTAGCGCCCCAGCACCGAGGTGGCATTCATGAGGCGAAAGGCGTGGGTCTGGCCGTGTGGCTCCTGCAGGATCTGCATGAAGGTGTCGCGGTTGACCGGGTCCTGGCGGAAGGTGTTGTCCATCAAGTCGCGAGCGCTGTACAGCGCTCGCAGCGTGCGTGCCGACAGATCGCGCAGGCCGGGGGATTTTTGGTACGTCAAAAAAGTGGCCAAAATGGCCTGCGGGTCTTTCTGGTACAGGTCGTCGCTGGCAACTTCGATCAGGCCGTCTTTGTCAAAAAACCGGTCGTCGATGCGCTTGAGGGCGACGTTGTCGGGATACAGGTGCTCTTGAATGTTCAGCAGCAAAATTTGCTGCAGCTGCATGACGGCCTTGGCGGCCCAGTAGTAGCGGCGCATCAGCACTTCGCTGGCGCGCACGGGCATGGTCTCGCCCGCCGGGGTGTGACTTTGAATGCCAAAAGACTCGGCAACGGCCGTTTGCAGGTCAAAGATCAGCCGGTCTTCATGGCGCCCTGACAGCGCATGCAGCTTGGCGCGGATCAGGCTCAAGGTGGCCTCATTGCGCTCTAGCTGTGTGGCTTCAAACTCTGTGGCAATGCCAGAGGCGGCCAGTTCGCGCCAGCTGTTGCCCAGGCCTGCTGCCTGTGCCACCCACAAAATGGTGTGCAAATCGCGCAGACCACCGGGGGACTCTTTGCAGTTGGGTTCCAGCGAATACGGTGTCCCGTCGTGCTTGATATGGCGCTGCTGCAGCTCCAGCGTTTTGGCCGTGAAAAACGCCTTGGGGTTAAGGCTGGCGCGAAACTGCTGGCGAAAGTCTGCAAATAGGGCCGCATCGCCATCAATCAGGCGCGCCTCCAGCAGCGAGGTCTGTACGGTCACATCTTGCCGGGCCTCGGCCACGCATTCGCTGATGGTGCGCACGCTGGAGCCAATCTCCAGCCCCGCATCCCAGCACGCGCCAATAAAACGCTCCAGCGTTTCCCGGATGTGTGCATGTGCTTCAGTGGACTGACCGGGTAGCAACAGCAAGACATCCACATCTGAGGCCGGAAAAAGCTGCTCGCGCCCATAGCCGCCAACAGCCACCAGTGCCACCTCAGGGGGCAGGGTGCTGGCCTGGCGAATGGCCGATAAATGCGTGTCCGTCAGCTGTGACAGCTTTTGCAGCACTGCCCGAATGCCACGGGTGCTGGCGGCGGGGGTGCGCAGGCCATCGGTGATGGCGGCTTTGTCTTGGCGGTAAGCAGTACGCAGGGTACCGAGTTCGTTTTTCATGGCGCAATCAACCTGTCGGACATAACTGGGCAAAGAGCAAGCAAGAAATATGCGCACTGCAGTGGTGCATCTCATCAGCACCTCATCAACGCCTCTCAGTGTGCACTACATGTGGCCAAGAAAAAGGCAGTCTGCCTTGCGGTCAGACTGCCTGTGCAGCGATGGCACCAGGACTCAGGTGCGAATGCCCTGAACAAAATCGGGTGGCGTGGGAGAGCCTTCTGACCAGGTCAGCACGTCGTAGCCGGTTTTGGTGACTGCCAGCATCAGCTCCCACTGGGCCGACAGGCTGCGATCCTTGGTGATGATGGTCCAGCCGTCCTGGCCCAGCTCCTTGACATCGCGCTTGCCCAGGTTGAGCATGGGCTCAATGGTAAAGACCATGCCTTCCTCCAGTACCGGGCCGGTGCCGGGCTTGCCGTAGTGCAGTACCTGTGGCTCTTCATGGAACTTTTGGCCAATACCGTGGCCGCAGTATTCGCGCACTACCGACAGGTTGTGCTTTTCGGCATACGTCTGAATGGCGTGGCCAATGTCACCCAGCGTAGCGCCGGGCTTGACTTGCTGAATGCCCAGCCACATGGATTCAAACGTGAGTTTGGACAGGCGCTTGGCGGCAATCGACACTTCACCAATCAGGTACATGCGGCTGTTGTCGCCATACCAGCCGTCTTCAGTGATGACCGTCACATCCACATTCAGGATGTCGCCCTTTTTCAGAGGCTTGTCGTTGGGAATGCCGTGGCAGACCACGTGGTTCACCGAGGTGCACAGGTGGCCCGGGTAGGGGGGGTAGCCGGGCGGCTGATAGCCAATCGTGGCCGACTTGGTGCCTTGCTTTGCCATGCATTCGGCACCCAGACGGTCGATTTCAGCGGTGGTGATGCCGGGCTTGATATGGGGGGTGATGTAGTCCAGCACTTCCGAAGCCAAGCGACCTGCAACGCGCATGCGCTCGATTTCTTCGGGGGTTTTGATGGTAATGCTCATGGTGCCGATTATTCCACTGGCTGGAGTTGAGCGGTGACGCAGGGGGCACTTGTTGACATTGCTAGCAGGGTGTTGGGGATTGCGTGCAAGACATGGCTCTATTCCCCCTGCTCATATAGTTTTCCGTATATAGGCTATTCAGCCCGGTAAAATAAGCCCTCTCTCTCGATTCAGCGTCCACAACCCTTGCGGTTGCCCCAAGGGGGCTTGGGCGCTTTTCACCAGCCTTCACATAAACAGGCCGCCACGTGACCTTGCATCTGACTCAGTTTGAGGGTGGAAACGCCCTGAGCTCGTTCCGCGCCCAGCAACTCCTGACCGATCTGGTCGCTATCCATCCCAAGATCACGGGCATTGCCGCCCGATTTGTTCATATTGTCGCCACCGAGGCTGCCCCCACTGCAGAGCAATCGCAGCGTCTGGCGGCTCTGCTGACATACGGAGACCCCTATGAAGGTGGCAACGACGGCTTGGCGCTGCTCGTTACACCCCGTCTGGGCACGATCTCACCCTGGGCTTCCAAAGCTACGGACATTGCCCGCAACTGCGGCCTGTCGATCCAGCGCGTGGAGCGCATCACCGAGTTCCGTGTGGCGCTCAAATCTGGCTTGCTGGGTGGCACGCCGGAGCTGAGCACGGAGCAAATCGGTCAGATTGCAGCGCTGTTGCATGACCGCATGACCGAGTCGGTGGTGGCCAGCCGTGACGAAGCGCTGCAGCTGTTCACCACGCTGGACGCCAAACCCATGGAGTTTGTGGATGTGCTGGCAGGCGGCGCAGCCGCGCTGGAGACCGCCAACAAGCAATGGGGCCTGGCACTGGCGGAAGACGAAATCGAATATCTCGTCAAAGCCTTCAACGGACTTGGCCGCAACCCCAGCGACGTCGAGCTGATGATGTTTGCGCAAGCCAACTCTGAGCACTGCCGCCACAAAATTTTCAACGCCAACTTCACCATTGATGGCGTGGCGCAAGACAAATCGCTGTTCGGCATGATCCGCAACACCGAAGCCGTCTCGCCCCAGCACACGGTGGTGGCGTATTCGGACAACGCCTCGGTCATGGAAGGCCATGAAGTCGAGCGTTTTGTCGCCCGATTTGACGCGAGCGCCGGCACCGTCAGCGCTCCCAGCTACCAAAAACAAACCGCCACCAGCCATGTGCTGATGAAGGTCGAGACGCACAACCACCCCACAGCCATCTCGCCGTTCCCCGGCGCATCGACGGGCGCGGGCGGTGAAATTCGTGACGAAGGTGCCACCGGCCGTGGCTCCAAGCCCAAGGCGGGTCTGACGGGCTTTACCGTCTCCAAGCTGTGGGGCAGTGAAGTGGGCAAGCCTGAGCACATTGCCAGCCCGCTGCAGATCATGATTGAAGGCCCCCTGGGTGGCGCGGCGTTCAACAACGAGTTTGGTCGTCCCAACCTGACGGGCTACTTTCGCGAGTACGAGCAGCAAGTAGGTGACATCACCCGTGGCTACCACAAGCCCATCATGCTGGCCGGTGGCCTGGGCGTGATTGATGCTGAGCAGACCAAAAAAATTCTGTTCCCAGCGGGCACGCTGCTGATTCAGCTGGGTGGCCCCGGCATGCGCATTGGCATGGGCGGCGGTGCAGCCAGCTCCATGGCTTCGGGCACCAATGCAGCGGAGCTGGATTTTGACTCCGTGCAGCGTGGCAACCCCGAGATTGAGCGCCGTGCGCAAGAGGTCATCAACCACTGCTGGCAGCAAGGCGCGGCCAACCCCATTTTGGCGATCCACGATGTGGGCGCAGGTGGTCTGTCCAACGCCTTTCCTGAGCTGACCAACGACGCAGGCCGTGGCGCGCGCTTTGATCTGCGCAAGGTGAATCTGGAAGAGTCCGGCCTGGCCCCCAAGGAAATCTGGTCCAACGAGTCGCAAGAACGCTACGTGATGGCGATTGCACCCGAATCGCTGGCGCAGTTCACCGCGTTCTGCGAGCGCGAACGCTGCCCGTTTGCCGTGATCGGCACCGCCACCGAAGAGCGTCAGCTGGTGCTGGAAGACACGGCGGTGGAGTCGGGCGACCAGAAGTACCCGGTCAACATGCCCATGGACGTGCTGCTGGGCAAGCCGCCCAAGATGGTCAAGGACGTCACCACCGTGGTGCGCGAGCTGCCCGCCATGGATTTGAACGGCCTGCCGCTGGAAAAAGCCGTGATCGAAGTGCTGGCCCACCCCACCGTGGCCTCCAAGCGCTTCCTGATCACCATTGGCGACCGTGCCGTGGGTGGCTTGACGCACCGCGACCAGATGGTTGGCCCCTGGCAAGTGCCGGTGGCTGACGTGGCCGTCACTTTGGCTGACTTCAAGGGCTTCAAGGGTGAAGCCATGGCCATGGGCGAGCGCACGCCGCTGGCGGCCATCAACGCGCCTGCATCGGGCCGCATGGCGGTGGCTGAAGCCATCACCAACATGCTGGCTGCGCCGATTGAGCTGTCCAAGGTGAAGATGTCTGCCAACTGGATGGCCGCTTGCGGCGAGCCCGGTGAAGACGCTGCGCTGTACGCCACCGTGAAGGCCGTGGGCATGGAGCTGTGCCCGGCGCTGAATATTTCGATCCCTGTGGGCAAGGACTCGCTGTCCATGCGCACGCAGTGGACAGAAAACGGTCAGGTCAAGAAAGTCACATCACCTGTGAGCTTGCTGATCACCGGCTTTGCGTCGATTGACGATGTGCGTACCACGCTCACACCGCAGCTGGATGCCGATGTGCAAGACAGCTCGCTGGTGCTGATCGATCTGGGCCGCGGCAAGATGCGCATGGGCGGCTCCATCATTGGCCAGGTGCTGAACCAGTCGGGCAACGAAACGCCTGATCTGGACGATGCCAAGGACTTGATCGCGCTGGTCGATGCCGTGAACGCGCTGCGTGCCCAGGGCAAGATTTTGGCCTACCACGACAAGGGTGACGGCGGCCTGCTGGCCACCGTGGCCGAGATGGCCTTTGCCGGCCATGTGGGCGTGGCGCTGAATGTGGACATGCTGATCACCGAAGGCGACGGCATCTCTGACAGCCGCATGGACTCGGGCGAAGGCAAGAACTGGGGCGCGCAAGTGTCCGGCCGCCGCGAAGAGCAGACCCTGCGCGCACTGTTCAACGAAGAGCTGGGTGTGGTGCTGCAAATTCGCACAGAAGACCGCAGCGAAGTGCTGCAGGTGCTGCGCGAGCACGGCCTGATTCAGTGCAGCCACATTGTGGGCAAGACGCGCCCGGCTGCATCGGCGATGGACGTGGGCAAGGGCGAGCTGCAAGTGTGGCGTGATGCCAAGAAGGTGTTTGGCGCCACATTGAGCGATCTGCACCAGGTGTGGGATGCCGTGAGCTGGAAAATTACCCAGCAGCGCGACAACCCCGTGTGTGCCGACAGCGAGCACGCCGCCGCTGGTGTGCCCAATGACCCCGGCATGCACGTGCACCTGACGTTTGACCCGCAAGAAAGCGTGGCCGCGCCTTTCGTTAACGTGGCTGCCAAGCCCCGTGTGGCGGTGCTGCGCGAGCAGGGCGTGAATTCGCACGTGGAAATGGCCTACGCCTTCACCGAAGCAGGCTTTGAAGCCGTGGACGTGCACATGACCGACCTGCAGTCGGGCCGTGCCCAGCTGGCAGACTTTGCCGGCGTGGTGGCCTGCGGTGGCTTCAGCTATGGCGACACACTGGGTGCCGGTATTGGCTGGGCGCGCTCCATCACGTTCAACGATCGCCTGTCCGAGCAGTTCCAGGCCTTCTTTGGCCGCACCGACACCTTCGGTCTGGGCGTGTGCAACGGCTGCCAGATGTTTGCCGAGCTGGCCGATATCATCCCCGGCGCGCAAGACTGGCCACGCTTTACGCAAAACCAGAGCAACCGCTTTGAAGCGCGTCTGAGCATGGTGCAAGTGCTGGAGTCGCCCAGCCTGTTCCTGCAGGGCATGGCCGGCTCGCGCCTGCCGATTGCGGTGGCACACGGTGAGGGGTACGCCAACTTCAAGTTCCGTGGCAACCCCGATCAGGTCATTGGCGCAATGCGTTATGTAGACAACTTTGGTCAGCCGACCGAGCAGTACCCGTTCAACCCCAACGGCTCCGCCGGTGGCCTGACCGCTGTGACCACGCAAGACGGCCGCTTCACTGCCATGATGCCGCACCCTGAGCGTGTGTTCCGCAACGTGCAGATGAGCTGGACATCGGGCGACAAGTCGCAGTTCAGCCCCTGGATGCAAGTGTGGCGCAACGCCCGCAAGTGGCTGGGTTAAACGTTAGGCGCTGAGGGCGCAGTCCAAAAAGGCTCTGCAATCGCAGAGCCTTTTTTATGGATGCTGGATAAAAATAAGAGCTTGTAGCGCTTACCCAATGGTGGTTTCAGATATAAAACTATCTAAAAGTGTTATAGGGTAAGCGATGTAAGCTATTATTTTGTTTTTGTGTATGGCCGCACTGCTTGGGCGCTTGCAACTGCGCAGGAGGGTTTGTTCACCCCTGTCTGCGGCCTGTTTTTGCTGCGAGCTGGGCTTTGTGCGTCTTCCGGTTTACAGGGGAGCTCGTTTTGATGCTTCGTAGGCAGTGCGCAGCTTTCGTCTGGCCGTGCCCACTGTCTTGCTGATCAGGCCATGGCTCGATGGCTGCAATTGGCCATCAGCAGTCCTTGTCCTTGCGGCCACAATTGCACGTAACTTAATCTTCATTGGCGAGAGACAACGCATGATCCCACCAAAGTGGAGACCTCCGGCACACATCAAAGTCAAAGCACTTGGACTGCACTGGCGAGAAGACAAGCTCCTTGCTGCAGAGGTCTTTGATGACCAGGGCCGCCTTCAAGGTGTTCGCCCGCTTGGAGGCAGTATCGAGTTCGGCGAGCAATGGCAATCCGCACTCATGCGCGAATTCAAAGAGGAGCTGAGCGTTGACGTTGAAATAAAAGGCTCTCCCCTGATCATGGAGAATATTTACACCCATGAAGGAGAGGTCGGCCATGAAGTCCTTTTCATTTGCGAAGTAGTGTTCAGTACCGCCATGTTCAGGCAGCACAGCAGCATCGAGTTCCATGAAGACAGCGGAACACCATGTACTGCAAGATGGTTTGATCTGGCGGAACTCGATTTGCCAGGCGGGCCTGCACTTTTCCCAGCAGGCCTTAAGACAGCGCTTCAAGGCTGGCTGCGTAGCTCATCTAATACCTGAATGGAGTCGACCATAAACAGCCGGCGCCCAGGCTTGGCACGCGTTCTCAGCGACTGGCAGTGATGTAAAAGCAAAGGACAACGATGCGCTATTTGGTGATTGGCACAAGTGGGGCGGGCAAGTCTACCTTTGCTAAGAAACTGGCAGTTCAGACTCAGTGCCCCTACATTGAATTGGATTCTTACTACTGGGGGCCAGGCTGGCAGGCAGTTGCACCCGAGCAGTTCAAGCGTTGCGTGGTTGAAGCGACGCAAGGAACACGCTGGATAGCCGATGGCAACTACAGCGCTGTCCGAGAGGTGCTCTGGTCACGAGCCACGCATGTTGTGTGGCTCAACTACAGCCAATTTACGGTATTTTCTCGCTTGCTCTGGCGCACTCTCAGCCATGGCATCACTGGCAAGCGCCTGTCGCACGGAAACCGTGAGTCGCTGCGCATGGCGCTCTTTTCCAAAGACTCGATACTTCTGTGGTCACTGTCTAGCTATGCAAAAAACCAGTCAAAGTTTGCGGCTCTGCGCAAGCATGAAGATTTTTTGCATCTCCAGTGGGTAGAGATAACCAAGCCTTTAGAGGCCAGGGCGTTCCTCAAGTCGATCGCTTCTTCACCAGAGCGCTGACAAGGCTTGATATCCACTGTCTTGCGGCAGCCAAGTCTTTCAATGACCACTTTAGAGTGGCTCGGCTGTCGGCTCAGGGGGGGCGATCTGCAGCTGTTGCCATCCGGCCCCAGGAGCAGTCGCTAGAACTGTCCCTCACTGTCAGGTGAAGGACAGTAAAAGTAGCCTTAACTGGCGCAGTGGCTCAATCTCATCGCCGCGTTGAGGACCGCAAGCACCGAAGCTTTCACAATATTGGCATCTTTTCCAGCACCGAATCTGGAACCCGCTACACCTGCGCAGCTCGCTTCAACAATCGCCACAGCGCATGCCTGCGCCCCTGTGCCCAAGCTTCGCTCCTCATAGCTGTCGATGCGTATGGGCAGATTCAGCGCTGCAACGGTGGCAGCGATTGGGCCATTGCCAGTACCAATGCTCGTCTGGGGCTGGCCTTGTTCATTCAACCACTGCAGTTCAATCCCTTGCCCGCTAGCATCTTCAAATAGCCGGTGGCTGATGTATTGCATCGACCCAGCGTTCGTGCAGGGTGCCAAATAGGTGCTCTGAAATACATCCCAGATCTGGTGACTGGACAGTTCCGTTTCACTGGCATCAGCCATCGCCTGAACAATGGAGCTGAATTCAATCTGCATACGCCTTGGCATCACAATGCCATGGTCGCGTTGCATAAGGTAGGCAATCCCTCCCTTACCGGACTGGCTGTTGACCCGGACAATGCTGTCGTAAGTACGACCCAGATCTTTGGGATCTACAGGCAGGTAAGGCACCCGCCACAGCGCACCAGGCTTTTGCGCCGCAAAACCTTTGGCAATTGCATCTTGGTGAGAGCCTGAGAACGCTGTGAACACCAGGTCGCCGGCATAGGGATGGCGTGGATGGATTGGCAACGCAGTGCATTCTTCCGCAATGCGTGCCAGGCCGGAAATGTCGGAAAAATCCAACCCTGGCGCAATGCCCTGGGTGTAGAGGTTCAAAGCCAGCGTCACCACATCCAGATTGCCACTTCGCTCGCCGTTTCCAAACAAGCAGCCTTCAACGCGCTGCGCACCAGCCAGTACAGCCTGCTCCGCGCAGGCCACGCCTGTGCCTCGATCATTGTGCGGATGGACCGACAGCACGACGTGTTCGCGCCGAGCCAGGTGCCTGCTCATCCATTCAATTTGGTCTGCAAACACATTGGGAGTAGACACCTCGACGGTGGTTGGCAGGTTGATGATCACTGGCCGCTGCGGCCCCGCATTCCATGCAGCAATGGCTGCGTTGCACACTTGCAGTGATACCTCCAGTTCTGCCATGCAAAAGGTCTCGGGCGAATACTGCAGCACCCATTCGGTTTGCGGGTGCTCTTGTGTCAGCCGTTTAAGCAGCTGAACGTGGTGCTCCACCATCGTGATGATCTGTGGCACCTCCATGCCAAAGACAATTTCTCGAAACGCTGGCGCAATTGCGTTGTACAGATGAACGATTACACGGCGCGCTCCAGCTACGCTTTGCACGGTGGTGGCGATTAGATCTTCACGCAATTGCGTAATAACCATCGGTGTCACGTCATCAGGAATCAAGTGCGCATCGATCAAGTGACGCACGATGTCAAAGTCTGTTTGCGAGGCCGACGGAAAACCTACTTCAATTTCCTTGAAACCTATGCGCACAAGCTCTTGAAACAGCCGCAGCTTGCGCTCGCGGTTCATGGGTTCAAACAATGCCTGGTTGCCATCACGCAAGTCGGTGGATAACCAAGTCGGAGCTTTTGTCAGCGTGCGCGATGGCCATTGGCGATCAGGCAAGTTAACGACAGGAAAGGCGCGGTATTTTTCACAGGGATTAGCCAGCATGGGAGCCTCGATATAGGTGGACTAAGTTGCTGAGTTTCCTGCTCCAAGGAGCTGGCTAATGTCGGGATCTGGGGAACCCAGCTTGGGACGATTCGCAAACGCATGCGGACAGACCCCGATCCAATGACAGGGCTGGTAGGCATAGCGAAAACGTGTGCGAAAAGTTCACTGGAAAAGACTTGTGTAAAGCAATGCCCGCACTTTAGACTTTCTTGAAAGAGGTATCTATCAAAAAATACCCATTCGTTTTATCAATTTGGACATTTAACTTATGGGCTTTGCTTCACCAGATCGCCAGGGACACGCGCTTGAGCCATGCCAAGCACAGACAGCTTCAGACCTGCCTGTCTCGGGTGTCGTGGAGTGCTACCCCGCAGCCCATGTCGTGCCCCCGCATAGCCATCCGCATGGGCACTTAATTTATGCATCTACCGGAGTCTTGCTCGTCAAGGCGGCTACCGGGCAATGGCTGGTCCCACCCACCACCGCGGTGTGGCTGCGCCCCTGCGTTGAACACGAGCTCATGGCAATGACTGCAGTCACCGCACATGGCATCTTCATTGCCGAGCACATCGCAAAAGAGCTGCCGCAGATGGATTGCGTCGTGAACGTATCGCCTCTGATGCGCGAAATCATCTCGGCCCTGGTCAACGGGCCTCTTGAGCCACCTTTGCAGCTGCGTGATGCACTTTTAGGTCAACTGCTTGTGCAAGAGTTGAAAACGGTAGGGCACCTGCCGTTTTATTTGCCGTGGCCCGATGACCAGCAGATGAGTGAAGTTTGCGAATACCTGATGCGACACCCCTCACATGCAAACAATGCCGACAGCATTGCTCAGCGCTATGCAATGACTTCCAAGACCCTGCATCGCCGCTTTTTGAAAAGTACGGGCATGAATTTCGGGCAATGGCGTCAAAAGATGCGCTTAATCAAGTCCATCGAGATGCTGCTGCAGGGAAGGGCAATCATCACTGTCGCAGCCCAAAGCGGCTACGACAGTCATAGCGCCTACTGCGTGGCGTTTAAAAAGACCTTCGGCTGTCCTCCCTCTGAGTTCATCGCAGCGGCGCGAAACATCAAAAACAATGCACAAGAAATGTCCCCCTAGGGCGGCTTTTCATCACTGCATTTGGCAAAAAGCAGCCCTCAAGGGCATCTCTGGAGAGGCGGTTTCCAGGCTGGTTGCAGCCGTTTAACTTCGAAGCGGCCAGTGACTGCGCACGCGCCAGGCAGTCACTGAACCCTGATGTTAGCCAGCAGGCGCTTCACCTCGGCGCATACGTTCGCAGATGTCTGCCAAGACCGTCGGCAAGTCCGCAATACTCCTCACAACGTAATGCGCGCCCGATTTTTGAAGCTTGGCCTCAGCCACAGCCACTCTGGCATTGATTTCAGCGGTTGGAGCCTTCGAGTATTCCTCGGCGCTGTAGCCAACTTCGTTTCCGGACAAGCTTAAGCCAACAGTCCACATGCCAGCATTAAGTCCTTCTTCAATACCGGGGACAGTGTCATCCACCTTCACGCAGGCACGCACATTGCTGATGCCCAAGGCCAGCACATTGGCCAGCGCCATATAGGGGCCGGGGCGGCCACCTGAGGATAGTTCATCACCAGCGACAACATGGTCTGCACAGATGCCGGCCTTGGCGGCCTGGGGCAGCAGCTGATTGAGAACTTCCCGGGGATAGCCAGAGCATGAGCCCACTTTCAGGCCATTGGCACGCAGCCATTGCAGCACTTGCACGGCCCCGTCAATTGGCGCAGAAAACTCTCCCACCTTGGCAATTTGCATGGGCATAAAGCGCGCGTAGATATCGTCCACATCAGCATTGCTTGGATTACGCCCAAACTTGCTGCTCCACTGCGCTGCAATACTAGGGTCTTGCAGCAGTTGATGGATATGGTCCCACTTGGACAAACCCATTGGCCCTCGCGCTTGTGTCAGCGTAATGGTGATACCAAATGTCGAAAATGCTTCTACAAAAATCTGCGTAGGTGCCAGTGAACCAAAATCGACCAGTGTCCCGGCCCAGTCAAAAATGACAGCTTGTAAAGGAGAGAGATCAACCGCTTGTGTGTCGAGCGTTTGAATTTCTGCGGCAGTGATGGCGTTCATGGATGGTTCTCTTGAAAAATCAAATTGTGGTGAAGGCAATAGCTATCAGGCACTTGCCAATCTGCAGATAAAGTTGCGACCTCGCGGGCCGTTTGCGGCTTTGTGGAGCATTTTTTTCCATGCACCCGGCTCGATCCCGTAATGCGTGGGATCTGTTGCAACACCGAGCTTTTGCAAGAAGTTGCACAGGCGTTTTTTGGCAATTGCCGGCTCGATGGTGTTGAAGATGGACAGCAGCGCTGCATCAACCTGCGCATCACTGCCTAAGGCCATCTCCAGCACTAACGGCAAGCTAAATGAGCAAGCGATACCGTGCGGTACACCGTGCTGCAGCGTGATGTCGTAAGACAGTGAATGCGCCAGCGCCGTTTTGGTGTTGGAGAATGCGAGCCCGGCCAGCAAAGCGGCCTGAGCCATGTCGCTTCGAAGCTGCACATTGCACAGATCGTCCATCAAGGCAGGTAGCGTCGCCATCACTTGGCGGGCAGCTTGCACCGCCAGCGATATGGAAACGGGGTTGCGATTGACGTTCCAGATCGACTCCAGTGCATGCGACAGCGCATCCAGCCCCGAGGCCAGGGTCGCACCGGCAGGCAAGCTGCGCATCAACCCAGCATCAATGATGGCGGCCTCAGGCCAGGTGCATGCTTGATGCAGTGAATGCTTGCGCCCGCCTGCTTGGTCCCAGATGGTGGCCCAAGGCGTGACTTCGCTGCCAGTACCTGCCGTTGTCGGGATAGCGATCAATGCCTTGTGTGCATTGGTTTGACTGGTCGCTGGTAATTGGCCTGCCTGTTCAAGCACCTCCAGCAATTGTTCAAACTTGCCGCTGGGGGTTGCGCACAACAATGCCTTCGCAGAGTCAATGGCACTGCCGCCACCTAAGGCCACGATGACAGGTACATCTGCATGCTCACGCTGCACTTGCTCATACAACGGAGCCAGCCATTGGACATCCGGGTTGGGGGCAATGGTGTCGATGACTCCGTGCAATTGCTCGCCGACCAGCTGCTGGGTACGTTCTATCATCCCGAGTTCATGCGCTTCAGGAAACGTCACCAGAATGCAGCTGCGACCTGCAAGCAATGCAGGCAATTTATCCAGGCTGTTGATGCCTGCAGTGACGTTTACGGGGTTGTGATACTTCCACACGGTCAGAGTCTTTTCAAATATTGAGGATGCAATTGGCCCTGTGCGCTGGAGCTGAGTGCACAGAAAGCTAATTTTTTGATGGATTGAATGTGGTGCTTCGATTGCGCACCACTGAATGCGCAGTGGGCCAAATCAGTGGCGTGCGCCTTGCTGAATTCGATTGCGCAGCCAGTTGGATGCCATGTCTGCGGCAATCACCATCACCGTGATCACGATGATGCAGGTCGCTGTTTCCTGATAGCGAAACAGCTTGAGGCTGCTGACCAGCTCAAAGCCCAAGCCACCGGCTCCTACCATGCCGAGCACCGTGGCTGAGCGCAGATTGACCTCGAAGCGGTAGAGCACCACCGCGATCCAAGCGGTAATGACTTGAGGTACGACGCCAAAGGCGATGACCTGAAGCTGGCTGGCACCTGCACTTCGCAGTGCTTGCAGCGGACCGTCGTCAATTTCTTCAATTGCTTCGGCAAAAAATTTACCCAGCATGCCCATGCCGTGCAGGGCCAACGCCAGCACACCTGGAAACGGACCCAACCCCACCGCTGAGACAAACACCAAAGCCAAAATCAGTTCATTGATACTGCGTACCACGTTCATGAATTGGCGAGTTACCCTGCGAAGCCAGTGCCAGCTGTGAAGATTGCTCGCCGCGATAAATGACAGAGGCAAGGCGAGCAATACACTCAGTAAAGTCCCCCAGATGGCAATTTGAATCGTCTCCATGGCTGGGGCCCACAGACGCGGCAAGATGCTCCAGTCAGGCGGCACCGATCGGGACAGAAAGTCCCCAATCTGTGGCATGCCACCAGCCAGTTCGCTCCAGCTCATCTGCGCACCACCTGCGCTCCAGTGCAACAGCCAGCCAATACCCAATGCCAAGGCAGCATAGGTGAGCCAGCTGCCCGTCGTTTCAGGGCGGCCTGCCGTCCAAACCCAGCGGGCATTTGTCTTATGTAAACGTGGCGCTTGCATCACAACGCCCTCTCGGTAGCAGCCACTGCGTGTGCCGCATTGGCAGTGGCGGGCATCCATTTTCCTGCGCAGTAGGCAGGTACGTGTTCGTGAGGATAAGGTCGAGGTTGCACCCCATCCATCGCCGGCATGGAGCTGGATTGCACATCGGTCGTGTGATAAATCGCATCCAATGCAGCCGCATTCAGGGCAGCGGGTACATCGTTAAAGACCATGCGTCCCTGCGCCAGCCCCACAACACGATCACCGAACTCTTTGGCGTAATCGACCTGGTGCAGATTGCAAACCACGGCGATGCCCATTTCTCGTGTGGCATCCCTGAGGTACTGCAAGACGCTGCGGGCTGTCTTTGGGTCCAAGCTTGCCACTGGCTCATCAGCCAAGATCACATTTGGCTGTTGTGCCAGCGCCCGGGCAATGCCTACGCGCTGCATTTGCCCGCCCGATAATGCCTGGGTGCGTTGATCAGCTTTGTTGATCAATCCGACGCGCTCTAAACACTGGTCAGCCAGCACGATATCGCTGTGCCTGAACATCTGCATCATTGAAGCAAACGTGCCAACCTGTCCCAGACGACCCGTCAATACGTTCTTGCGTACCGACAGTCGCGGCACAAGGTTGTGGTGCTGGAAGACCATCGCAACATGACGTGCCAATTCGCGGCGCGAGTGCTTTTGCATCAAGTCAATTCCACCGACTTGCAGCGTACCGCTGTCGGCTCGGTTGAGTCCATTCATACAACGCAGCAGCGTCGATTTACCAGCACCGGAGAGGCCCAGCATGACCACAAACTCACCGGCTTTCACATCCAGGTCGATGCCATGCAGCACGTGGTTGCTGCCATAACTCTTGCGCAAGTTACGGATCGTGATCATTTCATTTTTCCTAGATCCAGATTGAGGGTCTTGGCCGTATCACGTACCACGTTGTAAGCCGCATCGTTGGTAGCTGCAAAACCATTGAGTACGCCCCGGTCACCCCAAGGCAGCCCTTTAATTTCTGCCAGTGCTGCGGCTACTTTTTGCTTGGTCTGTGCATCCAATCCCTTGCGCCACGCCATGGGTGATTCAGGGATGGGCTGAGAAGTCCAGATCACCTGGAAATCTTCTGCCTTCACATGCCCCTTGGCCACTGCCGTCTGAAAAATAGGACTAGCTACTGCTGCCGCATCTACCTTGCCATGGGCCACGGCCATGATGCTTGCATCGTGTGAGCCAGAGAAGATGACGCGCGAGAAATATTTGTCTGCATCAACGCCATCGCCTTTCAAGCCCGCTTTAGGAAACAAGTGACCTGATGCCGAGCTGGGATCGACGAACGCAAAAGTCTTGCCTTGCAACTGCGCCACGCTGCTGGGGCCCTTGTCTTTTTTGCTGATGATGATGCTTTGATAGGAGCTTTGGCCTGATTTTTTTGAAACCGGAATCGCGAACGCTTCGGCGTTGGCCATCTGTGCAGCCAACACGTAGGAGAAGGGGCCAAAGTACGCCACATCAATCTTGCCTGAGCGCATGGCCTCAATGACACCGTTGTAATCGTTGGCGACAAAGGGCTTGACCTTCAAACCAGTTTTCTGCTCCAGCTGCTCCATCACTTGCTGGCTGGCGCGCATCATGGCCTGTGCATCTTCTGACGGAATTAGTCCGACTCGCAATTCGCTGTTCTGTGCCCAAGCTGCGCCGGTAGCCGTCAGCAGCAAAGACGCTATAGATGTTTGTAGCCAAGCTTTACGAGTCATTTTCATGGAAGTCATCCTTTGCATTTGCATCGTTCGCAGCACGGTATGTGGTGCGATGGGTTGAATGCTAGGCAAGACATATGACTGTCATGTGAAGGTTTCAAAATCAGTTTTGACACCTTCTATAGATAAATCCTTGAGATGAGACTTGCATGAGCACTGCCCGTTATCGCGCTTTTATAGCTGTCGCTCAGCATCGCAGCCTCAGTGCTGCAGCCCGCGCTCTGGGAGTGAGCCAGCCGACCATATCCAGTCAAATCACGACGCTTGAGCGGCAAAGCCAGATTGAGCTGTTTCACCGTCAGGGCTATCGAATGTCGCTGACGGGCGCTGGTCACAAGCTGCTGGCTCTGGCTCAGAAAATAGTGGCCATCGAATCTGAGGCAGATTTTTTCCTTCGAGACTCGGGCAAGCTCAATCAGGGGGAGCTGAAAATTGGCGCGGTCGGTCCATTCCATGTCATTGAGATGGTTGCGTCATACCGTGCATGCCATCCTGGCATGCAGTTGTCTATCCGCATGGGGAATTCTCAGCAGGTGCTGCACGACCTGGAGCACTACATCACGGATGTCGCCGTGCTCGCTGGCATGCATGAGCGCCCTGAGTTTCAGGCGTATGAGTACGCACGCCATGCCATCATCTTGTTCGTGCACAAAAGTCATCCTTTTGCACAACGCCGTCAGATAGATATCCAAGAGCTCAATGGTCAGCCGCTGCTGTTGCGTGAACCGGGCTCCACCACCCGTGCCGCCATAGAAAAAGTACTCAGACAGGCTGGTGTCAAAGCACAACTTGGCCTGGAAATTGGTAGCCGTGAAGCCATACGAGAAGGCGTCATTCGAAGGCTTGGTATTGGCGCTGTATCAGAAGCCGAATTCATCGCAGATCCAAATTTGGCACCCGTGCGCATTACTGGCGACCCGGCTCACACCACTACTTACGTGTATTGCATGAAAGAGCGCAGCGATAGTTTGCTGGTTCGCTCGTTTATCAAAACATTTCAGCAGTTGCGGCCTTGAATCTGATTAACCTAGTCGTGCGGAACATCGCTTCGCCTGGCTCAATGACATTGGCCAAACTCCGTAAACAGCTGCCATGACGCAGCGCTCGGCCTTACGGATTGAGGCATGGCCAGCGACCATGGCTTGGGGGTCTTCGGCACCTGCAGATCGGCCATGAGCACGCAAGCATGGTGTTTTTCGTCAAAGTGTCTCGGCTGCGGCACGCTCCAGCGCGTCGATATCGCAGGCACACAGCAGCGGCTGCAGACGCTGGAATTTTTCGGCGGGCCAGTCGTAGATCTTGAGCGCCAGCAGCCGCGCAATCACGCTGTCTGCAAAGCGGTTTTTGATGCACTGGGCTGGATTGCCGCCCACCACGCTATAGGGCGCCACATCGCGGGTGACCACGGAGTTGGCCGCAACCACGGCACCTTCGCCAATGGTCACGCCCGGCATGATCATGGCGCGCATGCCAATCCAGGCGCCGTCACCCAGGGTAGTGGGGCCCTTGCCCTGGTAGGCATTGCTGATGTTGTCGGCAAAGGGGTAGAGGCTGAACCAGTCGGCCCGGTGGGTGTGGTTGCCACCCATCAAAATCACCGCCTCGGCACCTATGCACACATAGTCGCCGATATACAGCGGATCGATCTCCCACTGCGGCTGCCAGTGCTGCAGGCTGTAGGCATCGCCATACAGGTAGCGCACGACGGACTGCTCAAAGCCGCCATCCCAGGCATCGCTGTAATAGCTGTGCTGGCCTTTGATGTGGATGTTGGGGTTGCGTACGGTCTGGTGCAGCATCTCCACGCGGGACCAGTGCTTGGATGGTGGCTGGATAGACATCAGGGCGTTTCTCTACAAAAAAACAAACCTGCTCAGGCAGGGGTGGGGCTCTTGCATCCATGCTAGCGCAAGCAATCTGGCAGGGGTGCACTGCGAACTGCTGAGCCAGCTCAGCACTGTGCATCGCACTTCAGTGCGCCACTGGCTTTGAAGGCGGCGCTGTGCTTGCGTCTTGAATGGATGGCCGGGGATTGCTCCAGATTCGACCTGCTGTCAGGCCGTTTTTACGGCAGGGCATCTCGCGTGGACCACTGTTCAAAAAACCGCTGCCACGGCTCATAAACGCCTATTTTTCCACGTCCGCTGTCGCGGTCATCAAGCATAGGCCGGCAGAAAATTCCAGCGGCCGCTATGGATCGCTGACAGCCGTCCACGTTAGCCCGCAGTTGATAGAGCCTGACAGGCTGCAAGCTGTGGATATATGCTTTTGCGACAGAGCCGGGAGGTATTCAAGACACCCGGCCAATCGAGGAAAGACAGGCGAAGAAAGAGGGTGGTGTGCGCTGCTTTCAGAAAAAACCGCGTGCAGGCTAGCGGGCTGGTTTGTCCAGCCGTTTCAAGAACACGCTCAGCTCTTTGACGACCTGCGCATCGCCGTTGGTCTGGGCGCAGGCCAGACCCTGCGTCCACGCTTGGCGTGCGGCGTCGCTGTCGTCGAGGGCCAGATGGACTCTGCCCAGAAGTTTCCAGGCCACGGAGTACTGCGGCTCCAGCGCCGTGGCCCGCTGCAGGTGGAGCAGCGCAGCAGCGGGTTGTTCGCTGTCGAGGGCGGCCTTTCCCAGGGTATAGCGCAGCAGCGCGGTTTCCTTACCGGTAGCCAGCAGGGCTTCTAGGCGCTCGGTCATGGAGGGCATGCCAATCCTTTGGGGTGCGTCAATGGCGCTATGGTGCCCGGGTCAGAGAAAGCGCATGGCACACAGGTCAATTGTCCCGGGCTTGCAAAGCAGTCCTGAGCCTCAAGGAAAAGCGGCTTAAAGCAAAGGGTGGCAAGCAGGTCGCAGCTCCAAATATGTGCGTTGTAGCTGTCTGATATGGGTGGTGTGCGGCTGTCCATATTGGGCAGCCAGGCGTCCATGAAATTTCAGCAAATTGTTCATGGGGACTGGAATGGGGGGCCAAGAAAAGCTGCAATCTGCGTTGTATAGGTGTGGGCTCAAGCGCAAAAATATCCATCTCTCTCCTTGCGGTGGCACTGGGCGCTGATCAGCACCGCTTTGCGGTTTGGCATGGTCACTCAGCGCTGCCTCCGGGGGCAGGGCGGTGCAGGCAGGCAGCGATGCTCAGGGCTGCAGCCGAGTATTGGCTGCGGTGCATTTGCTGCTATTGGGGAGCGTTAAAACCCGCCAAATTGGGACAACGCCTTGGCCTTGATCTGTGCCATATATCGTTGCCTTCAGGCAACAATAGCAAATCATATTGAGATTGATTCGCTTTTAGAAATGTATCATCGGCACCGCCTTGCGCAGGGCGACTGCAGCCGTTTTCTTGAACCGTGCTGTTCCCGCAAGGCCTTGTGCAGGCTGTGTAAAGGGTGCGTGTTAAGCCCCTTTCATTGTGGGCTGCACCTGAGGTTGCCTGCGCTTTGCGGTGCCAAGTGCGCTGCGGGCGCTGATGGCTGACTTTCAGGTGCGCGGCAGGTTTGGTCCATGGCCGTCTCTGCAAGTCAGTAATTTTCTGATCTGACGAGGACGTCTCTTTCATGCTTTCCCCCTCCTTTAAACCCCGTCGCACCCTGCTGGCGCATGCGAGCATCTGCCTGGGCCTGGCCCTGCAAATGCAGGCTGCCATGGCACAAACTGCGCGTTTTGATATTCCCGCGCAGCCATTGTCCAGCGCGCTGGAGCAGTTGGCCCAGCAGGCCAATCTGAAATTGGTGGCATCCCCGCCGGCAGCGCAGGGGCGTCAAGCGCCTGCTGTGAAGGGGGCGCAGGATGTTGAGCAGGCGCTGCATACGCTGCTGACCGGCTCGGGTCTGCAGGGCAGGGTTGAGGGCGGCATGCTCACCGTGCAGTCTGCCCCTGCTGCGGGCGAGCCTGCGACCTTGTCTGAAGTGACGGTGCGCTCCAACCAGCTGGGCGAAATCACCGAAGGCAGTGGCTCCTATACGCCGGGTGCCATTGCCACGGCCACGCGTCTGGTGCTCACGCCGCGCGAGACTCCACAGTCTGTCAGCGTGGTCACGCGCCAGGTGATGGATGACTTTCAGCTCAACTCGATTGACGACGTGATCAATCACACGCCGGGCGTGAGCATCGTGACGTATGACAGCGAACGCACCGAGTACTACGCGCGCGGTTTTGCCATTCAGAACTTCCAGTACGACGGTATTCCGATGACGCGCAACTCTGCCTATTCCGCAGGCAACACGCAGACGGATATGGCGATTTATGACCGGGTTGAGGTGCTCAAGGGCGCGACCGGTCTGCTCACCGGCAGTGGAGACCCCGGTGCTACCATCAACCTGGTGCGCAAGAAGCCCACACGTGAATTTGCTGGCCACGCCACCCTCAGTGCAGGCAGCTGGCAAAACTACCGGGGTGAGCTGGACATCAGCGGCGCTCTCAACGAAAGCGGCAGCATCCGTGCGCGTGGCGTGGCGACCTATCAGGACAAGCAATCGTTCATGGACAGGTACGAGCGCAAGACGGGTGTGCTGTACGGCATTGTTGAAGTCGATCTGACGCCCGGCACACTGCTGACAGTGGGCGCTGACCGCCAGGACAACAAGCCCACGGCATCGACCTGGGGCGGCATTCCGCTGCTGGACTCCAATGGCAGTTTCAACGCCATGCCCCGTTCGTTCAACAACGGTGCCAACTGGAGCCACTGGGACCAGTACACGCGCACCACCTTTGCCACGCTGGAGCACAACTTTGACAGCGGCTGGGTCACCAAGCTGCAGCTGAACCACCAGATCAATGGTTACAACGCCAATCTGGGCGCTGCCGCAGGCGGCAATCCCAACCCGGTAACGGGTGGCGGGGTGAAAATGTGGCGCGGCCAGTACATTGGCCGCACCACCAGCGATGCCGCTGACGTGTACGCCAGCGGCCCCTTCTCGCTGCTGGGGCGCGAGCATGAGCTGGTGGTGGGCGGTAGTCTGGCCAAGCGCCGCTGGAAAAATGACGGCTACTTCAACGACAACAGCGGTTTCAACGGTGATGTGGACAACTATTACCAGTGGAATGGCAATGTGCCCGCTCCGGTGTGGAACAGCACCCCGGACTACACCGATGACGAGACCACGCACGAAAGCGGTATCTACACCACGGCGCGCTGGAACCTGCGCGATGACCTGAAGCTGATCACCGGTGGGCGTTTTTCCAACTACAAGAACAAGGTGCAGGAGCAAGACGAAAAGAACGTCTTCACGCCCTATCTGGGTGCGGTGTATGACCTGAACGAGAACTATTCGGTCTATGCCAGCTACAGCGGTATCTTCAAACCGCAGTCCGCCCAGAACGAACGGGGGCGCACGCTGGACCCGTTGGAAGGCACGAACTACGAACTGGGTGCTAAGGCGTCATTTTTTGGTGGCCGCCTCAATGCCAGTGCTGCCGTCTTTCAGATAAAGCAGGACAATTTCGCCGTGGAAAGCGGTGGCACCACGCCCAGTGGCAACCCCGCCTACCGCGCCATTCAGGGTGTGAAGACCAAGGGCTGGGAGGCCGAAGTGTCTGGCCAGATCACCCCGGCGTGGCAGATTCAGGCGGGCTACTCACACGGCGTTGCGCGCAAGGGCGATGAGCGTGTATCCACGCTGACGCCTGCCAACCAGTTCAACCTGTACACCAGCTACAAGCTGGGCGGCTCCATGACTGGGCTGACGCTGGGCGGCGGTGCCCGCTGGCAGGACAAAACTTGGGGCACGATCAGCGTGCCTACAGGGGGCAAGACGGTGCACACCGTTCAGGACTACTGGGTGCTGGATGCCATGGCCCGCTATCAGTTCAACAAGCAACTGTCGGCGTCGCTCAACATTAAGAACCTGCTGGACAAGAAGTACTACACCATCTTCAGCCACTACAGCACCTACACATGGGGTGAGCCGCGCAGTGTCAATGTCAGCATGACGTACAAGTTCTGACGCTTCAAAGGCGGCCTCGATGCCGCTTCAATTCTTTGAATACACCACGGGCCAGTGTGGCCCGGCGGTGTTTTTTTATGCCTTGGTGCAGGGCAGGGTGGCTTGCTTCACAGTTGCACCATCCACACGGCAAGTTGCTGGAGCGCGCCAGCAACGGCCACCAACGGCCACCAACGGCCAACTGCTGCCAGCAGCGCAAGCCCGATGCCAGCGCGGGTTTTGGGGGCCGCCTACGATGAGCGCATTCGTTTTTTCTGGACTCTGCCATGACCAGTGCGCCTGTTACCTTGAAGATTGATTTTGTTTCTGACGTCTCCTGCCCGTGGTGCGTGATCGGGCTGAAATCGCTGCAGCAGGCTGCACAGCGTTTACAAGACCAGGTGGCGCTGGAGCTGCACTTTCAACCGTTTGAGCTGAATGCGCAGATGGCCCCTGAGGGACAGGACATGGCGGAGCACCTGATGGAAAAGTACGGCGCCACGCCTGAGCAGTCGCAGCAAAACCGTGATGCCATTACACAGCGCGGTGCGGCGCTGGGCTTTACTTTCAATATGGGTCAGCGCAGCCGTATCTACAACACCTTTGATGCACACCGGCTGTTGCACTGGGCCGGGCAGGAGGGGGCACAGGGGCAGCAACTGGCACTGAAGATGGCGCTGTTTTCAGCCTATTTCACGCATGGCCAAAGCCCGGCAGACCATGCGGTGCTGTTGCGTGCAGCCGAGTTCGCAGGGCTGAACGTGGAGCGCGCCCGCGAGGTGCTGGACACGAACATGTTTGCCGACGCAGTGCGTGAGCGCGAAGCGTTTTACCAGCAGCACGACATTCACTCGGTGCCAGCCGTCATCATCAATGACCGCCACCTGATTCAGGGCGGGCAGCCGGTCGAAGTGTTCGAGCAGGCCCTGCGTCAACTGGCCGCAGATGCCTGATGGTGCTTGATAGCGCTTGAGGGTGCTATGAGTAGTAGAGCTGCTAACGCTTGTTTGTATTGGTTTTTAGATATAAAAGTATCTGAAAATCAATCAGGTCAAGCGCTGGCAGCTATCTTATTGAATTCTTGGTTTATTCAGTGCTTGGTGCGCCCAGTGGATTGGCTCAGCCCGTGATGCAATCCCACGCAGTGCATGCACCACAGCGCTGTGGTGCTGGGGCAATGGCTCAAGTGGCCGTCGCTACAGAGCCCATCTGCTTTGAGTGCACAGCGCAATGCAGGGTGCGCGCACTGTCGCTGCTGCTTCACCGGTGCGGTGCAGCGGACTTGGATTAAAAGCTCAGCCATTGCAGCAACGTGCCCAGCCAGCGCAGCAGGGCCAAAATGGCTTCCAGAAAATTGGTTGGGGCAGGGTCGGCACTTGCAAACATGGTGGCGCCATTGTGCAGTGCCCGCAGTTTCCACGTTCAGGCAAACGCCTATGATGGCGGGCTGAGCGCTGCGCACACGTACTCCAAAAATGCCCTTGTCTGGCCTGCCGCATGCACCGCATCGGCTTGCTGCGGTGGCACTTTGGCTGCCCACCGTCACTGACAGAGGTGCGTGCGCTGTGGCTGCAAAGGGTAGCGCGGCTGCCGTTTCGTTGATTGAACACAAGATTTTTATGCCAAGCAGCAAATTTACATGGGCGCTCAAGTTGAGCGCATTGGGTGCGGTGGTTCTGACTTCGGGCTGCACCTATGTCAAAGGCTTGTATGGTGGAAAAACCGCCCCTGCGCCGGCAGCTACGGCCACTACCTCGCAAGTGATGTATGCGCCCGAGCGCCACTACGCCGGCGATATCAGTGCTGCACGTGCCTATATCGGCACGCAATTGCCAGTCAGCCAGAGGATGGCTCTGCTGGATGTGCGTGATGCCACGGAATACCGCCTGGGCCACCCCGAAGGTGCACGCCACCTGCCGTATCCGCGCATGTACCAGCAATGCCAGCCGCACCCCAGTGGCGCTCCTGAGGCGCAGATTCGCTCGGATGACGGCAGCCAATGCCGCTATGGCGTGGTGCAGGGCAGTGAAGTGCGCACCAGCGCAGAAAGCTTCTGGCAGGCGGTACAGGCGGTGCTGCCGTACAAAGACGCACCGGTAGCCATTCTGTGCCGCACAGGAGCTTGTGCAGTCGATGCCGCCAATGTGATGGCACGCCCAGATGTGTTCGTCGACAAACGTTTTGCGGGTCAGGGCTATACCGAGGTGTACGTCATCAAGGAAGGTTTTGTGGGCGAGCCCATGGCCGCCATTGATGCACCAACGGGCAAACTGCTCAGTACCGATAAAAAAGGCGAAAAACTCAAACTGGCCACCTCCAGCCACACCTTCTACGGCACAGCCCCTGTGGCCCTGGATGTGAACAAGGATGGAAAAATCACACAGGCGGACTGGAGCGGCTGGCGCAACTTCCTGGGTTTGCCTTATGGCGTGAGCATGCAGCCCAATTTGCTCAGCGAGTCAGCGCACAACTATTACGACAAGCCCTGAACACGTGCGCTTTCTGCCTTCTTCCTACACGCAGGTTGAGGGTGCACCGATCAAGATAACGCTTTCTTTCGCAAGGACATGAGCATGGCTGGTGGTGGACTTTTAATGCTTCTCGATGACATCGCCGCACTGCTCGACGATGTGGCGCTGATGACCAAGGTGGCGGCACGCAAATCCGCCACCATGGCCGATGATGTAGCCGGAATGACCAAGGTGGCCATGCAAAAGACGGCGGGTGTGCTGGGCGACGATCTGGCACTCAATGCCGAGCAAGTCTCTGGTGTGCGCTCCAACCGCGAGTTACCCGTGGTCTGGGGGGTGGCCAAGGGTTCGCTGGTCAACAAGGTGATCTTGGTACCGGCGTTCTTGCTCATCAGCGCTTTTGCCTCCTGGCTGATTACCCCGCTCTTGATGATTGGCGGGGCATTTTTGTGCTTTGAAGGGGTAGAAAAAATTGTGCACTCCCTGCACAAGCGCAGCAAAACGCACGACCCCGTACAAGAAGCCCTTGAGGCCCAGGCACAGGGCCTGGCTCCGTCTTCTGTGCGCCAGAGCAAAGAGCTGGGCATTGACCCTGCCACTTACGAAAAGCAAAAAATCGGCGGCGCTATTCGAACCGACTTTATTTTGTCGGCAGAAATTCTGGCCATTGCGCTGAGCACCATTGCTGATGAACCACTGCCCAAGCAGGTGGCGGTGCTGGTGGCAGTCTCGATTGCCATCACCGTGTTTGTGTACGGCTTGGTGGCCGGCATTGTGCGGATGGACGACGTGGGCAACTGGCTCATGCGCCAGCACAGCAGCGCGGTGCAGGCCATGGGCCGAGGCTTGATTGCGTTTACCCCGTGGCTGATGAAAGGCCTGTCGATCGTCGGCACAGCGGCCATGTTTCTGGTTGGAGGCAGCTTGCTGGTGCACGGCATCGGCCCCATTCAGGGCTGGATTGAAAGTGCGGTGATACCCCAGGGTGGTGTGGTGCAGGCCGTCGTACCCCTGCTGGTACACGTGGTGGTGGGCGCCGCCATTGGTGGCGTCATCGTGCTTTTGGTCACGCTGTGGCAGCGCCTGCGAGGCTCGGCTGCGGCCCACTGAATACGGCGTGTTGCGAAATTCCAACATTTCTGAAAGCACTGAAATGTGCCTTGGTGGTGGATTGATATAAGGCAAACCCTTGGGTGGGGCGCAGTGATGCAATGGGTTTCACGGGGGTTGTCCCCGGACTTTTACTGATCACCCATTATGAAAAAGACTCTGCTGGCTGTGGCCGCTCTGTGTGCGTTGACTTCCGGTGCTGCAATGGCGCAGCAGCAAGATGGCAAGTGGCAAGTGCGCCTGCGCGCTGTGAACATTGATGCAGCCAATAAAGGCTCGGCGGCTGACGCACTGGGTTTGAGCATCAATGACAAAGTGATTCCTGAAGTGGACATCAGCTACTACTTCACGCCTAACTTTGCTGCCGAACTGATCTTGACTTACCCTCAAAAGCACAATGTGCGCTCCACGGTTGTCGGTGGCAAGATTGGTACGCTGAAGCACTTGCCTCCCACTCTGCTGGCCCAGTACCACTTCACCAACTTTGGTGCATTCAAGCCTTATGTGGGCGCTGGTGTTAACTACACACGTTTTTCGGGCGTGGATTTGCTGGATGGTGCTGCTGATGTGAAGCGCAACAGCTTTGGCGGCGCACTGCAAGTGGGCTTTGACTACGCACTGGACAAGAACTGGTCGCTGAACTTTGACATCAAGAAGGTTTACATCGATACGGACGTGTCTTTGGCCGGTAACAAAGTTGGCAAGTTCAAAGTTGACCCAGTGCTGGTCGGCGTGGGCGTTGGCTACCGCTTCTAATTTCCAACTCTCCTCCTCCAAGGGGCTTTTAAACCGCTGTGCTTCACAGCGGTTTTTTTTCGTCTGCTCTTTGTGTTTGTCGAAGGCATGAAAGAAGCCCGCACAAGGCGGGCTGCTGGTGGGGCTGAGCAGATTAAACCTTGGACAAGGCCTGCTCCAGATCTGCCTGCAAGTCATCGATGTGTTCAATGCCCACAGACAGGCGCACCATGCCTTCCGTGACACCAGCCTTGGCCAGCTCTGCGGCATCCAGCTGGCGGTGGGTGGTGGAGGCCGGGTGTGTGGCCAGCGACTTGGCATCTCCAATATTGACCAGCCGCGTAAACAGCTGCAGCGCATCCAGAAAACGCGCACCTGCGGCGCGTGCATCGCCTGCCGTGCTTTTAAGGCTGAACGACAAGATGCCAGAGGCACGGCCACCGGATTGCTTTTGCACAATCGCATGGTCGGGGTGGTCTTGAAGGCCCGCGTAGCGCACCCATTCCACCTTGGGGTGCTTTTGCAGCGTTTCGGCGATCTTTTGCGTGTTCTCGCAGATGCGGTCCATGCGCAGCGCCAGCGTTTCAATGCCTTGAAGAATCTGGAATGCATTCTGCGGCGAGATGGCGGCGCCCATATTGCGCAGCGGCACCACGCGGGCGCGGCCAATGTAGGCAGCTTCGCCCAGTGCTTCGGTATAGACCACGCCGTGGTAGCTCACATCGGGCTCGTTGAGGCGATTGAAGCGTTGCTTGTGCTGTGCCCAGGGGAATTTGCCGCTGTCCACAATCGCACCGCCCACACTGGTGCCGTGGCCACCCAGGTACTTGGTCAGCGAGTGCACAACAATGTCTGCGCCGTGTTCAATGGGGCGCAGCAGATAAGGCGATGGGACGGTGTTGTCCACAATCAGCGGCACACCATGGGCATGGGCCACATCGGCCAGTGCACGGATATCGGTCACATTGCCCAGTGGGTTGCCGATAGATTCAATAAAGATGGCTTTGGTTCTGGCATCAATCAGCTTGCCAAAGCTGGCCGGATCGCGGGCATCGGCAAAACGCACTTCGATGCCTTGCTGCGGGAAAGTGTGTGCAAACAGGTTGTAGGTGCCGCCATACAGGGTGCTGGCGCTGACGATGTTGTCACCTGATTCCGCGATGGTCTGGATGGCCGCCGTGATAGCGGCCATGCCCGATGCCAGTGCCAGCGCTGCAATGCCGCCTTCCAGTGCAGCCACCCGTTTTTCCAGCACGTCGGTGGTTGGATTCATGATGCGGGTGTAGATATTGCCCGCTACCTTCAGGTCAAACAGGTCCGCACCATGCTGTGCACTGTCAAAGGCGTAGGCCACCGTTTGGTAAATAGGCACAGCCACAGCTTTGGTCGTGGGGTCTGGGCTATAGCCCGCGTGGACAGCCAAGGTTTCCAGGCGCATGTTCTTGTCTCCGATGGTTGGTTTTGATTGCCAGCCATTGTGAGAACAAAAAACGGTTGCGCCAACTACGCAAATGCTATGTGCTTATGTCACATCAAACAAAAGCAGCCATTGTTGGACATGGGCTGCTGATGCCTGCAAGACAAGCGTTTAGCCAGTGTTTTTCTTGCCTTCTGGGGCGCGCAGCAAGGCAGCGCGGTGTGGCCGGTGCGTGGGTTCAGTCGATGTCTGGCGCGGCACACGCGGTGCACGCTGGGGTTGCGGTGCAGCGGCAGGTTGTGCCGCTTCCCACGTGGGTAAGGCGGCATAGACCATGGCTGGACCATGGGCGTCATTGGCCGCATAACGGATCTGCGCGTCGTTCAAGGTCTTGACGGACCAGTTGCTGGTGGATTGCTTTTTGGATTTGTGAAAGTTCTGTCCCAGCACCAGCGCAACTGCTGCACGAACACCGGTGGATGCCCCAAAACCGTAGCGCTTGAACACGCGGTCGAGGTCGAGGATGTTGGCCAGCTCTGCCCCCAGACGTTTGGGCAGGGTGGATTTGTCATTATCCAGCCCAAAACCTACCTTGCAGATGCCCGGATGGGCGACGATTTCGCGTGCCAGCGCCATGGCTTGCGGGTGGTGCAATTGCAAGATCCAGGCGGCGGTGGGTGTGGCCAGCTGCACCACATGGGGTCCGGTATCTACCTGAGCCACATGAAAAAGTGGCTTGCTTTCCGTGTCAAATCCCAGGGCTGTCTGCGCCAGCAATTGCGCCCGTGCCGCATCAAACTGCTCAGCGGTGGCTGGAATGAAAATGGCAGCATCAGGCAGTGCTGCATAGGAGGGCAGCAGCAGACTTTCTTCTTTGGATGGTGGTTTGCGGCGCGACATGTGCAAAAGGTACAGCGTTCAACGAAGCTGCCATAGTCAGGCAGGTATCGTTTTTTATTTCAATCAGACGGTTTGCCAACGTCAAGCCTGCAGCGGCTGGGAGTGCACCAGTGCTTTTTCTCCCGCCATCACTACAGAATCACGCTTTGGCTTGCGGCGGTGCAGGGCGTGTGCGGTAAAACTGCATGGGAGACTCTTGCATCTCTTTGGCATGCTGGTTCAGTACCGAACGCTTCATCTTGCCAACAACGTGCATTTCGCAGGGTTTGCAGTCAAAGCGCAGGGTCAGTTTTTCTTTGCCATTGATCAGTTGCAGCGGCTCTGCCTTGATGGTGCCCTTCACGCCAATCACTCCCTTGGCCTGTTTGGGGCACAGACTCATGGAAAAACGCACGCAGTGCTTGGTGATCATCAGGCTGACTTCACCTTCTTCTTCCTTGCTCTCGTACGCAGCATCAATCACCTTGACGCCATGCTTGACATAGAAGTCATGGGCTTTCTGGTTGAAAACGTTGGCCAGGTAGGTCAATGTTTCCTCAGGGAAAGCCACAGGCGGCTCGACGGGCTTGGCGCGGGGCAGGCGCACAAGGCCTGAGAGGCGGGCTTGCTCCAGTGCGTCCAGCGCGTCACGGCGCAGCTGGTTCAGTGCCGAGGCCGGCACGAACCATGGCTGGCTGATGGCCAGCGAAATATCGTGGACCGTAAAAATAGATGCGCCAAAACGGCCCAGCTGCTCACGCAACGTGTCCTGTGCCTTGCTGGGATCTGTTGCGGGCTGGTGCTGCTGGGCAATCGACGATGTGCCCACAAAACCGTCTTCGTCTGTCAGCGTCAGCGCAAAACCGTTCACGGTTTCCATGAACTGCGCCCACAGACCAATGCGGCGGTCACTGGATTTTTTGTCCAGCATGCGCACCCAGTTCATGTCTCGATTGCGGTTGACTTCCAGTCCCTTGCGCAAGTCTTTGAACTCGGTAATTGCGTTCTTGGGGAATACGCGCCAGATACCTTTTTTGGCATGCATGCACTCGGCACGGTTGATGTGTACGCCCACCAGTTCTTTTTGCAGGTCGTAGTAGCACAGACCGTCGCCGTTGTTGATGATGGCGCTCTTGTCATTGATCTCAAACTCAAACCACTTGTCACCCACCTGCGTGACCCAGCCAATGGCCCGCCCGGGCGTCTTGGGGGAGTCAAAAGCACCGATGTCGTCCTTGCGGCCGTTGACGAAGTAGTCGGTGAACTCGCGGTTGAAATTCTGGTCAGGATCGGGGGTGAAGGTGAACGTAGTGGTGCCAGAGGACGAACGTGCCAGCGGCATGTCAGAGAACTCGCGCTCTTGCATGATGCCGTCCAGCAGCTTGCGGTAATGCGCCGTAATGTTCTTGACGTAACCCAGATCCTTGTAGCGGCCCTCGATCTTGAAACTGCGCACACCGGCATCTACCAAGGCACGCATGTTGTCGGACTGGTTGTTGTCCTTCATCGACAGCACGTGTTTTTCGTGCGCGATGATGCGCCCGCTTTGATCCAGCACTTCGTAGGGCAGGCGGCAGGCCTGGTTGCAGTCACCCCGGTTGGCGCTGCGCCCCGTGTGGGCATGGGTGATGTAGCACTGGCCCGAATACGCAACGCACAGCGCGCCGTGGATGAAGTATTCAATGGTGGTGCTGGGGTCGATGGCCTGGTGAACGGCCTTGATCTGCTGCAGATCCAGCTCCCGCGCCAGCACAATCTGGCTCAAACCCGCGTCTTGCAGAAAACGGGCTTTTTCGGGTGTGCGGATATCGTTTTGTGTGGAGGCGTGCAACTGGATGGGGGGTAAATCCAGCTCCAGCAAACCCATGTCTTGAATGATCAGCGCATCGGCACCAATGTTGTAGACATCCCAAGCCATCTGGCGTGCGCCTTGTAGCTCATCGTCGCGCAAAATAGTGTTGAGCGTGATGAAGATGCGGCTGCCAAAGCGGTGGGCATGTTTTACCAGCCGTTCCAGATCGCGGATCTCATTGCCCGCAGTGGCGCGTGCGCCAAAGCCCGTGCCGCCGATGTAGACGGCATCTGCTCCGTGGTTGATGGCTTCAATGCCAATATCGGCATCGCGGGCCGGGGACAGGAGTTCGAGCTGGTGGGGCAGGAGAGACATAGGGGGCGAATTATCCCAGCGTCGACTGCTTTTGTGGAGACCGGGGGATATTGCAAGTGCTGGCCGCTGTGTTGGGGCTTGACCTGCAGCTGGCTGCGTGCTGGCTTCGTTTTTGTCCTATAGCTATTTCAAGTGTTTCAGGCAGGGTAAAGAGTTCGCTCATGCCATGTTGGACTTCAGGCAGGAATTTATGGATATTCAATTCAACACCTACTACACCCTGATCTGGGCGGCTTTGGTCTTGTTGCTGGGAAAGTTTCTGGTCAGCCGCATACGCTGGCTGCGGGACTTCAATATTCCGGAGCCCGTGGCTGGAGGCTTGATCGCAGCTACGGGTTGCTACGTGCTGTACGCGGTCATGGGCTACCGCTTGAGTTTTGATGGAGAGCTGCAAACAGCGTTCATGCTGGTGTTTTTCTCCTCGATCGGTCTGAGCGCCAACTTCGCCAAACTCAAGGCTGGGGGGCGCTCTCTGTTTGTCTTTTTGCTGGTGATTGCAGTGTTTATCGGCCTGCAAAATGCGGTGGGTATCAGCATGGCGAGCTTGCTGGGACTGGATCCGCTGATTGGGTTGATTGCGGGGTCCATGACGCTGCTCGGTGGCCACGGAACAGCGGGCGCCTGGGGCAGCATTTTGGAGTATGAGCATGGTGTGCAGGGTGCCATGACGCTGGGCATGGCGTGTGCAACCTTTGGGCTGGTGATCGGTGGACTGGTCGGAGGGCCTTTGGCCAAATGGCTGATCCGGCGCAATCAGCTGCAGGGGCCTGAAGGTAACAGCGAAGACATGGTGGACGCGGCCTCACCCAATTTTGAGTCACCGCGCAAAACGCGTCTGATAACTACCGATGCCACCATTGAAACCTTGGCACTCTTTGCAGGGTGCCTGGCTTTTGCACAATTGATGACAGAGTTGACGGCAGGAGCCAGTTTTCAGTTGCCCACCTTTGTATGGGCGCTGGGGGCAGGCGTGCTGATCCGCAATGCACTGGACTATGTGTTTCACTTTGAGGTGTTTGATCGCGCCATCGATGTGTTTGGCAGCGCCGCATTGTCTATTTATCTGGCCATTGCGCTGCTGTCGCTCAAGCTGTGGGAGCTGGCGGGGCTTGCTGGTCCCTTGGTGATTATTCTGGCTGTGCAGGCGGTGGTGATGGTGCTGTATGTGGCGCTGGTGACGTTTCGTGTCATGGGCCGCGACTACGACGCTGCAGTACTGAGCGCAGGCAACTGTGGTTTTGGCATGGGCGCTACCCCGACGGCGGTGGCCAATATGCAGGCTATTACCAACCAGTACGGCCCTTCGCACAAGGCGTTCTTGATCGTGCCCATGGTGGGAGCTTTCTTCATTGATTTGCTCAACGCCATCTTTCTGCAGTTCTTTATCAAGCTGCTGGCGTAAATGGCATGGCACATGCCACGGGATAATGTGCGGTTATGAGTGTTGCAAGCCCTGATCATGACCACTGGATGCGCCATGCCTTGCGCCTGGCCCAGCAAGCTGCTGGCGCAGGTGAGGTGCCTGTGGGCGCTGTGGTGGTCAAAGATGGACAAGTTGTGGGGCAGGGAGCGAACGCTCCACTGGCAAGCCAAGACCCAACAGCCCATGCGGAAGTTGTGGCGCTGCGTGCTGCCGCACGACAGCTGGGCAACTATCGGCTGGATGGATGCACTCTCTATGTGACGCTCGAGCCGTGCACCATGTGCAGCGGAGCCATGCTGCACGCGCGCCTAGATACGGTGGTTTATGGAGCTGCTGAACCCAAGACGGGGGCCGCAGGCTCTGTGCTGGACGTTTTCAGCTATCCGCAGATCAACCACCAGACGCAAGTTGTACGCGGGGTGCTGGCCGAGGAATGTGCTGCAATACTGGCTCAATTTTTTCAGCAGCGACGTGCCGCCAACAAAACGCTGGCACTGGCCAATCACCCTTTGAAAGACACTGCGCTGCGCAATCCAGACAGCGCTTTTTGTGATCTGCCCAGTTGGCCGTACCAGCCGCAATGGCACAGTGGCTGGCCCGTGCTGGCTGGGCTGCGCATGGCCGTGGTTGATGAGGGCCCCCGCCACGCTCCCATCACATGGCTATGTTTGCACGGTGCCGCCAGCTGGGGTTATGCCTTTTGCCATTGGTTGTCGCCATTGCAGCAGGCGGGGCACCGCGTGGTGGTGCCGGATTTGCCTGGCTTTGGCCGCAGCGACCAGCCCAAGCGCGATAAGGCGCACAGTGCACAGTGGCATATACAGGTGCTGCAAACACTGGTGCAGCACCTTGATCTGAACAACGTAGTGCTGATCGGTGAAGGCGATGGCGCGCGGCTGGGCCTTGCGGTGGCGCAGGCCATGCCTGAGCGCTTTGCAGGGGGCTGGCTCATGGATGCATGGCCAGATGCCAATTTGCCAAAGCCGTTGGCACAATGGCTGCATGCAGCGGCCAGCAAGCCGCGCTGGGATGTGGCGCAAGGTTTCAATCAAGCAGGTTTGTGGCCTGTAGGGAAAGCGGAAAAAGCGCCCATAGCGATACCTTTTGAAAACGCAGGCCATCGTGCAGCCCTCAAAGCCTGGCCTTCGGTACAGGCGCAACTGCCACCGGTTGCGCAGACGTTATTGGGCGATTGGCTCCAGCAAGGGCGCTGCCTGATTACGCGCAGTGCCAGCAACACCTTGATGCCAGCGGCCGCGTGGTACAGCGCGTGGCTGGCAGCAGTACCTGCTTTGGCGCAGCACCCTCAAGCATTGCAACAGACCCCAATGCCTCCTCTGGTTCCGGAGCAGGCGGCAGCCAGCGTGCGCCAGGCTATGGAATACTTTGCGCCATTCGCTAAGGTTTAGGCCTTAGCCACACAGACACCATCACATACGGAGCATGCCGCACAGTTGCGGCATGGAGCGCTTTGGCCAATTCCACTAAAAAAACAAGTCCTGCGGCTGTGCAAGACCAGGCCCCCATGCACCCTGTGCATAGCGGCTGTCAGCACGACCATGACCACGCAGCCCATGATTGCGGGCACAGCCATGTGCATGACGCGCACTGCAGCCACGATCACAGTCACGCCCATGCACACGGTGACGCTTGCTGTGGTCATGACCATAGCCATGGGCCCAAACACATCTATGTGTACTCGCCGGCGGGTGCCGTGCGCGACAAGGCTGCATTCAAGCGCGCTGTCAAACGGCTGCAGGGCATGGGCCACCAGGTGGAAATCGATGGTGATGCGCTGAGCAGCCACCAGCGCTTTGCCGGTGATGACGCCACGCGCATTGCCGCCATTCACCGGGCAGCGGCAAGTGGTGCTGATGTGGCCCTGATCAGCCGCGGTGGCTATGGCCTGACACGCATCTTGCCGGGCATCGACTACGCAGCAGTCACCACCGCTATTGAGAGTGGTACCCGCTTTGTCGGTTTGAGCGATTTCACGGCCTTTCAAAATGCCTTATTGGCCCAAACCGGAGCCACCAGCTGGGCGGGCCCGGCGTTGATTGCCGACTTTGGGCAAAAACAAGAGGTGGACGACATCATGCTCGACTGCTTTGAAGATCTGATCTACGGCCATGGTGAAGGCGCTGGCTGGCGCATGCCCAAGCAGCCAGCAGGGGCCGTGCCCGACGATTTCTATATTGAAGGCGGTGCCACGCTGTGGGGCAGCAACTTGGCCGTACTGGTGTCGTTGCTGGGCACGCCCTACTTTCCGCAAGTGGACGGTGGCATTTTGTTCTTGGAAGACGTCGGCGAGCACCCCTATAAGATCGAACGCATGCTCACTCAGCTGCTGCATGCAGGCGTGCTGGTCAAACAAAAAGCCATCGTTTTTGGTCAGTTCACCGAAATTAAGCTCACCCCCCATGACAAGGGCTACAAGCTGCAAAGCGTGATTGACTGGCTGCGCACCCAGCTCACCATTCCGGTGCTGCAGGGCCTGCCTTACGGGCACGTGGCCACCAAGGTGATGCTGCCTGTTGGCGCGCAAGTTTCACTGTCGGTGGAAGGGCGCGATGCGCTCATTTACTGGGGACATACGCACTGATGAAATCATGTGCTTTTAACGCTTGTTACATGGGCGGTAGAAGCTAATTTGTTTCATAGGATTTTTAAAAGGCATACGCATGGGCAAAGCCGC
Organism: Comamonas avium; assembly: GCF_014836675.1. Lineage (GTDB taxonomy): Bacteria > Pseudomonadota > Gammaproteobacteria > Burkholderiales > Burkholderiaceae_C > Comamonas > Comamonas avium. The sequence goes on from NZ_JACSQK010000001.1 coordinate 173,252, forward strand.
CTTGGAATGGACCGATGAAATGCTGGCCCTGCTGGGGCAGGAAAAAGATGCCGTACTGGCTGAGCGCTGGGGGACATCGGCCAAGACCGTGAACCTCAAGCGCAATGCGCTGGGCATTGCTGCCTGTGGACTGGTGCACTGGACACCCGAGATGCAGGCGCAGCTGGGTACAGACAGCGATGCCGAGCTTGCCAAGCGCTGGGGCATCAGCAAAGCCAGTGTGGTGGCGCAGCGCAAAGTTCTGGGCATTGCCTCGCGAACCGAAAAGCACGGTAGCGTGTTTGTCTGGACGCCTGAAGCTGTCGCGCTACTCGGTAGTGCGTCTGATGCCAAGGTGGCCGAACAGCTGGGCCTGACACGGCTGACGGTTTACAACGCCCGCCAGGCGCGTGGCATTGCCCCCGCAGCGCGGGGTAAAGCATCGTCGATGGAAAATCCCGAGCAGCAATAAAACGGCAGTGGGAATGTATCAGGCTAAGCATTCTCAGCGCAGTGAGCCTGCTGGGGGCGTCTAAAGCGCCGCGCACGTAACCTAAGACGGGGTCTTTTGACCAAAAATGATGCCTATTTGTGCGCGTGTCAGCTCTGCAGCATTGGCTCCGGGGTAGGTGCCGTCGGCACTCAATGCGTCGTGTACCAGTGAGATCCAAAACGGTGCCGCCAGCAGCTGTGAAGCCACAGCCGGGGTGATGCCTTGCAGCTCCCCCTCTTTTTTGGCTATGGCGAACAGCTTTTCAAAATGCTGGTGCCAGGGGGCAAACACCTGCTGGTAGTAAAGCTGCATCAGCGATGGGTGGCTGCGTGCCTCGCCCAGCACCAGGCGCGCCAAAGAGGCCCGAGCTGGAAGGTGAAAATGCTCCATCGGAGGCACTGCCAGCCGAGTGATGTACTCCTTCATGGACTCTTTGGGCATGCGTGGGGTTTGTATGGATGCCAGGGCCGAATGCGCAATCGTCGCTTGCAAGGCCCCTTGCAGCAGGGCCTCCTTGTTAGCAAAGTGCAGATACAAAGTGCCTTTGGCCAGTTTGGCGCGTTTGGCAATCTTGTCCATGGTGGCTTTGGCAATACCTACTTCGGTGAACTCATCCAGTGCTGCACTCAAAATTTCTTGGCGGGTGAGCTCGGTTTTCTGTGGACTGGGTCCGCGTGTGCGGCGCAGTACAGGCGCAACCGCGCTGGGGTGGGGTGTGGGTTTTTTATTGGGTGTGGGTTTCATGCGCGGCCAAAGCGGGTGGGCGTTAGCCATGCACTTTAATCTCAAGTGTCTGGGCTGCACAAAAGGCGCTATTGCAGCATCTTTGCCGACACGAATGTAAGTGCTTGTCTCGGCAAGACCTGCTCGCCGCGCCTCTAGGCTCAATGCCATGTTCCAAGATGCAGGAGCTTTTGTGGCACAAGGCATGCATTTCAATGTTTCGGGCAGCACATGGCGAACACCATGCAAGACGATCGCTCTTGCAGCGGCTGTGATGGCTGCTGGGTGCGCAGTTTCTGTCCCCGCACATATTCAACCCATCAGTAATTTCGATGCTGCCAGGTACGCAGGCACTTGGTATGAAATTGCGCGCATTGATCACCGGTTTGAAAAGGGCTTGATCAACACCAGCGCCAGCTATGCCCTCAATGGAGATGGCACCTTGAAAGTCATCAATCGTGGCTTTAACCCTGAGACAAAAGAATGGAAACAAGTCGAAGGTAAAGCCCGGTTTTTAGGCGACTCAAGCGTTGCCGCATTGAAAGTGTCGTTCTTTGGTCCGTTTTACGGTGGCTACAACGTGGTGAGTCTGGATGAGCAGTACCAGACGGCTGTGGTGATTGGTCAGGATGCCCGCTACTTTTGGCTGCTTTCTCGCAGCAAAACCATGCCGGCTGAGCAAATGCACCGGTTATTGCAAAAGGCGCAAGCCATGCAGGTGGATTTGAACAGAGTCATCTTGGTGCAGCAGGATTAACGGCATGTGTATCAGCCACTGCTTGCGTTCAAGAAGCGTGCACTTGACTGATGGGCCGCAACGCTTAGTTCACTGTAATTTCAGTAATTTCTGAAAACTTGGGTACACACGGAGAAGCTATGGACTTTATTTCTCATAAACAATGGACTTTCTTTCTCATAAAAAATAAAGGCTGGCTGTCGCAGTGATCGTGCATGCGCAGGGGCCGGCTCGTGTTCGAGGATTCGATATGCAACATCAACAACCTGTGCAGTCAGTGGCTGCACGTGTCTGGCTTGGGGTTTTAGGGGCAGTACTGGCGCTGGCCGGGCTGTTCTTCCTGATCGGCGGCGGCAAGCTCATCAGCTTGGGTGGCAGCTGGTACTTTTTGCTGGCGGGCATGGCCCTGCTGGCTTCTGGCGTGCAATTTGTGCGCCGTCGTCCTTCCGGGGCCTGGATCTATCTGGCGGCCTTTGCCGCCACGGTGGTCTGGGCGCTGAGTGAAGTAGGGCTGGATTACTGGAGCCTTGTTTCGCGCTTGCTGGCCATGACGTTTGGCGCTGTGGCAGTGGCCGCTAGCTTGCCACTGCTGCGCAAGGCCAGTGGGCAAACGGCTGCTTGCAAGGGGGCATTCACTGCCGCCGGCGTATTGCTGGTGGCTGGCCTGGTGGGTTTTGTCTCCATGTTCCAGATCCATCCTGAAGTGCAAGCGCAGGCAGCGGCCGCGACCCGCAAACCTGTGGATGCTGCGAGCGAGCAAAAAAACTGGAACAACTACGGCAGCAGCAGCAAGAACGACCGCTTTGCCGCCCTGGACCAGATCAATGTGGACAACGTCAACCAGCTACAAGTGGCATGGACGTACCAGACCGGTGACGTACCCAAATCTACGGGTGCCGGAGCAGAAGACCAGACCACCCCTTTGCAAGTGGGTGACAAGGTGTTTATATGCACGCCCAGCAATAACGTGATCGCACTGGATGCTGATTCTGGCAAGGAGCTGTGGCGCCACGATGTCAATGCCCATGTGGGTGGCGTGTGGGAGCGCTGCCGTGGGCTGGCGTACTTTGATGCGACAGCACCGCTGGATCAGCCGACAGTGCCTGGCTCGACAGCGGTGCAAAAGGTGTCTTTGCCAGCAGGTGCCAGCTGTGAACGCCGCATTTTGATGAACTCCATCGACGCTCGCCTGTTTGCTATCAATGCCGATAACGGTGAGCTGTGCGGCGAGTTTGGCAAAGACGGTGTGGTGGACCTCAAGGAAGGCATTGGCGCTGTGGCCAACCCTGCTTACTACACTTTGACGTCTGCCCCCACCGTTGCGGGCACTACGGTGGTGATTGGTGGCCGCGTAGCCGACAACGTGCAAGTCGATATGCCTGGTGGTGTGATTCGAGGTTTTGACGTCATCACTGGCGCACAGCGCTGGGCGTTTGACGCGGGCTCGAGCACCCCTAACGAAATCTTGAAGCCTGGTGAAACCTACACCCGTTCGTCTGCGAACGTGTGGGCCGGAACCACATACGATGCCAGCTCCAACACGGTGTATCTGCCCATGGGTTCGGCTTCGGTTGACCTGTATGGCGCAACTCGCAGCGCGATGGACCGTAAGTACGGTGCATCTGTGCTGGCTCTGGATGCCGCTACCGGCAAGGAAAAATGGCTGTACCAGACCGTGCGCAATGATCTTTGGGACTTTGACATTCCCATGGCTCCGACGCTGATCGATTTCCCCCATGCCGATGGCACAACGACGCCAGCCGTGCTGGTGGGGACCAAGGCTGGCCAGATCTTTGTGCTCGACCGTCAAAACGGCCAGCCGTTGACTAAGGTGCAAGAGGTGGCCGTCAAGCCCGGCACCATTCCTGGTGAGTTCTACCCTGCGACGCAGCCTCTGTCTGTTGGCATGCCACAGATCGGAACGAAGACGCTGACCGAAGCCGACATGTGGGGTGCCACCCCCATTGACCAGCTCATCTGCCGCATCAAGTTCAAGTCCATGCGTTATGACGGTCTGTATACCGTACCGGATACCGATGTGTCGCTGAGTTTTCCTGGCTCTTTGGGCGGCATGAACTGGGGCGGCGTGTCCGCTGATCCCACTAACAATCTGATTTTTGTGAACGACATGCGTCTGGGCCTGTGGGTGCAGATGATGCCGCAACAGCAAAAATCGGCACTGTCGGATGGCAGCGAAGCGCCTAATGCGGGCATGGGGCAGGTTCCTCTGGGTGGCACGCCTTACGCGGTGATCAAAGATCGCTTCATGTCGCCTCTGGGCATTCCTTGCCAAAAGCCTCCATTCGGAACGCTGACTGCGATCGATATGAAAACGCAGCAGATCGCGTGGCAGGTGCCTGTGGGCACCGTGCAAGACCAGGGCCCCATGGGCATCAAGATGCGCTTGCCATTGCCTGTGGGTCTGCCTACGCTGGGCGGCTCGCTGGCCACACAAGGAGGCCTGGTGTTTTTTGCTGGCACGCAAGACTACTACCTGCGTGCCTGGGATAGCGCTACAGGCAAGGAAATCTGGAAGGCTCGCCTGCCCGTGGGCAGCCAGGGTGGTCCGATGAGCTACAAGTCACCCAAAACGGGCAAGCAGTATGTGGTGATCAGCGCCGGTGGCGCGCGTCAATCGCCTGACCGTGGTGACTATGTGATTGCCTACGCCTTGCCTGACCGTGCCAAGTAAGGCGATTAGCCCAAGTTGAGCCAGGCCAGTAATGGCTAAAAGCCACGGGGCACTCCGGTGCCCCGTGGCTTTTTTCATGCCTGCTGCACATGTAGTGCTCTGTACCTGGAGGGCGTGGCTTGCGTGTTAGGCTTTGTGCCCCAGAAATAAGGAGTTGGGCCGTGAGCCAGCCGCAAGTTTTGAAAGCCCCCATCGTTGAAGCTGTAGACAAAGCGGCGGCAGACATGCGCCAGGCATTGCTGGATGCCGGCAAAACAGAGTTCGCCAACTACGGCTACGACGGCGCGCGTCTGGAGCGCATCGCAGCCAAGGTTGGCTGTGCCAAACGCATGCTGTATTACTACTTTGGTAATAAAAAAGACGTGTACCTGGCCGTGATCGAGCAAAGCTACAGCGATATACGAGCCTCTGAGGAACAGCTGAACCTGGATGCTTTAGAGCCTTTGCAAGCGCTGCATACACTGGCCCGGAAAAGCTTTGACTACCACGAGCACAACCAGGAATTTACCCGTCTGGTGCTGCAGGAGAACTTTCAGGGTGGCGAAATGCTGGGGCAAATCTCCACGATCGATGCTTTGCGCAAAGCAGCGTTTGAACCCTTGGGGCGTATTTTGCAGCGTGGCGTGGCACAAGGCTTGTTTAAAGAGGGCATCACCGCTGTAGATGTGCACTATTTGATCTCCGCGCTTTCCAGTTTTCGGGTGGATCACAGTGCAACGTGGCGCAGCTTGCTCCAGGTCGATTTGATGGGTGCAGCCCTGCGAGAGCGCCATCAGCAGATGCTGCAAGACCAGTTGACCGCACTGGTATGTAAAGAAGCTGCCGCGCAAGATTGAATAAAAACGATGTAATTGCAAAAATGGATGCTGCAAAAAATATAGCTTTTAATGCTTTTGGAATAAGGGCTTGATACCTTTTTCAGTAAACTTTAAGAGGGCAGTTCGTGCGCTGACGCAGCAGTTAAAGCGCGCAAGATGGGTGAGCCGGGATAAGCTTGTTCAAAGAAAGGGCAGCGCTGCAAGGCGAATCCTGTTAAAGTTGCTGCCGCTGCTACAACGCAACGCTAGCCAGCAGCCATCCCATCGTGCGGTTTGATTGATTAAGTCACGCGCGCCCGCGATCGCTTCAGACGATTTTTCAAGTTTTCCCCCCCTCCGGTTTTCTGTTCGCCGTTGGAACCATCCCAAGCAGCTTGTGCGTGCATGGGGTTTTCTTTTACGTTTTTTTAAAAGCGTTGAGCGGCTTGCTTTTGAGCCACCTTTTCTAGCGCATGCCCAAGAGCATGGCGCATCTTTGTTGAAACATATCTCGCATCTTGCGCAGATTGTGGGCAAGTACCAGCTCACACCATCTGCAGAAATTACTACCAGCGGCTCCTACACCGCATCGCTTTCCATTCGCAGCGGTTGCGGCACAGGCACTCACGACAGAGTGTTTCGTTTCCTGCCCCGTTTTGGCACTGCCGCCGCTGCCAAGCACTACGCCATCGAACAAGGCAAAAGCTATGTACAGCAGCCTGCTTTGCCAGCCTGATGGCCTTTCCCCAATTTAATACTGAAGGATCCCAATATGTCTAAAGAAGATCTCGTGGAAATGCGCGGGCAGGTCATGGAAGTACTGCCCGATTCGCGCTTCCGCGTGACACTGGACAACGGCCATCAACTTATTGCCTATACCGGTGGCAAAATGCGCAAATTTCGTATTCGCATCTTGGCCGGTGACAAGGTTTCCTTGGAAATGTCGCCCTATGATTTGACCAAGGGCCGTATTACCTTTCGCCATATTGAGACGCGTTCTGGCGCTGCACCATCGGCAGCCAAGCGTCGTCCTCCAGCCCGTTAACCCCCAGGGGCATTTGCCCCTATCTTTTTGAATACAGCCTCAGGCTGTGCTCAGTTACTTTGAGAGTTTCACTATGAACAACAAACTGTACGTTGGCAATCTGGCCTATTCCGTTCGCGACAACGATCTGGAACAAGCATTCTCCGAATTCGGTAACGTCGTGTCCGCCAAGGTCATGATGGAGCGTGATACAGGTCGCTCCAAGGGCTTCGGCTTTGTGGAAATGTCTTCGGAAGCAGAAGCTCAAGCCGCAATCAACGGCCTGAACGAGCAACAGCTGGGCGGCCGTAACCTGATGGTGAACGTTGCTCGTCCCCGTGAAGAAAACGGCGGCGGTTTCCGTGGCGGCAATGGCGGCGGTTTCCGTGGTAACAACGGCGGCGGCTTCGGCGGCGGCAATGGTGGTGGCTACGGCGGTGGCCGTGACCGTTACTAAATAGTCGTTTTCCGCAGCATTCAGGCTTGCCTGGATGCTGCTGGCTGACGCAAAAGCCTGGCCCACCTTGTGTGGGCCAGGCTTTTTTTTGGGGTGCGTATTGCAGCCGCTGGAGTTAGCGGGCCCCAGTGCCGGCAGGCGCGGATATGACGCACGCTCTCATGCAACAAAGAAAGCCCAATTTCGGGCTTTCTTTGTTTGCTCAGAGCTGCTGAGTGGGGCAGACAAAACAGGCTCTACATTGCTTGGCAGATGCAGTTGAGCTTTAGTGGGGAGACTGTAGAAGCGCCTGTGTGTTCGCCGCCATGCTTTTTCTGGGCTGTGTGTGCTGTGCGGCATAGCCCGTGGTGGCTATCGCTTGCTGGCCGACGCCTTGGGGGAGCCGGAAAACCGCTACCGCGTTCACCAGCTGTGTGGCTTGGCCATTGAGGCTGCCTGCAGCTGCGGCACTTTCCTCGACCAGCGCTGCATTTTGCTGGGTGGCCTGGTCCATTTGCATGACGGCTTCACCGACCTGGGCTACGCCTTGGCTTTGCTCGGTGCTGGCAGCGCTGATCTCGCCCATGATGTCTGTGACACGGCGGATGGCACGTACCACTTCGCTCATGGTGGTGCCTGCCTGGTCCACCAAGTGTGTGCCTTGCTCTACCTGCTGCACGCTGGCAGAGATCAATTGCTTGATTTCCTTGGCGGCCTCGGCACTGCGCTGCGCCAGACTGCGCACTTCACTGGCCACAACGGCAAAGCCACGGCCTTGTTCTCCAGCACGGGCGGCTTCTACCGCTGCATTCAGGGCCAGGATGTTGGTTTGGAAGGCGATTCCATCGATGACGCCAATGATGTCTGCAATCTTTCGGCTGCTGTCGTTGATGCCCTGCATGGTGTTCACGACCTGAGACACAACGTCACCGCCTTGCGCGGCGACGGTGGACGCTTCCAATGCCAGCTGGTTGGCCTGATGTGCATTGGAGGCGTTCTGGCGCACGGTGGAGCCCAGCTGCTCCATGGAGGCAGCGGTTTCTTCCAGTGCGCTGGCCTGGCTTTCGGTGCGGCTGGATAAATCGCTGTTGCCTTGTGCAATCTGTGCGCTGGCAGAGGCCACGCTTTCTGCATTGGTGCGCACACCTGCGACCACGTCAGCCAGCTTGCCTTGCATATTTTTCAGTGCAGCCAGCAGCGTCGCCATTTCGTCGCGACCTTCCACATGAATGGCTTGTGTCAAATCGCCATCAGCAATGCCGCTGGCGCTGCGCACAGCCAGCTGCAAAGGTCTCGTCACAGAGCGGCTCAAAAGCCAGGCCGACCATGCGCCGGCAAGCAGTGCCAGCACAGCGCAGACAGCAATGATGAGCTGGCCTTGTTTGGCCTGTGCGGCAGCTTCATCGCGGGTTTTTTCATACAGCTCTTTTTGCCGCTGCTCAAAGTCTCGCACGGACTGGTTGTAGGCTTGTGCCAGCGGTGTCAGCTGCTGGCGCAGCGCAGATGACACGTCTTCGCCGCTGGCTTTGCGTTGAAGCAAGGCCGCTCTGGGGGCCCGGTAAGCCTCGCGCGCCTTGTCAATATTGGTGATGAGCTGGCGGCCCGTATCGCTGGTGATCAAGCGCTCGACAGTGCTGCGTGTGGTGTTGACCGCAGCTGAGGTCGCCTCCATTTCGGCTTGCAGTTCAGCGAAATGGCCGCTGTCTGCCGACAGCACTGCGGCGCGTGTGCGCATCCAGTTCAACTCAATGTTCTGTCGCCACTCCATGGTGGCCTGCAGGCGCTCGTTATCTACCTGGGTGAGCTGCTGGGTGGTGCGCGCCAATGTTTCCAAACGCCAGGCACCAATACCGGCAATCACCGCGGTGATGAGCAAAACCAGGCCAAAGGACAATGCCAGACGGCGTCCTATTTTGATGTTGTTGAGTTGCATGAATGCTAGCCTCCCTGTTGATTTATCCATCTGATTATGAAATTGATAGTTCTTTCAGAAGGGCTGGAGAAATAAGGGTTTGAACGGCCTGATCAGCCTGCTAGTGGGTGCGGCTGATTGCAGCATGCCAGCGCAGATAAAGCGTGTCACAGCAGGCTTCGCACCGGCAAAGCCACGATTGCTCAAGGCGTGTGTGGAGGGTATGTGCTTATTTTGATAGCTGTTATCGCTTATAAGGCAAAGACTTCAGATATAAAACTATCTGAAGTCTTTGCCTTATAAGCGATGGCAGCTCTTATTTTATTTTTCAGATACTTGAGAGCCTGTGCTTAGAGTGCTGGCTGCAGAGCTTGTTCGTCGCCTGCAAAGAACGCCTGGTCAATTTTGTAGTCCTGCATTTTGGGGTGCTGCTGCAGGTAATGCAGGATTTCTGCTCGGCTGTTTAATGGCGTGTGGCCAAACAGGATATCCAGTTTGGCCAGCGTATTCATGATGGGCTTGTTCTTGCAGTACTCATGAATTTTTGGGTGGGCATCAAAGTGATCGAGCTGGCATTGTGCAATCACCAGTAACGAGGGGCGCCACCAGTCATAGGCAAAGTCGACGTGTTTGACCACCTCAATCGCTGATTCGCGCTGTGCCAGCATGGCAAAGAAATTCAGAACATCGTCCAGTTTGAGGCGGTCATCGCGCTCGATTTTGGAAAAATCCATGCTTTTCAAGCGCTCTTTATTGCCCTCCAGTGCTTCGATGGTCTGTGTAATTTGCTGATTATCTGGAAATTTCTGCTGCTCTACCGCATACAGCCTGCTTGCGACAAACATGGCATATTTTTTGTGCTGAATGGCGGGTATCAGCACGCGGAATGCAGCATCTTTGGTTTTCTGAAAATCGCTGCTGGTAAATACCTGAAACATTTCCAGAATGGATTTTTCCATCGATTCCTGGTGTGCGGCTTCGGCTTGGTAGTTCTGATAAATCAGCGTAATAATTACCCCGCTGAAAGCCAGTGCAGTAAATAGCACATTCAGCACACCATACAAAGAATTCAAAGGTTCTTTGAATACGGTGGATGGCAGATTAGATGCCACTGGGTAAGCCAGCGCCCAGATGGCAACAATAAACACCATGGTGAAAATGGCGGTACTTTTTATTTTTTGGTGTTTGTATTTCATATGCTTTGCTTTACTTAATCCACGTTTTGATCAAATCCAGCGTTTGAGGCAGTGCCTGCTTGTGGGGCACATGGCCGCAATCGGCAAGCAGATGCAGGCTGCTAGGCCCTTGCACCAGAGCGGCAATGGTCTGTGGGTGAATGGCAGTGCCATATTCATCCAGTTCACCGTGCAGGGCCAGCGTGGGGCATTGCACTTGCTGCAAAAAGGGGTCCAGCCGCCAGTGGGCAAACGCTTGAGACAGCCAGGTGTCTGTCCATGCGTGCAGCACCCAGTGGGCTTTGGCACCGTGGTATCTGGCCAGGCGATCCATGGCGCCGGGCTGGGCAAACTCTGCCTGGGCCTGGCGGATGCCTGTGAGGGTGCGCTTTTGTACAAACGTCTGGGCTGCGATGGTGATCAGCGCCTGACACTGGCGGGGGTAGGTGGCCGCGCAGCACACGGCCATGCCACCACCTACGCTGTGCCCCAGCGCCACAAAGGTCTGCAGACCAAAATGCGCCAGCACCGCTGCAAAGCCTTGGCGAGCTTCGTCGGCCACAAAGCTGGTGGGCAGGGTGCTGGGGTGGGCCGCAGATGCGCCAAAGCCCAGTCGGTCATAGGCAATGACGGTACGCCCGGTGGCCTGTGCCAGCTGCAGGGGAAAGTCACGCCACAGCGCCACGCAGCCCAAAGAGTCGTGCAGCAGCACCAAGGCTGCCCCGTGGGGTTGCTCGGGTGTCCAGCTTTGTGCAAACAGCAAGCCCTGGGGCGTGGCAATGTGGTGACTTTGAAGGTGCACGTCAGTCATGGGGCCGTGGGGGGATGGTTGAAACAACCCTGCATCGTCGTCGCCCGGAGGGTGTCAGCGCCAGTGCGCGCAGCGCGGCGATTGATGCATAGGTGACTTTCATTGGCGAATTTATGAGCTGTGGGCGCTTGTGCATCAAGGACCGTGGCGCTGTTTGGCAGTCAACGTTAAGTCGGGCCAATGGTGGCGGCGGTCTGTATATGTCGGGGAAATGCGGGCTGGATCATTGGCTTGCATCACCCCATCGTTTTGCAGCGACCGCCTTGCGCCACATGGGGCCGTGTCTACAGCGCAGGCTGCCCCAGCCATTGCTGTGCAAAGGCGGCCCTGAATTCCAGAATCCACGCCAAGCGCTCCTGCCCCAGGCGCTTGCCTGCGGTGGTTTGCATGCTGGCGGGCAGGGTTGCCAGTTTGACGGCAATGTGATCCAGGCTATAGCGGCCATCGTCCAGCGGGCGGGCGCTGGCCAGCGGATCGCCCGGGTGTGCCAGTGGGCGCCCGAGCTGTCCGCCCACGCTGAACATGCGCGCAATGCCCACGGGGCCCAGGGCATCCAGCCGGTCTGCGTCTTGCACGATCTGGGCTTCGATAGTTTGCGGCGCAATACCGGCAGAAAAACTGTGCGCCTCAATCGCATGGGCTACGGCAGGCAGTTTTGCCTCAGGAAAGCCTTCGCTGCGCAAAATGCCCAGTGCTTTTTCTGCAGCCATGCGTGAGGCCTGGTGGCGCTGCGCATGGTTCTTGGGCAGATTGACGCAGTCGTGCAACCGGCATGCGGCCTCTACCACCTGGGCATCGGCCTGCGGGTAATCGCGCAGCAGGGTTTGCGCAGTGGCCCATACGCGGGTGAGGTGCGAAATATCGTGAGCGGGGTCGTTATCAATAGACATTGAATGGCTTGAATAAAACTGTTATTTATATTTGAATGGTTCTGGTTATTAATAAATATTTAATCTATTAATTTGAAATCTATTAATTTGATTTGGCAATTTGCCTGAGCAGCAGCGCCATTTTTTGGCAGCCTGCTGTTTCATCGACCATCGACACCGGTAATCGCAACATGGTGGAAGGCTGCTGGTTGGCCGAGAACAGCACGCCCGGTGCCAGCAGCACACCCTGCGCTGCGGCCTTGCGTGCCAGCACTTCGGTATCTTGCTGGGCATCTACCCACACAAACATGCCTGCCAGTGGCTCCTGGTGCACTTTCAGACCCATGCTTTCCACCATCTTCAGGCAGCGGTGGCGGGTTTCATCCAGACGCTCGCGCAGGCGCAGCACGTGTTTGCGGTATTGACCGTCGGCCAGAATGCGGTGCACCACGCGCTCGCCCAGTTCGGGGCTGGTCAGGCCGCTGAGCAGTTTGGCATCGGTCAGCGCGCGAATGCGCTCGGGCTTGGCCGCGATATAGCCCACGCGCAGGCTGCCAGCCAGTGTTTTGGAGAAACCACCCAGCAAGATGACGCGCCGCAGCCGGTCCAGCGTGGACAGCCGCATGGGGTGTTGCGGGGCAAAGTCAGCGTAGGTGTCGTCTTCCAGCACCAGAAAGTCGTGCTGCTCGGCCAGGCGCAGCACGTCATAGGCCACGGGCAGCGACAGGCCAAAGCCCGTCGGGTTGTGCACCACCGTGTTGGTGATGAACATTTTGGGCCTGTGGGTGGCGGCCAGATGTTCCAGCACTGCCAGATCAGGCCCATCGCGCAGGCGTGGCACGGCCAGCATCTGCACGCCCAGGGCGCGCAGCATGCCAAACACCATGAACCAGGTCGGGTCCTCGACCAAAACCGTATCGCCGGGGCGCAGCGTGCTGCGCAGCACCAGGTCCATGCCCTGGGTGACGCCGGTGACCGTCATCAACTCTTGCTCGGGGTCTACCGTCAGCCCTTGCGCCAGCAGGTGGGCCGACAGTTGCTGGCGCAAGGGCGCGTAGCCTTGGGGTGCGCCATAGCCCAGCAGTTGCACGCCTGCGCTGCGTCCCACACTGCGTACGGCGGCGTTGAGCATGTCGTGGTCCATCCAGTTGGCAGGCAAGATGCCGGTGCTGCCATCGAGCTGCGTACCTTCGGTGGGACGGAACATGCTGCGCAGCAAAAAAGGCGTATCAAACGCCGCATCGGCAGAGAGGATGGGGGTTTTGAGTGATTTTCCCGTTTGCACAAGGTGTGGGCTGCGCTGCGCGCTGACAAAAAAACCGGCTCCCGGACGTGAATGGGCCACGCCTTGGGCAACCAGCCGGTCATAGGCCTGCACCACGGTGTCGCGGCTGACGCCGGCACTGTCAGACAGCTCGCGTACTGAGGGCAGGCGCGTGCCCGCACGCAGGCTGTGATGGTGCAGCAATTGCAGGCAGTGCTGCACCAGTTGCTCCACCAAAGGGGGCATGCCGGGTGCGCGCTGTGCTTGCCAGCCCAGCGCATTGCTGGCAACTGTTCGGGTATTTTGAGCCATACAGCAGGTAAATCGACTTGTGAAACTGTATTGGTACTGTACGGTTAAACGCCTCTAGCATGCAAGCACTGATGACCCGGAGCTTGCCATGAACCTGCCACTCGAACTGTCCACCCTGTCTGCCAATCCCGTGCTGTTGCCGCTGGCGACGTTTATTTTTGTCAGCTCCATCACCCCCGGCCCCAACAACGTGATGCTGACGGCCTCGGGTGCCAACTTTGGCTACAAACGCAGCGTGCCGCACATGCTGGGTATTACTGTGGGAGGCACCATCATGCTGCTGCTGGTGGGGGCGGGGCTGGGGGCGTTGTTTGAGCAAGTGCCCCAGCTGTACACCGTGCTGCAGTACATAGGTGCCGCCTACCTGATCTGGCTGGCATGGAAGATTGCCACTTCAGGCCGTGCGCAAGTGGCCGATGCCCGGCCCAAGCCGTTTAATTTCTGGCAGGCCGCGGCTTTCCAATGGGTGAACCCCAAGGCGTGGCTGATGTCTGTGGGCGTGGTGGCTGCGTATACCTCGCCCAGCGCGTACTGGGCCAGTTTGGCGGTGGGCGCGGTGGTGATGCTGATCGTGAACTACCCCTGCATCAGCGCCTGGACTTTGTTTGGCAGTGCCATTGGCCGCTGGCTGCAGTCACCGCGTGCACTGCAAATTTTTAATGGAGTGATGGCGTTGCTGCTGCTGCTGTCGCTGTACCCACTGTTTGCCGGGGTGCATTGAAAGCACAAAAACCGCATGAACTGCGGTTTTTGTGGGGTGCAAAGCGCTGGTGCCAAATCGGCTGGCGCTGCGGCTGCTGATGCAGCCACCAGCTCTTTGGGGCAGTGGCTGGCTCGCCACTTTGGCTTGGTCTGCGCGCTAGCCGTGCAGAACGGCTCTTAAGAATGTGTGGAGGCAGCGCTCCAGCCACCGCCCAGCGCTTTATACAGCTGCACGCGGTTGTCCAGCTCTGCCTGACGCAGTCTGACCACTTCAAGCTGTGCAGCGTACAGGTTGCGCTGTGCATCCAGCTCTTCAAGGTAGGAGGCGTAGCCTGCCTCATAGCGGTCGTGCGCAAAGCCCAGCGATTGCTGCAGCACATCACGGCGCTCGGTGGCAAATTGCGATTGCTGGGCCAGACGGCGGGTGCCGGTCAGTGCATTTTCTACATCGGCAAAGGCGCTGAGTACAGCAGCGCGGTAGGCGTAAGCGGCCTGATCGCGCTGCGCGGCAGCGGCATCGAGCTGTGCATGCAGGCGACCACCATTGAACAGCGGGGCCAGCAGGCTGCCACCCAGCCCCCACAGCGTCAGCGGGTTGTAGTCCAGGCTGTTGATCAGCAGGCTGCCCACGTTGGCGCTGAGGCTGACCTGTGGCAAAAAGGCCGCGCGCTGGGCGCTGAGGCTGTGGTCGCTGGCAGCCAGTGTGTGGGCAGCGCGGGCGATGTCAGGGCGCCGCTGCAGCAGTTGCGAGGGCAGGCTGGCGGGCACAGGGGGCAGTTGCAGGTCTTGCCAGTCGGTAGTGGCAGCAGGCGGTGTGCCGCCTCCGGCCTGTCCCAGCAGCAGGTGCAGGGTGCTGCGCTGCTTGTCGATCTGCCACAGTAACTGCTGCACCTGTTGCTGCACGCTGGCGTATTCCGATTGCGCCTGCGTCAGCTGCAACTGCGAGCTGTAGCCCACGCGCACCTGGTCTTGCGCCAGTTCAAGGGCTTGCGCACGCGATTGCACCGTGGCCTGGCTGATAGCCAGCTGGGTCTGCAGCGCCCGCAGGCCCACATAGGTTTGCACCGTAGTGGCAGCCACGCTCAGTGCCATGGCATCACGGTCTGCCTGACTGGCCTGTACGCGCGCGCTGGCAGCCTGGCTTTGCGCGGACAGGCGGCCCCAAACATCCAGCTCCCAGCTGGCTTGCAGGCCGGGCTGAAAGCTGCGGCTGTGCGTGGGGCCCGCAGCTGCCAGGCTGCGCGCTGCCTGTGCTGTGAGCGTGGCGTTGACTTGCGGGCTGCGTGCGCCATCGGTGAAGGCCAGGTTGGCCTGTGCTTCCTGCACGCGGGCCATGGCACTGAGTACATCGGTGTTGTTGGCCAGCGCCTGAGCGACCAGGGCATTGAGCTGGGCATCGCCCAGTTGTGTCCACCAATCGGTAGCAACAGCTCGAGATTGCTCGGTGCCTGCGGCCAGAGGTTCACTCCATTGCGCGGGTAGCACGGCCCGTGCGTTGTCAGGCATGGCGGCAGGCATGGGCGCGCAAGCACTCAGGCTGAGGGCGGCGGCCAGCAAAGTGCCGGCGGTGGCAATGCGGCGCGGCATCATGGCTGCAGTCCCTGACTGCCCGTATCCACGTGGGCGACGACGGACATGCCCGCACGCAGGCGCTGGGCCAGGGCCTGATCGGCATCAATCGCAATTTTGACGGGCAGGCGCTGTACCACCTTGGTGAAGTTGCCGGTGGCGTTGTCGGCCTTCAGTACGGTGAACTCTGAACCTGTGGCCGGCGCAATCTCCTGCACTTTGCCGGTAAGTTCTGCGCTGTCCAGCCCATCGACGGTGAAATGGGCGCTCTGGCCAATGCGCACGTGTGCTGTTTGGGTTTCCTTGAAGTTGGCAACGACCCACAACTGGGGTGGAACAACATAGAGCAACTGGCTGCCCGCTGCGACGTACTGGCCCTGGCGTGCAGAGACCTCGCTGACTTGCCCATCGCTGGGGGCGTGCACGGTGGTGTTGTCCAGGTTGATCTGTGCCTGGTGTACCTGGGCCTGTGCCATTTGCACGGCAGCTTGGAGCGCTGCGCGGTTCACAGCTGTGGCTTTGATGGTCTCTTGCCCAATGGTGATGTCAGCCCGGGCTTTGTCGGTGTTGGCACTGGCCAGGCGTGCGGTTGCACGGACCTTGTCGCGCTCGTTGAGGGAGACGGAGCCTCGCTGGGCCAGATCTTGCACACGGTGCAGCTCTGCCTGGGCGCGCTCAGATTCTGCCTGGGTGGCGCTGAGCGTCGCCTGCCTGGCTTTGAGGCTGGCGTGATTTTGTGCCTGCGTCTGCGTGGCATTGGCCAGCTGGGCCTGGGCGCTGGCCAGTTGCGCCTGTGCCTGTGCCAAAGCGGCTTCGTAGGTGCGGCTGTCAATCTTGACCAGCGGCTGGCCAGCACGCACATGTTCGTAGTCTTTGACCAGCACTTCGGTCACATAGCCATTGACCTGGGGGGCCAGCACCGTGATCTGGCCACGCACATATGCGTTGTTGGTGGAGATGTCTGCGCTCTGGAATGGGCCAAGATGCCATGCGCGCAGCACCAGCACGATACCAAGCAGGGCCACCACTGCCATGAGCAGGGCGCTGCGTACAGTCGGGCGCTCTTTCTTGGGCGTGGGTGATGGCGAGGGTGCCGCAGCAGTGGCTGCTGGAGAGGGTGAAGCAGATGTTGTGCTCATACGAATGCAATGTTGTTGGTTTTATCGGGAAGGCGGTGTGCTGGTGCTGACCGGGGGGGCGCCCCCTTCGTCATCAGGCTCCATGGCAGCGTCAGTCCCCATGTCGTGGGTGGTGCTGGCTGCGCGGCGCGCCGCTTGAGATGCGGCCAGCTTGGCGCGGCCCAGCAGCAGTACCGACCACAGCAGATAGCTCAGAGCCGCCATGGCAATCACACGAAAGACGTCATTGAAAGCCT
This sequence comes from Comamonas avium, assembly GCF_014836675.1. Classification (GTDB taxonomy): domain Bacteria; phylum Pseudomonadota; class Gammaproteobacteria; order Burkholderiales; family Burkholderiaceae_C; genus Comamonas; species Comamonas avium. The sequence goes on from NZ_JACSQK010000001.1 coordinate 190,121, forward strand.
GTACATGGGCCTCGCGCCGCACAATCTGAGCAAGCTGTGCGCTGGCTTGTGCGGCACGCTGGGCACTGTCTGTGATGTAAGGGGCCAGTGCCTGCTGCTGCAGTTGCAGGCGCTGTGCCACCAGCGGGTGGGTGGGGTCGATCTGCTCGACCAAGGCCACGGAATACGCTTGCTCGCGGTAGGTCTGGTAGGTGCCCAGCAAGGCAGAGCCCATCAAGCCGCCCAGCGTTTGCGTCAAAGAGATGGTCACGATGGCGGTCAGCATGAAATGGGGGCCGTTTTTAAGGCCCTGGGCAATGCCTTGCAGCATCAACGGGCCCATGAACATGCCTGAACCCATGGCCAGAAAAAACTGGCTGACATAAAAATTGGCAGGTCTGTCCAGACTGCTGCGGTCAAAGTCCATGATGGCTGCCACGCCCAGCAAGACAATCGCCGCCAGCAATTGCTTGCCCGCGGTTTCAAGGCCGAACGTCAGCGCCGAAGCTCCAATGCCAAGCACGGTGCCGATCAAAATGACGATGAACAGTGGCTGCATCTGCTCGGCCGTCATGCCCAGTGTGCGCATCAGGCCGACCACTCCGTAGCTTTGCTCTGTCGTCAAGAAACGCAGCACGATGGCGCCAATCACAAAGCGGATGGTGGCCCCCTGTGCAAACCAGCGTGTGTGCAGCAGCGGGTTGGGGCGGTGGTGCTCCAGATACAGGCCGGCACAGATCAGACTGATGGCTGCCATCAGCATCCAGGCCAGCTCAGGTGCGTTGAACCACCAGCGGGTGGTGCCCTGCACCAGAACCGCCACCAGCAAGCCCACGCCGGGAATGAGCAGGCCCATGGTGAGAAAGTCGCGTGGCTCAAAGGCTTTGAGGTGCACACCCGCAGGCAGTTTGAGCATGACTACGGCTGCAAACGCCAGCAAGGCCAGACCAGCTTCAAGCATGTAGAGGTTTTGCCACTGCCCGTGATTGAGCAGGCTGGGTGACAGGATCCAGGCCAGTGGCGTGGCCAGCTGGCTGATGCCCACGCCCAGCACCAGCATCTTGAGCACGTAAGTGCGTGGCAGGGCCTGCAGCATGTACAGCGTACCCAGCGAAGTGCAGGCAGCGGCAGCCAGGCCACTGGCCGCACGCAGCCACAGCAGGCTGGCGCTGCTGCCCAGCACCAGATGCAGCAGACACAGCAATGCATAAGCGCCGAGACTGATTTCTGTGAACAGGCGCATGCCGTATTGCTGGCGAAACTTGTAGATCAGCAAGTTGGCCGTGACATTGAACGTCACAAAGGCACCGGTCAGCCACGCCGCTTCGCTGCTGGTCAGCCCCATCTGCCCTTGAATGGTGGGCAGATTGGCTGTGAACAGTGCGTTGCCCAAACCTCCAGTAATGCCCACCAGTATGGCAACCAGGGCATAACACACGCGTTCCCAGGCCGCGTGCGAGAGCATGGCCGGTGAGCCGGGCAAGGCCGGTTTTTCGTGCTCTTCCCAGTCTGGTGGGCGGCGCAGGTAGACGGTTTCAGTCATCGAGCGGGTCGGGGCGCAGGCCACGGCGTAGCAGGCCCAGTGCCTGATTGGCAAGACGGCGGCGGTCGGCATCGGTGTTGCCGCGCAAGGCGGCCCCCAGCATGCCAGACAGCAAGGCGATGTCCTGCGGCTGCACATCGCAGCGCACCAGACCATGGGCCTGGGCTTTTTTCAGCGCCGGCGCAAAGCTTTCCTTGAAGCGCTGGCGTGCGTGTGTAAAGCGGGGGTCATTCAGACCCGTGGTGCGCCAGTAGTCCGACAGAGCAGGCGAGCGCACGATGCGCTCGGCCAGGTGTTCCAGCAAGATAAAGAAGGCCTCGGGCTGCGCGCTCAAACTCTGTGCTTTTTCATACAGACGCTCGCAGGAGCGTTCCAGCAGTGCCAGCAAGATGGCATGGCGGTCCGGGAACTGGCGGTACAGCGTGGCTCTGCCAACGCCGGCATGCGCCACCACCAGCTCCAGCGGGGCGTTGACGCCATGGGTGGTAAAGACGGCGTCTGCCGCATCTAGCAATTGCACACGGCGGGTTTCGGCATCAGGCCGTTTGGTGGGGGATGGCATAGGGGAAGTATTTTCGGACAATTTTGTCCGTTATGGGGTCGGCCGTAATTACCCATGCGGCAGGGCTGGTTTCCAGCAGGCAGGACAACAGCTATCTGTATGGCTTGGGCAACTGCTGACGCAGGCGCTCAAGGGGCAGCCTGTTTGTTCCCGGGGCCTGCCAGCGCCATGCTAGATACATCGTTACTTGGCCGTGCCGTACTTTTGTACGGTTGACGGCTTTGCCGGGTGCTGCTGGCAGCGCTTAGTGAAATACGCTGACGGCTTCGACCAGACGCTGGGTCTGGTTTTCCAGGCTTTGCGCTGCTGCGGCACTTTGTTCAACCAAGGCAGCGTTTTGCTGGGTGATGGAATCCATCTGACCGACGGACTGGTTGGCCTCCAAAATGCCGTCGCGCTGCTCGCGTGTGGCGGCGCTGATGTCGGTAATCAACACCGATACCTGCTGCACCTGCTGCACGATGGATTCAATCTCAGCCTGTGTGCTGGCAACCAAGGCGGTGCCGCTTTGCACTTTGTTGACGCAAGTGCCAATCAGTGTCTTGATTTCTTTGGCTGCTGAGGCGCTGCGCTGGGCCAGAGCGCGTACTTCGGAGGCAACGACCGCAAAACCGCGCCCTTGCTCGCCTGCGCGGGCCGCTTCAACGGCGGCATTGAGCGCCAGAATATTGGTTTGAAAAGCGATGGAGTCGATGGCGCCGATGATGTCGTTCATGCGGTTGGAGCTGGCAGAAATCTCTGCCATCACCTCTGAAACCTTGTGCATGGCCTGACCGCCCTGATTGGCTGTGGTGGATGACTTTTGCGCCAGTTGTGTGGCCTGTGCCGAGGTGCCCGCGTTGTTTTCGACCGTGCTGGTCATTTGCTCCATGAACGACGCGGTTTGCTGCACGCTGGCAGCCGATCGCTCGGTGCGTTCGCTCAAATCGAGATTGCCCTTGGCAATTTCTTCAACGGCTGTGCGCACATTCATCACTTGCTGGCTGACATCGTCGATCAGCCAGCGAAACATCAGGCCCAGCTGGCTGATGGTGCGCATGGTGGTGCCGATCTCGTCCACACGGTCCACGTTCAGTGCAGCACGGTTACTGCCCGTGGCGACATCCAGCGCTTGCTGGCGCAGTTGCTCGATAGGGCGCGCAAATTGCATCTCCAGCAGCACATTGCCCATGGCAAAAATCAGCGTCAGCAAACCTGCCAGGCTGTACCCCGCAGGGTTGATGCCTTGCACTGCCAGTACCCCAGCAAGCGCCAGCAGCCATAGCCCCAGCATGTTGAGCCGCACCCGCGCGCGCACAGACATGAGTTTGCCGGCAGACACAATCTTCAACAGCCCCTTGCGCACCACAATGCCTTTGTAAATGCGTGTGCCTGTGGCTTTGCCTGCACACATGGCCGCGTACAGGGCGCCAGCGGCCTGTGTTTCTTGTGCAGTGGGTTTGGTGCGCACGGACATGAAGCCTTTGACCGCACCATTGCGCATGATGGGAATGGCGTTGGCGCGTACCCAATAAAAGTCACCGTTTTGGCGGCGGTTTTTGACCAGCGCGCTCCAGGGCTCGCCAGCTTTGAGGGTGGCCCACATGTCGGCAAATGCCTCGGGTGGCATATCGGGGTGGCGCACGATGTTGTGCGGCTGGCCTTGCAGCTCTTCCAGCGTATAGCCGCTGGCGCTGACAAAGGCGGCATTGGCATAGCTGATGTGGCTGTGTGGATCGGTGGTGGACATCAACGTTGCGTTGTCTGCCATCACATATTCATTGCTGGTAACTGGCTGGTTGTTGCGCATGGATGTCTCTAGTCCTCACTTCGAGCCTGATGGCCGCATGGTCAGTGCAAGAGTTGCAAACAACCACAGGGTGGTGCTTGATGGGCTCCGTCACAGAGCGAGCGGGCTGGGTTTTCGCAGGACGGCAAACGGAGATGCCCGCGCTACGAAAAATGCAGCGTATTTGCGAGTTGTTACATCCAGCGTAGGAAATTTACCCTATGGATTTAAAGCAATTGCTGACTTGAGGCGCTGCGGAACGGATATACGGCGTGCAGTCAATCCCCGTAGGGAGGTGTTTTCCGGCTCGACCGGGGCCGCAATCCCTGAACCGCCGCGCCTTATTTACTGCGCCACAACCGTTGTGCAGTAACGGCGTACCTGGGCCAGCAATTGGTTGGGCGAGTAGGGCTTGGTCAGAAATGCCTGAGCGCCCAGATCCAGCGCTTTTTGGCTGACGGGGCCTGCAATGTGCGCAGTCAGCATGACGATGGGCAATTGCTTGAAGCGGGCCTCTGCCCTCACACGGCGCAGCAGCTCCATGCCGTCCATGTTGGGCATTTCCACATCGGCAATTAACAGCGCGGGGGCATTGTCTGCTTGCAGCCACTGCAGTGCTTCCAGTCCATCGGCGGCAGTGGCGACACGGTAGCCATTGGTTTGCAGCAAATGCTGGGCCAGGCGGCGCACGCTCAGTGAGTCATCGGCCAGCAGTATCAGGGGACGATCGGGTGCATTGTCTGCAGCAATGGGCACATTTTCTGCCGCATCGTGCCGTGCCAGCAAGCGTGCTTCGTGGGCGCTGAGCACGGCTGCAGGCTCATACACCTGCAGCACCTGCCCAGACGGCTGCGCGGCCGTACCCAGCAGGCCAGGTACGGGCACTTCCATATCTGTGGGGGGCTGCAGCGTCACTTCCTGCGTGCCCAGTACCTCATCGACCACCAGGCCCCAGCGTGCGCTGTCGCTGCGCACGATCAGCAGGCTGCGCTGGCCGTCCAGTGTGGGCTCCATGCTGTGCGCCGATTGCTGCCACACGGCACCTGCCCAGTACACCGGCAAAGGGCCGGATGCATCGTCTTGCAAGACCCCTTGTGACAGGGCTTGCGTGGCGGTGTCCACAGCAATGCGGCGCACGGTCTCAAGGCTGCGCGCCGGCAAGGCAACGCGCCAGCTGCCTGCGCGCAAAGCCACCACCTGCTCCACCTGCGGAGGGGCAGGCAAGGTAATGTCAAACCGGCAGCCTTGCCCTGCAGCACTGGTAATGCGCAGTTTCCCGCCCAGACTGGCAATGGTGTCAGCCACCACATCCATCCCGATGCCGCGGCCAGCCAGTTCGGTGACGGCCGTGGCTGTGCTCAGACCCGGCTGCAAGATCAGCTGTGCTGCGCGGGCGTTGTCTCTGGTCTCGTCTGCAGCGATCAGCCCTAATGCCAGGGCCTTGCTGCAAATGGCCGCAACGTTCAGCCCCGCTCCATCGTCTTGCAGACTGAGCAGCTGTTGCTGGCCGGCATTGTGCAGACGGATGTGAATTTTTCCTGTTTCAGCTTTTTGGGCGCTTTGGCGGGCCTGCGCGGCTTCAATACCGTGTGCTACGCAGTTGCGCAGCAGGTGCTCCAGCGCTGGCGTCAGGGCATCCAGCACGCTGTGCTCCATCTGGGTGTCTATGCCTTGCCAGACCAGCTCCACAGGTTTGCCTGTGTCCTGTGCTGCCAGCTGTGCGCAGTGGGTCAGCCGCTCCTGAATGTGAGCCAGAGGTCGCAAACGTGCGTAGAGCAAGGTGTGTTGCAAAGCGCGCAGGTGGCCCGCATGGGTGCTGAGCGCGTTGTGGGTATCAGCCACGCCATGCTGCAGCTGCTGCTGGGCGGTGCCTAAATCGTCGGTGCAGTCATTGAGGCCATGCACCAGGGCATGCAGCTCTTCATGCCATTCATACGGCAGCTCTACATCGCCATGCAGCATGAGTGAATCGGCCCAGGCAGCACAGTCTTTGATGTGCGTACGCAGTTTTTGCAAGCCTGCGGCAATTTCGTTCAAAGACAGCTGGCTGGCCGTCAGTGCCTGCTGGCCAGCGTCTTGGGTGCTCCACAAGGCCTGTGCATGGCGGCCCACGGTCTCCAGCGGGTTCTGGTTCAGACGGCTTTGCAGGTGATCCGGATGGCGGTCGGCCATCTCTTGCTGCAACGCGACAAAGGCAATGCGCAAGGCCTCCAGAGGCTGCGGCAATGATGCCGGGCCACGTGGCCCGTGATGGGGCTGCACATCCAGGGCCAAGCCTTCCAGCGCGTGCACCTGGCTGGCCCAGGCCATGACACCTGCCAGACGTGCACTGCCTTTGAGGGTGTGCAGGCTGCGCAGCAAGATTTGTCGTGCGCTCTGGTCCTGGGGAGATTGTTGCCACTGTTTGAGCGCGCTTTGCAGTCTGGGCCAGACGCTGAGCATTTCTTCTTCAAAAACAGAAAAATGCATGGCATCCAGCACAGGCGCTGGTGCGGGTGGCTCAGCCTCCAGGGCCAGTGCGGCTTCGTCCTGCGCTGGTTCAGCTGCAACTGGGTTGCCGGTTAAGGCGTCCACAGCCTTGCCATCGTGTGGCGTGGGGTCTGACTCAGGCAGGTCTTGAACAGGGGGAGGGGCAGTTGTCTCTGGCAGCTGTGCGCACAGGCTGTACAGCGCCTCCATCACCTGAGGGTGCGCGCGGCGCATAAAACCTGCGGCGAACTGGTGCAGCAGGCGGTGAATTTCTTCGCTGGCGTGCTGGCAGGTTTGGCGCTGTGCCGGGTGCGAATCTGCGCGCATGCGCTGCAGGCAGCGCTGCAGCAAGTGAGACAGGGTGGCAATCTCTGTGCAGCCTGATGCCCAGGCCAGACGCGACAGCTCTGCTGCTTGCTCGACAGCTTCTTGCGGCAAGACTGCGCTTTCATCGGTCAGCCACGCGGCGATGCTGGACTCCAGTTGCTGCGACAGCAGTTCGGCCGCATGCAAAAAATCAAGGTCTGGTGCAAGCTGCGCTGTGGTGGCAAGGCCTTGCAAAAGGGTCTCGGTAGGCTGAATTTCTGGAGCCGCTTGAAAGGCAGGCAGTGCTGCAAGGCTCTGAGGTGCAGCGGGCGGCTGGTGCAGCGCTACGCGGCCTTCTGGCGTATCCAGCATGAATGTTTCAGTGGCTGTCTCCGCTTGCAGGGCAGCCTTTGCGGCTGCTATGGGCTGGCAATGCTGGTGCACCACTGCCAGTGCAGCAGGCAGGCTTTGCTGGCGCTGCATGGCAGCATCGGTGGCTTGTGCACAGAAGAACAGCAAGTCACGCGCCAGTGCGGGTGCTGGTACTTCCTGCCCTTTGGCAAAGCTGGCGTAGTGCGCAAGCAGGCGCGAGGCCAGACGTTTGGCGTAAAGGTCCAGCTCCAGCAGGCCGTATTCCAGCGCTTGCAGCCATGCCGCAGCCAGATGCCAGGTGGTGGCATCTGCCGCATGGGCAGACAGACCCAGACTCAGCTGCTGCAGCGTGGTGCAAAACGCGGGGTTGCCGGTCTGCAGCAGCGCCAGCACATGCTGGTCAAGCAGGGCGCGCAGCTCAGCGCAGGGCGGGGTGGCTTCAACGCCCTGGGGTGCTGTGAGTGTGGGCGTGGGCCAGGGGCTATCCCACAGGTCGGCGGGATGGGCGATGTCTTTGCCGCTGAGTTTGGTCAGTGCGCGGTAGCTGGCAAAAAGGTCCTGCGGGCAGGTGGGCTCCCCGCGTTGCATTGCCTGTAAAAAAGCATGGGCATCGCGGGCGGCCAGCTGCAGCAGTTCGCCCGTTTTATCTGCCGGCACCTCGCCAGTTGTGGCGTAGTGCAGCAGGGGCACTTCCATGGCCTGCATGAGGGTGGCCAGACTGTTGAGCTGCACCACTTGCAAGGCATTGACCATTTGCTGCAGCAGTTGCTTGGCTTGCAGCGCTTGCACCACGCTGGCGGGCGGCAGCATGTGCGTCAGATCCTGCACCATGGCGGTCACGGAGGGCAAGAGCAGCTGGCGGGGGTCTAGCGGGGCAGTGTCTGTGGACGGCTGCGCGGTCTCAGTCATGGGCAAGCGTTGTGGCGGATAAGGACTGGCGTGGACTATAGGGTGCATTGGCCCCAAGGCCCTGTTTATTCGACAAACTTGCCGTTTTCTTTGCGCCGCTGGCGCACGCCTTTGCGGATAAACATGTCAATGCCGGGAAAAGAGATGAAAGGCTGGCTCATGTCGCCGTGGACATGGGTGTTGAGTCGCAGGGGCAGATCGGCCAGCAGCGCCTGCACGGTCTGCACTTCGGGCGTGACCGTGCCTTTTTGCGTGCTGATGAAGTCTTGCAGATAGCGGCGCACTTCCACTTCAAGCTGCTCCAGGGTGGCGGGTGCACCGATGTACTCGGGCTTGGCAGCGCCAGCCACTTCGGTGCCAAAGAGGTAGCAGCCTATGTAGTCGCGGAAGGTTTCGCCCACGTTGGGGCCTTTGGTGAGTTTGCGCAGCAAGTCGGTGAGCCACATGGCAGCAGGCTTTCATAACAGCAGGCGCAAAAACAAGAGCTGCTTGCGCATGCAAATCAAGGGTTATAGGTTGAAATGTACCGCAAAGCCTTGAAATGAAAGCGCTAACTGCTTCTGATTTGATTTACTCAGTGCTGCGCGTGGGCTCAGGCTGGCAGAAGTCTTCAATCATCTGCGCCACTCGCTGGGGCTGGTCGTGGTGCAGCATGTGGCCTGCATCATCGAGCTGGGCAATGCGGCAGTGGGGTACGGCTTTCAGGCGTTCGTGGTACTGGGCCAGACTGTACCGGTCTTTCCACCACTGACCCAGACTGTCAGCCGTGGCCTCCACGGCCAGCACGGGTGCGGTGATGGCTGCGTAATGTGCCAGGGTTTCGTCCAGCCGGAACAGCTGGGGGTTGACGATCTTGTGCGCGGCATCACCCAAAATGGCCCAGCGGCCCTGCGCATTGGGGGCCGCCCATTCACCGGCCAGCCACAGCGCTTTGTCTGCGCTCAGGCGGTGGTTGGTTTTTTGCAGGCGTGCTGCCACGGCCTGCACGCTGTCGTAGGTTTTGAGCTCAATTGCACCGCTGTGCAAGGCTTTGAGCTCATCGAGCCACTGGGCCATGCGTTCAGGCGCTTGCGCGGGCTGGGTGGCAGGCAGGCCAAAGCCTTCCAGATTGATCACACGGCGAATGCGTGCAGGGCGAGCCCCTGCGTACAGCATGACCACGTTGCCGCCCATGCTGTGCCCCACCAGATCCACCATTTGCCCTTCGGGGGCGTAATGCTCCAGCAGGGCGTCCAGATCACCCAGGTAGTCAGCAAAGCTGTAGCTGTCGCTGGGTGAGGGGGGCATGCTGTGGCCAAAGCCACGCCAGTCAGGGGCAATGATGTGGCGACCGGTAAAAAAGGCTTCACTCAAGGCGTCCACCACAAACTGGTAGGACGCGCCCACATCCATCCAGCCATGCAGTAACACCAGCGGCGGCACATCAGCGCGAGGCTGGCCCCACGTGCGCACCCGGTAGGTCATGTGGCGAATGGGCAGGTCTTGGGTGGTGCTGGGGCGCAAAGGGGTATACATGCGGTGCATTATTTGTGCAGTCGGTACTGACCACAGTCAAGATGGCGACGCAGCGCTCTACACTTGCTGGCTATGAATAGCCCAATGATGAACCCCGTGCGGCTGGGCCGCAGTGATTTGATGGTCAGCCCCATTTGCCTGGGCACCATGACTTTTGGCGAGCAGGTCAGCGAGCGCGAAGCCTTCGCCATCATGGACCGCGCGCTGGAGCGTGGCGTGAATTTCTGGGATACGGCCGAGATGTATGCCGTACCTGCACGCGCTGAAACCTTCGGTGCGACGGAGACCATCATTGGCAACTGGCTGGCAGCGCGCCCCGGTGTGCGCGAAAAGATCGTGCTGGCAACCAAGGTGGCGGGCCCCTCGCGAGGCATGCCCTGGATTCGCGAAGGCGCAGGCATGACAGCGGCGGACATTGTGGCCTCGTGCGAGGGCAGCTTGCGCCGTCTGCAAACCGATGTGATTGATCTCTACCAGATTCACTGGCCCGAGCGGCATGCCCCGGCCTTTGGCAACCTGTATTACGACCCTGCCAAGGAAGTGACGCAGACGTCCATCCATACGCAGCTGGAGACGCTCGCTCAGCTGGTACAGCAGGGCAAGATTCGCAACGTGGGCTTGTCCAACGAAACGCCTTATGGCGTGCATGAGTTTGTGCGTCTGGCCGAGCAATACGGCCTGCCACGCGTGGCCAGCGTGCAAAACCCGTACTGCCTGATTAACCGCAGCTGGGACAACGCCATGGATGAAAGCTGCGACCGTCTGGGCGTGAGCTTGCTGGCATATTCGCCGCTGGGCGTGGGTTTGCTGACGGGCAAATACGACGCATCGGGCACCACCGGTCCTGACGCCCCGCAAGGCACGCGGCTGGCTTATCCCTCGGTACAAAAGCAGCGCTGGGGCCGCCCAGAAGCGCTGGAGACGGCGCGCCTGTACAACGCCTTGGCGCGCGAGCATGGCCTGACTGCAACTCAGCTGGCACTGGCCTTTTGCTACCGCAGCTGGCGCGTGGCCAGCACCATCATTGGTGTGACCAGTCTGGCGCAGCTGGATGAAAATCTGGATGCCTGGAGCGTGCAGCTGACACCAGAGCTGTTGAGCCAGGTGGATGCACTGCGCTGGAAATTTCGCGACCCAGGGCAGTAATAAGCCGCCCACCCAACGTTCTTCTAGCCAATGGCAAAAAAAGACAAAGTCCATGTGAGCGAAACGCCGGCTACGCACATGCTCAAAGCCCATAAAGTGGTGTTTACCGAACATCCTTATGAGTATGTGGAGCACGGCGGCACTTCAGAATCTGCCAAGCAACTGGGGCTCGATGAGCACGCCGTGGTGAAAACCCTGGTCATGCAAGACCAGGATGCCAAGCCGCTGATTGTGCTGATGCACGGTGACTGCACCGTCTCCACCAAAAATCTGGCGCGCCAGATCGGTGCCAAGAGCGTAGAGCCCTGCAAGCCTGAGGTAGCCAGTCGCCACAGTGGCTATCTGGTGGGGGGCACTTCGCCGTTTGGGCTGCGCAAGCCCATGCCGGTGTATATCGAGCAATCCATTTTGGAGCTGCCGCGCATTGCCATCAATGGTGGGCGGCGCGGTTTTCTGGTGCAGCTGGATCCAAGGGTTTGTGTGGACTTGCTGGGTGCCAGGCCCGTGCAGTGCGCGCTGGCACAATAAGCACTTTGGCACCTGGTGCTGTAGAAACCCACATAACAAAAGTCTGCCCTGAAGGCAGGCAAGGATTGCAGTTTTGAATTCCGTATTACCTGTATTGGCCACCGTGGTGGCCTATTTGATTGGATCGCTGTCGTTTGCGGTCATTGTCAGCTCTGTCATGGGGCTCAATGACCCGCGCTCCTACGGCAGTGGCAACCCTGGCGCAACCAATGTGCTGCGCTCAGGCAGCAAAACCGCCGCAGCACTGACGCTGCTGCTGGATGCCGTCAAGGGTCTGGTGCCCGTGCTGCTGGTGAAGTACTGGGGTCCTGAATATGGCCTGCACGAAGGTACGTTGGCACTGGTGGCCATTGCAGCTTTTCTGGGACACCTGTTCCCGATCTTCTTCAAATTCAAGGGTGGCAAAGGCGTTGCCACTGCGCTGGGCGTGCTGCTGGGCCTGAGCGGCTGGCTGGGTCTGCTGGTGTTGCTGACATGGTTGGCGGTAGCTGTTGTCACGCGCTATTCATCACTGTCGGCACTGCTGGCTGCCGTGCTTGCACCGGTGTATTACGTGCTGTTTGGCGCAAGCCTTTGGGATTATGAAAAACCGGTGCTGCTGGCAGTGATTGCCATGTCGGCATTGCTGCTGTGGCGCCATGCAGAGAACATCAGCCGCTTGCTCAAAGGTCAGGAAAGCAAGATCGGCAGCAAGAAAGACAAGGCGGCGGTTGCTCCCGCTGTGAAAAAGTCCAGGCCTAAACGCTAAGCTTTGTGGTCTTCTGTGCCATCCATGCCCGCCCTGTGCGGGCATTTTTCATGGTGTGGCCCTTGGCTGGGGGCATGCCACAGGCCGCAGTCTGAACCGTAGCAATTGGTACTGCGCCTTGTGGGGCATGTCAGATGGAGATGCCTTGGTGTCAAAAAAGATACTGAAAATTCAAATTCAGCACTTAATTGCGGGAAGTACGTATCTTTTTTGAGATTAGCATGTGTCCTTAGCAACCCTGAAAGCCTGTACGCACGTTGGAGTGCAGGCATGTTGATATGGAACTGCAGTCTTTACAGCCCCTTGCACAGCAATTGTTTGCGGATGTCCGTGCGCTGACATTTGATGGCGTCGGTGTCACCCGTGCCAGCTATGGTGAAGGCGAGAACGCCTGCGCCGCCTACCTCGATACCTTCGCGCGCAAAGAAGGTCTGGAGGTTGCTACCGACCGCGCGGGCAATTTCATTTATTTTGACCCTGCAGACACCCGCACCACACCGGCCATCTGGTCGGGCTCGCACCTGGATTCAGTGCCCCAGGGCGGCAACTATGATGGTTTGGCTGGTGTGGTGGCAGGCTTGCTGGTGCTGATTGCCGCCAAGCGCGCTGGCACGACGCTGCCCGCGCCACTGAAAGTGATTGGTTTTCGCGGTGAAGAAAGTGCGTGGTTTGGCAAGGCCTACATGGGCTCAGGCGCGTTGTGGGGCAAGTTGTCGTCCGCTGATCTGGAGCTGCAGCGCCGTGGCGATGCCATCAGCCTGCGCGATGCCTTCAAGGCCTGCGGCGCTGATGTCGACGCCATCAGCCGCCAGGAAAAACTCTTCAACCCAGCCGATGTGCTGGCCTACGTAGAGCTGCACATTGAGCAAGGCCCGGTGATGGTGGCGCGCGAAATCCCGGTGGGTGTCGTCAGCGGCATTCGCGGCAATGTGCGTCACAACAAGATTGAGTGCTTTGGCGAGGCCCAGCACTCGGGCGTGGTGCCCCGCTGGCTGCGAAAGGATGCGGTGTTTGCCGTATCAGATCTGATTGTGCGCGTAGACAACCACTGGCGCGCACTGCTGGAGCGCGGCACCGATCTGGTGGTCACTTGCGGTGTGGTGCAGACCAACCCGGCCGAGCATTCCATCTCGCGTGTGCCTGGCTACGCCCACTTCAGTTTTGAAGCACGCAGCAAGAGCAGCGACACGCTGGAGGCCTTCTACCAGCTGGTGCAGGCCGAGATGAACTCCATTGAGCGTGAGCGCGGCGTGCAGTTCAAGGCTGACCGCCGTTTGCTCAGCGAGCCTGCCATCACTGATCCGCATTTGTGCGACCTGATGGCCAAGGCCTGCCGTGACCGCGGTATTGCGCATGAGCGCATTCCCAGTGGCGCAGGCCATGATGCGGCCTTGTTTGCCAACGGCGGCATCCCTTCGGCCATGGTGTTTGTACGCAACCAAAATGGCTCGCACAACCCATATGAAGCCATGGAGCTGTCGGACTTTATGCTTGGCACGCAGGTGATGGCAGATACGATTGCCGCCATCACCCCACGCGCTGCATCGCACTAGTGGTCCCAGCTTTTTATGCCAGCTTCTGCCTTTACCTCCCACATTGACTACGCTGCCATGGGCGACCGGCTGCGCGCCTACCGCATGGGCGCGGGCCTGCAAGCCGATGAAGTGGCGCAGCAACTGGGAGTATCGCGTGCGGTGGTCTACCGCATGGAAAAAGGCGAAATTGTCAAAATCGACACGCTGGAGCGTCTGGCGCATTTGCTGGGCACCAGCCTGGCATCGCTGCTGGGCGTGGAGGCGGAGTACTACGCCTCAGCCTTGGCACTGTTTGAGCGCATGCGCCAGATTGAGCAAACCTCAGAGCGCATCCTGGCGCACTTTGAGCCGATCTCGGTGCTGCTCATGTCTGAGCAGTATCTGGGCTATCTGGCCTTGATGCTGGAGGAAGCCTTGCCGCAAGGCACGGATGCCAGCGCCCAAGCCCAGCAAACGCACCAGATCATGGACATTTTGCGCGAGCGCAAGCTCAACTTTGAGCGGCGCAAGCCCCACATCGTCAGCTTGATTGGCCTGCGCGAGCTAGAGCGTTTTGTGCAAACCGGGTTGATTGGCCGCATGGACATGCCCGCCCAGGTGCGCCGCGAGCGCAGGCAGGCGGCGCACCATGAAGTGCTGCGCATTGCCGAGCTGATGGACAGCGAGCCCTGGTATGCGCAAGTAGGGCTGGTGGATGACGCCATGCCCTCGGCCACCTACCAGGTGCTGATCGGAGCCGGCCACCGGGTGCTGATGCACAGCCCATTTCGCCTGGGCGAGTTGCCCAACGTGCGCAACGGCATGGCCATGGTTACCGCCTCGCAAGAAGCCGTGGCGCTGCACGAACGCATGACCACACATTTATGGGCCACGGCCAGCAAAGGCAAAGCGGGCGCGCAGCGCCTGCGTGATTTGCTGGCACGTTGCCCCATTGCCTAGAAAGAACACCATGAATGAATCTTTGAGCCAACAAGCCGCAGCATGGTTGCTGGATGCCGGTTGCGTGGAAGTGCGCACCGATGCGCCATTTTTGCTCCCCTCGGGCTGGGCCAGCCCGGTGTACATGGATGCTACGCGGCTGATTTCGCTGCCCACTATTCGTCGCGGCTTGATGAAGCAGGGCGTGCAGCGCTTGCTCGATGCCGGCGCGCTGCAGGGCCTGAGCGCCGTGGCCGGCGGCGAATCCAGTGGCATTGCCTTTGCCGCATGGTTTGCTGAAAAGCTGGACATGCCCTTGCAGTACGTGCGCAAGCGCGCTGTGGGCAGCCGCCAGATTGAAGGCGTGGTCGAGCAGGGCGGCAAAGTGCTGCTGGTGGATGACATGGTCTCTGCCGGGCAGTACAAGCTGAGCTTTATCGACGCCCTGCGTGCCCAGGGTGCACGCGTAGAAGACCTGTTTGTCGTGTTTGACTACGGCTGCTTTGGCTCTGATACCGTGCTGTCCCAGCACGGTGTGCGCGTGCATGCGCTGTGCAACTGGCAAGACGTGCTGGCCATGGCTTTTCAGCGGGGTGGCTTTTCGGTCGAGCAGCTGGCCATCTGGCAAGCCTTCCTGCAAAACCCCGCCAAGTGGTCGCTGGCGCACGGCGGTATTGGCAAGTAAAGCGTTCGTATATTAAAAATAATAGCTGATATCGCTTATAAATAAAAGGTTTCAAATAGTTTTATATCTGAAAACGTTATGTAGTAAGCGTTGGTAGCTCCTTTATTAATGCACATGCTCGCTGCATCGTGCTGTATGAGTTTTTCGGCCAGCGTCCGGCAATTGTTGGGGTTCAGTCGCCGTGTGGTGCGTTAATGAGGTGATTGAGTTACGTACCGCAGTCAGCGCAGTACCGGCGTTGTGCCAGGTTTGTAACGGCCTTGCACGGACTGGTGTTGTGGTGCCAACTGCACAGCACAGCACGCAGTACACAACATGACCGGCGTAACAACAAAAAAAGCCTGCTCGAATGAGCAGGCTTTTTGCATGGCGCAGGCGCTGTGATTAAGCGGCTGTCACAGCCTTCACATCGTTAGCAGCGCTGGCAAATGCAGAGGCCACGGCTTCAGGGCCCATACCCAGACCCTCGGCGCGCACAAAGCGCACATCGGTGATGCCAAAGAAGCCCAGCACTACCTTCAGGTAGCTTTCTTGGTGCTCCAGCGCCTGCATGGCTTCGGAGGTGGAGTACACGCCACCACGGCTGGAAGCCACGATCACGGTCTTGCCCTTGGCCAGACCTTCGGGGCCACTGGCTGTGTAGCGGAAAGTGCGTCCGGGCTGGGCCAGGCGGTCAATCCAGGCCTTCAGCTGAGAAGGAATGGAGAAATTGTAGAAAGGCGCGCCAATCACAATCACGTCGGCAGACAGAAACTGGCTCACCAGTTGCTCGGACACAGCATTCTCTGCAGTTTGCTCAGCGCTCAGGCCTTCAGTCTGGCCCGTACGCGGTGCCATCGCAGCCATGGTGAAGTGGTTGGGGGCCTGAGCGACCAAATCCAGATATTCCACTTCAGTGTCTGGGTGCTTGGCGGTCCAGGCAGCCACAATTTGCTGTGTCAGCTTGCGCGACGCAGAGTTATCGCCAGTGATGGATGAGTCAACGTGCAGTAGTTTCAAGGTGTGCTCCTGAGAATTTGGTTCGATGGGCTGAAGTATGGATTACACACTTAAATTTGATAAGTCTGCATTAATGCGATAGATTGTTCTAAATTTGGAACAATTAAGGAGTCGTTTCATGCAAGACCTCAACGACATGCTGTACTTTGCCGAGGTGGTAGAGCGCGGGGGATTCGCAGCGGCCGGGCGTGCGCTGGGGATTCCCAAGTCACGCCTGTCGCGTCGGGTGGCAGAACTGGAAGCTTTGCTGGGCGTGCGACTTTTGCAGCGCACCACGCGCAAGCTGTCACTGACCGAGGTGGGCGCCGCCTATTTGCGCCATTGTCAAGCCATGCGTGATGCGGCACAGGCGGCGCTGGATACGGTTCAGCAGGTGCAGAGCGAGCCCCGTGGCACGGTGCGTGTGAGCTGTCCTGTCACTCTGTCGCAAACAGTGCTGGCACCGCTGATCCCCCGCTATCTGGAGCGCTACCCCGAGGTGCGTGTCGAGATGACCGTGGTGAACCGCCCTGTCAACGTGGTGGAAGAGGGCATTGATGTGGCCCTGCGTGTGCGCGCTTCGCTGGAAGACAGCGCCAGCATGGTGGTCAAGCGGCTGGATGTGGCCAATCAGATTTTGCTGGCCAGCCCGCAGTACCTGGTGCGGGCAGGGGTGCCTGCAGCGCCACAAGATCTGCTGCAGCACCAAGTGCTTTCCATGTCGTCCTTTGAAGGCGTTGCACATTGGCGGCTGCGCAGTGATACGGGTGCCGAGGTGCAACTGCAGCCACAGGTTCGCTACATGGCAGATGATTTGATGACATTGAAGCTGGCAGTCTTGGGTGGTGCCGGTGTGTGCTATCTGCCCGATTACATGTGTGAGGCTGAAATCAAGCGCGGTGAGCTGGTGGTTGTCCTGCCGCAGTGGCGCTTTCCACCGGGCATCGTGCACGCGGTATTTAGCTCTCGGCGCGGGCTGACGCCAGCGGTGCGCAGTTTTTTGGATTTTCTCGGAGAGTTCATGCCAGGCACCAGTGGTGCAGTGGCGGCACATTAAGTGCTGCAAGGGCGCGTACGCTGGAGTGGCTTAAAGCATTGGGTATTGGCTTTGCGGCCAATAGCATTACCCCTAGTTTTTTCTTAGTATCTAAACGTATTCGGGTGTTTGCCCGCGGGTCGCTACCACGGGTAGTGTGAGTGCAATCTAAGAAAAGTTAGGACAGTCAATGGCAACGGTAGTGGTGGTGAAGCTGACAGGGCAAGCATGGGTACGTGACAACAATAATGGAACACTGATACCGCTGACAGAAGGCATGGAGATTGCGGAAAATGCCAACGTCGTGACAGCCTCGGGTGCTCAAGTGCAGTTGCAGGCGCAAGGTCAGACGCTTATTACGGTGGACTCCGGCCAGGACATGAGCTTGAATGCGGAGCTTTTTACAAGCACCTTGCCGCAAGAAGCTGCTGTGGCAGCGTTAGCGCCTTCAGAGATTGATGGTCTGATTGCCGCCATCAATCAGGGTCAAGATCCTTTTGCAGATCTGGAGGCTCCGGCCGCAACACTGGGTGGTGGCGAAGCTGGCGGCAGCACATTTGTGCGTCTGGCCAATGTTCTGGAAGCCACCATTCCGCTGGACCTTGCATACCCGCGCTCGATCACTGCGCTGGATGCTGATCGTTTATCTGGTGGCGCTGTACCAGAAGAATCCGCAGCCGAAACACCCGCCACCCCTTATGCAGGGAAGGTGCAACTTTCCAGCACCCCTCAGGTGGTGGAAGGTGGAGGCATCACGATCACTGCCACAGTGGACCAGCCACCTGTTGGCACAGACTTGGTCATCACCCTGAAAACAGGCGAGGTCATCACCATACTTGTGGGCTCATACACGGGCTCAGTTATCGTCGGAAGCCGAGTGGATGATGTGTACATCCAGGGAACGAATACCCAGACTTTTGAAATTGGCTCCACATCAGGTGGCGGCTATGACACCTTGGACAGCAACACCAGCACCCAAACTCAGGTGGTTGATGACGTAGACACGGTCAAAGTGACCTTGGTGGGTACCAACGCCGTCGAAGGCAGCACGAACGTGACCGTGGGCGGCAGCCTTGACCATGCCCCACAAACCGAACTGGTGGTGACGCTGAGCAA
>NZ_JACSQK010000001.1:208333-368619 GCF_014836675.1 Comamonas avium
GCGGTAACTTCGAAAATCTGGACACCACAGCCACGGCAGACGTGGTGGTGGCCGATACGCCTGACACGGTCAAGGTGGATATCCATGCCATTGTGACCAAGACATCAGTGATCAATGTGGACAACGTATCGACCAGCCAAAGTTTTGTGGTCAAGGCTTATGGGGTGGATGGCAAGCCTGCTGATATCTCTACGGTGCGAGGTACAGATCACGACGGTTTTGGTGTGGCTGGTGCGGCATCGGGTGACGACAAAGAGTTGGGCTACAGCAATGGCAAGAGTGAAAAGATTGCCATTGAGTTCAAAAACGAGGTCAAGAATTTTGATGTCCAGTTCGCTTGGCGCCATAACGGCGAAGCAGCCAAGGTGGAGTTTTTTGATGCTGCTGGCAAGTCTGTCGGTTGGGCCATTGTTTCTGGCGGAGGCTCCAGCACAGAGGCGCTGGTGAAGTACTACGACGCCAGTGGCAACCTCACCAGAACAGAAAAAGCGGCAGGGGGCTCGGACAAGGTGGACTTGGCCTACACCTTTGAACCTGGCAGCGGGCAGACCTTCGCATCGGCGGTATTTTCTGCGGTAGGTGCCGGAGATGATTACTTGATTCACTCCATTGCTTATCGAGAGGTGGTGGCGGGTGGTGTGCAAAGCATTTCAGGCGTCAGCGATGTGACGTTTGAATTCCGGACCACGCATGCGCCGGATCCCAGCAAATATGATTTCGTGAATACGTTTCCTACCGCACAGGTTGATATTGCGGGACAGATTTATCGCGTGCAACTGGATGCCAATGGCTACGGCAAGCTTTCTGTGATTACCGATGGGTCAACAGATTTGCAGGCAACAGTGGTTGCTGTCGATGGCAATTTTGAGCATGTTGATGTCCCGGCGAGTTTGACTTTGACAGCTACTGATGTCGTGGCGCGCGATGACGCCTTGCAGGGCGGTGAGGGCAACGACATTTTGGTTGGCGGACTGGGCAATGACAACTTGAGCGGCGGCGCTGGCAAAGACATTCTGATCGGCGGCAAAGGCCATGACACTCTGCTGGGCGGGCCGGGTGATGACATCTTTGTCTGGCTGAAAAATGATGCAGGCACTGCCCAGGCTCCAGCCAAGGACGTGATCAAGGATTTTGGTGAAGGCGGTGCTGCCAAAGGCAATGACGCTCTGGATTTGCGTGATTTGTTACAGGGTGAAGAAAACTCAGGTGATCTGAGTAAGTTTCTGCACATCGACCGTGCTGGCAGCAACACGGTTGTCAAGGTATCCAGCTCTGGTGTCTTGGCCAGTAACGGCAATGGGTTTGATCAGCAGATCACGCTGGAAGGCGTGAAGTGGACAGATCCAGGTAACGATGCGGGGGCACAGAATGCTTTGATCAAGCAGCTGATTGCACAAGGCAAATTGCTGGTTGACGGAAACCATTGATCTTGATGCTGCTGGCAGTCGCAATGCTGCTAGCAGCGTTCGCTCCAGTGGCAACTGCATCGAAGCGCATGTCCTGCAGGCATGCGCTTTTTTTATGGGCGCCCCAGCATCTGTGAACTGGTTGTCAGTGATCTTGGATGAGCAAATCTTTGGCTCAGGTGGTAGTGCGTTAAAAACCGTGCGTTCATACAGGCATGAATGTCAGCTGTAGATAGCACTTGCATTAGAATAAAGAAATAGGAATTATTCTTATTAGTTGTTGGGTGTTCCTGACCGCAATTCTTGTAACCTCCCGCACCTCGACGGTGTAGTGCTGCAGCCGATGCGGCACGATTTTCTGACTGGAAGCTTTTCAAAATGAAACTTTGGAAGACAGCTCTGTGCATGAGCTTGGTGGGTGCTGCAACCCTGGCGCAAGCCGCGCAACCTCAGGCCGTGACCGTGTACTCCTCGCGTATTGAAGCGTTGCTCAAACCTACGCTGGACGAGTACACCAAGCAAACCGGTGTGAAAATCAATCTGCTGACCGATCGTGGAGGTTCTTTGGCAGAGCGTCTGGCCGCAGAAGGTGCCAGCTCTCCGGCAGACGTGCTGATTACGGTGGACGTGGGCAATTTGTGGAATGCTGCTGAGCGTGGCCTGCTGCAAAAGGTCGATTCCCCGACATTGAACGCCAACGTACCAGCCAACTTCCGTGACGAAGGCAATCGCTGGTGGGGCCTGTCGCAGCGTGAGCGCACCATTTTTTACGCAGCAGATCGCGTCAAGCCAGAACAACTGAGCACGTACGAAGACTTGGCTGACCCTAAGTGGAAGGGCAAGCTGTGCCTGCGCACTTCCAAGCAAGCCTATACGCAGTCGCTGGTGGCCATGTTGATTGCCAAGCATGGTGTAGAAAAAGCAGAAGCCATCACCAAGGGATGGGTGAACAATTTGGCTGGTGACGTGTTCACCAACGATGCCAGCTTGCTCAAAGCCATTGCTGCTGGTCAGTGTGATGTAGGCATCGCCAACACTTACTACTTTGGTCGCATCCTGGCCAAAGAGCCTGAATTCAACAAGACCGTCAAATTGTTCTGGGCCAACCAAGGCCCCGGTCAAGGTGGCACACACGTGAATCTGTCGGGTGCTGGTGTGGTTAAACACGCAAAGAACCCAGAAGGCGCTCGCAAGCTGCTGGAGTGGCTGTCTTCCGAGAAGGTGCAGACGGCCTATACCCATGGCACTTACGAGAGCCCGATCAACAAGAAGGCTGAAGAAGATCCTATCGTCAAGGCGTGGGGCAAGTTCGTTCCTAGCCCTCTGAATGCTGGCGACATTGGCTCGCACCAAGCAGAAGCCATCAAGCTGCTGGACCGTGTCGGCTATCGTTAATCAGTTTTTCCAATTAGGTTAGCTATTTGTCCGTTGTAGACCATACCGCGCCAGCCTACCGCTGGCGCGGTTTTGCTTTTGCGCTGCCCATTGCGTTGCTCACCATCGTGCCTTTGCTGGCGGTGGTGGGAATGGCTTTAACGCCTCAACCTGAGATTTGGCAGCATTTGTGGAACCACGTGCTG
Organism: Comamonas avium; assembly: GCF_014836675.1. GTDB lineage: Bacteria > Pseudomonadota > Gammaproteobacteria > Burkholderiales > Burkholderiaceae_C > Comamonas > Comamonas avium. Next base: position 211,320 of record NZ_JACSQK010000001.1, read on the forward strand.
CCGCGTGTATTGGCCAATACATTGCTGCTGATGCTGATCGTCAGCATCGTGGTACTGGCAGTCGGCGTGCCCCTGGCGTGGCTGACAGCCATGTGTGATTTCCCCGGCCGTAAGTTTTTTGCCTGGGCGCTGGTGCTGCCGCTGGCCATTCCTGCCTATGTGCTGGCTTTTGTGCAGATGGGGCTGTTTGAGTATGCAGGGCCCGTGCAAAGCTTTCTGCGCGATATCTTTGGAAGCAGCCGCTGGTTCCCTGATATCCGTGGCAGCCTGTGGGGGCTGGTCATGGTGCTGGTCATGGCGTTTTACCCCTACGTGTACTTGATGGCGCGCAGTGCATTTCTCACGCAGGGGCACCGCAGCATGGAAGCGGCGCAGGCACTGGGCTATAGCCCCGTAGCCGCATTCTTTAAAGTCGGCCTGCCTCTGGCACGCCCATGGATCGGTGCAGGTTTGGCCCTGGTGCTGATGGAGGTGCTGGCTGACTTTGGTGCGATTGCGGTCTTTAACTTTGATACGTTCACCACGGCGTTGTACAAGTCGTGGTTTGACCTGCACAACATTGGTGCTGCCGCACAGCTGGCAGCCATGCTCGTGCTCGTGGTTACGCTGCTGCTGGCGGCTGAGCAGCGATCGCGCAGTGCACAGCGCTTTCATGTGAGTAATCCTCAGCAGTACCGCGTGGTGCTCAAGGGGGGCAGTCGCTGGCTGGCGTTTGCGCTGTGTCTGCTGATTTTTTCTGCCGCATTTGCCGTGCCCATGGTGCAAATGGTGGCTTGGTCGCTGTCGGTATGGCAGGAAGATCTGAACAGTGATTACTGGGGCTATGCGTGGAATACGCTGTCGCTTGCATTGATGACTGCAGCCATTGCCACTGTGCTGGCGCTGATGCTGTCCTGGATTCGGCGTCGCTATGCAGATGGACTGACCAGCTGGACGGTGCGGTTGGCTGTTCTGGGTTACGCCATGCCGGGCGTGGTACTGGCAGTGGGGGTGTTCGTGCCCATTGCGTGGCTGGATGCTTGGTTGATGGCGCTCCTGGAGCCTTGGGGTGTCCAAAGTCTGGGCATCATCAAGGGCAGTCTGGCTGGCATGCTGCTTGCGCTGGCAGCCCGCTTTTTGGCAGTCGCCTACAACGCGACCGACGCTGCCATGCAGCGCATTACGCGCAGCCAGGAAGAAGCGTGTGCTTCTTTGGGACTGGGGCCGTGGCAGACCTTGCGCCGTTTGCACCTTCCGCTGCTGCGCACAGGGTTGCTGTCTGCTTTTTTGATGGTAGTGGTGGACGTGATGAAGGAGATGCCCATCACGCTGATGATGCGCCAGTTCGGCTGGGATACCTTGGCCGTGCGTGTGTTCCAGCTCACATCAGAATCCATGTGGGATCAAGCCGCTTTGCCTGCTTTGGCCATTGTGCTGGTCGGTTTGCTGCCCGTGATTTTGCTGGTGCTGCAAACGGAAAAGACGCCGTCTTCAGGCGGTTAAACATTGCCGAGATTTTTGAATGCTTGAAGTTAAAAACGTTTCGCTGGGCTATGGCGCCACCATCGTGGTGCAAAACGTGAGCATGCGTCTGGATCAGGGTGAGATTGGTTGTCTGCTTGGCCCTTCGGGCTGTGGCAAAACCACCTTGCTGCGAGCCATTGCAGGCTTTGAGCCTGTGCGGGCAGGCCAGATTGATTTACAGGGCCGGACGGTAGCTGCAGTTGCGCAGAGCGTACCGCCACAGTTACGTGACATTGGCATGGTGTTTCAGGACCACGCTTTGTTTCCCCACCTGAATGTGGGAGACAACATTGGTTTTGGCTTGCACCGCATGACCAAGAATGAGCGCGCTGCTCGCGTGCAGGAAATGCTGGAGCTTGTGGGTCTAGAGGGCATGGGCCAGCGCTGGCCCCATGCTTTGTCCGGTGGTCAGCAACAGCGCGTGGCCCTGGCACGTGCTTTGGCGCCAAAGCCCAGTTTGTTGTTGATGGATGAACCCTTTTCCAGCCTGGACACCAGCATGCGCGAGAGCATTGCGCGGGAGGTGCGGGCCATCTTGAAGCAGGCCAAGGCCACCGCTTTGATGGTGACGCACGACCAAAATGAGGCCTTTGCCATGGCCGACAATGTGGGGGTAATGGCGCGTGGTCAGCTCATGCAGTGGGGCAACGCAGTGCAGGTGTACTGTGCACCTGCGACACAGGATGTTGCGCAGTTTGTCGGCGAAGGGGCCTTGGTGCATGCGAAAACTACCCCTGGTGGTCAATGGCAAACCGCACTGGGTCTGCTGCCCGCAGGGCACCCCCATTACGCCACTGCGCATGGCATGCAAGTTTTGCTGCGCCCTGAGCATGTGCGTGTAGCTGAAAGCGGAGTGAACGTGAAGGTGCGTGCACGCACTTTTCGTGGCAGCCACTTTGTGTTTGAACTGGAGCTGCCTGACGGGCAGCGTGTGATGTCCAAGGTATCCCTGAATGCGTTGTATGCCAACTGCGAACGTGTGAATATTGCCTTGGCGGCTGATATTTAGTCGTCAAATAAACAAGCCTGGAGCGCTCATCCTGTATAGGGTGTGGCGCTTTTTTTTATGGCTTTTTTTGCTACGAAGACACGAAGGCTGGCCGCAAATTTCCTGCGCCGTGCGGTGTTTGCAGCGCTGTTCTTCCTCTGTGCACATGCTTATGCGCATAAGGAAACAACGAATCATTCGTTGGAGTTTGGAGAGCAGGCTTTCACAATCGGCCCTCCCAAGGAGAGCATGCCATGTCCACCACCCCACCTCGCATCATCATTGTTCCAGGCTGGCGCAATTCTGGCGTCGAGCATTGGCAAAGTTTGTGGGCCCAAGCACTTCCCCACGCGGAGCGGGTAGAGCAAGAAGACTGGCTCACGCCCAAGCGTGAAGACTGGGTGCGTACTTTGGAAACCGTGCTGCTGTCGCGCCCTGAGCCTGCCATTGTGGTGGCGCACAGTCTGGGGTGCATTACGACCACCCATGTCTCAGCAGCAGCTGCAGCGCGCATTCGCAGTGCATTGCTGGTGGCTCCGGCAGACCCTGAGCGCAGAGCTCATTTGGCCGACTTTGCGCCGGTGCCCTATAAGGCCTTGCCTTATCGCAGCGTGCTGGTTGCCAGCAGCAACGATCCATATTGCCCTGTGCGCCTGGCAGGAGCCTATGCACGGGCATGGGGCAGTGAATTTGTGCGGCTGCAAAACGCAGGCCACATCAATGTGGAATCAGGCCATGGCCGCTGGCCGCTGGGCTTTGCCTTGCTTGAATCTTTGCTGCAAGACATGGACTGGGGTATGGGCAAGCAGCAGATTGCGGCTTGATAGGGGTATTTAAAGTACGGACATGCGCTGTCAGACAAGCGGATTTTGCTCATATTTTCTATATGCAATTTTTCGATAAATTTAAAAGAATATATTCTTTTGAGTTTTAAGAACTCTTCATCACAATTCGAAGCATCTCTTTAAAACGCTCCTAGTGAGCAAGGCGACCACACCATGACATCTTTGAAGCTCAAGACTCTGTTGGCAACGATTGCGCTGGCTGCCGGTGGCATGGCAAGTGCGCAGGATCAATTGCTCAACGTTTCATACGACGTTGCACGCGAGTTCTATAAGGACTACAACCAAGCGTTCGTTGCGCACTACAAGAAGACCACCGGCAAGGACGTCAAGATTGACCAAGCGCATGGCGGCTCCAGCGCTCAAGCCCGTGCCGTCAATGACGGCCTGCCTGCCGACGTGGTGACTTTCAACACCACCACAGACATTGAATTTCTGGCCAGTAACGGCGTGGTAGCCAAAGACTGGGCCAAGCAGTTTCCTAACGACGCATCGCCAACAACATCGACCATGCTGTTTCTGGTGCGTCAAGGCAACCCCAAGAACATCAAAGACTGGAAAGATCTGATTCGCCCAGATGTCAAGGTAGTGGTCGTGAACCCCAAAACTGGTGGCAATGGACGCTACGCCTATCTGGCCGCCTGGGGCTCGGTGCGTGAAAACGGTGGTTCGGATGCTGATGCGCAGGCTTTTGTGAAAAATCTGTACAAGAACGTTCCGGTTCTGGGCAAGGGTGGGCGTGACGCAACAGCCATTTTCTTGCAGCGCAATATTGGTGATGTGCTCATCACGTTTGAATCCGAGGTGATCTCGGTAGACCGTGAATTTGGCAAAGGCAAGGTGCAGGCGGTGTACCCATCCAGCTCCATCATTGCAGAGAACCCAGTAGCTGTTGTTCAGCGCACGGCTGAGAAGAAAGGTTCAGGCGCATTGGCCAAGGCTTACCTGGACTACCTGTACTCTGACGAAGCCCAGGAAATTGCAGCCAATCATGCATTGCGCCCCCGTTCGGAAGCTGTGCTCAAGAAGCACGCCGATATATTCAAGCCCCTGAAGCAATTTACGGTGGGCAAGTACTTTGGCTCATTGGGTGAAGCGCAGAAGGTTCACTTCAATGACGGTGGCAAGTTCGACGAAATCTACACACCAGGCAAGTAATGCACAGCGCCTTTGCGCTTTGCATGCACATAACAACAATCTAGGCTGACAGGGACACCATGGCTTCTGCATCTCCCGCCAGCCCAAGCAGTCTTAGCGCCACCGCTGCGGTTCGCCGTGGGCGTGGCGCTAAGCGCGTTTTGCCCGGTTTCGGGCTGACCTTGGGCTACACACTTTTTTATCTGAGCATCATTGTGCTGATCCCATTGTCAGCACTGATCTTCAAGACATTTGAACTGTCTTGGCCCCAGTTCTGGGAAGCAGTCTCTTCACCACGCGTAGTGGCCTCTTACAAGCTGACCTTTGGCACATCGTTCATCGCTGCGTGCGTGAATTTGGTCTTTGGCCTGCTGATTGCATGGGTGCTGGTGCGCTACAAGTTTCCGGGTAAGAAGATCGTAGATGCACTGGTGGATTTGCCTTTCGCGCTGCCCACGGCAGTGGCAGGCATTTCACTGACGGCATTGCTGGCAGGCAACGGCTGGGTAGGGCAGTACCTGGAGCCTTTAGGGATTCAGCTGGCGTTCAACCCCAACGGGATTGTGATTGCACTGATCTTTATTGGGTTGCCTTTCGTGGTGCGCACCGTACAGCCCGTACTTGAAGACTCTGAAAAAGAACTGGAAGAAGCAGCCACCAGTCTGGGTGCTTCGCGCTGGCAGATTTTCTACAAAGTCATTTTGCCCAGCATCTTGCCAGCGTTGATGACAGGCTTTGCCATGGCATTTGCACGCGCGGTGGGTGAATACGGCTCGGTTATTTTCATCGCGGGCAATATGCCCATGGTTTCAGAAATCACACCGTTGATCATCATCGGCAAGCTGGAGCAGTATGACTACGCTGGAGCCACAGCCGTGGCTGTGGTGATGCTGGTGATCTCCTTTGTCCTGCTGCTGGTGATCAATGCCTTGCAAGCGTGGCAGCGCCGCCATACAGGAGCTCCCGCATGAACGAGCAACATTACTTTTTGTTGAAAGTGCTGCTGGCTATCCTGGTGGTGCTTGTGATTGCCTACAAGCTCACAGCCCCACCCAAAGGCAGCAGACCTGAAAAACTTTCCACGACAGAGCCACGCTGGGTGCGCTGGCTGCTGGTGGGAGTGGCACTGACCTTTATCTTGCTGTTCCTAGTGCTGCCGCTGGCCGCTGTGTTTACCGAGGCGCTGCGCAAAGGGCTGCAAGCGTATTGGGAGGGCTTGAATGAGCCAGACGCCTGGGCTGCCATCAAGCTGACCTTGCTGACTGCCGTAATTGCGGTGCCACTGAACCTGGTCTTTGGTGTGGCCGCCGCCTGGTGTATTGCCAAGTACGAGTTCAAAGGCAAAGCTTTTTTGACCACGCTGATTGACTTGCCGTTTTCTATCTCGCCCGTGGTAGCTGGCCTGATGTACGTGCTGGTGTTCGGTGCCCACGGCTGGCTGGGCCCCTGGCTGGCAGAGCATGACATCAAGATCATCTTTGCTGTGCCCGGCATTGTGCTGGCGACCGTGTTTGTGACCTTCCCATTCATTGCCCGTGAGCTGATTCCGCTGATGCAAGCGCAAGGCAATGACGAAGAGCAAGCGGCCATCGTACTGGGGGCCAGCGGTTGGCAAACCTTTTGGCATGTGACCTTGCCTAACATCAAGTGGGGCCTGCTGTACGGCGTGATCTTGTGTAACGCCCGTGCCATGGGCGAGTTTGGCGCGGTGTCGGTGGTCTCTGGGCATATCCGCGGTCAGACCAACACGATTCCTTTGCACGTTGAGATTTTGTACAACGAATACCAGTCCGTGGCGGCTTTCGCAGCGGCGTCTTTGCTGGCTTTGCTGGCGCTGGTGACTTTGCTCATCAAGACCGTGGCGGAGTGGAAGCACGAACAACAGATCAAGGCGGCAGCCAACTTGCCGCCAGAGCGTCCGACACCCCTCAAGGCATCTTGAGCGTGCAACGCATTTGAAAGAGACAGACCATGAGCATTGAAATTCGCAATGTCAGCAAGCAGTTTGGCGACTTCCAGGCCCTGCGCGATGTGAGCCTGGACATCAAGTCGGGAGAGCTGATTGCGCTGCTTGGCCCCTCGGGCTGCGGCAAGACCACACTGCTGCGCATCATCGCAGGCCTGGAGACGGCCGACGTCGGCAGCATCCACTTCAGCGGTGAAGACACCACGGACGTGCATGTGCGCGACCGCAATGTGGGCTTTGTATTTCAGCATTACGCCCTGTTCAGGCATATGACGGTGTTTGAGAACGTGGCTTTTGGCCTGCGCGTCAAACCTCGCAAAGAACGCCCCAGCGAAGCGCAGATCAAAGAAAAGGTCATGAGCCTGCTCAAGCTGGTGCAGCTTGACTGGGTGGCTGATCGTTTCCCTTCACAGCTGTCTGGTGGACAACGCCAGCGCATTGCCTTGGCGCGCGCTTTGGCCGTTGAACCTAAGGTGTTGCTGCTGGATGAACCTTTTGGTGCACTGGATGCCAAGGTGCGCAAGGAACTGCGCCGCTGGTTGCGCCGCCTGCACGATGAGCTGCATGTGACCTCCATCTTCGTGACACACGATCAGGAAGAGGCGCTGGAAGTGGCCGACCGCGTGGTGGTCATCAATCAGGGCAAGATTGAACAAGAGGGAACACCGCAGCAAGTGTGGGACAACCCTGCCAGTCCCTTTGTTTACGGTTTTCTGGGCGACGTCAACTTGTTCAAGGGCCGTGCCAAGGATGGGCATGTCTATCTGGAAGAGGGCATGCAGCTGGAAAGCAGCGAGGCGGTCGGAGCCACTGACAAGAGTGCGTTTGCATATGTGCGTCCGCATGAGCTCGATGTGGAGCGCTATTCGCCGGGGCAGCATACCGATGGCAATGGCCGCCAGACAGGCATGGTGGTGCAGCTCAGTCGCGCGATTGTGGTGGGCCCCATCGCACGTTTGGAACTTATTGCTGCGGATGATCACCAAACCAAAGACAATGCGGATTCTGAGCATTTGATCGAGGCGCAAATCTCTGCACAGCAGTACCGTGAAATGGGGCTGCGCGAAGGAGAGACGCTGGTGGTGACACCGCGGCGCGCCAAGGTATTCTTGGACGAAGCTGCCGGCATCTAACGGCGTCGCCTGCATGGGGCAGGGGGCGTTGATGCCGCCCCTCCTGTTGATGAGAGAACCATGCAGGTTTTAAATCAGATCACCACAGCCCCGCGCCGCACTCTGGCGCTGATTGCTGCCATTTGTGTGGGCATGCTGGCCTTCGGCATGTATCTGCAGTATGTGCAGGGTTTAGAGCCTTGCCCAATGTGCATCGTGCAGCGGTATGCATTGATTTTGGTCGCTGTCTTGGCTGGACTGGCAAGCCTGAAAGGGCAAAGTGGGTGGTGGAAAACTTTTGGCGTACTGGCCTTGCTGGCCTCTGGATTTGGTGCTTTTGTGGCTGCACGCCAAAGCTGGCTGCAATGGAATCCCCCTGAGTTCGCCACCTGTGGGCGTGACTTCTACGGCATGATCGAAAACTACTCGATCAGCCGCGCCATTCCCATGATTTTCCGTGGGTCCGGCGATTGCACCGCGGTGGACTGGACGTTCCTTGGCGGCTCGATTGCCAACTGGTCTTTTATCTGCTTTGCGGGCTTTTCGGTGCTGCTGCTGGTCTTGCTGCTCAAAGGCGGAAAACGCACTTAATCTTTAGCAATTACCAGCAAAAGCCCCAGCATGCTTGTCGTGCTGGGGCTTTTTGCTTTGGCTGACAATCTGTGCTTTGAGACCTCCTGATTTCTGCATGCCCCAGTACATCCTCTTTCACAAGCCCTACGACGTTTTATCCCAGTTCACGCCTGAGGGTGGAGCGCGTTCATTGGCGGAGTTTGATTTGCCCAAGGGGGTGTATCCGGCAGGCCGTCTGGATAAGGATTCGGAAGGTCTGCTGTTGCTCACTGACGATGGCCCTTTGATTGAGCAACTGCTGCACCCGCGCAACGAAAAGCCGAAAACCTACTGGGCGCTGGTCGAGCGTGTACCTGATGAATCGGCCTTGCAGCGCCTGCGTGCTGGTCTGCGCATTGAGGACTACACCACCTTGCCTTGCCAGGCACAGTTGCTGGAGCCACAGCCACAAATCGCTCCCCGTGATCCACCTGTGCGTGTCCGCAAAAGCGTGCAGGATGTGTGGATGGAAATTCAGGTGGTTGAGGGCAAGAACCGCCAGGTGCGCAAGATGACGGCGGCGATTGGCCACCCGACACTGCGCCTGATTCGCCAAAGCATTGCCAACTTGGAGCTGGGTGATTTGCGCCCCGGTGAATGGCGCAGCATTGAGCGCGCAGACATCCAGTGGGGCGACAGCATGCCCGCTGGCGAGGGCCGCCGCAGTGCTGCGGCACCAGTGCTGCATAAAAAGACAAGCCCCGTGGTGTCGGCACGCCGTCCCGGGGCTTGGTTTAACAAGAAAAAATAAAAAAGACAGTGACTGGCGCTTGAAATACAGGCGCTGTAAGCCTGAGAGCGGCGAACAGTCTCTTTGATTCAGCGTCACTCTGCCTTGCCGTGCACTGTTGTGCTTTGTGAGGCTTTGTGAACTCTCTCAATCAAGAGCCCATGGCTGGCTGCGTGGTGTTAGCAAGTTTTAAAGCTTGGAGCTGTCAAAGCTTTAAGCAGATTCAATGCTGCTGGTGCTGAAAATTGGTCCCGTGGTGTCTGGTATCCAGCCTGGGTAGGTTTCCATGACTTCGGCAAACAGGGCTGAATCAATCCAGCGCTGCAGCCAGTCTTGCAGATGAGGCCAGGGCTGCTCAGCCCATTGAGCCTCATCAATGCGCGCAAACTGGCGCACAAAGGGGCGCAAAGCCATGTCGGCCAGGCTGGGGTTCAAGCCATACAGATAGCCTGTTTCTGCCAGTTGTTCATCCAAGGCTGCGAGCCACGTGATGGCATCGGTCTGAGCCTGATTGACGGCTTCGGCGGTATAGCGCTCAGGGTATTTGCAACGGTCCAGTGCTTGCTTAAAAAAATCGTCGTTGCGACCAACCAAGGCCAGCATGTCATCTTGCGTGCCGTGGGTTGGGGTGAGCCAGCCATCTGGGTCATTCGTCTGCAGCGCATGAAGCATGATCGCCAGACTTTGCTCGATCACCTGGCCATCTTGCAGGACCAGCACCGGCACAGTACCCTTGGGCGATGCATCCAGCAGTGCCTGAGGCTTGGCGCGCAAATTGATTTCACGCAACTCGCAAGCCATGCCGGCATGTGCCAGAGCCAAACGCGCACGCATGGCGTATGGGCAGCGGCGAAAGGAATACAGGATGGGCAGTGCGGGAGCGGTCATTCAGTATGGTGATGGAAAATGAAAGGTAGTAGCCAAGCGCAATACGCCAGCAAGTGAAGGTTTCGAACTGTACCTGCTTGCCCAAAAACATGTGTCCAGATGCAGTAAGCTGCGCGACGCATTGAATATCGATTGAGTTGCATGTCTCCAAAAAATAGCCGGGGCTGGTTGGCCTTTGTGTGCTGGATGTGGCTGTTCACTCCAGCATTGTTAGAAGGGCTCAGCCTGCGCGCTGGTGCTCTCTGGGTTGCAGCGGCCTTCTTGTTCTGGCCATTAACGCTGTGGCGGCCTGCTTTGGCTCTGGCAATGGCGGGGTTGCTGGCTCTGGGCGCCATCAATATTGTTCACGTTGGTTTTTTTGGAAATCTGGCAGACCAGTTGCTGCTTGCGACCGCGCTGCGCACCAACTGGCAGGAAGCGCAGGAGTTCGTGGGCGTGCTGCCCTGGCCATGGGTGGCGTGTGCCGTGGCGTGGCTGGTGACGGGTATCTTTGCTTGTCGCTATGTCTGGCGTTTCGCAAGCATGTCGGCCAATGCATCGCCCGTGTTGCGCAAACTGTCCTGGGTGGGGGTGGTGATCTGGAGTGTTTTTCTTGTGTTTGTGCTGGTCAAGCGTTATGACTTTGATGAAGTGATCCGCAAGCTGAAAACCATTTACCCCATGCACATTGTGCGTGCATGGACGGCGCAGCAGCAATTGACGGACAGCTTGTTTTACACGCCACAACTGCCCAGTGCTGCGCCTGAAGCTGCACAGGTGGATACCCTGGTGGTTGTGATTGGAGAGAGTGCGTCAGCGCAGCGTTGGTCACTCCTGGGGTATCAGGGTGCTGACACCAATGGTGCCTTGGCGCAATTGCAGGGTGTGCAGGTGGCGCGTGCAATGGCCCATGGTTTGAATACGGCGGCAGCGCTGCCTTATCTGCTCACTGGCATGGCGGCGCAAGACAGCGTGGAGCACCGCGCTCCCTCGTTTCTGGATATTGCCCGCCAAGCCGGCTACAAAACCTTTGTGGTGAGCAATTCGCGCTATCACAGCGCGGTAGAAGATTTTTATGGCGTCACATTCCGGCGTGCTGCGGATGTGTTTTTGAAGGCAGGAAATGGAGAGTGGGACGAGGTGCTGACACCGCATCTGCAAGAAGCACTGCAAGACCCCGCGCCCCGCAAGCTGGTGGTGCTTCACACTTACGGCAGTCACTTTCAGGTTGAAGAGCGCTATCCCGCCACTGCGGCGCTCTTTCCGGATGTTTATGACAACTCACTGCGCTATTCCAGTGATTTGCTGACTCAATGGATTCAAATGGTAGAGCGCGGCGCTGGGCAGGGGAAAACAGCCTTGCTGCTGTACTCCAGTGATCATGGGGTGGCTATGCCTCCATGTGCAGATCAATACCGTACTGGCAGTGGCTTAAGCAGCCTGCAGGTGCCGCTGCTGACCTGGAGCAATGCAGCTTTGCGTGAGCGCTTCCCGCAGCTTGTGCCGCAATTTGACATGTCTGAGCGCGAGCAGCTGGAGCGCAGCAATGCAGCATTGGCAGATATCTCTGTGGCAGCGCTGGGATTTCCCGGCGTACTGACGGCGCTGGCGGGGCCGCAGGGCCGTCAGCTGACATTTCATGAGCACGATTGGCCTGCTCTGCAAAAACTGGACGCCTGCAGCTTGCAGTGACGGTGTGCAGATACAAAGTGTTGATTGCCAGGCACAAGTGATCCACTAGACCTGATGCTTTCCATCTTCATCCGATCCACGTATTCACCTTAGCCTGCTGCTTTCTGGTGCAGCAGGGAGGGGCAGGGGTGATTGACGTGGCTACGTTGAGACGTCATCAGACGCTGGGCTCCATGTGAGCACCTGTCCATCCGAGATATCGCCTGCAAAACCGGATTCTTTCGCACATCGACGCTGTTCAGCCTCGTTCTGCGCAGCGCACCATCATCACCAGGCTAGACCTATTCGTCATTCAGCTTTCGGGCTGGCTGCGTACAGAAGCGAATCGATCCCTGCATCGACCAGATGCTCCTAGATAGCTATAGCTGCCAGTTTCACGCAATTGCGTCTCTCGAACTCTTCGCCAGCCATACACACCGCCACTACCTAGCCAGGCCTGCAGGAGCAAGCCCAGCGGGAGCTGGTCATCGGCAGCGCACTGGCTTTGCGGTTGAACTTTCCAGGCGCAGTAACCATTGGGGGGCAACTGCAGCCCCCGGCACATGCTCAGTACGTTGCTGCTTTTTTGAGCATGTCACGCTCATCGGTGACCTCTTGAGCCCAGCATTCAAGCAACGTATCTCTTTGCTTTGGCTGGTTTGCTCTAAGCGTTGTGTAGCAGCAATTTGCTGCAGGCGAAGCCACTCGTGCAGGCCTTTTGTCTCGCGCTTAAACGGAGTGAATCACAAGGCCACCCTGCGGTCGTTTCGCAAGATCTGTTTAACGACCTCAATCTGAAATTTTCTTGCTAGCGTTTTGCGTTCATGCGGACTCCTATTTAAACGTAAATAGGAGGCGAAGTATTATCTTTAAAAATATGGAAAATGCAAGAGAACAGGTGAAAATTAGACCCAGACTTTCGCAAGATATCGTTTATTCATGGTTTTCGTTAACTTTTTTTCGTTGATTTATTGATTTATCTTAGTGGTTGTGTTTGTTGAAGAATTTTATATTTCGCAGGTTTTTCGGAATAGCCATGGGTAATACATGCACCCCGCGCCCCGAAAAAGCCTATGAAAGAACGAATGAAGGTTTTTTACTTAGAGTTATTAGCATTTTGTCGCAATTTTCGCTTGACAGTTGTTTCGGTATTAATCTCAGGTTTCTCGTGTTCGACTTTGGCGCAGTTGTCTGGGGTTGCAGCTATTGAACAGCAGCAGCAACAGCGGCAGCAGGAGCGGGAACGCGAGCTACGCGATCGTATGGCGCCTGATGCAGATATTTTGCGCCCCACCACAACGGCAGCGACATTAGAGATTCCTGAAAACGAGTCGCCCTGTTTCAATCTGCATAAGCTTGAACTGACGGGTAAAAAGCTCACGGAGGTTTCTTGGCTCAAGGAGTCGGCTGGTGTCGATTTCAGCACTGCGCCATGCATTGGCTCTAAGGGGGTGGAAGTTATTCTGGCTCGCATGCAGCAAGCAGTGATCGAGCACGGTTACGTTACGTCTCGTGTCATGGTGGTACCGCAGAATCTCAGAGATGGTGTATTGACAGTTGCCTTCATCCCGGGGGTATTGCGAGAAATCAGGTTCAGCGCGGACAGTACAGGTAATACCTCATTGCTCACTGCGCTCCCTTCTAAAGAAGGTGAACTACTGCAACTACGCGATATTGAGCAAGGGTTGGAAAACCTCAAGCGCGTACCTACTTCTGATGCCGATATTCAAATTACTCCGGCAGATGGGCCCAACGTAGAGCCCGGGCAGAGCGATTTACTTATTACTTACAAAAAGGTCAATCCCCTGCGCTTTAACGTCGCTTTGGACAACGGCGGTGTCGAATCTACGGGCAAAGTACAAGGTACGGGAACGGTATCCTGGGACAATCCGCTGGGCCTGAATGACCTGATGTATTTCAGCTTCGGCGGTGGTCTTTGGAATGGTGGCAACCGTGGCACCGAGACGCGTGCCGTTCAGTATTCCTTGCCGTTAGGGTACTGGCTGCTTGCCCTGTCCGGTTCTTATAGCAAGTACCACCAAAGCGTGGCTGGCGCTTATCAAAACTACACCTACAGCGGTGAATCCAGCAACCTCGATTTCAAACTCAGCCGCGTGGTGTTCCGCAATGCCTCCTCCAAGGCCAGCGTTGGGTTCAAAGTATTTCAGCGGACCTCCAACAACTACATCGACGATGTAGAAATCGAGGTTCAGCGCCGACGAACGTCAGGCTTTGAGCTGAGCCTCAATCAGCGAAGCTATCTTGGCAACGCCATTGTGGATGCCAACCTGGCCTACAAACGTGGCACAGGAGCTTTTGCAGCCTTGCGAGCACCCGAAGAGCCCTTTGGTGAAGGCTCCTCACGCATGAAGCTCTTCATTGCAGATCTGGCACTGACCAAGCCCTTCGAGCTGGCAGACACCAAGCTCAAATTTACCAGCGCCTGGCATGGTCAGTCGAACCAAACGCCACTCACGCCACAAGACCGCATTGGTATCGGTGGCCGTTACACCGTACGAGGTTTCGATGGCGAAAGTACCTTGCTGGCCGAGCGTGGCTGGTACTGGCGCAATGAACTCAGCATTCCTTTGAGTTTGGGTGCCGCAGGAAATGCCGAAGCTTTTGTGGGTCTGGACACCGGGCATGTCAGCGGGCCATCTGCGCAATACCTCGTGGGCCAGTCATTGACCGGCGCTGCCATAGGTCTGCGTGGGGCCTGGGGCAATCTTTCCTACGAAGTCTTTATGGCAACCCCCGTCAGGAAGCCAGAGCATTTCCGTACTTCCCAAACCAATCTGGCTTTGAGCCTGGCCTACAGCTTTTGAGGGGACATCATGAACAAGAATCTTCACCGCGTTATCTTCAACAAAGCTCGTGGCATTCGGATGGTAGTGCAGGAAATTGCCTCCAGTGAAGGCAAAGCCAGTGGCGGCAGTACTCAGACAGGCGGCTCTGGCGAAACACTGGCAAACAGTGCTTGCCCAACCAGATCGCTCCTGGCTGACCTGTCTCTCGCCCCGGTTTCTGCTGCTGCTAAAACAGCGGGCATGCTGGCCTTGGCTCTTGGAGCGCAGGCCAGCCTTGCGCAGATCATTGCCGACCCCTCAGCCCCCAATCGCCAGCGCCCAACGGTTCTGCAGTCTGCCAACGGCACGCCCACGGTCAACATTCAGACCCCTTCTGCAGGTGGCGTAAGCCGCAACACCTACCAGCAGTTCGACATTGGACAAAAGGGAGCCATCCTCAACAACAGCCGCACCAATGTGCAAACCCAGATCGGTGGCTGGGTGCAAGGCAATCCATGGCTCGCCAATGGTGGCGCCAGAGTCATCGTCAACGAAGTCAACTCTGCAGCCCAGACCCGGCTGATGGGGCCCTTGGAGGTTGCCGGCCAGCGTGCTGATGTCATCATCGCCAACCCCTCAGGTCTGGTGGTCGATGGCCTGTCTTTCATCAATGCCGCAGGCGTGACCCTGACAACGGGCAGACCCCTTTATGGTGCCAATGGCAGTTTGGGCGGCTTTAACGTTCAAAACGGGCTTATCAGCATTCAGGGCAGTGGTATGGATGCCAGCAAGGCCGATTACGCCAACATCCTTGCAAGAGCCATCTCGCTGAACGCCGGGCTGTGGGCTCAGGATTTGCGTGTGGTCACCGGCGTAAATGAGGTCACAGCAGATGGCAGCGTCCAGCAAGGCAATGCCATGGCTGCAGGTGGCGATTTTTCTCAGAAGCCGCAGTTTGCCCTGGACGTGGCTCAACTGGGCGGCATGTATGCGGGCAAGATCTTTATCGTCGGCACGGAGGCGGGGCTTGGCGTCAAGAATGCAGGCACAGTTTCTGCAAGCTCTGGTCGTTTGACCTTGAGCGCAGATGGCTTGCTGAGCAACTCCGGAACCCTGGCCAGCAATGCAGACTCTGCAGATCTGAGTATTTCTGCCAAGGGTGTCGATAACGGCGGAACGATCAGCAGCCAGCGAAATGCAGTTCTTCAGGATGGAGGGGCTGGCTTCAACAACTCAGGAGCGCTAAAGGCTGGCCAGCAATTGTTGATTGAGGCTGGACGAATCAGCAACCAAGGCAGTGGCAGCATCACGGCTCAAAGGCTGGATGTCACAGCAACCGGTCTGAGCAATGCCGGAAACATCACCCAGACCGGGGCGCAAAGCCTGCTCATCAGCAGCGCCACGCTTGCTAATACCGGCTCCAATGCAGTGCTGGGGGCACCACCTGCATCAACCGCCTCTGAAGGCTCTGGAACGGGCACCGGTAGTGGCACAGGAACTGGAGAAAGCTCCGGTTCAGGAGCCGCCCCTACCTCGAGCCAGGATGGCAGCGCGATACAGACGACACCTGTTGCGCCTGTGATTTTGGCCGATGGACATATCCAGGTGGCGCAGGACATTGACAATACCGGAAAGCTGCTTGCGAACGGCGCAAGCGATATCTCTGTGTCTGAGGCTTTGACGAACAGTGGCACCGCCAATGTTCGTCAACTGCACAGTGAGGGCATTCTGAACAACAGCCAGGGCACCTTGGTTGCGCAAAGTTTCACTGGCTCGCAGTCCTCGTTCCAGAATGATTCTGGCTCGTTTTTTGCGCATTCTGATCTGCAGTTGAATGCACAAAGTCTGGACAACTCGGCAGGCTCCATTGGCAGTGCCCAGTCGCTGTCACTCACGATCCAGCAAGGATTGAACAACACTACAGGTACATTGGCTGCTGGCAAGGACCTGACGCTTCAGGCGCAAAGCCTGGACAGCAGCGGCGGTCGCATTGTCAGCAATGCAGGCAGCATCTCCTTGGACGTTTCTGGCGCACTGACTAACCATCAAGGGCAGATTGGCACAGTGTCTGATGCCAAAGAAGCGCAGATTGGCATTCAAGCCCAATCTTTGGATAACACCCTGGGAGAAATCTCACAAAACGGATCGGGTCAGTTGCGCATCAACGTGGCTGATGCTGTGCACAGCAAGCAGGGCAAGATATCGAGCAACGGCAGCACTCAGATTCAAGCAGCAAGCCTTGACAACGATTCCGGAAAAATCACTGCCTTAAAGCACCTCGACATTGCAACGGCCCAAGGCATCCGCAACGTGGCAGGCTCCATGCAGTCCGGTGATGGCAATACAACCCCTGCCTCTACCTCTACTTTGGTTTCAGAGGGGTCATTCAAGATTCATGCCGGAAGCGGCATCGACAACAGAGGCGGTGCCTTGTTTGCCAGCGGTGCATTAGATGCCTCAGCCGCTGACATCGACAACACCGAGGGCTCTGTCGCTGCCATGGGTGATGCGCGCATACATGCATCCAACAGCCTGACCAATGCTTCCGGTAAATTGCTAGCTAATGGCGCTGTAGATGTTCAGGCTGGTCAGCGTGTTGACAACCAGTCTGGCGTCATTGCCAGCAGTGGTGGTGCAGTTCAAATCCAGACACAGGCACTGCACACTCAGAAAGGGCAGATCAGCTCTGCCAAAGATGCCACGATCGTTACGCAAACCCTCGATAACACACAGGGTTTGATCGAGCAGGCCTCCGATGGGTTGCTGTCAATTACCGCCAGCAACTCTTTGAACAACACAGATGCCAAGATTGTCAGCAACGGCGATCTTCGCGCCATAGCGGGGCAAGTGAGCAACCAGGGTGGAGAAATCACCAGCCTGCAAAACGCACATTTGCAGGTGGCAGCGCTCCAATCAGAGCAAGGCCTGATTCAGGCTGGGGCAGCTCTTGTCATCGACAGTGCTTCCGACATCAATAACCGCAAGGGTCAAATTCAAGCCCAGGGGCCGTTGACCTTGGATGCCAAAGGTCAGCTCACCAATTCAGAAGGCAAGATCCAAAGCAGCGGTGCCATCAACGCCCTAAGTGCTTCGCTTGACAACACTGCTGGCCAACTCAGTGGCACAGAAACTGTCAGCGTACAAACCGGCGCTCTGGGCAACGTTCAGGGCACGATTGCGTCCACTAACACGCTCCATCTCAACAGTACATCACTGAGCAACCAAGCCGGGCAAATAGGTGCGCAAACCATTGCCATTGATACCCAGCAAGGCGCGCTGAACAACGATGGCGGCAAGATCATCGCCTCAGCAGGCAACCTGGATGTGCAAAGTGGATGGCTGGACAACCAGCATGGCCGTATTGCAGCCTTGCAAAATGGCACTCTTACCTCCAGCGGCATCAACAACGATGCCGGTCGCATCACTGCCGCTTCTGTGCACATTCAAAGCAAGGATGCGGCAGGCCAATGGAGCACGGTTTCTAACCAAGGTGGCACCATCTTGGCAGATCAGTGGTTGCAACTCGATAGCTCTGCGCTGAACAACTCCGCAGGAGCCATTCAGACAACCGCTTCGACCAGTCAGCTGCAGATCAGCAGCCATGGTGGAGACATCATCAATCAGCACTCGGGCAGTGTTGGCGGCATTGTCTCGTCAGGCTCGTTGCACATTGATGCGCAAGGCGCAAACATCAATAACAGCCATGGCGGCTATATCGGTGCCTATGGTGAAGGCCACTTAACGGGTGGTCAGGTCACCAATCAGGGCGGCGCGATTGCGTCCAATAACACTTTGCAAATCAACAGCACCGCAGGCAGCGGTGTGGGAATTGACAATACGGCGGGTGGAACCATTCAATCCACCACGGACGTCAAGCTCAATGCCTTGGCAGCAGAAATAGCGAATGTTGGCGGATCCATCACCTCCAACAACGATGTGCTCATTCACAGCAGTGGCAAGGTCAACAACAACCAGGGTGTGATCAAGGCAGGGCACAACCTGTCAGTGTTTGATGCTGGCATTGCCAGCGGCGCGGCGCTCAGCAGCGCAAGCCAGACACTGAGCAACCAAGGTGGAACCTTGTTTGCGGGCAACAACATCAGTATCAAAAATCAGTCTGTCTCAGGGGCTGGCAGTCTCCAGGCGCAAGGCGGCATGCAACTGGCCTTTGCTGGCAATTACACCCATCAGGGTGATCTGAGCGTCAATGGCGATCTGTTGGTTGAAAGCGGCGGGGACTTCACCAACCAGGGGCTCATCAAAGGCGGCAGCAGTGTCACCGTCTCGGGCAACAACGTTGACAACCACAGTGGAGCAGAAATCAGCTCTGCCGGGGTGACCAGCGTCAATGCCAACCAGACATTGGCCAACCGCGGCCTGATTGACGGCAGCGACACCCGCATCAATGCCACCACGGTGGACAACGTGGGCACGGGCCGCATCTATGGCAATCATGTATCCATCCAAGCGGACACGCTCAACAACCGTGCAGAAAATGCAAGCAGCGCAACGATTGCTTCTCGGCAGGACCTGGACATTGGCGCACTTGTTTTAAATAACACAGGCGGTGCCAGCATTTTGAGCCTCGCAGACATGCGCTTCGGCGCCACGCTTGATGCCAATCGAGTAGCGGCAGGGCAGGCGCAGGCCATCAACAACACCGGCTCAAAGATTGACGCGGCCGGCAGCATTAATTTGAATGCGGAGGTTGTTAATAATACTAATGCTGGAATTGAAATTGCGAAGCAAGAGCTGGTAAGAAGCCAGGCCGGTGAGAATTTGGTGCAGCTTCCAGGACAACAAGTTGAAAGTGCGAATAACTATGTCGAAGTCTGGAGTGGAACATTTGTTCCATATTTGAAGGGAAGTAGTATTGGATTTTTTAATCGGAAAGATATTCCAGGTGCTTCTTCCGATGGCCGAATGTTCAAGGTTGTTCATCCAGATAAATTCCTGACAACAATTCCTGTTGCAATTAAGAGCTCTAGATCTTGTTATAGCGATGACATTGATTCCTGCACGACCACTTATGTGTATGAGTCTGGAGGGTCGGCTAGATTCGCTCAGTATGGCATTGATAAGCCTGCAAAATATAATACGAATAAACCTGATCCACTTGCATATGGAGCATCTGCCAATGAAGGGGGGTCATTTTCTTGGTACTCTAGAGATAAAAAAGCTGCTTATGAGGCTGCTTTAAAAATATACGATGAATCTATCGCTGCAGTCACCAAATTAAATAATGCGATTTTGGCGGAAATAAAAGAAAATAATAGATTTGTGGCTGCAGAGCGCAGTTATACAATTGTGAGTGGGGTCACTGACTCTTTCTATAAAGATCGCGTTATATCTTCAAAAGCTGGAGAAATTACTGCTGGCGGAAATATCAATGTCAGTGGGTTGCTGAATAATTTTGATTCCACTGTTATTGCCGGTGGAAATGTCACTGCAGGAAATCTGAATAATAAATCAACGGTCACTGGTACTGAGACCAAGACTTCCAATGGAACGGCTGTCTTCTATTCATGGAAATACCACGGAGGATTCAGTGATTCTCAGAAGCGGCATGCATCTGCTCCTGCGGCATTCAGCAGCTCCGAAAGCACAAGTTTTGAACTCCCAACGGTCGTATTCCTTCAAAACCAAGCAGGCACAGGTACCGGCGGCGGCGTAGGTGCCAACAGCAACACGGGTAATAACGTTGGCGATATTGGCGCAGCTTCCGGTGGAGTGGGTCAGTCCGTAGGCAGCTCAGGTTCTGGTAATGCGAGCAGCGGCGGCTCGGTCAACTCCGGCGGGTACAACGCAGCAGGCTCCGGTTCCGGCAATGCCCCTGCCACCGTAACCCAGCAGCCGGTCACCGCAGCAGCGGGCGAACAGGTCTTTATTCGTACGGTGGCCTCTGGCCCTTCGCTGCCCAGCAGCAGCTTGTTCGTGGTCAATGCGCAAAACGGCAACCGCCCTTTGGTGGAAACCGATCCCGCATTTGCCAGCTACAAAAACTGGTTGTCTTCGGACTACATGGTCAATGCTTTAAGGCTTGATCCCGCCTTGATGCAAAAGCGCCTGGGTGACGGCTTTTACGAGCAGCAGCTCATACAGCAGCAAATTGGGCAACTGACAGGCCGCCGTTTCCTGAGTGACTACACCAGCAACGACGAGCAATACATGGCCTTGCTGCAAAACGGCGTGACCTTTGCCCAATCGCATGCACTGCGCCCAGGGGTTGAACTGTCTGCAGCGCAAGTTGCGCAACTGACCAGTGATCTGGTCTGGCTGGTTTCGCAAAACGTCACCATGCCCGATGGCTCGGTGCAAAGCGTGCTGGTGCCCAAAGTCTATGTGGTGGCCAAGCCAGGTGACTTGAGCGCCACAGGCACCTTGATCAGCGCCGACACCATCGCCGTTAAAACCGATGGTGATGTGCACAACAGCGGCACCATTGCTGGCCGCCGTACGGTACTGATTGCTGCCAACGATATTAATAACATCGGTGGCCATATCGTCAGCGACTCTGTATCGCTCAATGCGCAGCGCGATATCAATGTGGTGGGCGGAACCGTTTCAGCCGCACTGCAACTGCTGGCCCAGGCAGGCAACGATATCAACGTGGAGACCACCACACGCACCACCAGCGGTGGAACCGCCCAAAACGGATACTCCAACACCGTGGTGGACAGGGTTGCAGGCCTCGTGCTCACCGGCCCGCTGGACAGCAAAGCGGCAACAGGGGGATTGATGTCCCTGATTGCAGGCAATGACATCAATCTTCAGGGTGCGCAAATCGCCAATGCAGACGAAGGCGGAGTTACCCGCATCCATGCAGGCAACAACGTCAACCTCTCTACAGTCGATACCTCCTCAGACAACCGCATCACCTGGGATGCCAAGAATCATCTCTTCTTTGGCAGCAGCCAGGAGGTGGGTACACAGATCAACACCCAGGGTACAACCGTCATCAATGCAGGCAACGACATCAATGCCCGTGCAGCCCAGGTGCAAACCACACAAGACCTGCGCCTGAACGCAGCGGCAAGCAGGTGGTGGCCGATGTGGGCGGAAACCTGAATCTGGAGAGCCTGCAAGATACCAGCACCTTCAGCGGCAAGCAGCAAAACATCGGCGGCTCCGTCACTGTCGGTGCCGGTTTCTCTGGCAGTGTCAGCTATAGCAAAAGCAAGGCCAAGGGCGACTTTGCCAGCGTCAACGAGCAAACCGGCATACAGGCCGGTGACGGCGGCTTCCAGGTCAACGTTAAGGGCAATACTGACCTGAAGGGCGCAGTGATTGCCAGCAACCAAACTGCGATTGACAACAACCGCAACAGCCTGACCACCGGAACGCTTACCCACAGCGATATTGAAAACCACAGCGACTACAAAGCCAGTGGTGTCAACCTTTCGGGGGGCTACAGCCAAAGCATGGGCGGCGGCAAGTCCGCAGGTTCACCGAACACTGTCGGCCAGGGCACCACTTGGTCGGCACAGCAATTCGGTACAGGGGTCCAGGGCGCAGCTGCAGGCATCAGTAGCGACAGCGGCAATGAGCGCAGCACCACGCACAGCGGCATCAGCGCAGGCGCTGTGACCATCACCGACGAAGCCGGTCAGCAGCAAAAAACCGGCCAAAGCGCCAGTGAAGCCGCAGCCAGTATTCAAAGCAATGTGCTAACCGGCGACGGCAGCAATGGACTCCAGAAAAACTGGGACGGTCAAAAGCTGCTGCAAGAGCAAGCGGCCAATGCACAGATCATGGCAACGTTTGGGCAGCAGGCCAGCAAGGCCGTGGGGGACTATGCCGAAGCACAGATGAAGATTGCACAGCAGCTGCGAAGTCAGGGCAAAGACGCAGAGGCGGATGCCATTAACGCGCTATGGGGCGACAACGGTAGCCTGCGCCTGGCTGCGCACACGGTGGTCGGTGGACTGACTGGCGGAATTGGAGGCGCTGCTGGTGCGGCAGCCGGAACTCTGACGGCACCAGCGGTGGCGCAGGCGTTGAGAGAAGCGGGTATCACGGGAGCATTGGCAGATGTGCTGACGGCGGCGGCTAGCACAGCAGCGGGAGCGGTGACGGGTGGCGTTAGTGGTGCGGCTGCTGCTGGCAATGAGGTGACGAATAACTACCTCACTCACAATCAAGCTAGGGAAAAAGAGAGAAAGTTAGCTAGTGCAGAGACTGAGGATGATAAGAAGAAAATTATTCAAGAATACGCTCAGCTTGATGAACAGCAGCGCAAGGAAGCCGGTATGTGCTTGGTCAACGACCAATGCCAGAGTGTATTTGACAAAGAATCACTCAAATCCGTGCTTGCCGAGTTGAACTCGGCTTGTTTGCAGCCGCGCTACTGCACGGCAGATGAGAAAGCCAGTATCCAGGAACTTAATCAGTTCTATGCGATGCGTGACAGCGTCAATCCTTACACGACGGTAGAAGAGTTACTGCTGGGTAATAAAGTCATAAGTAGTGCCTTTAAGGGTGTGGTTGCATTGTATGGAAAATTGATAGAGCGTACAGCCACAGATAATATAGTAAATACCGCTAAAATATTGTCAGAATATGGGAATTCTTCGTCCAAGATGATTCATATATTTGATGATTTCTCTCATAATCTAGGGCCACTAGTTACAAAATATGGAAGTAACGAGGCTGCATTTTCTGCTGTTCACACTGCGGCACAAAAAATGGCGGGGCAGCCAGGGGTTGTTACGGCATGGATCGATGTGAGCGGAAACCCTGTATGGGTCCGTGGAATGACCGTTAATGGATCATTTCGAATTGGTTCGTTCTCTGGAAATACTATGAATTCCAAGTATCCATTACCTAGGAAATAAAATATGCTTG
Organism: Comamonas avium; assembly: GCF_014836675.1. Taxonomy (GTDB): domain Bacteria; phylum Pseudomonadota; class Gammaproteobacteria; order Burkholderiales; family Burkholderiaceae_C; genus Comamonas; species Comamonas avium. Next base: position 234,378 of record NZ_JACSQK010000001.1, read on the forward strand.
ACCCATTTGAAATTAAAGTTATGAAACTTGCTTTAAGAGGTGATACCCCTTGGATCGTTGGGATGCGAAATCAGATTCCATACCTAACTGTGACTGATCGCCAGTCACATGCTGGTGGTTTTACGACAAAATTCCACTGCAGTGATGTTGCAATTCCAGTCGAAATTCCTCGTGGAGAGGGGGATCTACCTGTGAGTGGATATCCACCTGCGATTAATGCTAAGCGTCGTGAGCCAGCCGAAGGTCTTGTTAGTTTCATTGTTTGGCTAGGTGATGACGGAAGAATTCGTCAGCTAGAAGCATGTTCATTAATAGATGATCAGTGGCCGAGTGATATATTTAATGGTTTTTATGAGTTTCAAGACGACTCGGGCAATATTTTGGAGGTATAAGGTATTTACGAGTGGTAGCTCCCATTAATAATAATTTATATTTAAGATATAAAATTAAACAAAATATTGATCTACGGCCTCATCAAACATGACTGATGGTTATTAATTCAACTGAATTTCCCATGGGCATATAATAATGGCGTTGAGCAAAATATCGCAATTGGGGTTTCGTCAAATGGTTTTGTTGTTCGAGCCAATCCTGTAAGTTTTTGGAAATAATAGCTATGATAAATTTAAAATTGGTTAATGAGTATTTAGCTCCCCCATTATTTTGTCCTGACTTGGGGGAGATGGGACATATTTCGTTTAAATAGGAGTCCATATGAACGCACAGCGCTACCCAGAAGCATTCAATTGAGGCCGTTAAACAAATCTTGGAACAAGGCCTGTACAAGTGAATTCGCCTGCAGCAAATTCCTGCGGCACAACGCTTAGAGCAAGCCGGCCAAGGTGAAGAGATGTGTCGCTTGAAGGCTGAGTTCAAGCGGGTCACCGAGGAGCGTGACATCCTGAAAAAAAGCGGCGGCGTACTTCGCTCGTCAGTGCGACTGAAGTACGCCTTGCGATACGGTGATTTGTGCAACAACTCCCAGCAGAAGTCTGGATACAAAAAAGCCTGAGCGGTGAAGCTCAGGCTTTGTATGGCTGGTGGCAGGCCTGATAGTTCGGCCAAGCCAGTGGTATGAGATTGAAAAAATGCAATGGAGATGCTGCCGGTGTCTCAACAGATGGCCGGTTGAGTTCGATCCAGTACGGAACAATCAGCTAATTGATGGCAGGCAGGATGGTGGACAAAAAATAAAAGCCCCGTCTATTGCTAGACGGGGCTTCATTTCTTGGCGGAAGAGGCGGGATTCGAACCCGCGGTGGGGATTAACCCACACACGCTTTCCAGGCGTGCGACTTAAGCCACTCATCCACCCTTCCGAAGCTGAAATTCTAACCTGTTTTTTAGAGGTGCCTGGCTTTAAAGGCCTATTGCACCTAAAAAAACGAAGTTAGTTGCGTGCGCCTTGCTGAACCACGCGCATGGCAGAGGCGATGAGGCCCGAGACTTCAGAGATATTGCTGGGCACGATGAGGGTGGTGTTGGCGTCTTTGGCGACCTTGCTGTAGGCATCCACAGCGCTTTCAGCCACTTTCAGTTGCACAGCCTGCTCGCCACCGGGTTGCTGAATGGCAATAGCCACACGCTCCAGCGCTTGCGCGGTGGCCTCAGCCACGGTGGTGATGGCCGAAGCTTCACCCTGGGCTTTATTGATTGCAGCTTGCTTTTCACCTTCAGAGCGGGCGATGAACGCTTCACGTTCGCCGGTGGCAATGTTGATTTGCTCCTGGCGGCGGCCTTCAGAGGCGGCAATCAAGGCGCGCTTTTCACGTTCAGCGGTGATCTGGGCCTGCATGGCGCGCAGAATTTCGGCGGGAGGTGTCAAATCCTTGATTTCATAGCGCAGCACCTTGACGCCCCAGTTCAGGGCGGCTTCGTCAATGGCGTTGACCACTTGCGCGTTGATCATGTCGCGCTCTTCAAAGGTCTTGTCCAGCTCCAGTTTGCCGATCACGCTGCGCAGCGAGGTTTGCGCCAGCTGTGTCACCGCCATGATGTAGTTGGACGAGCCGTAGCTGGCGCGCATGGGGTCGGTGACTTGAAAGTACAGGATGCCGTCGACCTGCAGCTGTGTGTTGTCACGCGTAATACAGACTTGGCTGGGCACGTCCAGTGGAATTTCCTTGAGGCTGTGCTTGTACGAGACTTTCTCGATGAACGGAATGATGATGCGCAAACCGGGGCTGAGGGTGCCTGCGTATTTGCCAAAGCGCTCCTTGATCCATGCGTGCTGCTGGGGAACGATTTTGACGGACATGCTGACAAAGATGGCAGCTATCACTAAACCGACAATGGCGATTTCCATGGTCTAAGCCTTATAAGAGAAGAAAAAACGGGTTGAAAAAAGAGGGCGCTCAGGCCTTGTCTACGATCAGGCGGTTGCCTTGCACTTCAATCACGCGGTGCAGGCCTGCTGCGGGCATGCTGCCGGGGCGCAGTACCACGGTCCACTGGCTGCCGCGGTAGGGGATGCGGGCGGTGCCGTCGCTGTTCCATTCGGGGACATGTACGGTCTCGCCAATATCCAGATTCAAGTCGGGGTTGGCGGCAGCGGGCAGCTCTGGCATGCGGCGGCCACGTATGCGGCGGCACAGCATGACCGACAGCACGCCTACGATGGCTGCAGTGCTGATCTGAATGGGCATGTCCAGCCCCAGATGCGCAGCCACGGCACCGGCTGCCATGCCCAGCGCAATCATCAAGAGGTAGATACCCCCTGTGAGCAGCTCGGCGGCAATGGTGATACCCGTCAGGATCCACCACAAATTACTGTCCTCCATGTATCGACTCCCTTGTCTTGTTGATGGCAGTGTCATGAAACTGCCTGTAAATGTAGGAAAAGCGTCTGCAAATTGCAGTCTTGACTGCGATATTACTTACACTGCGCGCCTATCTGACTTTTATTGATCCCCGATTGCAAAGGGTTGCGCATGAAATTCCGTTTTCCCATCGTCATCATCGACGAGGATTACCGCTCCGACAACACGTCTGGTTTGGGCATTCGCGCCCTGGCACAGGCCATTGAGGTTGAAGGTTTTGAGGTCTTGGGTGTCACCAGTTACGGTGACCTGAGCCAGTTTGCGCAGCAACAAAGTCGCGCCAGTGCCTTTATCTTGTCGATCGACGACGAGGAGCTGACTGGCGACAATGATGATCCCATCATTCACAGCCTGCGCAATTTCATTGGTGAAGTGCGCCGCAAGAATGAGGAAGTGCCGATCTACATTTACGGCGAAACCAAAACGGCACGCCATCTGCCCAACGACATTTTGCGTGAACTGCACGGCTTCATTCACATGTTTGAGGACACACCGGAGTTTGTGGCCAAGCACATCATCCGTGAAGCCAAGAACTATCTGGAAAGTGTGCAGCCACCGTTCTTCAAGGCTCTGCTGGATTACGCCGAAGATGGCTCTTACAGCTGGCACTGCCCCGGTCACTCGGGTGGTGTTGCGTTCTTGAAGAGCCCTGTGGGCCAGATGTACCACCAGTTTTATGGTGAGAACATGCTGCGCGCCGACGTGTGCAATGCGGTGGAGGAGCTGGGCCAGCTGCTGGACCACAATGGTGCCATTGGCGAGTCAGAGCGCAATGCAGCGCGCATTTTCAATGCCGATCACTGCTACTTTGTGACCAACGGCACATCCACTTCCAACAAGATTGTCTGGCACCACACTGTGGCTCCGGGCGATGTGGTGGTGGTGGACCGCAATTGCCACAAGTCCATCCTGCACTCCATCATCATGACGGGTGCGATTCCGGTGTTCTTGAAGCCTACGCGCAACCATTTCGGCATTATTGGTCCGATTCCGCAAAGCGAATTCAGCGTGGAATCCATTCAGGCCAAGATTGCTGCCAATCCGCTGCTCAAGGGTGTGGATGCCAAAAAGGCCAAGCCCCGTGTGCTGACGCTGACGCAGTCCACCTACGACGGCGTGCTCTACAACACCGAAACCATCAAGAACATGCTGGACGGCTATGTGGCCAACCTGCACTTTGATGAGGCATGGCTGCCGCATGCGGCGTTTCACCCCTTCTACGGCACTTACCACGCCATGGGCAAAAAGCGCCAGCGCCCGAAAGAGTCGGTGGTGTATGCCACGCAGTCCATTCACAAGCTGCTGGCCGGTATCAGCCAGGCTTCGCATGTGCTGGTGCAGGACTCGCAAAACGAAAAGCTCGATCACCACCTGTTCAACGAGGCGTACCTGATGCACACCTCGACCAGCCCGCAGTACAGCATCATTGCCAGCTGCGATGTGGCTGCCGCCATGATGGAGCCGCCCGGGGGCACTGCGCTGGTGGAAGAGTCCATTGTGGAAGCGCTCGATTTCCGCCGCGCCATGCGCAAGGTGGACGATGAATTTGGCGACGACGACTGGTGGTTTGAAGTCTGGGGCCCCGAAAAGCTCGCCGAAGAAGGTGTGGGCCGTGCCGAGGACTGGATCATTCGCGGCAAGGACGCCACGCCCAAGTCCAAGGCCAAGAAAAAGAACGGTAAAGAGTTCGACAACTGGCATGGCTTTGGCGATCTGGCCGATGGCTTCAATATGCTGGACCCCATCAAGTCCACCATCGTGACGCCCGGTCTGGATCTGGATGGCGACTTTGCCGACACCGGCATTCCCGCCTCGATCGTGACCAAGTACCTGGCAGAGCATGGTGTGGTGGTGGAGAAGACGGGCCTGTACTCGTTCTTCATCATGTTCACCATTGGCATTACCAAGGGCCGCTGGAACACCATGCTCACTGCGCTGCAGCAGTTCAAGGACGACTACGACCGCAACCAGCCGCTCACGCGCATCCTGCCCGAGTTCTGCCAGCAGTTCCGCCGCTATGAGCGCATGGGCCTGCGCGATCTGTGCCAGCACGTGCACCAGATGTACGCCAAGTACGACATTGCGCGCCTGACCACCGAGATGTATCTGTCGGACCTCAAGCCTGCGATGAAGCCTTCGGATGCCTATGCACACATTGCCCAGCGCAAGACCGAGCGTGTAGAGATCGACCACCTTGTTGGCCGTACCACGGTGGGTCTGGTGACGCCTTACCCACCGGGCATTCCGCTGCTGATTCCCGGCGAAGTCTTCAACAAGAAGATCGTGGATTACTTGCTGTTTGCGCGTGACTTTGCCAAAGAGTGCCCGGGCTTTGAAACCGATATCCACGGTCTGGTGGAGATTACGGACGACAGCGGTGTCGTGCACTTTTACGCAGATTGCGTGGCAGAAGAAAAACCCGCGGCGGTCAAGCCACGTGCACGTTCGCAAGTGCGCAAGCCAGTGGCCAAATCCACAGGTGCTGCGGCTAAATAAAGACTGACCAGTCCATCAAGGCTTCAGATTGAAGCCTTTAATAAAGAGAGCTGCTAACGCTTATGCTGCTTGGTTTTTAGATATAAAACTATCTGAAAACTATAGTGTGTAAGCGTTGGTAGCTCTCTTTTTATTGTTTCTGCTGCAGGGCAGTGTCACTGCGCACCCGCCAGTAGCGGGCAAATCTTGGCAGGCCACTGGGGTGGCTGCCGTTAAAACGGTAGGTGATGGTGCTGCCCATGGCGGGCGGCTGTGCGCGGTCGGCATCGCTCAAGCCACTGCCAATCTTGAAGCGCTGGCCGCTGGGCATTTGCACCAGCAGCGCACCTGTCATGCCCTGGTATTTGCCTTTGCCGGGCAGGTGGGCCACCACTACGGCCTCGGCATCTTCAAACAGTTTGAGCTTGATGAGGTCATCGCTGCGGCCTGCACGGTAAGGGCTGTCAGCGTGGCGCAGCATCAGCCCCTCAGCACCGGCGGCGCTCACGGTGCGCAATTGCCGCATCAGCGCCTCATGGCTGGCAACCTGCCATTGCGCAGCAGCCTGCACCCAGTCCTTGCCGATGGCTGCCACCAGTTTTTGCAGCGCTTGCTGGCGCTGTGCAAAGGGGCCGCTGTGCGCGGGCAGGTCAAACACCATGTAGCGCAGTGCGCGCCAGCCAGCCTCGTCTTTGCGGCCCTGGCCCACACTCGATTGCACGGCTGCAAACTGCTCACGCCCGGCCCACAGCTCGCCGTCCATGGGCTGTGCAGGCCAGTGCTCGGTAAACCATGCGGGCGCATCAATCGGCACACCCTGTCGGCTGCGCAGCTGCTTGCCATCCCAGTGGGCGCGAATGCCGTCGTATTTTTCACTGACCCAATAGGCGCGTACATCGATGTCAGGGCGGTAGGTGTTGGCCAGCGTCAAATCACTGGCCAATGCCACGGTGGCGCAGGCAGCTGCAAGCGCTGCACACAGCATGCGGCGCAGCACCATCCATGTGGACATGGCAGCTCCTTTCCGGTCTGACGTTGGGTATGGGTCTTGGTGTGGCTGCATTTCACCAAATTGGTGCTGCAGTGCCAAGCCCGGGCGTCAGATGGGCACAGGTGGCTAACCCTGCGCCCTGCAAGGAGCCGCCGTGCCGCGGCCCTAAATCACAATCTGGCTGCCCAGCTCCACCACGTTGCGGTGGGGCAGGTGCAGAAAGTCGGCCGCTGAGCCCGCGTTGCGGTACATCTGGGCAAACAGCTTTTCACGCCACAGGGCCATGCCATGGCCGCGCTGGGGCACGATGATGTCGCGCGAGAGGAAGTAGCTGGTTTCCATGATGGATGTGGACGGCAGCTCCCCGCGCTGTGTGAGCATGGACAGAGCGTTGGGCACGTGCGGGTCATCCATAAAGCCAAAGTGCAGCAGCACCTGCCAGCAGTCATGGCCCAGATCGTGCGCCGTGGCGCGGTGTGCAGGGGGAATGTGGGCCAGCTCATGGTGGCGCACCGTAACAAACACGTTGCGAGCGTGCAGCACCTTGTTGTGCTTGAGGTTGTGCAGCAAGGCGCTGGGCACCGTGCCCGATTGCGACGACAGAAAAACGGCTGTGCCTGCCACGCGCGTAACGCTGTCACGGCGCAGCATTTGCAAAAACTCGGCCAGTGACAGCGCATGCGGCTGCATGGCGCTTTGTACCAGCTGACGGCCTGTGTGCCAGGTGCGCATCAGCACAAACATGCCGGCACCAATGGCCAGGGGGAACCAGCCCCCATCAGGCAGCTTGATGAGGTTGGAGGCAAAAAAGCTCACATCCACGACCAGAAAGAACAGCGTTGCCGCAGCAGTTGGGAGCAGCGGGTACTTCCAGCCCCAGCGCACGACAAAGAACGTCAGCACCGTGGTGATCAGCATGTCCAGCGTCACGGCAATGCCGTAGGCTGCAGCCAGATCGCCAGACGACTGGAAAAAGATGACTGCCAGCGCAATACCGGCGCACAGGCCCCAGTTCACCAGAGGCAGGTAGATCTGACCGGTATCGGTTTCGCTGGTATGCAGCACCTGCAGGCGCGGCAGATAGCCCAGCTGGATGACTTGTTTGGTCACGCTGAAGGCGCCGGTAATCAGGGCCTGAGACGCAATCACGGTGGCAGCTGTAGCCAGCACCACCAGGGGCAGCAGCATGGCGCGCGGTGCCATGGCAAAGAAGGGGTTGCTGACGGCATCGGGTTGTTGCAGCAGCAGCGCCCCCTGACCCAGGTAGTTGATCAGCAGCGCAGGCATGGCCACGCTGAACCAGGCCTGGCGAATGGGGCGTTTGCCAAAGTGGCCCAGATCGGCATACAAGGCCTCGGCACCCGTCACGCAAAGCACCACGGCACCCAGCAGCAAAAAGGCAGTGCCCGGCTCTTCGGCAATGAAAGCCAGCGCATAGTGGGGGCTGAGTGCCCACAAAATCTGGGGCAGCTGCACGATGTGCCAGATGCCCAGCGCGGCCAGACTCAGGAACCACAGCAGCATGATGGGCCCAAACCAGCGTCCAATCCCTGCGGTGCCGCGTTTTTGCACGGCAAACAGCACGAACAAGATGCCCAGCGTCAGCGGCAAAATGGCTGACGACAGGTTGGGCGAAATGACCGCCAGGCCTTCAACAGCCGAGAGCACCGAGATGGCAGGCGTAATGACACCATCGCCATAAAACAGGCAGGTGCCGAAAATGCCAATCGCCATCAGGTAGCGGCGCAGGCGAGGGTGCCCTTCTACAGCGTGCGCAGCCAGCGCCAGCATGGCCACCAGGCCCCCTTCGCCGCGGTTGTCAGCGCGCAGCACCAGGGTGACGTATTTGAGGGAAACAATGACCGTGACAGTCCACACCACCAGCGACAGTACGCCGTAGACGTGCTGGGTGGTGAGCGAGACGTGGCCGGAGTTAAAAACTTCCTTGAGAGCGTACAGAACGCTGGTGCCTATGTCGCCATAGACGACGCCCAAAGCACCCAGCGTGAGGGCGGTAAACGATGATTTTGTAGATTGCACAAAAAAAGCAGGCAGCAACGATGAGCGCGATTGTGCGATGGCGGAAGCTGCGCGTCGATGCGTGTGCAAAGCTACGCTGTAGGCATGGACTAATGCTTGACGCCATCCAAAAACCTGAGCTCTTTTAAAAAAGGAGCGCTGCACACAGGCTGAATGGGTGCCAAGCGACTAAAACATGGTGTTTACAGGGCAGTGAAGGTGCAGCGGCCAGCCCAGTGGGCTGGTTGCTTACTGGCGCTCAATCACGCCGCAGGCCAAACGTGCCCCCGCATTGCCAGTCGGCTGGGTCTGAAAGTCATCGGGGTTGGCGTGCACGATCAAGCCTTTGCCCAGAATGTCGCGCTCACCTTTGCCCAGTGCCAGCTGAGTGGACTCAAACTGCACGATGGCCAGGCCATTGGCATTGGCCCGCAGGCTGGGTAAGTCCCCCGCATGGCTGGCCGTTTGGCCATGCTTGCCGTGCGCGCTGGCTGCAGGGTTGAAGTGTCCGCCTGCGCTGGTGCCGTCGGGGCTGCTGCAATCGCCTTTTTCGTGGATATGAAAGCCGTGCTCGGAATTGGGCTTGAGGCCACTGACCTGACCCGATACCTTGACCACGCCGTGCTCGTGCTGGCTGAAGTGCACCTTGCCCGTGACCGCATTGCCTGCGGTGGGCTCAAGCTCTGCGGTGGCAGAAATGCCTTTGTAAGTGCCTGCACAACCGATCAGGGACGCAGCTGCAATACTGCCTAAAAAATATCGATAGAACATGGCAACCTCCGGGTTTGTTGGAATAGGGAAACAGGATTTGACTATGCAGGGTACAGCCCCTCGGGGCATGTCCACCCCGTCCGAGCTTTGCGTAATAGATTACCGCTTGTCACTGAATTTGCCCAGACGAGCTGTGGCTGTGTACGCACTTAGCTCAGCTCAGCTCAGCTCAGCTCAGCTCAGCGAGGTGTCCATGATCATCATCAGCACAAAGCCCAGCATGAGTCCGCCGGTGGCATAGGTTTCATGCCCTTTGCGGTGTGATTCCGGAATGATTTCGTGGCTGATCACAAACAGCATGGCACCCGCAGCGAAGCCCAGACCCCAAGGCAAAATGCTCAAGGAGGTGCTGACAATGGCTGCACCCAGCACCGCACCGACGGGCTCAATCAAGCCACTGAGCATGCCCAGCAGCACGGAAAGCTTGCGGCTGTAGCCTGCAGCGAGCAGGGCAACCGCTACCACCAGCCCCTCGGGCACGTCCTGAATGGCAATCCCTGTGGCCAGCGCATTGCCCGCCGCACTGCCGCTGGCGTAGCCAACGCCAATGGCCAGGCCTTCGGGCAGGTTGTGCAGGGCAATGGCAAACACAAACAGCCAGGTGCGCTGCAGTTTGCGCGCAGCATCTACATCCAGTCCCTCACGGCCTTTGATGAAGTGCTCATGGGGCAGCATCTTGTCCATGACCATCAGGGCCAGTGCGCCCAGCAAGATGGCAGAACCAATCACACCACCTGCCGCCCAGCCGCTGCCCCCAAACATGCCTTGGCTGCGGACAGCCTCCAGCCCCGGCAAGATGAGTGAGAAAGCGCAGGCGGCCAGCATGACCCCGGCCCCGAAGCCAAAGAGAGTGTCTTGCGTGCGCTCGGACATGCGCTGCGACAGCATGACGGGCACTGTTCCCAGCGCTGTTGCAAGGGCTGCAGCAGAGCCACCAGCCAGTGCCTGCAGAACCACCGGATGGTTTTGTGCATAAACCCAGAACTGGTGGCACACAGCCCAGACGCCAACCATCATGATGGTCAGCCCGATCCACAGCCTGATGCTGTGACGCACCTCCACAGGCGAGCGCAGGCGTGGGTGCGAATCGTCAATGGCTGCGGGGTGTTTCTTCATGCACATGCTCTTTGAAGTAATGGTCGTACCTGCTTAGCCTTGTGGGGCATTTCGGGCGGCGGCAAAGCGACGGGAAACTTCGGCCCAGTCAATGACGTTGTAAAACGCGGCGATGTATTCGGGGCGACGATTTTGGTACTTGAGGTAGTAGGCGTGCTCCCACACGTCCAGCCCCAGTATGGGCGTAGAGCCCGAACCAATACCTTGCATGAGCGGGCTGTCCTGATTGCCACTGCTTTCAATCGCCAGGGTGCCTTGCGCGTTGACGACCAGCCACGCCCAGCCACTGCCAAAGCGCGTGAGCGCAGCCTGTGTGAATGCGGCCTTGAATGCTTGCAGACCTCCCAGGTCTGCTTGTATGGCCTGGGCCAGTTGATCTGTCGGGCCTGCGTCACCCTGCCCGGCAGGGGTCATCACAGTCCAGAACAGGCTGTGGTTGGCGTGTCCGCCACCGTTGTTGCGCACAGCCGCGCGTATGCCTTCGGGCAGACGGGACAGGTCGGCAATCAGTTGCTCCACCGGTTCATCGGAATGGGCGGTGTCTTTCAGCGCTGCATTCAGGTTGTTGACATACGCCTGATGGTGTTTGGTGTAGTGAATCTCCATGGTTTGCGCATCAATATGCGGCTCCAGCGCGTCAAAGGCATACGGCAGTGTGGGCAGGGTGTGAAGGGTCATGTTGAAGCTTTCAGTTAGAGAGCATGGCCATCAGTGCAGATGGCTGGAGGGGAAACGAATGCTTGGTGTCGAGGGTGCAAAGCAAGCACTGTCAGGTTGCCCGGGCTCGGGAGCACGCAAAACGGCATCAATGCAGGTGCAGCTACCGTAGCGGGAGTGCCACTGCAGCAGGGCAGCGTGGGTTTCGCGCATGTGGCGCAAGGCAGCCTGCTGCACCTCGGGGGCTGTGGCTGGAGCGCTTTGTATGCTGCGCAGCCCGATGTGTGCATCACACAGGTAATCCAGCGCGAGCACCAGTTGCTGGCGCTGTTCCAGCAACTGGGCAACGTTATGGTGGCTCACCACCCAGGCAGCCATGCAGCGGTCAGGGTGTGCATACAGCATTGGACCGGCCAGAAGGCGTGCCGCCACCTGCAGTGCGTTGATCTGCAAAGCCATAGCGCTTTCTATCTTGCCGTGCTGGCTGAACTGCAGGGCGCGCCTTGCCAGTTGCTCCCAGGCGTGCAAAGTGCTGTCGTCCTGTGCAGTGTGCGGGTCCAAAGCGAGGAAAATGTTGGTGGCTTGCATATGCAGGCGGTTCTTGTGGAGTGCGGATGCCAAATCTTGCGCAGCATCAATTGATTGAGAATTATTATCATTCAATATTTATTCTGCTGCAGATAAAAAGACCAGAAAGTCATCGCAGGCATCTAAGGAGCAGGGCGTTTGCAAAAGCGATCAGCGGCTGATCGATGGGCCGCAGACGCAAAAAAGCCCCGCAGGCCTTGCAGACCCCCCGGGGCACCAGTGGCTTTATGTGCTGTCAGTTAATGCGGCAGCAGAGCCTGAGCACATCGAGTGAATGGCTTGCCTGCAGGTACTTCATGGAACACCAGACAGCTCGAGAAAAAGCCCTGCTCTGTGCGTTGTGGCAGACGTCAACGCTTGGGGGGTGTGTGTTCCAGTAATGATCCAGGCCCCGACATCCGGACCAAGCAAGCGGCATCAAGGAGTGCTTTACTGAGGTGCTCGCTGTGCTTGAGGGGTGAGCTGATGATCAGAGTGCGAGCTGCGACTGGAGAGAATGCTGCTGATCGCACCGAGGGTGAGCTCGCCCACGTGGGCATACGCCAGCTGGCCCTGGGCATCAAAGAAGTAGGTGCTCGGCAGACCTTGCGCGCCTAGAGTCTTCATGGCACTGGAAGTGGGGTCGAGCAGCACATGAGACAGATCCAAGCCTTGCGCTTGAAGAAAACGCACGACTTGCTCAGGTTTTTCACCTTGATTGACCATCACGAACACAGTGTCAGGGAATTTTTTCTGGGCTTGCTCAAACGCAGGCATTTCACGGCGGCAAGGTGGGCACCAGCTGGCCCACAGGTTCAGGACGACAGGCTTGCCCTTGAGGCTATGCAGTGCAGTGGGTTGACCAGTCAGCGACAGCAGCTCTAAGTCTGGTAAAGGTGCTGCTTGACGCTGCGCAGCTTCCAGGACAGCGCTGGCCAGGAACCAGGTAAGGATGCCCGCTGCAGCCCCCGTAAAAACCGCTTGGCGCAAGTCACGCTGCTTCATGGTCCGCCAGTACATGAATGCCAGCCCGGCAGCTACGCCTGCCCACCACAGGTAGCCGCCATCGCCAATCGCCAGCAAAGACATGGGAGATGACAAATATTCTTCGCTCCAGCGTGCAATGTGGGCCAGCCTTGCAGTGACGAGCCCCACAAGCAAACTGCTATACACCAAGCTACCTGCTGACTTATAGCGTTCTGCTGAGGTTTTGCGTTTGGCGAGCACTCTTGCAATGAACCACCCGACCACAAATGCCGCTAAAACCATGAGAGGACGGATAGGAAGTGGACCAATGCTTGTCATGGTGTGCCTGCTGTATTGAGTTTTTCTAAGAAGCTGGCTGCACAGAGTTCATCCACCATGCCTAGAGCACAGCGTTCCCCGACATCAGGAGCCATCCGAATCAAGACTGGAACTGCTGCCCAGGCCAGCGCTTGCCCTTGAGCAAGACACGCGTCTTGGGAGGCGTTGTGTGGAGCATCGGGGCCAATGACTGGCATCTGCCGCAAACACGCTGAGACTTTGGAGCGGCCAAAGCTATTCTTTTTGATCATATGACAGCTGGCACACCACTGAGCAAAGAAGTCGATCAGTATTCATTGGTCTTGCAGCGGAGCTTCTTGCAACAGCTCTTTGGCATCCTGAACCCGTTTGGCAGGCCAACGACAGCCGCCAACGGCCAGAAGCAGCAGCCACATGTTTTCCTGTAGATGGCCACACCGCTTCTGAGCCTTTCCATAGGCAATGTCTGCCCCTTGGGGGTCAGTGCCGCACAGATGCCTTGATTAGCAGTTCTGTGATTCCGTCTGCATCAGTGTCGTCCGATGAACTCTCAGGGATTTGCGCTGCAGCGTCAGGCAGTGCAGGAAGTTTCCAGTTCTGCGACAAGCCTGCTTGCCTGCCATGTCCCTGCTTCATTAGCCCGTGAAGCAGCAGTTCGTAGAACTCCGAAAACGCTTCTTCCAGCGTCAGGCCGGTGCGCGCCAGAAACCGCGTGCGCCGGATACGCAATGCACCACCCATCAAAATTTCTGCGACCAAAATCGCATGGCGAGGGTGAAACACACCTTTTTCAACACCCCGCTGCACCAGATGGGCTAGCCCTTGGCCGCGCTTTTCCTGATAGCTATCGAACAGCCTGCGGCCTTGACGCGAAGCGTCCAGGTCCTTCAGGAACGGAACACCAAGCAATGCCGACGCTCGTACACCGATATCGAGGTACTGCGTGATGATCTCCACAACGTCGCCGTCTTTGGATCTGAGCGCGTCACTCTCTAGCAGCAGCGAGTTGAGATACTGCTTTGCCACAACCAAAAAGAGATCTTCCTTCGTCTCTGCCACCGAATAGAGCCGGCTGCGCGAACAACTGAGGCGTCGAGCGATCTCGCCGACTGTCAGCTCCGAAACGCCCTCTACACGAAAGAGTTCAAAAAGGTCAGACAGAAACTCTTCCTGCGAGCGTCTTGAAGACATAAGTGGATTCCCTAGATTTGCTTGAAAACGGTACCAAGCCGATTGACTTGGTACTTTTAATTCACTCAAATGGTACCAATCAAACAGGATTGGTACCAAATGACTGATCACCGACAGAGAGACATTTCGTCTCCAATTCATACCGCACCACAGGCGCCTGCGAACGGGAAATTATCAGGTCGCAGAATTGAAACCCACATCGGTGCGATTGTGCTGATTGCACTCGTACTGATCACGCTGGTCAACGTCGTAGTCCGCTATTTCACGGACCAGTCCTTCGCTTGGACCGAGGAAATCTCGGTGTTCCTGCTGCTGGCACTGACGCTTGCGGGATCCGCAGTCGCGTCTGCACGGGATGGCCACATCCGCATCGAATTTTTTTACGAACGCGCGACACCACGGGTCCGACGACTGCTGATCTGGTTGAGCATGCTGTGCACTCTGGCAATGTTTCTGCTGCTCACGGTGCTAATGGTACGTGCCGGTTGGCAGGAGTTCACCTTTGGTGAAACTACGACGGGACTTGGAGTCCCGCGATGGTGGTATACGGTTTGGCTCCCGCCATTGGCCCTCTTTGTGGTGGTACGAACTTGGCTGGCCGGCATCCAGCAGCTCAAGAGCTCACGCACCCCAGATTCCCTGTCGCATGAGGAGGTGCTCTGATGATCGGCACCATTTTGATCCTCGGCTTTGTCTTTCTGATGCTGGCGGGCGTTCCCATCGGCGTCGCGATGGGCCTGAGCGGCACGATGGCCGTTGTAATGACAGGCGTTGAGATGCCCTGGTTCGGGCTGTTCACCGTTCAACAGAACTTTGAAGCAGGTATTGGCAAATATCCTTTACTGGCGTTGCCTATGTTCGTACTGGTGGGTGCCGCCTTCGACAGGTCCGGGGTGGCCCAGCGGATGGTCAATTTCGCAACGGCTGTACTGGGCAGAGGCCCGGGAATGCTGCCGATCGTAGTCATCGTGGTGGCCATGATTTTGGGCGGCATCTCCGGCTCGGGCGCGGCGCTGGCGGCAGCCATTGGAAGCGTGATGGTCGGTGCAATGACCAAAGCCGGTTATCCGCGTGCGTTCTCAGCCACCGTGATCGGCTCGGCCACCGCCACTGACATTCTCATTCCGCCGTCACTGGCATTCGTCATCTACAGCATTCTGGTGCCAGGCGTTTCATTGCCCGAATTGTTCGCTGCAGGCCTGGTGCCAGGTGTCTTGGCAGGTCTGGCATTGATTGTTCCCGCATGGTGGATCTCCCGGCGGCAAGGATTTGGCAAGACCGAAGCGAAGGAGCCTCGCCCCCCGTTTTGGAAGAGCCTGCGCGAAGCCAGCTGGGGGCTGGTCACGCCCGTACTGATTCTGGGCGGAATGCGTGCTGGCTGGTTCACCCCCACTGAAGCCGCTGTCGTTGCAGCCGTCTATGTTCTTGGGATCGGGCTATTTATTCACCGAACTATCAACTGGGCCGATCTATACGACATCTTTTGCGAGGCGGCCGTGGTGTCCGCAGTCATTCTGGTGATCCTCGGATTGGCAGGCATTTTCGCCTACTGCATTCAGACGCTGGGAATTGTTGACCCCATCGTGGCGTGGTTCTCCGCAAGCGGCTGGAGCAGTTTCCTCACGCTGATCGTGGTGCTCGTCGTGCTCAAGCTCGTGGGGATGTTCCTGGACGGTGTGTCCGTATTCATGGTGTTTCTGCCCTTGCTGGTTCCTCTGATCAAGCTGTTCGGCTGGGACCCGGTCTGGTTCGGTGTGCTGGTCACGATGGTGATCGCGCTGGGTCAGTTCACCCCCCCGCTCGCTGTCAATCTGCTCGTGGCCTGCCGATTGTCACAGGTGGCCGTGGAAGAAACGTTGCCCTGGGTGGGATGGTTCTTTCTGAGCTTCGTGCTGGCGATTGCTGCCGTTGTGTGCTGGCCTGGATTGGCGCTCTGGTTGCCCAGGGCCATCGGCTACTGAGCCCGCTGACAGACATTTTCTTCAAACCCACAAAGGAGACAAACCATGATTCAACGCCGACAGCTGCTACAGGCAGGTGCTTGCACCGCCGTCATCGGAATGCCTGCGCTGGCGCTCGCACAAACCAAATACCGTGCCGAGTACCGACTCTCGCTCGTTGTGGGGGCAGGAACAAACTGGCACTTTGCGGCCGAGCGATTTGCAAATCTGGTTCGAGAAAAAACACAGGGGCGTCTGAACTTCAAACTCTACCCTGGCTCCTCGCTGGTGCAAGGCCAGCAGGACCGCGAACTGACGGCATTGCGCCAAGGGGTGATCGACATACTCGTCGGAACAACGGTGAATTGGTCGGGAACGGTCAAGGATTTTGCCTTGTTCAATCTTCCCGGTCTGATGCCCAACGACCGTGCCGTCGATGCTGTGCTTGCGTCGGATGCGCTCAACAAAGACTTCTATGAGGTGATCCGCCGCTCAGGCATGGAACCTCTGGCAAGCGGCGAATATGGTCCCATTCAACTGATCAACGCCAAGCGCCGCGTAGCTGTACCTAATGACATCAAGGGCCTCAAGATCCGTGTCGTGGCGACCCCCATGCAGCAGCAAATCATGAGCGCCATGCACGCCAATCCGACCACGATGACGTTTGCCGATGCGCAACCCGCACTTGCCTCGGGAGCGATCGATGGACTCACTCTGACCCTCGAGCAGTTTGTTGCTTACAAGCTCAGCTCCCTGGGCCAAAAACACATTGCCTACTGGAATCAATCTAACGAGCTCATTCACTTTCTCGTGGCCAACCCGGTTTGGAAAACATGGAGCGATCAGGACCAAAAGCTCGTCCGCGAGGCGGCCCAGGAGGCAGGCAAGGAGCTGACCCGGCGCGTGCGCGAGACAGTGGCGACCAATGAGCAAATGGTTGCTAAGCAAGGCGTTGACATTTACAAGCCGACCGCTCAGGAGCAGGCGCTGTGGAATGGCGCCACCCGCGAGGTTTACCAGCGCTGGAAGCAGCAGATCAACGCACCGCTGGTGAGCAAGTTCGAACAAGTCGTGGCCCAGGCCATGCAGTCCTGAGTGCTTACGTGATTGACCCCAACACAAGGAGAGAGCAATGAGCAACGTAATCGTCGCCGGAGTCGGCATGACACCGTTTCGCAAGCCGGGTGATCACCCCCCCTACACGCAGATGGCGGCGAAGGCCGTGCGCGATGCCTTGGCGGATGCAGGCTTGGACTACGGTCAGGTACAGGAGGCGTTTGCCGGCCACGTCTATGGAGACTCCACAAGCGGGCAGGCCGCGCTGTACGAAGTGGGCATGACCGGCATACCCATCGTTAACGTGAACAACAACTGCTCTACTGGATCGACCGCTCTGTACTTGGCTCGCAGGGCGATCATGTCAGGGGCGGCAGACTGCGTATTGGCCGTGGGCTTCGAGCAAATGGCTCCAGGCGCACTGGGATCCCACTGGAACGATCGCAGCTCCCCACTCGCCAAGTTCGACGACGCTACAACCCGGTTCGCGGGCGAGAGCGAGTTGCCGATGGCCATCCGCTATTTTGCCAGTGCGGGGGCCGAGCATATGAAGCGCTACGGAACACCACTGGAGACGTTTGCCAAGGTCCGCGCCAAGGCCAGCCGCCATGCGGCGCGCAATCGTCTTGCGCTATTTCGCAAGGAGGTAAGTGCCCAGGACGTGCTCGACAGCCCAGCAATTGCCGAGGGCGTCATGACGCGCCTGATGGCCTGCCCACCAACCTGCGGGGCGGCAGCAGCGGTACTGGTGAGCGAGGCGTTTGCCAAGCGCCACGGCATTGATACGCGCGTGCGCATCCTCTCTCAGGCGCTGACCACGGATCGCCCCGCAACGTTCGAATCTGGCTCCATGCTCGAGGTTGTCGGTTTTTCCATGACGCGTGAGGCAGCCCGCAAGGTCTATGAGGACGCAGGTATCGGGCCGCGCGACATCAATGTCTGCGAGCTGCACGACTGCTTTGCACAGAACGAGGTGATCAGCTACGAGGCGCTCGGGTTCTGCGAGGAAGGCGAGGTGCAGCGATTCGTGGATGACGGCCAGAACACCTATGGCGGTATGGTCGTCACCAATCCTTCCGGCGGCCTGCTGTCCAAGGGACACCCACTGGGGGCGACGGGACTGGCCCAGTGCTTTGAACTGACCCAGCAATTGCGAGGTAATGCCGAAGATCGACAGGTGCAGGGAGCACGCCTGGCGCTGCAGCACAACGCCGGCATTGGCGGCGCCATCGTGGTGACCCTCTATGGCCGTCACGACTGAGGTGCAACGATGACACATGCGCACTCTCTCGATCGCGGGCTGCTCATCGACAAGGATGCAGCCTGTCTGGTGCAAGGCAAGCAACAGTGGACCTATGCAGACGTGGCACGTCACAGCTACCGGCTCGCGCGCAAGCTCAAGGAGGCCGGTTATGAGCCTGGAACCAAGGCATCTATCCTCAGCCGCAACAGCGCTGCTGCGTTCATGTGCGTTTTTGGCATTGCACGGGCGGGGCTGACTTGGGTGCCAGCCAATCCCAAGCTCAACGAGGAGGACAACGCATACCTCCTGAACTTCATGGATTGCGAGCTGCTGATCTTCCACAGCGATCTAGCGGATATGGTTCGCTCACTGCAAAGGCAGTTGCCCAAGCTGACACTGTGGCTCTGCCTGGATCGGCAACTGCCGGATTTTTTGTCCCTTGAGGACTGGCTTGGTGACGTCAGTGCGGAGCCTATCGATGCCTTTCATGACCCCGACGCCGTCGCAATCATCGCACCGACAGGAGGCACGACGGGGCGCTCTAAGGGCGTGCAGCTCACCCAGCGCAATGTGAACGTCTTTATGGCGTCTCATCTGATGAGCCTGCACTATCCGCATTCCGAGCGCCCTGTGAACCTGGCCGCCGCACCGCTCACACACGCAGCGGGCTTCGCTGCGCTACCGACCGTGGCGCGGGGTGGCAAGGTCGTGGTGTTGGAGTCGCCCGATCCAGCGTCTTTGCTCGACACCATCGAGGAGCACCGAGTCACGGAGCTGTTTTTACCTCCGACCGTGATCTACCGGCTGCTTGCCACGCCCGGTGTGGAGACACGAGACTATTCCAGCATGCGGTACTTCATCTACGCGGCAGCGCCCATGGCCGTGGAAAAGCTCAAGCAGGCCATCCAGGTTTTTGGTCCTTGCATGACCCAGGTATTCGGTCAGGCTGAAGCCCCCATGATGTGCACCTACCTCGCACCGGACGAGCATCTACAGGATGGAGCCCTGGCACCCGACGATGTGCTTTCGAGTTGCGGTCATCCGACACCCCTCGTGCAGATCTGCATTCTGGACGATGACAATCAGCGCTTGCCAGTGGGCGCGCGCGGTGAAATCTGCGTGCGAGGCGACCTTGTGACGCCGGGTTATTACAAGCAGCCTGATGTGACAGCCAAGACAATCGTAGATGGCTGGCTGCATACCGGTGACGTAGGCTTCATCGACAAACAGGGCCGAGTTCATATCTGCGACCGCAAGAAGGACATGGTCATCTCAGGTGGATTCAACATCTACCCTCAGGAGATCGAGCAAGTGCTTTGGTCGCATCCCAGCGTAGAGGACTGCGCAGTCATCGGTGTTCCTGATGACGATTGGGGAGAGGCGGTGAAAGCTGTCGTGGAACTCAAAACGCACGCACGGGCCACGGCAGCTGAACTCATGGCCCTTTGCAAGGATCGGCTGGGATCTCTCAAGACGCCCAAGTCCGTTGACTTCATTGACCAATTACCTCGAAGCCCCAATGGCAAAGTGCTCAAACGGGATCTCAGAGCCACATATTGGGTTGGCCATTCCAAGGCCATCTAAACTGGCGTCGCTCGTGTCCCTGTGCTGACGGGCTGAAATGCACATTGACCCGAGCGACAGCACTACGATGCCTCGACTACTGAATCTGACGGCTCAAATGTGATTGATGAGAGCTATTTCGCATCCATGCATTAAATAATGCGGCAACGCAGTCCTGTAAACGGCCTCAATTAAGAATGCAGTAGGCGCATGACTTGTTCATGAAACGTGATGGCCAACTTCCAACAACCCATCGGGCAGCAGCTGATAGACACTGTCGGCTGCTCCCTTAAAACCCGTCGTTGGGCAAGTGCCGGCCTTGTTGATGCAATGACCGCTATACAGCCGTGGCCGATAGGTCGTGAGCCAGCCCTGAACAGCAGCCACCGCGGCACAGCAGATATGTGCTGCCGATGCACGAACGACAGAAACGGGTTGATCTGAGGCTCTTGTCATCGAGCCACAACCAGCCATTAGCCATTCCGCCAGCAAACGCACTGAGGTGGGCCCCAGTGGCGCAGCCCTATGACTTCTTGCGTCGCGTTTCTGGAAGAAAGGCGGTCGCAATGCCAAGCAGAGGCAGAAAAGAGGTCACTCCATAGACCCACACGATGCCGTGGATGTCTGCCAGGTCACCGAGTGCGGCTGCGCCAATGCCGCCGACCCCGAACATCAGTCCAAACATCAGCCCGGATACGAGTCCCACCCGACCGGGTACGGCCTCCTGTGCATAAACCACCAGAGCGGCAAAAGCGGATGACATCACCAGGCCGATAACGATGGCGAGGATGCCTGTCCAGACCAGGCCAACGTGCGGTAAAGCGAGTGCGAACGGGGCAACACCAAGGAACGATATCCAAATGACGGCCTTACGGCCAATCCGGTCTCCAACAGGTCCGCCGGCGAAAGTACCGGCGGCGACTGAGGCCAGGAACATGAAGAGAAACAGCTGGCTGGACTGGACGCTGAGCTCAAAGCGCTCGATCAGGTAGAAGGTGAAGTAGTTGGTGAATGATGCGATGTAGACAAACTTTGCAAACATCAGCACGCAGATGACGGACACCGCACGTATTACGCCAGCGCGGTCCAGTCCCTCGCCGTGGCTTTTTGACAGAGCCTTGGCTTGGGCTGTTCCGTGCTGACGTACCCAAATTGTGAGTCTATATAGAACGAAGATAGCAACCAGAGCAACCACCATGAACCAGGCCACTGCGGGCTGTCCATAGGGGATGACGATGGCTGCGGTCAGCAGGGGACCTATGGCCGAGCCGGTGTTGCCGCCCACCTGAAAGGTCGATTGTGCGGTGCCAAAGCGTCCACCCGACGCCAGCCGGGCAATGCGAGAGGCCTCCGGGTGAAAAGTCGCAGAGCCGACACCCACCACCGCCGCTGCGATCAAAAGCATCTCGTAGGTGCTGGCTGTTGCCAGGAGTGCGATTCCGATGAATGTCATGCCCATGCCTGATGGCAGCAGGTAGGGCTTGGGATGCTTGTCTGTGTACAGGCCGATCCAGGGCTGCAGTAGCGAAGCCGTCACTTGATAGACCAGGGCGATGATTCCGATCTGCCCAAAGCTCAAGGCAAAGCTTTGCTTGAGCATAGGGAAGATCGAAGGCAGCATGGCCTGGATCATGTCGTTGAGAAGGTGGGCAAAGGCAGCGCCACCCACAATAGGCAGGAGAAAGCCTTGCGGCTTAGCTTCAGGAGTCACCACTGGAGTTGCATCCGAGGAAGCGATAGTTGCGGTTTGAACGGTCATTGAGATACGGGGCAGGGCGATGGCGCTGATCTGTTAAGAGGCAGAACTTTGAGATTACGGGTTTGCTAATTGGCTGTCGCGCGCTCATCTGCCAATACCTGTAGAGTTTCTGCCATGACCCCGCACCCATCCCATAAGCACAAGCAGTACGACGACATGGCCTGGCCGGTCGTGGTCATGGAAAACAGGTGGCCGGCAGGTATGTCCACGGGCTGGCATTTCCATCCCAAGGGGCAGCTTCTCTACGCTACTGAGGGGGTGATGATCGTACACACCGATGCCGGGTCCTGGATTGTTTCGCCCAACAGAGCGCTCTGGATGACCACAGGCCTGAGGCATAACGTCACGATGGTTGGTGACGTGTTGATGCGCACGGCGTATATCGATGTTGAGAAGGTCTTGATCTTGCCGGGGGAGAGCAGCGTCATCAACGTCTCTCCTTTGCTGCGCGAACTGCTCGTGGAGGCGGTTGGCATTAATTTTCGCGTCGAACCGAAGGGCCGTGACGCACGGCTTCTCGAATTGCTGATTGATGAGATTCGCGTCTCAACGACCTTGCCGCTGCACCTGCCAATGCCCAGTCACGAGCGGCTTCGCACCATCTGCGACAAGCTCTGTGCAAACCCATCGAATTCCTTCAGCGCTGCCCAATGGGTAGCATCGATTCATGTTGCAGAGCGAACGTTGCACCGGTTATTTATGAAAGAAACCGGCATGACTTTTGCCCAGTGGCGCGAGCAGGCCAGGTTGGTTCACGCGCTGCGTGGGATTGCTGCGGGTGACAAGGTGATCAATGTGGCGCTTGACTGCGGTTATGGCAGTGCCAGCTCTTTTGCCGCTATGTTTCGCCGATATTTTGGGGCCTCGCCTTCGAGCTTCTATCAGTAACAGTGCCAAGTTAAAAAGTTGTCACTTGGGTGTGTACTGTTGACGAACTGGCATCTGCTAATTGGCAGTTGTTAATTGGCCTCTGTTTATAGGCTGCAACTGTCCAGATCCAGGAGCGATTAAGTCCTGGCCACAAGGTCTGTGCACGCCTGAGCTACCTAGATTGCAGCCTGCTCTTCGTGGTCTTTGGCAAAGCTCGATCAGGTACTCTTATGTGAATAAATGATTGAAAACAGCCATGCATACCCACTTCACGCGTGGGATGCGGATATTTGATCTATCTGCATTGAAGTTGCAGCCTCTTGGCATATCCAGTCCATGAAAGCTTTCACCTCTGGCCGTGTAGCCGCACCGGGGCGAGTTACCAAGTAGTAAGCAAATCTCGCAGGCCAGGGCTTATCCAGAACCTGCACAAGTCGTCCCGCTTCAATCTCGCTGCGGGCATAGGCTTGCGCAACCAGTGCTAAACCTTGTCCGGCCTCCGCAGCCCGGATGAGTAGAAATTCATCTTCAAATGCACTGCCTCGTTCGGCTCGTGGGTCTTCGTGTACGCCATGCGCGTTGAGCCAAAGCGCCCAATCAGCACGGTCACTGTCGTGGAGCAGTGGAAAGCGCAGGCAGTCGGCAGCATCTGTGATCGATTCTTGCTGATCTTTCAAAAAAGCAGGGGATGCAACGGGTACGAGTACCGGCGCCATTAGGTGCATGACATCAAGGCCGGGATAGTTGCCCAGCCCATGGCGCAGTGCAATATCTACACGAGCTCGTCGCAAATCCACCAGCTCAGAGGTGGCTTCCACGCGCACTTCTATATCAGGGTTATGTTGCTTGAAGCGTCCTAGTCGAGGAACTAGCCAGGAAGCCGCAAATGTAGCCACGGTACTGACCGTGAGGCTTTTTCTGCTTGTAGTGGCTTCCAAGGTGTCCACGGCCTTGTCAATTTGCAGGAATGCCTCCAACAGCTTGGGGTAGACGCTTGCACCGGCTTTGGTAAGACGCATACCCAGACGTTCGCGCTCCAGCAGGACTACGCCCAGCCTGTCTTCCAGTAATCGAATCTGTTGGCTGACCGCCCCGGGAGTGACGTGCAATGCCTGGGCTGCGGCCTTGACGCTTCCGCGCTGTCCGACTTCGACAAACGTGCGCAGAGCTTGTAATGGGTATGTCATGTTGAATTTAGTTTTGCTAAATACAAAAGGTAGAAATCATCGCTTTTCTAACCATTAAATAAGAAGAAAAATGCGAACTGTCGATTAATTTCTAATTTAGTTTATCTAAAAAATGTTGCATCTTTATACCGACAGTTCTCCGAATGGGTTCAAGGTAACCATTGCGCTTGAAGAGCTTTCATTGCCGTACAGCCTTCACCACGTGCGTATCGATGAAGGCGATCATCAACAACCAGACTTTCTTGCCCTGAATCCGCATGGCCGCATTCCGGTGCTCACGGATAGCGATACAGGCGTTGTTCTTTTCGAGTCGGCAGCCATCTTGCTTTACCTGTCAGAAAGGACGGGGAAACTGTTGCCTCAGAACGCACGCGCACGCTGGGAAGCCATCAAGTGGTTGCAGTTCCATGCGTCCAGCGTTGGCCCGCTGCTGGGCCAGCGTGTGTACTTTGAGCTGTTTGCAAATGCGCCTATTGCAGAGGCTATAGACCGCTATCGAAACCTCACGCAAGAGATGTTTGCAGTGCTAGACCGTCTGCTGGCCAATCGCCCCTATCTGGCAGGGGAGGACTATTCGATTGCAGATATCGCTCATTTTGGCTGGATGCACATTGCACAAATCGTCCATTTCGACTTCAGTCAGTACCGTCACTTGAGTGAATGGTATGCGCGCATCGGGGCTCGAGCCGCAGTGCAAAAAGGCATCACGCTGCCAGCACCGGCAACTGGCGCATGAACATCAATCAGACCTATCCAGAAATGACCAATTCACATTTTTCTGCGCGCACGCGTGGCGCGCCCTGTGCCGCTTTTTATGCACACCCGGGCTACACACGCATGTTCGCTGCGGATCGGCTGACTGTGGGAATCTTCTTGCCGTTGCGAAGCTACCAAGGAGACATGGCTGTGCTTGCGGGTCAGGCGCATCTGGTCACTGAAATCGATAGACATGGTTTTGCCGCAGTGTGGGTGCGAGATGTACCTTTGTTTGATCCATCTTTTGGAGATGCGGGACAGGTTTTTGACCCGTTCACCTACCTTGCTTTCCTGGCTGCAAACACCAAGCATGTGGCTTTGGCAACAGGTAGTGCCGTCATCTCTTTGCGTCATCCCATTGACTTGGCGAAAGCAGCTGCCACGATTGATCAGTTGTCTGGTGGGCGCTTGGTGATGGGTGTGGCCTCGGGTGACAGGCCTATGGAGTTTCCCGCGTATGGACTTGAGCATGCTGCCAGGGCCGATCGATTTGCTCAGGCGCTCTCCTATATGCGGCAACTGACACAGACCGGGCTTTTGTCCATTGATTCCCCGCTAGGGCACTTCAAGGGGGCAGAGTTCCTGCCAAAACCTGTGGCAGGGTCCATACCGCTGGTTGTCACGGGTTCATCAGGTCAATCGCTGTCCTGGATTGCAGAGCACGCAGACGGCTGGTTAACTTACCCCAATGAGACGCATACCCCGAGAGGGCCGCAACATTTGGCGGAAAAAATTCGTGCTTGGCGAAACCTCATTGCAGATGGTGCGTTTCGTCCGCACATGACCAATGAGTGGATCGATCTTGTCGATGACCCCGAGCACCCTCGCACGCCTTTGCACGGGGGTTATGTGTTGCGAACAGGGCGTAACGGTCTGATCACACTGCTCCAAGAGTGGCAGGCTGCTGGTGTTAATCATGCAGCACTGGGTATTCAGTTTTCTCAGCGCCCTGCTGCGGAAGTACTTGATGAGCTGGCCAAGGAGGTGCTGCCGCATTTCCCATCCCATCAGGGGGCTCGTGCATCGGCAGTCACCTGGTAAATGCTTGAGCACGGCCATACAGCAAAGGAGGCGTTATGAATATTTGTGACCCAGTGGTGGAGGGTGTCCAGGTGCGGCAAGTGCAACCACACGATCAAACGCAATGGATGCATCTTTACCGCCAGTACGCGCACTTTTATGGTGTGCCCATGAGCGATGCAATATTGGAGCGCACTTGGTCGTGGCTTTTAGACCCTATGCATCCGTTGGAAGGGCTCGTCGCTGAGTCTGCAGGGCAGCGCCTGACTGGATTGGCTCACTTTCGTGCATGCCCGGAGCCACTGATGGCCCAGGAAGTGGGGTACCTCGATGACCTTTTCGTTTTGCACGATCACAGAGGCCT
This sequence comes from Comamonas avium, assembly GCF_014836675.1. Lineage (GTDB taxonomy): Bacteria > Pseudomonadota > Gammaproteobacteria > Burkholderiales > Burkholderiaceae_C > Comamonas > Comamonas avium. The sequence goes on from NZ_JACSQK010000001.1 coordinate 260,026, forward strand.
GGGCATCGGGCAGTGTTTGATGATGAACATCGATGCCATTGCGCGCGAACGAGGCTGGCCCCTGGTGCGCTGGGTCACTTCGGATGCCAATACCCAGGCACGCCACCTCTACGATAAGCTTGCCCAGTTGACCTCATGGGTCACTTACGACCTGGATACTCAGAGATAGGCGGGGCGCAGATGCCATGCTGTTTGCTGGCCCGGCCTGCATCACAGTCCGAAGTCTGAATACTTCTGCCAATGATTGCTCTGTGGCTTTACGCCGATGGCCTGACACCCTGCCTTATGCTTGCCGCAACGCTACCCCACACTTGGATTGGTGCCTGCACCATTGACTGCCATGACAGATATCCGCTTTGCCCGTTTCCCTGATGATCTTGACTCGGTGCTCTGCATTTTCCGGGAGTATGTGGCCAGTCCCGCCGCCAACTTGGACTTTCAAGACTTTGAATCCGAGTTCGCATCCTTGCCAGGAAAATACGCTGCACCCGAAGGCTGTGTTCTGCTGGCTTGGAAGAACGGTCAGCCCGTGGGATGCGCTGCGCTGCGTCGTGTAGATGCCCAAGTGGCAGAGATGAAGCGCGTCTATGTGCGGCCTGCAGTGCGTGGTGAAAGCCTGGGGCGCCGATTGGTGGAGGGTATTTTGGAGTCTGCGCGGCAGGCTGGCTACGCCCGCATCTGCCTGGATGTGCTGCCCGAGTTTCAGGCAGCGCAGCGGCTTTACGAGTCGCTGGGGTTTGCAGATGCGGCGCCCGTAAGTTTCAATCCTGTGCCGGGGACTCGGTATCTTGGACTGAACCTCAAAGAGCGGTAAATCTGACGACCGATCGAGACGGCCATGCAAGAACAAGGCGTGGATATTCCCGTTTGACCGGCCACAGGCTGTCCATGCTCGATCCTTTGAGCCATCTCTAACTTTTTCCCCTTTGCGCTCGTGCTCACCCAACAACTCCAAGGATTCATCCTGACCCGCAACTGGCGAGATACGGCAGCGGGTACCGAAGTCGAGTACTGGCTGGCCACGCAGGCAGGCCCCTTGAAAGTCCTGCTGACAGGGCAGACGTCCGTAGCATTTGTAGAGGCCAGACACAAAGCTGTGGTGCAGGCACAGCTCTTTAGCATGCCGGATGTGACGTTGCGTGAGCTGGGGCTCAAGAGCTTTCAGCAAGAGCCAGTTCTGGGGGTGTACTCCAAAAAATTCCGTCAACTGGGGCGGCTGGCACGCGCACTTCAGCGCCAGGGGGTTGCTTTGCTTGAAGCCGATGTGCGCCCGCATGAACGCTATCTGATGGAGCGTTTCATCACTGCGAGTGTGACGATTCAAGGAGGGCGGCTAGAAAACTCCGTGTGCGTCGACTGCAAGCTCCTGCCTGCACCGGATTACAGGCCACATTTGAAAGTCGTTTCGCTGGATATCGAAACCAGCCAGCACCAGGAGCTTTATTCCATTGCGCTGGATGGCATGGCGGAGCGCGTCGTTTTCATGCTTGGTGAGCAGCCCTGCGAGCCTGTTGAATCCACCAACTTTGCGTTGCGCTATTACTCAAGCCGTAAAGCGATGATTGAGTCTCTCAACGAATGGTTTGAGCGCAATGACCCTGACGTCATCATCGGGTGGAACGTTGTTCAGTTTGACCTGCGTGTTTTGCAAAAAACAGCAGATGATGCGCAAACACCCCTTTTATTAGGGCGCGAGCGCCAACCTATCGCATGGCGTACCCATCCTGGCAAACAGGAATATCTCTTCGCCCCCATGCCAGGCCGGGTAGTCATTGACGGCATCGAAGCGCTCAGAGCCGCGATTTGGAGCTTTCCCTCTTTCAGTCTTGAAAATGTCTCGCAGCAACTCCTTGGCGAGGGTAAGGACATTGGCGATGAGTACGACAAGATGGCAGAAATCGAGCGGCGCTATCAGGAGGACAAGCCTGCTCTCGCCGTTTACAACATCCGCGATTGCGAGCTGGTTCTGCGCATTTTCGAGAAAGCGAATTTGCTGCCTTTTGCCATGGAGCGTGCACATACGACAGGTTTGCAGCTCGACCATTTTGGTGGATCTATCGCCGCTTTCAGCCACCACTACCTGCCGCGCATGCACCGCTTGGGCTATGTAGCACCCAATGTGGGGGAGATTCAGGGCAAGTCGTCTCCGGGTGGCTATGTCATGGATTCCAAACCCGGCTTCTACGATTCAGTTTTGGTTCTGGACTACAAAAGTCTCTACCCCTCCATTATTCGAACCTACCTTGTGGACCCGGTGGGTCTTGTCGAAGGCTCACGTGCAAGTGAGCCTGGGAAACCTGTCAAGGGGCCGATGGATACCCTGTTCTCAAGGGATAAGCATTGCTTGCCGGGGATTGTGACTACGCTTTGGCAGGCACGTGATGAGGCTAAACGCAATAAAAACGAGCCTTTGTCGCAGGCGCTGAAGCTGGTGATGAATTCTTTTGCCGGGGTGCTGGGGGCATCAGAGTGCCGCTTCTTTAACCCCAGGTTAATTTCTGCGATCACCTTGCGCGGCCATGAGATGGTGAAGGTCACCCGTGACTTTGTAGAAAAGCGAGGCTACCAGGCGATTTACGGTGACACGGACTCTATTTTTATCTGGCTAAGACGTAGCCATACTGACGAGCAGGCACGCGCTGTAGCGGCTGACCTTGTCAGCGATATCAATGCGTGGTGGTCGCAGACTTTGATGCAAGAGCAGGGCTTGGAGAGTTTTCTTGAAATCGAGTTCGACACGCATTACAAGAAGTTCTTCATGCCGACAATCCGGGGCTCGGATATTGGCAGCAAGAAGAGGTATGCGGGCCTGTGCAGCGATGAAGAGGGCAAGGAAGCGATGGTTTTTCGTGGTCTGGAGATGGCGCGAAGCGACTGGACACCTTTGGCTCGCCAATTCCAGGAGGGCTTGCTTTCACGCGTTTTTCAAGGAACCCCTTATCAACAATACATAGCCGAGTACGTGCATTCCACTCTGGCTGGTCATAAGGTTGATTCGCTGATCTATAGAAAGCGCCTGCGACACAGACTCGATGCCTATGTGACGAATGTGCCCCCGCAAGTGAGGGCAGCCCGCATTGCTGATGCATACAACGTACGTCTGGGGCGGCCCGCACAGTATCAAAACGGGGGCTGGATCCGATACGTCATGACCCAAAACGGCCCCGAGCCACTGGAGGCTCGCAGTTCACCAATTGACTACGATCACTATCTGACAAAGCAGCTTCAGCCAATTGCAGATGCCATCTTGGTGCCGCTGGGCGACAGCTTTACAGCGTTGACGTCGCCCCAAAAAAATCTCTTTTAGCGAATGGATTGCCCCTGATCGGTCCACATCGAATGTGTCAGCTTTAAAAAATCAAAGCTAGCAGCAATCGATGATCAATCACTCATGCCCAATCGATTGATAAGGCATGAGGTATCAGCGAAGTACGGGGCGTTGTCTCAAGCGACTGCGGCTTACACCTGATCGGCTGACAGGCCCGCAGTCTGGCTGAAGCCACCGTCTACATAGGTGATCTCGGCGGTTACGCCAGAAGCCAGGTCTGACAGCATGAAAGCTGCTACGTTGCCGACATCTTCAATGGTGACATTGCGGCGCAGTGGCGATGCATCGGCCACGCGGCCCAGCAACTTGCCAAAGTCCTTGATGCCCGAAGCAGCCAAGGTCTTGATGGGGCCAGCAGAAATACCGTTGGCGCGGATGGCGCGGCCATCTGCGGTGCGGCCCACGGCTTCAGCCAGGTAGCGCACCGAAGCTTCCAGCGATGCCTTGGCCAGCCCCATGGTGTTGTAGTTGGGAATGGAGCGCAGTGCGCCCAGGTACGACAGTGTCAGCAGTGACGACTTGTCGTTCAGGTAAGGCAGAGCCGCCTTGGCCATTGCGGGGAAGCTGTAGGCGCTGATGTCGTGGGCGATCTGGAAAGCTTCGCGGCTCAGACCTTCCAGGAAATTGCCTGCAATGGCTTCACGCGGCGCGAAACCGATGGAGTGCACAAAGCCGTCAAACTTGCCCCAGGCATCGCCCAGGCCCTTGAACATGGCTTCAATCTGTGCGTCGTCGGCGACGTCGCAGTCAAAAATCAGGGTCGAATTGAATTCAGCCGCGAAATCGGTGATGCGGTCCTTGAAACGCTCGCCCACGTAGCTAAAAGCCAGTTCAGCGCCTTGCTCATGGCAAGCCTTGGCAATACCGTAAGCGATGGAGCGGTTGGACAGCACGCCAGTGATCAGCAGCTTCTTGCCGGTCAGAAAACCCATTGTTCTTCTCCTTAGGAAATTCAGTGAAGGCCAGCCGCAGGTTTTGTACAACGCAAAAAACACAGGGCGGCGGGCCGCAGTGGTGCAGAATTGTCGCATGCGCTTTTGGAAGTTTTGTTTCTTGCTCGCAGGAGCCACTACGGTTGCCCCGACTTGGGCTGGCTACGCCTATGCTTTGTGGGGACAGCCCAAGTACGCGCAGGACTTTGCACACTTTGGCTATGTCAACCCTGACGCCCCCAAAGGCGGGGAGTTGCGGCTGGTCAGCAACCTGCGGGTTTCAACCTTCGATAAATACAACCCGTTCACCATCAAAGGCAATGCACCCGCTTATTTGTCCAACTTGATGTTTGATACCTTGCTGACCGGCAGCATGGATGAAACAGCGACAGGTTATGGCCTGCTGGCAGAAGACGTGACGGTGGCCGCTGATGGCATGTCTGCCACCTTTCGCCTGCGCCGCCAAGCCCGTTTTCACGACGGCACACCGGTTCTGGCCCAAGATGTGCGGCACAGCTTTGCCACGTTGATGGGGCCACACACCTCGCCCGCCTACAAAACCATGCTGGCTGAAGTCGTGGCTTGTGAGGTGATGGACAACCGCACGGTGCGCTTTACTTTTCGAGCGCCCAATCGTGAACTGCCACTGACCGTGGGTAGTCTGCCCATCTTCAGCCGGGCGTGGGGTGCAGGCAAGCCTTTCAGCGAGGTGGTAATGGACACCCCGATTGGCAGTGGCCCCTACAAAATTGGCCCAGTGAGCTTTGGCAAAGACATTACCTACGTGCGTGATGCGCATTACTGGGCCAAAGATTTGCCTGTGCGCCGTGGCACGATCAACTTTGACCGTATCAACGTCAAAATTTACAAGGACAACACCGCCAGACTAGAAGCGCTGAAGGCGGGGGAGTTTGATTTGATGCGTTTTTACAGCGCGGGCGACTGGGCGCGGCGTGTGGATGGGCGCAAGTTCAAATCTGGCGAACTGGTCAAAGGCGAGTTCGCGCACAAGCAGCCCACTGGCTTTCAAAGCTATGTGCTCAATGCTCGCCGTCCTTTTTTGCAAGACGTGCGTGTGCGCGAAGCGCTGGGCCTGGCGCTGGACTATGAATGGATGAATCGCCAGATGTTTTACGGCGCTTACCAGCGCGTAAATGGTATTTTTGGCAATACCTTGTGCCAGACCACAGGGCTACCCAGCGCTGCCGAGCTGGAGCTGATGCAGCCTTGGGGCGATGTGCTGCCCCCTGGTGCTTTTGGCCCCATGACGGTTGCGCCACGTACGGATGGCGATAGCAGCCTGCGCGAGAACCTGCGCAAAGCCAAGGGCTTGCTGGCTGCAGCGGGCTGGACAGTGCAAGGCGGTGTGCTGCGCAACAGCGCCGGCCAGGCCATGGAGCTGGAGTACTTGGACAGCAGTGAAGTGGGCCAGCGCACCGTAGCGTCATGGCAGCGCAATTTGCAAAAGCTGGGCATACAGCTCAATTTCCGCGCCGTGGACTATGCGCTGTACCAGCAGCGTTTGCAGAAGTTTGACTTTGATATCACATCCATTGCCTACCAGGGCACCAACAACCCGGGGCAGGAGTTTGCCGACTTGTTTGGCAGCGCATCAGCCGATCAGGAAGATTCGGGCAATTTCCCCGGTGTGAAGAGCAAGGCGGTGGATGCGTTCGTTCAGGCCATGGTGTCGTCCAAGACTGAGGCGCAGTTGCTGCCTGCCTGCCATGCACTGGAGCGAGCGATTGCCCATGGGCACTATCTGATTCCGCAATGGTCGTCCAGCACGCACCGCATGGCCTATAACCAGTGGCGTCTGGAGCACCCGCAGGTGATTCCTCCGTACTCCAATGGTGAAAACTGGGTGATCGACACGTGGTGGGCACGCATGCCCCCCTTGACGGCAGAAACGGCCCCGGTGGTCTTGAAAGAACAGGCGCAATAGACATGCTGGCCTACATTTTCAAACGCATTCTTTTAATGGTGCCCACGTTGATGGGGGTGCTGCTCCTGACTTTTGTGGTCATCCAGTTCGTTCCCGGTGGCCCTGTCGAGCAGTATCTGGCCGAGGCCAAAGCAGGGGTGGGTGGAGGTGCTGAAGGCGGGGGCATGGCTTACCGGGGTGCGCAGGGGGTGGATCCACAGCGTATCGAGCAAATCAAGGCCTTGTACGGGTTTGATAAGCCGGCGCACGAGCGGTTCTTTCAAATGCTGCGCCAGTTTGCCCAATTCGATCTGGGCACCAGTTTTTTTCAGAACAAACCCGTCTGGGCACTGATTGTGGAAAAGCTGCCTGTGTCCATCAGCTTGGGGTTGTGGACGTTTTTCATCAGCTATCTGGTTGCGGTGCCGCTGGGCGTGGCCAAAGCGGTGCGTGCAGGGTCGCGTTTTGATTTGGTGACCACGCTGCTGATCTTGATTGGCTACGCCATTCCAGGCTTTGTGCTGGGCGTGGCGCTGCTGGTGATTTTTGGCGGGCAGTTGCAGTGGTTTCCGCTGCGTGGGCTGACTTCGGCCAACTTCGACGAACTCAGTGCCATGGGCAAGGTGGTGGATTACCTGTGGCACATTGCGCTGCCGGTAACTGCCATGGTGGCGGGCAGCTTTGCGGTGACGGCCATGCTCACCAAGAACGCTTTCCTGGAAGAAATTCGCAAGCAATATGTGCTGACTGCGCGCGCCAAAGGCTTGAGCAAGCGGCAGGTGCTGTGGAAACACGTATTTCGCAATGCGCTGATTCCCATCATCACGGGCTTTCCGGCCGCGTTCATTGGGGCGTTCTTTGCCGGGTCGCTGTTGATTGAAACGCTGTTCTCACTGGACGGTCTGGGTCTGCTGAGCTACGAGAGTGTGATTCGCCGCGATTACCCCGTGGTGCTGGGATCGCTCTATCTGTTTACCTTGATCGGACTGGTGACCAAACTCATCAGCGACCTGTGCTACGTGTGGGTCGATCCACGCGTTAAATTTGATTGAATATGGCTCCAATCCAAACACCGTCTGTGCAGGCAGCTATGTTTATTGAGTCTTTGCCCACCGTGGCACCACGCTCTGTCTCACCGGGGCGCAGGGCATGGCAGCGCTTTAAGCGCAATAGGCTGGGTTTTTACAGCCTCATTTTGTTTTGCGTGATTGTGGTTCTCAGTCTGTGCGCTGAGGTGGTGAGCAACGACAAGCCGCTCATCGTGCACTATGAAGGGCAAACCTATTTCCCGCTGCTCAAAGACTATCCTGAGACAGTGTTCGGCGGCGACTTTGAAACGACCACGGACTACCTCGACCCCTACATCACAGAGCAGTTGCACAAGGGCAGCAACTGGGCGCTGTTTCCTCTCAATCGCTATGGGGAGGCAACGATCAATTATTTCGCCCAGGCCCCAAATCCTGCCCCGCCATCAGCCGCTAACTGGCTGGGCACCGATGACCGGGGGCGTGATTTGCTGGCACAGCTGCTGTATGGCTTTCGCGTAAGTGTGCTGTTTGCGCTGGCTCTGACTTTTGTTGGGGTGCTGCTGGGGGTAGTGACGGGCGCGATTCAAGGCTTTTTTGGGGGCAAGACTGATTTGGCCTTTCAGCGGTTCATTGAAATCTGGGGCTCCATGCCAGAGCTGTACCTGCTCATCATCTTCAGTGCCGTGCTGGCGCCCAGCATCAGCTTGTTGCTGGTGCTGCTCAGCCTGTTTGGCTGGATGGGGCTGTCTGACTATGTCCGGGCCGAATTTCTGCGCAATCGCCAGCTGGACTATGTCAAGGCTGCACGCGCCCTGGGCGTGCCCAATGGGCAAATTATCTGGCGACACATCTTGCCCAACAGCCTGACACCGGTCGTCACATTTTTGCCGTTTCGCATGAGCGCCGCCATCTTGGCGCTGACATCGCTGGACTTTCTGGGGCTGGGTGTGCCCCCTGGAACGCCCAGCTTGGGCGAGCTGCTGAGCCAGGGTAAGAACAGCATTGATGCATGGTGGATTTCGCTGGGCACATTTGCTGTGCTGGTCATGACGCTGCTGCTGCTGACCTTTATGGGCGATGCCCTGCGCGATGCGCTGGACCCACGCAAAGCGCAAGTGACCGATGCCAAGGGGGGTGTGTGATGCAAGCGGCCGATGACAAGCTGCCACTGCTGTCTGTGCGTGACCTGAAGGTGCGCTTTGGCCGCAAGACGGTGGTGCAGGGGGTGAGCTTTGATGTGCATCCTGGAGAGAAACTGGCTTTGGTAGGCGAATCCGGCTCTGGCAAGACCATCACAGCTTTGAGTTTGCTGCGGCTTGCGGAAGACGCACATATCAGCGGCCAAGTCTTGCTCAATGGGAGGAATCTGCTCTCACTGACTGAGCGAGAAATGCGTGCAGTGCGTGGCGGTGATGTGGCCATGATCTTTCAGGAGCCCATGACAGCGCTGAACCCGCTGATGACGGTGGGGGTTCAAGTGGCAGAGGTGCTGCAGCTCAAAGAGGCGCTGAGCAAGCAGCAGGCATGGAAGCAGGCTGTGGAGTTGCTGGCGACCACAGGCATACCAGAGCCTGAACGCCGCGCACAAAGCTATCCGCACCAGCTCAGCGGTGGGCAGCGTCAGCGCGCCATGATTGCGATGGCGCTCGCGTCCAAACCGAAATTGCTGCTGGCAGACGAGCCCACCACGGCACTGGATGTCACGCTGCGCATGCAGGTGCTGGAGCTGCTCAGTGATCTGCAGCGTCAGACGGGCATGGCAATTTTGCTGATCACGCACGACTTGCCACTGGTGCGCCGCTTTGCCGATCGTGCGGCCGTGATGGAGCATGGTGTATTGGTAGAGCAAGGGCCAGTGACGGCACTTTTTGATTACCCTAAACATGCCTATACACACAAACTGCTGCACAGCCAGCCTGTGCGGGATGTACTGCAGACCCATCCCGGGGCCAGGCCAGTGGTGCAGGCCAGTCAGTTGCGTGTGAGCTATCCCGTACCGCTGGCAGGCATCAAGGGCTGGTTTGGCAAGGGTGAGTTTGTCGCAGTACAGGGTGCGCAACTGTGCTTGCGAGAAGGGCAGACGCTGGGTGTTGTCGGAGAGTCCGGCTCAGGAAAATCCACCTTGGCGCAAGCCATTCTGGGGTTGTTGCCCAGCCATGGTGAATTGCACATCAGTGGCAAAAACTGGCAACAGCCCGCCATGCGCAATACACCTGCCAACCAGGCACTGCGCCGCCAGGTGCAGGTTGTTTTTCAAGATCCGTTTTCATCGCTTTCGCCGCGCATGACGGTGGAAGAAATTGTGGGCGAAGGCCTGCGCGTGCACGCCCCTGACATCAGTGAAGCAGGGCGGCGTGAACAAGTGCTGTCCGTGCTGCTGAGCGTAGGCTTGAGTGAGCAGCAGTTCCCCGGTTTGCTGCAGCGTTACCCGCATGAGTTTTCGGGGGGGCAGCGCCAGCGTTTGGCGGTGGCGCGAGCTTTGATCTTGCGCCCCAAAATTTTGGTGCTCGATGAGCCTACCAGCGCGCTGGATGTGACGATCCAAAAGCAGGTGCTGGGTTTGTTGCAGCGTCTGCAGCGCGAGCTGGGGCTGAGCTATCTGCTGATTACGCACGATATGGAGGTGATTCGCGCCATGGCGCACGACGTCTTGGTGATGAAAAACGGCGAGGTCGTGGAGCAGGGCACGGTCGATGCTGTACTGGGGCAGCCTCAGCACCCCTACACCCGGCAACTGGTTACAGCAACCTTTTAGGTCGCTTGGCTGTGCAGTAGGCAGTGCATGCTGCGTTGCATGTTTTGCCGCATCTTTACAAGGTGTTGGGCTGACTGTTGCTTGGCGTGCCTAGTATTGGAGTCGTCAGCAATTACCCACGAAAGGGGTCGCTATGAACAAGCAATACGTGACTGCAGCTATGACCGCACTGGTCGTGGCTGCATCCTCCTTCTCCGCCGTCGCCCAGCCACGCCATGGCGGCGGTGACTGGCAAGGCCAAGGGGCTTCTCAGCGCCCTTCGCATGGCGCCCATAAGGGCCAGCAAGCGCACCGGCCTGCAAAGCCTGCCGCTCCTGCGTATCGCCCTGGCGTGCAGCCGCACCAAGCGCATCCGCATGGAATGCCTCCCGGGCAGGCCAAACGCATGGGTGCAGGCCCGCAGCACAACTGGGTCAAGGGTAGCCGCGTGCCGCTGCAATACCGCTCATCCCACTATGTGGTCAATAACTGGCACGCCCACGGCCTCAAGCGTCCTGCGCGTGGTCAGCAGTGGGTGCAATACGGCGGCGACTATCTGCTGGTGGCTGTGGCCACGGGTGTGATTGCGCAGCTGGTTCTGGGTTATTGACAGCTATCCATGCGCGCACGTGCGTGCGTGTGGGCAGGGGCCTTTGGCAGACACGCGGTATGTGTGTGGAGGCTCAAAAGCGCTTGCTTTTGAGTGTCTGCCCCGGGTTCGACAGGGTGTGAGCAGAGCGAAGTTATCGCTCTGTAAAACAAAGAACCGATTCCTTTTGCATCGGTTCTTTGTTTTTATAGCAGTCAACGTACGACTGGTAATGAACTTAGATATAAAACAATCTAAAAACGCCAGTGCATAGGCGCTGATAGCTTATTTATTTGTAGCTGCCTGTTGGATTGACGCCGTCCTGGTGCACCCACAGCACTTTCTGGGTGTCGATGCCTAGTGATTGCGCTTGGTGTAGCAGCCGCTCTTCCACGCCGTCTGGCAGTGATGGCTGGCGCGAGAGAATCCAGAAATAGTCCAGGCTGGAGCCAATCACCATGGCCCATTGGTAATTATCATCCAGCGCTACAACGTTGTAGCCGCCATAAAACGGGCCAAAGAACGACACTTTGAGGGCTGCAATATCCGGCGCAATCGTCGGGTGGGCTTTGCCGTGAGAAATTTTCCACTCTCCGCGCTTGGGGTCGTAGCCGCGGTTGATGACCTGGATGCTGCCGTTGGGGTTGAGGTTGTACTCCGCTTGCGTGCGCTGCAGGCCTTTTTCAAAACTGTGCTCAATGCGGGCCACTTCGTACCATTTGCCCAGATAGCGGTCTAAGTTGAAGCCGTCGACAGGCTCAATACCCTCTGGAATGCGCGGGTTACGCGTTGCATAGATGGTGGCTCCCGCCAGTGCTGCCAGGCCAATCGTGCACAGCACGGCATTGCCTACCGTCACACCCGAGCGGCTAGATGGCGAAGCTGGGGGGGCGATAGTAGGGTGCAGAGCCGTTTTGAGGCTTTGCACCGTATTGTGTAATTTGTTGGAGGTCTTGCACTTGTGGCAAGTGCAGTGGATGTTGGCCTTGCAAGAACGGTCAAAGAAAGACATGGGCATGATCCTGTGGCAAAAAACGCAGAAACAGGCACTTTGTGGGTGCGCTCGAATGCACACAGTATTTGTAGCAGAAGGCTTGCACCGGTGTAGGTCACGTCCGTAAATCCGTGTGCTGATGTGCTGAGCTTGTGGTGCGCATGCCCAAAAATGGCAGTAAAAAGAGAGGAATGCCCAGATGTGAGACAATTTTTTGAATCCCGCCGTCACGTTGCCTTGCAGTGTGTGGAAAAATAACGGGTTTACTGAAACCTCAACTGGAGAGATTGCCATGGGCAATAAGATCGTTACTGAAGCTGACCGCAAGCGCACACCCCGTCCTGTTGCCCCTAACGGCGTAACTTTGTTGCCACAAGGCCGTGGCCAGCGCTCGAGCTTGGAGCGTGGTTCGCACACTCGCAGCAAGAAGAACGCCGGCAAGCGCCCTCACTCGGGTTAATCCATCGATGCATGTTTGGGTAACCCGTTGCCCAAATCTGACCAAGAAAGCCTCAGGCCCTGTCTGGGGCTTTTTTTATGGATGATGCGAAGTGGGCAAAGTTGCCTGCTTTGCTCTGCTTTCGGAAAAAAGAAACGGTGTGCGGGTTGGTTGTCGTTAGGATGCATGGCTTTAAAGCCATGATGCTGCCCCTGTGAGGGTTGTGGAGCCAAGTTGAAGATGTACTGTGACAAGCCCTCAGATACCATGCAGCCAGTGACGGCACAGGATGGCGCACCCTGGCGGGTGGTGTGCCTGTGTGCTGCGTGGTGTGGTGTGTGTCGCCAGTACGAGCCTGAGTTTTTGGCGATTCAGGAAAAATTTCCCCAAATCCGCTTTTCCTGGGTGGATGTAGAGGACCAGGAAGAAATAATGGGCGATGTCGATGTAGAGACATTTCCCACATTGCTGATTGGACAGGGCGCGCAACCGCTGTTTTTTGGGCCTGTGCTGCCCCAGGTGAAAGTGCTGGAGCGGTTGTTGACCTCTTTGCTGCAGGCCCCGCAGGAAGCTTCTGGCATGCCCTCTGAAGCTGTACCACTGTGGCAACGGATTGCAGCGCAATAGCAATGATTGCTGCAGGAAATCCGGCTGCTTGACATTGCGAATCAATGCTTTGCGGATACAATAGAACATTCACGACCAAACGGGCGGGTATTAACCGCCCTTTTTTTTGGTCGCTTGCATTTGGAGCTCGAAGCCGCCAGCAAGCAATTGCAGGATGGTTATCGGGTTTTTTGTACTTCCGGGATTGAACTGAGCACGTGGCACTACAGCAAATTGTTGAACAAATCGTAACGGGTCTGGGCTACGACCTGGTGGAGATCGAGCGTTCCGCTGGCGGATTGCTTCGTGTCACCGTTGACTTGCCTTGGCAGGCGCCGCAAGAAGGTGCGGATCCTGTTCCTGAGGCTTTCGTGACCGTAGAGGATTGCGAAAAAGTCACACGACAACTGCAATTTGCGCTGGAAGTCGACGGTGTTGATTACACGCGTCTGGAAGTGTCTTCTCCGGGCATCGATCGCCCCCTGCGCAATGAACAGGACTTTGTTCGTTTCGCTGGCGCAGAAATCGATATCACCCTCAAGGAAGCCATTGGTGCAGCTGGTGGTGGTGTGGTGAATGCAAATCGTAAGAAATTCCGCGGCACGCTCGAGCGTGCTGAATCGGGTGGCTGGCAAATCGTCTGGAGTGACGAGCCGCCGCGCAAGCCCGGTGCGAAAGTGAGCAAAAAGCGTGAACCTGCGCCGTTACAGGCAATGGGCTTTACGCTGCAAGAGCTGCGAGAGGCGCGTTTGGCGCCCGTGGTGAGTTTCAAGGGGCGTGGCGCTAAGCCCGCTTGAGATAGAGCACATGAGCTAGATGGGTGCCCAAGCTGGTGCCACCGCTTGAAAGAATTGAAATTAGGAGAGTCATCGCATGAACCGCGAACTGTTGATGTTGGTTGAGGCCATTTCGCGCGAAAAGAACGTAGAACGCGATGTGGTGTTTGGCGCCGTTGAGTTGGCTTTGGCGCAAGCTACCAAAAAGCTGTACGAAGGCGAAGCGGATATTCGCGTTGCGATTGATCGCGACAGCGGCGATTACGACACCTTCCGCCGCTGGGTGGTGGTGCCTGATGATGCCGGTCTGCAAAACCCCGAGGCTGAAGAAATGCTGATGGATGCGGAAGACCGCGTTCCAGGTATTCAGGTCGGTGAGTTCATTGAAGAGCAAATCGAGTCGTTGCCAATCGGGCGTATCGGTGCGATGACTGCCAAGCAAGTAATCTTGCAAAAAATTCGTGACGCAGAGCGCGAAATGCTGCTCAACGAATTCATGGCACGTGGCGAAAAGATTTTCACCGGCACCGTCAAGCGCATGGACAAGGGCGACATCATTGTCGAATCCGGCCGTGTTGAAGGCCGCCTGCGCCGCAGCGAGATGATCCCCAAGGAAAATCTGCGCAACGGTGACCGTGTGCGCGCCATGATCATGGAAGTGGACTTGACCCTGCGTGGCGCACCTATCGTGCTGTCGCGTTCGGCCCCTGAGTTCATGATTGAGCTGTTTCGCAACGAAGTACCAGAAATCGAGCAAGGTTTACTGGAAATCAAGAGCTGCGCACGCGATCCCGGCAGTCGTGCCAAGATCGCAGTTGTTTCGCACGATAAGCGCGTGGATCCAATCGGAACCTGCGTGGGCGTACGCGGCACCCGAGTGAACGCTGTAACCACAGAGTTGGCGGGCGAGCGCGTAGACATCGTGCTGTGGTCGGAAGACCCTGCGCAGTTTGTGATCGGTGCTTTGGCGCCTGCCAATGTTTCATCCATCGTTGTAGATGAAGAGAAACACGCCATGGATGTGGTGGTAGATGAAGAAAATCTTGCCATCGCCATTGGTCGCGGCGGTCAGAATGTGCGCTTGGCGTCCGATCTGACAGGCTGGAAGATCAACATCATGGATGCAGCAGAATCTGCCCAGAAGCAAGCTGAAGAGACCGATGGTGCTCGCAAGCTGTTTATGGAGAAGCTGGATGTGGACGAAGAGTTCGCTGGCATCTTGGTAGATGAAGGTTTTAGCAGCTTGGAAGAAGTGGCCTATGTGCCCTTGTCCGAGATGCTGGGAATTGAAGCTTTTGATGAGGAAACCGTGACTGAGCTGCGCGCCCGTGCCAAGGATGCGTTGCTGACCATGGAAATTGCTCAAGAAGAAAGCGTCAGCGAAGTCTCGCAAGAGTTGCGTGACTTGGAAGGTCTGACACCTGAGTTGGTGGCCAAATTGGCTGCTGGCGGAGTGTTGACTCGTGATGACTTGGCCGATTTGGCCATCGATGAACTGACCGAATTGACCGGTCAAACTGATGACGAAGCCAAGGCTTTGATCATGAAGGCGCGTGAACATTGGTTCACCGACGGTCAGGAATAAGGGTCAGGGAGGATCGAACGGAGTATGTCTTTGAACACTGTTGCTGAGTTCGCTAGCGAACTTAAAAAATCCCCTGAGACTCTGCTGGAACAACTCAATGCCGCTGGTGTGGCAAAGAGCTCTGGCACTGATGCCTTGACCGAAACGGACAAGCAAATGCTGTTGTCGCACCTCAAGGCCAGCCATGGCTCTGAAGGCGACGGCAAAAAGAAGATCACGCTGACGAAAAAGTCGACCAGCGAGATCAAGCAGGCCGATGCCACTGGCAGAGCCCGCACCATTCAAGTGGAAGTGCGCAAAAAACGTACTTTCATCAAACGTGACGATGCCCCCGAGGTAGTTGCCGAAGCTGCTGCCCGTTCTGCGCAAGCTGCACAGGCTTCCCAAGAGCTGGTGCGCCGCGAGGAAGAAGTCCGCAAGCAAGCAGAGATGATTAGCCAAGAAGAAGTTGAATTAGCGCAAACGCGCCATGAGCGTGAAGAACGCGAAGACCGTGTGCGCAAAGAGCGCGAAGCGGAAGAGCGCGCTGCTGCTTACGCAGCCGCCGAAGCCGCCAAGGCTCGCCAAGCCAAGGAAGCGCAAAAGGAAGCTGCTGCAGGTAATGCAGCTTTTGCTGAAGCACGTGCCAAAGCACAAGCTGATGCGCGTGCCAAGGCCGATGAAGAATCCCGTCAGCGCCAGGCTGAAGAAGCTGCTCGCGCCAAGGATCTGGAAGATCGTCGTCGCAAGGCTTTGCAAGAAGCAGAAGCTATTCGCGCCATGATGGCTGCACCTAAGAAGGTGCTGGTTGCCAAGAAGCCTGAAGAGCCCAAGAAGGTTGTTGCTCCAGCTGCGGCTGCTGATGCCAAGAAGACCACCGCTTCCAAGGATGCCAAGCCTGCTGCAGGCGCAGCAACGGCTGCACCTGGCCGCGGCGGCGCGAAGGACAAGGAAGTCAAGTCTTCCAAGTTGTCTTCGACTTGGTCGAACGACGCCAATGGCAAGAAGAAGGAAATCAAGACCCGTGGCGACAGCTCGGGTGGCGTGGGTAATCGCTCCAGCTGGCGCGGTGGCCCTCGTGGTGGCCGTCGTGGCAATGACCGCAACGATCACCAGCAGCAACAGCAGCAGCAGGAATTCCGCGCGCTGGAAATCTCGGTGCCAGAAACCATCACTGTGGCCGAATTGGCTCACAAGATGGCGGTGAAGGCGTCCGAGCTGATCAAGGTGCTGATGAAGATGGGCCAGATGGTCACCATCAACCAGCCTTTGGACCAGGACACCGCCATGATCGTGGTGGAAGAAATGGGCCACACCGCCAAGATCGCTGCACTGGATTCTCCAGAAGCCTTCAGCGAGGAAGATACTTCCAAGTACACCGGCGAGCTGGTGTCGCGTGCTCCTGTCGTTACAGTCATGGGCCACGTTGACCACGGCAAGACTTCGCTGCTCGATTACATTCGTCGCAGCAAAGTGGCAACCGGCGAAGCGGGTGGTATTACCCAGCACATTGGTGCATACCATGTGACGACTGACCGCGGTATGGTGACGTTCCTGGATACTCCGGGCCACGAAGCGTTTACCGCTATGCGTGCCCGAGGTGCCAAGTCCACCGACATCGTAATTTTGGTCTGTGCGGCTGATGACGGCGTGATGCCTCAGACCAAGGAAGCCATCAAGCACGCCAAGGCTGCTGGTGTGCCGATCGTGGTTGCCATTACCAAGTCTGACAAGCCTGAAGCGAACCCTGAGAAGGTCAAGCAAGAGCTGGTGGTCGAAGAGGTCGTGCCAGAAGAGTACGGTGGTGATTCTCCGTTCATCTCTGTGTCGTCCAAGACCGGCGCTGGCGTTGACGCATTGCTCGAGCAAGTGCTGCTGCAAGCTGAAGTGCTGGAGCTCAAGGCTGCAGTGGACGCAGCTGCCAAGGGTCTGGTGATTGAGGCTCAGCTGGATAAGGGTCGCGGCCCGGTCGCTACAGTGCTGGTGCAATCCGGTACGCTGAAGGTCGGTGACGTGGTGCTGGCTGGTCAAACCTATGGCCGCGTGCGTGCCATGCTGGACGAAGACGGCAAGCAGACCAAGGAAGCTGGTCCTTCGATTCCTGTGGAAATCCAGGGTCTGTCCGACGTGCCTTTGGCCGGTGACGACTTCATGGTCATGGCCGATGAGCGCCGTGCCCGCGAAATCGCGACTTACCGTGCAGGCAAGTTCCGTCACACCAAGTTGGCCAAGCAGCAAGCTGCCAAGCTGGAGAACATGTTCTCGGACATGACTTCTGGCAACGTGCAGACTCTGCCTTTGATCATCAAGGCCGACGTACAAGGCTCGCAAGAAGCGTTGGCAACATCGCTGCTCAAGCTGTCGACCGACGAAGTCAAGGTACAGATCGTGTACTCTGGCGTGGGTGGTATCTCCGAGTCCGACGTCAACCTGGCGCTGGCTTCCAAGGCCATCATCATCGGCTTTAACGTGCGTGCTGACGCCCAGGCTCGTAAGACGGCCGAAAGCAACGACGTGGATCTGCGCTACTACAACATCATTTACGATGCCGTAGATGAAGTGAAGTCCGCCATGTCCGGCATGCTGGCTCCTGAAAAGCGCGAAGAGATCATCGGTATGGCCGAGATCCGCACTGTGTTCGTGGCAACCAAGATCGGTACGATCGCTGGTTCCTACATCACCCAGGGCCATGTGGTCCGCAACGCACACTTCCGTTTGCTGCGCGACAACGTGGTTATCTACACGGGTGAGATCGAATCGCTGCGCCGCCTGAAGGACGATGTCAAGGAAGTCAAGGAAGGCTTCGAGTGCGGTATCAAGCTGCGCAACTACAACGACATCCGCGAAAACGACGTGCTGGAAGTTTTCGAAATCAAGGAAATTGCACGTACGCTGTAAACCATAGCTTTCAGCGCTGATGAATAAAGGGTTTGAAGGTCGAAAGGCTTTCAAACCCTTCTCTGACTAGCGCTACTAGCTCATAATTTTTAATGCCACCTAAACGTAAATCTGCTGCGCCTAACCGCAGCTTCAAAGTTTCTGACCAGATCCAGCGTGATCTGTCGGAGCTGATCGCCCGCGAGTTGAAGGACCCGCGTGTTGGCATGGTCACACTGCAAGGCGTTGAAGTGACGCCCGACTATGCGCACGCCAAAGTGTTTTTCAGCTTGCTGATCGGTGACCCGGATGAGTCGCAAAAGGCGTTGAACCAAGCTGCAGGCTTCCTGCGCAATGGCTTGTTCAAGCGTTTGCACATCCACACCGTTCCTACTTTGCACTTCGTCTACGACCGCACCTCAGAGCGTGCTGCTGACATGAACGCCTTGATTGCCAAGGCTGTGGCGTCACGCGGCCCTGAAGAAGGCTAAGCAATGAACGCCACTCGCACCAGGGTGCAGCGGCGCCCTGTGCATGGGGTGTTGCTGCTCGATAAACCGCTGGGTCTTTCCAGCAATGACGCTTTACAGAAAGTGAAGTGGTTATTGCGTGCGGAAAAGGCCGGCCACACTGGCACTTTGGATCCCCTTGCCACCGGCGTGTTGCCGCTGTGTTTTGGGGCTGCCACCAAGTTCAGCCAGTTGCAGCTGGAAGCTGCCAAGACCTATATTGCTGTTGCCCGCTTAGGCCAGACTACTACCACTGCAGATGCAGAAGGTGAAGTGCTGCGTGAGCGGGTGGTGGATATGTCAGCCATCACGCCAGCGCTGCTGGCGCAGGTGCAGGCTCGCTTTACGGGCCCTATCCAGCAAGTGCCGCCTATGTACAGCGCCCTCAAGAAAGATGGCAAGGCGCTGTATGAATATGCGCGCGCAGGTATTGAAATTGAGCGTCCTGCGCGCAATGTAACTATTCATGCACTGGACATTGTTTTGTGCAAGGATGCGGACGGTTTGGATGCCCTTGAGCTGACAGTCACCTGCAGCAAGGGCACTTACATTCGTACGCTGGCAGAGGATGTGGGGGAGGCGCTCGGTTGTGGCGCACACCTGCGTTCGCTGCGCCGTACAGACACGGGCGGCATTGGTGTCGATCGTTGCATCACTTTGGATGCCTTGATCGCCATGCCCGAAGAAGAGCGCATGAGCGTGGTGCAGCCGGCAGATTGTCTGCTGCATGCCCATACGCGCGTGACGCTGGATGCGAGTGAAAGCGGCCGGTTTCTGACTGGTTTGCGTCGCCGCGGCGATTGGCCCGATGCCGAGGCTGTCGCAGTTTATGGGGATGAACCACGCGCCTTGCTGGGTGTGGGGCACATCACAAGTGGGGAGCTGATTCCTGATCGCCTGCTCAGCCCCCTAGAAATTCAACAAATTTTGGAAGGCACGCCGCGCCCACAAGACCGCGGCATTTTGGAAATCGTATGAGCAAACAAATCCGCAACATCGCCATCATCGCGCACGTTGACCATGGCAAGACCACAATGGTTGACCAACTGCTGCGCCAATCGGGCACTTTTGCCGAGCACGAAAAAGTGGTCGACACCGTCATGGACAACCACGCCATTGAACGTGAGCGTGGCATTACGATTTTGGCGAAGAACTGTGCCGTATCGTGGAACGATACCCACATCAACATTCTTGACACACCCGGTCACGCGGACTTCGGTGGTGAAGTTGAGCGCGCTCTGTCCATGGTGGACGGTGTGGTGCTGCTGATCGATGCGCAAGAAGGCCCCATGCCCCAAACGCGTTTCGTGACCAAGAAGGCTCTGGCCCTGGGTCTGAAGCCTATCGTGGTGGTCAACAAGGTGGACAAGCCCGGTGCCAACCCCGACAAGGTGGTGAACGCTGCGTTTGACCTGTTTGACAAGCTGGGCGCTACTGACGAGCAGCTGGACTTCCCCGTGGTGTACGCATCGGGCATCAACGGCTGGTCTTCCAAAGTAGAAGGCGTACCAGGTGAAAAGTGGGGCGAAGACATGTCGGCCCTGTTTGACACCATCTTGGAGCACGTGCCTTTCGTACAAGGCGATGCCACTGCACCTTTGCAGTTGCAAGTGTCTGCGCTGGACTACTCCACGTTTGTGGGCCGTATCGCTGTGGGCCGTATCACTCAGGGTACCTTGAAGGTTGGCCAGAATGTGCAAGTGATGGCCGGTCCTGATGGCAAGGCTTACAACGGCAAGATCAACCAGATCCACAAGTTCCAGGGTATCGACCGCGTGCAAGCCACTGAAGCCGGCCCTTCGGAAATCGTGCTGATCAACGGTATCGAAAACATCGGTATCGGTGAAACCATCACTGATCCCGCCAATCCTCAGCCTCTGCCGATGCTCAAGATTGACGAGCCGACACTGACTATGAACTTCTGCGTGAACAACTCGCCTTTGGCGGGCCGCGAAGGCAAGTACGTGACCAGCCGTCAAATCTGGGACCGTCTGCAAAAGGAACTGCGCTCCAACGTGGCTCTGCGCGTCAAGGAAACCGGCGAAGACGGTATCTTTGAAGTGATGGGCCGTGGCGAATTGCACCTGACCATCTTGATCGAAGAAATGCGCCGTGAAGGCTACGAGCTGGCCGTGTCCAAGCCCCGCGTGGTGTTCAAGGACATCGACGGTGTCAAGCACGAGCCTATCGAGCTGGTGACTGCGGACATCGAAGAAGGCCATCAAGGCAGCGTGATGCAAGCCCTGGGCGAGCGCAAGGGTGAACTGGTGAACATGGAACCCGATGGCCGCGGTCGCGTCCGTCTGGAATACCGTATTCCTGCCCGTGGCCTGATCGGCTTTACCAACGAGTTCATGAACATGACACGTGGTTCCGGCCTGATCGCCAACATCTTTGACAGCTACGAACCCCATAAGGGTGACATCGGTGGCCGCAAGAACGGCGTGCTGATCTCCATGGACGATGGTGAAATCTTCACCTACGCTCTGGGCAAGCTGGACGACCGCGGTCGCATGTTTGTGAAGGCCAACGACCCCGTGTACGAAGGCATGATCATTGGTATCCACAGCCGTGACAACGATCTGATCGTCAACGCCACGCGTACCAAGCAGCTGACCAACTTCCGTGTATCTGGCAAGGAAGACGCGATCAAGATCACTCCTCCTATTCAGCTGTCGCTGGAATACGGCGTTGATTTTATTGAAGACGACGAGCTGCTGGAAATCACTCCTACCAGCCTGCGCGTGCGCAAGCGATTCCTGAAGGAGCATGAGCGCAAGCGTGCTCAGCGCGACAACTAAGCCGCGTTCAGTGTGCTTTCAAAAGGCCGCCTTGTGCGGCCTTTTTTTACGTATGGCTGGTAGTCAAATGCAGCCAGAGTGACAAAACAAAAGTGACGCTTGCGGTATCGTGCTCACTTTGTTGGAGACAGTTGGAGCACAAAAATATGTCACAGACCCCTGCAGACGTTCTGGCCGAAGTACGCGGCCATGTTGGATTCATCACCCTCAATCGACCCAGAGCCATCAATGCCTTGTCACTGGGCATGGTGCGCGATTTGCTGGCGCAGTTGCTGATCTGGAAAGATGATCCCAAGGTGTTGGCGGTGGCCATTCGCGGCAGCCACAAAGAGGGCGTGTTTGGGCATTTCTGTGCAGGCGGTGATATCCGCTTTCTGCACCAGGCGGGCAGCACTGGCAACCCAGAGCTGGAGGACTTCTTCACGGAAGAGTACGCGCTCAACCACCTGATCTTTACCTACCCCAAGCCTTACATCGCCTTCATGGACGGCATTGTGATGGGCGGCGGTATGGGCATCAGCCAAGGTGCCAGCCTGCGTCTGGTGACTGAAAAAACCAAGATGGCCATGCCAGAGACCATCATTGGCCTGTTCCCCGATGTGGGGGGGGGCTACTTTCTCTCGCGCTGTCCGGGTGCTGTGGGCGAGTGGCTGGCGTTGACGGGCGATACCATCGAGGCGGCTGAAGCGTTGGCCTTTAATTTGGCAGACGCCTATTTGCCCGCCGCTGAGCAGGGTGCCCTGTGGGAGGCACTGGGCGCGCAGCAGTTTGCAGATGGCGATGCCGTGCACGCCTTTGTACAGGCGCGCAGCCAGCCCCATGCACCGCAACCCGTGCGCGATGTGCAGCAGATCAACCGTATTTTTGCTCTGCCCACGGTGCGCGACATCATCAGCGCTTTGGAGACAGATGCCAGCGAGTGGGCACAGGCCACCGCAGCCGTACTGCGCAAGCGCTCGCCCCTGATGCTGTTTGTGGTGCTCGAGCAGATCCGCCGCGCGCGCAACATGGGTGTCGCCGAAGATTTGCGCATGGAGCGCGACATGGTGCGTCACTGTTTTTACCTGCGCCCCGGCCAAAGCGAAACAGTGGAAGGCATCCGCGCGCTGGCAGTGGACAAAGACCACAACCCGCGTTGGAACCCGGCACGCATTGAGGACGTGCCTGAAGATCTGTGGAAGGCGTTTTTTGTCAGCCCATGGCCTGCGCACTCACACCCTTTGGCTTACCTCAAAGACTGATGCAGGTGTAAAAAAACCACGCAGGCACAGGCGTGGTCTTTAAAAATAGAAGCATCAAGCGCTGGTATTTAAAGGTTTTCAGATAGTTTTATATCTGAAACCCTTGTGGATAAAGCGCTGGATGCTCTTGTTTATTGCTTCTGGCGTTTAACGGTTGCGGCTTTTCATGGCGCGTTCCACCTCGCGCTTGCCTTCTCGATCCTTGATCACATCGCGCTTGTCATGCTCGCCCTTGCCCTTGGCCAAGGCAATGTCGCATTTCACCAGGCCGTTTTTCCAGTGCAGATTCACGGGCACCAAGGTGAAGCCTTTTTGCTCCACTTTGCCAATCAAGCGCTTGATGTCGTCTTTTTTCATCAACAGCTTCTTAATGCGTGCTGAATCGGGGCTGACGTGCGTGGAGGCGGTCTTGAGTGGCTGAATTTGGCAACCAATCAAGAACAGCTCGCCGTCTTTGATGATCACGTAGCCGTCGGTCAACTGCGCCTTGCCACTGCGCAAGGCTTTGACTTCCCAGCCGTGCAGCACAATGCCTGCCTCGTGGCGCTCTTCAAAGTAATAGTTGAACGCCGCTTTTTTGTTATCCGCTATGCGGGATGGTGTTTCTGATTTTGTTGCCATGGGTCTTTCTGGGCGGGTGACCCGCAGATGCCGGGCTCTACCTACAATGGGCGTTTCTCCCGCTGAACAGCAATTCTAGTTTCTCCAGCCGTGCGTGGTCCGTTGGTGCAGCAATGCCCCAGGCATGTGCCGTGCTGGCTTTGTGCTTTCATGAAAAACGTTAACAAGTCTGTTCTTATTTGGTATAGCCCCGAAGAAATGTTTGCCTTGGTGGCGGACGTGGCAAGCTATCCAGAATTTTTGCCCTGGTGCTCGCACACCAAGGTGCTGGAGCAGGACGCAACGAGCATGACGGCGGAAGTCGGCATGTCGATGGGTGCACTGCGTAAATCCTTTGTGACACGCAATGTGCACGAAGGCAAGACCAAGATCAGCATGCGCTTGGTCAAAGGCCCGTTTTCGCGCCTAGAAGGCCACTGGATTTTTCACCCCGTAGGCGATGGCTCACAGCGTGCCTGCAAGGTCGAGCTGCAGCTGGACTATGGCTTTGACAGCGTGGCCATTGCTACGCTGATTGGCCCTGTTTTTGACCGCATTGCCAACTCCATGGTGGACGCCTTTATCAAGCGTGCTGAAAAAGTCTATGGCTGATACCAGCAAGCTCAAGGTGCATGTGGTCTGGGCCGATAGCAGCGCCGCTGTGCAAGAGCGAGCGGTAGCACTGCCTGAGGGGGCGTGCTTGCAAGATGCTCTTGACGCCTGTGGCCTGCAGTTGACGGCGTCGCAATCTTGCGGTGTCTGGGGGCGTACCAAACCATTGGATTGCGCCTTGCAAGACGGTGACCGTGTGGAGCTGTATCAACCGCTCAAGGTTGACCCCAAAGTAGCGCGCCGCGAACGGTTTGCCAAGCAGGGCGCGCGCAGTGCAGGGCTGTTTGCCAGCCGGCGCACCAACAGTAAAGCAGGCTACTGAATCAAAGCGTGGAGGGGTGGGGCCGCCGGTTCATGAGCAATTGCTCTTGATCGTTTGCTGGGCACGCTGCAAATCGGCTTGGCGTTGCTCGTCGGTCATAAAGCCACGCTCGCCTTTTGCATTGACGGTGGCCAGCAGGCTGCCCGACTGCAGCGCAGCTTGTGCAGTGCGTGCGCGCTGGCAGTTTTCTTGGCGAGCCTGAGCTTGCTGGGCTTTTTGCTTTTTTTGTTCAGCTTCTTCGGCTTTGCGCTTGGCGTCCTCTATGTCTTTTTCCTTGGCTTGATCCTGCGCAGCTTGTTTGGCCTGTGCAGCCGCTTCTGGCGTCTGGGCTGCGGGCGTAGCTTCAGTGGGGGCAGCTTGTGAGGGCTGAGCAGACTTGGGTGGCAAGCCAGCAGTCTCTGCGCTGGGGTAGACCATGCGTGCACTGGCAGAACGTGTGCCGTGAGGCTGCTTCAAAATCTGCTCAGGCGCAATGTGCGCAGGTGGTGGCCGATCACTGAACACTTTGCGACCGGCTTCATCAACCCATTGCCATTGGGCCAAAACACTGCTGCTGCAAATGCTCAAGACAGCTGCAATCCATAGTTTGTGGGTGTTCATGGCTTTCAGTTTAGCGCGATCGTGCAAGGTTTCTTGTTGCATGTTTGGCACGGGTTAGTGCTGAGAAAGCTACAATCTTTCTTTTGGAGCCTTCACAATGCGCCTTCTCGGAAAAGCACTGACATTCGACGACGTTCTGCTCGTTCCCGCCTACTCCGAAGTCCTGCCCAAGGACGTAACTCTCTCCACACAGTTCACACGCAACATCACGTTGAACCTGCCTTTGGTCTCTGCGGCCATGGACACGGTGACCGAAGCGCGTCTGGCCATTGCCATTGCCCAAGAAGGTGGCATTGGCGTGATCCACAAGAACATGACAGCCCAGGAGCAAGCGGCTGAAGTGGCTAAGGTCAAACGCCATGAATCCGGTGTGGTAATTGATCCTGTCGTGATCACCCCTGACCACACGGTGCTGCAAGTGCTGCAGCTGTCAGAAGAGCGCGGCATTTCCGGCTTCCCTGTGTGCGATGGCGGCAAGGTGGTCGGCATTGTGACCAGCCGTGACGTGCGCTTTGAGACCCGCTACGACGTCAAGGTCAGCCAGATCATGACGCCCCGCGAAAAGCTGATTACTGTCAACGAAAAAGAGGGCACCACGCCCGCTCAAGCCAAGGCACTGCTCAACAAGCACAAGCTGGAGCGTATCTTGGTGGTCAACGATGCATTCGAGCTCAAGGGCCTGATCACCGTTAAAGACATCAACAAGCAAACCAATTTTCCTAACGCCGCGCGTGACTCGGCTGGCCGCCTGCGCGTGGCTGCCGCTGTGGGCGTGGGCGCCGGCACCGAAGAGCGTGTCGACCTGCTGTCCAAGGCTGGTGTTGATGCTGTGGTGGTGGATACCGCCCATGGACACTCCAAGGGCGTGATTGATCGCGTGCGCTGGGTCAAGCAAAACTACCCGCACCTTGAAGTCATCGGCGGCAATATCGCCACAGGCGCTGCCGCACTGGCATTGGTTGAGGCAGGTGCTGACGCCGTGAAGGTGGGTATTGGCCCCGGCTCGATTTGCACGACACGTATCGTCGCCGGTGTGGGCGTACCCCAGATCATGGCGATCTCCAACGTGGCCGAAGCCCTCAAGGGTACGGGCGTACCTTTGATTGGTGACGGTGGCATCCGCTTCTCGGGTGACATTGCCAAGGCGCTGGCTGCCGGTGCTTCTACCATCATGATGGGCGGCATGTTCGCGGGTACCGAAGAGGCTCCTGGTGAAGTGATTCTGTACCAGGGCCGCTCGTACAAGAGCTACCGCGGCATGGGCTCTATCGGTGCCATGCAGCAGGGCTCGGCCGACCGTTACTTCCAAGAGTCGTCCACTGGCAACCCCAATGCAGACAAGCTGGTGCCAGAAGGTATTGAAGGCCGTGTGCCCTATAAGGGCTCGATGGTCTCCATCATTTACCAAATGGCTGGTGGCGTGCGTGCCTCCATGGGCTACTGCGGATGTGCCACTATTGCAGAGATGGGCGAGAAGGCCGAGTTTGTGGAAATCACCGCTGCCGGTATCCGTGAATCTCACGTACACGATGTGCAAATCACCAAGGAAGCGCCAAATTACCGCGCCGACTGAGTGATGGGCTGATTGGCCTGCAGGTCACAAGCGGGGTTGGCATGGCTGGCTCCGCTTTTCTTTTTCAGGAGTCCCTCATGAAACTTGCCGAAGCACTGTTGCTGCGCGCTGATCTGAAGAAAAAGCTGGCCTCGCTGCGTGAGCGGATTGGCCGCAACGCCATGGTGCAAGAGGGTGAGGCGCCGCAGGAAAAGGTCGAAGATTTGCTGGCCCAAGCGACTAGTGCATTGCAGGAGCAGCAGAAATTGGTGCGCAGCATCAATGCTACTAATGCATCCGCCAAACTTGCCGATGGCCGTTTGCTGTCGGATCTGTTGGCGCAGCGCGACATGCTGATTGAGCAGCATTCTCTGCTGACCAGTACGATTGCGGCCACGCACAAAGAGGTTGATCGCTACAGCCAGCGCGAGATCAAATGGGTGCCGCAAATCAACGTAGCCAGTTTGCAAAAGCAGGTGGATGACCTGTCGCGCAAAATTCGCGAGGTGAATGTGGCTGTGCAGGCGGCCAACTGGCAGATTGATATCTGACCATCGCTATCGAGTTTCGGAGCGCCACGGGCGAGTGCAAAGACCTCGGTGAGGCCAAGAGGTTGAAAATAAGTTGGTCTCTCCTGTAGAGCGTGAAGGGCAGCGCTGGTGCTAAAACCACCTGACCAATCAGCCCATCACCTTTGACAGCGTACATGTGACACCGCACACCGCACTACCTTGCACTGACGTGGCGCTCCCCTTTATGCCAATAACCATCCATTCTTGGCTGGAATTTGAGATTCTGGTCAGAATGCTAAAATCTGGTCTGATTTAACGCTAAACTAGCTTTCTCATCTCCATTCCATGCAATCCGTCGGTATCTACGAAGCCAAAACTCGTTTTTCTGCCTTGATCGAACTGGTCGAGCAGGGCGAGGAAGTGCGCATCACGCGCCATGGCAAAGAGGTGGTGCGCATGCTGCCCGTGCGCCGCCGCCCCGTAATTACCGATGAGCAGATTGCCCGTGAGCTGGAGCAAATTCAGGCGCTGCAAAAGACAGTGCGGGCGCAAGCAGCTGCAGACACTGTCGTGATGCTGCGCCAAACAGGACGCAGTCGGGCATGAGCGCTTTTGTCATTGATGCGTCTGTAACGGCTGCGTGGCTGCTGCCCGATAGCGCCAGCGCAGACACCCAGCGTTTATATGCACGCATTCGTCGCCATGAGGTTGACCCGCAAGCGCCCAATGTTTGGCAATGGGAATGCGGCAACCTGATTGCTTCGGGTGTCAATATTGGCCGTATTCCACACAGCTCGGTTGAAGGGCTGTGGGGGGTGCTGGAGGCCATTCGCCACCGTGTTGAGCTGCATGAGCTGGCACCTGCCCAGCACAAAGCTGTGCTGGACGTTGCGCTGGATACGGGCTTGCCCGTGTACGACGCCGCTTATTTATGGCTGGCGCAATCCCTGCGATTGCCGCTGGCCACTTTCGATCCTGCCCAGATCACGGCAGCGCAGCAGCGTGGAATCGCGTTGCTGGCTGCGGCTGATTTTTGAAACGGATACTCCTTTCTATTGCCTTTGGATCACACCATGCAACACGACAAGATTCTGATTCTTGACTTTGGCTCCCAAGTCACACAGTTGATCGCACGCCGAGTGCGCGAAGCCCACGTTTATTGCGAAGTTCATCCCTGCGATGTCAGCAGCGAATGGGTGCGCGAATTTGCCGCTGACGGCCACCTCAAGGGTGTGATCTTGTCAGGCAGCCACGCCAGCGTTTACGAAGTAGACGACCGTGCTCCGGATGCCGTGTTTGAGCTGGGCCTGCCCGTGCTGGGCATTTGCTACGGCATGCAGACCATGGCTACCCAGCTGGGTGGCAAGGTTGAAGGCTCCAACAGCCGCGAATTCGGCTACGCCGAAGTGCGCGCCCATGGTCACACCAAGCTGCTCGACGGCATTGAAGACTTCGTGACCACCGAAGGCCACGGCATGCTCAAGGTCTGGATGAGCCACGGCGACAAGGTCACCCAGCTGCCTGAAGGTTTCAAGGTGATGGCATCCACCCCTTCGTGCCCGATTGCCGGCATGGCAGATGAGGCCCGCCGCTTCTATGCGGTGCAGTTCCACCCGGAAGTCACGCACACCGTGCAGGGCCAGGCATTGCTGAACCGTTTTGTGCTGGATATCTGCGGCACGAATGCAGACTGGATCATGGGCGACTACATCGAAGAAGCCGTGGCCAAGATCCGCGAGCAAGTCGGTGACGAAGAAGTCATTCTGGGCTTGTCTGGTGGCGTGGATTCGTCCGTGGCCGCAGCCCTGATCCACCGCGCCATCGGCGACCAGCTGACTTGCGTTTTTGTCGATCACGGCCTGCTGCGCTTGAACGAAGGCGACGCGGTCATGGAAATGTTCGCAGGCAAGCTGCACGCCAAGGTCATTCGCGTCGATGCGGCCGACCTGTTCCTGGGCAAGCTGGCTGGCGTGAACGAGCCAGAAGCCAAGCGCAAGATTATTGGTGGCCTGTTTGTCGATGTATTCAAGGCCGAGGCTTCCAAGCTCAAGGCTGCCAACGCAGGTAGCAAGGGTGCAACCTTCCTGGCCCAGGGTACGATTTACCCCGACGTGATCGAGTCCGGCGGTGCCAAGAGCAAGAAGGCTGTGGTCATCAAGAGCCACCACAACGTAGGCGGTCTGCCTGAGCAGCTGGGCCTGAAGTTGCTGGAACCTCTGCGTGACCTGTTCAAGGATGAAGTGCGCGAACTGGGCGTGGCTCTGGGCCTGCCCCGTGGCATGGTCTATCGTCACCCCTTCCCGGGCCCCGGTCTGGGCGTGCGTATCTTGGGTGAAGTCAAGAAGGAATACGCCGACTTGCTGCGCCGTGCCGACGCCATCTTCATCGAAGAGCTGAACAACTGGATCGACGAAGCCACAGGCAAGAGCTGGTACGACCTGACCAGCCAGGCATTCACCGTGTTTCTGCCCGTCAAGAGCGTGGGCGTGATGGGTGATGGCCGCACTTACGATTACGTCGTGGCACTGCGCGCTGTGCAAACCAGCGACTTCATGACTGCCGACTGGGCAGAGCTGCCTTACGGCCTGCTCAAGAAAGTGTCTGGCCGCATCATCAACGAAGTGCGCGGCATCAACCGCGTGACTTATGACGTGAGCACCAAACCACCAGCAACGATTGAGTGGGAATAAGCAAGCGTCTAGCAGTGTCTAGCTGCTAGTGCAGAAAAAGCCTCGTAGATCATTGATTTGCGAGGCTTTTTTTGGCCCATCGGGTCAATCCTCCGCACTCGGATTCCAGAAGGCCTGCAGCACACCCTTTTCCTGCTCCAGTGCGGCCACCAGCCGGTCAAGCGCCTCGGGCTCCACCGCCGTGGCGTACAGCGCGGCCTCAATCTCGATGTCGTTCTGGCCGAAGGCGTGCTGCGCCACATCGCGCACCGGGTAGCTGGCAGCCTCTAGCAGAGCGACCAGTTTTTCGCGCACGTCGGCCTGCACGTCGCGCTGGCAGATGGCATAGACGGCATAGCTGGCTTCGCTAAATTGCTCGTTCACGGGGCGCCGGTTGATGCGGTTGACCACCGGGCGCAGCAGGGTGTTGGCCGCCAGCACGAACAGCGCCGCCAGCAGCGCCTCGCCGATCAGCCCGGCCCCGGCGCAAGCGCCTACGGCGGCTGAGCCCCAGAGTGTGGCGGCGGTGTTCAGGCCGGTGACGTTGGCACCTTCTTTCATGATGGCGCCCGCGCCCAGAAAGCCGATGCCTGACACCACATAGGCCACCACGCGCACCGCGCCCTCGGGCCCGCCTAGGCGAAACGCCATGTCGACGAACACCGCCGCGCCCACGGCGACCAGGGTGTTGGTGCGCAGCCCGGCGGTGCGCTGGCGCACTTGGCGCTCGAAACCGATCAGGCCGCCCAGCAGGAAGGCGGTGCTCAGGCACACCAGGGTGTTGAGCAGGGCGGCGGGATTCAGGGAAGTTAGAACTTGCATGGCGGGTCAGTGGGGTAAGGAAGGTGGCAAGAAAGTGGCAAGAAAGGTGACAAGAAAGGGCGGGCACAGGGGGCAAGGGAGTCCCGAGCGGGCGCGGGCTTTGGCGCAGCACGGTATGGCACGGCCCTGCAGCATGGCCTCAGCGGTCGAAGGCCCAGGTCGCACCCAGCGTCCCCCATGCGGCCACGCGGCCATGGTCGCCACGGGCCTGACTCAAGTCGATGCTCAGGTCTGGGGTCACCATCCAGCGCACGCCGAGCCGCCAGTGGTTGAACGTCGATTCGCGAAAACGCTCCGCGACGAAAGACCACTGCGCGGCCGGCGACCATTCGAGAGCGGCGCCGGCTCTGGTGGTGCCGGGGGCATGGCGCATGAAGTCGCGCCCCAGGTTGAGGTGCAGCTTCACGCTGTCGCTGGCATGCCAGGTCAGCGGCACCAGCAGCGTGCTGCCGGCGGCGTGGAGCGAGGTCAGGGCTTCGCTCTGCCAGTGCGCCTGCGCCACAACGCCCACGCTCAGCCGGTCGTGCAGTGGCAAGACCCATTTGAGCTGTGGGCTGACGTTTCCGGTCCGGCCGATGTCGTTTTCGCTCTGGTGCTCCAGTCCCAGGCTGAGTTCGAGCGGACCGACGCGGCAACCCGGCTCCAGGTGATATAGCGTGCGGTTGCCCTGCCGTTCGCGTTCGCTCCAGGCTGACAGCTGGCATTGGCCCTCGTCCAGGATCGTGGCGTCGTCTACTGCGTGGTGGCCGCCGGCCGCGTGGGCTAGGCTGGCGCCCAGCCCCAGTGCGGCCACAGTGGCCAGCCTTGTACGTGCCGTGGTGGCAACGTGCCGCGCGACAAAGTGAAGGTGCTTCATGAAAACCTCGTGCGATTCAGAGGGGAGGGTGGCGTTCGGGCCGAGGGCCAGCCAGGCCACCCGGCCCGGGAATTTTTTAAAAGGGAACGCTCGAAACAACAGGCCGCCCGGCCCTCGCCGGGGAGGATGCATGGCTAGGGCCAGCCTGCTGAGGCCGAGGCGGTGCCATGGCCGCCACGGCGGCTGCGCGGTGGGCGGCCGTGGACCGACTCAGAACCAGTGGCCGAAGCGTCGGATGTAGATGGTCTTGACCGTTTGCGCCAGCGCCATGTACGCAACCATGGTGGCCAGCAGCCAGCCAAAGTAGCTCGGCTCGAGCGCAATGAAGCCCAGCGAATCGGCAAACGGCGAGTACGGTAGCCAGCAGCCGACCACGATGGCGAGACTGGTCGACAACAGCACCGGCAGCGTGGCTGTGCTCTGGAGGAACGGGATCTTGCGCGTGCGCAGCATGTGCACCACCAGCGTCTGTGATACCAGGCCTTCGATGAACCAGCCCGAATGCATGATCGAGGCGCCACCGCCATCGGCATGAAACGCGGCGCCGGCGCCGAACACCGTCCACAGCAGCACGTAGGTCGTGATGTCAAACACCGAGGAGGTCGGGCCCATCCAGATCATGAAACGGCGGATGTTATTGGCCTCCCATTTGCGCGGCTTCTTGACGAAGTCGGGGTCCATCTTGTCCCAGGGCAGGAACATCTGCGACATGTCGTAGATCAGGTTCTGGATCAGCAGGTGCACCGCCAGCATCGGTTCCCACGGCAGCCACGCTGAGGCCACGAGCACCGAGAACACGTTGCCGAAGTTCGAGCTGGCCGTCATGTTCAGGTACTTGAGGATGTTGCCAAAGGTCTCGCGCCCCTTGATCACGCCTTCTTCCAGCACCATCAGGCTCTTTTCCAGCAGGATGATGTCGGCCGTTTCCTTGGCGATGTCGGCACCGCTATCCACTGAAATGCCCACGTCCGCATCGCGCAGCGCCGGCGCGTCATTGATGCCGTCGCCCAGAAAGCCCACGGTGCGCCCGTTGGCCTGCAGCGCCTTGACCACGCGCGATTTCTGCAGCGGCGTAAGCTTGGCAAAAATCGTCGTGAACTGCACCGCTTCGCGCAGCGTGGCGTCGTCCATCGCCTCGACGTCGCGGCCCACCAGTGGCGTGCCGGGGTCCAGGCCGACGTCGCGGCAGACTTTGACCGTGACCACAGGGTTGTCGCCGGTTAGTACCTTCACGGCCACACCGTGCGCCTGCAGCGCGCGAATGGCGGGAGCGGCGCTTTCTTTGGGCGGGTCGAAGAAGGTCAGAAAGCCGCGCACCACCAGGTCTACCTCGTCGGCCATGCGGTATTCGGCCTTGACCTGGTCGCTCGGGATCTGGCGTGTGGCGACAATCAGCACGCGGTAGCCCTCTTCGTTGTAGTCGGTCGCGCGCTGCAGCAGGGCGGCGCGGGCGGTGGCGTCAAGCACCTGCACCTGCTCGCCCTGTTGCCAGTGGGTGGCCACGGCCAGCATTTCTTCGACGGCGCCCTTGGACACCATCATTTGCGCGCCGTGCTCGTCGGCCACCACCACCGACAGGCGGCGGCGCACGAAGTCGAAAGGCATCTCGTCCACCTTGCGCCAGCCCGACAGCCGTGCTGCGATGGCAAGCTCCTCGGCGCGATGGACCACCGCGATGTCCATCAGGTTCTTTTGACCGCTCTGGTGGAAACTGTTGAGCCAGCCCAGCTCCAGGATGTGCGGATCTTTCTTGCCTTGCAGGTCGAAGTGGTGCTCCAGGATGATCTTGTCCTGCGTCAGGGTGCCGGTCTTGTCGGTGCACAGCACGTCCATGGCGCCAAAGTTCTGCACCGAGTTCAACCGCTTGACTACCACCTTGCGGCGTGACATGGCCAGCGCGCCCTTGGCCAGGTTGGCCGACACGATCATGGGCAGCATCTCAGGCGTCAGGCCCACCGCTACGGCCAGCGCGAAGGTCAGCGCCGACATCCAGTCGCCCTTGGTGAGACCGTTGAGCAGGAAGACGATAGGCACCATCACCATCATGAATTTGATGAGCAGCCACGAGACGCTGCTGACACCGCGGTCGAAGCTGGTCTCGATGCGTTTGTGGCTGACCACGTTCCTCGCCAGCGAGCCAAAGTAGGTTTCTGCGCCGGTCGCTACAACGATCGCCGTAGCGGTGCCGCTGACCACGTTGGTGCCCATGAAGCAGATGTTGGCCAGGTCGAGCAGGTCGCTGGGGGCCTGCTCATTGACCTGTACCGACTTCTGCGACACCGCGCCCAGCGTGTCGTACTTTTCGACCGGCAGGGCCTCGCCAGTCAGCACGGCCTGGCTGATGAAGAGGTCGCGCGACTCGATCAGCCGGATGTCGGCGGGAATCATGTCTCCGGCCGACAGGTAGACGATGTCGCCCGGCACCAGCTCGCGCATCGGCACTTCCTGCTTGATCGGGCTGTTGGCGCCTGAAATGCGGCGCAGCGCCGTGGCCGTGTTGCCCACCATCGACTTGAGCCGCTCGGCGGCCTGGCCCGAGCGGTACTCCTGCCAAAAGCGCAGCAGGCTGCTGATGATCACCATCGTCACCAGAATGATGATGCCGGTCCACTCGGCTTCACCTGGCGCCGCTAGATACACGTCGGTGACTGCGCTGACGCAGGCCAGGAACAGCAGCACCAGTACAAAGGGGTTCTTGAACGCCAGCAGCAGCTGGATCAGCGCGTGCGGCGGCTTGTCGTGCGCGACCTCGTTGAAGCCGTGCCGGGTCAGTCGTTCGCTGACCTGCGATTCGGTCAGTCCCGAGAGAGAGCCGCCGACGTTTTTGAGTGTGCGCTCCAGCGAGTTGTTGGCTTCACTTTCAATGCGGGCCGAGATTTTTTCTCCCTTGCCCAGCGCATTGCTGATAAATCCTTTTTGCCGGGATTCGGTCTTGATGCTGTCGTGATGTGTCATGGATGGCTCCTTGCGGACGGGTCGGTGGCATGCGTTCACCGACGCCAGGGTTTTTTAGGGCGAGTGAGGGCTGGCCAAAGAGAGAGAAACTCATGGCAAAGCCTGTAGCGTGGGCGCTCAGTGGCAAAGGGCTGGCCGCGCCAAGTCGTGCTAGGGTGGGCGCGCGACCGGGCGACGGGCCGCCTCTGGGCGGTCTCGTGTGGGATTCAGACGGGGGGAAGGGGCCAAGGGCACGCCGGTCGGTGCGGCGTCACGCGGCGTGTTGCAGGGCGTCAGGCCCGCCGCGCGCAATGCACGGCCGTTGGCGGCCGGCAGGTGGAGCCAGACCGCCGTGCGCGTGGCCGGCGGCAGGAGGGACAGCACGTCGGCAATGGCGCGGGCCGACCATGGGGCCAGCGCCTGGGCAAACGCCACCAGACCGTGGCGCTGCAGCAGCTCGTAAATCTCGGAAGTGGCGCGCTGCGCAATGGCGGCGCGAAGAAAAAAGGACAGGTCGTTGTTCTTCACAGGAGTTCTCCTCGGGCAGGCGCCGAGAAGAATTCCTTTACGTGATCACGCGCAGGAACACCACCGAAGCCAAGCCGGGTTCATTTGAAAAAGTTAATTTGGAAATAAGAGGCGCAATCAAGCGCCAACTAGAACTGGGGTCCATGACTTCTCCTTTCGTATGAATGTGGTGAATGCGAAATGCGCAATATCAATCGCCGCGACGGTGCGTTGCCAGCAGCGGTTGCGTGATGAGAAAACTGCGAATGCGATGGGTCGGCCAAAGCGTCACCTGATCCAGGCGTGACTCGTGGCTCAGGGTAGGCGCATGCGCCGCCAGCGCGGGGGGCGCGGTGGCGGGCAACTGCTGGGGTGGGCTGCAGAAACGCACGACAAAACTCCTTGGCGACAAGGGAGTCGTTCACGCAAAAGGGCGTTGAAAACAGACGGCCGCTTCTGGATGGCGCTGCAGGTTCAAAAGAACCCAGCCACGCCAGACCAGAGTGCTAAGCCTCAGTGCGTGTAAAAAAAGACCGGGAAGGACGAGGTACCTGATTGAAGCGGGTCAATCAAGCGGCTGCGGTACGCCAAGGTGGCTCCGCAGCCCAGGGAATTGGGTGTCAGGAAGCCAGGCGTGCCGCACCGACCAGGTCGGGCTTTACATCACTGAAATTACAACTGCCACTATCCACGGACGGACTCCAAAATAAAGATGTGGCGATTATTGCATTGCAGCATGGCCTCGGCAACCCCCATAGCCAACGAATCGATGCTGTTTCTTTGAAATACTGTGGAGTGGTTGCTGGCGCTGGCTTGTCTTGCCCGTTGCTGCGCGGGGCCGTGTTCGATTCATCGCTGACACTGCAAAAAGCCGCTGCGCAAGGAAAAGGCGCTGCGTAAGGGACAGCACATGGTCCACCTGTCTTTGGCGCAAAGCCCTGCCGGTTCAAGCTGGCAGGGCTTTTTTTGCTGTGTTTTAGGAAGTCAAAATTCCGAGCCGTCGGGATAAGCGCAGCAAGTTAGACCGATCAACGTGCAGCGCACGTGCGCTGCTGGCAATGTTGTGGTTATGTGCTTGGAGTGTCTGCATGATCAGCGTGCGTTTGAACTGATCGACGTGGGCATTCAGACTGGTGCTGTCGCTGGTGATGGCGTCGGGGAAGGCGCTGGCAGCGTCGCTCACAGGCAGTCCGGCGCTCTGTATGAGCGCGGTCGGTGGTGTGTGAGGCAGCTTTAAATCTTCGGCAGTGATGCCCAGTGTTTGCTGGTGCGTGCGTGGGCGGCGCATGGCGTGCAGCACACTGCGGCGTATGCAGTGTTCCAGCTCGCGGACATTACCGGGCCAGTGGTAGTCCAGCAGGGCAGCTTGGGAGGCAGTCTCCAGCCGCACTTGGTCAAGCCCCAGTTCTGAGCGGGCCCGCTCCAGAAAATGGCCAGCAAGTACCAGTAGATCACCGTCGCGATCCCGCAATCGGGGCACCTGAATGGGGAAAACGCCCAGACGGTGAAAAAAATCAGCGCGCATGTGCCCGCTGCGAACGGCCTTCTCCAGATCTTGATTGGTTGCGGCAATGATGCGCACATTCACCGTGCGTTCACGGTCCAGCCCCAGGCGCTGGATGTGGCCACTTTGCAGTACACGCAGCAGCTTGGCTTGGGTTGCCAAAGGCAGCTCACCCACTTCATCCAGAAACAGGGTGCCCTGATGGGCTTGCTCGAATTTTCCGGCTCGCTCCTGTACTGCGCCGGTGAACGCGCCACGGACGTGGCCAAACAGCTCACTTTCGACCAGGTTTTCTGGCAGGGCTGCGCAGTTGATGCTGACAAATGCCTGATCGGCGCGCAGCGACTGCGCATGTACGGCTTGTGCAACCAGCTCTTTGCCCACGCCTGTTTCTCCGGTGATCAGTACCGCTAAGTCACTGGCTGCCACGGTGGCAATGTCGCGCTGCAGGTTGCGCATGGCTGCGCTGTGACCCAGCAGGCGGGTGTGGGTCACCGGTGTGTGCCGACGAAAATGCTCCGCGCGTTGGCGCTCTTGCGCTGCGGTCTGCTCCAGCTCACGCATGCGCGCGGCAGTGGCGACGGTTGCTGCCGCCAAATTGCTGAAAGCCTGCAAGGCCGCCAAAGGCGCATCGCCTGCAAAGCTGCCGGGCTGCAGTGCATCGAGGGTGAGCAAACCCCATGGTTGCTCGTTCACCATGAGCACACAGCCCATGCAATCGTGCACGGGCAAAGGGGCATCGGTGTGGTGGGTGACCAGGCCGTCGTAAGGGTCGGGCAGCTCGGTGTCGGTGGGAAAGCGCATGGCCTGTCCGGCAGCCAGCAAGGCCGCAAAACGTGGGTGTTCGCTCACCCGGAAGCGGCGACCCAGTGTGTCAGGGCTCAGACCATCGATAGACAAGGGGCGCAGCCATGTTCCATTTTCTTCAAAACGTAAAAGTGCAGCGGCGTCTGCTGGCAGCACCGTGCGCAAAGCGGCCAGCAGACGGCGGTAGCGTTCAGGTTCAGACAGGTGGTTGGAGAGTTGCGCGATCAGTGGAAGCAGGGCGCTAAGCAAGCTGGCATCGGGAGTCATTTTGACATCTTATGGTGTCAAATTGACGGACGTCATGCTGTGTCAAAAAGACATGGATGCATGTAAGTGCATGAATTACAAGCTGTGCAAACCTGGCATGTACTTTGCCAGTGCTCAAGATGTCCTGGCGCATTGCGCTGCCGTGACTTTGTAAAAAGGAAAGATCTCATGCTGAATGAACGCCAACGTGCCATTGTCAAATCTACCGTGCCTTTGCTGGAAGCCGGGGGCGAAGCGCTCACTACCCATTTCTATCAGCTGATGCTGTCTGAAAACGAGGCTGTGCAGCCACTGTTTAACAGCGTGCACCAGCAAACCGGTGCACAGCCTCGCGCACTGGCGCGCAGCGTGCTGATGTATGCCAAGCACATTGATGACTTGTCGGGCCTGGGCGATTTGCCTGCGCAGATCATTCATAAGCATGTGTCTTTGCAGGTGCAGCCAGAGCATTACCCCATCGTTGGTGCTTACTTGCTGCGTGCTATCCGCGAAGTGCTGGGTGCAGAAATTGTGACCGATGAAGTGATTGACGCCTGGGGCGCTGCCTACGGGCAACTGGCTGATATTTTGATCAGCGCCGAAAAAAGCATGTATGCAGACAATGCGCAGCTAGAAGGCGGCTGGGCAGGTGTTCGTCGTTTCGTGGTGGCACGCAAACAGGCTGAGACGTCAGAGATTACGTCGTTTACCTTGCACCCTGAAGACGGCGGCAAAGTGGTGGCTTACCAGGCGGGTCAATTCATTGGTTTGCGTCTCTTGGTCAATGGCAAAGAGCAGCGGCGCAACTATTCGCTGTCGCAGGCGGCGGATGGACGCAGCTTGCGCATCAGTGTCAAGCGTGAGGCACAGGGCGTGGTGTCATCGCACTTGCACACGCAGGTGCATGAGGGTGATGTGCTGGAAGTGTTTGCACCTGCCGGTCACTTCACGCTGGACGACAGCGACAAGCCTTTGGTGCTGATGGCCGCAGGCGTTGGCATCACCCCCTTGATGGCGATGCTGGAAAAAGCATTGGCTGCACAGCGGCCCACTACCTTGATTCATTGCACACGCAGCCCTGACTTACAAGCCTTTCGCACCCAGCTGATCGAGCTGGCCGCGCAGCATTCCCACTTGCAGCTGCGCTTTAGCTACGAGCAAGAAGCCGCACCCGAAAACACTGAGGGTGTGCAAGTTGCCACGGGCATGCCTGATGCCGCTTTGCTCCAGGCCTGGCTGCCGGTGCAGCGTGATGTACAGGCCTACTTTCTGGGCCCTGTCGGCTTTATGCGTTTGGCGCAAACCGTTTTGCGTGATGCTGGCGTGCCTAAGGCACAAAGTCATCACGAGTTTTTTGGCCCGGCACAGGCGCTGGCAGCTTAACTGGCATGATGGCCAAAGTTGGTTGGTGAGTGCTGACAAAGCACTGATCCACTGCGTTGGCACTTGAGCAACCCCGTCTGCCGTGACGGGGTTTTTTTTGTTATTAGATGAATATTAAAAATGCCTGGAAGCCCGCTGTTGCCCCTGCGGCGCGCCTTGATGTCTTTCGTGTAGGGCTGGGCGCTACGCTGGGTCTGGCCTTGGCCATGTTGCTGGTCTTTGAGGGCCGGCAACTGGGGTTTGCCATGGGCCTGAGCTTGTTTGCCCCTTTGGGGGCCAGTGCTGTTTTGCTTTTTGCAGTGCACACCAGCCCGCTGGCACAGCCTTGGTCCTGCGTGGCAGGTAACACTGTCTCGGCGCTGTGGGCGTGTCTGGTGGTCAGCTGCATTCCGCTGCAATGGGCGCCTGCTGTCGCTGTGGGGGGCTCCATCGTGCTCATGCAGCTGACGCGATCTCTGCACCCGCCGGGTGGGGCCGTGGCGCTGTTGTGGGCGTTAGAGGCACAGGCCGGTGTCGTGCATGACTGGGCGTACGCTCTGTGGCCCATAGGTGCCATGACGTTGTGCCTGGTGCTGGTGGCCATGCTCTACCACCGACTGTGGGGCAAAACGTACCCGCTACAGCCGCAGGCACCTGTGCGCGCATCAACAGCCCAGCACTTGCCGGCCATGGATTTGTCCACTGCGGATCTGCAGGCCTTGCTGGCGCGGTTTGACCAAGGCAATAACTTGACGGCACAAGAGCTGGGGCAACTGGTGCTGGCAGCCGAAGAGCAAGCGATTGCGCGGCGATTTGGCAGTGTGTCTTGCGGGCAGGTGATGTCGTCTGCCTTGTGGACGTGCGGCCCGCACGATTCACTGGCCTCCGTGGCGCTGAAGTTTCAGCAGCATCCGATCAAAAGCCTTCCTGTGGTGGATGCACAGGGCCGTTTGCTGGGCGTAGTGGCGCGGGCCGCCTTGCTGGACTGGGCATTGGCACAGCGCACCAATGTTCACGAGCGCAGGCGTCAGCGGGTGTGGCGTTTGTGGGGCAAAAAACCCGTTCATGACACCGCATGTGCCGCAGATTTAATGCACGACGCGCCCATGCATGTGGATGCCAGCACGCCTGTGTCTCAGTTGCTGGAAACGCTGACACACCATGCTGTGCCTTTTGTGGCAGTGCTGCAGGCAGGCAAACTGGCTGGGCTGATCACGCGCACCGATGTCATGCGCTTGTTGCTGCACTAACTGCGGCACTGACCCTCAGTCAACCTCTGCATCAACCCGCATCGCCCCGAATCCGGCCAGAAGCATCACCCAGGCACAGGTGCTAGAGCGATTACCTACAATCGGTCTGCCCACAAAACCGTCCAGCGCTGCTGCGTTCGATGGTTTTTGTTTTTGGATGCGTACGCCTTTTCAGGGAACGCAATGCCTGCGTACCCACTCTCTTTGCTCTATGCGCCTTTTCGCTTCGATTCCAGAATTTTTTCGCGACAACTATCCCTCATCTGAACGCCTGGGAGTGCCGGTGGCACGCTGGCGCCAGAGCATTTATCGCACGGTGTTTGAGAGCAACACCGAGATGGGCAAGCGCTTTGAGCGGCGGCTGACACTGGCCATTATCTTGAGCCTGTGCGTAGTGAGTGCGCACAGCATTCCATCAATTGCTCAAGACTGGCGCCTGTACTACCTGCTGCGCGCGCTGGAGTGGGTGTTTACGCTGGGCTTTACTGTGGAGTATGCGCTGCGCCTGATCTCTGTGCGCCATCCACTGCGGTATGCGCTGAGTTTTTATGGGCTGGTGGATTTGCTGGCCATCGTGCCCACGTATCTGGGTATCTTCTTTCCCGAGGCGCATTTTCTGGTGGCCGTGCGGGCGCTGCGTTTGGTGCGCACGTTCCATGTGTTTCCGGTGTTGCGCAATTTCCTGGATGAATACCTGATGCTGGGTCAGGCGCTCAAGGCCAGTGCGCGCAAAATCTTTGTGTTCTTGAGCGTGGTGGCGCTGATTGTGTTTGTCATGGGCACGCTGATGTACGTCATCGAAGGCCCAGAGCATGGCTTTACCAGCGTGCCACTGGGTATTTACTGGGCCATCTCGACGGTGACCACGGTGGGCTATGGCGATGTGACGCCGTCCACTGCCATTGGCCGCATTTTTGCGTCCATCATGATGTTGCTGGGCTGGGGCGTGTTGGCCGTGCCAACTGGCATTGTCGGGGCTGAGCTGTCACGCAGCGCAGGCACCAAGGCCCGACTCAAAGGGGTGGACTGCGAAGTGTGTGGCCTGGCCCGGCATGAAGATGATTCGCGCTATTGCCGTCGCTGCGGCTCTCGGCTGCAACTGCCTGGCGCTGCGCGCGCGGGGGCCACGCCCACGGCCCCGGCCACGGCTGCGCAGCCAGCGGGAGCAGCCGCGCCGGCCCCATCCCGCCAAGACAAGGCATCAGCCACAGAGGCAGAAACTGCCTGAATGCGTTATTGATTTTGATAGTGGCTTGCGCGCATGGTTACGTCATTTGGTTACGTCATTTGAAGTACGAATGCATTGCAAAGTGCTGCGAATAGAGCGCAGGCAGCTCTTGTTTTAAATAATTTTCAGCCCATCTGTCATGGCTGATGCGCTGTGATAGCGCGGTATCCGGAGTAAAAAAATGCTTTTTAGTACCTACCAGCTGGGTCACCTGCAACTGCCTCATCGCGTGGTATTGCCGCCCATGACGCGCTCGCGCGCCGCAAAAGGCGATGTGCCTACCGATTTGATGGCCGAGTACTACGCCCAGCGCGCAACGGCCGGGCTGATCGTCAGCGAGGGCACGCAAATCAGCCCTGAGGGCCAGGGCTATGCGTGGACGCCCGGCATCTACAGCGCCGCGCAAATCGCGGGCTGGAAGAAAGTCACCGATGCCGTACACGCCAAGGGCGGGCGCATTTTTGCGCAGCTGTGGCATGTGGGCCGCGTGTCGCATGTAGCTTTGCAACCGGGTGGCGCGCAGCCCGTGTCGTCGTCCGCATTGCAGGCGCAGGGCGTGAAAGTGTTTGTGGACCCCGAAGGCAAAGGGCCTGAAGCCGGCGTGGGAGGCATGGTGCAGCACAGCATGCCGCGTGCGCTGCGTGAGGATGAAATCCCCGCCATCGTGGCTCAGTACGCACAGGCTGCGCGCAATGCGCTGGAGGCAGGCTTTGATGGTGTTGAGCTGCATGCGGCCAATGGCTACCTGATCAATCAGTTCATCGACTCGCAGGCCAATAACCGCACCGACGGCTATGGCGGCACCTTGTCCAAGCGCCTGCGTTTCTTGACGGAGGTGACGCAGGCCGTAATTGCCGTGCTGGGCAAAGAGCGTATTGGTGTGCGTCTGGCACCGCTGACCACGCTCAATGGCGCCGTAGACGATACCCCGCAAGCCACCTACCTTGCCGCAGCCAAACTGCTGGATGACTTGGGTGTGGCCTACATCCATATTGCGGAAGTGGATTGGGAAGATGCCCCGCAGATGCCGCTGGCGTTCAAGGAGGCGCTGCGCATGGTCTACGGCGGTACGCTGATTTATGCCGGCAAGTACACCAGGGAAAAGGCCGAGGCCGCATTGCAAGCGGGCTGGGCAGATCTGATTGGTTTTGGCCGCCCCTACATTGCCAACCCTGATTTGCCGCGCCGCCTGCAGCATGATTTGCCGCTCAATCAGCCCGATCCCAGCACCTTCTTTGGTGGCGCTGCCAAAGGGTTGACTGACTATCCGTTTGCGCAAGCTTGAAGGCAGCCCCGGGCATTCATGGCAACATAGGCGCTTTGAATGATTGGTGAGGGAATTCGCATGAAGCAGTGGCTGTGGGCAGTGGTGGGTGCAGTGGCTCTGGCAGGTTGTGCCAGCTCGGGGAAAAATGGCGTAAAAGACGCCGTTGTCCAAGTCAAAGAAGACAAGGTTGCACGCGTGAAAACCGTGGAGTTTGCCCCGCAACTGATTGATTGTGGCCGTACAGCGCAGTGCCCGACACTGGGCGTGCACTGGAGCAGCGAAGCCCCCAATCGCGCCATCTTGCTGGTGGGCACCTGGGGCGGCAAAGCCAAGGTAGAGGCGGTTGAGTTCAACGTTCGCCCGCATGCACCATTGCGCGTGCGCTCCAAGGCGAGCGTGGCATCTGCATTGCCGGGCGTGACGGCATTTGCCGTGCCCATGGATACGCTCGAGCGTGTGGCCCTTGGCAAGGGTGCATGGGTGCGTGTGACCACCGATGGCGGCGTGCTCGAAGAAAACATGTACACCGGCGAGCGTTCCAGCCCTGCGGCAGACGCATTCAAGCGTTTTGTCTATGAAGCCTATAAGGGCACGGACAAGGAAATCAGCACCGGGCTGTCAGGCATCTTTGGTGACAAGCCCTATGAGCCTAATTACGCAAAATAAGAGCTACTAAGGCTTTCTGGCTCTACGTTTCAATGCTCTAGGGCATTGAAAGCTAGAGCCATTAAGCGTTAGGCGCTCATTTTTATAAAGTAATGGGTCAGAGCACCACGTGTATTCGACATGGTTTTAGCCCGTGGTGAAGCGAGCCTGGCGCTATTTCAGGCATCATCGTGGGTTAGCCTTAGGCTCGTCGATATAACCAATGCATCTTATTACTTAAGCATTGCTTCTTTGGTGTTTTTATACCGACGCGTTACATTCCAACATCCCAATTTTTGAAAGCACGTAACTGGCGCCGGGTGGCGCAGCGTGCTGTGGCTCAATACATGATCGACATTCGGGATCTGTCCCTGACTTACCAAGGCTCCAAGGGGCCTGTCGAAGCGCTCAAGCACATCAATTTGCATATTGAGCAGGGCGAAATCTTCGGCATCATTGGTCGCTCCGGCGCGGGCAAAAGCTCGCTGGTGCGTTGCATTAATTTGCTCAACCGCCCCACATCGGGCCAGATGCTGGTTGATGGTCGTGATCTCATGACCATGAACGACGCGCAATTGCGCGCGGCACGCCATGAAATTGGCATGGTGTTCCAGCACTTCAACCTTCTGTCGTCACGCACCGTGTATGACAAC
This sequence comes from Comamonas avium, assembly GCF_014836675.1. Lineage (GTDB taxonomy): Bacteria > Pseudomonadota > Gammaproteobacteria > Burkholderiales > Burkholderiaceae_C > Comamonas > Comamonas avium. The sequence goes on from NZ_JACSQK010000001.1 coordinate 303,316, forward strand.
GCTGCGCTGCCGCTGGAGCTGGCGGGCATGACCAAGGCACAGATCAAGGAACGCATTGATCCGCTGCTGGACCTGGTGGGGCTGTCGCACCTGTCAGACCGCTACCCCGCGCAAATCTCGGGCGGCCAAAAACAGCGCGTAGGTATTGCGCGCGCGCTGGCTTCCAACCCCAAGGTGCTGCTGTCGGACGAAGCCACCTCCGCGCTGGACCCTGAAACCACCCGCTCCATCCTGGACTTGCTGCGCAAGGTCAACCGCGAGCTGGGCGTGACGGTGGTCTTGATTACGCACCAGATGCAGGTCATCAAGCAGATTGCTGACCGCGTGGCCGTGATTGATGCGGGTGAAATCGCCGAGCTGGGCGCTGTCATTGACGTCTTTACGCAGCCCCAGCAAGCCATTACCAAGAGCCTGATTGACGAAATCGTGCCGCAAGAGCTGCCCGAAAGCGTGAGCAAGCGTGTGCGCACCCTGGCAGCCAAGTTGCCAGAAGGCCAAAGCGGCCAGTTGCTGCGCCTGTCTTATGCAGGCGAGAGCGCATACGAGCCCATTTTGTCGCACCTGATTCGTGAGCTGGGGCTGGATTTGTCCATCCTGCACGGTCAGATCGATGAGATTCAGGATCAAACCTTTGGCTCTTTGGCGGTGTACGCCAGTGGTGAGGCAGCCAAGATTGAAGCGGCCATTACGCACCTGCGAAACAGCGGCGTAGTGGTGCAAGTGGTGCAAGTGAAGGGCTAAGCGATGTTCGAGAATTTTTCCGAAATGATGATCGAGTTGTTCATCGACTCGTTCTGGGAGACGCTGATCATGGTCGGCATCTCCGGCCTGCTTGGCGGCATTATTGGTATTCCGCTGGGCGTCTTTCTGCGCCTGACCGACAAGGGTGGCGTGCTGGAGAACGCACCGCTGAACAACTCGGTGGGCTGGGTGGTGAATGCCGTGCGCTCCACGCCTTTCATCATTTTGCTGGTGGCCATTATTCCGTTCACACGCCTGATTACGGGCTCTTCGATCGGCACCTGGGCCGCCGTAGTGCCTTTGACCATTGCCTCCGCGCCGTTCATTGCGCGTCTGGTGGAAACCTCGCTGCGGGAAGTAGACAACGGCCTGGTAGAAGCTGCACAGTCCATGGGCGCAACCACCGGACAAATTGTCTGGAAGGTGCTGCTGCCTGAAGCCATGCCCGGCATCGTGGCTGGCCTGACCATCAGCTTTGTCAGCTTGACGGGCTACTCGGCCATGGCTGGTGCCATTGGCGGCGGTGGCCTGGGTGACTTGGGTATCCGCTACGGCTACCAGCGCTTCCTGCCGGACATCATGCTGGCGGTGGTGGTCATTCTGATCTTCTTTGTGCAGGCCATTCAAAGCTTTGGCGACTGGATTGTGCGCCGTATCAGCCACAAATAACTGGTGCTTCAAGCCCCAAAAAGCCCCGCAGGTTTCAAGCCTGCAGGGCTTTTTTAATGGGCGCCTGGTGCGGGTGAAAGTTCGGCGGGTTCTGCGCGAACGCTTCGCAGCATCCGCTCAACCCTGCGAGCTGGGTGCAAGCTGCTCGCGCAGCGTCTGCAGTATTTCTTCTGACAGCTCGGGGTTGCCTGCCGCCGTTGCACGGGCGAGCACCAAGGCCCCCACCATGCTGCTCAGTGTGGAGATCGTCTGCGCGCGTCTTTCCGTGTTGTCGCCTTCTATGACACGCATAAACCGCTGAATATTGCGCTCTACCCCCTGAGCAAACACTTCAGACATTGCGGGGCCGGCACGCGCTGCATCCGTGGCCAAGGCGGCTGCCGGGCAGCCTTGGCCGGGTTGATCGCGGTGGCTGGTTGAAAGATAACCATGAACCAGAGCCCGGAAGTGGTCTGCCGTGGTGATGTCTGCGGGGGTGTCTGTGTCTGCAGTGGCACAGCCCGTGTGCTCCAGAGCATCCAGTGGTGTGATCGTCCATTCAAAAGCGCGCAAACACGCCTCGCGTGCCAGCGCGTCTTTGGATTCGAAGTGCCGGTACAAACCACCGTGCGTTAACCCGGCATCGCGTGTGATCTCGGCGACGCCCACGCCATCCAGTCCTTTTTCTCGGTAGAGGCGAGCCGCTGCATCCACGATGCCTGCGCGGTTCTCTGCGGCCTGTGTTTTGCTCACTTTCATAAGTTAGATGATAACCATCATCTAAACTCATTTATGATGATTGCCATCATCAATAAGACCGGGCACACGAGACGTGCCTGGCAAGACAGGCGAAAGGCGCAGTATGAACAGGCGTGTTGTCATTACGGGCATGGGGCTGGTATCTCCTTTGGGCTGCAATGTGGAGCTGGCATGGAAGCGGCTGCTGGCAGGCCAGTCGGGTGTGCGTACCCTGGATCCTTTACTGGGCGCAGGCACGGGTGTTGCCGTTGCGGGGCGTGTGCCCGGGCTGGATGAAGATGCTGAGGCTGGGTGGAATCCTGAGGCAGTCATTGCAGCCAAAGAGCTGCGGCGCATGGATCGTTTCATTGCATTTGCGCTAGGCGCTGCAGACCAGGCCATCGCGCAAGCGCAATGGAGCCCTCAGACAGCGCAGCAGCAAGAGCGCTCGGCCACTGTCATTGGCTCGGGTGTCGGGGGCTTTAGCACGATTGCAGAGGCGGTTCGTACCACCGATGCCAAAGGCCCTCAGCGCCTGTCACCGTTCACGGTTCCCGCATTTCTGGCCAATCTGGCAGCAGGGCAGGTGTCCATACGGCATCAATTCAAGGGCCCGCTGGGCGCACCTGTGACGGCATGTGCCGCCAGCATTCAGGCCATAGGCGATGCGGCACGTCTGATCAGCAACGATGAAGCCGACATTGCCTTGTGCGGCGGCAGCGAGGCCACGATCGATCGCGTGGCCCTGGGCAGTTTTGCGGCAGCCAAAGCACTGTCAACCCATTTCAACGACCATCCCGCACAAGCGTCTCGGCCCTTTGATCTGGCTCGCGATGGTTTTGTGATGGCTGAAGGGGCAGGGCTTTTGGTGCTGGAGTCACTCGATCATGCGCTGCGCAGGGGTGCAACCCCGCTGGCGGAGGTGATTGGCTATGGCACATCGGCTGATGCGCACCATGTCACGTCAGGCCCTGAGGACGGATCAGGGGCCGCACGGTCCATGCAGATGGCCCTGCGACAGGCGCAGCTGCAGCCTTCACAGGTGCAGCATTTGAACGCACACGCCACCTCGACCCCCGTGGGCGACCGCGGGGAGCTGGCCGCTATTGGCCGAGTGTTTGGTGCCGGCCGGCCATCCATCACGGCGACCAAATCAGCGTTAGGCCACATGCTGGGTGCTGCAGGTGGCGCAGCGGCTATTTTTACAGTGCTGGCCTTGCGTGATCAGCTGGTACCGCCTGTGCTCAATCTTGAAAATCCGGACCCATTGGCTGCGGGCCTTGATCTGGTCACAGGTGGTGCCAGAGCGCAGAAAATTGAGCACGCCATGCTCAACGGTTTTGGCTTTGGCGGGGTGAATGCCTCGCTGATACTCAAGCGTTATTGAGCTTGAGCACTGGGCTGGCCTTGCGGTTATTTGACGCGACACTGCCGCTGCGTTGAATCCGCATTCCACTCGATGGAGGCGGTGGTTTGTCTGCCCATGCCTTGTGCAGCCACGCAGGTGGCCTGAGCGGCGCTAAGAACTCTGGCGAGCCAAGGTGTGCGACCCCTGGATGCATAAATCTTCACTGACTTGCTCGTGCAGTACATGCTGGGTCAGCACCGGTTCAATATTGCTTGAGTCCATGGGGCCGTACCACTGGCCACCGGGGTAAACAATCATCAAGGGACCGTGGTTGCAGGGGTACTGGCAACTGGTTTGCAGCAGCATGACCTTTTTCTTCAGGACCGGGTTCTCGCGCACTGTGCGGGCCAAATGTGGCCACAGCTGCACGGCACCCTTGGCGGTACAGCGCGGGCCTGTGCACCACAGCACATGGTGCTGGTGCTCGGGCACTATGGACCAGCCCTTGGGGTCGTGCTCCCAGTCGTCCTCACCCACCACGGCAGGCACATCGTGTGTATCGGGCTGCGCTAACGCGTCTTGTACCGTTGCGGCCAGTACATCGGCCAGCTGCGGTGTCTGCACCAGGGGGGCGGCAAAGATCAAGCGTTGGCTGTGTGGGCCGCTATCAGTACGGTCAATACGGCCAATACGGTCAGCACGCCATCGCATGATCAATTTGTGCAGCCAGCGGCGCAGCGATGGCTCGTCAGGCACCATCACCGGCAAGATGACGATGGTTTGCGCCGCGGCACACAGGTCCAGTGCTTGGGGCAGCGCGGGCTGAAAACGGTCCACAAACGCGGGCTGCACCGACAAGAGTGGCAGCCCCCGTGCCACCAGCGTGGCATGCAAGTGCTGGGCCAGTGCAGTCAGTTCGCTCTCACCGCTGGCGTAGCCAGCACCCCGGCTGAGAAGAACGATGGCCAGTGATGCTCTGCAGCCCGCCGCGGCACTGGTACTGGGGGGCAAGGGGGTGCAGGTCATAGCAAGTTATCCGGCAGAAATTCAATCAAGGGCTTGCCACTTCGCGGGCTGGTACGCACCAGCGCACGCACGCCATACACATCGGCAATGATCTCGGGCGTCAGCACATGTGCCGGCGTGCCTTGAGCGACTACAGCGCCATCCTTGAGCAGGTACAGCCGGTCACAGTAATGTGCGGCCAGGGGCAGCTCGTGCAGTGCAGCCAGCGCTGTCATGCCCAGGCTTCGGATCAGGTTCATCAACTCGAACTGGTGGCGCACATCCAGGTGGTTGGTGGGCTCGTCCAAAATCAATAACGGCGCTTGCTGTGCCAGGGCGCGGGCCATGAGTACACGCTGCTTTTCACCGCCGGAAAGGGTGGAGAACATGCGCTCTGATAAAGCCTGCGCATCCACCCGCTGCAGCGCCTGTGCAACGATGCGAAAGTCTTCTTCACCATCACGTGCGAACGGGGACTGGTGGGGGGTACGACCCATCAGCACCACATCGCGCACGCGCAGCTCAAACTCGCTGGCGTTTTCCTGTGCCAGTACAGCCATGGCGCGGGCATTCTCGCGTGCACTGGTGTGCCAGACATTGCGCTCGTTGACTTGCACGCTGCCGCTGGCCGGTTTCAAGATGCGGTAGATCATGCGCAGCAGGGTAGATTTGCCGCTGCCATTAGGGCCCAGCAGGCCAACCAGCTCACCCGGCGTCACATGCAGGCTGACATCGTGCACGATGCGAGCTGCAGCGGCTTGCCAGCTCAGGTTCCGGGCCTGCAGGTGCGCGCTGTGTGATGGGCCGCTCATACAGACAATCTTTCACGTGCGTTCTTGCGGCACAGCATCCAGACAAAGAAAGGGCCACCGAGCAACGAGGTGATGACGCCGACTGGCACTTCTGCCGGTGCAAATGCAATGCGTGAAACCACATCCACCCAGATCAGAAAAATCGCCCCTACCAGTGCAGCCACAGGCAGCACGCGCCGGTGCTCGGCCCCCACCAGCATGCGGGTGACATGGGGCACGATCAGGCCCACAAAACCAATCGGACCGGTCAACGCCACCAGCACGCCGGTGACCAGCGAGACCAGTACAAACAGCCAGCGCCGTGTGCGCGTGGTATCCACGCCCAGCGTGGCGGCGCTTTCTTCGCCCGACAGCAGGGCGTTGAGCGCACGTGCCTGCGTCAGCAGCAAAGCGGCGCCCACCACCAGCAGCGCAGCAGGCAGACCCAGCTCATCCCAGCGGGTGCCGGCCAGGCTGCCCAGCGTCCAGGTCAGTACCGAGTTGGCCAGCTCACGCTGATCGGCTGTCAGAACGATGAGGCTGGTGACGCCGCCCAGACAATACGCAATGGCAACGCCGCCCAAGATCAGGCGCGATGCTTGCAAGCGCCCATTGGCGTAGGCCAGCAAATACACGCTCACGCAGGCGATCAATGCGCCGCCAAAAGCGCCCAGCGGTAAGGCCAGTTCACCCGCAAAAGCAAATGCACCAAAGGCAAGCACACTGACCGCACCCACCGATGCGCCCGACGACACGCCCAGCAAATACGGGTCGGCCAGCGGATTGCGCACCATGGCCTGCATGGCCACACCCACCAGCGCCAGCCCTGCGCCAGCAAGCGCCGCCAGCAGTACGCGCGGCATGCGCACGCGCCAGACAATTTGAAATTGCGCCGTGCTCCAGTTGCCGGGCTGCAGATCCATGCCCAGCCGGGTGCCGATCTCATGTGCAGAAATCAGCCAGGCTTGCTGTGGCGCAATGCGCACGGGCCCCAGCGTGATGGCCAGTGTGAGCGACACCAGCAACACAGCCAGCAGGGCTGCCAGCCATAGCGTCAGCTGGCGACGTTGCAGCGCAAAGGCCACGGTGGTGGATGTCTTCATGGCAGGGTGACTAGCTGGGGGTGCAGCGCGTGGGCCAGCCTGCGCGTTGCCTCGACGTTGCGTGGGCCGGGCGTGGCTTCAGAGAAATCCATCAGTACAAAATTTTGCTCGCGTATGGCGGTGACATCTGCCAGTTCAGGCTTGCTGAGCAAAAACTGGCGCTTGCCGTCTGGTGTCGGCTGATCGTTGTCGACGATGACAATCCAGTCCGGGTTGCGCGCAATCACATCTTCCCAGTTGCCGCGCATCCAGCTGCTGCTCAGGTCATCAAAAATGTTGCTGGCCGCAGCCGCTTCAATCATGGCCTGTGGCATGGCATAGCGGCCTGTGGTGACGGGAATGTCAGTACCGCTGTCAAACACAAACACCTTGGGCTTGTGCGTCACGCCTTGGAGCGCAGTGGTGATGTCGCTGAGCTGGGCCCGCTGAGCATTGACCAGTGTTTCAGCCCGTGCTTCGATGCCAAAGATCCGTCCCAGATTGAGCAGGTCGTTGAAGGTGTCCTCCAGTGACACGCGCTCACGGGCTACCTGGCGGATGCACGATTCGCTGAGCACGTAGCTGGCAATGCCCAGCTCATTGAGGCTGGCTGGCGTAATCTGCCCCTGCCTGAACCCGTAAGACCAGCCGCTGAAAACAAAGTCTGGCTGAGCGTTCAGCAAGGTCTCCAGATTCATGCCCTGGCTTGACAAGTCAGGCACCCGGGCCAGCAGTGGTTGCATGGGGGCGGGTAAACGCCTGATATCACGCAGGCCGCCATAGCCCACCAGACTGTCTTGCAGCTTTAGCGCCAAAAACATCTCGATGAGGTTGATGCCATGGACCACAGCGCGCTGGGGCACCTGATCGAAGATCACTGGCTGGCCGCAGACTTCAATGGTTCTGGGCGCCAGAGCGGCCTTGCCCGGTGCCTGGCTCTGTGTGCTTTGGTCAGAGCAGCCACTGAGTGCAATGCCAGCCATGACTGTGATCGTCGATAGCTTTAAAAACATGAGCATATAGCGCACGTATTTATTGAATTTCATAGTGATATGTATTTGAATGCAATGAAATACATGCGCTGGTAGCTATTTTTTAAATGGCGTTAGAAAGAAAACTCAGCCGTCAGATCTACGCGGCGACCTTCGCCCGGGTAGGCCTGAGCCGCCTTGGCGCTGGAGATGGCGGAGTAGGTGTAGAGCTTGTCGGTCAGGTTGCGCACCGTCAGTCGATAGGTGCTGCGCGGCAGGGGGCGCCAGCTCAGGGCAGCATCCCACACGGTGTAGCCAGCGCTACGGGCTGTGTTGGCGTTGTCTGCAAAGCGGCTGCCCACGGCGCGTGCGCCCAGCGATGCCTGCAAACGCCCCAAGCTGCTGTGCGTGGTGTAGTGCGCCCACAGATTGGCGGTGTTGCGTGCCACATTGGTGGGGCGCTTGCCTGAGCGGTCCACGCCGCCTGCTTCGATCAGCTTGTCGTACTGGGCATCCACAAAAGCGTAATTGCCTTCCAGTCGCCAGTTGGGTGACAGGCGCAGCACCGTGCTCAGCTCCAGACCCTGAGAGCTTTGCTTGCCACCTTGCACGGACAGCTGGCTGTTGTTCGGGTCGCGGGTGATGATGTCTTTTTTCTCGATGCGATAGACCGCTGCAGTCCACTCGCCCTGTGCAAATTGCTGCTTCAGCCCCAATTCAATCTGGCGCGCTGTGGTCAGCTTGAAGGGCTTGTTGCCAAGGTTCAACGTCAGGACGTTGGTGACCGGGTCATGCCCTTGCGATATTTGTCCATACAGACTGGTCTTGGTGCTCAGCTTGTGCGACAGCCCCAGCCGCCATGCCGTGCCGGTCAGGCTCTTTTCAAACGAGCTGGTCCCAATCAGGTCCGTTCGCTCGAAGTCCGTCATATCGCGGCGGATGCCTGCCAGCAGCAGCCAGCGATCATTGATTGACCAGGCGTCTTCAGCGTAGAAATTATGGGTGGTTGCCTGAGTAGTAAATCGTGGGATCGAGCTTGTGGTGTTGTCCCAGCCTTGATAGTGGGCATCCACAGGCAACGTGGTGGAGTAGTTAAAGCCCGAGGAGGCATAGCCGAATTTAGCCCGCGTCACCTCCCAGCCCACTACCAGCTGGTGAGCCCCGGCCTTGAGTTTGGTTTCCAGACGGTTGCCGGTCTGCTCCAGGTCGTGTGTCAGCTCGATATAGTCGCCGCGTGTGATGGTCTGGGCTGCAGGATCGTATCGATAGGCTTCGATATTGCGCCAGTAGCGGTCAGCCTTGAAGTGGTACAGCTCGTTGCTCAGACTCAGCTGGTCGTTGACCTGGTACTGCGCGCGGGCGCGAACGCGCTTGTCCTTGATACGGATATCGCTGTCGTCCGTATTGAAGTTGCGGCCCAGCAGTTCGGGCACGATGGAGCCATTGACGGTGGGCGTGCCAAAGTAGCGTGCGGGTTTTTCGTCGCTCACATCGGCAAGCAGTTCAAAGCGCAGCGCAGCCGTGGGCTGCCAGCGCAGGGTGCTCATCAGCTTGCCACCGCTGGCGCGGGCCATATCGAATTCACCATTGGTGTAGTGGCCGTAGGCATCAAGACGGTAGCTCAGCGTGTCACTGAGCGCACCGCCCATGCCCAGTCCCAGCTTGCTTGAGCCATGTGAGCCTGCGCCCACCAGCACTTCACGCACCGTCTCTCGTGTGGGCTGCTTGCGCACCACATTGGCCGTGGCGCCAACGGTTCCCGTGCCATAGACAATCGAAGCCGGGCCGCGCAGCACTTCTACACGTTCATAGCCCCAGCTGTTTGCCGGGTAGGGTGTTGTTGAGGAGGCTACGCCCAGTCGCACGCCGTCTTCGGCAATCCCCACGGAATTGGTACCAGTAAAGCCCCGTGTGCTGAAAGACAGGCTGTTGTAACTGGTGGCCGACAGCGGCGTCATGCCTACGGTGCGGCCAATGATGTCGGCCATGCGGCTGTCGCCACGCTCTTGCCAGGTTTGTTCGTCCACATAGTCCAGGCTGGCTGGCAAGTCGCGCGTGGCAATGCCAGTGCGGCTGCCGGAGGTGCTGGCTTGCGACAGGCCCAGGCCGACATTGCCCATCACCTCAACTGTTGGCAGTACAGGCAGTGCATAAGTGCTGGAAGGTATGGCCTCCTGCGTCTGCTCAATGCCGATATGCACAGCAGCAGGCTCAGCAGCGATAGCCATAGAGGCGGGCACCAAGCCGATCAGAACGGCAGGCAATTTGAAATGATTCATGGTGATCAGAGAATGCTGACCGCCTGCCTGCTGCTGATGAGATCTCGCTAGGGTTGTGGGCCGGTATCTGGTCCTGCCACTAGCTTGTTGCCATCACGCTGCTCCCCGCAGACGGTCGTTGCAAATGCTGGCGAAAAAGGGGTGAACCCCATGTTGCACAGCGTTCAAACAGGCCGGTATCCGGGCTCACAGATGGCTTTGGGCTTGCCGCTCGCCTTCCCAATGTTGCCGCGCACCTCATGTTGAGGCCACGTAAAACATCAGTGGCTGGCCATTGCACTGCATGCAAGAGCCTCGAGTCGGATTTATCTGTTTACCGTTGCGGGGGCAGCCAGGGCATTGCACCCTGTTCCCGTTTAACCCGGGAGTGAACCCGAGCACCTGTTGTACGAAATTGAATAAAAACATGGTGCACATCAGTTGTGCACAGCATCTTCATTCAATAAGCTGCGCAGTATATCGTGGCAAATCTCCGCACCGAGCGGCAGCGCCATTGAACAGCTGGCGCTTTGGCAAAGCGTGCATCGTCTTTTTCGAAGGGGCAGGCGTGCGCAAGCGACGTGTATGTTGATTGCCGGTGCTAGCAGCGAACGGCAGGTGATCGGAAAAACGGTGCACCAAGCAATTTCAGCAATGAAAAAGCCCCTTTCGGGACTTTTATGGGTTGCTTTGAACCCTGAATTTGGCGGAAAGGAGCTTCCGCCCCGAGCCTATATGTCATGCGCCTTGCGACGTGATTTGTGAAATCTATAGGCCTTCCTACAGACCAATTCTTTTAGGACGCAGGTGATGCGGACGGCTGCATTCGGCCAGTCGCAGTCCTTGGGGTCATAACCGTAGGGAGCAGGTTTAGGCTGGTTGCCGACATTCCCGGCAACTCTATCCACAGACAGCTTGCGCCGAAACCTGTCGTACGCACGAGAGCCTTTGCAGGACTTTGCACCAAGGCACGCCTAAGCTTCGGATTTGCTAGCTATTCCGTCGGAAATCTTTGGTGCGCCCATTCGTTGTACTTCAAACTGACATCCTCCCTGGCCCCTATAGGACTGGGCTTCACGCGCGTTTGGTGACGGCGTTCGATGAGGACCAATGGGTCGAGTAAGATGTAATTGGCATCGGAAATTCATCACAAAAATGAGCTATATCGTCGCCTTTGTCCGCCTTCCCGGCACGTCCAAAGAATATCCGGTTTGTTGCCTCCGAACAGACATCAAGCCCGAAGATGCCGTGATTGTCGAATTGATCGGAAACCGGTTTGAAATAGGGAGAGTTTCAACCGTCAAGTATTTAGACTGGGACTGCAATGCCAGTTTAGTTTGCAAGGTAGGCGAAGGCGAAATAACAAGTCGCGGAGTTCAACTCGCTCCGGGGACTCCACGCTCTGTCGGCATAGTCTCAGGAGAGATGCTTATTGCGAGATTGCGCGAGCGTGGATGGACTCCATACCATTCGTTGGTCACGTACCGTATGGTCCTCGCTTTCAACAACGAGATTCAGACCGCTCGAATATTGGTCCGCAGGCATGGCGTCGACTTTCAGGTGCTCCCCGACTTGCAAGCCCTTCCTGTTGCCTTCAGCAAAGCGTCAGTTGCTAAAACTGAAGGCAGATTTGTGCAGCATTTCCTAGCCCACACAACGTTTAATTTGTACGAAGGAGCCATCCGGTTTGCCGAGGCGTTTGAGCGCAATGAAGGCAACTACGATCGCTTCTTTGTTTCAGTTGGCGAAAGGGATCGACGCACCGCAGAACAAAAAGCAGCAGCCAAAGCGTGCAGAGAAGACTCCGGTTTTTATTGGCGAGGCAGCGACGACGACGGGATGGAACAAGGCATGAACGCGTGGTACAGCGAGATGCTTGCACGAGACTAGCAATCGGATCGCCCTCCTGCAATGACGGCGTTGCGGGTGACCGGTCAGGCAGCGACTGTAGGGTACGACTCATCACACTCCACTGATGAAAGATAACTACAACGTTGAACGTCTGTTTTTCTTGACTGTGACAGACTGCAACGGGTCGATTTGCGACAGCCGCAACCGGCCAGAAGCAGACATTTTTACTTCAGCGCTGATGGTAAAAAGTAGTCCTAAATTGCTGGGCACTTAAAAATTTATGAACATTCGAAGATTTAGAAATGGTGATGAGTCGGCGCTCTTTTGCGTCTTTTATTCTGCTGTGCATGACACCGCTTCGCAGGACTACACACCAGAGCAGGTAGATGCATGGGCACCAGCAGATATCGACCCCGAGCTTTGGGCTGGGCATATGAGAGCTCTTCTCCCGTTTGTCGTCGAACATGAGGAAGAAATTGTGGGGTACGCAGACATTCAGCCCAATGGTTACATAGACCATTTCTTCATCTCTGGCCCCTATGCGCGACAAGGTGTCGGAACCCTGTTGATGAAACATATTCAAAAAGAAGCCCAACTGCTTGGCATTGCCGAGATGACGTCTGATGTGAGCAAGACTGCAGAGCCTTTCTTTTTGCGACATGGCTTTCAAGTGGTGAAGCGAGGGTTCCCAATTCGTCGTGGCGTAACACTTCAAAATGCATTGATGCGCAAAAAACTAGCGCAGTGCAAAATTGACTAACTTCCGCTTAGGGTCGAATTGCGACGGTCATAGAACGACCAAAGCAGCCGATCAATATTTCTACAAAATCCCCTGCTTACAATCCGCACTTGCGAAAAACAGTTCCGCAAATACGAAGAAACGGCCATGGAATTTTCTGCACTAGTACCTGAATTGATTGTGAGCGACCTGCAAGCCAGCCTGAAATTTTGGTGCGGGGTAGTGGGGTTTTCTGTTTGGTATGACCGCCCAGAAGATGATTTTTCTTACTTAACATTGGGTAGCGCCCAAATCATGCTTGAGCAGCGAAGCAATACGGGTGACGATTGGGTCAGCGCTAGTTTGGAACAACCATTTGGGCGGGGGGTCAACTTCCAAATTCAGGTTCCATCTCTGGACGCGGTAATTTCTCGCTGCAACAAAAATGGCATAGACCTTTTTTTGCCTGAAGAAGAGCGCTGGTATCGCCGAGGGACTGAGGAGGTAGGTCAGAAACAATGCATTGTTGCTGACCCAGATGGTTACCTCATCCGCTGTATCCAGTCGCTGGGGAAACGGCCAGCTTCTAACCTTTAACGTGCAAGGCCGCTGCGCGCGCGCAGGCAATACGTGCTCATTGGTTCACAGAGAGCGGCTTTGGGTTGTGTTCTGCCGCTGCTTTCGGCCATTATGGAGGTATCAAGAAGCGGTCACCCAAGGCCTAAATTAAGCTGCGCTGCAAAGCGGTGTCGGTTGGAGTCAGTGGTTAGGAGTCCACCGCATGGTGTACTCATCTTGGCCGGTGGCCTCATCCAAGCCCTCCCCGGTGATTTCAAAGCCTTGAGATTGGTAGAACGCAACGCTTGCCAAGTTCGCTTTGTAAACAGACAGGCTGAGGGTGTGGCGTATGGACTTTGCGTGGGCGATGAGACACTTTCCGACACCAGCACCTTGAAGATCAGGAGCAACAAAAATGGCAGCCAGCGTATCTCCAACAAGTGCATAAAAGCCGATCACCGTTTGGCCTTTCTCATACACATAGACTTCAGACGCCGGGATGTAGGTGTTGCGCATACTTTTCAGTTGCGAATCCCAGAATTCTGAAGCAACGAAATCATGTGCCTTGATTGATGCAGAAAGCCACACGTCAAGCAACATGTCAATGTCTGTTTGTGAAAAATTTCGAATCATTCAAATTGTTTGAGTTGCAATGCCTAACGTTCGGCATGAGCAGAAGCTGCTTCAATCTCGCGAGCTAATTCGTTTTAAACACTATAGCTTTTGCATGGATTTGGACAATGCAGTTAGCCTCGTGAATCATCAGATGACGGCTTTGCGGACCGGATCTGAAAGACCGTTAAGAGTCGCAAGCAGGCCTTGCCAGTAGGTTGATACCGGCCCATAACAGTGGCTTCGGTAGATAAGCAGCTTTGCAGTTCAACTTCAAAAGAGATTTACAAAACTGAGAACCGTCGACCAGGCCAGCTCAAGTAAAGCAAACGCAGAAAATAGTCCGTTCACAACAAGAAAAATCGCGCCAACGACAACCACTAGAACTATGAGTTGCACAGTCTTCATACGGTGAAGTCTCCCGAAAAACCCATTCAATGATCCATCTTAGGTTGGTTATGCGCTGCACCCACTAGTTCGTTTGCAGTCAAAGGTAATGATGGTTCTTAATAAAAAAGCCCGGTGAGCTTTGATCACCGGGCTTTTTGTTTTGTGGAATCCAAATCTGAGTTCAATTCAGGGCTTCAACCAGCGCGACAGTGGGGCGGCTTTCCAGCCACTCGTCCACGTTGTCGGCCTTCCAGCCAACTGCGCGGGGGCCCAGCTGGATGGGGGGCGGGAAGCCTTCGTTCAGCATCCAGTTACGCAGCGTTGATTTTGAGATGCCCAGCTTTTCAAGCAGCGTGGTGCGGCGATAGATAAGGATTTGAGTTTTTGCCATTGTGGTGCTCATGCGGGAATGGGTGGTTGTTCGGGGCGTAGCGATGGCTTGCTTGCCAGTTGCTGCAACTGTTCTTGCAGCACGTCGTCTTGTTTTACGTGCTCATAAACCGCCAACCCCAGCTGCTTGGCCACCATGTATTCCAGGCTGGCTCCCGTGGGCTGTTGCCAGCCGGGCAGCAGGTAGATGGCGTGACAGGTCATGAGCTGGCTGACGCCCATGCGCATGTATGCGGTCCAACTGCAGTTATCGTTTACGTCCGGTACGGGGTTCTCGGCGGGGTTTTCTACATGCCAAGCCCTTTTCCGTAAGCGTGCTGCAGCGTCGTGAAAGGCGGGGTAGTTGTTATCTGGCAGGCCCGTCATGGGGCCAGCAATGTAGATGCGCTGGGGCACCCATGCATCAGCCACATCTGCATGGTGCTGATGCAGTGGAGTTCTATTTTTTGCTAGAGACAAAGTCACCAAAGCGCTGGCACTCATCCACGATCAAGCGGGTGGCCATGCGCCAGCCGGTAGACCGGGTTGAGGGCACGCTGGAAATGTGCGTGTGAACCTTGATGAATAAGGACAACAAGACCAGTGGTGATTTCAAGGAAATTGACCTGCTGGGCCGCCAGATTGAGCGTCTGGCCCGAGTGCACAAGTACAGCGAGACGGGCAAGGAAAGCGACCTGAACCCAAAGATTGACGCTGGCCCCAAGGCGCAGCCTGAGCGCAATCAGCTCGGTGGTCAGGAGAGGCTGGAAAAGCTCACTCAGAAGGCCAATTGAAGTTGATATTAGTGGTCAGTAGCTGACCGTTAAAAACCAATAGGTGAGCAGTCGCCCTAATGAAAAAGCCCCTTTCGGGGCTTTTATGGGTTGCGTTGAACCCTGAATTTGGCGGAAGACAGCTGGAGTCGAACCAACCCAGGAGTGACTGACACCCCTCACCGGGTTTGAAGCCCGGCCGCACCACCGGGCACGATTGCCTTCCTTAGAAGAAGTTGCAGATTGTAGCGCGCAGTGGGTGTCGTTTGCCGCAAGTGCAAGTCAAACGCGGTATCAGCTTTGGGTATGCCACTGCGTATCGGGGCGCAGAACGTGGGCATCGCGCACGCGGCGCGTGTAGCCCAGGCGGTCAAAGCATTCAATGATCTGGATAGCGCGCTTGCGGCCCAGACCTGTGACATCGCGGAACTCGCGTGCCACCACTTCGCCGTTGGGGGTGGCGCTGGCCAGCTCTTTGATGGTGCGGGCCAGCTCATCCATGTTGGAAGCGGTGTAGAACAAGTCTTTGACCACCTGAAACACCAAGCCCTGGCGGGCCAGTTTGCGCAGTAGCTGGCGCACAACTTCTTCGCCTGTGCCGGTGTCTGCGGCCAAGTCACGCACCCATGGTGGGTCAAAGCGGCCTGCGTCCAGCAGGGGCAGCAGTTGCTCTGACAAGGCTTGCTCCTGGGCGCTGAACTGCACGCTG
Organism: Comamonas avium; assembly: GCF_014836675.1. Taxonomy (GTDB): domain Bacteria; phylum Pseudomonadota; class Gammaproteobacteria; order Burkholderiales; family Burkholderiaceae_C; genus Comamonas; species Comamonas avium. Next base: position 318,878 of record NZ_JACSQK010000001.1, read on the forward strand.
TGGCTGGGCAGGTGCAGCCACGCGCCGCTGCTGGCCAGTTGTTGGTCTTGCAGCAGCTGATCAATCAATGCTCGCCACAGTTTGTCGTGCTGGCTGTGTACCAGACCGGGCCATGCCATGCGGCGCAGGCGGGCGGCGTTAATGCCGGGCTCGTCGGGGTACTTGTCGTGAAAGCGGGCAATAGTGTCCATGACCTGCTGCTGCAGTTGCTGCCAGCGTGCGCTGTCAAGCAGCAGTGCGTCGCCATCGGTTTGTGCAATACGCTGGGTGCCGGGTAAGTCCATGCCATCCATGGCGCGGCCACTCAGGCGCTGTAGTTGCGACAAGCTGATGCCGTGTGCCGCATGCGTTACTAAGGCCGCAGGTGCGCCTGTAGTAACCAGCGACTCCAGCGCTTGCAGATAGGCCAAACGCGCAGCACTGCGGCGCTTGCGGGCCGGGGCGTAGGGGTCAAGCACCATGCCGCCCGCAATGGTGCGGCTGGCTTGGGCATTGCGAATGATGAGGCGGTCGCCCGGAATCGCGTAGACGGGGTGGTCCAGCACCAGTTGTGCGGCCACTTCCGTGCCCGGTTCAATCGCGCCATCTTGCAGCAGGGCTACGTGAGCGGTGCAGCGCTGGGTGCCAATGTGCACATGCACGGCGGTCCACTGCTGCATGGGCGGGGCTTCTGCCAGCAGGTGCAGGCGAATGTCAATGCGGTCACTGGCCTGCAGCACGCGCGCGTCGGCGATCCAGTCGCCGCGAATGATGTCCTCTTTGGCAATGCCTGCCAGATTCAGTGCGCAGCGCTGGCCCGCCAAGCCCACTTGTGCCGCCTGATTTTGTGCGTGGATGCTGCGCACGCGCACGGCTTGACCACTGGCCGAGTGCTGCAACACATCGCCCACAGCGACTTGGCCGCTGAACACGGTGCCCGTCACCACCGTGCCTTGGCCGGGCAGGGTGAAAACGCGGTCTACCGCCAGGCGGAACAGCCCGTCTTGGGGCCTGGAAGGCATCATCAGCGCCTGTACTTCCAGGTACTCGCGCAGCGCCTGCACACCGCGGTCGCCGGGTTGGCTGGCTGCCGTTTCAAAAATTGGGCTTTCGTGCAGGCTGGAGACGGACAGGATGGCTGCAATTTCCAGCCTCACTTCTTCGATGCGCTGGGGCAGCACGCGGTCCACCTTGGTCAGGGCGACGGTGCCTTTTTTGACACCCAGCAGCTGCAAAATTTCAAGGTGCTCCAGCGTTTGCGGCATCACCCCGTCGTCGGCTGCCACCACCAGCAAGGCGTGGTCAATGCCCACAGCGCCGGCGGCCATGGTGTGCACAAAGCGTTCATGGCCGGGTACGTCAATGATGCCCAGCACATCTCCGTTGGGCAGGGGGGCATAGGCATAGCCCAGCTCAATCGAAATGCCCCGCGATTTTTCTTCTTTGAGGCGGTCAGTTTCCACGCCCGTGAGGGCGCGCACCAACGTGGTTTTGCCGTGGTCAATGTGTCCAGCGGTACCGATGATCATGCAAACACTTTCTAGTCAGCAAAAATATTTAAGCAAATATGCCTCTGGCGCTTATCTGGTAAGCGCTGGTAGCTATTGATTTATTGAAGTGCGGCCAGTTGCTGCACAAACTGCGCTTGCATGGGCTCTTCCAGGCAGCGCAAGTCCAGCCAGAGTGCATCGTCGTGCAAGCGGCCAATGACCGGGCGGGGCAGGGCACGCAGGCGCACTTCCAGCTGGGTCAGCTGGCGGCCAGCTTGCTTGCCGCTGGCTGGGTAAAGCTTCAGCCCAAAACTGGGTAGGTTCTCTACGGGCAGGGCGCCACTACCAATTTGGCTGTGCATTGCGGCAGGCTCTACCACCCACGTATCCCCCAGCACGGTTTGCAGCTGTGGTGCCAGGCTTTCGGCCTGGGCCTGCATTGCAGCTTGGGGGCGGGTGAACAGGCGCAGCGTGGTCAGACGTTCGGCCAGTTTTTCTGGGTGCAGGTACAGGCGCAGTGTGGGCTCCAGGGCGGCCAGCGTGAGTTTGCCCACGCGCAGGGCACGTTTCATGGGGTTCTTTTTGATCTGCGCAATCAATTCCTTGCGGCCTACGATGATGCCCGCCTGGGGGCCGCCCAGCAGTTTGTCGCCCGAGAAGGTGACAATGTCGGCCCCGGCATCCACCGTTTCTCGTACGGTCACTTCGTGGGGCAGGCCCCAGTGGCGCAGATCGACCAAAGTGCCGCTGCCCAGATCCACCATCATGTTCAGGCCGCGCTCATGGGCCATGGCTGTGACTTCAGCGTCTGAGACACTTTTGGTAAAGCCCATCACTGCGTAGTTGCTGGTGTGTACCTTCATCAGCAAGGCGGTGCGATCGCTGATGGCTTCTGCATAGTCTTTGGCGTGGGTGCGATTGGTGGTGCCCACTTCGAGCAGCTGGCACCCGGCACGTTTCATGATGTCGGGGATGCGGAACGCACCGCCAATTTCCACCAGCTCGCCGCGTGAGACCACAACCTCTTTGCTTGGAGCCAGGGTGGACAGCGCCAGCAGCACGGCAGCAGCATTGTTGTTGACGATGGTGGCAGCCTCGGCGCCGGTCAGCTCGCAAATCAGGGCTTCAACCAGATCATCGCGGTCGCCACGGCCACCGGTTTCGAGGTCGTATTCCAGGTTGGCAGGGTTGGTCAGTGCTTCGACCACTGCATCCACGGCCTCTTGAGGCAGCAGGGCACGGCCCAAATTGGTGTGCAGCACCGTACCCGTGAGGTTGAACACGCTTTTCAGGCGGGGGGCAAAACGCTCGGTCAAGCGGCTTTGTACGGCCTGGGTCAAAGCGTCAGCGCTGACTTGTCCGGCTTGCAGGCTGCCATCGAGCAGGTGGTGACGCAGGCCATCGAGCACATGCCGTACTGCATCGGTCGTGCTGGAGCGACCAAATTCAATCTGCAAGCCTTGCAAGACGGGGTGTTGGAGCAGTTTGTCAACCGAGGGAAGACGTGGGGCGGCAGTGTTCAATGCAGCACTCTCAATGTGAAAACAATAAAAAAAGGCCGCCGCAGCGGCCTTTCGGCAAGTGGGCACAAGTGCTTATTCTGCCGCAGGGTCAACCAGAGCTTCGTCTTGGTTTTCTGTCTGCTCTTGCGAGACAGCGACAAATAGCAAGGGGTTCGCACTGGCGCGCTTGAACGTGGTGCTTTCGCTCATCAGCAAATCCAGCATCAAGCTGGCCAAGTCGTCTGCCAATGGTTCTGCCATCGGGTCTTTTTCTTGATTGACGATTTTGCGGTAGGTGCCGCATTCATCACAGGTTTCTGCTGTGATAACGTCTTTGCTGCCCTCAATGGTCTGGTAGTGAATGCCTGCAGTGGACTCGCAGTGCGAGCACTTCACGCGCACCATATGCCACTCGGTACAGCAAGTGCTGCAGTGCAGGTAGCGGTGGCCGTTGGCCTTGCCGCCAATGCGCAGAACGCTGGCCACAGGTTCGCTGGCGCAAACAGGGCAGATGGAGGCCGGGTCGGTGTAAGGCACATCTGCTGCATTCAAGGCCGCTGCGCGCTTGGCGTAGGTGACCTGCAAAGCAGCCATGATGAAAGGTGCCATGCCAATGTGGCGGGCAGCGACTTCTTTTTCCAGCAGACGTTGAGCGATCTCATCGCGCTCTTCGTGGCTCAGTTCGCGCAAGGACTGAATCAAGGGCTGTAATGGCTCTGGCAGACCTTCGCTGCCTGCCAGGGTATCGAGCATGGCATTGAGTACTTGGTGCCATGCCGGATCGATGTGCTCAGCTGCAGGCAGCAAGGGCATGGAGTGCTGCTGTGCACGAGCCACGTCCGTTGTGTTCAGTGCTTGCAACTCTACTTTGGAGACAGCTGCATGCTGTGCATCCACAATTTTAGCTGCAAATTGCAGGTAATCGGCAATCGGATTGCCTTCGGAAAGCTGACGCAGTCGGGCTGCGCGCTCGGCAAACAGGCTGGCTACTTGAGGCAGCAGGATGCGAGGGAAGGAAGTCTTGTCCAGCGATTCAATTTCGCCGGGCTGAAGAATGCGTTGTTGCATGAAAAGGGGTTCCCTAAATTGAAGCCGCCGGTACGCCCAGCATGGGCTGTACCGGCGGCAATCAACAAGCGTCTAAGTGACTTTTATTTCGCGGCCAAACCAGCGACTTAGTCGTTGTCGCCGGTCATCTTGCGATACCAGCCGCGGTGGTGTTGCTTGGCCCAAGCACGTGTGACTGTGCCATACAACATTGCGCGAATGGTTCCACGGGTCCAAATAGCCGCGTAGACGTGCATGACGATCAGGCCAATCATCCATACTGCTGCAATAGCATGCAGGACGGATGCTGTGCGGACCAGGTCCACAGGCAGGTTCCACCAAGCGCGCCACATCAGAAAACCGGTGATGGTGATCAATGCCATGCCAATGACCAGACCCCAGAACAACAGCTTTTGACCGCCGTTGTACTTGCCTTGTTCAGGCATGTCGTGGTCATCACCATCAATCATTTTGTTCACGTTCTTGAGCCACTCGATATCGCGAGGCTCAATCACGTTCAAGCGCCAGAAGCGGAACGCCATGATGATGAAGAACACAGCCATCACTACACCAATGTAGGGGTGCAGGATGCGGGTCCAGGGTCCGCCACCGAACAATTGAGTCAGTGGGAAGAACGCTGGATGAAAGAACGCCAAGCCAGACAGAGCCAGCAAGATGAAGCAAATGCCTACCACCCAGTGGTTGGCGCGCTCCGATGCGTTATAGCGCACGAGGTCGCGTGGATTGCGTTTCATTGGCCGTTCTCCTTCTTGTCGGCTGCTGCATCCTTGCGGTCCATTTCATCTTCCAATTCTTTGGACACGTCGTTCGGGCCCTTGGTGATGTAATGGAACAGGCTGCCGACAGCGGCTGCGCCCAAAGCTGCCATGGCCAGAGGCTTGGCAACACCCTTCCACAGAGAAACCATGGGGCTGATCTTGGGATCATCCGGCAGGCCCTTGTAGAGCGATGGCTTGTCAGCGTGGTGCAACACGTACATGACATGTGTACCGCCGACTGCAGCTGGGTCATACAAACCAGCATTGGCATAACCACGGTTTTGCAAATCGCCAATGCGGCGTTCTGCTTGCTCATGCATTGCTTTCTTGGTGCCAAACATGATGGCACCCGTTGGACAAGTCTTGACGCAAGCAGGCTCGCGGCCCACAGCCACGCGGTCAGAACACAAGGTGCACTTGTACGCCTTGTGGTCCTTCTTGGAGATGCGTGGAATGTTGAACGGACAGCCTGTTATGCAGTAACCGCAACCCACACACTGGTCTTGTTGAAAGTCCACGATGCCGTTGGCGTACTGCACGATCGCACCAGGCGATGGGCAGGCCTTCAGGCAACCGGGGTCTTCACAGTGCATACAGCCGTCCTTGCGGATCAGCCATTCCAGATTGCCTGTTGCTTCGTTTTCGTACTCGGCAAAGCGCATGACAGTCCAGGACTCGGCCGTGAGGTCGGTAGGATTGTCATAAACGCCAGCAGCCAAAGTGCCGACTTCGTCGCGCAGGTCGTTCCATTCCATGCACGCTGTTTGGCAAGCCTTGCAGCCAATGCATTTGGAGACGTCAATCAGCTTGGCCACTTCTCCACCATGCGCACCGCGTGCGCTGGGGGAAGGGGTAGTGGTCGCGGAGCGACGCTTGATATCGAGGGACATGGTTGAAGACATCAGCTATTTCTCCTTATGCCTTCTCGACCTTGACCAGGAAGGTCTTGGACTCAGGGGTGTAGCTGTTGCCGTCACCAATCGAGGCGGTCAGATTGTTCGCCAGGTAGCCCTTGCGTCCAGTTGACGAGAAGCCCCAGTGAATGGGCACACCCACGTGGTGGATGGTCTTGCCGTCAATCTGCATGGGCTTGATGCGCTTGGTAACTACAGCAGCGGCCTTTACAAAACCGCGTTTTGAGGAAACCTTGACCTTCTGACCCGTCTCGATGCCCAGCTCCTTGGCCAGCGCTTCACCAATTTCGACAAACTGCTCAGGCTGAACAATGTTGTTCAACTGAACGTGCTTGGTCCAATAGTGGAAGTGCTCAGTCAGGCGGTAAGTGGTGCCTACGTGTGGGTACTCCTTTGGATCGCCTGCAGTGCCCTTGGTTGATTCCAAGATACGTGCAGCAGGATTGATGACCGCCAGTTTGTTTTCTGGATACATCGGGTTGTAGCCCAATGGATTGTCAAACGCTTCGTAGTGCGTTGGGAACGGACCTTCGTTCATTCCCTTGCGAGCGAAGAAGCGGGCCACGCCTTCCGGATTCATCGTGAACGGGTTGCAGCTAGGCGGCAGTGTTGCACCAATGTCTGGTACGTCGGCGCCTGCCCACTTTGCACCATCCCACTTGACGAGCACGCGGTTCGGGTCGAAAGGCTTGCCTTGCGTGTCGCACGATGCACGGTTGTACAAAATGCGGCGGTTTGCAGGCCATGCCCATGCCCAGTTCAGCGTATTGCCGATGCCGGTTGGGTCGCTGTTGTCGCGGCGAGCCATCTGGTTGCCCGAAGACGTCCAGCAGCCCGACCAGACCCAGCATCCGCCCATGGTGGTGCCGTCTGCACGCATTTCACCAAAGCCTGCCAGCTGTTCACCCGCCTTGCGAATGACCTTGCCGTCAGCATCGGTCAAATCAACCAGTGCCTTGCCGTTGTATTCCTTGGCAATTTCCTCGGAAGTGGGGTGTGCAGCTTGCGCGTAAGGCCACCACAGGTTGACGATGGGGTCGGGGAACTTGCCGCCGTCCGTTTCGTACAACTTTTTCATGCGCAGGTGCAGCCCGGACATGATGGCGATGTCAGTCTTTGCTTCACCAGGGGCATCAGCCGCTTTCCAGTGCCACTGCAGTACACGCGAAGAGCTCACTACTGCGCCATCTTCTTCGGCAAAGCAGGTGGTGGGCAAGCGGAATACTTCAGTCTGGATAGACGCGGTATCTACATCATTGAACTCGCCGTGGTTCTTCCAGAACTCGGAGGTTTCAGTGACCAGCGGGTCCATGATCACCAAGAACTTCAGCTTCTTCAAGCCTTCACGTACGTTGTTCGAGTTCGCCAGCGCAGCCAATGGGTTAAAGCCCTGGGCAATGTAACCATTGACCTTGCCTTGCACCATCATGTCTGTGATCTGCAGCATGTCGTACTGCTTGTCCAGCTTGGGCAGGTAATCGAACGCCCAGTTGTTTTCAGCAGTTGCAGCAGGGCCGAACCATGCCTTCATCAGGTTGACGTGGAACTTGGGCGTGTTCTGCCAGAAGTTCATCTGACCCGGACGCAGCGTCTTGGGTGTGCGAGCACCGATGTACTTCTCGTACTCTTGTTCGCTTTCGTTGGGTAGCGTCAGGTAACCCGGCAACGAAGCAGACAAGATACCCAGGTCAGTCAGACCTTGGATGTTGGAGTGACCACGCAGCGCATTCATACCGCCGCCAGCAACCCCAATGTTGCCGCACAGCAGCTGAATCATGGCGCCGGTACGCAGCATCTGTGCACCGGTGGTGTGCTGTGTCCAGCCCAGGGCGTACATGATGGTGGCGACACGGCCTGCTTCAGCAGTCGATGCAAACTTCTCCGCTACGTGCAGGAACTTTGCCTTGGGTGTACCGCAGATGCTTTCCACTTTTTCAGGTGTATAGCCTGCGTAGTGGCGTTTGAGCCACTGGTACACGCAGCGTGGGTGCTGCAGTGAAGGATCGACCTTTACAAAGCCGTCTTCACCCATCTCGTAGTCCCACGACGATTTGTCGTAAGTACGAGTTTCGGGGTTGTAACCCGAGAAGATGCCTTCGTCGAACGCAAAGTCCTCACGCACGATAAACGAGAAGTCTGTGTAGTTCTTCACGTACTCGTGGTGGATCTTGTCGTTGGTCAACAAGTAATTAATGATGCCGCCGAGGAAAACGATGTCCGAACCCGAACGGATAGGGGCATAGAAATCGGCAACCGAGGCAGAGCGGTTAAAGCGCGGGTCGACCACCATGAAGTGGGCACCGTTGTGCTCTTTCGCTTCTGTAACCCATTTGAATCCGCAAGGGTGTGCTTCTGCTGCGTTACCACCCATCACCAAGATGACATCAGCATTTTTGATGTCTTCCCAATGATTGGTCATGGCTCCACGGCCAAACGTCGGGGCAAGACCTGCCACCGTCGGGCCGTGTCAGACACGTGCTTGGTTATCGAGCGCCAGCAGACCCCAGGAACGGGCTACCTTGTGTGTGACGTAACCGGCTTCATTGCTGGAGGCCGAGGCGGCCAGCATGCCAGTGGTGAGCCAGCGGTTAACCGTCTGACCCTTTTCGTTCTTCTCAACGAAGTTGGCATCGCGGTCATCTTTCAGATGCTTGGCGATGCGGTTCAGTGCTTCGTCCCAGGACATGCGCTTCCACTCATTGGAGCCTGGAGCGCGGTACTCGGGGTACTGAAGGCGGTGGGGACTGTGCACGAAGTCGAGCAGCGAAGCACCCTTGGGGCACAGTGTGCCGCGGTTGACAGGGTGATCGGGATCACCTTCAACGTGCATGACGGACAGCTTGGCATTTTTCACGCCGTCGCTGTACGAATACATCAATAGACCACAACCGACCGAGCAGTACGTACATGTCTGCCGTGTAACGGTGGCTGCGGCCAGCTTGAACTGGCGAACTTCAGCTAGTGCAGCGGTGGGCGAGAAGCCCATCACTGCCAAGCTGGATGCCGCCAGACTCGAACCAGTCACTTTCATGAACTGGCGTCTGGAGAATTGCACCATGGGGTTACCTTTTTTAAAACTTGACGCTTGTAGGCGGAATTCTAGTTATATGTCTCATACAAGACCCACTCACCTGCCTTTATCCGATGGCAGTGGCTGGTGAATGTGTGCATATGTTTGCATGGATCAAGTTTGCATATAGATGGGCAAACCCTTGGGAGCGGGTAAGACAACGTCTGAAATACAGCTGCTGCGCTTGCGGACAGCACAGTCAGACAAGAGCGGAGACAATTGCAGGCTGGTTATGAAGGTTCTCTGCAGCGCAGAGGGGTGTCGAGGCTCGACCAAGCTTTCTCTTGTCGTCCACACGGTTCTTGGATGCTTTGTTGAGCCTGAGCACCTTTTCTTTTTTGCACTGTTGAATTCTGATGTCCCACCGCCAACCCGTACGTGTCACTGAGATTGCACAGTACAGCGCCATCATTGATGCCCGCACACCTGCTGAATTTGAGCTGGACCACATTCCGGGGGCCATCAATTGCCCTGTGTTGAGCAATGAAGAGCGGGCCATCATTGGCACTATCTATAAGCAGGTCAGTCCGTTTGAAGCCAAGCGTTTGGGCGCATCCATGGTGGCGGCCAACCTTGCTTTGCATTTGAAAGAGACATTTGCAGACAAGCCTGCCAACTGGAAACCATTGGTTTACTGCTGGCGAGGCGGCTTGCGCAGTGGTTCCATGGTGACTTGGCTACGCTTGGTAGGCTGGGATGCCCAGCAACTGGCTGGTGGCTACAAATCTTTTCGCCACCAAGTGGTCGAGCAAATTGATGCCATCGTGCCGCAACTGCAGTTGCGTGTGCTGTGTGGTGCCACAGGAAGTGCCAAGACGAGTGTGTTGCTTGCGCTACAGCAGCAAGGTGCACAAGTGCTGGATTTGGAGGGGCTTGCACGGCACAAAGGCTCGCTGCTGGGTTCTCTGCCTGGGGTTGCCCAGCCCAGCCAAAAGAATTTTGAGACGTTGCTGGCACAGCAAATGCAGGCGCTGGATTTGAGCCTGCCAGTTTATATCGAGGGGGAGAGCCCCAAAATTGGCCGAGTGGGGTTGCCTGTATTGCTGGTGCAGCACATGCGTCAGTCTCCGGTGGTCGAAATCAAGGCCACCCCCGAAGCGCGCTTGGCATATTTGCTGCGTGACTACGCATATCTGGGCGACGACGTGGATACTTTGTGCGAGCGCCTGGGCTTTCTCAAAGAAATTCAAGGCGGCGAAACCATTGCACGCTGGCAGCAGTGGGCGCAGGAAGGCAATCTGCCAGCCTTGTTTGAAGAGCTGATGCGATTGCACTATGACCCACAGTATGAGCGCTCGCAGTCCAAGCATTTTGAGCAGTGGAGTCAGCGACCGAGCATTGCTGCGAATGACCTGTCTGAAACTTCTATCCAACAGCTCGCACAACGTATTGCTGGGTTAAATTCACCAGTATCTGTGACGTGATGACTGATTTCTTCCAAGCAGGAGCACCGTATGCCTGAACATGCATTTCCCCCCATCGATCGCATCCTTGCCAGAAAAGGCAGCTTGGGAGAGGGGATGGAGATTTCTCGTGCACTGCCCACACGCGGACGGCGCATGGTCGGTGCTTGGTGCTTTCTTGACCATCTCGGGCCTATCGCTTTTGATGAAGGTCAGGGCATGCATGTGGGGGCGCACCCGCATACGCGCTTGCAAACCTTTACCTGGATGATTGAAGGGGAAGTCATGCACCGCGATAGCTTGGGCTCAGAACAAGTTGTGAGGCCGGGGCAGGTCAATTTGATGACGGCCGGCTATGGCATATCGCACACTGAAGATTCAGTGGCGCCCGGTGTACGCTTGCATGCTGCGCAGCTGTGGATTGCGCTGCCCCGTGCGGTGGCGGATCAACCCCCCGCTTTTTCGCACTACGCTGACGTGCCGCAGTGGCAAGAGCAAGGCTGCCAATGGTCGTTGATGGCCGGTAGCTATCGCGCTTACACGGCACCCACCGATTTGCACTCGCCCATGCTGGGTCTGGAAGTGCTGAGTGCACAAGGTGCTGATTTCGTACTGGAAATGCGCCCAGATTTTGAATACGGGCTGTTTGCACTGACAGGTGGCTTTGCCCTCGAAGGCGAAACTTATGGGGTTGATGAGTTGGCCTACATAGCGCCGGGGCGCGTGTTTTTGAATGTACAAGTGCCCGCTGGTACGCGTCTGCTGGTGATCGGAGGAACTCCGTTTACCGACCCTATCACCATGTGGTGGAACTTTGTGGGTGCAGATATGGCCAGTATTCGTACATACCGCGCTGCCTGGGAGGCGGGCGATGCACGTTTTGGCAGTGTGCCTGGTGGTGAGCACCGCCGTTTGTCCGCACCTGCCTTGCCTTAGTCATACCAAGCTCTACTAAGAGCCTGCCTTTGACAGGCAGTGGCAGCGCTTCGTGGTAGAGGCCGCATACCCCTGCTGCGTTGATTTGATGAGGTTTGAAATAGATCTTTGTAAGCCATTTGGACGGGGAGAATTTCTTCAGTGCATTCTCAGAGCAACGCCGCGCGCCGGTCACTGTGGCGCATGCAGGCAGGCATGGCGATTTTTTGGATGGTGGTGCTGGGTGTGATGTATGTGGCCATGGACCGGTACTTGCAGCCCTCGGCCTCCGTGATCACTTCTGACGGAGGGCTGCAACTGCAGCGCCACCGGGATGGGCACTTTTATGTAGACGGCAGCATCAATGGTCAGCCTGTGCTGTTTATGGTGGACACGGGTGCTACGTCGATTTCCGTAACCGATGCCCTGGCTCAGCGCGCAGGTCTTGAAGGTGGAGAAGTAGTCCAGTTTCGCACCGCCAATGGCGTGCGCATGGGGCGTCTGGTGCGTGCGCAAAGCGTGACTGTAGGGCCGTTGCAAGCGCGCAATTTGACCGTGGGCACCGGCTATACCGGCACCAGCGAACAAGACGCTCTGCTGGGGCAGAACTTCTTGCGCCAGTTTGATGTGCTGATGCGTGGAGAAGTTATGGAGTTGCGGCCTCGCTAAATATTCATAGCTGTTAACGCACGCTTTAGATGTGCTAACAGCCATTTTTATTCCAGTTTTTGATGTGTGGTCACGCTGCAATGGCAAGCGTGGGTTCTTTGGTCTCCCGCAAAACCTCTACGGACACAAACCGCGATGGCATGGTGAACTGCTTGACCGCCTTGTCCAGCACGCTGGCCTGGTCGTGCAGCGACGATGAAGCCGCACTCGATTGCTCCACCAAGGCTGCGTTTTGCTGGGTCATCTGCTCCAGTTCATCGACTGAGCGCATCACATTGGCAATCTGGCGGTGCTGCACGTGTGTGGCTTCGGTGATTTCGGCAATCACCTGGGCCACGCGGTCAACGCTGCCCACAATGTCATCCATGGTGCTCCCCGCCTGGCGCACCAGCGATGTACCGCTGTCGACACATTCTGTGGATGCGGTAATCAGCGCCTTGATTTCGCGGGCCGCCTCGGCACTGCGTCCAGCAAGTGAGCGCACTTCGTTGGCCACCACGGCAAATCCCCGGCCTTGCTCGCCTGCGCGGGCGGCTTCCACTGCTGCATTCAGTGCCAGGATATTGGTTTGAAAGGCAATGCCGTCAATCACTCCGGTGATTTGGGCAATACGCTCAGAGCTGTGTGCAATTTGCTGCATGGTGTGCACCACGTTGGCGGTCACTTGCTTGCCACGCTGTGCCACATTGGTAGCAGCCTGCGCTTGCTGGTGGGCCATTTCGCTGGATTGGGCGCTGTGTTGGACGCCCTGACCCAACTCTTCCATCGCGCCTGCAGTGGTTTGCAAATGGGTGGCTGTGCCTTCGGTGCGCTCACTCAGGTGGTGGTTGCCACTGGCAATTTCTGCACTGGCGGTAGAGACCTGACCTGCCGCTGCCTGCACTTGCGCGACCAAGCTGCGCAGAGCGCTTTGCATCTCGGCCATGGATTGCACCAGCTGACCCACTTCGTCTCGGTTGAGCGGCACGATATCCTGCGATAAATCTCCTGCGGCCACCCGCTGGGCCATTTTGCGAGCCATTTGCAAGGACCGCATGATGTTGCGCACACTCAAGACTGTGATGGGCAGCATGACGAAAATGGAGGCCAAAACCACTGCTGCCATCAGCATTTTCATGTGCAGGGCTTGCTGTGCAATGGTGGCGCGGCCCGTTTCTAGCTCAGACTGGGCCTGCATGACCGCTGCGCCCAGCAGTGCATCGGCGTCATGGATGGCGCTGCGCACCACCTCAGCTTGCTCGGCGCCTTCCGCCGGGCTGACCAGACCTTTGCGCACTTGTTCCATGACAGGGGCGAGATCTTCACCGTAGCGCTCCAGTGAGGTGCTGACGACGTTGAGCTTTTGCGCATATTCGGAGGAGGGCGGTTGCAGCATCAGCAGCATCTGGACACGCTCTTTGAGGCTGGCAAGAGTGGTTTGCCAGCGTCCCAGCATTTCTGCGACCATGTCCGAGTTGTCGGAATTGACAATCGTGTTTTTTTCGGCCAATTGCACATTCCCTAAGTTGGTGCGCAGCTCGCTGATGTCTACCAATGTCTGCACCCGCGTGGTGAAGATATCTTCTACTGTCTTGCGCGTTTGCTCTAAGGCATAAAACCCTGCCCCGCCAATAATGACCAGCATGGCCAGGCAAAACAGGGTGCCGCAGTAAAGACGGCTTTTGATCGACAGGTTGGCTACAAACTTCATCCCAAATCCCTTCCATGTGCACCGCAACTTGTGGCTGCGATAGATGTAAGCATTCGTTGCAACATTCGCGCCAGCCATCGGGTTGTGGCGGTAAATGTTGAGAGTGGGCTTAGAGACCCAGAATTTTTGCAAGATAGTCGGCGTCTTTATCGCCACGACCAGACAGGCTGAACAGAATGTGATGTGCTCAGATCAGCGTGGAAGCCATTGCACATGGCCTATCCCACGGCGTGTGCGATTTTCAGTGCAGCAATGTTCAGCAATGGCCATTTTTTTCATGAATTTGGTCAGCAATGGTTCTCCCAGACAGTGGTTGTTTTTGTGCGCGCCTGCGCGTCTGTGTGGTTGAGGTCTTCACGCTTTAGGTGAATTTGCGCACCACCCAGCAGTGCAGACCGGCGTTTGGTGTGAAAAATGGGGCTGGGCCGTCTCACATAGCTGGCGAATAGCTCCACCAGCTCACCTTGAAAATTTTGCCGCTGGGCAATCTGTGCGTAGACAGGGTTGATGTCATCCATCGCCTGCTTCAGATGTGGCGTCACCAAGTGGTCACCGTAGGGGCCGAAAAACCCCTGATCATCGTGCATGGGAGCACTGTTGGAGGGTGTGTTCATGTTGGGGCTGTGTTCACAATAGGTGTAAGAGGTTCACCCATATTGATAGCACACGATGTTTGTTCTCCACCATGGGCGATTGCCCGGCTTGTCAGAGCTACGGTGGTGGGATGGTGGATTCTTTATCGTTGCTTGTGTGCGGTTTGATAGCCGATTGCGGCACTAGGTCAGCACACTGACACCAGTCAACATGCCGACTGCTCTACGCCAAATTGGCTGGAATGTCTGCTTCCACCAGCAAACTCAACAAATGCAGCGATTGCTGCCAGCCCAAATAGCAGGATTCCACGGGAATCATCTCAGGCAGGCCTTCTTGGACGATCTGTATTTCCGTGCCACAGGCAACTGCGCGCAGGTCGACTGTGGTGATCATGCTGCCGGGCAAACCGGGATCGTCAAATTGGTCACTGTTGCGAATGCGGGTGTTGGGTACCAGCTCTAGATAGACGCCACCAAAGCTGCTGCGCTCACCAGTGCTCAGGTTGATGAAGGCCATGCGAAAGTGCCCCCCGGGGCGTGCATCCATTTCCTGTACTTCGCAGACAAAGCCGTGTGGAGGCATCCATTTGACGAGGGCTGCAGCGATAGTAAAGGCGCGGTAGATGCGTTCGGGTGGCGCCTGAAGTACGCGGTGCAGCTGAATGGTGTGCGGCATGGCTGGATCTCCTGAACATTGAGCGAGCAGAACCAGCCTAGCTTCATCGTGGAAGCAAAGCGAGTCAAACCCATGGCGGCGAAATGGCAAAACAGGTACCACTGGTGCAGCCATCTGAGCGGTAGCGAACGAGCACTGGTTACTTCACTCAGGACGGGCCAGGGGTGCCCACGCAAAAGGTTGGAGAAGCGTGTGAGCGATATTTTTAGGACTGTTTCAATGAATGTGCGCAGGCCTGAGCACCCAGACGATAGGTTGTACCTGTCTATGCCGCAGGGTGTCACCAGCAGGGCTGTAAGGCTTGTCAGTGGTGCAGCAGGGTGGGGTGTCTTGTGCAGCTACACACGAGAGCGCCATGCTGCCTCCAGTCATGACGCTTATAGGTTGCAAGCTGCGCAGCGTTGTCTGCGCGGCCTGCCCTTGCGGAAGTCAAAAAGTATCAGAGCATTACTGCTTTTGCAGCAGCTTGATCACGCTGGAGAAGTCTTCTTTGCCATTCCCTGCAATGCTGTGCGCTGCATAAATGGCGCGTGCCATGCCGCCCAGCGGGGTGCTGGACTGGGTTTGGATAGCGTTTTCTTGTGCCAGCCCCAAGTCCTTGAGCATCAAGTCGGTGCCAAAGCCACCGACATAACCTTTGCTAGCCGGAGCGGCCTCGTGCACGCCTGGAAAAGGGTTGTACTTTTCCAGCGCCCAGTTTCCACCCGAGCTGCGGCGCATGATTTCGCTCAGCACTTTTGGGTCTAGTCCGTTGGCTACGCCCAGAGCGATGGCCTCGCTGGTGCCCACCATCAATATGCCCAGCAGCATGTTGTTGCAGATCTTGGCAGTCTGGCCTGCGCCGACGGTGCCAGCGTGGAAGATGTTGGCACCCATTTTTTCCAGATAAGGTTTCGCGCGCTCCAGTTGCGATGCAGTGGCACCCACCATGAACGTGAGCGTACCGGCAATTGCGCCGCCGGTGCCGCCAGAGACGGGAGCGTCAATAAAGTCGATACCTGCGGCATCAGCTGCTTTGGCCACTTTTTGGCTGGTGGCGGCCGCAATGGTGGAGCTGTCGATCACGAGGGTGTCTTTGGCAATGGCTGACAGCAGGCCGGGTGCCCCGTCTTTGCCTAGAAACAGCGCTTCTACGTGCTGACTGGCGGGCAGCATGGTGACCACCACTTTGGCACCTTGGACTGCATCTTGCGCGCTGAAAGCCGCGGTAGCCCCTTCGGCCACCAGCTTTGCGACGGCATCTTTGGACAGGTCAAACACGCGCACGTCGTGCCCGGCTTTTTTCAGATTGATGGCCATCGGGCCGCCCATATTGCCCAAACCGATGAATGCAATCGTTGTCATGTGTTGTCTCCTTGGGGTGGTTGTAATTGCGGTTTCAATAGCTGTCAGTGCTAGATGTGTACGCCTTAGACGGCTCAAAGTCTTTGTTCTTATGCATTGCAAATGTTTGCGCTACGTGCTGCCAGCAGACTGCGCAAAATGCTGCGGTGACAGTGCGCCTCGTCTTTGCAGTAACAGCCCACGGAGAAGTTGGTCTGGTGTGACAGCGCGGCCAGCAATTGCAAGGTGCGCTCGGCAGGCGGGTGGGCCAGTTGTTTGTGAAATTGTCTGGCAAACAGTGCCCACTGCTTGTTAGCCTCTGCGGTCTGGCCAGCGTCGTATAGGCGGTGCGACTCTTGTGCCAAGGCCATTGTTTCCGGCTCGGGCGACAGTTCTGGGTACCACACATCGTAGAAATCGCGACTTGCAAACGCGGTTTTTGGCACGCCACGCGGTGGGCGGCGCACAGTGCCAATACGCAAGCCTTCGTCGGGCGTGCGTGGGGTACCGAGCTGGACGATGCGAAGTGCCATGGTGTGTTTCCTGCGTGAGTCGAGCTTTTAAATACGGTGAAGGGCCTTGTTACAGCACATCGTCGTCATCAAACACCGAGTGCTTGCGCGCAGGTGCGGCGGCGCTGGAATGGTGGGCAGCATCGCTGCCCCTTGCTTTGACAGTGCGTTGGCCTGGTAACGTGGGCTGAGCTGCGGTGGCAGACGTCTTGCGTACTTTTTTGGGTGATGCCTTGGCCAGCGGGTTGTAAGTCAGAGCGGCATCTATCCAGTGCTGCCATTGCTCACGCGTGGCATAGGCAGTTGGGCTGATGTAGAAGTAACCGTCCATCAATCCCCTGCTGGAAAGAGGGCGCACGCCCGGTGTTTCTGCCACTTCAGCATGGGTAACTGGCAGCAGACGCACCAATACCTCGTCACCTTCAACACCTAGACACAGCTTGCCATTGACCATGAAGACATGGCAACCAAACATGCGCTTTTCCTGCACATCACTGCAGTCTTGCAACGCACTGCGTACGGCGTCGATCAGGTGCAGGGTTTCGTCAGACAGTGGCTTGGCAGGCATTTTGAGTTGCAGTCAAATCGGTATTTTTTTTGGTGGCGTAAGCGTGTACAGCTATGGTTGTTGAGTTTAGCGAATGGCCTCAGGTGCATCGCCTTCCAGCATGCGTCGCGCAATGATGACGCGCATGATTTCATTGGTACCCTCCAGAATCTGGTGTACGCGTGCGTCGCGCACCAGTCGTTCCAGCGGGAAGTCGCGCAGATAGCCGTAGCCCCCGTGCAGTTGCAGTGCTTCGTTGCAGACCATAAAGCCAGTGTCGGTGGCAAAGCGTTTGGCCATGGCGCAATAGGTGGACGCATCGGGTGCTCCCGCATCCAGCTTGCTGGCAGCCAGACGCACCATCTGGCGTGCAGCGACAAGTTCGGTCGCCATGTCGGCCAGCTTGAACTGCAGTGCCTGAAAGCTGGCAATTGCCTTGCCGAACTGTTTGCGCTCTTGCATGTACTGCTGTGCTTGTGTCAGAGCCCCTTGGGCTGCACCCACCGAGCAGGTGGCGATGTTGATGCGCCCGCCATCCAGCCCCTTCATCGCAATCTTGAAGCCTTCACCCTCGTGGCCCAGCAAGTGGTTGGACGGAATGCGCACATTATCAAAATTGATAACACGCGTGGGTTGGCTGTTCCAGCCCATTTTTTCTTCTTTTTTACCGTAGCTGATGCCGGGCAGGTTTGCAGGAACCGCAAATGCGCTGATACCTGCTGAGCCTGAGGCAGCTTCTCCTGTGCGTGCCATAAGCACCAGTACATCGGTGCTGCCCGCGCCGCTGATAAAGGCTTTGGCTCCATTAATCACATATTCGTGGCCCACTAACTCAGCCCGTGTCTTGAGCGAAGCCGCATCGGAGCCTGCACCTGGCTCAGTGAGGGCATAACTTGCCAGTTTCTGGCCGCTGGTCAGTGCCTCACCCCATTCAGCGCGCACGACATCGGTGGCCCAGGTGCCCAGCATCCATGTGGCCATATTGTGAATGGTAATGAAGGCGGTCGTGCTGGGGTCTACAGCAGCCATTTCTTCAAATATCAGGGTGGCATCCAGGCGGGGCAGGGCCAGACCACCAGCATTTTCGGGGGCGTACAGACCGCAAAAACCCAGTTCGCCAGCTTGAGCAATCGCTTCGCGCGGGAAGATAGCTTCTGCATCCCAGTTCGCTGCGTGCGGTGCCAGGGCGGTTTGCGCAAACTGGCGCGCTGTGTTGGCAAAGGCGCGCTGGTCTTCGGTGAGTTCAAAGTCCATGGCATTGTCTCCTGGTCGATTGTTGTTGTTCTAGCTTGGGGCAGCCTTGAGTGCTAATGTGCTGCGCGCCCGTTGTGCAGCCAGTGCAGCAGGGTGGTGCGGCGGGTTTGCGTCTCTGTGTTCAAACAGTCATGCAAGAGCTGTGGCCATTCGGCGCGCTGTTCATCGGTAGCGTGGCGGGCCTTGCAGGTCTGACTGCGCTGGCGGCTCCAAGCGTTCTGGTCTTTGCGCAACGCTGGGCGCTCGTTGGCCGATAGTGCCAGCATCACATCGCCGTAGAGAATGTTCTGCGCAGTATCGGTTTGCTGAAAACGCTGGACAGCACAGGCATTGCGGCTGGCGATACTGTCTGACTGAGGGTCGCAGGCTGCGCCCGCTTGGGCAAAGCTTGTACACGGCAGCAGCAATCCCGCCAGCACGGCCAAGGAAGAGAGGTTCAAACGCATGCGTTCAATCATCTCAAATCCTTGGCAATGCGCGTGCGTTTTACTTGAGGCTGATGGTGGTGTTCACGCCGTGACTGGTGGTGCTGTCATCAAACCAGCGGGCTGTAATGGTCTTGGTCTGGGTGTAGAACATCACCACTTGCTTGCCGTAGGGACCAAGATCACCCAGTTTGGAAGCGCGGCTGCCGGTGAACGAGAACAAAGGTACAGGCACAGGGATTGGCACGTTGATGCCCACTTGGCCCACATCAATGTCTTCCTGGAACTTGCGCGCGGCTGCACCCGACTGCGTAAAGATAGCTGTGCCGTTGCCGTTGGGGTTTGCGTTGATAAATTCAATGGCCTGATCGATGTTGTCGGCCGACACAATGCACAGCACGGGGCCAAAAATCTCCTGGTCATACACGCTCATGCCGGGTTTGACGCCGCTGAAAATGGTGGGGCCAACAAAGTTGCCCTTGTCGTAGCCAGCCACTTGGGGCTTGCGGCCATCCAGCTCCAGCACCGCACCATCGGCAATGCCGCGCTCGATAAGGCTTTCTACGCGTGAAAGCGCAGCGCAGCTGACCACAGGGCCTACATCGGTTGCAGCTTCGGTGCCGCCAGACACTTTCAGGGTCTTGGCCTTGGCTACCAGATCAGGAATCCATTTCTGGCTTTCGCCCACCAGTACCACCACTGACAGAGCCATGCAGCGCTGGCCTGCTGCACCAAAAGCTGCTCCGGCCAAGGCGTTCAGTGACTGCTCTTTGTTGGCATCAGGCATGACGATGGCGTGGTTTTTAGCACCCATCATGCACTGCACGCGCTTGCCATTCAGGCTGGCGCGGTTGTAGACGTGTGTGCCGACCTTGGTGGAACCCACAAAGCTGATGGCCTTGATGTCTGGATGGTCGCAAATTGCGTTGACTGCATCTTCACCACCGTGGATGACATTCAATACGCCCGGTGGAACGCCCGCTTGCAGCGCCAGCTCGCACAGGCGCATGGTGACCATGGGGTCTTGCTCTGAGGGCTTGAGCACAAAAGTGTTGCCAGTGGCAATTGCCATTGGGAACATCCACAGCGGAATCATGGCCGGGAAGTTGAAGGGTGTAATGCCGGCACATACCCCCAATGGCTGGTTCAGGGTGTAAGTGTCAACGCCATTGGCCACATTATTGGCCAGCTCGCCCAGCTGCAGGCTGCCAATGTTGGCAGCGTGCTCCACCACTTCCAGGCCGCGGAAAATGTCACCTTCTGCGTCGGGCAGCGTTTTGCCTTGCTCGGCGGTCAGAGTGGCCGCCAGCTCTTTCATGTTCTCGCGAATGAGCTGCTGCAGCTTCAAGAAAATGCGGGCACGGGTGCCAATCGGGGTTTTCTTCCAGCTCTTGAACGCTTCTTTGGCGTTGCTCACTGCCAGATTGATTTCTTCAGGCGTGGCAAAAGGCACGCGGGCCAGCACCTCTTGCGTGGCGGGGTTGACCACATCACGCCATTGCGTGGTTTTGGATTCCACCAGCTCGCCGTTGATCAGCAGCTTGACGGTGGGGGCCAGCACATTCGAAGAAGTAGGTGCGTTCATTGGGCTTGTCTCCTTGTTTATAGGGTTGGGCTGGCCTTGTAAGCCATTCGTCGCATGGTAGATGTGCAAATCTGCTTGGGCAATACGCGTTTACGCACCTTGGCTTTGCAAAAAAGCACAGGCAAACTGCGAGCATGGACTGGGATCACTTGCGTTTTTTTGCGGCTCTGGCTCAAACAGGTACTCTGGCGGGTGCTGCGCGTGCTCTGGAGGTTGAGCACACCACGGTAGCGCGCCGCATTCAGGCGCTGGAGCAGCAACTGGGCCATCCACTGTTTGTGCGAGAAGCCTCGGGGCACAAACTCAGTGAGGCTGGGCGCCAGCTATTGCCTGTGGCCCAAAGCATGGAAAAAGCCGTGCGTGGCATTGAGTATCAGACGCAGCAGACCGCCTCGCAGCCAACCTCGGTGTCTGGATTGGTGCGTGTAGGAGTGACGGAGGGCTTTGGCGTTCAGCTTCTGGCCGCTCCCTTGGCGCTGATGGCCCAGCAATATCCGAAACTGTCTGTCGATCTACTGGCTTTGCCACGTTTAATGCAGTTATCACGACGTGAAGCCGATATCGTAATTTCACTCGAACGGCCCAAACGTGGCACGGTGGTGGTCAGCAAGCTGGCCGACTATCACCTCTACTTGTATGGCGAGCGGCAATATCTGGCGCGCAAACCACTGGTACGCACCAGCGAAGATTTGCGTCACCACCAGTTCATTCATTACGTGGACGACATGCTTTTTTCTAAAGAACTGCAATTGCTGGCGCAGCTGTATAAGCCCACGCAGTTTGTTTTTCGCAGTACCAGTATTGCCGCACAGTACGAGGCAGTACGCGCAGGTGCTGGTTTGGCAGTGCTGCCCGCGTTCATGGCTGACCGTGATCCTTTGCTGCAGCGGGTGTTGCCAGAAGCAGCAAAATTTGAACGCACGTTTTGGATGTCTATGCCGCAAGAGGCCAAGGGTGTGGTGCGTATTCAGACGGTGTGGCGCATGCTCAAGCAGCTGGCACTGGAGCGCCTTGCGCAGTTAAGGCCGATTTGACCCGGGTTTAGTTCTTTCATTAAACGACTGAGATTGTTGTAGCACGTGCTGTAGCAGGGTTATGCTTGAACGCTGGTTAATCTTTGTTAGCAATCGCTGGCAAGCCTCACCGTCTTTCTTCTTTTTTGTGCTTTGCTAATGAAATCACGCTCCAAACTCCAACAGCGGCTGCAAATGTGGTGGCCTACCGTTGCTGTGCTGGCTTTTGGCTGCGCGTTGAGCGTAGGTCTATGGCAGAGCCTTGAAGAGCGGCAAGCGCACACCGTGCAGCTGCGACTGGATCAGCAAGCTGAGATGTTCAGCGCTTCAGTGGCGCAAAGGTTCTATGCCTATGGCGACATCGTCCATGGGATGAAGTCTGTTCTGGAGATGAGCACAGTGCCTGCCCATGAGGTGTTTGCAGCCTCCAAGCTCACGCAGGACGCTGCTTTTCGTTACCCGGGTCTAGAGGCATTGAGCCTGATAAGGCGAATGGATGCGGCCCCCTATGCAGAACATAGGGAGCGCTTGCTGCGGGATATATCCGCGCAGCAGCGCGTTGATGAAAGTCAAATGCCTTCGCTGCCTTTGGTGCAGCCCGATTACTACATCGTGGACGATGTATGGCCTCTGGGCGCGCGGCGTGCTTTGCGGGGCATGGATGCTGAACGTTACCCGCCAATCAAAGCGTTGATTGCAAGTGTGCAGCACGTGTCCGGGCCTGTCATGAGTGCGCCGTTGGTACTGTCGCCAACGAACAATGCAACCACAGGGGTTCTGATCAGTGTGCCCTTGCGTACGGCTGGACAGGGAGGCGAGCTGGGTGCCCTGACGGGTGTCTTGAATCTCAGTGTGAATTTGGAGCGCATGATGGAGCGCTTTCTCGCACGAGGCATGCTTCCGCATACGGTGGTGTCCATTGAGGATGTAGGCGTTGTACCTGAGGGAATTCCTACCACGCAAGCAGACCAGGTGGTCTATGTCTCAGAGGGATGGGCTGATGTACCAGCTTCTGCGCCAAGGGCCAAAAAAGCGATTGTGATCTGGGGACGCATGTGGTCTCTGGAGTTTGCCTCCAATGGCTCGGTTCTGTCGGATGTAGAGCGCTCGTTCCCGGTGATTATTGCCAGCAGTACTTTGGGTGCCACATTGCTCCTGGCGGCCGTTGTGCTGCTGCTTTCGCTGCAGCGAATGCGTGCGCAAATTCAGGCAGAGGCCAAACACAATTTATTGAGCGAGCGTACGGACAGGCTCAAAGCCTTGTTCAACCAAACTGCGGTGGGTGTGGCTGAGATAGAGCCAGCTAGCGGCCGCTATCTCAGCGTCAACGCGCGTTTCGCAGATGTCGTAGGGTTTGGCTTGGAAGCGCTTGAATCAATGACGATTTATGAGCGTATTCACCCGGACGACCGTGCTGAGTGCGAGAGGCTGGAGCGACAGCTGACCAGTGGCCGGCTTCCGCACTTTGTGAGCACACAGCGGATGCTGCGTGCAGACGGCGGGGTTATTTGGACCGAAGTCTGGGTTTCTCCACTGTTGAATGCGGGCGGCAGGGCTGTTGGCCGCCATATTGTCTTGCTGATGGATGTGACCGAGCGCCGTTTGCTGCAAGAGCAATTGCAGGCGCGTGAAGCTTATTCCAGCGAAATGCTGCGTTATATGCCGGTGGGTCTGGTGGTCGTCGGACCTGTAGGCAATATCGAGTTTGTGAACCACCAGTTTGAGGTCATGACGGGCTGGGAACAAAGCGATGTGCAGGATGAATCTGCTTTGTGGCGGCATTTGTGTGTTGATGCGCAGCAGCATGCAACGCTGTTGCAGCGTTTGAATATGGGCCGCTGTGAAGTGGTTCCAACAGGTGTGAACATGCCAGCCATGGAATACCTGTTGCGCAGCAAGAGTGGGCAAGAGCTGACGATGGAAGTCTCTGGCCGTTTCTTGGGTGGGCGCATCCTCTTGAGCTTTGTTGATGTGACGCAGCGCAAGGCAGCCGAGGCCGAGATTCGCTGGCTGGGCTTTTACGACAACTTGACGCAGTTGCCCAACCGTCGCCTGCTGCTGGACCGTTTGAGCGAGGCCCTGACACGCAGCCAGCGTGGCCATGCGGGGCGTGGTGCATTGCTGCTCTTGGATATTGATAACTTCAAGTCGCTCAACGAAACCCTGGGACACCAGCACGGTGACGCATTGCTGCGTCTGGTGGCAACGCGGTTAAGCAACTGTATTGCAGGGCGGCACACTCTGGCGCGGCAAGGGGGCGATGAGTTTGCGGTGGTTCTGGAAGATTTGCCAACTGACGCTTTGGAGGCGGGGCGTTACACCGAGCAAATGGGGCGCTCTATATTGGAGGCCTTGAGAACGCCTTTCTATTTAGGCAACCAGGATTTCCACGTCACCGTCAGCATGGGCGCTGTCATGTTTTGTGGTGCAGGCGATTCGGTGGAGGAGTTGCTCAAGCGGGCGGATCTGGCCCTGTATCAGGCCAAGAGCGCCGGACGCGATACTTTGCAGTTTTTTGATCCCAGCATGCAAAAAGCGGTCAGTGCGCGTGTTGAGATGGAAAAGGACATGCGCCTGGCTTTGGAGCGCCATGAGTTTGATCTGTTCTTTCAACCTCAGGTTCAGAGGGACAAGGTCATTGGCGCGGAAGCCTTGCTGCGCTGGAAGCATCCCACCAAGGGATTCATTCCACCAGGGGTATTTGTTCCAACGGCAGAAGAGTCCGGCCTGATTTTGCCTTTGGGCGAATGGGTGCTGTACGCTGCATGCCGGCAGTTGGCGCATTGGGCGCAAAACCCGGCGTTGGCCGAGTTGACCATGTCGGTGAATGTCAGTCCACGCCAGTTCTATCAGCCCAATTTTGTTGAGCAAGTGCAGCAAGCTTTGCAAGTTACAGGCGCCAAGCCGGGCTTGCTGGAGCTGGAGCTCACGGAGGGCATGCTGCTGACCGATGTGGAAGACACGATTCAGAAGATGGTGCAGCTCAAGGCCATCGGCGTCATGTTCTCGCTGGATGATTTCGGCACGGGCTACTCGTCGCTGAGTTACCTCAAGCGTTTGCCGTTGGACAAACTCAAAATCGACCAAAGCTTTGTGCGTGAAGTAGTCACAAGCACCAATGATGCGGCGATTGCACGCTCCATTATTGCCTTGGGTAACAGTCTGGGGCTGCAGGTGATTGCTGAAGGTGTGGAGACTGAAGCGCAACGGGTATTTCTGGCCAAAAATGGCTGCAGCTACTGGCAGGGCTTTTACTTCAGTCGTCCGCAACCAGCAGCTGAGTTTGAGGCGTGGGCCCATGCGTATGGTGCCGAGGGTAAGGCGCTGAGCGAAGCAGGTTGAAACTCAGTCTGTACTGAATGGTGTAGCACTCAGGCTGTAGTCTGCGTCAGATCTGCAGCGTGTGCTTTGTTTCTACTCCTGAATGTAGAGCTGCAAGCGCTTATTGTGTAAGCGTAAAAGCCTATTTTTGTTACAAACTCGCTGCTATCGCGTTCTCAGTATCTGTAACCGGGGGCGTTATCATCCCTGTTCATCTTCCCCCGTTGCATCGTCTGCTGCTGATTTCAAACCTCTGTGCGCCTTAACTCCATCAAGCTTTCTGGCTTTAAGTCTTTTGCCGAACCCACCAATTTTCTGCTGCCCGGCCAGCTGGTTGGCGTGGTGGGGCCCAATGGCTGTGGCAAGTCCAACATCATGGACGCCGTACGCTGGGTGCTGGGTGAAAGCAAGGCCAGTGAGCTGCGCGGCGAGAGCATGCAGGACGTTATCTTCAATGGGACCACGCACCGTAAACCCGCCAGCCGCTCCAGTGTAGAGCTGGTGTTTGATAACAGCGATCACCGAGCTGGTGGTCAGTGGGGGCAGTTCACCGAGATCGCCGTCAAGCGCGTGCTCACGCGTGACGGCAACAGCTCTTACTTCATCAACAACCAGCCAGTGCGCCGACGTGACGTGCAGGATGTGTTTTTGGGTACGGGTTTGGGACCGCGTGCCTACGCCATCATTGGTCAAGGCACGATCAGTCGCATTATCGAATCGCGCCCTGAAGAGTTGCGCCTTTTTCTGGAAGAGGCTGCCGGTGTTTCCAAATACAAGGAGCGCCGTCGCGAAACTGAGAACCGGCTCTCTGATACGCGTGAGAACCTGACACGTGTAGAAGACATCTTGCGCGAGTTGAATGCCAACCTCGACAAGCTGGAAAAACAGGCCGTGGTTGCTGCCCAGTACAACGCACTGCAAGGCAGCGTCACCCTCAAGCAGCACCAGTTGTGGTTCTTGAAAAAGCAAGATGCGGAAGGCGATCTGTCAAGAATTCGCCAAGAAGGCATGCAAGCCGTCAATGACCTGGAAAGCCGGATGGCAGAAATCCGCCATATCGAGGCTGATCTGGAAGCCATTCGCCAGGCGCACTACGAAGCGGGTGACAAAGTCAACCAAGCACAAGGCCGCCTGTACGAAGCAACTGCTGAAGTCGGTAAGTTGGAGGCGGAAATCCGCTATGTGGTGGAAGGTCGCCAGCGCGTTGAGCAGCGCATGCAGCAACTGGCCGAGCAAATTACCCAGTGGGCGCAGCGCAAGGACGATGCAGACATGGAGCTGGAGAGCCTGGCCTCCAGCGGCATGGATGCCGAAGAGCAGGCTGAAATGCTGGCAGCGCAACTGGAGGAGCAAAGCCTGCGTTTGCCTGACCTGGAAGACGCATTGCGCGTCACCCAGAACAAGGCCAATACCCAGCGCCAGCAAGTGGTGCAGGTGCAGCAGCAAATTCAGGTACTGGCTGCCGAGCAGCGCAGCATCAACGAACAAAATCGTCAGCATGAAAGCCGCTTGGAGCGACTGCGTAACGATCGCAATGCTTTGGCAACCCCCGACGAGGCACGGTTGCAGCAAATTACGGAGCAGTACTCCGATGCCGCTGAGATGGCAGAGATGGCGGAAGCGGCCTTGGTGGAGCTGCAAGACAGCGTTCCACAGCTTGATGATGGGCGCCGTAGTCGCCAACACACACTGAATGCAGAAACAGCCAAGCAAGCAGAGCTGGCCGCGCGCATGGAAGCGCTTAAGGCGCTGCAGGAAAAGGTCAAAACCGACGGCAAGCTTCAGCCCTGGCTGGCCAAGCACGGCCTAGATGGCTTGCAGGGTCTGTGGACACGGATTGCTGTGGAAAGTGGTTGGGAAAATGCGCTGGAAGCCGCCTTGCGCGAGCGTATGGGCGCGCTGGAAGTGAGCCGCTTGGACATGGTGCGGGGGTTTTTGGGCGCATCGGCCAAAGATGCTCCTCCCGCTCGCTTGGCCTTCTATTGCAAACCCGATGCCAGTATCAACCTGAGTGGAAATGGCTTGCCGCTGATGGCGGAGTTGTTGCGTGTCAGCGATGCCAGCCTGAAGGCGTTGCTGACCGAGTGGCTCACTGGCTGCTACACCGCCCAGAGTTTGGATGAAGCGCTGAACCACCGTGCCCAGCTTAAAGCCGGTGACACCATTTATGTACCGACAGGCCATGCGGTCACCGCGTACAGCGTGAGCTTTTATGCCCAGGATTCTGAACAATCAGGCTTGCTGGCGCGAGCGCAGGAAATTGAACATCTGGAAAAAGAGCTGCGGGCACAGGCGCTGATCAGCGAGGAAGCGCGCAGCGCCTTGGTGAAGGCTGAGGCTGCCTATGCCGATGCCTCGCAGCGTTTGGTCAGTGCGCGCCGTGAAGCAACGGAGGCCAAGCAATCTGCCCACGAATTGCAGGTAGACATGCTGCGCCTGACACAGCAAGCAGAGCAAGCACGTGCACGCACCGCGCAGATTGAGGCCGACGTGGCCGAAGTGCAAGCTGCACTGGATGATTTACAAGAGCGCGCGGTGGCTGCAGAAGCGCGGTTTGAAGAGCTGGATATGCAGCTGGCCGACAGCCAGGAGCTGCACGCCCAGCTGGATGACAAAGTTATTGAGTCTGAGCGCAAGCTGGCAGAAAGCCGCGAACAGCTTCGCACTTTGGAGCGCCGTGCGCAAGAGGCAACCTTCAGCCAGCGCAGCATGCAAGCGCGGCAAGGAGAGTTGCAGCGCACGCTGGAAACCGCTGAGCAGCAAACCAAGTCACTGCTCGAAGAGCGCGAACGAGCCCAGGTGGAGCAAGGGCGTTTGAACGACGCCGCCGCCCAAGGCGGTCTGCAGGATGCGTTGAACCTCAAGATGGAGCGTGAGCAGGCCGTGTCTGCTGCGCGCAGTGAATATGAAGACCTGACCAACAAGCTGCGTGCCAGTGATGAGCGCCGCGTCCAGATTGAACGGGCTTTGGAGCCCATGCGATCGCGTATTACGGAGTTTCAGCTCAAAGAGCAGGCCGCTTCGCTGGGCAGTGCGCAGTATGAGCAGCAGTTGGCGGAAGCGGGGGCTGATCTGGCCGCTGTGGCGCAATCCATTTTGGAAGGCAACGTCAAGCTGCATGGATTGCAAAGCGAAATTGATCGTTTGCAACGCGACATTGTGGCGCTGGGCGCGGTGAACTTGGCGGCTCTGGAAGAGCTGCAATTGGCCAAGGAGCGCAAGACCTTTCTGGATGCCCAGATGGCTGATTTGACGGAAGCCATGAGCACGCTGGAAAACGCGATCAAGAAGATTGACAACGAAACGCGCGAGTTGCTCTCGGGGACCTTCAACACCGTCAATGAGCACTTTGGCCGCATGTTCCCTGAGCTGTTTGGTGGAGGGCAGGCCAAACTGGTGATTACCGGTGACGAAATTCTGGATTCTGGTGTCCAGGTGATTGCGCAGCCCCCGGGCAAAAAGAACCAGACCATTCATTTGCTCTCGGGTGGCGAAAAGGCGTTGACCGCAATTGCGCTGGTGTTTGCCATCTTCCAGTTGAATCCAGCGCCTTTTTGTCTGCTCGATGAGGTGGATGCCCCCTTGGACGATGCGAATACAGAGCGCTATGCCAAACTTGTGGCCAGCATGAGCAAGGGAACCCAGTTCCTGTTCATCAGTCACAACAAAATTGCCATGGAAATGGCGCAACAATTGATTGGCGTGACGATGCAAGAGCAAGGTGTCTCGCGCATCGTGGCCGTGGATATGGAATCTGCCCTGTCCATGGCCCACGCCTGAGTATGGATAACGGGACAAAGCACTTTCATGAGTACCCTTCAAATCAGTTTGGCCGTGGCGGGCGTGATCCTGCTGGGTCTGATCGTTGCCTACAACACATGGCTGTACCGTCGCAATGCACCCAAGCGGGCAGATGCGGATACCCGCGTCAGTGATGGCCACTCTCGCTTTGACCCTGCGCTGGATGGCGTGGATGTGACCAATCTTCCAGAGCACGCACATGTATCAGCGGCAGATCCGCTGTTTGACAGTACCCCCGCATCTGCGGAGAGCAGCGGGCACACATGGGGCGCAGATACCGCTTTGGATGCATCGCCTGCTGCCGATGCTGCCGAGGGCATGTTGACCGCAACGCCTGAATCTGCTGCACGTGTTGCACAGCAAAATGCGGAACGCAAGCAAGCGCTAGACGGGTTGATTGATGCGATTGCTCCTATCCGTATAGAAAATGTGGTGACGGGTGATGCCGCGTTGATGGTGCAGCCCACCACGCGGCGCGCGGGTAGCAAGCAGTTTCGGATTGAAGGCTTGAATGCAGCGTCTGGCGAATGGGAAACCGTGCGTGCCGGGCAGCGTTATTCGGCTTTTCAGGGCGGTGTGCAATTGGCCAATCGTCTGGGTGCACTCAACGAGATTGAATTTTCTGAGTTTGTGGCCAAAGTGCAGGGCTTTGGCGATGCACTGAACGCTGCAGTGGACTTGCCAGACATGCTGCATGAAGTGAGCCGCGCACGCGAGCTGGATCAGTTTGCCGGGGAACACGATGCCCAACTGAGCTTTATGCTGCGGCCCCGTCGTGCAGCCTGGAGCCCAGGCTATATCGAGCAGCATGCTGCAGCGGCGGGTTTTGTCTCTGCGGCGATGCCAGGACGTATGCAATTGCCCTCAGTAACATCGGCCCATGCGCCTCTGCTGACGTTGGTCTATGACGCACAAGCTGCGCAGGCTGACAATCTGGACCAGACTGCAGTGCACGAAGTGTGGCTGAGTTTGGATGTACCGCAAGTGCCGCGCACTGAAGAGCCATTTACGCGCTTGCGTGAAGTCGTTCAACAACTGTGCGAAGGCATGGATGGCATGCTGTGTGATCAAAATGGCTACCAGCTGCTGCCTCAGGTGCTGGATCCGATTGCTGCGGATCTGGACAAGCTGTACGACAAGCTCGACAGCCGTGAGCTTTCTGCAGGCTCCATGCTGGCGCGTCGTTTGTTTAACTAAGATGGTCAACGTGTGAATTTGGATCTTTTTGGCGATGCAACGCCTGAACAGCCTGCTCCTGCAGCGCCCAAAGCTGTGGTGGAAAAGGTGCAGGCGCTGCGCAGTCAATTGCAGCAGTGGGCACATGAATACTATGTGCAGGACGCCCCGACAGTTCCTGATGGTGAGTACGACCGTGTTTTTCAGCAATTACAGGCTTTGGAAGATGCCTACCCCGCATTGCGTACAGCGGAGTCACCCACCCAGCGCGTGATTGGTGCGGTGCTAGATGGTCTGAAACCTGTGCGCCATGTGGTGCCGATGCTTTCCATTCGTACTGAAACCGACAACGAGGCAACGGGCGCACAGGCATTTGATGCGCGCATTCGCCGCGAGTTGGAACTTAGTGACAGTGCCCCCGCGGTGGAGTACGTGGCTGAACCCAAGTTTGATGGCTTGGCCATGAGCTTGCGCTACGAAAATGGCCGCCTTGTGCATGCAGTCACTCGCGGCGACGGTGAGGTGGGTGAGGATGTCACTCACAACGTTCGTACCATTCGCCAAATCCCCTTGGTGCTGGGGGCATCCAACGTGCCTGCGGTGCTGGAAGTGCGTGGCGAGGTCTATATGCGCCGTGCAGATTTCGCCCAGCTCAATGCCAGGCAGCAAGCCGCGGGCGGCAAGCAGTTTGCCAACCCACGCAATGCCGCTGCGGGTTCGGTGCGTCAGCTCGATTCCAGCATTGCCATGCAGCGACCCTTGTCGTTCTTTGCCTATGGTGTGGGCGAGGTGACTGCTTCTGCTCAGGGTGGGCCAGCTTTTGCGACGCATTACGACATGCTGCAGCAGCTGAAGGTTTGGGGCTTTCCGGTTGCTGAGCAAGTACGGATTGCGCATGGCGCTCCTGACCTGATTGCGTTTCATGCTCAATTGGGCGCGCAGCGCGCTGCATTGCCTTACGAAATTGATGGAGCGGTCTATAAGGTCAACAGTCTGGCTTTACAGCGGCAACTGGGTTTTGTGACGCGCGAACCCCGTTGGGCGGTGGCGCACAAGTACCCGGCTGAAGAGATGCCAACAGTGATGGAAGGTATAGACGTACAGGTGGGGCGCACCGGTAAGCTCACCCCCGTGGCGCGGCTGGCTCCGGTCAGCGTGGGGGGCGTGACCGTCACCAACGCCACGTTGCACAACCTGTTTGAAATTCGCAAGAAGCGCGTGCGTGTGGGCGATACCGTTATCGTGCGCCGCGCTGGCGATGTGATTCCAGAAGTAGTAGGCAAAGTGCCTGGTGAGCGCCCCGCTTATGTGCCCAACTTTCAGATGCCCAAGAAATGTCCCATTTGCGGCTCTGAAGTGGTGCGTGAAAAAGGCGAGGCCAACCACCGTTGTACAGGGGGGCTGTTCTGCCCCGCACAGCGCAAAGAGGCGATTTTGCATTTTGCAGCGCGCCGGGCTCTGGATATTGAAGGCTTGGGCGGAAAACTGGTAGACCAGCTGGTCGATAGCGGTGTAGTGCGTACCTTGCCTGACTTGTATCGCCTTGGTTTGTCTGGGCTGGCTGCGCTGGACCGCATGGCCGAGAAATCTGCCCAGAACCTGCTGGATGCGCTGGAACAATCCAAATCAACGACGCTGAACCGTTTCTTGTTTGGTTTGGGAATTCGCAACGTAGGCGAGGCAACGGCTAAGGATCTGGCGCGTCACTTTGGCCTGCTGGACGCCATCATGGATGCAAGTCTCGAGCAGTTGATGGAAGTGCGCGATGTAGGGCCTGTCGTGGCTGAAAGCATTCACACCTTTTTTGCCCAGCCGCACAACCGCGAAGTGGTAGAGCAATTGCGCGCTTGTGGCGTGCAGTGGGCAGAAGGCGCACCCGCTGAGAAGTCCCCGCAAATTCTGGCGGGCAAAACCGTGGTGCTGACTGGCACGTTGCCCACCATGGGGCGCGATGAGGCCAAAGAATTGCTGGAAGCAGCAGGGGCCAAGGTCAGCGGATCGGTCAGCAAAAAAACTAGTTATGTCGTCGCTGGCGCTGAAGCGGGCAGCAAGCTGGCCAAAGCACAGGAACTGGGCGTGCCAGTGCTGGACGAAGCTGGCTTGCTTGCATTGCTTCAAGGCAAGGAACTCTAAATGGCACTGACCCCGCGCGCACCGAAGATTGGTTTAGCGCTGGGCAGTGGTTCTGCCCGTGGCTGGGCGCACATTGGCGTGCTCAAGGCGCTGGATGATGCAGGCATCAAGCCCGATGTGGTGTGTGGCGCTTCAATTGGTGCGCTGGTTGGCGCCGCCTATGCCGCAGGGGAGATAGAGCGGTTTGCTGATTGGGCGCAGAGTCTGGGCATGCGCGATGTGTTTGGCTTTATGGATTTCAACCTCTCGGGCGGCATGCTCAAGGGGGAGAAGCTGATTGATTTTTGGCGCCGCAATTTCGCTGACTTTGACATCGAAGACTCTGCGATCCCATTCGGATCGGTGGCGACCGACCTGCATTCAGGCGCTGAGGTGTGGTTGCGCCATGGCTCGATTGCCAGGGCCGTGCGTGCCTCTATTGCCTTACCAGGTTTGTTCACGCCTGTGGTTCGCGATGGCCGGTTGCTGGTGGACGGTGGTCTGGTCAATCCCGTGCCGTCTTCGTTGGCCCGTGCCATGGGGGCCGACATTGTGATTGCCGTGGATCTGAATGCGGATCTGGTACATCGGCACATGCGCCCTCTGGCGGTAGTCCCAGCTATTCCTGGCGGCCAGCTGCCCGAAGTGGTGGAGGCGCAAAGTGCCGCATGGATCAGCCGCCTTCAGCAGGGTCTTCGAAGCTGGATGCCCGGGCAATCGCCAGCAGACTTGGCACCAGAGGAAACGATGCAAGTGCCCTCGTTGCTGGATGTGGTTATGACCAGTGTGAACATCATGCAAATGCGGATCACGCGCAGCCGCATGGCAGGTGACCCTCCAGAGCTGGTGATTGCACCACGCCTAGCACACATGGGTTTGCTGGACTTTCACCGTGCCAAAGAAGCCATGGCTGCTGGTTATGCAGCAGCGCAGGCCGCTTTGCCCGGTTTGCAACACTTTGGCTGGAAACCGGTCGATCAGAAAAAATAGCTGTTAACGCTTGTGCAATAAGCGATTACGTTGATTTTCGTTATTGCAGCGTTTGCTTATCGGCGGCGTACAGCACCCGCACGGCCTGCTTTGCTCCAGTCGTACACTTCGCCATCCGGGGTTCGGCCATTCTCAACCGCTGAAACGCCCATGATGCCGACCATCTCGCGCAGCTCTGAGGAGATGCACACATGCGCATTGCGTGGGTCCATGCGCAGGCTCTGGCAGTGTGCAAGGGCCTGACTCATCTCGCTGTCGCTGTAGGCATGGGATTGGGGTAACCACTCGGGTGTCTGGCCTTCAGGCTGGAGGTTGTACATGTGGAAGACAACAATGCTCATGGCAACTCATTTACGTGGGTCGAAAAAATACTTTGTAACGCAAGCGCGGCTTGGTTGCAGTGCTATAGACCTACTGACCCCAATGTTGGCAGTGCAAAAGTAAACTGCGGGGTTAGATTTTTCGCACAAATCCCCCGATGAACGCACCGATTGATGTTTCCTTTTTTCAGCGTGATGCCAAGCCGCTGACCAGCTATCGTCCCTACTGGGCGAAGCGCTTTGGTACGGCACCGTTTTTGCCAATGAGCAGGGCAGAGATGGATCAGCTGGGCTGGGACAGCTGCGACATCATCTTGGTCACGGGCGATGCCTATGTGGATCATCCCAGCTTTGGTATGTCTGTCATTGGCCGTGTGCTGGAGTCTCAAGGCTTTCGCGTCGGCATCATTGCCCAGCCCGATTGGCAAAGCGCTGAAGCCTTCAAGGCTTTGGGCAAGCCCAATCTGTTTTGGGGTGTGACTGCAGGCAACATGGACTCCATGATCAATCGTTACACAGCGGATCGCAAAATCCGCAGTGACGATGCCTACACTCCTGGAGACGTGGGCGGCAAGCGTCCAGACCGTGCTGCCATTGTGTATTGCCAGCGCTGTCGCGAAGCCTTCAAGGATGTGCCCATCGTGCTGGGTGGTATCGAAGGCTCGCTGCGCCGCATTGCGCACTATGACTATTGGAGCGACAAGGTCCGCCGCTCTATTGTGGTAGACAGCAAGTGCGACATTTTGCTGTATGGCAATGCTGAACGTGCGCTGGTAGAGGTTGCCCACCGTATTTCACGCCGTGAGCAGGTGGAGCAAATTACCGACGTGCGCGGTACCGCCTTTGTGCGTCG
Organism: Comamonas avium; assembly: GCF_014836675.1. Classification (GTDB taxonomy): domain Bacteria; phylum Pseudomonadota; class Gammaproteobacteria; order Burkholderiales; family Burkholderiaceae_C; genus Comamonas; species Comamonas avium. Next base: position 352,837 of record NZ_JACSQK010000001.1, read on the forward strand.
TGCCTCTGAAGAAGGCTGGTTTGAGGTGGACTCCACCGAGGTGGATGAGCCTGGTGTGGTGGAAGCCCACATCAATCCGTACATGACAACCAGCGAGCAGGCAGCGGCACAAGGCCAAAGCTGCTCCAAAGAAGATGCACCAAACACAGTAGCTGTTAACGCAGGTACAGATTGCGCTACGGGCCAAAAAGATACTGTATCTGCAATGCCTTCGGTACAGCCCATTCAGTTTGTGCCTAACCTGTCTTTGCGCAGCAAGAGCAAGATGCCGCCCCGTGACAAGACGGTACTGCGCTTGCCCAGCTATGAACAGGTCAAAAGCGACCCCATTTTGTATGCGCACGCCAACCGCGTTCTGCACCTGGAAACCAATCCTGGCAATGCCCGCGCCATGGTGCAGGCCCATGGCGACGGTGCCACGGCGCGTGATGTCTGGTTGAACCCGCCGCCCATTCCGTTGACCACCGCGGAGATGGACTGGGTGTTTGGCTTGCCGTATGCGCGGGGACCGCACCCTAGCTACGCCGACGCAAACGGCAGCCATGAGGGCGAGACCAAGATTCCTGCGTGGGAGATGATTCGCACTTCGGTGAACATCATGCGTGGTTGTTTTGGTGGCTGCACTTTCTGCTCGATTACTGAGCACGAAGGCCGCATCATTCAAAGCCGCTCCGAAGACTCCATCATTCAAGAGATTGAGGACATCCGCGACAAGGTCACCGGTTTTACCGGCACCATCTCTGACCTGGGCGGCCCCACGGCCAATATGTACCGTCTGGGCTGCTCCAGCCCCGAGATTGAAAAGCACTGCCGCAAGCCCAGCTGCGTGTTCCCCGGCATCTGCCCGAACCTGCACACTGACCACGGCCCGCTGATCAATATCTACCGCCGTGCCCGCAAGCTCTCGGGCATCAAGAAGATCTTGATTGGCTCTGGCCTGCGCTATGACCTGGCGGTGAAATCACCCGAATACGTCAAGGAGCTGGTGCAGCACCACGTGGGCGGCTACCTGAAGATTGCCCCTGAGCACACCGAAGCTGGCCCGCTCAATAAGATGATGAAGCCGGGCATTGGCAGCTACGACAAGTTCAAGCAGCTGTTTGAAAAGTACAGCGAAGAAGCAGGTAAGAAGCAATTTCTGATTCCATACTTCATTGCTGCGCACCCCGGCACCAGCGATGAAGACATGATGAATCTGGCCATCTGGCTCAAGAAGAATGGTTTCCGTGCTGACCAGGTGCAAACCTTCTACCCCAGCCCCATGGCTACGGCGACAGCCATGTACCACAGCGGCCGCAACACCTTGACCAAGGTGCGCAGAGAAATGCGGGACGAGGATGAAGAGCGCGTAGACATCGTGCGCGGTGAAAAGCGCCGTCGTCTGCACAAGGCCTTTTTGCGCTACCACGATGCAAACAACTGGCCGCTGCTGCGCGAAGCGCTCAAGGCCATGGGGCGTGCTGACCTGATTGGCAATAGCAAGCAGCATTTGATTCCTACGTTCCAGCCTTTGGTGGATGGCAGTTACCAAAGTGCCCGCAAGAAGAACAGCACGCAGACCAAGGCGACAACGTCAGGTCTGGGCTATACGGTGAACAAGGACGGAAAGGCTGTTGCCATGCGTCCACGGCCTATCGACGAGAACGCCGCCAAAGAACCCAAGGGTGATGTGCGATTCCGCGGCAATGATGCCGGTGGACAACCGCGCCCCGGCAGGTTGCTCACCCAGCACACAGGCCTGCCTCCACGTGCAGGTGTGAAAGCACGCCCTCAGGCGGGTAAAAAGCCGCAGCGCTAAAGCGGTGTTGCAAAAAAGGGCTGGTACAAATTGTGCCGGCCCTTTTTTTATGTACGCGGGATGCCTGCAGGCGTGCTGTTTTTTCTGGCCGGTCTTAGCTGTGGCGGTGGGCGCGATGCCTGCGTGAAAAAAGCAGCATCCAGCAAGACGGGGGGCGCAATGTAATAGCCCTGTGCGTAGTCGATGCCCATGGCCTGCAAGGCTTCGAAGGTGGCTTGATCGCCGACAAATTCTGCGACGGTTTGCTTGCCCATTACATGGCCAATGTGGTTGATGACTTCCACCATGGCGAAATTGTTGGGGTTTTTGAGCATGTCGCGCACAAAACTGCCGTCTATCTTCAGATAGTCAACGGGGAGCTGTTGCAGGTATTTGAAGCTGGCCATGCCGGAGCCGAAGTCATCCAGCGAGAAGCGGCATCCCAGTTGGCGCAATTCATTGATCATGGATGTTGCGCTGTCCATGCTGGCAATCGCACTGGTTTCCGTGATTTCAAAACACAGTTTTTCTGCAGCAACACCTTGGCTCAAAATGTTGTGGCGAATGAATTCGAGCAACTCGCTGTCGCCCAAACTGGTGCCAGAAAGATTGATGGAGCAGGTGCTGATATTCGCACCCTGGGCAAGGTGCATTTTCAGCAGCTTGAGGGTATTGCGCACGACCCAGCGATCAATCAGCGTCATCAGGTCATAGCGTTCAGCAACCGGAATGAATTCGGCAGGAGATAGCGGTTGCCCGGGCTTGTCAAATAGACGCAGCAGCACTTCAAAATGAATGCCGTCCATGCCCTTTCCCTGGGGTGTCAGGGGGTACACGGTTTGTGCATACAAGGTGAACTTGTCCTCTTCCAGGCTGGTGCGCAGGCGCTGCACCCAATCCATGTCGCCCTGATAGCGTTGAAATACACGGTTGTAGGGGTTGTAGACGGTGATACGGTTGCGGCCACTGTCTTTGGCGTGCTTGCAGGCACTGTCTGCCATGCCCAGAAGGTTTTGCGGATCGTTGTTCTGGCTGGGGTCAATGTGAACGACACCAATGCTCACCCCGGTGTGCAGGTTGTGCTGTCGCCACTGCACATTGAGCTCATGCACGGACTTGCGTAAACGCTCGGCAGTTTGCATGGCTGCATGGGGCTGGCAATGGTTGAGCAGGACGGCGAATTCGTCACCACCGACACGCGCCATTACGTCGCTTTCCCGCAAGGCCAAACGCAGCTGCTGGCACACCTGGCGCAAGATTTCATCACCTGCGGCGTGACCGTAGCTGGCATTGATCATCTTGAAATGATCCAGGTTCAGATGCAGCAGGCTGGCTTGGTATTTGCCAACGGCTTGAAGCAGATACTTTTCAAAGGCTGCGCGATTGTCCAGGCCGGTGAGCAGGTCGTGGCTTTGTTGCCATGCCAGCATGCGCATGTAGTTTTGCTCTTGAGAAACATCGTGCAAGACCATCACCGAGCCGGAGTGCACGTCGTCTTGCTCCAGCGAAGTGATGGAAACACGCACAGCCACACTGTCTTGCTCTGCCCGGGTAAGCCAATGTACGCTTTCATCTCGGTGCTGGTGAATGCCTGGTGGCTGCAGCATTTCTGCGGAAAATGGCAAGACTTCAATCACGCTGCGACCCAGCAAGCGGCCAAGAGGCATATCCAGCAGGCGTGATACCGCTGGGTTGGCATATCGAATGCGTTGCTGCGTGTCCAGGGTGAGTACACCATCGCCTAGCGCCGCTAAGGTGACGTTGCTGCGCAGACGCTCCACCTCCAGTTCGCTGTTGGCTTTAATGCTTTCAGCAATGGCGCGCTGTACAGATAGCCAATACAAAATGCTCAAGACGAGCGCAGTCAGCAAGTTCACCAAAAGCAGCATATTGCCCAGACTGCGAGAGTTTTCGCCCAGCGATGCGCTGAACTGCTTGGCCAGCGGCATGACGGTGCTGTCTATGGCCGCAATCTGCTGGTGCCATGCGGCGATTTCTCTGGGAGAAACTGGCTTGTCTGAGGAGCGGCGGATAAAAATCTGTTCACCCAGTTCACGGATGGACTGAACGTGTGCATCTCCCTGGCGCCATAGCGCTATGGTCGGCTGCAATATCTTCATGTTCCAAAACCATGGCAACACACGCAGCAGGCTGTCGATGTCTGCGGGGTGGTTTTCGCCTTGCAGCAGCCCCTCCCGCATAGCGTGCGTATCTTGCTGGCCTGCATCTAATGCTTCTCGGGCCTTGCCAACGCCCAGCGGAATGGAGAGTGCTTCTTGAAAGCTGATGTAGTCTTGCGCTGCCCCGCTGTCTGCATATTGGTGAAGGTTGGAGAAAGCGACATACAGCCCTTTGCTCCACAGACTTTCACCACTGACCACGACACGGACAGAGGACATCAGCACAATGCTTGCACTGGCGACCAAGAGCTGTACGGCCACAGCGCTGATGAATAACCAGCGCCGCCATTTGTAATGTTTACTGGTGAGAAGGCGGTTGGACATACAAGTCAGCTTTAAAGGGTTAAGAGGCGACTTGCTCTGGCGCTAGGGGAGTATGTCTCTCACACAAAACAGGTGGCAGGTGGCTTGCGTGCGGTTTGCGTGTCTCAGTGCAGCGCGCTGCATCTGTTAGTGGCTTGCTAGCTGCGACGCCATGGTGTGGCATGCATTGCTTCAGTGGCAGCGTTGTCAAAGGCACCATGGCCCTTGGTTGCTGGGCCTTGCCGGTGGTTAGGCGTACAACTTGAACTTGCAAACGACTGGCGGCGCACAGCGCTGAAAGCTGAACCATCTGAACCTTTCAAACAAGGCAATACACAGGGTGAGCAGTAAAGATTTAACGCGGTATGCCAATGCTGTGAACGCACCGTACTTGACGGTGGGTGCCTGATGTAATTATTTGTGCTTGACAGGGGTTAAATGTAGGGGGATGCCGCTTTGTCCTGCCATCGCCGCCAGTTCGTTGCATGTATGGCGCGCAAAAAAGCGTTTAAACGCTTGGTGCGTAGCGTGTTCGCGCATGTGTTCAATGCTGCCGTCCGCGCTCGGCAGCCCTGCGACGACGCACAAGCGCTGTGCAAAATGGGGCTCCAGCGCAGCCAGTGCGACCCAGCCGTCAGCACAGCGGTACATGCCATAGCCTGCATGCGCGCCACCGACATCGCCTTGTGGTGTGGTCATCTGCCACTGGCGGGGCAGGGCCGTCCAATGGGCGGCCTGGGCCAGGCCAATGTCCACACAGTGACCGGAGCCGCTGTGCGCTCGTGCCAGCAGGGTCTGCATGATGGCTTCACTGGCCATGACTGCGCCGGTCATGTCTGCAAATAAGCTTGCGGGCATATGTCCGCTATCGAGCAAGCCTGCCTCAGCTTGGTAGGTCAGATCGTGGCCGGCATGCCCCGCTTCTTGGGGGTCAGTGCTGCCAAAAATGCGCACCATGCACAGGCGGGGGTACTGTGCTTGAAGCTCGCTCCAATCCAAGCCCAGCTTGTGCAGAGCGTTTGGGCGAAAGGAGGTGAGCAGTACATCAGCTTGGTTGAGCTGCTCGTGCAGCAGTGCCTGTCCTTCAGGGGTTTTCAGGTTGGCCTGCAGCAGCTCAATGCCCTGATGCAGTTGCGTATATGCTGGCGGACTGTAGGCCTGCATGGGGTCTGCACTGAGCTGGCCCTGCGCGGCCACGGGCTCGAGCTTGAAGCACTGCGCGCCCATTTGGTGGCAGCGCATGAGGGCTGCAGGGCCGGGCAGATTCAGTGCCAGACTCAGAATGCGAGTGCCCTGCAAAGGCTGCAAAGTGGTAGAAGCTGATGGTGCGTGCATGCTGCTTTGTATGCTCAGCCGAGTGAAAAGTCTGCCGCTTTGGCGTCAATTTATTTATTGATAGCTGTCAGCGCTTATGGGCTATGACTTTCAAATAGTTTTATATTTGAAACTGTTTTACAGTAAGCGTTAGTAGCTATTCTTTATGAAAAATGTGAACAACAAAAAACCGCCCGAAGGCGGTTGATTGCGCACAGGCGTAGCGCTTTAGATCACGGCAGCAATCGACTTGCAGACGTGCTCGATGTTCTTGCTGTTCAGTGCTGCCACGCACATGCGGCCAGTGTCTGTGCCGTACACGCCGAACTCGGAGCGCAGGCGAATCATCTGTTCTTTGCTCAGGCCGGAGTACGAGAACATGCCGATTTGCGTGGTAATGAAGGACATGTCTTGCGTCACGCCAGCAGCCTTCAGGCCGTCAACCAGCTTTTGGCGCATGGCCTTGATGCGCACGCGCATTTCGCCCAGTTCTGCTTCCCACTGCGCACGCAGTTCGGGGTTGTTGAGCACTGCGGCAACCACGGCACCACCGTGTGTAGGTGGGTTGGAGTAGTTGGTGCGAATGACAATCTTCAGTTGCGACAGCACGCGTGCCGCTTCTTCCTTGTCGTTGGCCACCACAGACAATGCACCTACGCGCTCGCCGTAGAGGCTGAAGCTCTTGGAGAACGAGGTGGACACAAAAATATTCAGGCCAGCGGCCACGAACTTGCCGATCACGGCGCCGTCCTCGGCAATGCCATGTCCAAAGCCTTGGTAAGCCATGTCCAGGAACGCCACCAGATTCTTGGCCTTGACCACTTCAATGACCTGGTCCCATTGCGCGGCCGTGATGTCGTAGCCAGTAGGGTTGTGGCAGCAGGCGTGCAGCACAACCACGGTGCCAGCGGGGGCTGCGTTCAGGTCAGCCAGCATGCCGGCAAAGTCGATGGAGCGGGTGGCTGCATCGTAGTAAGCGTAGTTGACCACTTCAAAACCGGCATTTTGAAAAATGGCGCGGTGGTTTTCCCAGCTGGGGTTGGAGATCATCACCTTGGCGTTGGGGTTGAGCTTCTTCAGGAAGTCAGCGCCAATCTTCAGGCCGCCCGTGCCGCCAATGGCTTGCACTGTGGAGACGCGGCCAGACTTGACCACATCGGAATCGGCACCAAACACCAGCGCCTTGACGCCGTTGTCATAAGCGGCAATGCCATCGATTGGCAGATAACCGCGGGGTGTGGGCTTGTCCATCATGGCTTTTTCAGCGGCCTGCACGCATTGCAGCAGGGGCAGCTTGCCGTTGTCGTCGAAGTACACGCCCACGCCCAAATTCACCTTGCTGGGGTTGGTATCGGCAGCGAATTGATCATTCAAACCCAAGATAGGGTCGCGGGGGGCCATTTCGACGGCAGTAAACAGAGACATGAATCGTCCTTGAGGGTAGAAAAATTGCAGCTCGCCCCCAACTGACTCCTGCGTTAGGCTTGAGGGTTAGCGCGCCATTTTACCCCGGCATCTGCCTATGCGCTGAAGACATAAAACCATGCAAGAAGAAACAAAAGCTGCGGTGCTGCCTGGCACCTTTGTCACTTATCCAGACTCGCCGTTTGAGTTGTTCCAGCCGTACCCGCCGGCAGGCGATCAGCCTGCGGCCATCGAAAAGCTGGTGGAGGGGGTGCAGGACGGCGAGGCTTTTCAGACGTTGCTCGGGGTTACGGGTTCGGGCAAAACCTTCACCATGGCCAATGTGATTGCGCGCTTGGGTCGGCCCGCCATCATTTTTGCGCCCAACAAAACGCTGGCAGCGCAGCTGTACAGTGAATTCCGCGAGTTTTTCCCCAAAAACGCCGTGGAGTACTTTGTCAGTTACTACGACTACTACCAGCCTGAAGCCTATGTGCCGCAGCGCGATCTTTTCATTGAAAAAGACAGCGCGATCAACGAGCACATTGAGCAGATGCGCCTGTCGTGCACCAAAAGCTTGATGGAGCGGCGCGACGTGGTGATTGTGGCCACGGTCTCGGCCATCTACGGTATTGGTGAACCAGAGAGCTACCACCGCATGGTGATGACGGTGCGCACTGGCGATCGCATGAATCAGCGCGATGTGATCGCGCAGCTGATTCGCATGCAGTACCAGCGCAATGATCAGGATTTCTCGCGTGGCACGTTCCGCGTGCGCGGCGACACGATTGACGTGTTCCCGGCAGAGCACTCAGAGCTGGCGCTGCGCATTGAGCTGTTTGACGATGAGGTGGACAGCTTGCAGCTGTTTGACCCGCTCACTGGGCGTATCAAACAAAGCATTCCACGCTTTACGGTCTACCCGCGCAGCCACTATGTAACGCCCCGCGACAAAGTGCTGGCGGCGGTGGAAACCATCAAGCTGGAATTGGCAGAGCGCAGCAAGCAACTGGTGGGCATGGGCAAGCTGGTGGAGGCGCAACGCTTGGAGCAGCGCACGCGCTTTGATCTGGAAATGCTCAGCGAAGTGGGCCACTGCAAAGGGATTGAGAACTACACGCGCCACCTGTCGGGTGCTGTGCCAGGTGAGCCACCCAGCACGTTGACCGATTACATGCCCAAAGACTCCATCATGTTTTTGGACGAGAGCCACCAGATGATTGGTCAGCTCAACGCGATGTACAGCGGTGACCGCTCTCGCAAGACCACCTTGGTGGAGTACGGCTTTCGTTTGCCCTCTGCCATGGATAACCGGCCACTCAAGTTTGAAGAATTTGAGCAGCGCATGCGGCAGGTGATTTTTGTTTCGGCCACGCCGGCCGATTACGAAAAGACCCATTCCGGGCAGGTGGTCGATCAGGTCGTGCGACCCACAGGCTTGGTAGACCCCGAAATTGAAGTTCGCCCAGCTACGCACCAGGTGGACGATGTGCTGCAGGAAATCCGTCTTCGTACGGAGCGTGAAGAGCGGGTGCTGATCACCACTTTGACCAAGCGCATGGCCGAGCAATTGACAGACTATCTGACTGAAAACGGCGTGAAAGTGCGCTACCTGCACTCGGATATCGATACGGTAGAGCGTGTCGAGATCATTCGTGATTTGCGTCTGGGTGTGTTTGATGTCTTGGTCGGCATTAACCTGCTGCGCGAAGGTCTGGACATTCCCGAGGTGGCTTTGGTGGCCATCTTGGATGCGGATAAAGAAGGTTTCCTGCGTGCTGAGCGCAGCTTGATTCAGACCATTGGCCGTGCGGCGCGCAATTTGAACGGCAAAGCCATTTTGTATGCAGACCGTATCACCGACTCCATGCGCAAAGCCATGGATGAGACCGAGCGCCGTCGTGCCAAGCAAATTGCGCACAACGAAGCCAATGGCATCCAGCCGCAGGCCATTGTCAAGAGAGTGAAAGACCTAATTGATGGCGTGTATAGCGAGAAAAGTGTGCGGGCATCCGATGAGCAAAGTCGGGCAATGGTTCGCCATGGCGCTTTTGAGCACATGTCCGACGCCGAGCTGGCCAAAGAAATCAAGAGAATGGAAAAAGAGATGCTGGAGCGAGCCAAGAATCTGGAGTTCGAAGCCGCAGCGCGCTTGCGAGATCAGTTGGCAGTTCTTAAACAAAAACTGTTTGGGGCTTGATTTCAAAGCTTTTTTTCTGCGGCAATAGTCTGAGTTAATGGCGTTGATTGCGTGTATCCGACAAAATTGATGGGGTTTCTGATATACTTCGTTTCAACATTCAACAACAACAAAAGACTTCTTAGAAGAAGGGCTCTGTGCCTTGACGAGGTGGCAGAGTAAGGGCGGAGACGGTAGTCAATCCGGTTGCCGCGATTGATGTTTCTGTAACTAACAGCCTGACTGAAGGAGCTCACGATGCGTCTTACTACCAAAGGCCGCTTTGCGGTCACAGCCATGATCGATTTGGCACTGCGCCAGAACAACGGTCCTGTCACGTTGGCTGCTATCAGTCAGCGTCAGCAAATTTCCCTGTCTTACCTTGAGCAGCTGTTCGGTAAGCTGCGCCGCCACGAGTTGGTTGAATCCACACGTGGTCCTGGAGGTGGTTATACCTTGGCACGCAAGGCTTCTGAAATCACTGTCGCAGACATCATTGTCTCGGTTGACGAGCCAATCGACGCTACCCAGTGTGGCGGCAAGGAAAACTGCATGGGTGAAGCAGGTCGTTGCATGACCCACGAACTGTGGTCTGCACTGAATCAGCGCATGGTGGAGTTCTTGGACTCTGTCACCCTGCAAAAGCTGGTGGATGAGCAACTGGCAAAGGGTATCCAGATCGAGGATAAGCCTGTTGTGCGTCGCGCCATCTCCACAGCTCCTGTGGTCAAGCCGATTCGTGTGAATGCGCCCAACTCAGTCTTTGCACTGGGCAACGTATTCGCCAAGTCTTGAGCGCATGAGTAGACCCGCCGAACGTATTCGGCAGGTGTTATGAGTTTTCAATAGGCAGCTTGGTGCTTGCCAGACAGATATCAGTAGAGCCAGCCATGGACATGACCCCACATTTCCCCATCTATCTTGACTACGGTGCAACAACGCCTTGCGATCCTCGCGTGGTGGATGCCATGATTCCGTGGTTGCGCGAGCACTTTGGTAATGCGGCTTCCCGCAGCCATGCTTGGGGCTGGGAGGCGGAAGAGGCTATTGAGAAGGCGCGCACACAAGTTGCAGACCTGATCGGCGCTGATCCCCGCGAGATCGTGTGGACCAGTGGTGCCACAGAATCTGATAATTTGGCCATCAAGGGCGCTGCACACTTTTACCAAGGTAAAGGTAAGCACCTGATTACTGTCAAGACCGAGCATAAGGCAGTGCTGGACACCATGCGCGAGCTGGAGCGTCAGGGTTTTGAGGTGACCTATCTGGATGTGCAAGAAAATGGCTTGCTCGATCTGGAAGTATTCAAGGCGGCTGTTCGTCCTGACACTATCTTGGCCAGCGTGATGGCCGTTAATAACGAAACTGGTGTGATTCAGGATCTGAATGCCATTGGTGCCTTCTGCCGTGAAAAAGGCGTTATTTTCCACGTGGATGCTGCGCAGGCAACGGGCAAGATGCCTTTGGACATGTCCAGCATGCCGATTGACTTGATGAGCCTGGCCTCGCACAAGTCATACGGCCCCAAGGGGATTGGTGCGCTGTACGTGCGTCGTAAACCTCGTGTGCGTTTGGAAGCGCAGATGCATGGCGGTGGTCACGAGCGTGGTATGCGCTCTGGTACGTTGCCCACCCATCAAATTGTGGGTATGGGTGAGGCCTTCCGCATTGCCAAAGACGAGATGCAGCAGGACTACGCGCATGCACAACGCTTGCAGCAACGCTTGTTAGATGGTCTCAAAGACATCGAGCAAGTGTTTGTGAATGGTGATCTTGAGCACCGTGTGCCGCACAACCTGAATATCAGCTTCAACTATGTTGAAGGTGAGTCGCTCATCATGGGTATCAAAGGCTTGGCGGTTTCTTCGGGGTCTGCCTGTACATCGGCTAGCTTGGAACCTAGCTACGTATTGCGCGCCTTGGGCCGCAGCGATGAATTGGCACACAGTTCGCTGCGCATGACGATTGGCCGATTCACCACGGAAGAAGAGATCGATTACGCCATCTCGACGATTCGACAAAATGTGGCCAAGCTGCGTGAGTTGAGTCCTCTGTGGGAAATGTACAAAGATGGTATTGATCTGAGCACCATCCAGTGGGCTGAGCACTAAGCACACTGACGAACAGATTTTTTGAATTTGAAGAGGTAAACACCATGGCTTACTCCGACAAGGTTATTGACCACTACGAAAACCCCCGCAACGTTGGCTCCTTCGAAAAGGGTGACGACACGGTTGGTACCGGTATGGTTGGCGCTCCTGCTTGCGGTGACGTAATGAAGCTGCAAATCAAGGTCAATCCTGAGACTGGTGTGATCGAAGATGCACGCTTTAAGACTTACGGCTGTGGCTCTGCGATCGCCTCTTCGTCTCTGGTGACTGAATGGGTCAAGGGCAAGACGCTGGATGAAGCAGCTGCGTTGAAAAACAGTGTGATTGCTGAAGAGCTGGCTTTGCCTCCAGTGAAGGTGCATTGCTCCATCTTGGCTGAAGACGCAATCAAGGCGGCAGTGAATGACTACCGAGCCAAGCGCGGTGAAGCGGTTGTTGCTGAATAAAAATGGCAATTACGCTCTCTGACGCAGCAGCGCGCCACGTGAATCGCTATTTGACGAAGCGTGGCAAGGGGGTTGGGGTTCGCTTGGGGGTAAAGACCACGGGCTGCTCAGGCCTTGCCTATAAGCTGGAATACGTGGATGAACAAGATCCGGATGACGTTGTCTTTGAAAGCAATGGCGTAAGGGTGATGATTGATCCAAAAAGTCTGGCGTACATCGACGGCACAGAACTGGATTTTGTGCGCGAAGGTCTGAACGAGGGTTTTAAATTTCACAACCCGAATGAACGTGACCGTTGCGGTTGCGGTGAAAGCTTCCGCATTTAATTGCTAACGGGCTAGAGCCTTTAAAACAGAACCGCCAATGCTCCCGTGCTGGCGGTTTTTTATTGACATGAATCTGCAGTCTGATGATTTTGAGTTGATGGGTTTGCCCAGGCAGTTTGCGCTGGATCGTGTGCTGCTGGATGAGCGCTGGAAAGCGCTGCAAAAACAGGCTCACCCCGATCGCTTTGCAGGTGAGGGTGGGGTGGCTCAGCGTGTGGCCATGCAATGGTCAGTGCGTATCAATGAGGCATACCAGCGCCTTAAGCACCCCCTCAAGCGTGCAGCCTACCTGTGCGAGCTGTATGGCGTGCCGGTGCGTGCGGAGGACAACACGGCCATGCCTGCTGCATTTTTGATGCAGCAAATGGAGTGGCGCGAAGCGCTGGACGATGCGGTCAGCGAAGAGGGCATCAATTCTTTAGCGCTGGAGGTGGCATCAGCCAAGCGTGAGATGCTTGAAGAATGCGAGCAATTGTTGACATCTTCAGAGGGCGCTAAGGCGGCGGTTCAAACGGTGAGATCCCTCATGTTTGTTGAGCGCTTTGCGCAAGACATCGAACGTCGTCGCGAGCAACTGGAACAATAGTTGGCTACATCGACCTGCAGCTTGTGCTCAGGGTATTGGGACGGAGTGCCGTTCATTCAGAGACAGATTTACCATGGCTTTATTGCAAATTTCCGAACCCGGTCAATCGCCCAATCCGCACCAGCGTCGCATCGCGCTGGGTATTGATTTGGGAACAACGCACTCCCTGGTAGCTGCTGTACGCAATGGTGTTGCAGAGTGTCTGCCGGATGATCAGGGTCGTATCTTGCTGCCTTCGGTAGTGCGCTATGCGCCTGAAGGCAAACGCCAGATTGGATATGACGCGCGCGTGCATGAAGTGGATGACGCTGCCAACACCATCGTGTCCGTCAAGCGCTTCATGGGGCGCAGTCTCTCTGACCTGGGTGATCAGGTGCAGCATTTGCCGTACGCATTGGCGCAGGTGGCCGAAAACGCAATGGTTGCGGTGCAAACCCGCGCAGGTCTTAAAAGTCCGGTAGAGATCAGTGCGGAAATTTTGGCCACTTTGCGCTACCGTGCAGAAGATACGTTTGACGACGATATTCACGGCGTTGTCATTACGGTGCCTGCATATTTTGATGATGCACAGCGCCAAGCTACCAAAGATGCAGCGCAATTGGCTGGACTGAATTTGCTGCGATTGATCAATGAACCAACCGCAGCAGCTATCGCCTATGGTCTGGATAATGGCAGTGAAGGTATTTATGCTGTCTATGACCTGGGCGGAGGTACGTTTGATATTTCAATATTGCGGCTGACAAAGGGCGTCTTTGAGGTGATTGCAACCGGTGGTGATTCCGCCCTGGGCGGGGATGACTATGACGCAGCTTTGGGTCAATGGTTGCAGGAGCAGGCTGGCGTTGCTTTGGTGGCGGCAGAAGATCGAGCGGCGTTGCGGGTGGCTTCAAAAGCCTGCAAAGAGCGCCTGACGCAGGCTGCGAGTACGCGGTTTGTTGTGACTTTGCCAAGTGGCCCCACTATCGATCAGATGGTGTCGCGTGAAGACTTTGTGCAATCTACCGCTGCCTTGACAAAACGATCACTGCAGGCCGTGCGACGTGCATTGCGCGATGCAGATTTGGCGGTGAAAGACGTCAAGGGTGTCGTCATGGTGGGGGGAGCTACTCGCATGCCTCAGGTGCAGGATGCAGTGGCGCAGTTGTTTGGGCAGCCTCCCTTGACGAACTTGAATCCAGATGAAGTGGTGGCGCTGGGTGCATCGATTCAAGCCAACCAGCTGGCAGGCAATAATTCAGCCGGTGAGCTGCTGTTGCTGGACGTGATTCCGCTGTCATTGGGTGTTGAAACCATGGGCGGTTTGGTGGAGCGCATTATTTCGCGCAACGAAACCATTCCCACGGCACGTGCACAAAACTTCACCACCTACAAAGATGGTCAAACCGCAATGGCAATCCATGTCGTGCAAGGTGAGCGTGACCTGGTGCAAGACTGCCGCAGCTTGGCACGCTTTGAGCTGCGCGGTATTCCTCCGATGGCGGCTGGTGCAGCCCGTATTCGCGTGAGCTTTACGGTGGATGCAGATGGCTTGCTTGCTGTGCATGCCAAAGAAGAAATCAGTGGCGTTGAGGCGCAGGTGGATGTCAAACCATCTTATGGCTTGTCGGATGAGCAAGTTGCCCAGATGCTGCAGGACGGATTTAGTACAGCGCAAGAAGATATGAAAGCGCGTGCACTGGTTGAAGCCCGTGTGGATGCGGATCGCATGTTAATGGCAACGCAAAGTGCGCTGGATGCGGATGGAGATGTCCTGACAGCGCAGCAGCGTGACGACATTTTTGCGCTGATGCAAGCCTTGCGCCAAGCTGTAACTTCTGAGGACGCTGCGCACATTGAAGCTTCGACGCAGGCGCTGGCTAAGGGTACTGAGGCATTTGCTGCAGAGCGTATGAACCGCGGCATTCGTGAAGCCTTGGCGGGCAAGAGTATTCAATCTATTTCGTGAGCGATATAAAACATGGCTGTTATTAAAATTCTTCCCCACCCAGAATACTGCCCTGAAGGCAAGCAACTGGAAGTGCCTGCCGGCACTTCAATTTGTGAGGCACTGCTGGACAACAATATCAAAATTGAACATGCATGTGACATGAGCTGTGCATGCACGACCTGTCATGTGATCGTGCGTGAAGGTTTTAACTCGCTCAATGCAGCAGAAGAAGAGGAAGAAGACTTGCTCGATCGTGCATGGGGCCTGGAGCCGCAATCGCGTTTGAGCTGCCAAGCCATCGTTGCTCAAAAAGATCTGGTGGTCGAAATTCCAAAGTACTCGATCAATCACGCTAAAGAAAATCACTGATCTATGTCGCGTCTCATCGTTCTGGATACGGAAACAACAGGCTTGTCTGCTGAGGGTGGTGATCGCATCATCGAGCTGGGCTGTGTAGAGCTGGTAAATCGCAAGCTCACTGGCAATAATTTGCACCTGTATTTCAATCCAGGGCGTGACAGCCACCCTGATGCGCTGCGTGTGCACGGCTTGACCACTGCTTTTTTGAGTGACAAAGCCAAGTTTGCTGAAAAAGCGCAAGAAATTTTGGCTTATCTGCAGGGTGCAGAACTCATTATTCACAACGCACCATTTGACGTGGGCTTTCTGAATAAGGAGTTTTCGCTTCTGGGGCTAAAGCCTTTGAGCCATTACGTGGATGGTGTGACCGACACGCTGGCCATGGCCAAGGATCTGTTCCCAGGCAAGCGAAATTCTCTCGATGCGCTTTGCTCGCGCCTTGAGGTGGATAACAGCGGGCGAACGTTGCACGGGGCTTTGCTGGATGCGGAGCTGCTTGCGGATGTCTACATCAATATGACGCGCGGGCAAAACGCTCTAGTCATGCCTGATGACGATGATGTCAGTGAGCAGCAATCGGGTGCAGATGTCCCGCAGGGCATTGATTTGCGTTCCATTCGCTTGCCTGTTTTGCAGGCGAATGAGCAGGAGCTTGTTGCTCACGAAGCGGCGCTCAGCGAGCTTGACAAGGCTTCTGGCGGCAAAACAATTTGGCGTATTTGAAAAAAGCATAAGTCAAGCTGTGCAATAATCTAAGTCTTGTCGAAATACAGGCAAGGGTGATTAGCTCAGCGGTAGAGCACTGCCTTCACACGGCAGGGGTCACATGTTCGATCCATGTATCACCCACCATTTTTAAGTCTGCAGCAA
>NZ_JACSQK010000001.1:368719-586315 GCF_014836675.1 Comamonas avium
TGCGTGATTAGCTCAGCGGTAGAGCACTGCCTTCACACGGCAGGGGTCACATGTTCGATCCATGTATCACGCACCATTTTTGCCAGTAGCGATACTGATCAGGGTGATTAGCTCAGAGGTAGAGCACTGCCTTCACACGGCAGGGGTCACATGTTCGATCCATGTATCACCCACCATTTTTAAGTCTGCAGCAATGCTGATTTGCGTGATTAGCTCAGCGGTAGAGCACTGCCTTCACACGGCAGGGGTCACATGTTCGATCCATGTATCACGCACCATCTCTTTGAAATAAAAAAGGGCTTAGCAAATTGCTAAGCCCTTTTTTGTTTTTGGAACAAAAATCTGACAAAGCGGCATTTTTGCAGCAGAACAATTTATATGTGGCGGTCAATGCTGCCCAGCTATTAGGGATGAATAGCTTGCGTTTGTCAGTGCGTCGTTCAAAGTCGCACCAATGGTGCCACTTCCCGCTAGAACGGGGGTGAGAGCGGGGCAAGTTTCATGCCTCAACTGAGCATGCAGGTACTTGCCCAGTAGGTGAACCATTAAAATGGGGCGCTGGCATGAGTTCTATGCCTCTTTTTTGCGGAATAACCGTTAAGGATTTGTTGTGCAGGTTGCGGCTTCTATTTTCAAGGCTTATGACATTCGTGGCGTGGTCCCTTCCACTTTGACGGATGAGGTGGCGCGCAGTATTGGCCGTGCTTTTGGAGTTGCAGTGCTGTCGGAGGGCGAGCGAACCGTGGCGGTTGGTCGTGATGGCCGTATCTCCGGACCCGCGCTGAGCCAAGCCTTGATGGCGGGGCTGTTGGATGTGGGTGTTGAGGTGATTGACATCGGCATGTGTACAACACCCATGCTGTATTTTGCAGCCAGTACGCTGTGTACCAGCGGCATCATGGTGACGGGTAGTCACAATCCCAAAGATTACAACGGCTTCAAGATGGTGCTCGCTGGCCGCGCCATTTATGGCGCAGAAATTCAAGCACTGAGACAGACCATCGAAGCCGAGAGCTGGGCGTTGCAAGAGGGTGGCAGCAGCCGTAGTGCGGATGTGCTGGGTGACTACACCGCACGCATTGTGGGTGATGTGAAGCTTTCGCGCCCTGTCAAAGTGGTGATTGATTGCGGCAATGGCGTGGCAGGGGCAACCGCACCTGGTATTTTTCGCGCACTGGGCTGTGAGGTGCTGGAGCTCTTTTCTGATGTTGATGGTAATTTTCCCAATCACCATCCGGACCCCAGCAAACCAGAAAACTTGCTCGATGTGGTCAAGGCCCTGCAAGAGACTGATGCTGAATTAGGCTTGGCATTTGATGGAGACGGCGACCGGCTGGGTATTGTGACCAAAGATGGGCAAACCATTTATCCCGATCGCCAGATGATGCTGTTTGCCAAGGATGTCCTGTCACGCGTTCCTGGCGGCACGATCTTGTTTGATGTGAAGTGCACCCAGCGTCTGGCGCCAGTCATTCGCCAAGCAGGGGGTGTCGCTGAGATGTATAAAACTGGGCACTCCTTGGTCAAAGCGCGGATGAAAGAGTTGAACTCTCCTCTCGGTGGCGAAATGAGTGGCCACATTTTCTTCAAAGAACGCTGGTATGGATTTGACGATGGAACTTATGCTGGCAGCCGCTTGCTGGAGATTTTGAGTCGTGAATCCAACCCCAGCGCAGTTCTTAATGCATTGCCTACCAGTTTTTCAACACCAGAGCTGAACGTTGCGTGTGCCGAAGGCGAGCCGCATGTCCTGACTGCGCAGTTGCAGGCGCTGGCACCAGATGTATTCGCCACGCCAGCACACATCAGCACAATTGATGGTTTGCGTGTGGATTGGCCCGACGGATTTGGTTTGATTCGCGCCAGCAACACGACGCCTGTGCTGGTGCTGCGCTTTGAAGGTCACACCGAAGAAGCGTTGGCGCGTATTCAGGCGCAAATGCTGGCACTGCTTGAACGGGTGAAGCCTGGTGCACAAGTCGGCAGTGCCGCGCATTGACTGATGGTGGGCTAGCAGCAATGGCGCAATACGTATGAACTGGAGTTTGGCCGCTTACTCGGTTTTGGCTTGGGCGGCGCAGCCGTTGCTTAAGCGCAAGCTGCGCAAACGTGCACAGGCCGAGCCTGGCTATGCTGAGGCTGTGCCTGAGCGATTTGGTCATTACACCCCGCCTCATTTTGGCGCGGATGGCAAGGGGCAATGGGTGTGGGTTCATGCCGTCTCGCTGGGCGAGACGCGTGCTGCGGCACTCTTGATCACAGAACTGCGTGCAGCACTGCCTGGCATGCGTTTGTTGCTGACGAATGGCACGGCCACAGGTCGTGCTCAAGGGCGCAAACTGCTGCAACCAGGCGATGTTCAAGTTTGGCAACCCTGGGACAGTCGCAAGGCCGTGCGCCGGTTTTTGAAACAATTTCAGCCCGCTATTGGTGTGCTGATGGAAACCGAGGTATGGCCCAATTTGGTGGCTGGCTGCCACCAAGCTGGAGTGCCCTTGGTGCTGGCCAATGCACGTCTCAATGCCAAGTCGCAGGCGGGTGCTCAGCGCTGGCCGTCCTTGTTCTTGCCTTGCTATGCGGCGTTGAAAGCGGTGTGGGCGCAGTCTGAGCAAGATGCACAGCGCTTGCGCAGTTTAGGGGCGCCTGTGCGCGCGGTACTGGGCAATCTCAAGTTTGATGTCCAACCTGATGCGGGTTTGCTGGCGCAAGGCACTGCATGGCGTGCTGCAAGCCCCAGGCCGGTTGTGATCATGGCCAGCTCGCGAGAGGGGGAAGAAGAGCAGTGGATTGCCCAGTGGGTCGGGCGAAAATTTCATGGTGTTGCCGGTCAATGCCAATGGCTGATCGTGCCACGCCACCCTCAGCGCTTTGAGGAGGTGCATGCGCTGCTGGAGAGCGCAGGCTTGAGTGTGGCGCGGCGCAGCCAGTGGGGCAGTAGCCTGCCTCCCATGGATGTCGACGTGTGGCTGGGCGACAGCCTGGGTGAAATGCCGCTGTACTACGCCGCCTCGCATGTGGGTTTGCTGGGTGGAAGTTTTGAGCCACTGGGCGGGCAAAACCTGATCGAGGCTGCAGCCTGTGCTTGCCCCATGGTACTGGGACCCCATACGTTTAATTTTGCGCAGGCTTCTCAAAATGCCTGTGAAGCGGGGGCGGCGTTTCGTGTGCTGGACATGGAGCAGGGCGTACAACTGGCCGCTGCGCTGGCACGCGATGCGCAAGGACTGGATCGTGCCCGGCATGCAGCCTTGGAGTTCGCACAATCACATCGAGGCGCTGCCAAGGCAACGGCACAGGCCATTGCCGCCATCGTGTGTTTGAAGCCTGCTCGCACTCCATAAATAATGTGAGCAGCTAGCGATTGCTGTATATATGTTTTCGGCCGATTTGGCTTAAAGCGCACACTTGCTTTTAATTGTTCATGCACAACACCCACGATCCCCGAGTTCTGCCTTTGCGCGAGGGCGTCAAGCCCAGTTGCATCGTCTTGCCGGGTACGGGAGCTGGCAGTTGCCTTGATTTTTTGGCGCAGCGGTTATCCGGTGTATCGCGCCAAGGCTGGCTGGACCGTATCGAGCGGGGGGAGGTTGTGGATGAGCTGGGGCGCTGCATTGAAGTGGCCACGCCTTTGCTGCACGGTCTGCGCGTGTATTACTACCGTGAGGTGGTGACTGAGCCAGAAGTGCCTTTTGAGGCTAGGGTGCTGTTTCAAGATGCACACATCCTGGTGGCGGACAAGCCCCATTTTTTACCGGTCACGCCCGGCGGCAGTTATTTGCAAAACACCTTGCTGATTCGCTTGAAAAATCAGCTGGGGCTGCCAGATTTATCGCCTGTGCATCGGATCGATCGCGATACTGCAGGCTTGGTGCTGTTTGCCATCAGGCGGCAGGACCGCGGCGCATATCAAGCCTTGTTCAGGCAGCGCACTGTGCATAAAGCCTATGAGGCGATTGCGCCCTGGAACCCGGCTGTTGCTTTTCCGCGCGAACATGCCAGCCGCATGCAAGAGAGTGAAAATTTCATTCGCATGCAGGAGGTCGACGGTGTTCCCAATAGCTTCACGCACATGGAGTTGCTGGAGCACAACGAGCGATGGGGGCGCTACGCGCTCAGTCCTGTCAGTGGCAAGCGGCATCAGTTGCGCGTGCATATGGCATCGCTGGGCTTGGGTCTCAAAGGTGATGGCCTGTACCCGGTTGTAGATGATGCTGCAGAGGGTGATTTTTCTCGGCCTTTGATGTTGCTGGCAAAAACACTAGAGTTTCAAGACCCCATGACCGGGCAGCAACACAAGTTTTCAACGCAGCAAAGCTTGGGTGCATTGCCCCGCGATTGACGTGTAGCAGCCAGCGCCAGTGGCTAGTGCGCATGTGCTGTATTGGTGGGCGGTAAGTCGCATACCGAAATGGCAGGATTTCTCAATCCTTTGCACGTCAAACAGCATGTATTTCTGGTGCTTGGCTTCATAAGCCTGCTGGGTTGTCGGTACGATGAAGACTCTCTCGTACGAAGCAGGGCATGAAACCTATAATCGCAGGTTGTCCCGTGCCGCAGGTTTGCGCACAACGAAAACACATATCCATGAGCACTCCCACTTTTTCCGTAGCTGACATTCGTAAGTCGTTTCTGGACTTCTTTGCATCCAAGGGCCACACCATTGTGGAATCAAGCCCTCTGGTGCCCGGCAATGACCCGACTTTGATGTTTACCAACTCCGGCATGGTCCAGTTCAAGGACGTGTTTTTGGGTACGGACAAACGCCCCTACACCCGCGCAACCTCGGTGCAGGCTTGCCTGCGTGCCGGCGGCAAGCACAACGATCTGGAAAACGTGGGTTACACCGCGCGCCACCACACTTTCTTTGAAATGCTGGGCAACTGGTCTTTTGGCGATTACTTCAAGCGCGAGTCGCTCAAGTGGGCCTGGGAGCTGCTGACCGAGGTGTACAAGCTGCCCAAAGAGCGCCTGCTGGCCACTGTGTACGCAGAAGATGATGAAGCGTATGACATCTGGACCAAGGAGATTGGCCTGCCCCCAGAGCGCGTGATTCGCATTGGTGACAACAAAGGTGGCCGTTACAAGTCCGACAACTTCTGGATGATGGCTGACACTGGCCCCTGTGGCCCCTGCTCGGAAATCTTCTATGACCACGGGGATCACATTGCCGGTGGCCCGCCAGGCAGCCCCGATGAAGACGGTGACCGTTTCATCGAAATCTGGAACAACGTGTTCATGCAGTTCGACATGGACGAAAACGGCAAGGTCACGCCACTGCCAGCGCCGTGCGTGGATACCGGCATGGGGCTGGAACGCCTGGCTGCCATCTTGCAGCATGTACACAGCAACTACGAGATCGATCTGTTTCAGAAATTGATCGCTGCTGCTGCCCGCGAAACGCACATTACGGATCTGGAAACACCGTCGCTGAAGGTCATTGCCGACCACATCCGCGCCACAGCGTTTTTGGTCAGCGATGGCGTGATTCCTTCCAACGAAGGTCGTGGCTATGTGCAGCGTCGCATCGTGCGCCGTGCCATTCGCCATGGCTACAAGCTGGGACAGAAGACACCGTTTTTCCACAAGCTGGTCAAAGACCTGGTGCAAGTGATGGGCGATGCTTACCCCAAGCTGCGCGAGCAGGAGGCTCGCATTACTGAAGTGCTGCGCGTGGAAGAGGAGCGCTTCTTTGAAACGCTGGCTCACGGCATGGAAATTTTGGACAGCGCACTGGCAGGCGATGTCAAGGTGCTGCCTGGCGACGTAGCCTTCAAGCTGCACGATACCTATGGTTTTCCGCTGGATCTTTCCAACGACGTGGCCCGTGAGCGTGGCTTGAGCGTGGATGAGGCCGGCTTCAAGATCGCCATGGAAGAGCAAAAGAACAAGGCCCGCGCGGCCGGCAAGTTCAAGATGGACCGTGCGCTGGAGTACACCGGTGCAGCCAACACTTTCACTGGCTACGACAAACTGGCTGAATCTGTAAATATCGTAGCGCTATACGCTGAAGGTACGCCAGTTTCCGTATTGAATGCTGGTCAAAACGGCGTCGTTGTTACCGATAGCACTCCTTTTTATGCTGAATCCGGTGGACAAGTGGGTGATCAGGGCGTGATCTTTGCACCCGCAGGGCGCTTTGTGGTGGAAGACACGCAAAAGATACGAGCAGATGTGTTTGGTCACCATGGTGTACTGGAGTCGGGTAGCCTGAAGGTGGGCGATGCGGTGCAGGCCCAAGTGGATACACAGTTGCGTGCGGCTACCATGCGCAACCACTCTGTCACGCACATCATGCACAAGGCCTTGCACGAAGTGCTGGGCAGCCATGTGCAGCAAAAAGGATCGCTGGTCAATGCAGACCGTACCCGTTTTGACTTTACCCACAACGCCCCAGTCACCGCCGCTGAAATCCGCGAAATTGAACGCCGCGTGAATGCCGAAATTTTGGCCAATACGGCAACCGATGCCCGAGTGATGGACATCGAAGCGGCCAAGGCCACCGGCGCCATGATGCTGTTCGGTGAAAAGTACGGTGAAACTGTGCGCGTGCTGGACATCGGCACCAGTCGTGAGCTGTGCGGTGGCACGCACGTGCATCGCACGGGTGACATTGGTATGTTCAAGATTGTGGGCGAAAGCGGTGTAGCCGCTGGCGTGCGTCGTATTGAGGCCGTGACAGGAGAGAACGCATTGGCGTACCTGCAGTCTTTGGAGTCCACCGTAGACCAAGCTGCCGCCGTGCTCAAAGCCCCTGTGGCCGAGCTGACCACCCGCATCGGTGGCACGCTGGAGCAGATCAAGGCATTGGAGAAAGAAGTCGCGGCGCTCAAGGGTAAGCTGGCTTCCAGCCAAGGCGATGAAATGCTGAGCCAAGCGGTAGAAATCAACGGCATCAAGGTGCTGGCCGCCAAGCTGGAAGGCGCTGATGCCAAGACGCTGCGCGACACCATGGATAAGCTCAAAGACAAGCTGGGCGCTGCTGTGATCGTGCTGGCGGCTGTGGATGGCGACAAGGTGCAGCTGGCTGCAGGCGTGACCAAGGCCGAGACTGCCAAGGTCAAGGCAGGTGAACTGGTGAACTTTGTGGCCCAGCAAGTGGGGGGCAAGGGCGGTGGCAAGCCCGATATGGCCATGGCTGGTGGCACAGATGCTGCGGCCGTGCCTGCGGCGCTGGCATCGGTGCAAGCCTGGGTGACTGAGCGTATCTAAACCGCAATCACTGTATGCAAAAAGCCAGAGTGCATGAATGTGCTCTGGCTTTTTTTATCGGCAGGTGGTGGTTGGCAATGGGGTGGGAGGCGTTGGCCGGAAGCCGAGTCGCTCAATCAGCAGTACAAGGTCTTGTCACAAAGAGAGTGGTGCTGCTTGCAGATTGATTGAAGCAGCTCTGCCCACACTGCGCTTGAGCCAGAACTTAGAAAAGTTCAACGTCGTCGTGAGAAACCTGAGAGTTTTGCAGCAAGCCCTGGTCTTGCAGACATTCGTAGTGGCATACACGGTTGCGCCCATTTTCTTTGGCGTAATACAGCGCTTGGTCTGCTTGGCCCAAGATTTCGACAGGCGAGGACAGCTTGGCGCCCGCAAAGCCGACGCTGACAGTGACACGGCCCACTTGCGGAAATTCATGTGCTGCCAGCAGGTTTCTGAATGCTTCCAGGGCGGCCCTCGCTGCCTCTTTGAGTGAAGGGGGCATGAGGACGACAAACTCTTCACCACCAAAACGGAAGATGCGGTGCTGTGAGCCAAAGGCTGTGCGCAGTAAATTGGCGACCAAAATTAGCACTTCGTCGCCAAACAGATGGCCAAAGCGGTCGTTCACCTGTTTGAAGTGGTCAATGTCAATGACTGCCAGCCAAGAAAACTCTTCCGATGCCGTGGTCTGCGCTGCAGCAGCAAAT
This sequence comes from Comamonas avium, assembly GCF_014836675.1. Taxonomy (GTDB): domain Bacteria; phylum Pseudomonadota; class Gammaproteobacteria; order Burkholderiales; family Burkholderiaceae_C; genus Comamonas; species Comamonas avium. Next base: position 376,618 of record NZ_JACSQK010000001.1, read on the forward strand.
CGCAGCAGATGCTCATCGAAGGTCTTGCGGTTAAGCAATCCCGTTAAGGCATCACGCTCGCTGTAATCGAGCAAGCTTTGGTAGTTCTGGTAGACATTGAAAACACCCGTAATGACGTCCAGGCTGTGCGCAGAAATTGGCTCTGACTGCGTAATCTCCACGCAGGCGCGCACTTGATCGTGCATCCATACGGGCAGCCAGATAATGTGCTGGCCAATGCCGGGTGAATGCTGCGCTTGCTGCTGCTTGTTTGCAATGCAGGCGTGCAGGTACGGTAATTCGTGTAGCGCAAAGCGCTGCGGGTCGTTGGCAAAGTCTTGGGGCGCCGAGACCAGTTGCCCGGCTTGCTGCCAGGTGCGTGGGCGAACCCAGTATTCATCGTCCAGTTTGAGTAGTTCCAGCGCCCGAACATTCGTAATGCGAGGTAACTGCAAAAAAGTCGATAAAACGGAGAGTTCCAAGCGCAAGTGATCGCGCTGGCCGGTCATCTGAACCAAGTTTTGCAGGATATGCATGAAGTTCGGGTCTGTTGGGGCGATGGCAGTGACGGGTGCTAGCGCTTGGTAAATACCAAGTCCCAAACCCCATGACCGAGCCGCAAACCACGGTTTTCAAATTTGGTCAGTGGCCGGTAGTCTGGCTTGGCGGCATAGCCCTGTGCAGTGTTGACCAACTGGCTGTCAGCGCTCAGCACTTCCAGCATCTGGACAGCGTAAGGCTCCCAGTCTGTCGCGCAATGGAAATATCCACCCGTTTTCAAGCGCGAGGCCAGTTTGGCAACCAACGGGCTTTGAATCAAGCGGCGCTTATTGTGCTTTTTCTTGTGCCAGGGGTCTGGGAAGAAAATGTGCACGCCATCAATACTGCCTTCAGGCAGCATGTTGTCGATCACTTCCACTGCATCGTGTTGCAGGATGCGGATATTGTGAATGTCTTGTTCGCCAATGCGCTTGAGCAGCGCACCTACGCCGGGCTCGTGCACTTCGCAGCACAGAAAATTGTCTTCTGGTCGCACGCGTGCAATGTGCGCAGTGGCCTCGCCCATGCCAAAACCGATTTCTAGAATCAGTTTTCCTTCACGACCAAATGCAGCCAGCGCATCCAGAGGGGCGTTCGTGTAGGGCTGCAAAAATTGCGGGCCGATATCTTCGAATGCCTTGGCCTGGCCCGTGGTGACACGGCCAGTTCGGCGTACATAGCTGCGGATAGTTTTGGGAAATGCCACGTCCGCTGGAGGCTTGCCTTCAGCGGATTGGGAGGGAGAGGCTGCATTGGTGTCAGCCATGGGGTTGATTTGGTGCTCAGTCACGGGGCACATTGTAAATGCCTTGCCATATGTTGACCCATTGAGCTAGCGCATCAGTCATCGTAGTTTCAGGGCATACCGCAGGTAGCTCCAGGCAGATTGCTGCAGCGTTCAATGCTTGGAGTGGGCAACTGACATCCAGGGGCGGTGCGCCGTGCTGCTTGGAAAGTTTCTCGCCGTCAGGCATGCGTACCAGTGGGGTGTGCATATAGGTAGGGTGCGGCAGACCCAGAGCATGCTGAAGCAGCAGCTGGCGTGGGGTGTTGTCGGTCAAATCTTCGCCGCGTACCACGTGGGTGATGTCTTGCAAGGCATCGTCCACCACGACGGCCAGTTGGTAGGCGTACAAGCCATCAGCACGTTGCAGGACAAAGTCGCCTGCCACATCTGCGGGTCTTTGCTGCTCAGTGCCCAGACGGCGGTCTTGCCAGCACAGGAGGCCATCTTTTATGCAAAAAGGAGCAGTTTGAATTTGTCTATCTTCGGACTGAGGCCAGCTGGATATATATTTTTCTAAAGCAAAACGCCAGCTGCGTGCGGTTTTGCCATGCAAACCGTCCCGGCAGGTTCCAGGGTAAGGGCGTTCGATGTGGCGCGCATGCGTCAGCCCCATGTGTGTCCAGGCTGCTTCGATGTCTTTGCGGGTACAGCCGCAGGGGTAAGCCAGTTGCGCGTCTTGAAGCTGAGCCAAGGCTGTTGCGTAGTGGCTGTGTCGTTGTGACTGCCAGGTGGGTGGCTCGTCCGGGATCAGCCCGCATTGTGTGAGCTGCTGCAAGATCACCGTGTCGGCACCTGCAGGACAGCGCGGAGGATCGATGTCTTCAATGCGCACCAGCCATTTGCCGTGGTGGGCGCGTGCGTCCAGCCAGCTGGCCAGGGCAGCCACCAAAGAGCCTGCATGCAAAGGGCCCGTGGGAGAAGGGGCAAACCGCCCGCGATAAGCGCTAGAACGCATGGCCTGCAGTTTTAGCGCGCTGATGTGGTCAGCGACAGGTGGTGATTTTCAAGCAAGGCTTGCTGGGTCACGGGGCTTTGCAGCTGGGTCAACCACCAGTGCAAAGCTTTACCCAATCCACCATTGCCTGGTTTTTTCCATGCATAGCGCATGCGGATCTGGCGTGTAGGGCGGGTGACAGCCTTGGTGACCAGCAAACCTGCTTGCGCATAGGGCTGCACCATCGTCTCGGGCAGGAACCCGCAGCCCAGGCCACGCACCTGGGCATCAATCTTGGCTTGCACGGTATCGACCGTGAAGATGTCCTGCCCATTAAGCAGTCCCATGGAGACGCGTTCTTTTTGTGCCGAGTCAGCCACTACGACCAAACGGTGCTCGAGCAGCATTTCATCTGTGATCGGCGTTTGTATTTGTGCCAAGGGGTGAAAAGGTGCCACGGCAAAGGCGAAGGTGATATCGCCCAGATCGTCCAGTTGCAGTCCCGTCACGCTGGTGTTGGTGGTGCCAACGCCCAAGGCTAGATCGGCACGCCCTGTGGTCAGGCATTCCACGGGGCCGGTGAGCGTGCCCATGCCCAGCTTGAGCTTGGTGGGTGAGCCCAGTGCATAAAACGCCTCGACCAGATCAAACAAGGTGGCCTGAGAGATTACGCCATCTGCCACGATGGTCAGCTCTGGCTCCCACCCTGTTGCCACACGGCGAACGCGGTGTGCGACTGCATCAATGTCTTGCAGCAGGCGTATGCCTTCGGATAGCAGCGCCTGGCCTGCTTCCGTGGGCTGGGCCTGGCGTGCGCTGCGGTCAAACAAGAGCACGTCCAGTGCTTCTTCCATTTGCCGAACCCGGTAGGTCAAGGCGCTGGGCACCAGCCGCAATTGCCGCGCTGCAGCCGCAAAACTACCAGTGTCGGCAATGACTTGCAGCATGGCGAGGCTGTCTGGGGTTAAAACGTCACGAGGGCTTGGCATGCTGCGATACGTTCATTCAAAGAGTTTGAATGATGCCATCAAACTGGCTTGATCTGTAGCAAGGCTTTCACTTTTACAGTCGAGGTATTGCAGCAAACCGCTGCCGATATTAAGGAGCCACTCATGATTCATATTCGCAAATCTCAAGACCGTGGTTTTGCCAACCATGGCTGGCTCAAGTCATTCCACAGTTTTTCATTCGCAGGTTATTACGACCCCAAACATATGGGCTGGGGTAATTTGCGGGTGATCAACGAAGACCGTATTGCAGCAGGTACGGGCTTTGGCGCACATCCCCACAAAGACATGGAAATTGTCAGCTATGTGATGGATGGTGCGCTGTCTCACGAAGACAGCATGGGCAATGTGCAGACCATTCAGCCCGGGGAAGTGCAGCGCATGACGGCGGGCACTGGCGTGGTTCACAGTGAGCACAACCATGCCGAAGGCAAGGCCACCCATTTCCTGCAAATTTGGCTGCAGCCTAGTGGCACGGGCCTGGAGCCTGGTTATGAGCAAAAGCGTTTTACAGATGCAGAAAAAACCAATGTGCTGCGTTTGGTGGCCGATCCTCAGGGGTTGCAAGGTTCAGTGCATTTGAATGCGGATGCGCGTATCTATGCCAGCTTGCTGCGCCCCGCTGCAGGCCAGGTCGTGCAGTTGACCCATGAGATTGCTGTTGGCCGTAAATGCTATGTTTTTGTCATCGACGGTGAGGTGGTCGTTGCGGGCAAAAAGCTGACAAGCGGAGATGCCTTGCTTGCAGAAAATGAGCATGCGTTGCAGTTTGAAAGTGATCAGACCGCTGAATTACTGGTATTCGATTTGGCTGCATGAAAACTGCTCGGCATGGGGGAAGAGTTTTTATTCACAACACGGGCATTGCCCAAGGAAAGTACCGTATGAATCATTCAATGACTGCCACATTCGCACTGGTTGGTCGCATCTTGATGGCCTGGCTTTTCATTCCCGCTGGATTTGGAAAGCTGATGGGTTTTTCTGGTGCGGTCGGTTATGCCAGTGCCATGGGCCTGCCAATGCCAGAGGTCGGCGTTGCGGTGGGCCTGCTGATTGAACTGGTGTGCGGCATCATGATCTTGATTGGTTTTATGACGCGCCCTGCGGCTTTGCTGCTGGCTTTCTTTACGCTGGTTGCAAGTTTCTTCTTTCATGCTTACTGGTCGCTGCCGGCAGATCAGGCCATGGTGCAGCAACTCATGTTCAATAAGAACATTGCGGTCGTGGGTGGTTTGCTCGTGCTGGCCGCCTTTGGTGCAGGCACTTTCAGCGTGGATGCCAAGCGCAACCGTCTGTAATGCCAATCAAAGCCGCATTGCTGTGGCGTTGATTGCGGTGTAGACAAGCATTTGCACTGCTTTAAATGAAAAAAGAGCTACCTGTAGGTAGCTCTTTTGAGTGGGTGTTCTCTATGCTGGTGGCTTACACGGCCTGTGTGGGGGTCACCATGGTTTTGATGCGGTTGGCCAACTGGGCAATTGCCAAAGAGGCTGCGCAGCCTGGAGAGGCTTGAATCAGTAGCTGGCGACGCATGACGGCCTCACGAACTGCTTTGTCTGCAGGAATGTCACCCATATGAATCAGGCGCATAGGCAAGCCTGATTCAGAGTGAACAAAGCGATTGAGCACCTGCTGCAATTGACCGGTGATGGCGCGGCCATCGCCTGGACGCGCAGCTTGGTTGATCACCAAGCGCATGTTGTGGCGCTTTTGTTGCGTGGTCAGTACTTTGATGGCGGCGTAAGCGTCGGTCAGAGATGTGGGTTCCGGGGTTGCCACAATCAAAACTTCGTGGGCCAGAGAGACTGAAAACAGCACTACGTCCGAGATGCCAGCGCCTGTGTCCAGCAGCATGATGTCGTAGTTGGGAGCCAGGGTGTCAATGACATGAATGAGCTGGTTGCGCACTTCAGGGGTCAGGCGTGAATACTCCACCATGCCTGAGCCGGCAAGCAGCACATGAAAGCCGCCAGGGGCTGTGACAACCGCTTCCTGCAGCGAGGCCTTGCCGGTGAATACGTCATGCAGTGTGACTTTGGGGTACAGGTTGAGTACCACGTCCAAGTTGGCCAGACCCAAATCCGCGTCCAGCACCAGAACGCGCAAGCCATGGCGTGTCAGAGCCGCAGCCAGGTTGGCGGAAACAAAGGTTTTACCCACACCGCCTTTACCGCTGGTGACAGCAATGATGTGGGCGCTGGATGCGTTGCGCGGGCGCGGGCCGTAGGAGGTGGTAGCCACTTTGGTCGGAGAGAGGGGGGACAGCACGTCGCTCATTTCAATGCATGCCTTCAGTTGACGCCATCAGCCGAATCCGTAGACGCGGCCAACACTTCGATCCAATCACCAGACCACGTGGACGTGTCGGCGCTTAACTCAGGGATGAAGAGCAAGTTTTTTTCCTCTGCAGTCACGGTGCTGTCAGGTTGTTGTTCGATTTCAATGCGGTTGCGGCCAGCGCCTTTGGCCACGTAGAGCTGCTGGTCTGCACGCTCTACCCAAAGTTTGCGTGTGCTGCGAATCCATTGCAGGGCATAAGCGCCGCCGATGCTGACGGTCACCTTGATTTCGTGGCCTGAGGCAATGCGAATGTGCAATGCTTCTACAGCACGGCGCACTCGATCTGCCACGTTTTGGCCGTAAGCCGGCTGGCAGGCGGGCAGCACAATGGCGAATTCTTCACCGCCATAGCGGGCCAGTGTGTCCATGGGCCGCACACATCCGGTCAGCGCATGCGCAACTTGCTGGAGTACAGCATCACCCACGTTGTGCCCATATTGATCGTTCACTTGCTTGAAGTGATCGATGTCAATCATGAGCAGCAAGGCCACATCCCCAGAGCGCGCGACGCGATCAAGTTCCCGGTCCAGTACTGAGTCAAAATGGCGTCGGTTGGCGGTGCCTGTTAAGGGGTCTCGCAAGGACAAGTCACACAAACCGTCAATGATGGTTTGCAGCCGGGCGACTGCATCGATTTGCGCGTGGGGCAGTGCGACACTTTCTTCTTCTCCAAGCAATGCCAAAGCTCCGTCCAAGCGGAGTTGCTGAAAAGCGGTCAGTGATAAGAAGTTAGTGCCAGTCACAAAACGATGGTTTAGCGCCATTAATGCGGTCAAGTGTAGCAGTCTGTGCAGTAACGATGCGGGCTTTCAGCCTATTTGGTTGTGCAAGATACACGCATTGTTAGCAACGCTTGCGCGTTGGTGCGTGACAGTTGCAAATCAGGCCCTGACGCCAGAGCGCCAGCCTTGTCCAGTATGGCCTGTACTGGCAACTTTAAACCGCCAATATGCAGGCAAATACCCTGCTTTCTCAAGCTTTGGCGCAGTCGCATGAAACTTTCTACCCCAGTCACATCAATGCGGTTAATGGGTTGCGCATCCAGGTACACGATTTGAATATGTGGCTGCTGCTGGAGTACTTGGGTGACGTAGCGCTCCAGAGCGGCTGATGAAGCGAAGTCCCACTCTGCATCCATGCGCAGTGCCAAGACGTGCGGAGCAATGGCAGGCAGGTCCCAAATGCCACGCGAACGCAAGCTGCCATCGGCGTGTTCCCCAATTTCGAGAATGCGAGGGTGCAGCCGCTGGTAGAGAAAATGGCACAGACTGAGCAGCACACCTGTTAAAACGCCCCAGTACAGGCGCGGAGCAGTGGCCAGAGTGAGTACAAATGTTGTCAGTGCAATGCCGCCTTCAATGGGCGAGATGCGGAACAGGGCGCGCAAGCTGCGTGGCTGAATCAGGTTGATCACGGCAGACACTACCACTGCAGCCAATGCCGCCTGTGGTACGTGGTAGAGCACAGGGGTGAGCCACAGCACAGTCACCAGCACCATGGCAATTGCAAAGACAGTTGCCCAGCCTGTTTTTGCGCCCGAGTGCAAGGTGACTGCGGAGCGCGAAAAAGATGCGCTGATGGCAAAACTGCCACTCAAACCAGCGACAACTTTGGCCATGCCCTGTGCAATCAGGTCCTGGTTTTCATTCCAGCGCGTTCCGGTGTGGCGGTGTTCCACCTGCGCGCTGGATGCAACCTCCAAAAAGCTCACCAGGCTGATCATGAGCACCGGCAAAAGTAGCCGGCTAAACTGATCCATGGTGATGGCGGCAGGAATCGCCAGGCCAGGCAGGCCTGCAGGTAAGTGGCCTACGATGTTGCCATCGTGTTCGGCATAGCCCACTGCAGCGCTGATGATGCCGCACAAGGCAACCACCATGACGGCAGCCGGCAGTTTTGGGGCCAGCTTTTTGAGCAAGAGCAGGGCGGCCAGCCCACCGGCACCAAAGCAAAAGGCCAATCCATCAAAATGGTGAAGACTGGGGTCGTGAAACAAGGCGCTCCAGGAGCTGCGCAAACCCAGCAAGTCAGGCAACTGGGACAGGAAGATCAAAATGCCTGCAGCCTGGGTGAAACCGTTGAGGACAGGCGAAGTCACCAGATTCACCAGCCAGCCACTGCGCAGCGCACCCAGCAGCCACTGCACTGCACCCGCCATGATGGCCATCCATGCCGCCAATGTGACCCACTGGGCACTGCCGGGCTCGGCCATGCCGACCAATGAAGTGCCGATGAGCAAACTGGTCAACGCCGTAGGGCCAACACCCAGACGTGGAGATGCGCCCCACAGAACTGCCACCAGCGAAGGCAGCAAAGCGGCATAAATGCCTGTAACCAGTGGCATGCCTGCCAGTGCTGCATACGCCACGCCCTGTGGCAGCAGCATGAGGCCAATGGTGACCCCGGCCAGCACCTCATCGCGCGCCATGGCGGGACTGAGTCTGGGCCATGACAAAAAGGGGAACCACTGTTTCAATTGCATAGGTTCGCAATTGTGGATGCTTTTTAGGCCTCGTTACATGATCGCGATTGTCCTACGGATGCTTAGGAGCCATCCCACCAGTTGTAACAAGCAGAGAATCTACATTGCATCCACGTGGTCATGATGCGCAGTCTTGACCTTTTTTCATTACGACCAAGGATGAGGAGCTTTCACACTATGTCTATTACTCAAAAGAATTTGCTGCAGGTATTGGCTGTTTCTGCTTTGGCACTGGGTTTGACCGCTTGTGGCCCTAACGATGGTCAAACAACTGGCCAGAAGCTGGATAACGCTGTAGATCGCACGGAGCAGGCGGCTGAAAAAGCCAAGAGTGAAGTCGAAAAGGCAGCAGAGACCACAGGCCAGAAGCTGGAAAATGCGATGGATGCCACCAAGGATGCTGCCAGCAACGCAACCGCAGCCATGGGTGAGGCCGGTGTGACTGCCAAGGTGAAGGCAGCGCTGGTCGGGGATTCTGAACTGAGTGCACTGAAGATCGAAGTAGACACCAACGGCGGTGCGGTCACCCTCAGCGGTGAAGCGCCCAATCAAGCTGCCAAAGACCGTGCCGAACAATTGGCCAAGGGTGTAGAAGGCGTCACGTCGGTCAACAACTTGCTGGCCGTGAAGTCCTGAACCCATTCGCCAGAGCATCTCTAAACAGCAAGGCTGCCTTCGGGCAGCTTTTGTTTTGGAGAGCCAGCGCAACTTGCCGCTTAACATGTCACCATGACTGAACAAGCACGCCACATCTCGACCGACTTGGTGCATCACAGCTACCAAGCCCCGCAAGCATTTTCTGCGCCACAGCCCGCAGTGCACAAAGCATCGACTGTCATTTTTGACAATGTGCAAGACATGCGTACACGCCGGTGGCTGGATAAAAGCGGCTACACCTACGGCCTGCATGGCACACCGACGACGTACCAGCTCGAAGAGCGCCTGTGCAGCCTGGAAGGCGGCAAGCAATGTCTTTTGGTGCCCAGTGGGCTGAGCGCCATCAGCACGGTGTCGCTGGCGCTGCTGTCGGCAGGCGATGAGGTTTTGATGCCTGATAACGCTTACGGGCCGAACAAGGACTTCGCCGCGCATGAGCTGTCACGCTGGGGCATTCGCCATGTGCTGTATGACCCCATGAATGTGGCCGATCTGGAGGGCAAGATCACACCCGCAACCAAGCTGGTCTGGCTGGAGGCACCGGGCAGCGTGAGCATGGAGTTCCCGAACCTGATCGCCATGGTGCAGACATGCCGTGCACGAGGGGTCACCTCGGTGCTGGATAACACCTGGGGCGCTGGGCTGGCCTTCAAACCTTTTGATTTGCTGGCGGATGGCGGAAGTCTGGCAACCGATGTGTCAGTCCACGCACTGACCAAGTACCCCAGCGGTGGTGGTGATGTGCTGATGGGCAGCATCATGACAGTCAGCCCGTCGCTGCACATGCGCATCAAGCTGACGCACATGCGCCTGGGAATCGGTGTGGGCGCCAATGATGCGGAGATGGTATTGCGTTCGCTATCGAGCATCGCGTTGCGCTACCACGCACACGATGTCAGCGCCCGCGTTCTGGCCGCTGGCCTGCAGCGCCAGCCTGCGGTGGTCCAGTTGCTGCACCCGGCATTCGAAGGGGCGCCGGGGCATGCGCACTGGAAAGCACTGTGTGGCAGCGCACACCAGGGGCAAGGGGCTGCTGCAGGTTTGTTCAGCGTGGTCATTGATGCACAGTTTGGTCAGGATGCGATTGACCGTTTCTGCGACAGCTTGCAGTACTTCAAGCTGGGCTACAGCTGGGGTGGGCCCATGAGTCTGGTGGTGCCTTACCAGATTGAAAGCATGCGCGGCTGCGGCGGCGGGGCCCTGAAGGCAGGCACAGTGGTGCGCTTTTGTGTGGGGCTTGAGGACACGCAAGACTTGCTGCGCGATCTGGCGCAAGCCTGGGAAAAGGCGTTTAGCCAAGCCTGGCAAGCATAGATATCATTGAAAATGAGAGCTGCAATCGCTTGTATTAAGGTGCTTTAAATATGAAAACTATCTGAAAGTGCCGGCTGTACAGCGAAAGCAACTTCTTTTTTTGTGCACGTGTTTCTCTGATTGACGCCCGAACGAGGCTGTGGTCTTCTGTCTTCATACAGGAGGCAAGGCTATGGCGACACCTGATTCCCAGACGATGGCTGCATCTTCCACTGTGGGGGCTGCGATTCATCTGCGGCCAGTGAGCTTGGCTGCGCCACTGCACTGGCTGGCGGCAGGCTGGCGCGACATGCAGCGTGCATGGAGTGTGTCGCTGTTTTATGGGCTGTGTTTCTGGGCAATGGCGCTGGTGCTGGGCTGGGTATTTAATGCCAGCCCGCAATACACCATGTCGATTGCCAGTGGTTGCCTGCTGGTAGGGCCTTTTCTGGCGATGGGCCTGTACGACACCAGCCGCAGACTGGAGCAAGGGCTGCAGCCTGACCTTGGTCAGTCCATTACCTGCTGGGACAAGCAACTGGGCAGCATGGGCATGCTGGTGTTTGTTCTGATTGTGCTGGAGCTGCTGTGGGGACGCGCTTCTCTGGTGGTGTTTGCCGTGTTCTTCAATACCGGCATGCCATCGACCACAGGGGTGCTGCAGGCGGTCTTTAACCCTGAAAACTGGCAGTTCTTGCTGGCCTACGCCGTGGTTGGTGGTGTTTTTGCCGCCGTCGTCTTTGGCAGTACCGTAGTGGCTTTGCCGCTGATGCTCGATCGCGGCACCGATGCGCTGACCGCTGCCATCACCAGCTTTCGGGTGGTGTTCAGCCAGACAGGGGTTATGCTGCTGTGGGCAGTGCTGATCGTGACTCTGGTGGCTGGGGCGCTGGTAGTGCCCTGGCAACTGCCGTTGATTGTGGTTGGCCCCTGGCTGGGCTGTGCCACCTGGCATGCATACCGCGCCTGCATAGCGCCTGCAACTGGCTTGTCAGCAACATCTGAAGATGGGTGTTAGAGTGGCCGCATTCACTGCAAGCCCTTCAACGAAAGCAAACATTGGCTACACCCAACTACGGATACGAAAAGCGTCAACGCGAACTGGCTAAGAAAAACAAAAAAGCAGACAAGTTGCGTGAAAAATCGGAGCGCAAGACTAACCCAGAGCAAGCGCCTGAAGGCGAGCCGTACCAACCGCAAAACTCGCTGCCCACACCGCCTGCAGCGGAGTAATGCCTCAACCAGCCTCGGGCTGGTTTTTTTATGGTTTCAGCAGCGGTTGCAGCAGCGGCCAGACGTTGTTGAGCATGAGGGGCTGCGCGGCCGCGGTGGGGTGAATGCGGTCAGTCTGGAAAAGGGCCGTAGGGTTGGGGGCATCAGCCACCCCCTTCAAAAAGAACGGCAGCAATGTGGCCTTTTGCTCTTTGGCCACTTGAGCGAACAGCTGCTCAAAGTCTTGCGCGTATTTTTTTCCATAGTTTGGGGGCATTTGCATGCCAAGCAACAGCACCTTCGCCCCTGCGTTTTGTGCAGCCTGCGTCATGGCGCGCAGATTGTCCAAAGTGCCAGTCAATGGCAAACCGCGCAGCGCATCGTTGCCGCCCAACTCAATCACCACCACACTGGGCTGGTGCTGCTTGAGCAAGGCTGGCAAGCGTGTACGGCCGCCAAAAGTGGTTTCACCGCTGATACTGGCATTGGCCACCTTGGCAGGGCGTTGCTCGTGAGCCAGTTTTTGTTCCAAAAGTGCCACCCAGCCAGTGCCTCGTGCCAGACCATATTCCGCGCTCAGTGAGTCGCCCAGAACCAGAATGTGCGGCGTATTGGCCGCGTAAGCCAGTGGCCAAACTCCGAGTGCGGTCACAGACGCGATAAAGTGACGGCGGTTTCCCCATGTGTATGCGTTGTGCATGCCTGCTACAAGGTCTTTCATGTCTAAGAATGCTCCCCTTTTGCCCGTGATTGAGGTTGATCACCTGTCCAAAGCAGTATCTGACTCCACTGGCACTCTGGAGATTTTGCGCGATATTCACTTTAGCCTGCAGCCGCAGCAAACGGCAGCCATTGTCGGCGCGTCGGGCTCTGGAAAAAGCACTTTGCTGTCGATGCTGGCGGGGCTGGATACGCCCAGCCAAGGCACTGTGCGTCTGCAAGGACAAGATATTTTTGCTTTGAGTGAAGATGCCCGTGCTGCGTTGCGTGGGCAAAAGATCGGTTTTGTTTTCCAGAGTTTTCAACTGCTGCCCAATCTGACTGCGCTGGAGAACGCCATGCTGCCTTTGGAGCTGGCAGGTGTGCGTGGCGCGCGGCAGATGGCCTCTGAGATGCTGCAGCGCGTGGGTCTGGGGCAACGCCTGGGGCATTACCCCAAATTGCTATCCGGTGGCGAGCAGCAGCGCGTAGCGCTGGCGCGGGCTTTTGTGGTGCAGCCTGCAGTGCTACTGGCCGATGAGCCTACGGGCAGCCTGGACCATGCCACCGGAGCGTCCGTGATGGACTTGATGCTTGAGCTGAACCGCGAGCAAGGGACAACCCTGGTGCTGGTCACGCACGATAGAAGCATTGCAGCGCAGTGTGAACGTACGCTGACCATTGAAGCGGGCTGTTTGGTTTAACTGCCAGGATGTTCCAAATGCTGGACAATCGCCGCATTCGTGAATTGGGGGCTTGATCCCCGCTGACTTGGAAAAACTATGACTGAAGCTACTGCGCGCCCAGAACTGCCTGATCACCTGTCGATCGACCCTTCCAGCAAATTTTTCAATGCTGCCGTGTTTGAACACGATATTGGTATTCGCCTCAACGGCAAAGACCGCAATGATGTGGAAGAGTACTGTGTGAGTGAAGGCTGGGTCAAGGTACCTGCCAGCAAGACGCTGGACCGCAAGGGCCGCCCTTTGCTGATCAAAATTAAAGGTGTTGTGGAAGCCTACTACCGTTAAGTCGTGTCGGCTTTGGCCCGCCAGGCAGCCCCTTGAGGCTGCTTTTTATGCCTGCTGCGCATGCGCAGGAAAGAAAAAAGCTCCTTCATGGGAGCCTTTTTCTTTGAGCGCACCAGCCAGTTACATCAGCTGTTGCGCTCTTCCTCAGCCATACATACCGCAGCGGTAAAGATGACATCGGTGGAAGAGTTGAGCGCTGTTTCTGCAGAATCCTGCAGCACCCCAATGATGAACCCAATGGCAACCACCTGCATGGCAATGTCGTTGGAGATGCCAAACAACGAGCACGCCAAAGGGATGAGCAGCAGCGATCCGCCGGCGACGCCGGATGCACCGCAAGCGCACACCGATGCCACTACGCACAGCAAAATGGCGGTGGGAATGTCTACCACGATGCCCAGTGTGTTGGCCGCAGCCAGCGACAGCACGCTGATAGTGATTGCCGCACCCGCCATATTGATGGTGGCCCCCAAAGGAATGGCGACGCTGTAAGTGTCTGCATCCAGATTCAAACGCTTTGCGATCGCAAGATTGATCGGAATGTTGGCTGCAGAACTGCGTGTAAAGAAAGCAGTGACACCACTTTCACGCAGGCACATCAGTACCAGTGGATAAGGGTTGCGACGAATTTTGCACCACACGATCAGCGGATTGATGATCAAGGCAACGACCAGCATTGAACCCAGCAGCACGGCCAGCAAATGGGCATAGCCTGTCAGCGCCTGGGTGCCGGTAGAGGCAACGGTCGAAGCCACCAGGCCAAAAATACCGATGGGTGCCACACGGATTACGGCCTGAATGATCAAGGTAATTCCGTTAGAAAAATCGGCCATGGCCTGGCGGGTGCTTTCAGCGCCCCGACGCAGGGCGATACCGATGGCAATGGCCCACACCAAAATGCCGATGTAATTGGCGTGCATCAAGGCGTTGACGGGATTGTCGACCGCATTTTTAAACAGTTGCATCAGCACTTCAGCAATGCCGCCTGGTGCGGCCATGCCTGTTGCGGCATCCTTGAGCATCAGCGTCGTAGGGAACAGCATGCTGGCAAAAACGCCCACAATGGCAGCACTTAAAGTGCCAATCGCATACAGCCACAAAATAGGCTTGAGGTGGCTGGTCTGGTCAGGCCGCTGGTTGCTGATGGCCGCAATCACCAGCACGAAGACCAAAATGGGGGCCACAGCCTTTAGTGCGGAAATAAACAACGTGCCGAGAAACTCAACGCGCAGGGCCGCCTGTGGCCAGAAGATGGCCAGCGCAATGCCCAAAACGAGTCCAATGACAATTTGCGTGACGATGCTGGTTCGCTTTGACCAGCTCAGCAAAGGTTGAAAGATCATGGAAAAACTTGCACCACTTACATTGAAAGACGGCGAGTTTAGGTGCTCAAGCTTCAATGCTGATGGATATACCCTCATAACTGCATGGCATGAAGTGATGCTTTGGAACAAAAGATTTATCTAAGTCAACACAAGGTATCTTGAAGCGGCTGTTCTGCAATGTGCGCTTCGCTGGATAATCCCTTCCCTATGTCGTCCCCCAAAGTTCTTTTCGGCTTTCATGCCGTCGGCGTGCGCCTCAAGACCGCGCCCCAATCCATTATTGAAATTTATTACGAGTCCACGCGCCGTGATGCCCGCATGCGCCAGTTTTTGGAAAGAGCCAAAGAAGCTGGTGCACGACTGATTGAGGCCGATGCCATGCGCATTGCCAAGCTGGCTGGCAGCCATGGTCACCAGGGTGTGGCAGCGCGTGTGCAAGAGGTTCAAGATACCCGTACGCTGGACGAGTTGCTGGATGATCTGGAGGAAGCCGGAGTCAAAAATCCTCTGCTGCTGGTGCTCGATGGCGTGACCGATCCCCACAATCTGGGTGCTTGCCTGCGTGTGGCCGATGGCGCCGGCGTGCATGCGGTCATTGCGCCCAAGGACCATTCCTCGGGCATCAATGCCACTGTGGCGAAAGTGGCCAGTGGGGCTGCCGAAACCGTGCCGTATTTCATGGTGACCAATCTGGCGCGCACGCTCAAAGAGCTGCAAGCGCGCAATATCTGGATCATTGGCACCAGCGGCGACGCAGACAAGCATCTGTATCAGGTGGACTTGAAGGGGCCTGTGGCTCTGGTGCTGGGTGCCGAGGGCGATGGCATGCGCCAGTTGACCCGCAAGACCTGTGATGAACTGATCAGTATTCCGATGCAAGGCGCAGTAGAAAGTCTGAATGTGTCTGTGGCCAGTGGCGTCTGTCTATACGAAGCGGTGCGCCAGCGTCAGGCCCACTGAGCTTTTAAAACTGTAGTTGCGAGCCAGCGTCATGCCAGACTTAGAGGTCGAAAGCGCGAAGAGCCTTGAGCTGGCGCGCCAATGGGTGCATGCGGCGCAGCACTTGGTGGTTCTGAGCGGGGCTGGCGTCAGTGCGGAATCGGGTGTGCCTACGTTTCGTGATACGCACACGGGCTACTGGGCGCAGTTTGACCCGCAGGAGATGGCTTCTGAGGCTGGCTTTCGTGCGCATCCACAGCGGGTATGGCAGTGGTACAGCTACCGGCGCGAGCTGGTGGCTGCTGTGCAGCCCAATGCGGCGCACCTGGCTTTGGCAGCTTTTACAAAAGCTCATCCCGGTAAGCTAAGTGTGATTACGCAGAATGTGGATGGTTTGCACCAGCGTGCAGGCAGCCACGATGTAATTAGCTTGCATGGCGATGTAATGCGCAACCAGTGGCTCGATGCCTGTGGCCCGTGCTGCGAGATGGCCAAGACAGTGGCGCTGGGTGGACAGCCGCCACGCTGCAGCACCTGCGGCAATATGCTGCGCCCTGGTGTGGTCTGGTTTGGAGAGCATTTGCCAGTTGATGCGCTGGCGCACGCAGAAGCGGTCGTGAATGCCTGTGATGTGATGCTGGTGGTGGGTACATCGGGCGTGGTTTATCCTGCTGCGGGTCTGGTATTTCAAGCCCACCAGCAAGGTGCCAAGGTTGTGATCGTGAATCCGCAGGCCACTGAGCTGGATATGCTAGCAGATGCTCTGCTGCGAGCCCCCGCAGCGAAGGTGTTGCCAATGATGCTGGACGGCGTTGTTTAATGCGGCTCTAAATCCAGCCCAAAGCACCGAGCAGTGCACCGGCAGCGAGCATCCAGAGCAAGTGCAGTCTTGTTTTCCAGACGAAAAGTGTCGCTGTGGCAGTCAGCAGCCATGGTGCCCAGGCATGGGCTGCGCCGGTATCACGAGCCGCCAGAATCCAGCCCGTGGCGAGCACCATGCCAACCACCAGAGGCATCATCCCCCAGCGAAAAGCGCGCACGCTGCGTAAAGCGTGGTTGCGGCGCATCCAGCGGGTACTGCTCCATGTGAGCAAAGAGCTTGGTAGCAGCATGCCACCCATGCAGGCCAAGCAAGCGGCCAAAGCCGCCAGCCAAGCAGACCAGCCGGTGTAGGGTGCCATGGCGTTCAGGCCAATGTTCCAGCCCAGCAGGGCCACGTACATGATGTTGGGGCCCGGGGCGGCTTGGGCAATGGCAATCGAGTCGGAAAATTGCTGCGCAGACAACCAGCCTTGCTGTTCTACGGTATGTCGGTACATCTCGGGTGCAGTGGCCATGGCACCCCCAACAGACAGCAACGAAAGCGACAAAAAATACGCAATCAAATGCAGCCAAGCAGAGGTATCCAGGGCCAGTGGCGTCAGCGTAGAAGTCATGGTGTTGTTCGCAGCCAGGTTAATCCACAGCCAATGCCGCCAATAATGGGCAGCACCCACCATAAGGGCCACTGCAGAAAGACCACCATGGAAAATGCAAGCATGGCCAGGAGCCAGCCCAGCCACAAGGGCAGTGGGTGTTTGTGCAGCGCCACTGAAAGTTTCAGGCCCGTGCCAATGACCAGTCCTGCAGCAACTGCACCCATGCCGCGCAGCGCACCACTGACTGCCGGGTGGCTGGCCCACTGAAGGTACAAGCTGCCTACAGCCAGTACCAGCAGCGTAGGCGCAATCAGCATGCCTGCTGTGGCTGCAAAAGCCCCACGCCAGCCAAAATGCCGCTCGCCAAACATGATGGAAAGGTTGACCACGTTAGGGCCCGGGAGAATCTGTGCCACAGCCCAGTCCTGCGCGAACTGTTCTTGCGTCATCCAGCGTCTGCGGTCCACCAGTTCGCGTTGAACAACAGCCATGACGCCGCCAAAGCCTTGAAGTGCCAAGCTTGCAAAAGCCCAAAAAAGAGCACGGGGTGAAGCTGGGCTGGCAGTGGGCGCAGGGGAGGTCATGGGTATCTAGAAAAGGACTGCGCCGATGCTAGCGCAGGAATCCGCGCTCGGCATGGTTCGTGGGTTGCTGCAGTCAGTCTGTGTCAGGTGAGTGAGATGGCCCTGCTTACACCGCAGTGCGTTCTTGTAGCCATTGCTCGTGCGCCTCATGCAGTTGAGCCGGAATGACAACCAGTTCCTGGCCCAGCACCCGGGCCATCTCTTGCAAGGTGGATAGGCGTGGGTCTAAGCCGTTGCTCTCCAGGCGCTGTACGGTCATGCGCGACAAGCCGGCCTGGCTGGCAAGATCGGCCTGCGTCATCTGGCGTGACTTGCGTACGGCAGTCAGTGCAGCAACCAAAGGGTGGGAAGGCTTGTCAGCTAGTTCTGGCGTTGGCGTGGTGTGGTTCATCCCCGCAATGTAATGCGATTTACCTCTGCCCAAGGCGTGGCTCACGCCTTAAGCGAACAGATTAAGTTTGGTGCCCAGGTTGCCATAGCGCGCCAACTCGGGTTGCAAAATGCCCATCTGTGTAGCGTTGAGTGTGGTTGCTGTCTCTTGCGCAGAATTTTTTTGTTCTGTGTGCGCGCGCCTTTTGAGGTCCTGCATGGTGGTAGTGTCGGTCACACGGTTGTGAGACCAAGCATTGGTCGCGTTGCGCAAGGCATTGGTGTAGCGAAGATCCATGATGTTGAGCCCATGCAGTCAGAAAGTCAGAATGGACTGACTCTAAAACTGCACCGCCACAGCCAAAGGCGCAATAAAAAGTGCAATCGCCGCCTTCATCCGGCATTGGTGTTTTCAATTGGGCCAGAACTTCAGCCAGTCGATGCGCCCCTGACCGCCTTCGTTCAGGCGCTGTATGAGGGGGGCGCTTTGCGATTCAGCGAGGCTCCACTGCATGTGCACCGCAGTTTGGTGGCGCACGTTCAGCAGCGTGGCCTGGGCCAGCTCCAGTTCACGCCGCAGCCATCCTTCCATGGAATAGGGGATGCTGCATTGCAGAGTGATCACGCGTTGCAATGTGATTTTTTCGGCGAGGAGCAATGTTTGTGCAACGCTGTCTGTATAAGCCCGCACCAGCCCTCCAGCACCCAGCTTGATGCCTCCAAAGTAGCGCACCACGGTGGCCAGAACACCTTCTAGCTCTTGATGTCGCAGCACTTCCAGCATGGGGCGGCCCGCAGTGCCGCTGGGCTCGCCATCATCAACCGCTGCTGATTGCCCGCCCGCCAGCAGTGCCCAGCAGACATGGGCTGCACCGGGGTACTCTTTGCGCAGCGCATCGACAACAGCCTGGGCTGTGGGGCGATTTTGCATGGGTTGCACGCAGCAAATGAAACGGCTTTTTTTGATGATGAGTTCGTGGTGTGTAGCACGGGAAATGGTTTGCGGCATAGCCCGGCGAGCTTAAACCAAGGGAGTGGGCCCGCAGCGCAGGGCTTTGGAATCTCCGTGCGCGACAGTGTATTGAGCGACACGCCAAAAGCAAGCTGTCCTACGGGCTGCTGGGCGGTATCTTTTTAAAGTGTGCACAAGGAGATAACTGCCATGACCACGCTACCTTCTACGCCCAGCCTGCTTGCCAGTCATACTTTTGGTCGCGAGCATCTGGAGCCACCGCCGCTGCCATCGTCGACGCAGCTTGGTCAAGGTTTGGGCGCTGGATCAATGGGTGTTGCCAGCTCTCCAGCTGTTGCTGGTGCAAGCCTGCCGCAAGATTTTGATCACATAGTTCGCAGCGTGGGCGAATGGTGATCAGCGAATTACCGCGAACTCAGAAACAAATAATCCGCCAGTTGGCGGATTATTTGTTGAAGCCTCAGTTCACCCTTTTTCGGGCAGTTGCTGCGGGCTAAAAATGTCCCAGCATGCAATAAATAGGGCGGCAATAGCAGGGCCAATGACAAAGCCTGTGAGTCCGAAAATGGACATGCCGCCTAATGTTGAGATCAAGACAATGTAGTCGGGCATCTTGGTGTCCTTTCCGACCAGGATAGGACGAAGTACGTTGTCAACCAAGCCGATGACGAGGACACCATAAGCTGCAAGGACCAGTCCTTGTGTGGGGTTGCCAGTGGCGAGGAAATAAATGGAGACAGGGCCCCATATCAAGCTGGCGCCTACGGCAGGCAGCAGCGACAGGAACGCCATCAAAACACCCCACAGCACTGGGCCTTGAATATCCAGAATCCAGAAAATCAAGCCACCCAGTGCGCCTTGTGCGGTAGCCACTGCAAGATTGCCTTTGATCGTGGCGCGAATCACCGTAGCGAACTTTTCTATCAAACTTTGCTTGTGCTCTTTTTCCATGGGAATGGCATCGCGGATGCGAGTGGCCAGCCTGGTTCCGTCGCGCAGCAGGAAAAACAGCAAATAAAGCATGACACCAAAGCTCACGACAAATCCCAGTGTGTTTTGTCCAACCTCCATGGCTTTGCCGGCAATCAATTTTCCGGCTTCTGCGGCAACGCCAGAGAGTTTTTCTTGAATTTCTCGGGCAGATGCCAGGTCGATACGCTCTAAAAATTGCAAAAGCCAGCCGGGCATGGCGGCATTGATTTGCTGAAAGTAATTGCCAAAGTCCAGTTGGCCAGAAGACATGCGGTTGTAGATAAGCACTGTCTCATTGACGACCGATGTTCCAATAAGGACCAGTGGCAAGATGACCACCAGCAAACACAGGACAAGAGTGACCAGTGCCGTTAAATTGGGCTTGTTGGGAAATCTGTGTAAAAGCTTTTTGTTGAGGGGATGAAACAAAATCGCTAAGACCAGTGCCCAAAATACTGCGCCGATGAATGGCCACAAAATCATGGCAAAACCAGCGCTTACTGCCGCAAGCAGCAGTAGGAAAGTTTTATTGGTAGTGTTTTGAGAAGGCATGAGCCAAAAGTGCAGGGCACCAAGAGCAGGGAATATCCGGAATGTACGCGAGTTGCCTGTGTCTCAACAGATGGGCAGCGTCTGTGTGCAGCAACTTGGGCGATGAGGCCGGGGTTTCTGAACGGGGCAAGCCAGCCAGGCCATAACAGGGATCTGCATGACTAGCATTGGTAAATTGAACATTAATGATCTGACACCGGGTGCGTTTTGGCCTTACGGCTGGATGCTGGGTAAACCCATGCCCGATGGCAATGGCGTGCCGCTGTTTTCGAACCCTGCCACCGATTTCTGGCAGGAACACCTGTTCAATACAGGCGAGGGCGGTGATGCAGAACTGTTGTGGGTCAACTACCGCAACCGCTCTCCAGAGTTCTCCAATCTGGAAAAACACCTGCTGACGCAGCAAGCTATCGTGCCGCTGACGGGGGAAGTCATCCAGGTTGTTGCGCAAAGCGCTGTGGATGGCAGCCCCGATCTGGACACCTTGGCCGCATTCCGTGTGCTGCAAGGGCAGGGTGTATGCATGGCGCCGGGGTGCTGGCACACCACGCGTGTCGCAGGTGCAGAGGTTACATGTTTGATGATGACCCGTTGTTCGACCACGGCGGACCTGATTCAGCACTTGACGACGTCTGTTCGCGCTGCGGAAAGCGCCATCGTGGATATCCCTGTGCAGCGGTTGCAAGGCCTGACAGCACGTGCAGAAATATCGGAATAAGCAGCGCAATAGTGTGGCATCGGCCTGAGTGCGCACTTGTGGATGCGATTTTTGCTGCAGTGCAAGAACAATTTACTTCAGTCTTACATAAGACCTTCGCCGCTAACTATTGCTTTCAATGGCACAATACTGTGCAGCAACATCAGGCCCTTCCTTAGCCACAGTCGCATCCGCAAATCGGTATAGCCGTGTCGCGGGAGGTTTACCAACCAGCTAATGCTTTCTCAAGGAAAGCTGAGGTCAGCGGAATATGAGCGATCAGCCCACTGTCTACCAAGCCTATCAAGGCAACACGTATCTCTTCGGCGGCAATGCCCCTTATGTCGAAGAAATGTATGAGAACTATCTGTCTAACCCAGGTAGCGTCCCAGATTCTTGGCGCGAGTATTTCGACGCCCTGCAGCACGTTCCTGCTGTAGATGGCTCAGATGCCAAAGACGTTCCCCACCTCCCTGTCATCAATGCTTTCGCTGAACGCGCCAAGCAAGGTGGTACCAAGGTGGTGGTGGCTTCGGGCGCAGATTCTGAGCTGGGTCGCAAGCGCACCGCAGTTCAGCAGCTGATTGCGGCATACCGCAACGTGGGTCAGCGTTGGGCGGATCTGGATCCCCTCAAGCGCACCGAGCGCCCCGATATTCCTGAACTCGATCCTGCTTTCTACGGCTTCTCTGATGCCGACCAGGAAACCGTGTTCAACGTTGGCAACACATTCTTTGGCAAGGAAACGATGTCCTTGCGCGAGTTGCTGAACGCACTGCGCGAAACTTACTGCGGCACCATTGGTGTCGAGTACATGTATGCCACAGACCAGGTGCAAAAGCGCTGGTGGCAGCAGCGCCTGGAAACCATTCGTTCCAAACCCGTACTCAATGCAGACCAAAAGAAGCGCATTCTTGACCGTCTGACTGCTGCTGAAGGCCTTGAGCGTTATCTGCACACGAAGTACGTGGGCCAGAAGCGCTTCTCGCTGGAAGGTGGCGAGTCGTTCATCGTTGCGATGGACGAGCTGATCAGCGCCAGTGGCAAGCAAGGCGTGCAAGAAGTTGTGATGGGCATGGCCCACCGCGGCCGTCTGAACGTGCTGGTGAATACCCTGGGCAAGATGCCCAAGGACTTGTTTGCCGAGTTTGACCACACTGCACCTGAAGATCTGCCTGCTGGTGACGTGAAGTACCACCAAGGTTTCAGCTCTGATGTCTCGACCGCAGGCGGTCCAGTTCACCTGTCACTGGCGTTCAACCCTTCTCACCTGGAAATTGTGAACCCGGTGGTTGAAGGCTCTGTGCGCTCGCGCATGGATCGTCGCAATGACCCTCACGGCAAGCAAGTACTGCCTGTGCTGGTGCATGGTGATGCAGCTTTTGCTGGCCAAGGCGTGAACCAAGAGACTTTGGCGCTGATGCAAACCCGTGGTTACTCCACCGGCGGCACAGTGCACATCATCATCAATAACCAGATTGGTTTCACCACCTCTGACCCTCGCGACAAGGGATCGACCACATACTGCACGGACATCGTGAAGATGGTGGAGTCGCCCGTGCTGCACGTCAACGGTGACGACCCAGAAGCCGTGGCGCTGTGTATGCAGCTGGCACTGGACTACCGCATGGAGTTCCAGCAAGACGTGGTGGTGGACATTGTGTGCTTCCGCAAGCTGGGCCACAACGAACAGGACACCCCTGCGCTGACACAGCCGCTGATGTACAAGACCATCGCTGCCCACCCCGGTACGCGCAAGCTGTACGCAGACAAACTGGCGGCCCAAGGTCTGGGTGACACGCTGGGCGAAGACATGGCCAAGGCATACCGCGCGGCCATGGACGAAGGCCGTCACACGCAAGAAGTGGTGCTGACCAACTTCAAGAGCCAATACGCTGTGGACTGGAGCCCCTTCCTGGGCAAGAAGTGGACCGATGCCGGTGATACCGCCATCCCGCTGGCCGAGTGGAAGCGTTTGGCTGAAAAGATCACTACGCTGCCTGAATCTGTCAACCCGCACTCGCTGGTCAAGAAGGTTTATGACGACCGTGCAGCCATGGGCCGTGGTGAAGTGAATGTGGACTGGGGCATGGGCGAGCACATGGCTTTCGCATCGTTGGTGGCTTCTGGCTATCCCGTGCGTCTGTCTGGTGAAGACTGTGGCCGTGGCACCTTTACCCACCGTCACTCGGTGGTTCACGATCAAAAGCGTGAAAAATGGAGCGAAGGCACCTACATTCCGCTGCAGAACGTGGCTGAAAATCAGGCTCCGTTCGTTGTCATTGACTCCATCCTGTCTGAAGAAGCAGTGCTGGGCTTTGAATACGGCTATGCCTCGAACGATCCCAACACACTGGTGATCTGGGAAGCGCAGTTCGGTGACTTCGCCAATGGCGCACAAGTGGTGATTGACCAGTTCATCGCCTCGGGTGAAGTCAAGTGGGGTCGTATCAATGGTCTGACATTGATGCTGCCGCACGGCTATGAAGGCCAGGGTCCTGAGCACAGCTCGGCCCGTCTGGAGCGCTTCCTGCAATTGGCAGCAGACACCAACATGCAGATCGTGCAGCCCACTACGGCCAGCCAGATCTTCCACGTGTTGCGTCGTCAGATGGTGCGCAACCTGCGCAAGCCTCTGGTCATCATGACACCCAAGTCGCTGTTGCGTAACAAGGATGCAACTTCGCCATTGTCTGAATTCACCAAGGGTGCGTTCCAGACCGTGATTGGTGAGCGTGATGAGTCGATTGTTGCCAAGGGCGACAAGGTCAAGCGCGTGATTGCCTGTTCTGGCAAGGTCTACTACGACCTCGTCAAGAAGCGTGCAGAGAAGGAAGTTGACGACGTGGCCATCGTGCGCGTTGAGCAGGTTTACCCCTTCCCGCACAAGGCTTTTGAGACTGAACTCAAGAAGTTCCCCAACGCCAAGGACCTGGTGTGGTGCCAGGACGAACCGCAAAACCAAGGTGCGTGGTTCTTCATTCAGCACAACATCTACGAAAACATGCAAGAAGGCCAAAAGCTGGGTTACGCTGGTCGTGCTGCCTCTGCATCTCCAGCCGTCGGTTATGCACACCTGCACCAAGAGCAGCAAAAGAACCTGGTCGAAGCCGCGTTCTCCAAGCTCAAGGGTTTTGTCCTGACCAAGTAATCAAAGCTGACAGACCCTGCGCATGACGCAGGGTGTCAAACACTTTTTGGAAAGAATTCAAAATGGCAATCGTAGAAGTTAAAGTTCCCCAGCTGTCCGAGTCCATCGCTGAAGCGACCATGCTCACTTGGAAGAAAAAGGTCGGCGAGGCCGTCGCAGTGGACGAAATCCTGATCGAAATTGAAACCGACAAGGTCGTGCTGGAAGTGCCTGCCCCTTCGGCTGGCGTGATCACAGAGATTTTGCAAGGTGACGGCGCTACCGTGACGGCAGAGCAGTTGATCGCCAAGATCGACTCTGAAGCTGTTGCCGGCGCTGCCGCGCCTGCTGCAGCCCCCGCTGCTGCTGCACCTGTGGCTGCTGCGCCTGCCGCTGCTGCCAACAAGGGTGATGTGGCGATGCCCGCTGCAGCCAAAATTTTGGCTGAGAACAACCTGTCGGCTGCCAATGTGGCTGGTTCCGGCAAGGATGGCCGCGTGACCAAGGGTGATGCACTGTCCGCCATCAAGGCAGGTGCAAGCATTCCTACAGGCGCACCCAAGGCTGCGCTGCCCCAAGTGGCCGCTCCTGCAGTCAAGGAAGACCTGTCGGGTCGCCCAGAGCAGCGCGTGCCCATGACACGTCTGCGTGCACGTGTGGCTGAGCGTCTGCTGCAATCGCAATCGACCAACGCCATCTTGACCACGTTCAACGAAGTGAACATGGCGCCCGTGATGGCCCTGCGCAAGAAGTTCCAGGACGACTTCACCAAAGAACACGGTGTGAAGCTGGGCTTCATGTCCTTCTTTGTGAAGGCCGCAGTGCATGCTCTGAAGAAATACCCCGTGCTGAACGCATCGGTGGACGGCAACGACATCGTCTACCACGGCTACTTTGACATCGGTATTGCGGTGGGCTCGCCCCGTGGTCTGGTTGTACCGATCTTGCGCAATGCTGACCAGATGAGCTTTGCCGACATCGAAAAGAAGATTGCTGAATTTGGCAAGAAGGCTGCTGACGGCAAGCTGGGTCTGGAAGAAATGACTGGCGGTACCTTCTCCATCTCCAATGGCGGCACTTTCGGCTCCATGATGTCCACCCCCATCATCAACCCCCCACAGTCCGCTATTTTGGGCGTGCACGCCACCAAGGACCGTGCTGTGGTGGAAAACGGCCAGGTTGTGGTTCGCCCCATGAACTACTTTGCCATGTCGTATGACCACCGCATCATTGACGGCCGCGAAGCTGTGCTGGGCCTGGTTGCCATGAAGGATGCGCTGGAAGACCCATCGCGCCTGCTGTTTGACCTGTAATTGCTACGGGTTCACAGATCGATAAAACCCACCCTCGGCCACGCCCAGCGGTGGGTTTTTTCCAAGCACTTCAGACAAGAGATTTTGAGTTATGAGCAAGCAATTTGACGTTATCGTGATTGGCGCAGGCCCCGGCGGCTACATCGCAGCCATTCGTGCTGCCCAGCTGGGCAAGAGCGTGGCCTGTATTGATGCATGGTCCACCAAGGCCGGCACACCAGCACCCGGTGGCACCTGCACCAACGTGGGCTGCATTCCTTCCAAGGCGCTGCTGCAGTCGTCCGAGCACTTTGAACACGCCAAGCTGCACTTTGCTGACCACGGTATCAGCACAGGCGACGTGGCCATGGATGTGAGCAAGATGATCGCCCGCAAGGACGCCATCGTGAAGCAAAACAACGACGGTATCCTGTACCTGTTCAAGAAGAACAAGGTCACCTTCTTCCACGGCACGGCTTCGTTTTCCAAGGCCGTCGAAGGTGGCTACGAGATCAAGGTGGCAGGCAAGGCTGAAGAGACCTTGTTGGCACCGCAGGTGGTGGTTGCAACTGGCTCCAATGCCCGTGCATTGCCAGGACTGCCTTTTGATGAGCAAAAAGTGCTGTCCAACGACGGCGCGCTGGACATCGGTGCTGCGCCCAAGAAGCTGGTGCTGATTGGCGCTGGCGTGATCGGTCTGGAAATGGGCTCCGTATGGCGCCGTCTGGGTACCGAAGTGATCGTGCTGGAAGGTATGGACAAGTTCCTGCCTGCCGTGGACGAGCAAATCGCCAAGGAAGCCAAGAAGGCCTTTGACAAGCAAGGTCTGAAGATTGAGCTGGGCGTGAAGATTGGCAATGTTGACACTTCAGGCAAGGGCGTGAAGCTGGAATACACCAACGCCAAGGGCGAAGCACAGACGCTGGAAGCCGACAAGCTGATCGTCTCGATTGGCCGTACTGCCAACACCAACGGCCTGAACGCTGAAGCGGTGGGCCTGGCGCTGGACGAGCGTGGTCAGATCGTGGTGGACGACAACTGCAAGACCAACCTGCCTGGCGTGTGGGCGGTGGGTGACGTGGTGCGCGGCCCCATGCTGGCACACAAGGCTGAAGAAGAGGCCGTGGCCGTGGCCGAACGCATCGCTGGTCAGCATGGTCATGTGAATTTTGCGACACTGCCTTCTGTGATTTACACCAGCCCTGAAGTGGCATGGGTGGGCCGCAATGAGCAGCAGCTCAAGGCTGAAGGCGTGAAGTACAAGGCGGGCTCTTTCCCCTTCCTGGCCAATGGCCGTGCCCGTGCGCTGGGTGACACCACCGGTATGGTGAAGTTCATTGCCGATGCTGAGACTGACGAAATTCTGGGCGTGCACATGGTGGGCCCGATGGTGTCGGAGCTGATCTCTGAAGCCGTGGTAGCCATGGAGTTCAAGGCCTCGGCCGAAGACATCGCCCGTATCTGCCACGCACACCCCTCGCTGTCGGAGTCGACCAAGGAAGCCGCTTTGGCGGTGGACAAGCGTACGCTGAACTTCTAATCTTTTTTTAGAAGCCACATAGCCGCCAAGCCCAGGTTTAGCCTGCGCTTGGCGCTATCGTTTTAAAGGTTTGTGTTTCACCGCCTGCGGGTTGGGTGGCACAACGAGAAAGCTGGATGAGCATGAGTCTGTCTGTCCGTGCGGCCTACGAGGCCGAACTCGCCGCTAAAGGTTTTACCGCCGACCCCGCCCAGCTGCGCGCCGTAGATGCGCTGCAGCGCTGTGCCGACGACTGGGCGGCGTACAAATCCAAGCGATCGAACGCGATCAAGAAGATTTTTCAGAAACCAGAGATTCCGCGTGGCGTGTACATGTACGGCGGGGTAGGGCGTGGAAAAAGTTTTCTGATGGACTGTTTTTTCAATGCAGTGCCTATCAAACGCAAAGTGCGCTTGCACTTTCACGAATTCATGCGCGAGGTGCACCGTGAGCTGCACCTGCTGCAAGGTACGCAAAACCCGCTGGATGCCCTGGGGTTGAAGATTTCCAAGCGCTACAAGCTGATCTGTTTTGACGAATTTCACGTGGCGGACATCACCGACGCCATGATCTTGTACCGCCTGCTGGTGTCGCTGTTTGATAACGGCGTGGGTTTTGTGACCACTTCCAATTTCACGCCAGATGGCCTGTACCCGGATGGCCTGCACCGCGACCGTATCCTGCCAGCGATTGACCTGCTCAATACCCGCATGGATGTGGTGAATGTTGACAACGGCACAGACTACCGTCGCCGCACGCTGGAGTTGGTGCAGCTTTACCATTGCCCGCTGGGGCCTGAGGCCGATGCCTCCATGCAGGAGGCTTTTGAGCAACTGGCCGATGTGCCGGACGAAAAGCCCATGTTCAAGATCGAGTCACGTGAAATTGCAGCAGTGCGCCGTGCTGGTGGCGTGATCTGGTTTGACTTCCGTGAGCTGTGCGGGGGCCCGCGCTCGCAAAATGATTACCTTGAAATTGCCTCGCAATTTCACACGGTGCTGCTGTCCAACGTGCCCTTCATGCCTGTGAACATGGCTTCACCTGCACGCCGGTTTACCTGGCTGATTGATGTGATGTATGACCGCCGTGTCAAGCTGGTCATGTCTGCCGCAGTACCGCCCGAGCAGCTGTACACCGAAGGGCCACTGGCCCACGAATTTCCGCGTACAGTGTCACGCTTGAACGAAATGCAATCTCAGGAATTCCTTGCCCTCGAACGTCGGGTGGTAGATACAGGACTGACCTGAACTTAGGCACTATGAAATCTTCTTGCTTGCTCTCCCGTACTCTGAGTGTGCTTGCCTTGGGCACGCTGACCTTGACTGCTTTCGCACAGCCTGCAAATGCCGTGAACGAGCAGTCGCACCAGGCCGAGCTGCAGCACGGTGCGCAACAGCGTGCGAAAGAGCGCCAAGAAATTGCGACCCAGCGTGCCCAGATTCAGCAGCGCAAGCTGGAAGCGGAAAAAGAGTGCTGGCAGCGCTTTGCGGTTGAAAGCTGCTTGCGCCAGGTGCGCAGCAAGGCGCGTGAGCAAGACACGGTGCTGCATGAGCGCGAACTGCAGCTCAACAGCGCAGAGCGGCAGGAAAAAGCGGCAGAGCGCTTGCGCACCATTGAGCAAAAGCGCAACGAAAAGCGCGTTCCTGCCCCTGTCAACGCTACATCTCGCTCGCAGGAGTCGGGGGCGCATCCGGCAAAATCACAGGCGGATGTGGAGCAGGCGCTGTCTGAGCGTGACACGGTAGCCGGGGAGCGTGCGGCGGCGCAAGCTGCGCGGGTGCAAAAGCACCAGGCAGACACGGCCAGCCGTGAATTGACTGAGGCTGAGCGAAGTGCCAAGGCTCAAAAAGACACGCAAGACAAGCAAAAAGCCGCACAAGCGCGCCGTGCCAACAAAGCCAATGACATCGCCAATCGCAAGGGCGTGCCGTTGCCAATTCCATCAGAATTGCCCAAGCCTTAAAGAAATAGGAGCTGCCAGCGCTGTGTTTGCAAGGGTTTCAAATAGAAAACTATTTGAAAACCCCGTCAATAAAGCGCTTTAAGCTACTCTTTTAATACCTTTGCCCAACAGCCCATGAGTTTGCACGACCAAGTGGCCGCCGCTTTTGCACAAGACGGCTGGCTTTCGCGTGCAGAACCCCACTTTCGTCCCCGCGCCGGGCAAACCGAGATGGCAATGGCGGTGGCACAGACGATTGAAGATGGTGGCGTGCTGGTGGTGGAGGCGGGCACCGGGGTGGGCAAAACCTTCTCTTACCTGGTGCCTGCGCTTTTGAGTGGGCAGCGCGTGCTGGTTTCCACGGCCACCAAGGCATTGCAAGACCAGCTGTATCTGCGCGACTTGCCTCGGTTGGTACAGGCGCTGGGCCTGCCACTGCGTGTGGCCCGCTTGAAAGGGCGCTCCAGCTATGTCTGCCTGCACCGTCTGGGGCTGGTGCACCAGAGCAAAGTGCCGCTGGATCCGCAAGTGCTGCGGGCTGTGGCACGGGTACAGGACTGGTCGCGTGGCACGCGCTCAGGAGATCTGGCCGAGCTGCCCGGGCTGGCAGAAAACTCTACGGTGGCGGCCTTGGTCACATCCACCAAAGACAACTGCGTGGGCAGCAGCTGTGCGCACTGGGAACAGTGCCACGTCAACACGGCACGTGCGCAGGCCCTGCAGGCTGATGTCTGCGTGGTCAACCATCACCTGTTTTTTGCCGACATGGAAGTGCGTGACTCTGGCGTGGCGCAGTTGCTGCCAACGGCTGGCGTAGTGGTCATTGACGAGGCGCACCAGCTCAATGAAACAGGCATTCAGTTTGCCGGCTGGGTGCTGGGAACGCGCCAGCTGCAAAGCTATATCAAGGATGTGCTGGCCGATGTAACGTTGCATGCACGCGGTCTGGCAGACTGGATGCAACTGTTGGGGCAGCTTGAGCACGCGCTCAACGAATGGCGTGCTGTAGGGGCCGGCATTGCCCCCGGCAGCCGCCTGCGGTGGCTGGGGGCCGCGCCAGAAGGGGTGTCAGACAAAGCCTGGCGCGGTGGCCTGCATGCAGTGGGGCAATCCTTGCGCGCCTTGCTGCTGGTTTTGGCCAAGGTGGCAGAAACCGCCCATGCCTTGGTGGCTCTGTATGAGCGCGGCGCACGTCTGCTTTCGCAACTGGCCAGTTTTGCGCAGCCGGTGCCCGATGATGCCGTGCGCTGGCTGGAAGTAACGCGCCTCCACCTGCGCTTGATGGAGTCACCGCTGACCATTGCGCATTTAATGCGTGCGCACATGCAGCCGCAAGAAGCGGACGATCCGGCACCGCAGCCCAGCAAAGCGTGGGTGTTTACCTCTGCCACGCTGGGAGATGACGAGGATTTGCGCTGGTTTACTGAAACCTGTGGTCTGCGCCAGGCCCAGGTGCTCAGAGTAGACAGCCCCTTTGATTACGCAAGCCAGGCCGTGCTGTATGTGCCCGAGGACATTCCAGAGCCCGCGCAGCAGGTGGCACACAGCGCTGCTGTGGCTCAGCTGGCGGGCGATGGTGCTGCCGCCTTGGGAGGGCGCACCTTGGTGCTGACCACAACGCTTAAAGCGCTGGGTGCCATTGGACAACAGCTGCAGCAGCGCTTTGGTTTGCTGGAACCCATGGACGTACTGGTGCAGGGCCAGGGGCCAAAACATGTACTGATGGAGCGCTTTCGCGCAGGCACGCTCCATGGCCGTGGCTGCATTCTGGTGGCGTCTTCCACGTTCTGGGAGGGGGTCGACATTCCCGGCGATGCGCTCCAGCTGGTGGTCATCGACAAGCTGCCTTTTCCGCCGCCCGATGATCCACTGGTAGAGGCGCGTTCACGGCAAATGGAAATGCTGGGACGCAGCCCCTTTGCCGATTACATGCTGCCCGAGGCTTGCATGGCCCTCAAGCAGGGAGCAGGGCGCCTGATCCGCCGTGAGACGGACCAGGGTATTTTGGTGGTGGCAGATGCGCGGCTGCGCACCAAGGCCTATGGCAAACGCCTGGTTGCCGCGTTGCCGCCCATGCAGCGCATTGGTACCCAGGAAGCCTGGCAACAAGCCTTGCTGCAACTGGTGCAGGGCAGCGCGCCCGTGCTCAGCATTCCTGCCAGCACACGCAACGAAGATGACACGTCCAAAGACCTGGGCTGAATATGGCGCAACTGCAGGGTTGGCCAGTCTGACGCAACGAGGAGGCGGGCTTGAACGCCCTCAAGTCGCAGTTCGTGCAGCGCAAAGAGCGAATGAGCGGATAGATCCTCCAACCCTCAAGCTGCCCCCGTATGCCTAGTGTTTGCTGAGTTCTCTCGCCGCCTCGTCAATCAGCGCCGAGACCTCGGCCGCCCTCGAAGCCAGGGACGCATGGCTTGCTGCCAAGGTGAGCACCTTGCGCGGATTCATTCGGGCCGACATCATCTTTTGGTTTTCCGGATGAATCATTCGGTCTTCGCTGGAAATCTGGTACCAGCAGGGCTTGTTCTTCCATGCAGGTGCTGTGACGTTGTCGCCAAAGGTGCTAGCCAGTGGCGCTTTCTGCGTCACCGCCATGACCAGTGATTCATCTGCGGTCAAGTCCTGACAGAAACTCTCGTGAAACTTGTCATACCGGGCCCACAGGTAGCCATCACTGTCGGGTGCAAGATTGGCAATCGCGGCAGGTGGGTGGGCTTGGCTGATACTGGCCGGGCTTTCGCCGGCGTCGGGTGCAAAAGCGGCGATGTAGACCAGGCCGACCACATTGTTCATGTCGCCTGCTTCAGTGATGACCGCGCCGCCGTACGAATGTCCAACCAGCAGCACCGGGCCCGGCTGCTGCGCCACCATCTTGCGCGTGCGCTCAGCATCTTCGGCCAGCGAGGTCAGCGGCATCTCAACCGCGCGCAGCTTGGTATAGCCCTTGCTCGAAAGTTCAACGATAACCTTGCTCCAATGTGCCGCCCCTCCCCAGAAGCCATGCACCAGGACGATTGTGGGTTTGTCGCTCATGATTTAACTCCGTAGTATGGAAAAGTTGCCCTTGTGCTTGCACATTCCATCGGATTTCGACGGGAGGGGCCTACGCATCCTACGCGCAGAGCAAGTGCTGGCTCAAGTTCTATCCACCATGAGCAGCGAGAGGTTGCCGCCTTGCCATGCTGGCCAACGCGCGCAGGGCGCAGGGCGCAGGCTCTGATGTGATTGACATTCGCGGGCTGAAGGTGGCCGTTGCATCCACATTCGAGCACAGCCAGCCCTCATGGGTGAAAGCATTTTGAGCCGGCTTAATCACGCGTTCAGCTCAGGAATTTCTACCTTGGCGTAGACCCAGTTTCATAAAACTGTATAAATGCACAGTAGACTTTGGATTTGTTAGCTGCAAAAAAGGCCCAGCATGTCAGTACAACTCGAACAAGAAGACCTCTCCATCTTCGAAGACCGCCTTTGGCATCACAAGGGCTGGGAAGCCCGCGTAATCAAGAATGAAGACGACGATGGCTGGGCTGTATCAATGACCCAAGACGGCCAAGCGGAACCCGCCTTGGTCGGCCCATGGACCATGGGCCGTGACAAGAAAAGTCCCAAGCCACTCGACGTGTCGGCCTTCAATACGCTGGTGAAAACTGCCAACGAAATAATACGTCGGCATGAACAGCACCAGGCAGCGCTGCTGCACAAAACGATTGAGATTGAAGTTCGCGGATTGCGCGTGACGGTGGCCCTTGATATTGAGCCTGATGAGGAGAACCCCACCGCCACTCTTACGGCCACTGCTGCAGACGGCAGCCAGCTGGCCAAGGTACAAGCCCGCCCTGATCACAGCCTCACCCGCACATCTGCGCAGCGCTGGGCAGATGCAGGCTACCCGCGCGCCAGTGAGGACTAAACCTCAGGGCAGGGCCCTTGCCCTGACCATATGAATGATTAGAAAACGATGAGACCCTCATCGCTCAGGTCTGTGGACGATTGCAACGAGTCGTTTGCCGCAGTCGTAAAACGTCACCAAGCAGCCACTCAGGAATCTTTGGCTTTACGAACTGGCGACGCTATCGGCTCTCACGTTGCCTAGAGATGGCTGCACGCATCAAGCGCTGAAATGTTGGGCACTCCAGATGATTTTGTTCAGGGCAATTGGCCGCATGTCTCAAGCCATCTCTGACTGCTTTTAGCCTTTTGATGTCGCTGTCCACCTGCTCGGCCTTGGCGAGAAGCGTGTCGCGCGACACCTGAATTTTCTCGTTCACAGGCAGCATCGAGTGAATTTCTGCGAGCGAAAACCCCGCCGACCGACCTAAGGCTATGACTGACAAACGCTCCAGCACCTTAGCGTCAAACAAGCGCCTTTGCCCTTGTCGGCCCACAGACTTGATCAATCCCTTCTCTTCGTAGAAGCGAAGGGTAGATGGGGGCAGCCCTGTTTGTTTTACTACTTCAGAAATATCCATATTTAGAGTTTGCGCTCAAGTGCACTTGAGCTTTTACAGTAGTTCTCCTTACTGTAACCACTCTGACTAGGGACAAAAAATGATGAACCAAACAAGCCTCTTGGCGATGTCGTTGGGCATTGGCATAGGCGCCACATTGATCATGGATTTATGGTCTGCAATCATGCGCCGCATAGGCATTGCTACCCTGAACTATGGATGGCTTGGGCGCTGGTGCCTGCACTGGAAAAACGGCATCTGGTTTCACTCGTCCATCAAGGATGCTGCTCCAGTAAGAGGCGAAAACATCATTGGCTGGGCGCTGCACTACCTAACAGGAATTGTCTTTGCTTTTGCACTGCTGACTACCGTATCTCCTGCATGGATACACAGCCCAACAGTTGCACCCGCTTTACTATTTGGTGGAGTCACGGTTTTGATTCCTTGGCTGGTGTTGCAACCCGCCTTAGGAGCAGGTTTGGCAGGCACAAAGATGCCTCACCCATGGAAGAGTCGTGCAGCAGGATTTGCAACACATCTGATTTTTGGATTGGGTTTGTATCTCTCTGCTAAAGCCATTTCTCTGACCTGAGACTCATCGGTACAAATGGCTGCTTCTGGCCGCTTCTGATCGATTTGCGATTACCGCTATCGACCCAGAGCACCAATTCAAGCACATTGCTCAACGTGATCTATGGCAGCCATGGCAATCAAATCGAGCCTCTGCTGGCGAAGGCCATTTTCACCTCACACATTCGGCCAAAAGCTGCCATTTGATGTGTCGCGCATGGTGTCAGGCCGAAAGCGAACATTCCATAGGCCTGGAGTAGTCATGAGGCTGCTTGGTCATTCTGGCAATTATTCAACAATAGTTGTATTATTGAATGATGCAAGAAGCCCAAGTTATCCGTTCTCTTTGCGCTTTGGCCCATGAGGCACGGCTGCGCATTTTTCGTGCATTGGTCGTTGCCGGGCCAGAAGGCCTAATACCCAGTGCATTGGCAGAGCAGCTGGGTATTGCACCCAATGCACTGTCGTTTCACCTCAAGGAGCTCACCCATGCGGAGCTCGTGAGTCAGGAAAGGCAGGGGCGCAACGTGCTGTATCGAGCGGCGTTTCCTGTCATGAACAGGCTGCTGGCCTACCTCACCGAGAACTGCTGTCAGGGCGCAGCCTGCCCTCAAGACACTGCGGCTTTGTGCAAGTGCTGATCACCAGCAGTCTTAGTTGCTAGGAACACTTCATCGTGCTGACGGCCATCCTGATTTTCATCTTCACGCTGACGCTGGTCATCTGGCAGCCACGCGGCCTTGGCATTGGCTGGAGCGCCTCGATGGGGGCGACTGCTGCGCTGCTGCTGGGGGTCGTGCATTTGGCTGATATCGCCGTGGTCTGGAATATCGTCTGGAATGCCACGGCGACTTTTGTCGCGGTCATCGTCATCAGTCTTTTGCTGGACGAAGCCGGATTCTTTGAGTGGGCCGCATTGCACTTTGCCCGCTGGGGGGGCGGCAGCGGAGTCAGGCTATTTGCTTTCATCGTGCTGCTGGGTGCCGCCGTATCGGCCGTGTTTGCCAATGACGGGGCTGCCCTGATTCTCACGCCCATCGTGATGGCCATGCTGGTGGCATTGGGTTTTTCTGCGGCAGCAACGCTGGCGTTTGTCATGGCTGCCGGGTTTATTGCAGACACAGCAAGCCTGCCATTGATTGTCTCCAATCTGGTGAATATCGTGTCCGCCGACTTTTTCAAGATCGGCTTCAACGACTACGCGTCGGTAATGGTGCCTGTCAGCATTGTCTCGGTCCTGGCCAGCCTCGGTGTGCTGCTGCTGTTTTTCCGGCGCGATATTCCAGCCACCTACGATGTGGCCCAGCTCAAGCAGCCGTCGGCTGCGATCAAGGATGTGGCCACCTTTCGGGCTGGCTGGGTCGTACTGGTCTTGCTGCTGGCCGGCTTTTTCGCGCTGGAGCCGCTGGGCGTCCCTGTCAGTGCGGTGGCAGCCGTGGGTGCCGCCATCTTGCTGGCTGTCGCGGCGCGAGGCCGTCTCATCAACACCAGGAAAGTGCTTCATGGCGCTCCATGGCAGATCGTGGTGTTCTCGCTGGGGATGTATCTGGTGGTCTACGGGCTGCGCAACGCGGGTCTGACGGATTACATCGCCATGTTGCTCAATCAATTCGCAGCTGGTGGTGTGTGGACCGCATCACTGGGTACAGGCGTGCTGTCTGCGGTGCTGTCTTCCATCATGAACAACATGCCCACAGTGCTGATCGGAGCCTTGTCCATCGATGCATCCACGGCAAGCGGGGCGGTCAAGGAGGCCATGGTCTACGCCAATGTGATTGGCTGTGATCTCGGTCCAAAAATCACCCCGATTGGCAGCCTGGCCACGTTGTTGTGGCTGCATGTGCTCGCCAAGAAAGGTACAAGGATTGGCTGGGGCTACTACTTCAGAGTGGGGGCCGTGCTGACCATGCCTGTGCTTGTCATCACCCTCGCAGCGCTGGCCTTGCGGCTCAGTGTGGGTTCATGAACCTTTGCAACGTAAATCTAGCGCTATGAGTGACATCACGATTTATCACAACCCAGCCTGCGGCACCTCCCGCAATGTTCTGGCCCTGATCCGCAACAGCGGGGAAGAGCCCACGGTCATCGAATACCTCAAGACGCCACCTGATCGCGCCACGCTAGTGGGCCTGATCCAGGCCATGGGCATGCCAGTGCGCGATGTGCTGCGTCAAAAAGGCACGCCGTATGAAGAGCTGGGCCTTGGCGATCCCAAATGGACGGACGAGCAATTGATTGATTTCATGCTCCAGCATCCCATCCTGATCAATCGTCCGATCGTGGTCACCCCTCTGGGAGCCCGCCTGTGCCGTCCCTCGGAGGCCGTGCTGGACATCCTTGCGCAGCCTCAACAGAACGCATTCTCCAAAGAAGACGGGCAAGCCGTCATTGACTCCAAAGGAAATCGAATTGGCAAGCTCTGATCTACCGAACCTCGATGAACAAGTCTTTGAAAAGCCCAGCCTGGAAGGTCTGTTGCCCGCACAGCGTGCTGCACACGCGCCACGCATTTTGCTGCTGTACGGCTCGGTTCGCGACCGCTCCTACAGCCGGCTGCTGACCGAAGAGGCGGCGCGACTGCTGCGCAAGATGGGGGCAGAGACGAGGGTCTTTGACCCACGCGGACTGCCGCAGCCCGATGGCGCACCTGACGATCACCCCAAGGTCAAAGAGCTGCGCGAGCTGGCTGTTTGGGCCGAGGGCATGGTCTGGACGTCTCCGGAGCGCCATGGTGCAATGAGCAGTATTCTCAAAGCGCAGATTGACTGGATTCCTTTGTCCGTTGGCGCGTTGCGTCCAACACAAGGCAAGACGCTGGCGGTGATGCAAGTCTCGGGCGGCTCTCAGTCCTTCAACGCAGTCAACCAGATGCGGGTGTTAGGCCGCTGGATGCGCATGATCACCATCCCCAACCAGTCCTCGGTTGCCAAGGCATTCATGGAGTTTGATGAGGCTGGCCGGATGAAGCCCTCTTCGTATTACGAACGGGTGGTGGACGTGATGGAAGAGCTTGTCAAGTTCACGCTGATGACGCGAGACTGTGCGGGCTATCTGGTGGATCGCTACAGCGAGCGCCGTGAAAGCGCTCAAGAGATGTCCAAGCGGGTCAATCAACGCAGCATCTAAGTGATATGGGCAAATAGCCCCCCGCATTTTGACGAAATTCTGTGGCTGCCTACCTTCTTTTAAAAGTGCAGCAATGGGTCAGTTGCTCTACTTCAACGTATGCGAAAGCGGCTACTTGCTCTGTGTCACTCTCCAATGAGCGCTTTAGGGGGTGGCAGACATGCCAGTGCCGCAGGTAGTGCCCCAGCTAGTGCCCCAAGCAAAAAGCCCAGCAACAGATGTGCTGGGCTTTTTGTTTAGGAGCCAAATTTCTCCAGCGCTGAGCTGGCAGCGCTGGCAGTTATGCATGCATTATTGAATGCTGGCACCAGAAGCTTCAACCACTGCTTTGGAGTTGGTGAAGTCAGCGCGGTACATTTTGTCGAATTCGGCAACGCTCATGGCTTTAGGCTCGGCACCCTGGGCCAAAATGGCTTGCTGCACTTCGGGCTGGGCCAGCAGCTTGTTGATCTCGGCGTTCATCTTGGCAGCAATGTCGGCAGGGGTGCCCGCTGGCATGAACAGGCCGTACCAGGTGCTGACGTCAAAGCCCTTCATGCCTTGCTCTTGCATGGTGGGCACATCGGGCAGCGATGTAGAGCGCTGGGCCGATGTAACGGCCAATGGGCGCAGCTTGCCAGCTTTGATCTGACCAATAGCAGATGGGATGGAGGACACCAGCAGATCGACATTGCCCGCGATGGCATCCATCAGTGCCGG
Source organism: Comamonas avium (assembly GCF_014836675.1). Lineage (GTDB taxonomy): Bacteria > Pseudomonadota > Gammaproteobacteria > Burkholderiales > Burkholderiaceae_C > Comamonas > Comamonas avium. The sequence goes on from NZ_JACSQK010000001.1 coordinate 414,137, forward strand.
GTTGGAGCCTTTGTAGGGTACGTGCGTGAGCTGCACGCCAGCGGCTTTTTCAAACTGGTGGCCAGCAATGTGAATGCTGGTGCCGTTGCCTGGCGAGCCGTAGGTCACCTTGCTGGGGTGGGCCTTGGCGGCGGCAACCACGTCAGCAATTGTTTTGTACGGGGAGTTCACGCTGGTGGCGATGATGACGGGCGTGTAGGCCACGTGTGCCACGGGCGTCAGATCCTTGAGCGGGTTCCAGGGCAGATTCTTGTAGAGGTAGGGGCCCAGAATCAGGTTGTCTTTCTGGCCCATCACCATGTCGTAGCCTGTGGCCGGTGCTTTGACCGCTTCAGAGATACCAATGGTGCCGCCAGCGCCGGCTTTGTTCTCGGGAACCACGGTCCACTTGGTGGCTTCTGTCAGCTTGTTGGCCATCACGCGCGAGAGGATGTCGGTACCGCCACCTGGAGGAAATGGAATCACCAGGCGAATGGGCTTGCTGGGGTACTGGTCTGCCGACTGGGCAAAAGCGGGTGCTGCGGCACCAGCAGCCAAAGCCAATGTGGTGCAGGTGATCAGTTTGCGGTACATGAAGGTCTCCAAAAACACAGACATCTAAAACAGCGGTTGGTTCTGACATTGCAATGCAGAACAAAAACCATTTTCAAGCGAATTTGTGGGCCCTTAGATGGCACAAGGGTGGGGGCCATCGACATGGAGTACCTGTATGAACCTAGTCTGCGCACAGCCTGCCGGGGTTTGTGGCAGGTTGATCACGGGCTGCTACCACCGATCGGGTGGTGCAGCGCTGTGTGGCCCACTTGGCGCAAACAGGTTCTTGGGAATCGTCGATATTAGCGCTGGAATGCTCAAAGAGAATTCAAAACGCACAAAAAATGCATTCCGTTTGGGCATCAAGACTTGGGCTCAAGCCTGCCGGACATCGGCCACTACAGGCTGGCCAAAGTCAGCACGATCGAGCCATGCCAGAACGCGAGTGCCAGCATCTTCAGCCGAGGTCAGTGCACCGCTTTGCTTGAGGTTGGTAAACCGATCCACATCTGGAAAAGCCTGCGCACTGGCGCTGCGCAATTGCAGCTGCATGTCGGTGTCGATCACGCCGGGTGCGAGTGAGCAGATCCTGGCCCCATTAGGTTTGACGGCTTCATCCAGTGCCACGGAGACAGAAAAATGGTCCATGCCCGCTTTGGCTGCGCAGTAGGTTGCTTGTGAGGCAATCGCACGGCGGCCTAAACCCGAGGAGATGTTGAGCACCTGGCGTGGAATGTCCCATGCCTGCGTGGCTTGCAGGAATGCGGAAGTCAGGATCATGGGCGCTTCCAGACCTACGCGCAGGGCCTGACTGATAGCGGCCCAGTCGGTGTGGGACAGTGGGGCAATGGGCGGAATGACGCCGGCATTGTTGATGAGCACCACGCGGTCAAAGTTTTGTGCATGGTGCTTGCCCAGCCACTGCTGCAATTGCTCGGCGGCAGCGTATGGCTCGGCCAGATCATGCTGCCATTGACTGAGCTGGGCCTGATGCTGCTGGGCGAGCAAATCCAAATCTTCATTGCGCTGGCGTGCAATGGTCAGCAGGTGGTGGCCCTGGCTGAGAATTTGGCGGGCCATGGCCAGACCCATGCCGCGTGAGCCACCAGTGAGGATGTAGAGCTGAGGTTTCATGGCTGCCATCGTACTGCCTGCAGCTTTGCGTTTTGCCTTTACAGCAAACCTTCGCTCGACAGCGCTGACAGCGCGGGTCGGGTGGTGGGTGAAGTGATATTCGTAAAAGAAGAGCTACCAGCAAGCGCTGGTAGCTCTTTTTATTGAATGACCTTTACCCGCCCAGATAGGCTTTGCGCACCGCGTCGTTCTTGAGCAGGTTGGCGCCGGTGTCTTCCAGCACCAGCTTGCCGGTCTCCAGCACGTAGCCGCGGTCTGCAATTTGCAAGGCGCGGTTGGCATTTTGTTCGACCAGGAAAACGGTCACGCCTTCACTGCGAATGGTTTGAATGATGTCAAAAATCTGCGCAATGATCAGCGGCGCCAGGCCCAGTGTGGGCTCATCCATCAGCAGCAAGCGGGGTTTGGACATCAGGGCGCGGCCAATGGCCAGCATCTGCTGCTCGCCACCGGACATGGTGCCTGCCCGCTGGGGCGCGCGCTCTTTGAGGCGCGGGAACAGGTGAAACACATGCTCAATGCCTGCCTCAATGTCTTGCTTGCTCAGGAAGAAAGCACCCATCTGCAAGTTCTCCACGACCGTGAGGTCCGGAAAAATACGGCGACCTTCCGGAGAGACGGCAATGCCGCGCTGCATGATGTGGTGCGTGGCCAGGTTGGTGATGTCTTCGCCTTCAAAGTGAATACTGCCACCGGTGGCGCGCGGGTTGCCGCAGACGGTCATCAGCAGCGAGGTTTTACCCGCACCGTTGGAGCCGATCAGGCTGACAATCTCACCCTGGTTCACATGCAAAGACACCTTGTCTACCGCACAGATAGAGCCGTAGTGGGTGCTGATGTGCTCAAGCTTGAGCATGGGGTTGGATTGCGTCATCAGGCTTCTCCCAGATAGGCCTTGATGACCCGCTCATTGTTTCTCACTTCTTGCGGCGTGCCATGGGCAATGGGCTTGCCATATTCCATGACGGTAATGCGCTCAGACACGCCCATCACCAGACCCATATCGTGTTCGATCAGCAAAATGGCCACGCCATACTGGTCACGCAACTGGCGGATCAGGGCTTGCAGGTCGAGCTTTTCCTGGGGGTTCAGGCCCGCTGCTGGCTCGTCCAGCATCAACACCTTGGGCTCGGTGATCATGCAGCGTGCAATTTCCAGACGGCGCTGGTGGCCATAGGCCAGGTTGCCGGCCTCACGGTTGGCAAATTCACGCAGGCCCATGTAGTCCAGCCAGTGCAGGCTGCGTTCCATGGCTTCTGACTCCTGGCGGCGAAAGCTGGGGGTGTTGAACAGTCCGGCCAAAACCGATGCCCGGTTCTTCTGGTGCTGTGCAACCAGCAGGTTTTCCAGGGCCGTCATTCTTTTGAATAAACGCACGTTCTGGAACGTTCTGACGACACCTTTGCGCGCCACCGTGTGACTGCCTAAACCGGCAATGCTCTGGCCCTGCAAAAGCACGCTGCCGCTGGTGGGCGTGTAGAAGCCGCTGATGCAGTTAAAGACCGTGGTTTTACCGGCCCCATTGGGGCCAATGATGGCGAGAATTTGCTTCTCGCTAAGTTCGAGGTTGACGCTATCGACCGCAAGCAATCCGCCAAAGCGCATGCTCAGATCCTTGACGTCCAACAAATGGCTGCTATGCATGTTGGAGTTTCTTCTTCAATGTGTGCATGGGATGGAAGGTATTAAGAGGCCGTTTTCTGCGGCACTTGCACCTGAGGTCGCGTCACGGGGAACAGCCCCTGTGGACGCCACACCATCATCAAGATCATGACCAGACCAAAAATCAGCATGCGGTATTCCGAGAACTCACGCGCCAGTTCCGGCAGCACGGTAATCAAGATGGCAGCCACGATCACACCCAGTTGAGAGCCCATGCCACCGAGCACCACAATGGCCAAGATCAGTGCTGACTCGATAAAAGTGAAGGATTCGGGGTTCACAATGCCCTGGCGGGCGGCAAAAAACGCGCCCCCAAAGCCGGCAAACATGGCTCCCAGGGTGAAGGCTGACAGCTTGATGCGCATAGGGCTCAGGCCCAGTGAGCGGCAGGCAATCTCATCTTCACGCAAAGCTTCCCAGGCACGGCCAATGGGCATGCGGATCAAGCGGTTGGAGATCCACAGCGTGACCAGGGCCAGCAACAGTGCCATCAGGTACAGGAAAATGACCATGTGCACAGAGCTGAACTCCCAGCCCATCAGCTGGTGGAATGTGGTGCCGCCTTCCACGCTGGCGTTGCGGCTCATCTCAAAGCCCATGACCGTAGGCTTGGGGATGCCGGAGATGCCGTCAGGGCCGCCCGTCCAGTCGTTCAAATTGATCAGCAGCAGGCGAATGATTTCGCCAAAGCCCAAGGTCACAATCGCCAGATAGTCACCGCGCAGGCGCAATACCGGAAAGCCCAGCACAAAACCAAACAGGGCAGCTACGGCGCCCGCCAGCGGCAGCGCTTCCCAGAAGCTCCAGCCCGCCCAGTGAAACAGCAGGGCGTAGGTATAGGCACCGACGGCATAAAAACCGACAAAGCCCAGATCCAGCAAGCCAGCAAAGCCCACCACAATGTTCAGACCCAGCCCCAGCATGACGTAAATCATGGCCAGCGTGGCAATGTCCACTGCGTTGCGGCCTGCAAAGAACGGCCAGGATACGGCCATGAGCAGGGTGGCAAAAATCAAGGCATTGCGCACACCGGGCGACAGGCTGGGCACGCGGGGCAAGACAATACTTTTGGTGGCACCTTTGATTGCCGGCTTGAGCAGTTGCACGACAAAAACGATCAGCGCCGCCCACAGCACGTAGCTCCAGTGGGGCTCCAGGCTCATCTGACCGCCTACGCGTTGCAGCTGCAGGCCAAAAATCGGGGTAACCACCAAAGCCGTAATGACCGCAGCCATCAGCGCTGGGCCCAGGTTCAAGAGAAGACGCTGCATCAAACTTTCTCCACTTCAGGTTTACCCAGCAAGCCTGTGGGGCGGAAAAGCAAAATGAGCACGAGCAGGCTGAACGCCACGATGTCTTTGTATTCCGAGGAAATGTAGGCGGCGGCCAGCGTCTCGGCGACGCCCAAAATGACACCCCCCAGCATGGCGCCAGGAATGCTGCCGATACCGCCCAGAACAGCGGCAGTAAAGGCTTTGATGCCAGCAATAAAGCCAATGAATGGATTGAGCTTGCCCACAGCCAGGGCAATCAGGACGCCACCCACGGCGGCGAGCATGGCACCCAAGATGAAGGTGAACGAGATCACGCGGTTGGTATTGATGCCCAGCAGGCTGGCCATGTGCATGTCTTGCGAGCATGCACGTGAAGCGCGGCCCATGCGTGAGTGCTTGATGTAGATCGTCAGCAAGATCATCAGCACCACTGCCACGGCAATGATCAAGATACGGGTGTAGGGGATAAAGACTTCAAAGCCATTTCCCATCTCAAACTGCAATGCGCCCGGCAGCAAGGAAGGCACGGCCATGTCACGCGCGCCCTGGCCCAGAGCGACCCAGTTTTGCAGAAAAATGGACATACCGATGGCCGAAATCAACGCCACCAGTCTGGGGCTGTTGCGTACAGGCTTATAGGCGACTTGCTCAACAGCAAAACCATAGATGCCGGTGAGGATGACGGCAACGATCAGCATCAGGCCAATCACCATCCAGATGGGTACGGTGCCCTGAATGCCCACGGCAGACAGCGTGACCAGACCCACATAGGCGCCGATCATGTAGATGTCGCCATGCGCAAAATTAATCATGCCGATGATGCCGTAGACCATGGTGTAGCCAATGGCGATCAGGGCGTAAATGGCTCCCAGAGAGAGGCCATTGAAAAGCTGCTGTAGCAGCTGGGGGAGAAATTCGTTCATGTGCGCGGAGGTCTAACAAAAAGGGGGGGGCGCAGCAAAGCAAGCGGTGAACTGAAAAGCCCACAGGCTTAGAGGCAAGCGCTGTGGGCTATTTCTTTGGCTACGGTTTACTTGGCTGCAATGGATTTGCTGCCGTCCTTGTGCCATTGGAAAATTTGGAAATCAAATGCGCTCAGGTCGCCTTGCTTGTTCCAGGAAACGGGGCCAATCACGGTGTCAATCGTTGCCTTGTGCAGGTGGTCAGCTACTTTTTGTGGGTTGTCGCCCACGGCCTTGATGCCTTCAGCAATTGCTTGTGTTGCGGCATAAGCGGTCAGCTGGAAAGCGCCGGAAGGATTGCGCTTCTTGCTTTCGAACGCTTTGACAATGGCTGCGTTCTTGGGGTTGGATGCAAAGTCAGCAGGCAGTGTCACCAGCATGCCTTCGACAGAGTTGCCAGCAATGGCATTGACTTCAGGGTTGCCCACACCTTCAGGGCCCATCATGCGTACTTTCAGGCCTTGCTCAGAAGCTTGGCGCAGCAGCAGACCCATTTCGGGGTGATAGCCACCGTAGTACACAAAGTCAACGCCAGCGCCCTTGAGCTTGGTGATGATGGCGGAGTAATCGCTGTCGCCGGCATTGATGCCTTCAAACAAGGCGACGTTGACCTTGGCCTTTTGCAGTTCATCGCGAACGGAAGAGGCAATGCCTTGCCCGTACGACTGCTTGTCGTGCAAGACAGCAACTTTGCTTGGCTTGGCTTTTTCGATGATGAACTTGGCTGCTGCAGGCCCTTGCTGGTCATCGCGGCCAATGGTGCGGAAGATGAAGTGGAAGTTCTTGCCTTCAGTCAGTGCTGGCGATGTGGCAGAGGGCGTAACAACGACAACGCCTTCGTTGTTATAGATAGGTGCTGCGGCAATCGAAGCGCCCGAGCAGACGGGGCCAATGACGTAGCCGATTTTGCTGTTAACCACGCGGTTGGCCGCTACAGGACCTTGCTTGGGCTCGCATGCATCATCGACAGCCGTCAATTCGATTTTCTTGCCATTGATGCCACCCGCTGCATTGATTTGCTCAACGGCTGTGGAAACACCTTCCTTGACCATGTCCCCGTACTGTGTCAGAGGGCCAGTGGTGGGAATCACCATGGCAAATTTGATATTTTGTGCGTGGACTTGGCCAGTCACGGCTGCGCCAAGCAGACCCAAAGTAGCCACAACAGTTTTCAAACGAAACGAAGCACGCATGGTTCAATGTCCTCTTAGTTAGTTTTACATCAGGCAGTTTCAGAAAAGATGACTGCAAATTGCATGCCTGATGCTAAGGGTGCAAGCTTAAAAATTAGCCCATAGAGGACGCAACCGGGTTTGTATCTATAGCGAGAAGGCGCGCAGGAAAGTTTGCATTTGGCTGCGAAAAATCAAAATAAATGCGTAGTTATGGTTGCAGTAAAACTGCATTTTTGTGGTGTTGCACCATTGCACCAGACCAGCACCGCTGCAGTGCAATGCCTTAAAACGGTGCAGGGCTTTCGATGTGCAGCGGGTTGCCATGCACGGGATGCGTGAACTTCAGCTCCATGGCGTGCAAAAAGAGTCGAGGGCTCAGCGCTGCAACCGGCGCGGGCGCGTACAAAGCATCGCCCAGCATCGGGTGGCCGATGTGCATCATGTGCACCCTGAGCTGGTGTGATCGCCCTGTCACAGGCTCCAGGCACAGCCGGGTGCAGCCACCGGGAACACCTGCTTGATCGGGGGCGGGCCGGTATTGCGTCAAACTGGGTTTGCCTGTTACAGGGTCAACCATTTGCAGCGGCCTGCGCTCCCAGTCGCAGATCAGGGGGGCATCCACAAGACTCCAGGCATTGTCAGCATTTGCAGCAACATGGCCATGCACGATGGCTGTGTAGCGCTTGTACACCTGCCGGGCAGCAAACGCGTCACCCAGAATGCGTTGAACCTCTTTGCTGCGGGCAAAAATAAGCAAGCCAGAGGTTGCCATGTCCAGCCGGTGCACGACCAGAGCATCCGGCCAGTCTTGCAGTGCGCGGTGAATCAGACAATCTTGCTTGTCTGATCCTCGCCCGGGTACGGACAGCAAGCCTGCGGGTTTCTCGAGCACAAGCAGGTGCTCGTCTTCATAAAGACAAGTGGGGCGGGGCGCAGTGAACAAAATACTCAGAGTTTGGGGTGAATGAGGCGATCCACTGTTTCACACAGTTCATCGACATCATTGGGCTTGTAAATCAAGGCCATCGCGCCCGCAGCAATAGCCTGGGCTTCAATTTCTGCGGTGATATAGCCAGAGGCCAGCGCGACAGGCAGATCGGGTCGAATGATTTTGGAGTCGCGCACCAAATCGACACCGCAGTACCCGGGCATGTTGTAGTCAGTGACCACCAGATCGTAGAAAAACGGGTTTTTGCGCAGTGCCTCAGTGGCTTCTCGCGGGTCCAGAAAGCCAGTCACCTGATAGCCGCGGCGGCGCAGCAGTCTTTGCACCAAGGAAACCAGGGCTTGGTCATCATCGACATACATGACATGTTTGGGGGCATCCACCTGGGGGGTGGCGCTGGCAGGCGGGACGGCACTAATGGCAGAGTTGGCCGGCGGCGCAGGCGGGCGATCAGCCAGAATGTCCGGGTCCACGGTCGTGGGGAAATACAGCGTGAAGCTGCTGCCTATGCCCATCTGGCTGTGAACATCCACAGCACCACCGTGGGTGCGCATGACCCCGTGAACCACCGCCAGACCGAGCCCTGTGCCTTGCCCTACGGGTTTGGTTGTAAAGAAGGGCTCAAAAATGCGCTGCAGGGTTTCAGGGGGGATGCCCGGGCCATTGTCCTGTACGGAAATGACGATGTAGTCGCCCAGCGCAAGGCCCAGGCGATCGCAGATGCGCTGCTCGGACATGCTCAGCGTGGCTTCCATGCGAATCAGGCCGCGTGTCTCTCCCAGTGCATGTACGGCATTGGTCGTGAGATTGAAAAGAGCCTGTTCCACCTGGGTGGGGTCTGCCAGCATGCAAGGCAGCTCATGCGGTGCATTCACATGCAATTCAATCGCTGGGGGCAGGGTAACCCGCAGCAAGCGCTCTGTATCGCGCATGACTTCGTGGGCCTGAACGGCATAGCGTTTCGGCGGTTCATTGCGGCTGAACGTCAAAATCTGTCGAACCAGATCGCGTGCGCGGCGACCTGCTTTTTCAATTTCCAGCAGGCTTTCGAGTGCTTGCGGGTTGTGGCCGCAATCAGCCTTGGCCAGCTCCACATTGCCCAGGATGGCGCCGACGATGTTATTGAAGTCGTGTGCAATACCGCCAGCCATGGTGCCCAGGGCTTGCATTTTGTGGGATTCACGCAGTTGCAGCTCCAGCTCGCTGCGCTGTGCTTCTGCACGCTTGCGACTGGTGAGATCACGTGCAAAGACCGTGGTGACTTCGCCATCTGACAGTCGCTCAAACGACATGCCCACTTCAACCGGCAAAGTTTTGCCCATGGCAGTGCGTGCCGTCATTTCGCCCAGCATGGCTTGCGTAGTCAGGGGCGCAAAGTCCAGTGCGTGAACGGCGCCGGGCAAAAAGCGCTCCAGCTTGCTGCCCAGTGCATCGGCGGCCGGGCAGAGAAACAGTGCTGCAGCGGTGGGGTTAAACACCGTAATGCGCTGATCCTTGTCGACGCAAATGATGGCGTCGAGCGAAGAGTTGATGACGGATTCAAGCCGTCGTTCGCTGGCATACAGCTGGTCATTGCGCTCTTGCAATTGATGGCGTTCTGCCAGCAGGGGGCCTTGGTCAACCACGGCGCACATGAACTGTGCGATGGCTGGCCCCTCGCGCTGCGGAATCTGGATGCACGCAATGTGCAGGTCACCTTGAATTTGCTCGCCGCTGCCCAGCGTGAAAACGACCTCGTGGGCTTCACTGCTGCCTTGCACCCGGGCGCTCAGAAAGGCCTGGGCCACCCGATCGGTGTCTGTGGGGCAGACAAAGGGCATAAAAGAAACCAGCAGCCGGTCATGCCCTTCCGCCTGGAATGCGTTGTGTGCCATGGCATTGGCCTGAATGACCATGTCATGCTCATCCAGCACCAGCAAAGGCAGGGGCACGCTGGAGAACAGCGCCTCAAAGCGCTCAGAAGCACTTTCCGCTACGGCCTGGCTGTAATCCAGTACTTTGTTCTGGATTTCCAGCTCATTTTGGTAATTGCGCAGCTCTGCAATGAGCGCGGCCAGCGGATCATCGCCCGGCAGCTCATCCGGGAAATCGAATGACGGCAATGCATCCAGTGGTGCCACATCCAGTTCAGGAGGCAATGGGGGCTGTGATGGGGCGTCTTCGCGGTTGATCAGGAAAGAAAGGTCTGGACGACTCATAAATGGCAGCGCGCGGCTGGAGCAAGAGCCGCAGTGTAAGTGCTTGACTGATCAGAGAACAATGTGGCGGCAGATGGTCCGGGGCTTAACTCAGGTAAGTCTCCAGCGGGGGGCAGGTGCATACCAGATGACGGTCGCCATGCACATTGTCGATGCGTGCAACGGGGGGCCAGTATTTGGTAGCCAGCGTTGCGGTGCCCGCTGCCTCTGCGCGGCTGTATGGGTGCGCCCATGTCTCTTGCAGCAGCGCAGAGGCCGTATGGGGCGCATTTTTGAGCGGGTTGTCATCACGCGGCCACGTGCCGTTTTCAACTTGCTCAATTTCTGCACGGATGGCCAGCATGGCATCAATGAAGCGATCCAGCTCTTGCAGAGGTTCGCTCTCGGTGGGCTCAACCATCAGGGTGCCGGGCACAGGAAAGGACAGTGTCGGGGCGTGAAAGCCGTAGTCCACCAGGCGTTTGGCAACGTCTTCGGCCGTGACCCCGCTGGTTTCCTTGAGAGGGCGCAGATCCAGAATGCATTCGTGGGCAACAAGCCCACCAGGGCCGGCATACAGCGTAGGGAAGTGCTCCTGCAGGCGTGCGCTGATGTAGTTGGCGTTCAAAATGGCCGTTTCAGTGGCGTGGCGCAGGCCCTGGGGGCCCATCATGCGGATATACATCCAGCTGATGGGTAAAACGGCTGCATTGCCATAAGGAGCGGCAGATACGGCGCCTACCAGCGCGGCCTTGCCAGCGGTGGCATGCCCGGGCAGGAACGGCACCAGGTCTTGCGCCACACACACCGGGCCGACGCCGGGGCCCCCACCTCCGTGCGGGATGCAGAAGGTTTTGTGCAGATTGAGGTGGCTGACATCGCCGCCAAAATTGCCGGGTGCGGCCAGGCCTACCAGGGCATTCATGTTGGCGCCGTCTACATACACACGGCCGCCGTGCTGGTGTACGAGTTCGCACAGCGGGCGCACTGAATCTTCAAATACGCCGTGCGTGCTGGGGTAGGTGATCATGATGCAGGCCAGCTTGTCGCTGTGCGCCTCGCACTTGGTGCGCAGATCGTTCATGTCCACATTGCCTTGCGCATCGCAAGCTACCACCACCACCTGCATGCCGCACATTTGCGCGCTGGCAGGGTTGGTGCCGTGCGCGCTGGATGGAATCAGGCAGACCGTGCGCTCGGGCTGGCCGCGCGATGCGTGCCAGGCGCGAATGGCCAGCAGGCCCGCGTATTCGCCTTGCGAGCCAGCGTTGGGTTGCAGGCTCACCCCGGCGTAGCCGGTGATGGTGCACAGCCAGTCGCGCAGCTGCTGGTCAAGCAGGGCGTAGCCTTGCTGCTGATCGGCGGGGGCAAAAGGGTGAATCTGTGCAAACTCTGGCCAGGTAATGGGCAGCATTTCGCTGGTGGCGTTGAGTTTCATGGTGCACGAGCCCAGCGGGATCATGCAGCGGTCCAGCGCCAGGTCTTTGTCCGACAGGCTGCGTATGTAGCGCAGCATGGCCGTTTCGCTGTGGTGGCTGTGAAAGACCGGGTGTGACAGATAGCCTGAGCTGCGTTGCAAGGCGGCTGGAATGCGCGGTGCTGCAGATGTCTCAATGACTGCAGGGCTGCTTGCCCCGAACAAGCGCAGCAGCAAGCCAACATCGGCTGGGGTACTGGTTTCGTCCAGCGATATGCCCAGGGAGGATTCAGAGACTTTTCGCAGATTAACGCCTGCCAGCAAAGCGCGGGTAGCGATGTTTAATGCATTCTTTGGCGCAATGACAGTCAGTGTGTCAAACGCGGTGGCGTGCTCAAGTGTCAGCCCCAGCTCCTCCAGCCCTTGTGCCAGGGCAGCAGTCAGTCCGGCAATGCGCAGCGCAATATCTCGCAGGCCTTGGGGGCCGTGATAGACCGCGTACATGCTGGCTATTACTGCGGGCAGGACTTGCGCTGTACAGATATTAGAGGTGGCTTTTTCCCGGCGGATGTGCTGCTCGCGCGTTTGAAGTGCCAAGCGCAAGGCGGGTGCACCCTGCACATCGACACTGACACCGACCAGACGGCCTGGCAAGGAGCGCTTGTGCGCGTCTTGGCACGCCATGAATGCCGCATGCGGGCCACCCGCTCCCATGGGCATGCCCAGGCGCTGGCTGTTACCAACGACGATGTCTGCCCCCCATTCACCGGGAGGTGTCAGCAAGGTCAGCGCCAGCAAATCCGTGGCGGCAATCAGCAAGGCTTTGTGGCTGTGGCAGTGCGTGGCGGCTTCGCGCCAGTCATCGATGGAGCCGGTGCTGCTGGGGTACTGCACCAGTGCGCCAAAGTGCGGGCTGAGCAATGCGGTGGTAAAGGCGGCATGGTCTTGCGGGCAAGCAATGCTCCAGGCCATGGGTTCTGCACGGGTGCGCAGCACTTCCAGTGTCTGTGGGTGCACGTCGGGATGCACCAGAAAAACGTTGCTGCTGGCGCTGGAGCAGCGGCGTGCCAAAGCCATGGCCTCTGCTGCTGCGGTGGCTTCATCGAGCATGGAGGCGTTGGCAATGGGCATGCCGGTAAGGTCGCACACCATGGTTTGAAAATTCAGCAAGGCCTCCAGCCGGCCTTGTGAAATTTCCGCCTGATAAGGCGTGTAGGCGGTGTACCAGGCCGGGTTTTCCAAGATGTTGCGCTGGATAACGCCAGGGGTGTGCGTGCCGTAATAGCCTTGGCCAATAAAACTTTTGAGGATGCGATTGCGACCGGCAATGGCTTTGAGTTCTTGCAGCGCTTCGTATTCAGTGGCCGATGGCGGCAAGTCCATGGGCGTATGGCGCGCAATATTGGCGGGAACCAGGGCGTCAACCAGTGCCTGGCGTGATGGCAGGTCAATGGTGTGCAGCATGTGCGCTTCGTCCGGCGCACTGGGGCCAATGTGGCGTCGCGCAAAAGCGTCGCCCTCGTGCAGTTGAGACAAGGGTGCTTGCAGTCGCTGATTCATCATCCAACCTCCCTCATTGCCGTGCGCGGGAAGGGGTCGCCAAAGCGGCGTGCCCCATGGACCTGACAATGCGCCATCAGGCCACTTTAGGTGAACGGCAGACCCATCGAAATGTGAGACGGTGGATCTGGCCGTTGGGTCGCTTAGCTGTTGGCTGCGAAGTCGCCGTATGCAGTTTCATCCATCAGGCCATCGAGCTGGCTGGGGTCGCTGAGCTTGACCTTGAAGAACCAGCCGGCGTTCAGCGGCTCGGAATTGGCCAGCGAAGGATCGGCGCGCAGGGCTTCATTCACTTCCACAATTTCGCCCGTCACGGGCATGTAGACGTCGGCGGCGGCTTTGACAGACTCCACCACGCCAGTGATATCGCCTTGCTGGAAGGTGGTGCCCACGGCGGGTAGGTCTACAAACACCACATCACCCAGCGCGTCCTGGGCGTGGACAGTGATGCCCACAACAGCCGCCTGCGGGTTGGCGGCGTTGATCCATTCGTGTTCTTTGGAAAACTTGATGCTCATGAGGTAGAACTCCGGTACTCAATTAACGGTGGCGGGTCATGACATGCATGGGCATGTCTGAATGGCTGACACTTTAGCGGTTTGCAATGACTGTGGCGCGCTAGAGCACCAATACGGCCTAGTTTTTGCGATAGCGTGTGCCTACAAAAGGCAGTGGAACCACTTCCATGGCAACCGGTTTGCCGCGCACCAAAGCGTCAATGCGCGTGCCGATCTGTGCATGTGCCGGCGGTACATAGCCCATGGCGATGGGGCGATCTAAAGTGGGGGCCAATGAGCCGCTGGTGACATAGCCGATGGCCGCGCCATCAGGAATGTGCAAGGGCGTGCCATCGCGCACGGGCACCCGCTCCATGGCGTGCAGGCCGACGCGCACGGTATCTACCGGGGCGCTGCCTTCAATTTGTGGCAGCACCACATCGGCTCCGATAAAACCTGCGGCACGCTGGCCGCCTGTGCGACGTACTTTGGGAATGCTCCAGTTAAGCGCAGCCTGGGTTGGTGTGGTGGTGGCGTCCATGTCGGTGCCGTACAGGCACAGACCTGCTTCCAGCCGCAGGGTGTTGCGTGCGCCCAAACCTGCGGGCTGTACGCCGGGCTGTTTGAGCACCCAGCGCGCAAAGGCTTCAATATGGCTGGCGGGCAGCGAGATTTCAAAGCCGTCTTCGCCGGTGTAGCCGCTGCGTGTGATGTAGCCGCGTGCGTCCTTGAAATCAAAGGGTGTGCCCTGCATGAAGCTGAGCAGACTGGTGGCTGGCACTGGACGCTGAAGCACCGCCCCCGCTTGCGGGCCTTGCAGCGCAAGCAAGGCCATGTCTGGCAGGGCTTGCACCGTACATTCATGGCCGATGTGTGACTGAATCCAGTCCAGATCTTCGTGCTTGCAGTTGGCATTGACGATGAGCAGGTAGTCCTGGCCGCGGTTGACCACCATCAGGTCATCCAGGATGCCGCCGTTTTCGGCCAGCAGCAAAGCGTAGCGCTGGCGGTTAAGACCGAGATCCATGACGTCAATGGGCAGAATTTGCTCCAAAGCCGCAGCGGCAGAAGGGCCGCTGACACTGATCTGCCCCATGTGCGAGACATCAAACAGGCTGGCCTGCTCACGCGTATGACGGTGCTCTGCTACCAGGCCTTGCGGGTATTGCACGGGCATTCGGTAGCCTGCAAAGCGCACCATGCGTGCGCCGAGTTCTTCGTGCAGTGCATGCAGGGGGGTGTCGAGCGTGTCAGGGTCAGCCGGGGGAATACTGGTCATAGCCTCGTCCTCGTTCAATCGTTGGAACGATTCTAGGTGCGAGGCTGGCGCTTGTCGCTGCGCATTGTTGCTTGGATGCAGCGCTGGCCTCAACGCCCATGGACGATGCAGTCAGACAGCCTGCACAACATGTTGAATATAAATAAAAAGGAGCTACCAACGCTTGTGTTTAAAAGGTTTTAGATACAAAAGTATTTGAAACTGTTTATTTGTAAGCGTTGGCAGCTCTCTTTTTAATAAATCAGTCAATCCGTCAATCAGACTGCGGACGCACTTCAAAGTAGCAGCCGTCTTCACCGCCCAGGCCTTGCATACCGGCCTCAGCGGCTGCGCGTGCAGCTTTCATCCAGCGGTAGTAAATGGCTTTGACTTCTTCGGTGATCTCTTCTGGGGGCGCGTCTTCCAGGCTTTCAATAGTGCGCAGCGCGTGGGCCACTTGGGGCTCTCCGCCGAGCTGGCGCGCCAGTGTGCGGGCGTAGCGCGCTTCAGCACGCTGGCGCTCGTTGTCGGGCAGGCTGGGGTAGTCGCACAGGGCAACGGTAAAGCAGGGCAGGTCTTGGGGAGTAGAGGTTGCAAACATAGGTATGTATAAAACAACAGTGACTGTATGAATGTACAGTTTTTTGATGGTGCTGTGTAAATTTTTTCTTGGTGCATTCACTAGGCTTTGGCTTCGCCATGGCGACAGGCCGCAGGCGCGTTGCCCACGCACAATGAAATCGAGACCTGTTCCGTGACTTTTTCCTTCACTTTTCAAGCTATCGCAGGAGATACAAGCTATGACACGCAGCGTGCAACAACTGTTTGACCTCAAAGGCAAAACCGCTTTGGTAACCGGGGGCTCACGCGGTTTGGGGTTGCAGATGGCGCAGGCGCTGGGCGAGGCGGGTGCGCGCGTGGTGCTTACGTCGCGCAAGGCGGGGGATCTGGAGCAGGCGGCAGACATGTTGAAAGCCCAGGGCATCAACGCGCAGTGGATTGCCGCCGATTGCGCCAATGAGGCAGACATTCATCGTCTGGTGCACGAGACCACGCAACTTGTGGGGCAGATAGATATTTTGGTCAACAACGCGGGTGCCAGCTGGGGTGCGCCTGCAGAAGACCACCCCACGGCGGCGTGGGACAAGGTGATGAACCTGAATATTCGCGGCTACTTTTTGCTCAGTCAGGCGGTGGCAAAAGCAGGGATGCTCGAGCACGGCGGGCGCATTATCAATCTGGCATCGATTGCTGGCCTGGGCGGCAACCCGGTGGAGATGAAAACCATTGCCTACAACACCTCCAAGGGTGCGGTGCTGAACTTCACCCGTGCACTGGCTGCCGAGTGGGGGCCGCGCAATATCAATGTGAATGCGATTTGCCCCGGTTTCTTTCGCACCAAGATGGCTGAGGTGCTGATTGACACCATGGGCGAAGATGTGATGACCAGCCGTGCACCGCTGCGCCGCCTGGGTGACGATGAAGGCTTGAAGGGACTGACCGTGCTGCTGGCCAGCGATGCAGGCAAGCACATTACCGGCCAGTGGGTCGCAGTGGATGGTGGCGTGAGTGCGGTGCTGGGGTGAGCCATCGCGCAATGAGAATGTCGCCATCACCGCAATGTGACATCTTTGTGTCTCGCGCACAGGCTGCACGCCGCTATGCTTGCGGCGATTTCTTAAGCGCCCACGGAGACAACCTATGCTGAGTTTTGGCAACCATCCCATTCCCTTTGTGAACCATTTGGGCTTTACGCTGCACAAGATGGAGAACGGTGAATCGGAACTGCGCTACACCGCCCAACCTGAGCACCTGAACACTTTTGATGTGACCCACGGTGGTGCCAGCATGACGCTGCTGGACGTGACCATGGCAGTGGCTGCACGCAGCCTGGAAAGTGACGACTTTGGCTGCGTCACCATTGAAATGAAAACCAGCTTCATGCAAGCTGCACGGGGCCCGCTGGTGGCCAAGGGGCTGGTGCTGCACCGCACCAAGACCATGGCTTACTGCGACGGCAAGGTGTATGACAGTGAAGGCCGTCTGTGCACCCATGCAACGGGCACCTTCAAGTACATGCCGCGCACCGTGAAACCCGGCCAAAAGCCGGGTGACGCACAAACGGTGATTGCAACGGATTGACCCTCAGGCCAGCGGGGCTGGCATGAGTTTTTGAATGAAATTGGCCGCTAACGCCGATCTATCAAGCGCTTTTAGCCATTGAAAAGGAGACGAAACCATGCCACGTAATCAACAAATCCTGCTGGACAACCGCCCGCAAGGCGAAGCCACGGTCAGCAACTTCAAGCTCGTTGCGGTCGATACGCCGGCGCTGCAAGAGGGGCAGGTGCTGGTGCGCCACCATTACCTGAGCCTTGACCCCTACATGCGCGGCCGCATGAATGACTCCAAAAGCTACGCAGCCAGCCAGCCTTTGGGCGAAGTCATGATTGGTGGCACCGTCGGTGAGGTGGTGGAAAGCCGCCACGCCAAGTTCGCCCCGGGCGACAAGGTGGTGGGCATGGGCGGCTGGCAGGAGTACAGCGTGGTTGATGGCGATGCCCCCGGCATGCTGCGCAAGGTAGATACCAAGCACGTCCCGCTGTCTTATTACCTGGGCACTGTGGGCATGCCCGGCGTCACGGCCTGGTATGGCCTGGTAAAAATCATCAACCCCAAGGCGGGTGAGACCGTGGTGGTCAGTGCCGCCACCGGCGCTGTCGGCAGTGCTTTTGCCGCCTTGGCCAAGGCGCGCGGCTGTCGTGTCGTTGGTATTGCCGGTGGCCCAGAAAAATGTGCCTACGCAACCAACGAGCTGGGCTTTGACGAGTGCATTGACTACAAGCTGCACCCAGATGTGAAGTCCATGAGCAAGGCGCTCAAAGACGCCTGCCCCAACGGTATTGATGGCTATTTTGAAAACGTAGGCGGCCACATTCTGGACGCTGTGCTGCTGCGCGCCAATGCGTTTTCGCGCATTGCCATGTGCGGCATGATTGCTGGCTACGACGGCCAGAGCCTGCCTTTGCAAAACCCGGCTCTGATTTTGGTCAACCGCATGAAGATAGAGGGTTTCATCGTCAGCGAGCACATGCAAGTGTGGCCCGAGGCGCTGACCGAGCTGGCCACCCTGGTGGCGCAAGGCAAGTTGCGCCCACGCGAGACCATTGCGCAAGGTATTGAAAGCGCACCACAAGCATTCCTGGGCTTGCTCAAGGGCAAGAACTTCGGCAAGCAACTGGTCAAACTGGTCTAAGCAACCGCGCAAAGGCAGCCATGTGCTGCCTTTTTTACGTGCCACCCCTTCGTCATAAAAAAACCTAGGTCATAAAAGGAGACAAACATGCTCAATGGATTGGCGGGCAAGACCGCCGTGCTGACTGGCGCAGGTTCAGGCTTTGGTCTGGAGTGCATGCGCATAGGTGCCAAAGCAGGCATGCGCCTGGTGCTGGTGGATGTGCAGGCCGATGCATTGGCCAAAGCCGCTGAGCAAGCGCGCAGCCTGGGTGCCAAGCAGGTGATGGCCTGCAAGGTGGATGTCAGTGATGCCCAAGCCATGGAAAAACTGGCCGCAGAGGTGCAAGCCACCTTGGGCGCTCCCCACTTTGTATTCAACAACGCTGGTGTTGGCGGTGGTGGTTTGCTGTGGGAGCAATCCGTGCGCGACTGGGAATGGGTGCTGGGCGTGAACCTGTGGGGCGTCATTCATGGTGTGCGCCTTTTCACACCCATGATGCTGGAGGCAGCACGGCAAGACCCCAACTGGCAGGGCCACATCGTCAACACCGCCAGCATGGCCGGTTTGCTGGCGCCGCCCAATATGGGTGTGTACAACGTCAGCAAGCATGCCGTGGTCAGCCTGACGGAGACGCTTTACCAGGACCTGCGCCTGGTGACGGACCAGGTGCACTGCAGCGTGCTGTGCCCCTACTTTGTGCCCACTGGCATTGCCCACAGCGAGCGCAACCGCCCTGATGTGGTCAACCCGCAGGGCATCACCACCAGCCAGAAGATTGCGCGTGCCATGTCGCAAAAGGCGGTCAGCTCAGGCAAGGTGACGGCGCAAGACATTGCCAGCAAAGTGTTTGCAGCCATGGCTGATAACCAGTTCTACATCTTCAGCCACCCGCATGCGCTGGGGAATGTCAAGGCGCGCATGGATGACATTCTGGAGATGAACAATCCCACCGATGCTTTTGCCGATCGCCCGGAAGTGGGCGAGCAATTGCGCGCAGCGTTGCGGGCCAGTCCTACTGCCTGACCGGGCTTGAAGCATGCAACAGCCCCGCTGAGCGGGGCTGTTTTTGTATGCAGGCTGTGAATTGCTGACGACTTCACCAATAAGTTGGTGTGAACGGTGCCAAGCGGTGTTACAAATCTGTTCGCTCCATCGACTGGGAAACATTCGTGCGTGAATGCTAAACAGAGGTGAGTGCGCATTCAATCTACGCGTGTTGCTATGCATTTCCCCTATTTTTCGCCCAATGCTTTACACAAGCGCAACATTGCGGGCTGAGAATGGCATCGTTTTCCGAATCTTTGATTGCTCTCATGACGTTTGCTTCTGCCTTTTTACGTGCCGCTGACCGTTTGCCGGATCATTTTTTACCTGCGCACCAGCAGTTGCAACGCACAGCAGGCATGGTCGCCGTGATGTTGGCAGTCGCCTTGCTCAGTGCTTGTGGCAACAAGTCCGATGCACCCGAGGCACAGGCAGCATTTGCCAAGGTGGGCGTGGTCGTTTTGCAAAAGCAAAGCCAGGTGCTGGATACCGATCTGCCCGGACGCACCAACGCATTCTTGAGCGCTGAAGTGCGGCCTCAGGTCAGCGGGATCGTGCAAAAGCGGCTGTTTACAGAAGGCGGCATGGTCAAGCAGGGGCAGCCCCTGTACCAGCTGGATGCATCCAGCCTGCGTGCAGCAGAGGCCAGCGCAGTGGCCGCGTTGGCCAAGGCAGAAGCCAGCCAGCAAACCCTGGAAGCAACGGCACGCCGCAATGCCCAGCTGGTCAAGATTACTGCCATCAGTCAGCAGGCATTTGACGAAAGCCAGGCCGCTGCCAAACAGGCGCGCGCTGATGTGGCAGTGGCCAAGGCCAATGTCGAAACGGCCCGCATCAACCTCAAGTACAGCCGCATTGAAGCGCCGATTAGCGGGCGCATCAGTCTGTCTAGCGTCACGCCTGGAGCGCTGGTCACGGCCAACCAGACCACACCGCTGACTTCCATTGTGCAGATGGACCCCATGTACGTGGACTTCACCCAGTCCACCGCAGATTTGCTGCAATTGCGCAATGACTGGGCCGCAGGCCGCTATCAAAAAGTGGAAGGTGACCGGGTTCCCGTGCGCATCCGGCTGGAAGATGGCAGCACTTACGGGCATGAAGGCAAGCTGGAGTTCTCTGGCCTGATCGTCAACACCACCATGGGTACGGTCACGCTGCGTGCAGTGGTGCCTAACCCCGATGGCATCTTGATGCCCGGCATGTTCGTGCAGGCACAGCTGCCCACGGGTCTGGCCCCCGAAGCTATCTTGGTGCCCCAGCGTTCGGTCACGCGGGACTTGACAGGGCGCCCCAGTGTGCTGGTGGTCAAGAGCGATGACATCGTCGAAAAGCGCACGGTGGAGCTGGGGCGTGCAATAGGCGTGAACTGGCTGCTGGACAGCGGCCTGCAGGCCGGAGAGCGCGTGGTGGTTGATGGCTTTCAGCGCATCAAGCCAGGCGATCAGGTCAATGCCGTGGAGATTGATCTGAGCAAGCGGGCGGCTGATAAGCCAGTGGACCCCAAAGCCGCCGCCGCTGCACTGCGTGCTGCCAACTCCTCGAAGTAATAGCTAAGGTCGCAGTTCATGGCGCAGTTTTTTATCAACCGGCCCATTTTTGCGTGGGTCATTGCCATCGTCATCATGCTGGCGGGGGCGTTGTCCATCTTTACGCTGCCGCTGGAGCAGTACCCCGACATTGCTCCGCCGCGCGTGACGATCGGCGCGCAGTACACCGGGGCCTCGGCAGAGACGGTCGAAAACTCGGTCACCCAGATCATTGAGCAGCAGCTCAAAGGTATCGACAACATGCTCTATATGAGCTCCACGTCTGATGCCTCAGGCCGTGCGCGTACCACGCTGACCTTTGCCCCGGGCACCGACATTGACGTGGCCCAGGTGCAGGTGCAAAACAAGCTGCAGGCAGCCATGAACCGCCTGCCAGATGCCGTGAAAAGCCGCGGCGTGTTTGTCAACAAGGGCGGGCAGGATTTTCTGGTTACCTATAGCTTTTACTCCACCGATCCTTCCATGGACCAGGTGGACATTGGTGACTACCTGAACTCCAACCTGGTGGATGTGATTGGCCGCATCGACGGTGTGGGCGATATCAACGTCTTTGGTACCAACTACGCAATGCGCATGTGGATGGACCCGGCCTTGATGCAAAAGTATGCATTGATGCCTTCGGACCTGATCAGTGCGCTGAATGCCCAGAACGCGCAGGTCTCAGCCGGTCAGCTGGGGGCTTTGCCTGCGGTGCCAGGCCAGCAGCTCAACGCAACCATTACGGCGCGCACCAAGCTGCAGACGGTAGAGCAGTTTGAAAACATTGTGCTCAAAGCGGCACCGGATGGCTCCGTGGTCACCATGAAAGATGTGGCGCGCGTAGAGCTGGGGGCCGATGGCCTGACCGTCAAGGCCAAGCTCAACGGTATGGTCGGTGCCGGTTTGGGTATTGTGCTGGCCGATGGTGCCAACGCCATGCAGGTGTCAGACGCGGTGAACGCAAAGCTGGCCGAGCTCAAGCCTTTCTTTCCCAATGAGATCGATTATTTCGTCAGCTCAGACTCCACGCCTTTTGTGCGTGCCTCCATCTATGAAGTGGTGAAGGCGCTGGCAGAGGCCATGCTGCTGGTGGTGATCGTGATGTTCATCTTCCTGCAGAACTTCCGGGCCACGCTGATTCCGGCGATTGCCGTGCCTGTTGTGCTGCTGGGTACCTTGGGCGTGCTGTCGGTAGCGGGTTATTCCATCAACACCTTGACGATGTTTGCCATGGTGCTGGCCATTGGCTTGCTGGTGGACGATGCGATTGTGGTGGTGGAGAACGTTGAGCGCGTCATGCACGAGACGGGTCTGTCTGCCAAAGAAGCGACCAAGCAGTCGATGAAAGAAATCACCTCAGCGCTGATTGGCATTGGTGTCACGCTGTCGGCAGTGTTTGTGCCCATGGCTTTTTTTGGTGGATCCACGGGTGTGATTTATCGCCAGTTCTCCATCACGATCGTGGCGGCCATGGCTTTCTCGGTATTCGTTGCGCTGACTCTGACGCCCGCGCTGTGCGCCACCATCTTGAAGCCCCCATCACAGCATGGCAATGAAAAGCACATTCGCCGTGGCTTGCTGGGCTGGAATGACAGGTTCTTTCGCTGGTTCAACCACCACTTTGACGCTACCGCAGCGCGTTATCAGCGCACGGTGGCATGGAGCCTGCAACGCGCCAAGCGCATGATGCTGATTTTCCTGGTGGTTCTGGCTGCTGTATGGCTGCTGATGAGCCGCCTACCCACATCTTTTCTGCCTGATGAAGACCAGGGCTTTGTCAGCGTGAGCGTCAATTTGCCTGCTGGCGCTGCCGATGCACGCTTGCAAGAGGTACTCGATCAGGTGCGTGAGTACTTTGCACAGCAGCCCGATGTGATCAGCTTTAACCAGGTCTCGGGCCTGAGCGGTGACCAAAGTTCAGCCCGTGGTTTTGTGCGCCTCAAACCTTGGGATGATCGTCCTTTGAGTTCGCAATCCGCTGCAGCGATTGCACACCGCGCGACCGAGGATCTGGCCGCCATTCGTGATGCCCGCATCTTTGTGCTGCTGCCGCCTGCCGTGCGGGGGCTGGGGTCTAACTCTGGCTTTAATTTTGTTTTGAAAGACATCAATGGACTGGGGCACACAGCCTTGCTGGATGCCAAAAACCTGTTCATTGCCGAGTCGCGCAAGCACCCGGAGCTAACGCGCGTGCGCTCCACCAATCTGGATGACGCCACCGAGCTGCGGCTAGATATTGATGACCGCAAAGCGGCGGCCTTGAATCTGTCGTACAGCGACATCAACAGCGTGCTCTCCAGCGCCATGGGCGGCACCTATGTGAATGACTTTTTGAACAATGGCCGCGTCAAGCGTGTGTACATCCAGGGTGACGCGCAATACCGCATGCTGCCGCAAGACATTGCCAAATGGAGCGTACGCAACAAGAACGGAGAGATGGTGCCTTTCAGCGCGTTCTCCAGCACGTATTGGGCCTATGGCTCGCCCCAGCTCATGCGCTACAACGGTGCGCCGGCCTATGAACTTGAGGGAAGTGCCGCACCGGGTGTCAGCTCGGGCGTGTCGATGAAAGTGGTCGAAGACATACTCAAGACCATGCCCAACGGCATTGGCTATGAATGGACCGGGGCTTCCCTGCAAGAGCGCCAGTCTGGCGCGCAGGCACCACTGCTGTATGCCATCTCCATCTTGTTCGTGTTCTTGTGTCTGGCAGCCCTGTATGAAAGCTGGACGGTGCCGCTGTCAGTCATGCTGGCGGTGCCACTGGGGGTGGTGGGCGCGCTGCTGGCCACTTACACCCGCGGCTTGACCAACGACGTGTACTTTCAGGTCGGGCTGCTGACAACAGTGGGCCTGGCCTCCAAAAATGCCATCTTGATTGTGGAGTTTGCGGTGCAGCTGCAAGAGCAGGGCAAGAACCTGTTTGATGCCACCGTAGAGGCTGTGCGCATGCGCTTGCGTCCCATTTTGATGACGTCGCTGGCCTTCGGTTTTGGCGTGGTGCCTCTGGCCATTGGCTCGGGCGCTGGTGCAGGTGGGCGCAACGCCATTGGTACCGCGGTACTGGGGGGGACGGTGGCCTCAACCGTGCTGGGCCTGTTCCTGGTGCCTGTCTTCTTCTTGCTGGTGCGCAGCTGGTTCAAGAGCCGATCGCGCATTGAAGACGCACCCACCAACCCACAGGAACCTGTCGCATGAAGACGTATTTGACCTTGCGGCCTGTGGTGGCCGCAGCGATGGCTGCAGTTGCACTGTCTGGCTGTAACTTGGCACCAAAGTTTGTACAACCTGCACTGAGCGTGCCGGATGCCGTGTCGGCACAGGCGGGCACGCCTGCTGTAGCGAATGCGCCAGCGCTGAGCTATGCCCAGGCGCAGGCCTGGATTCAGAGCAGCCAGTTGCGCGAAGTGGTGGCACTGGCGCTGACGCACAACCGCGACCTGCGCATTGTCGTAGAAAACATCGAAAAAGCACGTGCCCAGTACGGCATCACACGGGCTGATTTATTGCCCAGCATTACGGCGCAAGGGCAGGGCACGCGCAGCCGTACCAGTGCAGATCTCAACAGTAATGGGCAGTCCAGCATCAGCGAGCAATTTACGGCGCAGCTGGGTTTTACCAGCTACGAAATTGATTTCTGGGGGCGAGTGCGCAATTTGAGCGAAGCTGGATTACAGGCTTTTTTGCAGTCTGAAGAAAACCAGCGCAACGTTCAAATTGGCCTGGTAGCTGATGTCAGCAACGCCTGGCTGAGCTTGGCGGGCGACATGGCACGCCTGCAACTGGCCAAAGACACTTTGGCCAGCCGCGAGAAAGCCTATGCACTGACCAAACGCATGTTTGAGATTGGCTCTACCTCTGGGTTGGTGCTGGCGCAAAACCTTTCTACGGTAGAGACTGCGCGCGCCGATGTGGCCGCCTTTACCTCGCAGGTGGCGCGAGATCGCAATGCGCTGCAACTGCTGGTGGGCGGTGTAGTGGCCGCTGATTTACTGCCCACTGCACAGACATTGGCCGTGTCAGATGACAACAACCTGGCCTTGCTGCCGGTGCCAGAGCAATTGCCGTCCAGCGTATTGCTCAAGCGCCCCGATGTGCAGGCGGCAGAGCACAACCTGCGCGCCATGAACGCCAACATTGGCGCTGCGCGCGCGGCCATGTTCCCCACCATCTCGCTCACGGGCAGTGTGGGCTCTGGCAGCCGCGAGCTCGATACCCTGTTTGGCAGCGGCAATGGCACGTGGAGCTTTATGCCGCAAATCAGGCTGCCTATTTTTGATGGCGGGCGCTTGCGTGCAGGCGTCGACGTGGCCAACGCAAACCAGCGTATTGCAGTGGCGCAGTACGAAAAAACCGTGCAGACCGCTTTCAAGGAAGTGGCCGATGCGCTGGCAGACCGTGCGCAGTGGGGAGAGCGGCTGGGTGCCCAGACGGGCATGGTGCAGGCCACGCAAAAGGCGTTTGACTTGTCTGAAGCACGGTTTCAGGCCGGTGTTGACAACTACCTGACCGTGCTGGATGCCCAGCGCAGCCTGTATGCCGCACAGCAAACACTGATCACGCTGCGCCTGGCAGAGCAAACCAACCGCACCACTTTGTGGAAAGTGCTGGGCGGGCAGGAAGTGCCGCTGCAGTAATGCGGTGCTGGCAGACGCTGCATGCTGCAGCGCGCCCTGCAAAATAAAAAGGCCGATTTGCGCGGGTGTGCAAATCGGCCTTTTTACGTCAAGCACTGGGTGCTAAGGTCACATGGCAGCGGGCAAACGGTAAATTGCTGTAGCGATGAAATGGCGTTGAACATCGCCGGTGGGCGCTGCTTCCATACCTTGTAGTGTGCGTACATTGCTACAGAAAATGATGCTGCATTTTCTTGAAAACTGCGCTGCTACAGAAAAAATAAAAGAAATAACTAAAAATGCAGCAAAATTTACTGCATGGACAAAATTGATCGAAAAATTCTTTATGAATTGCAGCGCAATGCGCGCGCCAGCCTGCAAGAGATTGGGCAGGCGGTGGGCTTGAGCCCTTCACCCTGCTGGACGCGCATCAAGCGGATGGAAGACGAGGGGGTGATCGAGGGCTACACCGTGCGTCTGAACCCCCAGGCGCTGGGGCTGAGCGATACGGTGCTGCTCATGGTGACGCTCAACAGCCACAGCGACAACACGCTGGAAAAATTTGGCGAGCAACTGGCCACCATTCCCGAAGTGGTGGAGGCGCACCTGGTCTCAGGCACTTATGATTATTTGCTGCGCGTCATGGTCAAAGACACGCGCGACTATGAGCGGCTGCTGCGCGAGAAGCTCTACAAGATCAAAGGCATTCAACACAGCCAGTCCATGTTTGTGCTGCGCACGCTGAAACGCTCGGAGATGCCGCTGGGGCAGTGAAGCGAGTTTTTGGTAATGTGAATCTTTGCGCTGCGAATCTTTACGTTGCCAAGGGCGGGCGGCGATACAGGCCCTTGATGTTCTAGATGCCCGTTATGCGTTGTGCACAAGCTGCATGATTCAAACGGCTCGATTCAAGCGGCTTGTTCAGGTTGCGAAAAATGGTTTTTTCAAGAACTCGCAATCATGAGCTATTTATAAGATAGCTGCTTGCGCTTATGTAGTAACGTTTTCAGATATAAAAGTATCTGAAAACATCACTCAGTAAGCGCTGATAGCTCTTTTAAACTGAGCAGTCAAGCAAAACAGCCTGTTTTCTGGCGATTCTTAGCGCGCTTGCTGCGTTCATTGTGTGTAGCGATGAACGCCTTGGGGATATATGCCATCGCCTTATCGCTCTGTCGCTCTATCGCTCTGTCGCTCTATCGCTCTATCGCTCTATCGCTCTATCGCGCAGGCACAGGGTTGCTTCAAGGCTGATGCCAGCTCTTTACTGGCAATCCCCAAAGCGCCCCCACCACTTTTGCCTCATGCGCGTTATGCCTTGACGCTGCGTTGCCCCATGGCCAGCAAGGCTGCAATGTTGCGTGCTGCACAGCGCACGTTGTGCTCGGCTTCTGCTACAGCTTCCTGGATAGAGCAAGGGCGGCTCAGTACGCTGAAGATGGCATCAATGCCATGCGCATGCACCACCTGGGCGTTGGTGCCCAGACTGCCCGCAATACCAATCACGGGCACACCGTGCTTGCGTGCCACAGTGGCCACACCAAATGGTGTTTTGCCAAAGATGGTTTGCTGGTCAATGCGGCCCTCGCCGGTGATCACCAGATCAGCGTTGTGCACCGCGGCATCCAGACCAACCGCTTTGGCAATGATCTCGCAGCCGGGGCGCAACTGTCCTTTCAAGAACGCCAGCATGGCAGCGCCCATGCCACCTGCAGCACCAGCACCGGCTACGTCGGCCACATCCACACCCACATCCCGCAAGATGACTTGTGCAAAGTGCTGCAGGTTGGCATCCAGCGTTTGCACCATGGCTGGGGTGGCACCTTTTTGTGGCCCAAAAATGGCTGATGCACCGCGCTCGCCGGTCAAGGGGTTGTCTACGTCGCAAGCCACTTCAATGGTGCATTCCAGCAGGCGTGCATCCATGGCTGAGGCATCAATGCTGGCCAGCAGCGCCAGTGGGGCGCCACCGGGGCCAATGCTCAGGCCCGCCTTGTCCAGCAGCCTGACGCCCAGCGCTTGCAGCATGCCTGCGCCGCCGTCATTGGTGGCGCTGCCACCAATGCCCAAAATGAGGTGGCGTGCGCCGGCATTCATGGCGGCGGTGATCAGCTCGCCGGTGCCGTAGCTGGTGGTTACCTCGGGATTGCGCTGCGCCGGGGGCACCAGTGCCAGACCGCTGGCGGCCGCCATTTCAATCATGGCGATGCCGCCATCACCTGTCAGGGCAAAGAAGCTGCGAATGGTCTGGCCCAGCGGGTCCGTCACATCCACATCCACGCGGCGGCCTTGCGTGGCCTCAATCATGGCCTGCACAGTGCCTTCGCCGCCATCGGCCATGGGTACTTTGACGTAGTCGGCATCTGGAAAAATTTCCTTGAAACCCAGCTCAATCTGCGTAGCCACTTCGAGTGCAGACAGGCTTTCTTTATAGGAGTCCGGGGCGATGACGATTTTCAGTTGGCGTTTGTTTTCGTGAGTCACTGATTTATTTGCTTAAGTCGTTGCAGATATTGAGGTGCTCACGAAGTGAACACAGAACTTACGCCTAAAGCTACGTCACCTCACAGACAAATCGTCGCACCCAATTTGCAGTGCAGTGCACGCTTCGGCGTAGCTTTAAAGCGCAGAGTATGTATGTCTTTTGATGCGCGATCAGTCACAGAGATGATTCGCAGCAAATCGTTCAGGCGCTCGCACAAAAAAACCGCCACCGACTCGCTGGCCAAACTTGCCAGCGTTTTGCATGCAATACCGCCACTTTGAGTGTCATGAAGCCACGCAGAGCTTCTCTACCCGCTCAAACTAGTAGTGGCGCAATGTCGCAAATCGACGCAGAGGAGACCGTCAGCGATGGTGCTATCAGAGAAGACTGCCGTCACATCAGTTTGATGAAAACAGAGCGCCAAAACACAGCCAAGCTAGACGTGAATTCTTGGCATGAGCAATTCAAATTAGATGAGAATGAAAATAAGTATCGTTCTGACTGATTTGCCATGCCACCCATATTGCGCCTCCTCTTCGCCGTCGTTATGACATCTTTGGTCTCAGCTTGTGCTACTTCTGGAGAGCCAGCATCTGCTTCATGCGAGAGTCAATGCCAGATAACTAAAAAGGAACTTTTACTCGCTTTAGGTGCTAAGCCAGACTATCCGGTTGAAGCGCGCTGGCTTGGTCAAGAAGGGCGGGTAATCATCCGAGTTTTGGTGGGCTCAGATGGAGCCTTCTCTAAGGCATCAGTGAAGAAGTCCAGTGGATACGCTCTCTTGGATCAAGCTGCGCTTGAAGCAGTATCTAAGATGAAAACGGTCCGAAAAGGTGAAGCAAAACCTCGGTGGTATCTAGTTCCAATTACCTTCTCATTGAAGAAGTGAATGCAGTGCTGTCCACTAATTGATCAACAGGGCAGCCTTGCTTACCAGTTAACTGGAGGTGTTCTAATCAGAAAATGACATCCATTCGAATTTCCCGCCCTGACGATGGTGAACGTGCTATTGAAATTTGGCGCCATGCGATTGATGCCACGCATCACTTTCTGACCCCAGAGGACCGGCAAGCTATTGATGCGATGGTGTGCGACTTTCTACCCCAAGTCCCGCTTTGGCTAGCTGTGGATGCCAACGATTACCCATTGGCGTTCATGTTCATAGATAACGGGCATATGGATGCCTTGTTCGTGGATTCTGCATACCGGGGAATGGGTATTGGTGCCATGCTGGTACGGCACGGTCTTGCACTTCACCCCAGCATGACAACCGACGTTAATGAACAGAATTTGCAAGCATCAGACTTCTACGAAAAAATGGGTTTTAAGCGCACGGGGTGTTCAGCGCTTGATGGACAAGGTCGTCCTTACCCCCTGATTCATTTGAAATACGGCAGCTTTTAAATCGTTGCTCCTGGCCGAAAGCAGC
This sequence comes from Comamonas avium, assembly GCF_014836675.1. Taxonomy (GTDB): domain Bacteria; phylum Pseudomonadota; class Gammaproteobacteria; order Burkholderiales; family Burkholderiaceae_C; genus Comamonas; species Comamonas avium. The sequence continues at coordinate 443,074 of NZ_JACSQK010000001.1, forward strand.
GGTGGCACATGACACATTGCGTGTTTATCAATTCCTGAAAAATTAGAACGTCACTTCACCACTAGGAATTGCAACAATCTTGTGACCAAAGCTCGATATTGCGGAAAGCGTTGCGTTGTGATGTTGTCTGATAAGGGCTCCAGAAGCGTGTGCCTTATCGTGGGTAGTGTGTGCATCCGAAGCAATAACAACTGTGGATTCAACTGGTCAATGCAACACAATGATCGCCTCTGGCGCAAGGAGTGTTTGCATGAAGCGAAGACCGCGGATTTACTACTCAGCAGCCCAGAAGGCATTGATGTGGGATCGCTGGAAAGCTGGCGATACCTTGCATGAGATCGGCAAGTTGTTTGATCGCCCACACACCTCCATTCACACCATACTGAGTGCAACAGGCGGCATTAGGCCGCCGCAGAGGCATCGTTCTCGCTTGGCTTTGTCGATTGCCGAGCGAGAAGAAATCTCCAGAGCATTGGCTGCGGGTGAATCGATACGCTGCATAGCCAAACGCTTGAAACGATCGGCATCCACCGTCAGTCGTGAACTTCAGCGCAATGGTGGTAGGGCTTGCTACCGCGCAGCGAAGGCGGACGAGGCCGCTTGGCAAAGAGCCTGCCGCCCAAAGATGTGCAAGCTAGACAACAATCTTGCACTGGCTGAGATCGTGTCAGTTAAATTGCAGAGCCTGTGGTCACCCGAGCAAATAGCGGGATGGCTCACACGGACCTATCCGGACGACAAGGATTTACAGGTGTCGCACGAAGCCATTTACCGCACGCTATTCGTCCAAACACGTGGAGCCTTGAAGAAGGAGCTTCTGGCACATCTGCGCCGCACCCGAGGGATGCGCCGCCCACGCCACTACACCCAGAAGACGCCCACTCACGGCCGAATCGTTGATGCAGTAACGATCAGCGAGCGCCCAGCATGCATCGAAGATCGGGCAGTGCCAGGTCATTGGGAAGGCGATCTGTTGTTTGGCGATGCTTACAGCCAGATCGCAACGCTGGTAGAGCGGCACACGCGCTATGTGATGCTGGTTAAAGTGGTAGACAAGGACTCACACACTGTTGTCGCAGCGCTGGCCAGACATGCACAGACATTGCCGAAAGAGCTGTATCGCTCATTAACTTGGGATCGCGGATCGGAAATGGCAGGGCATAAGCGATTCACCGTGGCTACCGATATCCAGGCCTACTTCTGCGATCCGCACAATCCATGGCAGCGAGGGACGAACGAGAACACCAACGGGTTGCTGCGGCAGTACCTGCCCAAGGGCATCGATATCTCTGGTTACTCGCAAGACGAGTTGGATGCAATTGCCAGAAAATTAAATGAACGCCCGAGGAAAACCTTGGGGTACAAGACACCGGCTGAAGTGTTCAACGAGTGTGTTGCATCGATCGGTTGAATCCACACTGCACAGCAGACCCCCTGCTGGTGAATCACGAATGAAAGCAACGGGCCTATTGCGGCATTGCGCCGCTATTAGCTTTGACATGCCAGATAAGTTCTGCGCAGCTTCATTACACTAAACGAGGCGGTATTGAATGCAAATCGCTGGCGGGTTTAGCAGCAAATCGGTGGTGGTCTTGCGGACTTGAGGCAAATACTCACCGCATGGCCCCGACAGAAAAATTCACTCGTAGAACAGGGTGAAGAATGCTGTGGTCGACACAAGGCCCGAGCCCATTGCAGAAGGGCTTGCCGCAGTACGGAAATAACGTGCCGTCAACGGAATCTTGACCCGTGTGGAGCCGGGAGATGTCTTCTTGCCATGGACCACTTTCGAGCCCAGCTGCAGTTGGGTGGTGCTGCTCAGATCGCCCTCGAAAAGCATGACACCCACCCCGCTTGCCATGCCCTCGCCACTGCTATTGGCTAGAACGTTACTGCCATCGGAGGTCTGCGTGCCGTCAACCTGGTAGCTGACCTTCACACCACTGTCGCAGAGCAGGTTGATATTGAAGGTTTTCGCCTTGTCGTTGGACCGTGGGATGGGGGCATCAAAATCAGTCTTGGCAATCGTCGGCAGGCGCACGTCGATAGAGCGGCTGTCGGCATTCATCTCACAACCGAGGCCGGTGATTTGCGAGCTACTGGTGATGGAGAGCTTCGTTACAACCAAATTGTTGTAGCGCACTTCGGAAGAGCCTCCAATAGTGACCACTCCCGCAGAAACATCGATGTCATCGGTCTTGATCAGGAGCACTCGCCAGTTGGTACTCAACGGGTATATCGTTGGCGCGTCCACCGGCCAGTTCAGACTAGGCAGCGGGGTAATTCGGGTTGGGTTGGGGTTGCAACTCATCTGGTTGCACCAGAACACCGAAACACCGATGCCCGGCACATTGGTGCCGAACACATAGGGCAAGCCGTTGTTGTTTGCAAGCCCAGGAACTTCCGCTCCAATACCGCCAGCATGGGTGCCTGTCACCCAACCACGAACGTCACAGTCGATGGTGGTGTCAGAAAATCTCTTCCAGCCACTGTCCCACAGCGCGGTGCCGTTGAGGGCGTTACGCGGGATGCTCAAGGTTGACGGCAGGGCCACCGTTGCCCGCACGTTTTGACTGCCCGGTCGGAAAGTACACCCCTCCGCCGCCAGCGCTGAAGACCCCCACAATAGGGCAATGAGTAGAAGAAAAATTCTCATGATGACTCCTCGTGAACTGAGCGCGGCTGGGACGCACCGGATGGTTTGCTGCACAGCGCCTGCGCCTTGATGAAGGGCGACTCGCGCTTGTGCTCCAGCGACGGCAAGCTGTAATGCACCAGGCACTGGCGATCACTGCCTTGCCCCCAACGCACGGTCAGTTGGCCCTGTGGCTCGGTGGCGCGGAAGAACACTCGACTGCCTTGCCCCACTAGCGTCAAGCTGTTGCCCTGTGCATCGAGCACCTCAGCGCCCATCGGCAGCGCTTGGCGCTGCTCGTTGTGCAGAGTCAGCAACACGGGCTCGCCCGTCACGGTGGGGTAGTTCAGCATCACCACTGCGCCATAACGCGGGGCGATGCTCTGCGAAGTAAGTTGCAGCTCGACGTCGTCGGCGATGCCCTTGGGGTCGAGCGCCACTTCGTTTTGCCGGTACGGCATCAGGCTGGCCACTACACCGTAGCCACTACCGCTCAATTGGTCTCCGTTGTTGTTGAGCAGCCGCGCGCCCTTGGCGTTCTTTGCTTCGACGATGGCACGCGTTTCGCCCTGGCTCTGACTGAAGGTGATGCCCTCAGGATGCGCCACCACACTTCCCGACAGCCCCAGGCCAACCTGGCGATAGCCGTCGCCCTGGCTGTAGCTGCCAGACAGATTGCTGCTGGCCGCGCGGTATTGCACATTAACGCCGCCCGAGTTGCTGGTATCGCCTTCTGCGCGTGAGCGCGAACCATAGACGCCGTAGTTGAACTGGTTGAATTCGCCGAGCACGCCGGAAACGTTCAGTTGGTTATTCAAGTCGCCCTTGTCCGAATAGGTGCTCGAGCTGCTCAGGTAAGGGGCGCGGCTGGATCGGCCCAGCGGAAATGACAGCATGAGCATGTACTGCGTGATTTTTTTGCCGCGATTGGACTCAACGCGACTGGCTGACAAGCTCATGCTGCCCCAGCGATAACTGTTGGAGTAGCCAGCCTGGTAATTCGTGTCTCTGGACTGGCCTGCCTGCCAGTAGCTTTGCGAGGAACCACTAATAAAGAGGCTGCCGTAGCCTTTGGCCAAGGGCTGATTGATGTTCATCTGGAAGCGGTTACGCTGACGACGTGCAGGCGCAGCGCTGGGATCGCGGGCTCGGGCAAAGTCGCCAAAACTCAGGTAGCCCTCGCTGGAGAACCGATACGCCGACACCACAAAGTTAGTTCGCGTGCTCTCCAGCAACTTGCTGTAACTGAGGCGAGAACTCAGGCCTTTTGCCGAACTGTTTAAGCCACCACGCTCTTGCAGCCCCGAGGCTCTGGAGTGGGTGGTATCAAAGGCGAAGGCTCCCAGCGATGTACTCAGCGCAACACCGCCCTGCACCGCCAGGTATTGGTCTGCGAAGATGCCGCCGATGTAGCCGGTCCACCTGTTGGAGATGCCGCGTTGGTAAGTGCCCTGGGCGAAGCGTGGCTTGCTCTTGAGCCAGTCATCGCGGTACTTGCCGGCGGTGATGCTGTAGCGTGAAGTGCCCGGTCGCAGCAACTGGGCCACCGAAGCGAAGGGAACGGTGAAGCTGCGTACGCGTCCATCGGCCTCGGTCACTGTCACTTTCAGGTCGCCTGAGTAGCCGGTGTTGTACAAATCGTCGATGACGAAGGGGCCGGGCGCCACGCTGGTTTCGTAGAGCACAGTGCCGCCCTGGCGTACAGTCACCCGCGCGTTACTCTCGGCGGTTCCGTGAATGGTTGGAGCGAAGCCGCGCTGCGAATCGGGCAGCATGCGATCATCCGAGGACAGTTGGACGCCCGTGTACGGCACACTGTCGAAGAGGCCCGATGGCGTGTAGTACTCACCCAGCGTCAGCTGAGACTTAAGGCCGGTCAGGTCCCGCTGCGCATAGCTGCTTACCGCGTCATAGTGGCTGGTCGTTGGGCCGCTGCCACTGCTTTGGCTGTAGCTGCCGTTATGGCGCAGTCGCCAGTTGCCGATGTTCAGTCCGACATTGAGGCCGGTGTAGAGCTGGGTACTTTCCTGGCCGCGCCCATCGTTGCGATAGGCGTTGGCGTTGTAGTCGACAAACCCGGCTGTGACACCGCGATCCCACTCGCGTGGATCGACATAACCGCGGCGGGGGAGCTTGAGGAACGCCTGCGGAATGCTTAGATCCAGACGCAGGGTGGCCAAATCCAGCTCGGCTTGGGCACCCGGCAGTTGCTGGGTGATATCTACACAGTCGACTTCCAGCGCCGCAGCATCCGACACCCGCGCCACATCCAGCCCCAGGCTTGCCAGTTGATTGTGCTTGAAGCAGTAGCGTGATGCCCGACCATCCTGCGCATCCTGCACGATGACGTCCTGCTGCCCGATCCCGTTCTGATTCACGTAAACATCCAGCTGATAGCTACCTGGCGTCACCGGGTTGCCACGTTCGAAACGCGAGATATCCACCCTGTCGCTCGCTGGCCCCTGGAGAAAAGCTGGATTGAAGGACGCCTGCTGGGCTCCCGTTTGCGCGAGCACCTGATTGATACCCCCAGTCAAAGCAACACTAACGATAGCGGCCCGAAATGCGTCACGAAGCGACAAGCGAGCATCGATGAACATGCACCAACGGGGAAATATACAAATGAGCAGACGCACCCCAGCTCCTTGAGGCTCAGTGCAGACTGGCGGACTGCTCGGGGGCAGCACCGAAGTCGCTCATCCAGCGGAAACGCACCTTGCCTCCATCGACCCCACCGCTGTAGCCCGGCAATGGGAAGTCTTGGCTGCTAAACGGCACGATCATGCCGCCGCCGGTATCCGTGGTACGACCACCCTGATCCAGTGACAACGCACTGAACGACAGGTGATAAGGGCTGGAATTTTCGCCACGCAGTACATAGCCATCGCCATCGCCTTGACGCTGTACCCGCCAGACCACCTGCGCGATAGCCTTGTGCAGATCACCCGACAGGCCACTGGGGCGGTAGAACAGTTTCAGGCGTGACCGCACAGCGATCTGCATCATGTTGCCTGCGGAGTCCTGCGGCAGCGGCGGGATCTCCAGCGCATTGAACCAGAACAGGCTCTCGCGATCCTGCGGCAGGTTCTCGCCGGTAAATGCCAGGCGCACGCTCTGACCTTTCAGCGGGTCGAGCCTGAAGATGGGTGGCGTTGCCAGGAAGGGCGCGTCTGCATCCTGCGGCTTGCTTTGGGTATCACCACGATCAACCCAGATCTGCATCAAAGCGGGGTCTGATCCCTTGTTGGTGAGTTTGATGGTGACTTCGCGTTCCTTGGCGGGGTAGACGATTCGCGTTCCATCGATCGATACGCCGGCGTGGGCGACGGATAGGGTGGACAGGCAAAGCAGTACGCTGCAGAACACGTCCCGTAACCAATAAGCGGACATTGCTGGTTTCTCTTGACTACCCGGGACTTGCGCCCCGGGCTATGCGGATTACTCGTAGGTCAGTTGGAAGTTCGCCGTGGCTGCGACAGCACCGGCGCCAGCGCCACCCGTTTGCGAGTAATACTGCACGTAGTACTGCAGATTGGCCGGCGTCGTGCCGCTCACAGTTTCCGCACGAGCCAACTGCGTGGTGGCGTCGTCGGTATTGATGTTGATCACATCGTGGTTTTTATCGAGCACTTGCACCTGTACGCTGCTAGCCGGATCGGTAGCAGCTTGGTTTTTCAGGTTGCCATGGGCATCGACGTTGGTGTCTGGAACGAAACCAGCAGAGACTTTCACCCCATCGCCGCAGCCGGTCACCTTCAAGGAAAAGCCACCACGACCGGCACTGCTCTGCGCGGCAGAGAGCAAATCCTTGTCGACAGGAGGCAGATTCACACTGACAGTTGTGGCAGAGGTACCAAGTACACAACTGGTTTCAGTGACCTTGCCAGTAATGTTGACCACACCGGTCTGAGGGGTGGCCGCATAAGCTTGGGCACCAAGACCGACGCCCGCTATACAGATCAATATAGTGCGCAATTTAGATGACATATCGCTCTTTCGAATAATTGAAGACACCAAAGTTAATCTGTCGATCAAAGCCATTCTTAGAGCGTAATCCGCAGAACTAGCTTGTTTGCGGGATTAGTAACTTCGAAATAAATCTATGCTCCGACAGGAGTTGCGGATGATGAAATATATTCACAAAAAACTCAATAAGAACATTCTTGTAAGCACGCAAGAATATTCTTGGATACAAAATATTTAATTGAATCTCGAAGAGATTTTTAATTGAAAGTTTCTAGTGATTGTCAAAGATTTTGAAACAAACTGCGCCGTGCAGAAATCCATATTCGGTACGAGCTGAATTGCTGCGGATTATCTGGATGCCCTGAATTTTTATTGCATAAGGTTTTTTGAAATTTATCAGTGACTGCTGATTGTTGAAACCATCGCATCTTTCCATGAGCTGTTTATTTCTTTAGAGAAAATCACATGATTGACACAGTCGTGGACCTGAAGTGTTAATTCATTCAGGAAAGCTGGTAGTTTTGCCGATGGAGTAACTCATATAATTGACTATTGAATTAAGGCCTGCTAACACCACACCCTGGATAAGTCATTGCTTGACCATACCGTACGCATGTACTGCCTGTGGCTTGGCGCCTCGTCTCCAGCGCAAATCAAAGATTTGCTGAATGGTGTTAGCCACTAGCAGGTGATACCTATTGTCAGAATTAAAGAATTTTGACGAGAACTACATAATGCCAGCAGGCGCCATGTGACTAGCTTGCAATCGCACTGGCGTTACTGTTGCGACAGCCGGGTATCGGGCCTATGACCACCGGTTTAAACATTTCTCGTTGCCCGAAAAAAACCTGTTGAGATCACGCGCTTATATGTTGATCCTGAATATCGAAAACTGGGGCTTGCCACCCAGCTTGTCAAGCAGCTAAAGCTGCACGCAATAGAAAATCACGCAGATACCCTGTATCTGCACACGCATTCATTTCTTTCGGGGGGTTTGATTTTTTGGAATATCAAGGGTTTCGAGTTATTGAGAAAGTTAATGATTTAACGTGGAAAACCATACATATGGTGCTTCAGTGAGAGAATTGAATATTCATAATTAATATTATTAAAGTGATAATTCAATCCCCGAAGAATATATGTCACCCGTGGAGTTTTAGATATTAGGCCAATCGTGACTATGGCAAGGCCAGCATTAAGCGTCGAGCGTGTGTGCGAGGCCCTTTGGGTGGCCAATGCTGGTGCAACCCAAACGCTGCAGACATGGCGCTTGTAGCGATCTATCTGGTTGCAGCGCAGCTGTTGATGTGGCCGGGCCGTTAAAGCGTTGTTCAGGCGGTTGTTTTTGATTTGATAGCTGCAAGCGCTTGCCCAGCAATAACCTTAGATATAAAACACTTTGAAAACAAGAAAGGGAGCGCGCTAGCAGCTCCCTTTTTATATATTTGAAAATTCAGATGCGCTGATTACAGCTTGCGCAGTCGCTCCAGTGCGGCCTGCAGGGTTTCATCTTTCTTGGCAAAGCAAAAACGAATCACTTTCTGATCAAAGCCATTGCCATAGAACGCTGACAGCGGAATCGCCGCCACGCCCACTTCTTTGACCAGCCACTGGCAAAAGTCGGATTCATTGAGCTCGGTGACCGCAGAGATGCCCACGCATTGGAAATAGGTGCCGGTGGTGGGCAAAAGCTTAAAGCGAGTGTCGCGCAGGCCCAGTGCAAACAAATCGCGCTTGCGCTGGTAGAAGGCTGAAAGCTCCAGATAGGGCGCGGGGTCAGCCATGTAGGTGGCCAGTCCCACCTGCATGGGTGTATTGACCGTGAACACATTGAACTGGTGCACTTTGCGAAATTCAGCCATCAATGCGGCAGGCGCTGCCACGGTACCCACTTTCCAGCCGGTCACGTGGTAGGTCTTGCCAAAACTGGAAACGATGAATGCGCGTGCGGCCAAGCCGGCAAAGCGGGCGGCGCTTTCGTGCTGTGCGCCATCAAACACCATGTGCTCGTACACCTCATCGCTGATCAGCAGCACATTGGTAGGCGCCAGCAAGGCCTCTAGCTGGCGCATCTCATCGGCGCTCCAGATGGTGGCGCTGGGGTTGTGCGGGGTGTTGACGATGAGCAGGCGCGTTTGAGGCGTGATGGCCGCAGCAATCTTGGCAAAGTCAGGGCGGAACGTGCCCGGCGTCAGGGGCACGCGTACGCAGGTGCCACCTGCCAGCTCAATATTGGGCGCGTAGCTGTCGTAGCAGGGGTCCAGCACGATGACTTCATCACCGGCATGTACGGTGGCCAAAATGACAGTCAAGATGGCCTGCGTGGCACCTGCCGTGATGGTGATTTCGCTGTTGGCGTCATAGCGGCATCCGTGCAAGGCTTGCATCTTGCTTGCCACGGCTTCGCGCAGCTGTGGCATGCCGGGCATGGGTGGGTACTGGTTGTGGCCCGCCTGCATGGCTGCCGTGACGGCATCCACCAGCTTTGGGTCGCAGCCAAAATCTGGAAAGCCTTGACCCAGATTGACGGCCTGGTGCTGGTTGGCCAGCGCAGACATGACAGAAAAAATAGTGGTGCCCACATTGGGCAGCTTGCTGGGAAATGCTGGAGTCACAACAGTCATGGCAGGAAACACGCCCTGGCGGGGCAAAAAAAGGGTGCCCTTTCGGCACCCGGATCAAAAAGTGCTTACAGCTCGTAATCGTTCACATGGCCGCTCATGGCCCGCAAGATGAGATCGCGCGAGAGGCGGTCACTCAGCGTCTCGGCAAACTTGTAAACAAAATTGCGCAGATAAGCACCGCGTTTGAAGGCAACGCGCGCCACGCTCTGACCAAACAGATGGCCCACAGGGCGAGACACCAGGTCTTGCCCGTGGTCATCGCGCATGGCCATCTCGGCCACAATGCCGATGCCCAGGCCCAGTCGCACATAGGTTTTGATCACGTCGGAGTCAATGGCCTCCAGCACGATGCGCGGCTCGATTTTGCGCGTTGCAAAAGCGGCATCCAGTTTTCCGCGGCCCGTGAATGAGGGGTGGTAGGTGATCAGTGGCTCGCCAGCCAGATCGTCCAGCCCAATGCGCTCCTTGGTGGACAGGGGGTGCCCGCTGGGTACAACCAGCACGTGCTGCCATTCATAGCAGGGCAGGGTGACCAGCTCAGGGTAGTCGGCCAGCGACTCAGTGGCCATGCCGACCTCAGCGACTTCATCGAGCACCATGCGTGCCACTTCGTGCGGGGTGGCCTGGTGCAGACTGATGTTGACTTTGGGGTAGCTGTTGCGCAGCTTTGCCACTGCCTGTGGCAGCACGTAGCGAGCCTGCGTGTGGGTGGTGGCAATGCTCAAGGTGCCGCTGTCCTGTGCGCTGAACTGCTCGCCAATGCGCTTGAGATTGCCCACCTCACGCATGATCACTTCAATGCTCTTGAGTACGTGCTGCCCGGGCTCTGTAATGCGTTTGAGGCGCTTGCCGTGCCGGGCAAAGATATCCACCCCCAATTCCTCCTCCAGCTCAATGATGGCTTTGGAGACACCGGGCTGCGAGGTGTGCAGGGCTTTGGCCGCTTCTGTCAGGTTCAGATTGCGGCGGGAAGCTTCTTGGACGAAACGGAATTGATGGAGATTCATAAGAGGATGACAGCAAGGATGCTTTCATCATTATGAATCAAATATCTAAAGAAGTGTTGTTTTATGCAAGATGCTCGGCCGCAATGCTGGCCAGCAGTGCCGTCACGCGGGGGTCTTCACCCACTGGGGTGGCGATGTGAAAAAGAACCTGCGGGTAGGTTTGTGCCAGTTGTGTCACCAGTTTGGGCAGGTCGTTGCGTGCGTGGCGACCAGTCCCCAGGAACATGGGCACAACAGTGATCTGGGTGCAGGCTTGCGCCACAAGGCTTTGACACGCTGCAGGCAAATCTGGCTCAGTCAGCTCCAGGTATGCGCAAGCGCACAGTGCTTGAGGGTGCTGGGCTTTCAAGGCTTGTGCAGCAGCCTCAATGGGCGCGCTCCACAGCGGATCGCGTGAGCCGTGGGCAAAGAAAATGACGCCGCGCAACGGTGGCGTCATGTTTAGCGGCGAATCACCAGCCATGCAAAAGCACCCAGTGAAAGTATGGAATAGATCAACCCCGGTGCTGCTGCCGTGAGCATAGGGGACCAGTTTTGCAGGTTGCCTGCATAGCCAAAGACGTTGTTCAGCAAGAAAAAGCTGATACCGGCCATTACGCCGCCAAACACGTAGCCGGCAATACCACCGGAGCGAAAGTGCAGGTAGGCGAATGGCAGTGCCAGCACCACCATGACCAGGCAGCTCAGGGGGTAGAAGACCTTGCGCCAAAACTCGATTTCGTACTTTTGGGCCGACTGATCGTTGGCCTTCAAATGCTGAATGAACTGAAACAGCTCCAGCGTGGGCATCCGGTCTGGTTTGTGCACAGCGGCCACCAGCATTTCGCTGCTGATGGTGCTGGGCCATTGCAGCGTGCTGCTGTTTTCGCGCGTGAGCTGTGCCGCCTCTGTGCCGCCAGTGTCGGTGTACTGAAAGCGCGTCAGCTGGGCATTGTTGAGCATCCAGATGTCCGCATCTTCCAGCACCTGACCGCTGTCAGCGTGAATTTGCAGCACCATGCGCCCTTGTGTATCAAATTCGAAGATTCGCACCTTCGTCAATGCACCGTCGGCACGCACAGCGCGGACATTCACGGCCAAGGTATTGCCCTTGTTTCTTTCCTTCAGCCAAGCGCCAGTGGAGCCTACGGTAGAAGTCTTTCCTAGGTACTTGGCTTTGGCAGTCAGCGCAATGCGCTCGGCTGCTGGTGCAATGTAGTCCCCCACAGCCACGGTGAGGATGACAAAACAGGCACCCAAGGTGAGCATGGTGCGCAATGCAAGCCATGGACCCAGGCCGCTGGTGCGCATGATGGTGAACTCAGAGCTCTGGGCAAACCGCGCCATGACAAAAATGCTGCCAATCAGTACGGCAATAGGCAGCAACTCATAGAGGTGGTTGGGCAGCCCCAGGCTGACAGACAGCAAAGCGTGCCAAATGTTGTAGGTGACATCGCCAAACTGGCGGCCTACATCACTCATTTCATCGAGCAGATCGAAGAAAAAGAACATGGCAAGAAAGGCCAGAACGACAAACCCAATCGCACTGATGGTGTCGCGGTAGATAAGCTTGCGCAGTGTTTTCATGCGGTCACCTCACGACGCTGCCAGAGGTCTTTGAGGTGCCAGCGGTTGTGCCGGATGGTCAGCCCTATGGCGGCAATGGCAAAAATACCGCCGTGCATACCCAGCAGATAGGTTGGCAAGGAAATGCGCCCGGAGGCAACCCAGCTTTGTCCCATGCTCATTAAATTGTAGTAAACCACAAAGGCCAGAAGCGCGACCACCAAGCTGGTGCTTTGGCCTGCCCGGGGATTGACGATAGTGATTGCCAAGGCAAGCACCAGTAGATTGAGCGCTGCCAACGGCAGGCCAGCACGCCAGCCAGCTTCAGCCAGATTGACTGCGGTGGGTGCTTGGAGCAACGCAGTTGTTGACAGCGCCCGCGCTGTCAGGTTGGTTTGCGCCGCAGAGGCAGGCTCTAAAAGCAGGGTGTATTTGTCGAAATGAGTCAGCTTGATCTGGCCTGTGGCCTGATCTGTTTCCACGCGCTGGCCTTCAGTCAGCACAACGTTGCGCTGGTCTTCAATGGTCTGCAGCTGGGCCGTTTTGGACGATGTCACATATTCGCGGCCCTGGCGCTGCTCGACCAAGAAAATATTGCTGGCCGATTCATCAGAAACACTGTCTTTATCGATGAAGATCACGCGTGTGCCATCGGAAGATTCCTGAAACTCGCCCGGAGCAATCCGGTCAATGTCGCTGCGTTGTTCAAATTGACTGCGCAATTCCTGAATCTGCTGGTTGCTCCACGGCCAGACCAGCAAACCCAGCACTGCAATCGTGACCACGATGGGCCATGCAAATCGCAAAATGGGCTTGAGCTGGCTGGCAAGACCCTGGCCGCTGGCGAACCAGATAGCCATCTCGCTGTCGCGGTACATGCGAGACAGTGTGCCAACGACAGCGACAAAGAGGCTGAGCGTCAAAATGGTAGACATCTGCCCCAGGACCGTAAAACCCATAACGAGCATCACATCGGAGGGGCTGACAGTGCCTTTGGTGGCTTGACCCAAAGTGCGGATCAGCATCATGGTCATAACCACGGTGATAAGTACCACCAGCGTGGCACCGAAGCTGCGGCCCAGCTCCTTGCGTATGGATGAATCGAATAACATTGGCAGAAAAGGAAAACGCCGATTATGAACTTTGAACTGAAGACTTTGAACCTGTCCAGCGCCGCTGCAGCAAAGTGCGATCTTCTTTTATTGTTGGTGCCTGAGTCATTCAAGCCTCAACAAGACCCCTTGTCTGCCTTGGTGCAAAACGCTGTCAGTCATGGTGACTGGTCTGCAGCGACCTCCAAGCAACTGCACTTGTACCAAACTCAGGGCGTGCAAGCACGCCGTGTTTTGTTGCTGGGTGTGGGCAAAGGAACTGTACGCGATCTGCGCAGCGCATTATCGAGTGCAGCCTCTGTTTTCAAGGCTGAAGGTGTCAAACACGCCATTGTGTGCCTGAGCGCGCTCGATGATGTGAACGAAGCCGTGCGCACTGTGGTGCAATCTGCTGCCGATACCACCTACGCTTATACGCTGACCAAATCGCAGAGCAAAGTTGCAGAACTTACCAATATCAGCATTGGTGTTCTGGACAAACGCTCGGCCACCAGCAGTTTTGATCAGGCTGTAGCTGTTGCGCTGGGTCAGGCGCTGGCCAAGGAATGGGGAAACCGGCCCGCTAACCATGCAACGCCCACACTGCTGTCCAAGGCAGCCAAGGAGCTGGCCAAGCACCCATCTATCCAGTGCAAGGTGCATGGCCCCAAGGAAGTGGCCAAGCTGGGGATGGGCGCATTCTTAGCCGTTGCGCAAGGTTCTATAGAGCCACTGCAGTTTATTGAGCTGACATACAGCGGGGCCGCCAAATCTCAGGCCCCAGTGGTGCTGGTAGGCAAGGGCATTACGTTTGATACCGGTGGCATTTCGCTCAAGCCAGCAGCCGCAATGGATGAGATGAAATTTGACATGTGCGGAGCCGCCAGCGTTTTGGGCGTGTTTCGTGCATTGGCACAGCTCAAGCCTGCGATCAATGTGGTGGGCTTGATCCCTGCCTGCGAAAACATGCCCGATGGCGCTGCGATCAAGCCTGGCGATGTGGTGACCAGCATGAATGGGCTCACCATCGAAATTCTGAACACGGATGCCGAGGGGCGTTTGGTACTGTGCGACGCTTTGACCTATGCCGAGCGCTTTAAGCCTTCGGCAGTCGTTGACATTGCCACATTGACGGGTGCATGCGTCATCGCTTTGGGTGGCGTGCGCTCTGGCTTGTACGCCAACCAGGACTCTTTGGGCGAGGCACTGCAGCAAGCTGGCGAAAAGAGCCAGGATCTTTGCTGGCGCATGCCTTTGGATGATGACTATGCCGAAGGCTTAAAGAGTAATTTTGCAGACATGGGCAACGTTGCCGGCCGTGCGGGTGGATCCATTACAGCAGCAAAATTCCTGCAGCGTTTTGTGGGTAGCATGCCCTGGGCACACCTGGATATTGCGGGCACTGCCTGGAAAGAAGGCGCGGCCAAGGGTGCAACCGGCCGCCCGGTGCCTTTGCTGATGCAATACCTGCTTGATGCGGCGCAACAACCGGCACCCAAAGCCAAGAAGGCGGTAGCAGCTGTCAAGCGCGCTAGCAAGCCAGCCACGGTGCTGGCAGGTGCGCAAGCCAAGTCTTCAGGCAAGGCTGCCAAAGTTTGATGACAGAAACACCCATGCCCCAAGTGTCTTTTCACTTTAATGCGCCAGACAAACTGGAATATGCGTGCCGCTTCATTCGCAAAGCCATGCGCCATGATGCACGCGTCACTGTGGTGGCTCCCATGGAGCGGCTGCGCCAGTTGTCTGCGCGTTTATGGAAGTTCGCGGGGCATGAGTTTCTGGCACATGCTGTGCAAGGCGAGGATGCTGAAATTTTCACCTTGGCACCCGTGGTGCTTGTTGAATCTGCAGCCGCCAGCACGCACCAGGAGGTGCTGCTTAATCTGGGGGGCGAAATGCCTCAGGGCTTTGAGGCGTTCGCTAAAGTTGTCGAGGTTGTCTCGAGCTTTGACGAACAGGACCGCGCTCAGGCCCGTGTTCGCTGGCGTGCCTATCAAGAGGCGGGCCATGCCATCGAGCGCTTTGACTTGGTACTGAAGGAGGGTTGAGCGATGTTCAATTCAGATGCTCGCCAGCCTCCGCGCTTTGTACCGACGCTGACCGACGTCGTGCAGGAGCAGGCAGCACCGGCGCCACAGGAGCCAACGCCAGACAGGCTCAGTACCGTTACACCAGAGCCACCTTTAGAGGAGAACTGCGCAGAACCCGTAGCAGAGCTGGTTGAGGTGGCAGAGGTGGCAGCAGTATCACTGCCAATGTCACCGCCGATCCAAGCGCCTGTTGCCGCGCAAGACTGGTCATTGATGGCACAGGCCATGCAGGTCAGCGTGATGGCTCGACTGGATGGTGCGCTGCAAGAGCGCCTGCGCTATGCGTTGTCTGACTTGGTGCAGATGCACACGCAAAGCCTCTACCAAGCCATTCGGCAAGATGTGGAGCAACTGGTCAGCGTGTCGGTGCACGAAGCCATTGCTCAAGAACTAGCGCACCTGCAAAAAACTCAGGAAGACTGAGCAGGTGGCAGGGCGCTTTATGTGCGCAAGGCTTCAGGGTTCAGAATATTGCTGGGCTGGCCTTGTGCAAAGTGCAAAATATTTTCAAACGCTGCACCAAAGTAAAGCTCATAACTGTCTTGCTCCACATAGCCAATGTGGGGTGTGCATATGCAGTTTTCCATTCGCAGCAATGCATGCCCTTGCAAAATAGGTTCGCTTTCAAATACATCGACAGCAGCCAGGCCGGGTCTTCCTTGCTGCAGCCCTGCAGCCAGTGCATCAGGCTCGATCAGTTCTGCGCGTGAGGTGTTGACCAGCAAGGCGGTGGGCTTCATCCACGCCAGATCAGTGCGTTGCACGATGTGCGTCGTCTGTGCAGTCAGACGCAGGTGCAGGGAAAGAACGTCACTGTTAGCGAAAAATTCCTCTTTGCTGCTGCAAGCGTGATAGCCATCTTGCTGCGCTAATGCACAGGACGAGGCGCTACCCCAGACCATGACATTCATCCCAAAAGCTCTGCCGTAGCCAGCCACAATGCGGCCGATGCGCCCATAACCCCAGATGCCCAAAGTGCGTCCACGTAACGCGCTGCCAATTGCAAAATTGGGCGGCATGGAGGCTGCTCTGAAACCGGATTGCTGCCAGGCACCGTGCTTGAGGTTGGAGATGTACTGCGGCAATCTGCGCATTGCGGCCATGATGAGCGCCCATGTGAGCTCGGCAGGAGCTACCGGTGAGCCAACGCCTTCAGCAATAGCAACGCCGTGCTCGGTGCAGGCTTGCACATCAATGTGCGGGCCAGCTTTGCCCACTTGCGCAATGAGTTTGAGTTTCGGGAGTTTTTCAATCAACTGGCGAGTAATGGGGGTGCGCTCGCGAATGAGCACAATGACATCTGCATCACGCAATCGAACAGCCAGCTGACCAACACCTTTGACCGTATTAGTAAAAACTTTGGCGTTAAAGCCGTCCAGGCGTGTGGCGCATTGCAGTTTGCGCACCGCGTCCTGGTAGTCGTCCAAAATGACAATGTTTAGTGACATGCTTTAACTGTAAGTTGTTGGTTTGTTTAGTTAAGTGGCTGTTGTGGATGACGTTTTTTTTCGAATGTCGGGACAAAAGCTTACGCCAAGACTACGCCAGTACATACCCGGTAGTCTGACTTTACACTCCCCGCTTTGGCGCAAGTTTTGGCACAGGCTTTCAGTATTCAAACCATGCCGCCGCACCCACTCGGTGAATGTATTTTGATGCAAGAGCCGCTAAAGTCTTCGCAGCCAAAGGCTACATTGTCACCGAAGGTTGCCTGACACTTGTGCTGGTGGCGATGACACCCCGCGCTTGAGCCGCACCTGGATTGCCCCGGATCTGCACCAGCCAAGCGCCAGACGCACACACTACCGTGCTCAGGTGCTTGGTGAATTTGGCGGCATGCTGAGCTGCAGAACGCTTCAATGCAGTCCAGTACATCGGGATGGGCAATGCCCCAGCTGACACGTTGCACGATGAAGCAGCAGACACCAGCAAAGGTATTCAAGCCGCTTGAATGCAGCCGACAAGCGCTATTGTGTGAAACACAATGCGCCCACTGCCGGCGTCATCCACCGGACGAAGGCTCCGCGTGGTCAGCGCTGATGACAGATCTTTGCTGGCGCATGCACAGTGCCTGCGCTCATGGTCAGGTGGGTTGCTGGGGCTTGTCTTTGCCCTCGCTCTGCAGTGGTGTGATTGCCAAGTCTGCACCTACGGCTCGGCGTTCATCAAACACAAAGCAACCACCGTCGTAGAAAGCACCATCAGTTTCCTCAAAGTATTTGAGAATGCCGCCTTCGAGCTGGTAGACGTGCTCAAGCCCCTCGTTGCGCATGAGGATGGCGGCTTTTTCACAGCGAATGCCGCCGGTGCAGTAGCTCACCACAGTTTTGTCGGCCAGACTGGCCTTGTGAGTACGCAAAGCCGGAGGGAATTCGGTGAACTTGGTCAGGCGCCAGTCCACTGTATTGCGAAAGGCGCCTTCATCCACTTCGTAGTCGTTGCGAGTGTCCAGCGTGATGACCTCGCGCCCCTCGTCGTCATGGCCTTGTTCCAGCCAGCGGCGCAGTGTGGCGGGAGCCACAGAGGGCGCGCGACTTGCTGCGGGGCGAATAGTGGGATGGTCCATGCGGATGATTTCACGCTTGACCTTGACCAGCATCTTTCGAAACGGCACGGTATCTGACCAGCTTTCCTTGGGGTCCAGGTCTGCAAAGCGGGGATCTTCACGCAGGGCGTTGACAAAGGTGTAAATGGCTGCGGGCGGGGCGGCCAGAAAGAAGTTGATACCTTCTTCGGCCAGAAGCACTGTGCCCTTGAGGTTCAGTGCACTGGCACGCTCTGCCAGGGTGGTGCACAGGATGTCGGCATCCGGCAAGGGGGTGAACTTGTAGCAGGAAATATTCAGAATATCGGGCACGTTGTATATCTGGTTGTGCGCTGAGGCCACACATGCCCCCTGCAGGGTTTACAGGGTCGTGGCGTGTGCAATTGGACTTGGGGATTTGATACCCAGTTTAAAACAAGCATCGCCATCCAAGCGGCAGCCGTGCGGCAGCGGCTGCGGGGGCATTGCTTTGCAAGCCGGCGCGCGTGAAGAAGGTGCAAGCCAGAAGCGAACTCGAAGCTTGCACTGGCTGCTGACCATAATTTTATTGGACCGTGGCGAAGTCAGTGGTTCAGCGGGTTGTAACGGGACTGCCGCAGAACTGTCCTTACTTGGGCTTGAACGGGTTGCCTGCCTGTAATTCCTGTACATAGCCTTCAACAGCCATGGTTTCCTGCTCCAGAAAGTCGCCGATGGCTTGCGCAAACTGAGGGTGGGCCACGTAATGCGCGGAATAGGTGCTCACGGGCAGCAGGCCTCGCGCCATTTTGTGTTCACCTTGGGCGCCGCCTTCAAAGATCTGTAGCTGATGGGCAATGCAGTAGGCAATCGACTGCATATAGCAAGTTTCAAAATGCAGGCCACGAACAAACTCCTGGCTTCCCCAATACCGGCCATACAAGGTGTCTGCGGCACGTACATTCAGTGCACAGGCCACCGGCTGCTTGTCGCGCTCAGCCAGTACAAGCACAAAATGCAGCACGCCCTGTGCATGGGCCTGCTGGAAAAAATCTTCGCTCAGATAAGGCTGTGAATGGTGCTCCACATAGGTTTGCACATAGCAGCGGTAGAAAAAGGACAGGTGCTCAGCCGTGAGCTGCTCGCCTTCCAGCCAGCGATAGCTGATGCCAGCGGCGGCCACATACTTGCTGTCCTGGCGCATCTTTTTGCGTTTGTCCTGGGATAGCTGAGCTAAAAAGCTTTCTGTGCTGTCATAAGCCTCGTTGCGCCAGTGAAACTGCACACCTTCACGCACCATAAATCCGGCGCGCTGCAGGGCGTGGCGATCTTCGGGGTTCACAAACAAGCTGTGTACGGATGAAGCCTGTGACTGCTCACAGAACTGACGAAGCCCTTGGGCCAGCGCCAATCGCGCCTGGGCATCCACGGCCAGCAGGCGCGGGCCTTGCACTGGTGTGAAGGGTGATGCGATGACCAGCTTGGGGTAGTAAGGCAAGCCATGCGCTGCAAAAGCCTGTGCCCAGCCTTGATCAAATACAAACTCGCCGCGTGAATGTGTTTTCAAAAAGCACGGGGCTGCGCCGACCAGAACACCCCCTTGGTGCAGCAGCGCGTACTGTGGATACCAGCCTTGGCGAGCATGTACGCAGCCGGTCGCTTGCAGCAGACGCAAGAAGTGGTAGCCCACGAAGGGACTGCCCTGGGCCATGGCTTGCCAGACGGCAGGGTCTACCTCATCCAAGGTATCGGTGACAGTGAGCGTATAGGCAGTGTTCATTCAAATGACAGGGCAGAAGCCTGTGCGTGCTGATGCAATGGGCGTGGGGCGGATTGTCAGCAATATGCTCGCTTGCTGCTGACAAGCTTGCACAGCAAGTGCGATAGCCATCAAAAAACGAATGGCTCCATGCCAGTGGCATGCTCAGTAGCCTGCCGCTCTCAGGTCGATGTCGCAGCAAGAGTTGTTGCCAGAGTGTGTAGGGGCGATTGTCTGAGATTTGGCCGATGCAATCCGTATCTCTTTGAGCACCGTTTTCCGTGAACGGTTTTCATGGGGCACAAACAAGAATGCCCGCTTGCTAGCGGGCATTTGTGCTGCAAGCCTTGGTTGAGCTTGCTAAATTTGGTAGGCGCGATTGGATTCGAACCAACGACCCCCACCATGTCAAGGTGGTGCTCTAACCAACTGAGCTACGCGCCTGTGTCTGTCCGAAGCTGTAACTATAGCAGTGTTTGTATGCCTCAAAAGAGAAAAGCGACAATTGCATTAAACAATTGCCGCTTCTAAGCCTGGCAGTACAGAAATCGGGATGCGAGTTCTGACTTAAACGAACGCAATTACCAAATTTTCCACCATGGGCCTTTGGCTGCTGGTGTTTTTGTCGCATCAGCTGCATTGGCAAAATTTCCATCGCGAACGCGTTTGGCGTCATCTCGCAGGTCGTTCATGCCCAGCTTGTCGTAGGAATTGATCAAAATATCCAAAGCTTCCAGGCTTGCAGGGACGCCCTGGTAATCAGACAGTGCGGTTTGCGCGCGTGCAATCGCCGCAACGTAGGCGCCGCGCGAGTAGTAGTAGCGTGCTACGTGTACTTCGTACTGAGCCAGCGAATTGACAATGTAAGTCATGCGCTGGCGTGCATCAGGGGCGTAGCGAGAAGCGGGAAAGCGCGTCACCAGTTCGCTGAATGCCTGGTAAGAGTCTTTGGCGGCTTTTTGATCGCGTTCAGACAAATCCTGGCGCGACAGCCATGCAAACATGCCCAGATTGTCATTGAAGTTCACCAGACCCTTGAGGTAAAGCGCGTAATCAATGGCTGGGCTGGCAGGGTGCAGACGGATAAATCGATCCAGCGTTGCGTGTGCTTGCTCTTTTTCACCGGCCTTGTACTGGGCGTAGGCTTTTTCGATCTGAGCTTGTTGTGCCAAGGGCGTGCCTGCTGCACGGCCTTCCAGCTTTTCAAACAAAGGCACAGCTTTGTCAAAGCCGCCAGCCTGGACTTCATCGCGTGCCTCGGTGTAGATCCGGTCAGTCGACCAGTTTGCTGTGGGATCTTCTTTGGTTGAGGAGCATCCGGACAACAGGCCTGCTGTGAAAATAATAGCAAGAGCAGGTCGTGAAATACGCGGCATAGCGAACAGCTTTCGGACAGAGGTTGTCATAAATTCTAGTAAGGCGGCTGCTCTAAATGAGCTGGGTGCAGTCTGCAATATGTGCTGCATTGTATAGGGCTAAATCTTTCACTTCGCAAGCCTTGTGCTGCCACTTATTGCTACGGACATGCAACGAAGTTCAGGCATGGGCGGCTGGGTGTTTCTACAATGGCGGCTATGTTTGTTCACTTGCGCCTGCACACCGAGTTTTCCGTCATCGATGGAACTTGCCGAATCAATGATGCCATCAGTGCTGCTGCGGCAGATGGCCAACCCGCACTGGCTATTACAGACCTGAACAATTTGTTTGGGGCACTCAAATTTTACAAGGCAGGCAGAGGCAAAGGGGTAAAACCCATTTTGGGCGCAGAGCTCAATATGGAAGGTTTTGCCACGGGCACGACTTGCCGTGTACTGGTCTTGGTGCAGAGCCAGCAGGGTTATCACAACCTTTCGGAGATACTGGCCCGAGGCTGGACAGGCAATGTCTCCAAAGTCCAGGCACAACCGTTTTTCAAATGGGAGTGGCTGCAGGAGCTCAATGAAGGGCTGCTGCTGCTTTCTGGCGCAAATGCGGGGCCAGTGGGGCAACTCTTGCTGCGCGGCGACTCTCAGGGGGCAGCAGATGTTGCATTGCAGCTGGCCAGTACGTTTACACACAGATTTTATTTAGAGCTGCAACGCGCCGGGCGCAGTGAAGATGAAAAGCTGGTGGTGCAGACTGCACAACTGGCTTCGCGGCTTAACTTGCCTGTGGTTGCCACGCACCCCATTCAATTTTCCAAGCCAGACGACTTTGAGTCGCATGAGACGCGGGTCTGCATTGCCGAGGGCGAAATTCTTGGCAATGCCAAGCGTGTGCGCCGTTTTACGCGCGAGCAATACTTCAAAAGCAGCGCGGACATGGAGCAGCTGTTTGCGGACATTCCTTCCGCCATCGAGAACACGCTGGAAATTGCGCGCAGATGCAGTGTGTCGTTGAAGCTGGGGACCTATTTCCTGCCAGATTTTCCGGCCCCGGGCGGTATGACCATGGCGGATTACTTTCGCAAGGCTTCGTTCGAGGGGCTGGAGGACCGGCTTCAGCTGCTGTTCCCAGACGCCAAACTGCGCAGTAGCAAGCGTCCAGAGTACGTAGAGCGACTGGAGTTTGAGCTGGGCATCATCTTGAAGATGGGCTTTCCGGGCTACTTCCTGATCGTGGCTGACTTTATTAACTGGGCCAAGAACAATGGATGTCCAGTAGGGCCGGGGCGTGGTTCTGGCGCTGGTTCGCTGGTGGCTTATGTGCTCAAGATTACCGACCTTGACCCTATTCACTACAACCTGCTGTTCGAACGTTTCTTGAATCCAGAGCGTGTTTCCATGCCTGACTTTGACGTGGACTTTTGTCAGGCTAACCGTGATCGGGTGATTGACTACGTCAAGGACCGTTACGGGCGCAACGCGGTGAGCCAGATCGCCACCTTCGGCACCATGGCCGCTCGTGCGGTGATCCGCGATGTGGGCCGGGCCATGGACATGAGCTATGGCTTTTGTGACGGTATCTCCAAGCTCATTCCAAACAAGCCGGGCTTGCATGTCACGCTGAAGTACCCGCCCAACCCCAAGAAAGACGGTGACAAGTACACCTATGCGATTGAAGCCGAGCCTGTCCTGGCGCAGCGCATTGAGCAGGAAGAAGACGTCAAAAACCTCATCGAGCTGGCGCAAAAACTGGAAGGGATGACCCGCAATATCGGCATGCACGCGGGCGGCGTGGTGATTGCGCCCGGCAAGTTGACCGATTTTTGTCCCTTGTACCAGCAACCCGGCAGTGACTCTGCGGTCGCGATGTTCGACAAAGATGACGTGGAACAGATCGGCTTGGTGAAGTTCGACTTCTTGGGCCTGGCCACGCTGACTATTTTGGAGATCGCGCGCGAATTCATCATGAAGCGCCACAAGGGGCAGGAAGACTTCAGGTTTGAGGAAATCCCGCTGGATGATCACCCAACTTACAAGTTGTTCCAGGAAGGCAAGACCGAAGCCGTCTTCCAGTTTGAATCACGCGGTATGCAAGGCATGCTGCGCGATGCCAAGCCTTCCCGTCTGGAAGACTTGATTGCCTTGAATGCGCTGTACCGGCCAGGTCCAATGGATCTGATTCCTTCTTTCGTGGCGCGCAAGCATGGCCGTGAAGAGATTGAGTATCCCCACCCTCTGGTAGAGAAGGTGCTCTCGGAAACTTACGGGATCATGGTCTACCAAGAGCAGGTGATGCAGACTGCGCAGATTCTGGGCGGGTATTCACTGGGTGGCGCTGACTTGCTGCGGCGGGCCATGGGTAAGAAGAAAGTGGAAGAGATGGTCATGCATCGCGCCACTTTCTGTGAAGGTGCTAGCAAGCAAGGCATTAGTGAAGACAAGGCGGGCGAAGTTTTCGACCTGATGGAAAAATTCGCCGGCTATGGCTTCAATAAGTCGCACGCAGCCGCGTATTCTTTGCTTGCCTACCACACGGCCTGGCTCAAGGTGCACTACACGGCGGAGTTCTTTTGCGGGAATATGACCGTGGAAATGGACAACACCGACAAGCTGAAGGTGCTGTACGAAGATGCCTTGAAGATGGGCATGACGTTTGAGATGCCTGACGTGAACCGTGGGGGCTATCGCTTTGAGCCTGTGACAGACAAGGTGATTCGCTACGGTCTGGGTGCCATTAAGGGCACCGGCCAGCAGGCCATTGAAGCCATCATCGCCGCCCGTGAGGGCAATGGTGTCGGGCCAGATGCGCATGTCAAAGGCCCATTCAAGAGTCTCTTTGACTTTTGTACCCGCGTGGATCGCAGTAAGTTGAATAAACGCACCTTGGAGGCGCTGATCAAAGCCGGTGGGTTCGACAGCATCCACCTCGATCGTGCATCGTTGGTAGCCTCGGTGGATACCGCGTTTGAGTATTCCAGCGCACAGCTGGCCAATGCGAACCAGGGCGGGCTGTTTGACATGATGGGCGCCGACGCCCAGGGCTCAAGTGCGCAGGAGCCGCCCCTGGCAGATACCTTGCCCTGGGGTATCAAAACACGGCTGACGCAGGAAAAGCTGGCGGTGGGCTTTTATATCTCCGGCCACCTGTTTGACGAAGTAGAGCAGGAGGTGCGCAACTTCATACGCACCCCCTTGAGCGAGTTGAGCGACAGCCGTGAGCCTCAGTTGCTGGCAGGCATTGTCAGCGACCTTCGGGTAATCAACGGCCAGCGCGGCAAGCTGTGTCTGTTCAAGCTCGACGATAAGAGCGCGGTGCTGGAAGCCTCTATTGACGAGGCAACGCTGAACGCCAATAGCGACCTCTTGAAGGACGATGAGTTTGTCGTCATCAGTGGCCGTGTGCAAAACGACCATTTCAGCGGTGGTTTACGCCTGAAGGCCCAGAAGGTTTTCAGCTTGGGCGATGCCCGCTGCCGTTTCGCACGCTATCTGCAGATCGATGCTGCGCACAAGATGCCCGACGTCACGCGTATTTTGCGAGAGTTCCCTGCCTTGGTGGACTCAAGCGAAGAGGGCGAGGTGGTGCGTGGCTTGAAGATTCGACTGGGGGTGCGCTGCCAAGATGGTGATACTGCAGCCTTGGCGGAACTGGACATGGGGGAGCGAAACAAGTTTTACCCCAGTGATGCAGCCCTGGCAGCATGGCGTGCTGAAACCGGCAATGTCGGCTGCCAGATTGTGTGGCGTAACGCTTGACCGCAGCATGTAGTCCATCAACTTACGGTGTCCTACATGATGTTTCTTGAAATGACCCTTTTCGAGCCCAAATAAAAGCATGAAAAATGAATGCGGGCTGATCGCTAGAATGAAATTCATGGCTACCCAACAACCTCCGCATCGCCCTACATTGCCAGACCAGATCCATAGGGAGGATGATGGCAACTCAGTGGTGCTGGAAAGGCGCAAGCAAAAGGTTGCGCCGCCCCCGATGTACCAAGTGGTCATGCTCAATGATGACTTCACTCCTATGGAGTTTGTGATTGAAGTGCTGCAAGAATTCTTTAGCAAAGATAAGGAGCAGGCTACGCAAATCATGCTCAAAATTCATCTGGACGGACGCGGCGTATGTGGTGTCTATTCCCGCGATATTGCTGCCACCAAAGTGGAGCAAGTGCTTCAAGCTGCCCAGCAAGCTGGTCATCCGCTGCAAGCTGTAAGCGAGCCTATTGAATAAATGGTGTTCGCCCTGACCTATACACACAGTCTCATAAACCGCAAGCACAAAGGAGTTCGTACATGATTGCCCAAGAACTGGAAGTCAGCTTGCACATGGCATTCGTGGAAGCCCGTCAACAGCGCCACGAATTCATTACCGTAGAACATTTATTGCAAGCGCTGCTGGATAACCCCAGCGCTTCCGACGTGCTGCGCGCCTGCTCCGCCAACGTGGATGATCTGCGCGCCTCGCTGAGCAACTTCATCAAAGACAACACGCCTCAGGTGTCTGGCTCTGAAGAGGTCGATACACAGCCTACGCTGGGTTTTCAGCGCGTGATTCAGCGCGCCATCATGCATGTGCAGTCCACAGGCAATGGCAAAAAAGAAGTCACTGGCGCCAATGTGCTGGTAGCTATCTTTGGCGAGAAAGACTCGCACGCCGTGTATTACCTGCACCAGCAGGGGGTGACGCGTCTGGACGTGGTCAACTACATTGCCCACGGCATTCGCAAGAGCGATCCACCAGAGCCCGCCAAGTCTGATACAGGCATGGAAGGCGAAGATACCGGCGGCATGGGCAGTGAGCGTGCAGAAAAAGCTTCTCCTCTGGAGCAATTCACGCAGAACCTGAACCAGGCGGCCAAAGACGGCAAGATTGATCCGTTGATTGGTCGTGACTACGAGGTAGAGCGCACCATCCAGATCCTGTGCCGCCGTCGCAAAAACAACCCGTTGCTCGTGGGTGAGGCAGGTGTGGGTAAAACCGCCATTGCCGAAGGCCTGGCCTGGCGCATTACGGAAGGCACGGTGCCAGAGGTGCTGTCCGAAGCGGTGGTCTATTCTCTGGACATGGGCGCCTTGCTGGCCGGAACCAAGTACCGGGGCGATTTTGAGCAGCGCTTGAAGGGCGTGCTCAAAACGCTCAAAGAAAAGCCCAACGCGATTTTGTTTATCGACGAAATCCACACCCTGATCGGTGCCGGTGCGGCCTCTGGCGGCACTTTGGATGCCTCCAATTTGCTCAAGCCTGCGCTGTCCAGCGGTCAGCTCAAGTGCATTGGTGCGACCACCTTTACGGAATACCGCGGTATTTTCGAAAAAGACTCGGCCCTGTCACGCCGCTTCCAGAAAGTGGATGTGGTGGAGCCTACCGTGGTTGAGACCATTGAAATTCTCAAGGGGCTCAAGTCACGGTTTGAAGAGCACCATGGTGTGCAGTACACCACCGAGGCACTGCAAGCTGCGGCGGAGCTGTCTGCCAAGTACATCAATGACCGTCACTTGCCTGACAAGGCCATTGATGTCATTGACGAAGCTGGCGCTGCCCAGCGTGTCAAGCAGCCCGCTGCGCGCAAAGACACCGTCACCCGCACCGAGATTGAAGAAATCGTTGCCAAGATTGCCCGCATTCCGCCTGCCAACGTCTCCAACGACGACCGCAGCAAGCTGCAAACCCTGGAGCGTGACCTCAAGAGTGTGGTGTTTGGCCAGGACAAGGCTCTGGAAGTTCTGGCCAGTGCCGTCAAGATGGCGCGCTCTGGTCTGGGCAAGCCAGAAAAGCCGATTGGCTCGTTCCTGTTCAGTGGCCCCACCGGTGTGGGCAAGACAGAAGCGGCCAAGCAGCTGGCCTACATTCTGGGCGTGGACCTGATTCGCTTTGACATGTCTGAATACATGGAGCGCCATGCAGTCAGTCGCCTCATCGGTGCGCCTCCCGGGTATGTCGGCTACGACCAAGGTGGCCTGCTGACAGAGGCAGTGACCAAGAAGCCGCACTCCGTGCTGCTGCTCGATGAAATTGAGAAGGCACACCCTGACATCTTCAACGTGCTGCTGCAGGTGATGGACCACGGCACGCTGACGGACAACAACGGGCGCAAGGCAGATTTTCGCAACGTGATCGTCATCATGACGACCAATGCGGGCGCTGAAGCCATGCAAAAGTCGGTGATGGGCTTTACCACCCAGCGCCAGGTGGGCGATGAAATGGTGGACATCAAACGCCTGTTCACCCCTGAGTTCCGCAACCGTCTGGATGCCATCGTCAGCTTCAAGCCGCTGGATGAACAGATCATCTTGCGTGTGGTTGACAAGTTCTTGCTGCAACTGGAGCAGCAGCTGGCCGAGAAGAAGGTGGAAGTTTCTTTCAGCGACAAGCTGCGCAAGCATCTGGCCGCCAAGGGCTTCGATCCTTCCATGGGTGCACGCCCCATGCAGCGCCTGATTCAGGACACCATCCGCCGCTCGCTGGCTGATGAGCTGCTGTTTGGCCAGCTGGTCAACGGTGGACGCCTGGAAGTGGAATGGGATGCGCAGGCCAACGAAGGCAAGGGCGATGTGGTGCTGGACATCACGCCGTTGCCGGACAAGGAAAGCAAGTCCGAACCTGCAGAACCTCAGCAGGCCACTGCGGCAGATTAAAAGCGCCGCATGCTGCAAAAAGCCGACAGCTTTCAAGCTGCCGGCTTTTTTTATGGCTGCACGCTTTTAGCCGCACTTCACAGGCTACAGTCAGCCCCAAACAATTAAGCAAATCAGGAGCAGATGTGGGCACTATGTTGCAGTGGTTCACCCGTGAACATGTCATGTTGACGCTGTCCATCTTGTGGTCGGTGTACGTGGTCATTGTTGGCGTCTGGATTTTGTTGCAGCGTCGCGCTCCGGTGGCAACGCTCAGCTGGCTGCTGTCGATGGCGGTGATCCCCATCATCGGCCTTGGGGTGTACTACTTTCTGGGCCCCAGGCGATTAAAGCGCCAGCGTTTTCGCCGTTTGCGCAGCCGCCGCCGCTCACGCGTGCGCGGCAGCATTGCCCGTTTGAAAGAGAAGGTGCCCCAGGCCCCAGAGCGGCTGCACCAGGTGGCCAAGCTGGTGACGGCATCCACCAATTTCCCGGTCAGCACTGCAGACAATGTGGAGCTGCTGGTAGGTGGTGCGGCCACGTTTGACAGCATCATGGCTGCCGTGCGCAACGCCCAGCACTCCATCCACATGGAGTACTACATTTTTGAGCCCGACCAAACGGGCCTGGGCTTGCTGGAGGCCCTGTGCGAGAAAGCACGGCAAGGCGTGGCCGTGCGTTTGCTGGTTGACGCCCTGGGCTCCAAAAAACTCATGAGCAAGCACTACCAGCGTCTGGAAGAGGCCGGTGGTGAATTTGCACTGTTTCACCCCACCAAGTTTGGCCGCCGCGTGCGGCCGGTCATCAACTTTCGCAGCCACCGCAAGATTGTGGTGATTGATGGGCGCATTGGTTACACCGGCGGCGTCAACATCACTGATGAAGAAGACAAGCGCATCTTGCACAATGCCTACCACGACGTACACGTGCGGCTGGAAGGCCCGGTCGTGAACTGGCTGCAGACGGTGTTTTTGGAAGACTGGAGCTATGCGCTCGATTACAACCGCAAAAACGAGCCCAGCGATATTGAGGCCTTGCTGCCTGACCTGCCGGATGGCGATCAGGTGGTGCAGATCATGGCCTCTGGGCCAGACAGCAGCATGGAAGCCATTCACCGCGTGCACATCTCAGCGATTCATGCCGCACACAAGCGCCTGTGGCTGACCACGCCATACTTTGTGCCCACTGAGGCCGCCATGCTGGCGCTGACCAATGCGGCTTTGCGCGGTGTGGATGTGTGCTTGCTGGTGCCGGAAAAGTCAGACTCCAAAATCGTGACCGCTGCGGCACGCTCATACTTTGATGAGCTGATCAGCTGTGGCGTCAAAGTGTTTGAATACCACGCCCGCATGCTGCATTCCAAAACCATGGTGGTGGACGACATGGTGGGCATTATTGGAACGGCCAATTTTGACAACCGCAGCTTTCGCCTGAACTACGAAGTGTGTGCCGTAGTTTATGGCGAGAGTTTTGCCGCCAAGCTCGATCAGCAGTTCCAGGAAGACCTGACCCACGCCCGGCGCGTAGGCTATGCGCGCCCTCAAAGCTTTCTGCAGCGCTTGGGTGATTCGCTGGCGCGGCTGTTTTCGCCTTTGCTTTAGTTGCAGTTGGTGCGCGAAAGGTGCAACAGGGTAAAGCAGTGTTTATATTGTTTTAATAGCTGCTAAGGCTTATCAGTAAAGGTTTTCAGATATAAAACTATCTAAAAACCTTTGTTGATAAGCGCTGGTAGCTCTTCTTTTAATATATTTGAATCATGGCGCCCAGGCAGCTTGAGCGCTGTGCACGCTGCGCCAGCCAGCCAAAGTATGGCGGTAGAGGCCAGGTGCAAAACCGCCATGCAGTGTTCGATGGCGCGGTGTTGGGCCCAAAAAAAAGCGCCTTGCGGCGCTTGGGGGTTCAGTCGGCGGTGATGCCGGCCGATTTGATGAGGGCTGTCCAGCGGTCGGTTTCAGTCTTCAGGTGCTGGCCCAGCGCCTGCGGGGTGCTGCCAATGGGCTCTGCGCCAATAAAGTCCAGACGCTTTTTGACCTCCGGGTCGGTCATGGCTTCGTTGAGCGTTTTGCCCAGCTTTTCCACAATGGCCGGTGGCGTGCCTGCAGGCATGAAGGCGGCAAACCATGGCGAGACTTCGTAGCCGGTGATGCCCGCTTCTGCCAGCGTGGGCACGTCAGGAAGGCTGGTGGAGCGCGTTTTGGTGGTCACGCCCAGTGCTTTGAGTTTGCCAGCCTGAATGTGCGGGCGCGCCGAGGTGATGCTGTCAAACATCACATCGACCTGGCCACCCAGCAAATCGGTGATTGCAGGGCCGCTACCACGGTAGGGAATGTGCAGCATTTTGACGCCGGTCAGCGCGGTGAAATTGGCGCCCGCCAGGTGAATGGATGTGCCATTGCCTGCCGACGCGTAGGTCAGCTTGTCGGGGTTTTGCTGCGCCTTGGCGACCAGATCCCTGGCGCTCTTGATGTCTTTTTGATGGGGGCTGACCACCAGCACATTGGGCACCACTGCCAGCAGGCTGACAGGGGCAAAGTCTTTGATGGGGTTGTAGCTCAGCTTGTTGTAGAGCGCGCCATTGGTGGCCATGCCGATGGAGGTGATCATCAGCGTGTAGCCGTCAGCAGGCTGCTTGGCCACGTAGTCAGCGCCAATATTGCCGCCAGCACCGGCTTTGTTTTCTACGATGAAGGGCTGGCCCAGCTTGCGGCTGGCCACCTCGCCCAGCGTGCGGGCAATGGCATCCATGGCACCGCCGGGTGGAAAGGGCACCACCCATTTCACGGGCTTTGAAGGCCAGTTGCTGGCGTCGTCCTGCGCCCATGCGGGGCTGCCCACGGCTGCCAGTACGGCCAGTGCAAGTGTTTGCTGAATAAAAGTGCGCTTCATGGTTTGTCTCCCCGTTCGGGTTTTGTTTGTGGTGGTGAATGTGGCGTCTGAGGCTGGCGCTTAGCTGGCGATAGCCGATGGGTGGCACGCCAAAGGTGTGACATGGATATCCATGTAATCAAACAGTGGCAGGCCTTGCAGCAACTGGTGCAGCTCGTCGTTGGAGCTGACGTTGAAGATGCTGTAGTTGGCGTACTCGCCCACTACGCGCCAGATGGACTGCCAGCGGCCATCGTGCTGCAGCGCTTGCGAGTAGGCCTTTTCACGGGCTTTGATGTCTTGGACTTGTACGGCGGGCAGGTCATGGGGAATGCGGACATCCATTCTGACGAGAAATAGCATGGTGAATCTTTTAAAGGAGGGATGAAAGAAGGGGCGAAAACTCAGGCAGTGGCACTGCGCCCCAAGTCGATATGCACAGGCGTTTGTCCGCTGCGCTGGCGGTCAAACCTGTCTAGCTGCTGCAAAGACACCTGCACCCCATAACCGGGCCCGTCGGGCAGTTGCAGGCAGAAATCGCGAATCGGCATGGGGTTTTCAACAATGTCGTCTACCAGCAGCTGCGGGCCGAACAGCTCGCAGCCGTGGTGCTCGCCGCTCAGGGTGGAGAACACATGCGCAGAGGCGGCGCTGCCAATCGATGTCTCCAGCATGGTGCCGCCATACCAGCCGATGTCAGCGGCCTGCGCCACGGCGGCGACCTGGCGCGTGCGCAGCAGGCCACCGTGCTTGGCCACCTTCAGTGAAAACACATGAGAAGCGCTGGCGCGCGCCAGCATCATGGCGTCCTGGGGGGTGCAGACGGTCTCATCGGCCATCACCAAGGCACCGCGCAGCTCCTGGCACAGCTGTGCCATTGCGGGCACATTCCATTTGGCAACGGGCTGCTCAATCAGGCTCACGCCTGCGTCGATAAGCTCGGGCAGGTAGCGGCGGGCGGTATTGCCGTCCCAGGCCTGGTTGACGTCAACGGTCAGCGTGGCGCTGTCAGGCAAGCCGCGCGCAATCTGCGTGACATGAGCGACGTCGGCCTGCGGCGTGCGCGCACCAATTTTCATCTTGAAAATGCGGTGGCGGCCTTGCTCCAGCCGCAGTTGCGCCTCTTGCAGATCGCGCTGCACATCACCGCTTGCCAGCGTCCATGCCAGGGGCAGGCTGTCATGGACTTTGCCCCCCAGCAATTGCCAGGCTGGAATGTCCAAGGTGCGTGCCAGCGCATCAATCAAGGCCATCTCCACAGCCGATTTGGCAAAGGCGTTGCCTTTGCAGGCCTGATCCATGCGGGTGAGCACGTGTTCAATACAGCCAGCCTTTTGCTGCACCACGGCAGGAGCCAGATAGTGCGCAATCGCATGGGCAATGCTCTCGGGGGACTCTTCGTTCCACGAAGGCCCGCCAATGGTGGCAGCCTCGCCAAACCCGCATGCCCCGTTGTTCAGCCATAGCTGAACAATCACCGGGCTTTGGCGCTGAATCGCGCCAAACGACAGCTTGTGCGGGCGAATGGTGGGAATGTCGAGGATGCGCGCTTCAATGCGCTCAATGGTGAAGGCGTTGGTCATCAACTGGCTCAAGCAAAACGGGGCAAAGGTGCCGCAATGAAAGCAAGCTTAGTGAAGCCAGAGTCAAGAATCTAATGATTTATTTAGCTCGTATTCATCGATAATTTCGAACGATTGAAGGGGCGAGCATGGAAATACGGCAACTGAAGTACTTTTTGGAAATCACGAAAACAGGGCACTTGACCACCGCTGCCAAGCAGCTGTTCGTGACCCAGTCCACGCTCTCGCATGGGTTGCGCCAGATTGAAGAGGAACTGGGCGTGCCGCTGTTTGACCGTGTTGGTCGGGGCTTGAAGCTGTCTGAGGCCGGGGAGATATTCCGGGTGTATGCAGCCCGCGCACTGCAGGAGCTGGAGGCGGGGCGCATGGCGCTGGAGGGGCTTGCCAACATGCAGTCGGGCACGCTGACGGTGGGCATCATTCCCACTTTTTTGCATACCCTGGTGCCTGCTGTGGTGGCGGAATTTAACCGCCTCTATCCCAAGATTCAGCTGGTGTTCCGTGAATTACTGGCACCAGAGATCGAGGCC
The DNA here is from genome assembly GCF_014836675.1 of Comamonas avium. Lineage (GTDB taxonomy): Bacteria > Pseudomonadota > Gammaproteobacteria > Burkholderiales > Burkholderiaceae_C > Comamonas > Comamonas avium. The sequence goes on from NZ_JACSQK010000001.1 coordinate 475,254, forward strand.
TTGCTGCTCAGTGGTGACTTGAATCTGGGGCTGGCCTTTGACCGGCGAGGCGTTGAGGGCATGGATTCAGAGCCCGTGTTTGAGGAGGAAATGCTGTTTGTGGCCCACCAGGGCCACAGCCTGGCGCAGGCTAAGTCACTGCATCTGAAGCAATTGCAGGATGTGCCACTGGTGCTGCTGTCGCAGCGCTTTGCCACGCGGCGCATTGTGGAGCAGCACTTTCAGGCACAGGGGGTAAAGCTGCGCGTCAGCGTCGAGATGGAGTCTGTGTACGCCTTGATTGAAGCCTGCCGCTACAGCCAGGAGCTGGCCTGCATCGTGCCAGACCGGGCCGCGCACCAGCATGCGCAGGGCATGTGCCAGATACCCGTGCACCCCCGCATACGGCGCACGGCCAGCTTGCTGTGGAACTCCAATACCTCCAGAAGCCCTGCGGCGCAAGCTTTTGCCAGCCTGCTGCAGCAGCGCTGTGGCGTCTTGCAGGCGCAACACTGAGTTTGCGGGTGCAGATGGTGGCGTATCGGGCTGAACGGGTGGTAAGCAATGCATACTTCAGGCCATGGCTGAACACACTTTTCTCTGGCACGACTACGAAACCTTTGGTGTCAATCCCCGCTATGACCGGCCCGCACAGTTTGCGGCCATTCGCACTGATATGGAGCTCAACGAGATCGGCGAGCCCCTCATGCTGTACTGCCAGCCAGCGCCGGACTACTTGCCCAGCCCCCAAGCCTGCTTGCTCACGGGCATTACCCCCCAGCAGTGTCTGGAGCAGGGCATACCTGAAGACCAGTTTGCACGCACGCTCGAGGCTGCTTTCAGCCAGCCGGGCACAGTCGGTGTGGGTTACAACACCATCCGTTTTGATGACGAAGTCACGCGCTTTCTGTTTTGGCGCAACCTGATCGATCCCTACGCCCGCGAGTGGCAAAACGAATGTGGCCGCTGGGATTTGCTGGACGTAGTGCGCATGGTCTATGCGCTGCGCCCTGACGGCATTCAATGGCCGCGCAAGGAAGACGGCAGCGTCTCCTTCAAGCTCGAAGATCTGGCCCGCGCCAACGGCTTGCTGCACGAAAGCGCCCACGATGCGCTGAGCGACGTGCGCGCCACCATTGCCCTGGCGCGGCTGATCCGCCAGCACCAGCCCAAGCTGTTTGAATTTGCACTGGGCCTGCGTAAGAAAGACAGGGTGCTGCACGAAATGGGCTTGCCAGCCGAGCAGGCGGATGCACGGCCGTTCTTGCACGTCTCCGGCATGATCAGCCCAGAACGCGGCTGCATTGCCATGATGTGGCCGCTGGCGCAGCACCCCACCAACAAAAATGAAATGATTTGCTGGGATTTGAATGCGGACCCCAGCGAACTGGCCAGCATGGATGCCGACACCTTGCGTCTGCGCATGTTTACCAAGGCAGCAGATTTGCCCGAAGGCATGACGCGCTTGCCCATCAAGGGCATTCACATCAACAAATCGCCCATGGTGGTGCGCAACCTCAAAACGCTCAGCCCAGAGATGGCTGCGCGCTGGGGCATGGACATGCAGGCGTGCATTGACAACGCAGTCAAAGCCCGCGCCCTGCCTGATATGAGTGCATTGTGGAAGCAAGTGTACGCCAGGCTGGACGCCCACGGCGCACACGATGTTGACCAAGACCTGTACAACGGTTTTGTGGGCCCGGCAGACCGCCGCCGCCTGACGCAATTGCGTGAGCTTTCACCGCAGGAGCTGGCAGTCGATAAAACCGGTTTTGACGATGCACGCCTGAAAGAGCTGGTGTTTCGCTGGCGGGCACGCAACTGGGCAGACAGCTTGACAGAGCAAGAGCAAGCACGCTGGCAGCAGCGCTGTGCGGCGGCGTTGATTGACGGCGAGGGCGGGGCGCGCACGGCAGCGCAGATGTTTGCCGAGATTGATGCACTGTCTGAAACCGTCGAAGACGAGCGCGCCGAAGAAATTCTGGGTGCGCTGTATGACTATGCGGAGGCGATTGTTCCCGAGCAGTAATGGCCAGCCCGGTGTAGCACGCAACAAAAAAGGAGGCATGGGCCTCCTTTTTTACTGACTGAGCAACCTGTCTGGGTGACCAGTCAGGGTGCCTTGAATCAGGCCGCCAAAGGCTCTGCCATGCCTTGGTGGCGCAGCAGGGCATCCAGCTGTGGCTCGCGCCCACGGAAGGCCTTGAAGTTGTCCATGGCGCTGCGGCTGCCACCCATCTCCAAAATGCTGTGCAGGTATTGCTTGCCGGTCTGGGCGCTGTGGCTGCCATCTGCAGCTTGCGTTTCTTCAAACGCAGCGTAGGCATCAGCGCTCAGCACTTCGGCCCACTTGTAGCTGTAGTAGCCCGCAGCGTAGCCACCCGCAAAGATGTGGCTGAAGGTGTTGGTCGAGCGGTTGTAATCGGTCGTGGGCAGCACAGACACTTCATCGCGCACTTGCTTGAGCAGCGCCATGTAGTCGCCATCCTTGGCAGCGCCGGTGTGCAGCAGCATGTCAAACAGCGAAAACTCAATCTGGCGCAGCGTGCCCATGCCTGCCTGGAAGTTCTTGGCCGCAATCATTTTGTCGTACAGCGCGCGGGGCAGCGGCTCGCCGGTCTCGACATGCGATGTCATGTGGCGCAGTACCTCCCACTCCCAGCAGAAGTTTTCCATGAACTGGCTGGGCAGCTCTACCGCATCCCATTCCACGCCGTTGATGCCCGAGACATCTTTCTCGCTCACTTGCGTGAGCATGTGGTGCAGCGCGTGGCCGGACTCGTGGAACAGGGTGATCACGTCGTCGTGCGTCAGCAGCGCGGGCTTGCCATCCACGCCTTCGGCAAAGTTGCAGACCATGTGCGCCACGGGCGTTTGCAGCAAGCCGGTGTCGGGGCGCTGCCAGCGGCTGCGCACATCGTCCATCCATGCGCCACCACGCTTGCCCTTGCGGGCGGGCTGATCCAGGTAGAACTGTCCGATGACCTGGCCGTTGCGCTCCAGGCGGTAAAACAGCACATCCTTGTTCCAGACGGCGGCTAGATCTTTGGTGATCTTGACGTCAAACAGGTTCTCAATGATCTTGAACAGCCCCGCCAGCACCTTGGGGGCCGTGAAGTATTGCTTGACCTCTTGTTCGCTGAAGGAATAGCGCGCTTCCTTCAGTTTTTCGGAGATGTACGTCCAGTCCCAAGGCTGCGGGTCTGTAATGCCCAGCTCCTTGGCGGCAAACTCGCGCAGATCGGCCACGTCTTTTTCTGCATAGGGGCGGGCACGCCGGGCCAGATCACGCAGAAAGTCGATGACTTGCTGGGGCGAGTTGGCCATCTTGGGCACCAGCGAAACCTCGGCAAAGTTGGCGTAGCCCAGCAACTGGGCTTCTTCCTGGCGCAGAGCCAGCATTTCTTTGATGATGGGGGCGTTGTCGTACTTGGTCAGATCGCCTTCGGCCTGATCGGATGCGCGGGTGACGTAGGCGCGGTACACCTTTTCGCGCAGCACACAGCTGTGCGCAAACTGCATCACCGGCAGATACGACGGAATCTTCAGGGTCAGCTTGTAGCCTTCCTTGCCATCGGCTTGCGCAGCGGCCCTGGCGGCCTGCTGCACGTCGGCGGGCACACCATCGAGCTCTTGCTGCGTGGCGTAGTAGGCCCAGCCGTCGGTAGCGTCCAGCGTGTTCTCGCTGAATTTCTGGCCCAGCTCGGCAGAGCGTTCCTGAATTTTGGCAAAGCGCTCGCGGTCAGCGCCTTGCAGCTCCGCACCCGAGAGCACAAAGCTGCGCAGCGCATTGGCGTGGGCCTTCTTTTGCTCGGCTGTGAGGGTGTTCACATCAATGGCCTTGTACTTGGCGTACAGGCGCTCATCGGCACCCAGATTGGTCCAGAACTCAGTGATGGTGGGCAATGCTTCGTTGTAGGCAGCGCGCAGCTCGGGGCTGTCGGCCACGCTGGACAGGTGGCTGACCGCGCTCCACGCGGTGCCCAGCTTTTCGGTAGCCACATCCAGCACCTTGGCAATGGCATTCCACTCAGCCGGGAAGTCCGGTGCGGTGACCGTCTCCAATGCCGCTTGTGCGCGTTCAATCAAGGTGTTGATGGCAGGGCCGACATCTGCAGGCGTAATGCGGTCAAACTGCGGCAGGCTGGAGGATTCAAGCAAAGCATTGGTCATAGGTGGCATTTTGCGCCAAAAGCCATTGTTTCAAGGCGTGCGGGTAACTATTAAGTTGATAGCTTCTTACGCTTTCCCTATAAGAGTTTTGAAGTGACAAGAGTCTTAAACGTAGAGTTGACACGCGCAGGCAGCTATAAAAAAACCCTGCGGCACCAGAGCGCTCGCAGGGTTGGGGCAGGGCCTTGTGCAGAGATTACTGGCCTGCTGCGCGTTCTGCCGCTTCCATGGTGTTGACCAGCAGCATGGTGATGGTCATGGGGCCAACGCCACCGGGCACGGGGGTGATGTAACCGGCAACTTCCTTGCAGCCGTCAAAGTCCACATCGCCGCACAGCTTGCCTTCGTCGTCGCGGTTCATGCCCACGTCAATCACCACGGCACCGGGCTTGAGCATGTCAGCGGTCAGCACGTTGCGCTTGCCCACGGCAGCCACCACCACATCGGCCTGGCGTGTCATGGCGGCCAGATCAGCCGTGCCGCTGTGCGTGATGGTGACCGTGGCGTTGGCTGCCAGCAGCATCATCGCCATGGGCTTGCCCACAATGTTGGAGCGGCCAATCACCACGGCGTGCTTGCCGCGCAAATCCTTCATGCCAATCGATTCCAGCATCTTCATGCAGCCGTAAGGGGTGCAGGCCTTGAAGCCGACTTCACCAACCATCAGCGCGCCTGCGCTGGCCACGTGAAAGCCGTCCACATCTTTCAAAGGCGAGATGGCTTCAATGACCTTGTGGTCATCAATGTGCTTGGGCAAAGGCAGTTGCACCAAAATGCCGTGAATGCTGGGGTCATTGTTCAGCGCATCCACGCGGGCCAGCAGCTCGGCTTCGGTCATGGATGCATCGTACTTTTCCAGCACCGAATGAAAGCCTGCGTCTTCACACGCCTTGACCTTGTTGCGCACATAGACTTGCGATGCCTGATTGTCACCAACCAGCACAACGGCCAGACCGGGCTTGGTGCCCTTGGCCGTCAAAGCTGCAGCACGCTGGGCAACTTCGGTACGCAATTGGGCGGAGAGGGCTTTGCCGTCGATGATTTGGGCTGTCATGGTGCTCGGTGGTGGTGGAGTACGTCAGAAATAAAAAAGCTGCCAGACCTGTAAGGGCGCTGGCAGCCTTTGGGGTTAGCCCCTGATTTTATGCCGGGACTTTGCCGCTTGCAGCGTTGGAGCCCAATGCAATCTTGAGCAGGTCGGCCACTGTGTTGGCGCCCAGCTTTTCCATGATGTTGGCGCGGTGCGCTTCCACCGTCTTGATGCTGATGCCTAGATCGTCAGCAATTTGCTTGTTCAAGCGGCCTGCGACGATGCGCTCCAGCACTTGCGATTCGCGGCCCGTCAGCTTGGACAGCAGCGCTTCACGGCTGGCAGCTTGCTGGTGGCCAGCAAAAGCTTCGCGTGCGTGGTCCAGCATGCGCTCTACCACGTTGAGCAAGTCTTCTTCTACAAAAGGCTTCTGGATGAAATCCAGTGCGCCTTTTTTCATGGTGCCCACTGCCATGGGGACATCGCCGTGACCGGTAATGAACACAATGGGCAGAGGCGACTTGCGCTCCAGCAATTTGTCTTGCAATTCAAGGCCAGTCATGCCGCCCATGCGAATGTCGGCAATCAGGCAGGCGACTTCGCGCTGATCGTAGCGGGCGAGAAAAGACTCGGCAGAGTCAAAACAGCGCACGCGGTAATCTTTGCCTTCCAGCAGCCACTGCAGGGAGTCACGCACGCCCTCGTCGTCATCGACTACGTAGACTGTCCCTTTTTTAGGTGTCAAGCTCATGCAGGATTCCTTGTATTTGGATTAATAACCGTAGAAAGGTTGTCTCCCTTTTCCTGAGTGGCGGCCAACGGTATCCAGAAGGAGAACCGGCAGCCCACCACCTCTGAACCATTGTAGAGGTTCTCAGCGGACATCCGCCCCTGGTGAGACTCAACAATGGAACGGCACAGGTTCAAACCAATGCCCATGCCTTCGTTTTTCGTAGAAAAGAAAGCTTCAAACAAACGCTCTTGTACCTCTGGAGGCAAGCCTTTTCCAGAGTCTTGCACAGAAAATTCTACGCCAGCCTGTCCTTCTGTCTCTTTTGGGACCACACGCAATTCAACATAACGCTGCGTGGCCGGACGTTGTGCCTGATCAATGGATTCGCCTGCATTTTTGATCAGGTTGATGAGCACCTGTTCAATCAAGATGGCATCGGCCATCACGGGCGGCAGGCGCTTGGCCACAAAATGATTCAGGCGCACGTTGCGCCGGCGCATTTCAATGTTGGCCAGCTCCAGCGCCTCGTCCACCATGGTCTGTACCTGCGACAGCGTGCGGTTGGGTTCGCTGCGCTTAACAAAGGAGCGGATGCGCTGAATGATTTGCCCGGCGCGCTGGGCCTGGTGTGCGGTTTTCTCCAACGCAAACCGCATTTGCTCCTCGGTCAGCGAGCCTTTTTCCAGGCGCGAGAGCATGCCGCTGCTGTAGTTGCTGATGGCCGTTAAAGGCTGGTTCAGCTCATGGGCCACGCTGGAGGCCATCTCTCCCATGGTGATCAGGCGGCTGGCTGTCTGCGCTTGCTCAGTCTGGCGCGCGGACAGCTCCTCGGCCATGCGGCGCTGGGTGATGTCGGTGGCAATCACCATTTGCGCCAAGCGCCCATCTACCCAGCTCAGATAGCGCGAGCGCACTTCCAGCCACTTGCCCAGTTCGGCCACGTAAATTTCTGCATTGTTGCTCGATGCGCTGGTCAGTGAATCGGTGGGCAGGCCCATCAAGCCATCTTCATCATCCACAGACTCGCTGCGCTCAGCCGGCAAGCCACCTTGCTGAACCAGCTGCAGGTGGCCCGTCGTCTGAGAGCCAAACCACTGTCGGTAAAGCTTGTTGGCAAACAGCAGCTCTGCACTGCCCAGCGGTGCCACAGAGACCGAAGCATCCAGCGCCTCCAGCACAATCGTGAAACGATCATGCGAGGCAGCCAGCTGGTCACGAATGCGCTTGGACTCGGTGATATCGGTCATGGACGACATCCAGCCTGTCTGCTGCCCACGGGCATCAATCAGCGGGGAGATATACAGGCGCGCATCAAACATGGAACCGTTCTTGCGGCGCACACGTACCTGAAAACCACCTTGTGCAGTTTTGCCGCTTAGCTCGTCTTTCAGTTTGCTGTGCAGGTACTCGTAGTCGTGCTCGGCCCAGTAGGAATAGGGGGGCATCTGGCCCACCAGGTCTTTTTCGTCCCAGCCTGTCATCTGGCAAAACGCAGCATTGACATAGGTGATGCGGCCCTGCAGATCCAGCGCACGCATGCCGGTCAGCACCGAGTTTTCCATCGCGCGGCGGAAATTGGTTTCCGCAATCAACGCGTCTTGCGCCCGCAATCGCTTGCGGGTGTGTCGCCATGTACCCATGAGCAGCCATGCGGTCAGTAAGCTCATGGCCGCCACCAGCCAGAACATGCCGTTGCCCACCATGCTCAACGATGTGCGGTAAGCCTGCGCCTTGAGCGTCAGGTCAGAGCCCACGGGCGAGACTGCAATCTGGTACTCCGTCGCTTCTGGCTGGGCCAGTGTGTGCCAGTTGGTTTTGATGCGCGCAGGCGTCAGCGGTGTGCCTGCAAGCAGCTTGCCCTGTCCATCTGAAAGCGTGATGGCGTAACGCGCCAGCAAGTCGCTGGGGATGGCGTAGCGCATCAAATTGTCCAGAGAAAACTCAGCCATGACGGTGCCGCCAAAGCTGCTGGTACCCATGACGGGCGAGTGAAACTGCAGCAATGGCGGGTTGTAGCCAGCGCGCACCGGCGGCTGTGTGTACACCAGGTGGTTGCTCTCTTTCACGGACTGAAAGCTTTGCGCAGCCTCGTCGTGTTGCAGCTTTTCACCCGGCATGCGCAATTGCTCACTGGGCACGGTAGGCGCTGCATAGCTGGTGATGATGCGGCCATCGCGGTCCACCCAGGTCAAAACCTGCATTTCTGGGTACTGCGTGACCAGCACCTCGGCGCGGTTCACAAATTCAGCTGTACCGATGTCGCCGTATGCCAGGTCGCGCGCAATGCGCATGACTTGTTCCTGGCGCTCCAAAAGGCGCAAACGTACGCGCTGTTGCGCATATTCCACATCGCGCTTGAGGGCTTGCTGATCGCGATCGACTTCCTCCGCGCGCAAGTACCAGAAAGCCGCAATGATTGCTGCCATGAAAAATGCGACGGAAACCAGCGGTGCCAATGCGGCCAGACGGTCTTGTCGAGTGGGCGACAGACTGCGCCACCACATGCGCCACCAGCGGGTGGGGTCAGCGCTGGTGAAGGAGGCAGGGGCAGTTGTCTCGGAGTTGTTTTTTTGTGGTGAAACCATACGGGAAGTGTAGGGGGATTCCCTTGCTTTGCGCGTGCTCAAAGTGACGTCAGAAACATCTTCTCCTGTATGTGCAGTTGCAGCAATATTTCACATTATGGGAGTTGGGTGCATCATTTGAAATATGAAGAAAATATGCGAAACTGCGCGCTGAAATGGTCGCCAAATTGGGCGTATTTGTCTCTCAAGTAAGGTGTGAGCCTGCAGCTAAGCTCGGGTTCAATCACTGCTTATCGTTGAGTAGGGAACTACGTTCGATACAAATTCGACTTCCTACCTGCAGCCTCTTGAACAGGAGACAACCATGACAGCTCAGACCGACCCTCAGGCCGGCGCTAACGCAAAGCCTAGCCTCGACCCCCAAGAATCCCGCGAGTGGATGGACGCGCTGAGCGCCGTCATCGACCGCGAAGGTGCGCAGTACGCGCACCAGTTGATTGAAGAGGTGCTGGAGCACGCACGCCAAAACAGCGTGGATTTGCCCTTCTCAGCCACCACTGGCTATGTCAACACCATTGAAGCCAGCCAGGAAGCCCGCTGCCCCGGCAACCTGGAGCTGGAAGGCCGTCTGCGCGCCTACATGCGCTGGAACGCCATGGCCATGGTCGTCAAGGCCAACCGCCATCACCCACCAGAAGGTGGCGATCTGGGCGGTCACATTGGTTCGTTCGCCTCGCTGGCCAACATGTTTGCAGCGGGCTTTAACCATTTCTGGCACGCCGAAAATGAAAACCACGGTGGTGACTGCCTGTACATCCAGGGTCACGTCTCGCCCGGCATCTACGCCCGTGCGTTCCTGGAAGGCCGCATCACTGAAGAGCAGTTGCTCAACTTCCGCCAGGAAGTAGACGGCAAGGGCCTGTCCAGCTACCCGCATCCCAAGCTGATGCCCGAGTTCTGGCAGTTCCCCACCGTCTCGATGGGTCTGGGCCCATTGATGGCGATCTATCAGGCACGTTTCCTCAAGTACCTGCACGCCCGTGGCATTGCCAACACCGAAAACCGCAAGGTCTGGGTGTTCTGCGGCGACGGTGAAATGGACGAAGTTGAATCGCTGGGCGCAATCGGCCTGGCTGCCCGTGAAAACCTCGACAACCTGGTCTTCGTCATCAACTGCAACTTGCAGCGTCTGGACGGCCCCGTGCGCGGTAACGGCAAGATCATTCAGGAGCTGGAAGGCGAATTCCGTGGCTCTGGCTGGAACGTCATCAAGCTGATCTGGGGCAAGGGCTGGGACGAGCTGCTGGCCAAGGACAAGGACGGCGTTCTCAAGAAAATCATGATGGAGTGCAACGACGGCGACTATCAGGCCATGAAGGCCAACGATGGTGCTTTCGTGCGCAAGAACTTCTTCGGTCGCGACCCCCGCGCGCTGAAGATGGTCGAGCACATGTCCGACGACGAAATCTGGAACCTGCGCCGCGGTGGCCACGACTCGCAAAAAGTCTATGCCGCCTTCCACGCAGCCAACACCACCAAGGGGCAGCCGACCGTGCTGCTGGTCAAGACCGTCAAGGGCTTTGGCATGGGCAAGGTCGGTGAAGGCAAGAACAACGTTCACCAGACCAAGAAACTGAGCGACGAAGACATCAAGTCCTTCCGCGACCGTTTCAACATTCCAATCCCAGACAGCCAGATTGCGGACATCCCTTTCTTCAAGCCTGCGGACGACACCCCAGAGATGAAGTACCTGCACGAGCGCCGCAAGGCCTTGGGCGGCTACCTGCCACACCGCCGTGTGAAGGCCGAAGAGTCTTTCACCGCCCCGGCGCTCGATACCTTCAAGGCCATTTTGGAGCCCACGCCAGAAGGCCGTGAAATCTCGACCACTCAGGCCTATGTGCGCTTCCTGACGCAACTGCTGCGTGACAAGAACATTGGCCCCCGTGTGGTGCCTATCCTGGTGGACGAAGCCCGTACCTTTGGTATGGAAGGCCTGTTCCGCCAGATCGGTATCTACAACCCCCACGGTCAGCAGTACACCCCGGTCGACAAAGACCAGGTCATGTACTACCGCGAAGACAAGGCCGGCCAGATTCTGCAGGAAGGCATCAACGAAGCCGGCGGTATGGCTTCGTGGATTGCTGCGGCTACCAGCTACAGCACGTCCAACCGGATCATGATTCCGTTCTACGTCTACTACTCCATGTTCGGCTTCCAGCGCATTGGCGATCTGGCATGGGCAGCAGGCGACATGCAGGCACGCGGCTTCTTGCTGGGCGGCACTTCGGGCCGCACCACGCTCAACGGCGAAGGCCTGCAGCACGAAGACGGCCACAGCCACATCCTGGCCAACACCGTGCCTAACTGCATCAGCTACGACCCCACCTTCGCGCACGAAGTGGCCGTGATCATGCAAGACGGCTTGCGCCGCATGGTGCAAAACCAGGAAAACGTCTTCTACTACATCACCTTGCTCAATGAAAACTACCCCATGCCCGGTCTGACCGAAGGCACGGAGCAGCAAATCATCAAGGGCATGTACCTGTGCAAGCCCGGCCAGAAAGTGCCGCAATCGGGCCAGCGCGTTCAGCTGCTGGGCTCGGGCACCATCCTGCGCGAATCGTTCTTTGCGCAAGAGCTGCTGGAAAAAGACTGGGGCATTGCCGCCGACGTGTGGAGCTGCCCATCGTTCAACGAACTGACCCGCGACGGTCAGGACTGCGAACGCCACAACATGCTGCACCCGCTGGAAACCGCCAAGCAAGCCTTTGTAACGCAGCAGTTGCAAGCCACCCAGGGCCCTGTGGTCGCGTCTACCGACTACATGAAGGCCTACGCCGAGCAAATTCGCCCCTACATGCCCAAGGGCCGTACTTACAAGGTACTGGGCACTGATGGCTTTGGCCGCTCGGACTTCCGCCGCAAGCTGCGCGAGCACTTCGAGATCGACCGCCACTACATCGTGGTGGCCGCGCTCAAGTCGCTGGCCGACGAAGGCAAGCTGCCAATCACCAAGGTGGCAGAAGCAATTGCCAAGTACGGCATCCAAGCCGACAAGATCAACCCCCTGTACGCTTGATAAAGCCCGGAGACACAGATATGGCATTGACAGAAATCAAGGTCCCGGACATCGGGGATTTCGACAGCGTTGGCGTGATCGAAGTGCTGGTCAACGTGGGCGACACCATCAAGGTTGAGCAGTCGCTGATTACCGTGGAGTCCGACAAGGCCTCCATGGAAATTCCTTCCAGCCACGCCGGTGTGCTCAAGGAGCTGCGCGTCAAGCTGGGTGACCAGGTGGCGCAGGGCGGCGTGATTGCAGTGATTGAAACTGCAGACGCGGCTTCCGCCCCTGCACAGGCACCTGCAGCAGAAGCTGTAGCGCCTAGCGTAGCAGCTGCGCCTGTTTCAGATACAAAACAAGCTGAAACTGCCGCAGCGCCTGCGCCAGCTGCTCCTGCAGCTGCAGCAAGCTCTATGAATATCGTCATTCCTGACATTGGTGATTTCAAGGACGTGGCCGTCATTGAAATGCTGGTCAAGGTGGGTGATGTGGTTACCGCTGAGCAATCACTGTTCACCGTGGAGTCTGACAAGGCCTCGATGGAAATTCCATCGCCTGCCGCAGGCACCATCACCGCGCTGGGCATCAAGCTGGGCGATGTGGTCAACGTGGGTGACGCAGTGGGCACTATGAGCGTGCAGGGCGCAGCCCCCGCAGCGTCGGCGTCGGCACCTGCCGCAGCGCCAGCTGCTGCAACACCAGCTCCTGCAGCACAAGCAGCACCTGTTGCACAAGTCAGTACAGCGCCAGCAGCTACTGCCGCTGTAGCTGCACCTGCTGCGGCCCCAGCCCACAACCCCACGGTGGCCCCTTCGGGCAAGCTGCCGCATGCATCGCCTTCCGTGCGCAAATTTGCGCGTGAACTGGGCGTGCCGCTGGAAGAAGTGCAAGGCTCGGGCCAGAAGGGCCGCATCACCTCCGAAGACGTGATGGGCTTTACCAAGTCCGTCATGGCGGGCGCGGTGCAAACCCTGGCGCAAGCTGCCAAGGCCCCCGCCAAATCGGCAGGCGCTGGCAACGTGGGCGGTCTGGAAGTGCTGGCATGGCCCAAGGTGGACTTTGCCAAGTTCGGCCCGGTCGAGCGCAAAGATCTGTCGCGCATCAAGAAGATCTCGGGCGCCAACCTGCACCGCAACTGGGTGATGATTCCCCACGTCACCAACAATGACCTGGCAGACATTACCGATCTGGAAGCCTTCCGCGTCTCTACCAACGCTGAAAACGCCAAGGCCAAGAGCGATGTGAAGGTCACCATGCTGGCTTTCGTCATCAAGGCCGTGGTGGCTGCGCTCAAGAAGTTCCCTGAGTTCAACGCCTCGCTGGACGGCGATACGCTGGTCTACAAGCAGTACTTCAACATCGGCTTTGCGGCAGACACGCCCAACGGCCTGGTGGTGCCTGTGCTCAAAGATGCCGACAAGAAGGGCATCATGCAGATCAGCCAGGAAATGGGCGAGCTGGCCAAAAAGGCCCGCGACGGCAAGCTGGGCGCAGCAGACATGCAAGGCGGCTGCTTCTCCATCTCGTCGCTGGGTGGCATTGGTGGCACCAACTTCACGCCCATCGTGAATGCGCCTGAAGTGGCCATCCTTGGCCTGTCGCGTGGTGCCATGCAGCCGGTGTGGAACGAAGAGAAAGAAAAGTTCGTGCCCCGCCTGATGCTGCCCCTGAGCCTGTCGTACGACCACCGCGTCATCGACGGTGCCTCTGCTGCGCGCTTTAACGCCTATCTGGGCGCTGTGCTGGCGGACTACCGCCGCATCTTGCTGTAAGGAGCGCTGCACATGGCAATCATCGATATCAAAGTGCCCGACATTGGCGACTTCGCCGAAGTCGGCGTGATCGAGCTGCTGGTGCAGCCCGGTGACACCGTCACCGTGGACCAGTCGCTCATCACCGTGGAGTCTGACAAGGCCTCCATGGAAATCCCCTCCAGCCACGCTGGCGTGGTCAAGTCCATTGCGGTCAAGATCGGCGACAAAATCGCTGAAGGCTCCGTGGTGCTGTCGCTGGAAGCCGCAGAGGGCGCAGCGCAAGCCGCGGCCCCTGCAGCCGCACCAGCGCCAGCCGCTGCGGCCAGCGCACCCGTTGCAGCGCCTGCTGCACAAGCGCCAGCAGCGCCTGTTGTTGCACCTGCCGGCTCCAGCTACAGCGGCTCTGTGGATCTGGACGCTGATGTGGTCGTGCTCGGCGGTGGCCCCGGTGGCTACTCCGCAGCCTTCCGCGCAGCTGATCTGGGCCTGAAGGTGGTACTGGTTGAGCGTTACAAAACGCTGGGCGGCGTGTGCCTGAATGTGGGCTGCATCCCCTCCAAGGCGCTGCTGCACGTGGCTGCCGTGATCGACGAGGTCAAGCACCTTGAAGTTGCGGGCGTCAAGTTTGGCGCGCCTGAGGTGTCGATTGACACCCTGCGTGGCCACAAAGACAAGGTCATTAGCAAGCTGACTGGCGGCTTGGCCCAGATGGCCAAGATGCGCAAGGTCACCGTCGTGCGCGGTGTCGGCACTTTTGTGGGCTCGCACCACATTGAAGTGGCCGAAACCGAAGGCGACAAGCAAGCGCAAACCGGCAGCAAGAAGGTCATTCAATTCAAGAACGCCATCATTGCTGCAGGCTCGCAAGCCGTGCATCTGCCTTTCATGCCCAAGGACGAACGCGTGGTTGATTCCACCGGCGCACTGGCCCTGAAAGAAGTGCCCAAGCGCATGCTGATCTTGGGTGGCGGCATCATCGGTCTGGAGATGGGCACCGTCTACAGCACGCTGGGCGCACGCCTGGACGTGGTGGAAATGATGGACGGCCTCATGCAAGGCGCTGACCGCGATCTGGTCAAGGTCTGGCAAAAGATGAACGCGCCACGCTTTGACAACATCATGGTCAACACCAAGACCGTGGGTGCCGAAGCCACGCCCGAAGGCATCAAGGTGTCGTTCGCGCCCGCCAAAGACGGCATCACCGTGCCTGAGCCACAAACCTACGACCTCGTCTTGCAAGCCGTGGGCCGCACACCCAATGGCAAGAAGATTGGCGCAGACGCTGCCGGCGTAGCCGTCACCGACCGTGGCTTTATCGACGTTGACATCCAGATGCGCACCAACGTGCCGCACATCTTTGCCATTGGCGACATCGTGGGCCAGCCCATGCTGGCGCACAAGGCCGTGCACGAAGCGCACGTGGCCGCTGAAGTCATCGCCGGTGAATTGCAGGGCAACAAAGAGCTGGCAGCCGCCGCTTTCAATGCCCGCGTGATTCCTTCCGTTGCGTACACCGACCCCGAAGTGGCATGGGTGGGTCTGACCGAAGACCAGGCCAAGGCGCAAGGCATCAAGGTTAAAAAGGGCCTGTTCCCTTGGGCCGCATCTGGCCGCGCCATTGCCAATGGCCGCGACGAAGGCTTCACCAAGCTGCTGTTTGACGATTCACCCGAAGCCCACGGCCATGGCCGCATTTTGGGCGGCGGCATGGTCGGCACGCACGCAGGCGACATGATTGGCGAGATTGCTCTGGCCATTGAAATGGGCGCTGACACCGTCGATATTGGCAAGACCATTCACCCACACCCCACGCTGGGCGAAAGCATTGGCATGGCGGCAGAAGTGGCGCATGGCTCTTGTACCGATGTACCACCCGCACGCAAGTAATTAGCGCTTTCTAAAAAGTGCTTGCAAAGCAAAAAGGCAACCTTCGGGTTGCCTTTTTTATTGTTTAAGAGCTGCTAACACCACCCAGTAAAACGAAGGTTAACGGTTGAGACGCACGCGTGAAGCCGAAAGCAGTACTTAAGTACTGCAAGCAAAACAACGACGTATCAAAGCTTGTGTTTGCTGCTCTAAACCGATGGGGTGATTACAGATGCTTGGAGCTAAGTGCAGGCTGCGATTACTGCCAATGTGAGTTGAAAATCTGACCCACAGCTACGGCGGTGTAGTCGATTAATTTTTCTGAGTTTGAAAGCATTAATCGCAGATTATGTGCAAGAGCGTTGGGTTGTGCTGCCCAGACCAGCTACTGCTGCGGGGCGGGCATAGGTCACTTTTCAGTCAGTCTCTATGGCTTAAAAAAGCAGATACTTGTCCGTTAATATGTAAATATTTTCATATTACGTAACTAATAATAATAGTAAATAATTTTACTTTTAGAAGCCATAGTAAAGAATATGCAATGCGCAGCAATGTCTGGAAACATGTATTACATATAATTTATGTGCGTTTTGACTTAAATCATACGTAAATAATATTAAAGGCATATCGCTTTGATAAATGTTGTCTGGAATTTCAGATGAAAGCGATAAATGAGGAGGTGAGTTTATGGCTATTTTAAATTGGGTTCCTGCCCTCAATATTGGTATTGAAGAAATTGATAGACAGCACAGGCGTATTGCTGATTACATCAATCGACTCTACGCATTGCGCGAAACACCTGACCGAAAATTGCTGGGAGTCGTGATTGCAGAGACCGTGGACTACACCCTTTCACATTTTGCTTTTGAAGAGGCCATGATTGAAGAAGCGGGGTACATGTTTTCAGGGCCTCACAAGCGCGTGCATGAGCTGTTTATACGCCGGGTTACTGAAATACAGCAGCGCTTCGAAGCGGGCGAAGATGTCGCCAACGAACTGCACGGCATGCTGTCGCGCTGGTTGTTCAACCACATTCGCAACGAAGACCGTGGCTATGTGGATACCGTCAAGGCGTACCAGCGCATGCGAAACAAGAACACTAAAACGACCGAGCAGAAAATGAAAGAGGAGATAGTGAAAGAGTTGGAAGAGAAGCACAAACGCAAAGGTTTCTTTGCAAGACTATTTTCTTGAGCCAAGTTATTAAATAATTAAGGCTTGTTAAGTACCATTGCAACTTCATAGCAATATTATTGAAATGATATCTAAATCTTTTTGATATAAAAATGCAGTGGTGATTTATTTGACCTCAATGGTTTGAATCTATTGTTAATTATTCTTCTGGATAATATTGATTATTCAAAAATACATTTTTTGATGTTTGGCAGCTTGGATGCTTGTGGGAAAACGGTGTAGCCGTAGGCTGGCTATTTGCAGTCAATCGATCAGCACATCCTACGCACGCACATTGCAGGCGCAACCGACCCCGAAGTGGCATGGGTGAGCCTGGCCGATGACCAGGCCAAGGTGCAAGGTATCAAGGTCAAGAAGGGGGGGGGCCGCCTCGGGCCTGGGGGCTGACTTTTTCATTGCGTTTTTGATAGCTGAGTGCGCTGCTCGGTTTAGGTCTAAAGAGTGATTCGGCTCTTAATTATTTTTGTGATTGGCTACAGGGTGAAGGAGATGATTTCGCTCACCGCAGGTGAATTATTTTCTGGTTGCGTCAAGAAAGTAACCAAAGATATAACTCTGGCGACGGCTTTCCGGCGGAACTCGCGGCGTTCCTTCGTCACTCTGCTCAAACAGCCACCGAAAATATGATGGACTTCCTAAAACAATCCGCGTCGCTTGCGCGCGCATTGTTCTTGTCCCGGTGTGCCTTTTAGGTGAGTGAATTAATACTTGGTTTTAAGTGTTTTAAAATTAAACAATATTTAGGCTGATTACTTTTAATTGTTTTTATCAATTTTAATAAATCCAGAGAACCAAGCAATAATTATCAAACTAGAAAGCCATCCAAATAGGATTTGTATCCATTGAAACCATCTAATTATGTTTCCAATTTCCATTGTGGAAATTGATTCATAAAAATCTTTCTTATTCGAATTTGTTTTAATACTCCAACTTTTTTCTTGGCCCAAATCAACGAATGGTAGCATTGTATCAATCGAGTAAATTAAAGGGTTGAAGCTTGGATATTCATTTGGTAATTCTTTGCAATAAATCCAATTTTCCTTTGAGCAAATCTTTATATCATTATCTGTGTATACTATTGCTTGATTTGGTGTAATTATTGATCTCTCAGCGGCAAAATAATAGATTAAAGATCCGAAAAATATAAAGAATAAAATGTAGTTAATTAGAAGATTGGGTTTGTATCCATACCCAATAAGATTTTTGTATGCACTAAGAATTAATCTGTTATATCCTGTTGAAATTTCCCTCTTATGATCGCTTATATTAAAAGATAATTCTTTGAATTGATGCTGCAAATTCATTTCTTTATATGACTTTAAAAGTATTGCATAGCAGTCGTCGTGGTTTTTTCTAGTATGACTTATATTTTTGATCCACTTTACTCTTTCTTTTAAATCAATGATTGAGTTTTCAGAAATTAAGCAGTAATTAAAATTTATAAAAATATTATTGCATTTCCAGCTCGTTATTTCATCTTCAAGTATTTTGCAATATGAATTTTTAAAAATGCAATTACTAATTTCATTTACTGTACTCAAGATTAATCTATTGCTAATATCGCAATCTATAATGGCAATAGATTTTTTCGATGAAAAATAATTTATTTTCTCTAAGATAAGATCTTTATGAAAATTAGAGTTTGTAAAAGATATTGATGGATTTTTAGATGAAATTAATTCGATGGTTAAGTTTTTTTGAAATTCACTGTGCGATATTTCTATTAAGTATTCTTCATTTTTTTTGTTAAGGGCAGATGAGTGTGAAATATCCTTTATTTTTAAAATGTCTTGAAATTTACTCGATGCAATTAGCAATCCGCCAGTTAAATGCAGTGAGTTTAATACGGATGGTGAGTTTACTTGACAGTCAAATATTTCAAGTCTTCCGTCGTTTAATATGTAAGAATTTTGTAGATCTAGTATTCTGGAGAAGCTGTTCGAACTTAAATTTATAGATCCATAAATGTTGTTTTTGTGAAATATAAAATTGCATATTTTAGACCTTTGTATCGTTAAAGCTGATTCGCTCTTTCGTAATGAGTGAATTTTACATTTTTCAATAAAAAAGCTATCCTCAATATTTGAGTTAATAAGTTGTATTTGACTTGATATTGTGGATTTTTTTACGTTTATAAATGATTTACACTGTGTTCCATTTAAGTTTATTGAAAACTTATCCTCTGAATTAATTGTAACGGATTCAAAAACTAATGCTTTGAAGCTAGAGTGCTGGAAACTTATTCCACTTTGAAAGCTACTGTCTTTAATGTTTATCGTATCATTGCTTTTAATATCTGTGAAATATAAAATTTTGTTTTTCTTTGTGAATGTATTGTCAATTATGTTTATTTGATTTTTTGTTTCTATTCTTTTTAATTCGAAGTTACCTATTAGATTGTTTTTTAAGAAAATCGCACCATGAAATTTTGAATTTCTAATTACTAAATCTAGTATTCTGCAAGATTTAAATTGCAGTGAGTTTTTAAAGGATGATTGATTAATTTCAAACCTTTTGGGGAAGAAGCAATTTTCAAAAATAAGGTGACTATTAATTTCTTGAGATTCTATACTTATGAGTTCATCTATAAAAAAATTTTTAAAAATAAATGTATGTGATTTTATTTTTTCTTCTATCTCTTTTTTGGTAATTTTTTTTAAATTTTGAAATTCAACGGGCCAAGCATTGTATTCTTTAAATGATTCCGAGTTCATGTTATTTGTTTTTAATTAAAGATAGATGGTGTTATTTAATTTGCTGATGAATGTAGGTATGAAATTTTACTTTTTCAAAAAATTCAGTATTTTATAATTTTTATATCGCTAATTGGTAAATGAAGTGAAAATCGATTTTTAACTGAGTAGAAGTGAAATCTATCACAAGCTTACAAGCACGAGAGTTTTTTATGAATGCGGTTGAGACAAGCTGATATGCCCGGTGCTCATTATTATCGCGTACAAAAGGGTTAATCTTTAAAATTTGATAGCTGCTAGCGCAGGCTGCATAAGAGATATCGGATATTTAGCTATGAACCCCTATAGCTTGTTTGCGGTACGCAGCGTAAGTTGTTACGGGCAGCTGCTTCCAGTATTTCGCGGAAGTGGGCGGTGCTGTAGATGCGCGCACGATCTAAAAAGCCCTGCAGCACAGCACGCCGCTTTTCCACAAAAACTTCCTCCGGCACCCACGCATATTCCTGCCGAATCTGCCGCTCATACTCGGCAAAGCGTGCGACGGCAGCTCCCAGAATGGCCAGGTCAATATCGACCAGCAAAGCTGCATCGCCCGCCAAGGGCACGGCAGTGTGTTCGGTGGCCATGATCAGCGCATGCACACGGGTTTGCACTTCGACGCTCACGCCTGCGGCTTGCAAGGTGGCAACCGCCCAGTCAGCGCTGCGCGCTTCGTTGTCATGTGCTTTGACGTCATACACCGCATCGTGGAACCACAGGGCAATGGCAATTTCCGCAGGGTGCTGCGCCAGATGGGCACTGTCGCTTTGCAGTTGCAGGCATTCAGCCAGATGCTGCAGCGTGTGGTAGTGGCGTTGTGGCTCGCTGTAAGCCTGCAATAACTGCTCGTACAGGCCCAGCGGCGGGGTGTGTTGCAGCTCATTCCAAGCGCGGAGCCAGTGGTGGTGCAGGTGCTGCAAGTCGGGCATGGTACAGAGCAGGGTGAGGTGTGATGGCGAAGCCTAGCGCAGTGGTGGTGAAACGAAAAGTGCGCAAGCCAGAGCGTCTGAGTAAGCGCCACTAACAATTACACTCGATGTGTTGGTGCTCTGCCTTACTGAGGCGAGGCATATGACCGCATACAGTCTGCGGCTTCATGCCTGTCTAGAGTGCTAATTTCAATTACCGCAGCCGTATGTGCGGCTCCAAGACCCGCTTTAAAGCAAATATCTACCTCCCATGAACCAGCCATCGTCGTCCCCCTCTCTTTTTGGTCTGAGCTTTGGCTGGGCGTATGCATTGGCGGCGTTTACCTTGACCATTACCAGTTGCCTGCCGCTGGCCTTGCTGGCCACCATGGCGGGCGGTGGCACGGGGGCAGAGCGGGCCAATGCCTTGATGGCGTGGTTGCCCATCATGGCGGCTCTGGTGGCTATTGCTTGCGCGGTGTTCTTTTTCACCACCTTGCGCCAGCGCGTGGGCTGGCAGCGGCATGTGCTGATGGCGATGTGGGCCTTGTCGGCGCTGGGCATGGTGGGGTGGTGGAAGCTGTAAAGTTCGCGACTCTTTAGGCGCGCATTCGCAAACAAGGCAGCCGTTGGCTGCTTTTTGTTTTAATAGTTTTCATAGCTGCTTGCGCTTATTGTGTAAGGGTTAAGGGTTGATTTGGCTTCAATTCCGCAGCGACCAATGAAGGGTGCTGTGCAAGCTGCAGCGATTGCGTGAACGGCGCTCTTGAACTCTTTGGCTCCAGCACCATTTGTGACTGACAGCGCGGCGGGTGCCGCGTTCTCAATTTTTTCTGGCGCTTGGCGGCGCTGGATTTTTCACTGTCTGATTGCTCCCATGTCCCAACTCCAAACGCCTTTCCAGATTGGTTCTGTCACTTTGCCTAACCGCGTGGTTCTGGCTCCGCTGACGCGTATGCGCGCCTTTGAAGGCCGTGCGCCGGGGGATTTGCAGGTGACGTATTACCGTCAGCGTGCGGGTGCCGGGCTGATCTTGACCGAGGCCACTTCCGTATCACCCATGGGTGTTGGCTACCCCAACACGCCCGGTATCTGGTCGGCTGAGCAAGTAGCAGGCTGGAAGCGCGTGAACGACGCAGTGCACGCTGAAGGCGGCCATATTGCCCTGCAACTGTGGCACGTAGGCCGTATTTCTGACCCCGAGCTGCTCGATGGCCAGCTGCCCGTAGCCCCCAGTGCGATTGCTGCCGAGGGTGATGTGAATGTGCTGCGCCCCAAGCGCCCCTACGCCGTGCCGCGCGCGCTGGAGACCGAAGAGGTGGCAGCGGTGGTGCAGGACTTTGTGCAGGCCGCACGCAACGCCAAAGAAGCGGGCTTTGACTTTATTGAAGTGCATGCCGCCAACGGCTATCTGTTTGACCAGTTCTTGCACGACGGCAGCAACCAGCGCACCGACCAGTACGGCGGCAGCATTGAAAACCGTGCCCGCTTCTTGATGGAAACGCTGGATGGTCTGCTGCAAGTGTGGCCCGCCGAGCGCATTGGCGTGCACCTGAACCCCATGAGCAACACGCACAGCATGAGCGACAGCAACCCTGTGGCCTTGTTCACCTACGTGGCAGAGCAGATTGCGGCGCGCAAGCTGGGCTTTATCTTCTCGCGTGAAGAGCTCAAAGACGGCGTGCTGCCTATTGGCCAGCACATGCGCAAGGTGTACCAGGGCACGTTCATTGCCAATGACGGTTTTACCGCCGAGCAGGCCGAAGCCGTGATTGCCAACGGCGCTGCCGATGCCGTGGCCTTTGGCCGCGTCTTTATTGCCAACCCCGATCTGCCCGAGCGCTTTGCGCGTGGGGCGGAGCTCAATGCACTGAACCCCAGCACGATCTACAGCGCTGATGCCACGGGCTACACCGACTACCCCGTACTGGAAAGCAGCGCGGCGTAAACCCAAGGCGCTAACCCTCTGCGCGGTTGTGAAGTGCAGAAGGTTCAGACATTAAGGCCAGCGTGTTCGCTGGCCTTTTTTGTTGCTGTGATGATTTGGGTAGCAGCCTGTGCATGCGAGCACCGTGCACAGCCTGCCGAAATGATGGTGGTCATGCGCGCTGCGGTTGCCGGGTTAGCGCTCGTTCAAGCATGTTCGTTTGAGTTTTAGAACATCAACGTGTTTTGTATTTGAGAGTTTTTATATATAAACAAAGTCTGTTTGTGAAGGCAATTTGTATAGAAAAATACTTAAATAGATGACGATTAAGGTGCTGCAAGGCACTGATGGTAATTAACCACAAACAGGCATTTCAGTATTTTTCTATACATACTGTGCACGTTGATGCATCTAACTTGTATAGAAAACCTCCAATGAATACTTGTACATTGCAAATTCATGCGCAAGGCCAGTGGCACGATGTGGCGTCGGTGTCGCTGTGGGGTGATGCCGCGCAGGGCTGGCGTGCCAAGACCTATGCGGGCTATGCGGTGGATTGGTCGGTCGATCAGTTTGGTCAACGTGATGCGCATGCGCTGAGCGTGAACTACCCCGTGGGGTTGGAGCCGCTGGAGTGCGCGCACTGGCCGGTGTGGCTGATGGACATGCTGCCACAGGGCTTTGGCCGGGCCGAGCTGCTGCGCCGCCTGGGCCTGCCCACTACGCTGGAGCAGGCGGGCGACTGGCCCTTGCTATTGGCTGGCGCTGGCAACCCGATTGGCCATATGCGGGTGAAAGAGGCTGCCCAGTGGCTGCATGCACAGTCTGCGCAGTGGGCGACGCAGCCCGGAGCCATGGTGCGGGGCTTTGCGGTGGATGAGGTGTCTGCCCGCGTGGAAGAGTTCAGCGAGCATCTGGCGCAGCACGGGCTGTTTGTGGCGGGCTCTTCGGGGGTGCAGGGCGAGTGGCCCAAGCTGCTGCTGACGCTGGACGACGCAGGCTTGCTGCATCTGGACCACACCTTGCCCGATGCGCAGGCGGCCAGACACTACGTCGTCAAGTTCAGCCGGGGCAGTGATGCGGCACTGGCGCAAATTTTGCGGCACGAGCCGGTGTACATGGAGCTGGCGCGCCTGCTGGGCCTGCGTGTGCACGGACCGCTGCGGCTGGAGGGCGGGCGTGTGCTGTTCATTCCGCGCTTTGACCGCCGCGTGCAACTGACGGCACAAGGCCGCCGCGTCAAGCGCCTGGCGCAAGAGAGCATTGCCTCGCTGACAGGGCACAACGGTTTTGACAGCGTGCCCAGCCATGATGCGGTGTGCCGCGCACTGGTGGCGCACTGTACAGACCCACAGGCCGAGGTGCTGGAGTACCTGCGCCGCGATGTGGCCAACCTGGCACTGGGTAACAAGGACAACCACGCGCGCAACACCGCCATTCAGCGCGATTTTGAGGGCCATGTGGCGCTGACACCGCTGTTTGACTTTGCCCCCATGTACCTGCACCCCGACGGTATTGCCCGACGCATTCGCTGGGAGGGCAACGACAACGGCCAGCCAGACTGGCCGCTGGTACTGGATGCCGTGTGCAGTCCAGACAACGACCCGCAAGGCAAACTCAACCGCACGGCGCTGGCGCAGGGCCTGGCCGCCATGGCTGCCCCGCTGGCGCAGCTGGCCGAGCAGGGCGTGGCGCTGGGGCTACAAGCCGATGTTCACGCCCATCTGCAGCGCGGATTGGGTGCAATGGCCGAGCGCATGCACGCGCTTGCAGCGGTGCAAGGAGATGAATGATGGACAAGCGCTACAACACCCTCAGCCTGCCCGAGCAGCTCATGCTGCGCAAACAGGCCATTGACGATGTGCTGGCCCACCCGGAATGGACGCTGCAGCAGTCCGTGCGCCACCTCAAGCGCACCATGCGCCTGACCAGTGCAGAGCTGGCCAAGATGGCGGGCATCAATGCCAAAACCCTGCTGGACATTGAACAGGGCCGCAGTCTGGGCACGGTGCAGACGCTCAACAAGGTGCTGGGCGTGCTGGGGCTGAAACTGGGGGTGGTGTCCAGGAGCACTTCCCCGCTCAAAGATGCTGCTGGCGGGTGATTGATGCGTTTGCGTGCGCACCAAACCCCCTGCAGCACATTCACCGCCGTTGTTGCAATCAGCGGCTGCCCATCCCCAGAGCGCAGGTGCCATTGCGCTTTGAATATGTACAGAGGCTTTCGTGCAGATGAATACTGAACTGGATGTTTTGAGACGCCCCCTGAAGGCTGTGCTGGCGGAGGCGTTTGCATGAACCGTTTGCTGGTGTCGGTCAAGTGGCTGTCTTTGGCGGCGTGGTGCGTTGCCTTAGTGGCGCATGTCTGGGTACTGCTGCACTGGCCTGTGCCTTCTGCCGTGGTGCAGCACCTGCACAGGGTGCAAGTGGGCATGACCGCAGGCATCTTTGTGGTGTGGTGGCCCACGGCCTGGGTGGCGCAACGCATGACAGAGCGCCATGGCGGCAGAGCTGGTCAGGGTGTTGTTCAGTTTTCGTGGTCGGAGGCGCTGCAGGGGTGCCCGCCATGGATGCGCAATACGGCTTACGGCCTGTTCATCTACACGTTCATCAATTTCTTTGTGAGCTTTGGCATGGGTCTGACGGGGGCTGGTACGGGAGACGCACTGGGCCGTATGCGCATGTTTTCGGGGCTGTGGCTGCTGTTTTATGGTCTGGCCTTTGCCATGATGTATTCCACGCTTCGCACACCCAGCTTGATAGGCCAGCGCAGTTGCAGTGCAGGCCATGCTGTCAGGCGGGGCGACAACTTTTGCGGCCAGTGTGGGCAGCCCATGCCGCCGCAGTAGCCTGCCCAAATGGTGCAACCCACCAATCAAGGTGGTGCGGTTTTTGGTGAGTGGTGAGTGGTAAGTGGTGAGTGGTGAGTGGTGAGTCAAAAAAGTATAAAAAAATAGCTGTCAGCGCTTGTTGCATAAGCGCTGACAGCCAATTGGGTTGAGATGCGTGGAGCCGCTGTGTCTTTTGCGCAGCCTGTACAAGCTTTACAGAGGCAAGTCACCCGCAGGCTGGCCCAGCCATTTTTTGGACAGGCGATCCAGTTCACCGTTTTGCTTGGCCTCCAGCACGATGGCGTTGATGCGCTCCAGCAAGGCAGCTTCGCCCTTGGCGACGCCAATAAAGTTGGGGCTGACCTTCAGGATCAGCTTGAGTTCGCTGTCCAGCTTGGCGGCCTGTTTTTTGATGGCGTCGCCTTCACCTGCGCTGGTGGCAATGGCTTGCACCTGCCCGGTGACAAAGGCCGAGACAGTGGCAATGTGGTCTTCAAAGCGGCGGATTTGCGCGCCTGCAGGGGCCACCTTGGTCAGTTCTGCATCGGCCATGGCCCCGCGCGTGACCGAGATGGTTTTGCCGCTCAGGTCATTCCAGTCCTTGATAGCCAGAGCTTTTGGAGCGAACAAGGCCTGAAAGAATGGTGAGTAGCTGTGCGAAAAGTCCACCACCTTGGCGCGTTCTTCGGTCTTGCCCAGCGTAGAGATAACGATATCGACCTTGCCGGTCTGCAGGTAGGGCACGCGGTTGGCGCTGACCACGGGGATCAGCTCTGCCTTGGCGCCCAGCTTGCCTGCCACGTAGCGGGCCATGTCGATATCCAGCCCTTGCGGTTTCATGTCAATGCCCACCATGCCGTAGGGCGGGTAGTCGGTCGGGATGGCAATACGCACTTTCTTGGTGCGTTCAATCTGTTCAAGCACACCGCTGGCATGGGTGGCACCGCTGACCAGGGCGGTCAGGCTCAAGAGGCTCAAGGCAAGTTTGCGCAATGTAAGAGTCATGGCTGTGAAGGCGAGGGTGGATAAACAGGGTGTATCAAAAGGGCGGAGGAATAAGCCGGTGCTGGCTCCAAGGGTGGCCAAGGCGTGCCAAAGTGGGCCGTCAGTGCATCTGCGCCGACAGTGCGTTGTGCAGCCATTGCGCGGCGGCGTCGAGCGGGGCAATCAGGGGCACATCCATGCTGTGGGCCAGCGCATGCGCAGTCTGACCCAAGGGGCCTCCGCCAATGACGACACTGCGCGCACCGTCAACGTCTACGCATTGGTGCACGGCGTGGCGCAGTTGCTGCTGCAGTGCGCTGGCGTGTGCGACCAGTTGCAGCGGGTTGCCCTGGGTGTAACGCGCGCCGGTGTAAAGCTGGCCCAGCCCCAATTGCTGGGCCTGGGCATGCATGACGGCCTCCAGATCGGGGGTGGTGGTGGCTATGCCAAAGGGTTGCCTGCTATGGCTGGCCGCGCGCATGGCAGCTTCGCCAATGCCGACGGTGGGCACGCCGGTGGCGCTGCGCAGCCAGTGCAGTGCCGGATCGGCAAAGCAGGCCAGCACTACGCCGTGCCACGGGCCTTTTTGCTGGGCACGCAGCCAGCAGTCGGCCACCTGCTGGGCGGCTACTGCCAGTTGCGCTTCGTTGGTAATCATGGGCACACCCTGCGTGGCGGTCATGCCGTGGACCGTAAAGCCTGCGGGCAATTGCGCCTGCACCAGTTGCACCATCATCTGGGTGGTCTGCGTACTGGTGTTGGGGTTGAGCAAGAGCACAGAGGGCATAAATCAGCGCATGGGGTTGGTGTACCAAAGCTGTATGCAATTTCTAAGCCAGTGTGAGTGCGGCCACGCAAAAAGGCGAGGGGAGCACCAGTTGCGCAGCGCTTATTTCGCTTCGCGAAAAGCCTGCATGCCTTGCAGGCAAAACTCCAGAAACCGGTTGGCTGCCGGAGAGAGCTGGCGGCCTGTGCGCGTGATGAGCTGCATCTCTGCGTGTGTGAATGCAGGGTTGTTAACGGGAATGGCGCGCACCGTGCCCTGGGCCAGTTCGGTGGTGACGGCGCACTGGGGCAGCAAAGTTACGCCCTGGCTGCTGGTGATAAAGCGCAGCAGCACGCTGATGAGGTTGCTGGTGAGCGCTGGGCTGAGTCGGATTTTCTCTGTCTGCTCGGCATATTCCACCAGTTGCCGAATGCCGTAAACGCCTTGCAGCAGGGCAACCGGCCAGTCGGTGAGCGCCTGCAGTGTGGTGCTGGTGGCGCTGCTCAATGGGTGATTGGCCGCCACAATCGCGTGCATGGGCTGGCGCACAGTGCTGCGCGCGGTGATGTGGCTGTCGGCAGGCGCGTAGTAGACCAAGCCAATTTCTGCATCGTCTTCGCGCACGCGGCGCATGATGTCGTTGGTGCCATAAATCTCCAGTGCAATCGACACTTGAGGGTACTGCGTGCGAAAAGCGCGAATCGGCCCTTCAATCAACTCCTGCGCAAAGCCTTCGCCGCTGACTACGCTGACCGTGCCACTGTGCAGGCCACGCAGGGCGTCAACCTTGGCCAGCATGTCGTGCTGGTGGGCAATGTGCTGGCGGTAGTAATCCAAAATGAGCTGTCCCGCCTGTGTGGGCACCACACCGCTGCGATGGCGCTCCAGCAAAATCAAACTGAGCTCTTCTTCCAGCAGGCTGATCTGCCGGCTGACGGCAGAAGGCACGATGCCCAGCTTCTCGGCGGCATGGCGCACGCTGCCGCAGGTGACGGCTTCATACAGGTAACGCGCTCGGGAGTCTTGAAATGCAGGCATGGGTATGCACTCAACGTGAATGGCAGATGGGCAAGATTGTGTTCTTTTTTTTAGAACAGAAAACAAAATTTAACGCAATCGAGGCACGGATATAGTCTTTGCCAGTTGCGCGGGAGGGGTGTTTGCGCTCTGACTAAGCTGTCCCACTATTCATATCAACCGCGGCACGCAGGCGTTTGCGTGTCCGCAAAAAAGGTCTTCCGATGTCTAAAACCTTTCAGCCCGACAAGTCGGCCGTGAAAATGGGTAGCGTTGTGCAGGTGTTTGCACTGGCGCTGGTAATTGCTGCTTTGTCTGAGTGGATGGGACCGCTGCCCATTGAACTGGGTATTGGCAAGGTGGTGTTGCTGCCCATGATCTGGGCACTGCTGATTGGTTTGGTGCTGGGCTTGCTGCACCAGCGCTTGCCACGGCCTGTGAAGCTGGACCTGCATGGCCAGCACTTTGCTGCAGCCGTGCTGTCGTGCGCGCTGTTCCTGTTCATTGCCAAGCTGGGTCTGCTGGTGGGTGGCTCTTTGCCACAGTTGAGCAAGGTGGGCTGGGCGCTGGCGCTGCAAGAGCTGGGCAATCTGATTGGCTGTATTTTGCTGGGCATGCCGGTGGCATTGCTGCTGGGTATCAAGCGCGAGGCCATTGGTGCCACGTTCTCGATTGGCCGTGAACCCGGTCTGGCCATTGTGGGTGAGCGTTTTGGCATGGATTCACCCGAAGGCCGTGGCGTGCTGGCCGAGTACATCACCGGGACGCTGATTGGCGCCATTTTTATCTCGCTGCTGGCGGGGCTGGTGACCAGCCTGAATATCTTTCACCCGTTCGCACTGGCCATGGGCGCTGGTGTGGGTTCGGGTTCGATGACTGCCGCTGCAGTAGGCGCGGTGGCCGCGCAGCACCCTGAAATGGCAGACCAGATCGCTACTTACGCAGCGGCGGCCAACCTGATCGCTACGACGCTGGGCACATATCTGACGCTGTTTATCTCGCTGCCTTTGGCTGTGCGCGCCTATCGCTGGCTGGAGCCGATCCTGGGCCGCAACCGCAAAGCAGTGGCCATTGACAATGGTGCAGCGCAGCAACCTGTGGATGAAGTGCACACCCCGTACCTGAAGCTGGGCATGCGCTTGCTGTCTTGGGTGATGGGTGGCCTGACGGTGCTGATCGCCAACCGTGTAGGCCATGGCATTCCCATGCTGGATGCGCTGCCCGGCGTGGCCATCATGATTGGTGTGGTGCTGGTGGGTGACCTGATTTATCTGGGCACCCGCCGCAAGCTGCCTGCTGTGTGCTGGATCTCTTTTGTGGCCATGGCCATGACCTTTCCCAGCACGCCTTATGCCGCAGAAGTGGCTGCGTTGACTGGCAAGGTCAACTTCTTTGCCATGATTACCACCATGCTGACCTTTGCCGGCCTGTCGCTGGCCAAGGACATTCCGGCTTTCCGTCGTCTGGGCTGGCGCATTGTGGTGGTCTCGCTGCTGGCCAATGCGGGCGTGTTCCTGGCTGCTGCTGCCATCGCCCAGTTCTTTGTGGGCAGTCTGTAAAGCGCGATACAAGAAGGTCGAAGCCATGAACCATGCTGACAACGATTTGAACTGGCCCTTGCAGGAGACCCTGCAGGCCTGGCGCCATGATTTTCACCGCCACCCTGAAACTGCGTTTCAGGAGCACCGTACCAGCGCACGTGTGGCAGAGCTGCTCAAGGGCTGGGGGCTGGAAGTGCATACCGGACTGGCTGGCACTGGCGTGGTGGCCGTGCTGCGTGGTGCACGCGGACAAGGCCCATCGATTGGGCTGCGCGCCGACATGGATGCGCTGCATGTGCACGAGCTCAACAGTTGCGAGCACAAGTCAGTCAACGAAGGCCGCATGCATGCCTGTGGCCACGATGGTCACACCACCATGCTGCTCGGTGCTGCCCAGACACTGGCGGCGCACCCGGACTTTGCTGGCGTGGTGCACTTTATCTTTCAGCCTGCTGAAGAAAACGAAGGTGGCGCTCGCGCCATGATTGAAGCGGGGCTGTTCGATCGCTTTCCCATGCAGGCCGTCTACAGCATGCACAACTGGCCGGGCCTGCCTGCGGGGACTGCCGCGGTGCATGACGAAGCGGTGATGGCAGCGTTTGATATTTTTGACCTGAGCCTGACGGGCAAGGGCTGCCATGCGGCCATGCCGCATCTGGGTAAAGACGCTTTGCTGGCTGCATGCCAGCTGGTGACACATTTGCCAGCGCTGATTGCACGTGAGCAAGAGGTGCACAAGCCTGCCGTGCTGAGTGTGACCAGCTTTAACGCGGGGGACACTTACAACGTGATGCCCGAAGTGATCAAGCTGCGCGGCACGGTGCGCTGTTTTGACATGCAGCAGCGCGCACGCATTGAGCAGCGCTTTCGCGATGCCATCAACGCCACCTGCACTTTGCATGGACTGCATGCCGAGCTGGACTACCGCGTGAGCTACCCCGCCACCATCAACAACCCGGTGCATGCGCAGGTGTGCGCCGATGTGCTTGAGCAGGTACTGGGTCAAGGCCATGTGCGCCGCGACTTGAAGCCCAGCATGGCGTCAGAGGATTTTTCGTTCATGGCGCAGGCATGCCCGGGCGTGTACATCTGGCTGGGCAACGGGGAAGACAGCGCCTCGCTGCACAACCCCAAGTACGACTTCAATGACAGTGTTCTGCCATTGGGAGTGCAGTACTTGGTGAAACTGGTGCACGTCATGCTGCGTGACGGCAAGTTGCCTGCGTCAAGCTGAAAGGCGTGGCCGCAGCGCCAGGGCCTGCCCGCAAAAAAGCCAGTTCTGTGACTGGCTTTTTTTGTGGTCAGCGGATTGAATTTAATAGCTTTTAGCGCCCATTTGCTAAATGGAGTGCAAGGGTTTTGAGTGCTTAAACCTTGTGGTTCAAGCGCTGCACCTGATGCACCAGCTGCTACGCAAGGGTTTTAGAAGCTTTCCCATTCGTCGTTGGAATGGCTGGCAGCCGCAGTTGCTGGTGCTGGGGCTGGGGCTTTAGACGTGGCGGGTGTTGGCAAGCCGGGTGCCGCTGATTTTCTGGCCGCTGCGGCGGCAGGGGCAGGGCGTGCCACGCTTGCGGTGGCAGGTGCCATGACAGGGCGCGCATTTGCGCTGGTGCTGCGCTGGGGTTGTGGCTGTGGCTGAACGCTCAGGCTGCCAGTGTGTGCCAGCTTGAATACAGCGACAGCCTGCACCAAATCCTGAGCTTGGCCGTTCAAGCTGGTGGCGGCGGCAGACATCTCTTCGACCAAGGCCGCGTTTTGCTGGGTGGCCTGATCCATTTGGGTCACTGCTTCGCCCACCTGGGCCACACCCGCGCTTTGTTCTGAGCTGGCTGCGCTGATTTCGCCCATGATGTCAGTCACGCGGCGAATGCTGTTGACCACCTCGTTCATGGTGGTGCCAGCCTGATCGACCAAGGCGGTGCCTTGCTCTACGCGCTGGACGCTGGCCGTGATGAGGTTTTTGATTTCCTTGGCGGCTTCTGCAGAGCGGCCTGCCAGGCTGCGCACTTCACCGGCCACCACCGCAAAGCCACGGCCTTGCTCACCAGCGCGTGCGGCTTCCACGGCCGCATTCAGCGCCAGAATGTTGGTCTGAAAGGCAATGCCGTCAATCACGCTGATGATGTCGGCAATCTTGGTGCTGGATTCGCTGATGCCCTTCATGGTGTCCACTACCTGGGCCACGACCTGACCGCCTTGCACCGCCACATTGGAGGCATTTTGTGCAAGCTGGTTGGCTTGCCTGGCGTTGTCGGCGTTTTGCTTGACGGTGGAGCCGAGCTGCTCCATTGAGGCAGAAGTTTCTTCCAGTGCGGAGGCCTGGCTTTCGGTGCGGGCGGACAGATCTTGGTTGCCCTGTGCGATTTCCGAGCTGGCGGTGGCCACATTGTCCGAGCCCTGGCGTACGGTGCGCACCACCTGAGAAAGGTTGTTTTGCATGTCACGCAAGGCGCTGCGCAGCTGGCCAATCTCATCACCACTGTGGATTTGTACTTCCTGGCTCAAATCGCCTGCACCAATGCGCTGGGCAATGGCACGGGCACCTTCCACGCCCTTGGCAATGCCGCGTGACAAGCGCCAGCTGATGAGGGCAGCCAGCGCCACGGCCAGCAAGCACAGTACGAAAGCCATCTGGTAGAGCTGACTGAACATGGATTTGACCTCATGCTCGGCGGTAGCCACGGCATTGGCTTCACCATCTACCATCTCTTGTGTGGCCTCGATATAGGCTTGCGTGGCAGGGATAAATTTAGTCTGCACAAAGTTCTGCACGGTCTGGTTATCCGAAGCGATGCGCATCTGGTTGACCTCTTCGCGGGTGCTCAGCCAGACCTTGCGCAGATCACCCACTTTCTGGGCGCGCTGCAGCGATGCGGGGCTGTCCTGCGCGGCGCTCAAGAAGGCTTTTTGCTTTTCGTCGGTCGAGCGCGAGGTGGATGCCATGGCTTCTTTGAAGAAATCCAGCATGGCATTGCCATCAGAAAAACCCACGGCCAAAGAGCGGGCCGAGTTTTGACGCACATCACCTTGCCAGGCGCTGGCAATTTTGAGCAGTTCCGAAGATCGCTCCATCACGCTCGTGGCTTGGGATACTTTTTCTACCTGCCAAGCTGCTGTTGCGGCAGTAATCAAGAAAACCAGAATTACCAGGGCAAAGCCCAAATTTAATTTGTGCGATATTTTTAAATTATTCATGACTGTCTCAGTATTTTTTGCAAAATCTAATTTTTGATTTGTTATTCAGAAATAGCGGTAGAAGATTGGGCGATGACACCGATTTCAGCGCTGGTCATAAATTGCTCAATATCCATCAAAATCAGCATGCGGGTGATGTCAGCCTGGGCGATGGTGGCGATCCCGACAATATGCTGTGAGGCAACCGCATTGCCAAAATCGGGTGCAGCCTTGATTTCTTCGGCTTTCAGGGCCACCACGTCTTGCACGGCGTCCACCACCATGCCCACCACGTTATTTGCCACATTGAGCACAATCGTGACAGTCTGGTTGTCATACGCGGGAGTGCAAATGCCCATCTTGATGCGCAAGTCCACAATCGGGACAATCGTTCCGCGTAAATTCAAAACGCCCAGTATATAGGCCGGGGCATTGGCGATACGGGTGCAAGTTTCATACCCTCGAATTTCCTGAACTTTCAGAATATCGATGCCATATTGCTCACCACCGAGTTGAAAGCTTAGATACTCGCCTGCGTGCTGTTTCATAGTGTTTGATTTTCTTTGTGGTTTGAGAGCAAGCATTGGGAATGCATACAACCATGTGCTTGCGTTTATCAGCAAAAATCAAGGCCACGAATTCGCAGGATCACCACTGTCGCTCCAGTATTGCCCGGAGTGTCTCAGCACCGTGTAGTGCGCATTCCTGAAAATTGCAACCCCGCTATCTTTTTCTGCTGAATGCAGAAGGAGGACCGGAGGCTTTGCGACCTTAGCTTTCGCTCAAGTGTGCCAAACCTGCCATCTTAAGAAGAATTAAAGTGAGGCTGTGTGAGCACTTTTTTTCAGGCTTATGTAATTTATTTCAAGTGACTTTTATAGATCTGCTGCACTGAAACAGTTTTCGCAGAACATTGCAGAGAAAGAAAAAGCGGCACTGGTCAAGCTTTCTTTCTGCTAAAGAAAGACGGCTGTGCATCCAGCATCGCTTGATACCTTCTTTGAAAACACCGACAGGCTCAACTGCTTGCCGGTGTTTTTTATGGCAGGGCGAGCGCTAGGATGCTCGCTTGCGCTGCTGAAGCCAGTGGCCAAGGCCCAGTACAAAGGCCGCACCACAGGCTGCGGCGATATAGCGCAGGGCAGGGTATTGCTGGCTGACGGAGGTGAGCAGGTGGTCGTTGACGATGGTCTCGCCTGCAACCCAGCCAATCAGGCCGGCCCCCAGCATGACGATCCAGGGGAAGCGTTCCATCAGCTTGATCATCAGGGTCGAGCCAAACAGCACCAGCGGAATGCTCAGGGCCAGACCAAAGATCAGCAAGCGCATATCGCCTTGCGCTGTGGCCGCGACAGCGATCACGTTGTCCAGACACATGACCAGATCGGCCAGCAAGATGGTGCGAATGGCCACAAAGATGCTGCCCCTGGGCTTGCCGTTGCCGGATGTGGCGTCGGCGGCTTCTTCGCCCTTGAGCAGGCCCACACCAATCCACAGCAGCAGGGCGCCTCCCAGAATTTCCAGCAAGGGCAGCTGCATCAGCTTGGCGGCGACCACCGTCAGCGAAATGCGCATCACGATGGCAAAGCCACACCCCCACAAGATGGCCTTGCGCTGCTGCTCCGGCGGCAGCGCCCGGGCTGCCAGGGCGATGACGACGGCATTGTCGCCAGACAGGATGACGTCGATCCAGATGATCTTGAAGATGCCGAACCAGAAATCGGCCGTCAGCAAAGTTTCCATGGCCACCAGTTTAGACAGAGGGTGTCAGCAAGTGTTGCAGGCCAGCGCCATGTATTCGTGCCCGTTATGGGCATGCTTGCGGCGCTTTACAAGCGCTGTGCGAAAGCGCATAGGCGCGTAGGCTTGTAACTGCGTGCACAGTTCGCTTGTGATGCGTCTGACCGGTGCGAAAACTGCGGGAATGCGGGCTAAACAGCCTGGTGTGCGTAAAAATTGTGCACCGCAGGTGCGGGCTTGCTGAAAAGTGAGCAAGCGAGTGCGGTTTCTGTGCAAATTTTGCTGTTTTTCATTTTTTCTCCCAAAAAGTAACGGCATAATCGCTGCTTCTCAAGGGGAGTCGCCAAGTTGGTTAAGGCACCGGATTTTGATTCCGGCATGCGAGGGTTCGAGTCCTTCCTCCCCTGCCAGATTCGTGCAGGTATGTTCATTCAGGCCCGCACACCGTAGGGGAGTCGCCAAGTTGGTTAAGGCACCGGATTTTGATTCCGGCATGCGAGGGTTCGAGTCCTTCCTCCCCTGCCAAAATTTCAAGCCCAGTTCGTGAAAACGTACTGGGCTTTTTCTTTGGCCGTGCACGCAGCAGTACAGTGCCAAATGCATTGCAGTGCCGGTGACGGTTTACGCGGTGGCTTCAAACGCTGCGTGGTACTGCACCGTGCCCTGGGGTAATGCAGGCCCAAAAGACAGGGCCTGAAAATATTCAGGGGGAACGCCGGGCAGCTCAAGCCCCGGGTGAACGGCAAAGCCGAAGCGGCTGTAGTAGCCGGGTTCGCCCAGCACTACGCAACCCATTGCACACAGCTGCTGTAACTCTGTCAGCGCAGCCTGCATCAAGGCCGAGCCAATGCCTTGACCTTGGTGCTTGGGCGACACCGAGATGGGGCCGATCCCGAACCAGCCCTGAGCGCCAGAAGAAATTGTGACCGGTGAGGCAGCCACATGGCCAACGATGTCTTCATTGAGCACGGCGACCAGCGAAACGCTCAGCTGCTGGCTGCGGCGCAATGCGTTGACGATGCAATGCTCGGTGTGGCTGGAGTGTGCTGCGCTTGCAAAAGCTGCCACTGTCAGCGCTGTGATGGTGGCAATGTCCTGGGGCTGTTCGTTGCGAATGTGCAGGTGCATGGTGTTTGTCTTGAACGCAGCACTCAACGCTGTGGCGTTGAACGGAGCGCCTTCAGGCGCAAGTTACGTAATCCGCCTGACTCGCCCCTGCACCGGATGCGGTGACTGGTGATGCAGTGCCAAGGCATGCGGCTTCACCAGCCACTGTATGGGCAGGGGGGGCTTGTTCAGCGGGCAATCAGTTTGACGTCGTAGGTCTGGCCAGAGGCAATGACTTGCAGCAGGCGGTCAATATTGGGGTGGCTGCCCGGGTGCTGGCGTGCGGACTCGGTGTGTTCCGCAAAAAGCTCCAGCCCTTCCTGGGCTGCCGCTACGTTGATACGGCCATGCTTGGCAGCCAATGCTGCATACAGGCGCACGGAGCCAGCTTTGCCCGGCACATTGGCAATGGTGGCGGCAACGTTGCCTTGTGCATCTATCAGTTGCAGCTCAGCCAGATGGTCGATGGGTGGCAGTTGTTGCAGGTTGTCGGCGAAGGCCATGGGGAACACTTTCTGTCAAAAAAAAAATCTGGGGAAAAACTCAGTTTACGCAGCCTGGCAGTGACTGTGCAGGGCTGGTGCACGGCTTGAGCACGGCGTCAATGGTCAAACGCTTGAATGCGGCGAGTGGCATGCTCCAAAAGCCACAGCCGGTGTTTGGCACGTGTCATGGCGACATAGAGGCGGTTGCGCTCCAGAAAAGCAATTTCTCTGGGCGCGGGTGCCGGAAAGCGGCCGGGCTCCAAAAATGGCAGGGCCACGCATTCAAACTCTTGTCCCTTGGCTTGCTCAATGCTGAGCAGCTGGAAATCAAAGCCTGGGCCATAGCGTAGCGTTTTTTGATAGCGCTGCGCCATACCAGCTACTTGCTCAAGCACTTGCGATACAGACATGCCTGTGATGGCCTGCATAAAGCTCTGGATGCCTGCTTGCAGGCGCTCTTTTTCATCATGAGGCATGGGGGTGGCGGCGAACAGGCCCCAGATATCTGCCTGCTCCAGCAGGGCCTTGGCATTGTTTTGCAGGGCCAGCGGCAAGGCGAGAAAGCTGCCAAACGCAGCAAAGTTGCGCTGGCCGCCCTGCAAACTGGTTTGCCCAATCAAGAAACGCCAGATGCCTTGCGGGTGGGCGTGCATTTGCTCTGCCATGGTGGTCAGTTCACTGTCTTGCTGGCGTGCATCGACGCTGCCTTTGCCAAAGTACAGGGCTCCATCGATAAATGCCGAAAGAATGTCTGTGCCCAGGATGCAGGTACTGCTTTTCCAGTCGCTCGCCTGCATGCCATGGGCATACAGCAAGCCCAGCAGCAGTGCCACCTCGCGTTGCAGATAAAACGGTTGAAAACCATGGACGCTGACTGTTTTGCCTGCGGCATGCACCGCCCATTCCAGCGCTGTGGCTTCATGGGGGTGGCGCAAGATGACAGTCAGTGGCAGGCGCTGCGCACCAGCGGGCTGCACGATGGAGGCTTGCGCCTGCAGCAGCTGGCTGATGCATTGCGCATCGCTCTCGTAGGTCCAGCTGGTGACTGTGCTGCGACGGCTGCTGGTGGCTTTCATGTCCACATCAAACCAGCGGTTCACGGCTTGCGCGATTTGCGGGCCAAAGCGGCGTGAATGGGTCAGGGGCAGGCTTTCGGTGGCCTGGGGTAGAAAGTCAGCCAGCTGGTGCAGCTTGTCCTGAAAGACAGACCATGCCTGGGCTTCAATGTGCTGGTTAAAGTCACCCGCGCCCAAGAATCTGGCGTTGCTGGCACTCAAAATCTGGCGCAGCACTGTCAGCGAGGTCAGATCCAGGTCGTGCATTTCATCAAACAGCACGAGGTCGTAGGGGGCGGGCAAAGTGTCGCCATCTTCCTGCGCCAGCGCGTAGGTGCAGTCGCCCTCGGCGTAGTAGCTGATATCGCCGCAGTGGTCGATACGCAAACGCTCATAGGCCATGAACAGCCGCGCCTGGGTGTAGTCGAGCAGGTGCGTTTCACAAAACTCCACCAGTTCACAGCCTTCCTGGCGCAGTTGCTGCAGCAGCATTGATTTTTTGGCCGCGCGATTGAACGCCAAAAATGCCTGCATGTCGACTTCGCTGGGCATGCTGATGAGCTCATCAGGCTGGCGCTGCAGTTGTTCTTCGAGCAGTTGCAGCGCCTTTTTGGCTTGCTGGCGCAGCTCGACAGGCTCGGTCACAAAGCGTACGGCGGGATCGCGCTGGCGCAGAAGGCGGGCGCACCAGCGCTCCAGCGTGGTGACATGGATCTGGGGGGGCATGTCGCGCACCAGCATGTGCAGCCGGTGCTTGAATGCCTGCACCCCAGACTTGGAACAGGCCAGCACCAGAATGCGGGTATCTGGGCGCGTACGCAGTGCTTGCACAGCGCTGCATGCCAGCGTGGTGGTCTTACCGGTGCCAGCCAGTGCCGCCATGATGGCCGAGGGCGCTTTACTGGACACAATGGCCTGCTGTTCTGTGGTGAGCAGAAGCGTCTGGCCATGGTCGGTTGGAAAAGCGTTAGGGCGTTGCATAGGCTAAAAATAAAGAAACTGTATAAATGTACAGTTTCTGTGGAATTGACACTCCAAGCCTACTGCATAGCGGCTGTCTGGCTATGTGTTTGCTTGGGGCAAGGTGATTTTTACAGTCAGCACAGTGGCGGTTTGCGGCACGGATGCCCGCTCAGCCATAGGTTGAGTGCAGCTATGGCTACTACCGCCTATTGAGCCCCAGTTTGGAGTGGAGGCGACGCACGAAACACGACGTAAAAACACGGCGCAAAAAACACGACGCACAGAACACGAAATCGCAGTCAAGTACCAAAGACCGGGAAAAGGCGCAGTCAGGGCGTACAAAGGAGGGCTCAAAGGGGGCGCTCAGAGGGTGTCTTCGTTGCGGCGTGTACCCATGCCCATTCCAAACCCCATACCTCCGCCACCACCGCCACCGCCACCCGAACCTGCGCGCTGGCCACCGCCTGCGCTGCCTTCGGCATTGCCACCGCGCCGGCCACCAGCGCTGCCGGAGGTGCTGGGGCGCACAGGGCCTTGATTGGGAATGCTGACGTCTGGCGGAATGGGCTCCAGATACAGCGCGGCGCGGATGAACTGGCGCAGCGATGCCACCAGGGCTGCCGTTTGCACGGGGCGACCGGTCACCATGTCTTGCGCCGCTTGCGCGGCCATGCGCACCTGGTCTTCGGTGCCGAGCAAGATGATGTCGGACAGCGCAGCTTCTACCGCATCGCGTGTGCGCCGCTGGCGTTCAGAGCTGCCGCTGATGGTGGCGCTGTCATCGTCCTCATCAGGTTCGAGCGCATCTGTCAGGCTGTCTTCTGCTCGGTCACTGGCTTGCGCCGTGGCACGTGCTTCGCGCAAATGCAAGGGGCTGACGGTGAGGTTGCCGGTGAACGAGCCTCCCAGCGTCTTGTAGGCGGCCATCAGCGAGCGCAGGCGTTCGTTGATCTGGCGATTTTCACGTTCACGGCGTTTCTGGATGGTTTGCATGAACAGCAGGCGCACGCCCATCATCATCAACGTCATCAGCAGCAGCCCCAGTACCGTGGTGGCAAGCGATGACCAGGAGCTGAAATCAAACATGCCGCGCATAGCTGGAGCCTGCTTTCTTTTATTTAAGGAGCGTGTCCATGATGTAGTGCCATTCTTCGGGTGTCACCGGGGTGATGGACAGGCGATTGCCGCGCTGCAGCACGCGCATGTTCTCCAGCGCCTTGTGTTCACGCAGCTCGGCGATGGAGACATAGCGCGTTTTTTTGACTGCCTGCACGTCCACCAGAAGCCAGCGTGGTTTGTCGGGAGGCGATTTGGGGTCGTAGTAGGGATCGGCCGGGTCAAACTGCGTAGGGTCCACACGCAGGTTGCCTGCAATGCGTGCAATGCCGTGGATGCCAGGCTCTGCACAGCTGGAGTGCCAGTACAGCACACCGTCGCCCACCTGCATCTGGTCGCGCATGAAATTGCGGGCCTGGTAGTTGCGCACGCCCGTCCATGCAATGCATTGATCAGGGGCGTTGAGTGCGTGGTCTATGGAGTATTCATCGGGCTCATTTTTCATGAGCCAGTATTGGGTGCTGGGCATTGCGTTATTTAAGCATTGAGCGGCGCAGTGTGCATGCAAAGTTCTGCCAAAAATACCTCAGGCAGGACTTTGGCTCAGTCATGCAGGCGCTGCTTGCCGTGCACCGTCAAGCGTTGACAGGCGTGACGATGCCCGCTTGCAGGCTTTGGGCATGCTCGACCACGCGCACGCAGTCGTTGATGTGGCGTTGGCCCAGATAGCGCAAGGTGCCATAACCGACGGTGGCGGCAATGGCCTGGCCTGCGAAGGGGATGAACTTGGCAAACTGCTTGGTGCCCATGCGTGCCCCCACCGTGCGCGCCAGGCGCAAGACCATTTGTCGCGTGAGCAGTTTGCCGATAAAGACCGAGCCGACCATGGCGACCGCTTTTTGCACCTGATCGCGCATGTGGGGGTCAAGGGCGTCGATCTGTTGCGGGGTCAGGCCAAATTCTTTGCTGATATCGGGCAGCAGCTTGGACAAAATGGCTGCATCCACCGCCCAGTCCAGACCGGGGATGGGTACGGCACTGGCTGCGCCCGCCAGCAAGGCGCGTTGATGCAGCTTGGCGCGGCTGCGCTCAACGGCCTGACTGAGTGCCTGTGCAGTGCTGGGCATGTGCCCCAGCGAAGGGGCGCTGTGCATGTCGCGAATTTTCATTGGCGATACGGGTTAATTGCGGGGGGACTTAGCGGCTGGTTTTGCTGCGCACGAGGTTGTAGAGAAACAGGACGACGATGGCGCCAATGATGGAAGCAATCCAGCCGGCGGTGCTTCCTTCGGGGTAAAAGCCCATGGCAACGCCTGCGTAGCTGGCCAGGAAAGAACCGACGATACCCAGCACGATGGTCATGAGCCAGCCCATGTTGTCATCGCCTGGTTTCAGGGCGCGTGCAATCAGGCCGACGATCAAACCGACAAACAAAGTACCCAGTATGGACATCATGTGCGTAGCTCCATTGCATTGAATGCACTGACTCTAGAAGCAAGGCCTTGCCGTGCGCGTCAGACAGATGCTTGCATTGGTGCCACGCAGAAAAAATAACGGTCAAACCACTGGCTGAAAAGCGACTG
This sequence comes from Comamonas avium, assembly GCF_014836675.1. GTDB lineage: Bacteria > Pseudomonadota > Gammaproteobacteria > Burkholderiales > Burkholderiaceae_C > Comamonas > Comamonas avium. The sequence continues at coordinate 515,443 of NZ_JACSQK010000001.1, forward strand.
GCTGGCGTGCGAAATTTTGCGCATGCCGCGCAAAGTGGTTGAGCAGCTGTGCGGCATCGGGTGTCTCGGAGCAGCGCAGGTTTTGCGCAGGCAAGCGGGAGCCGTTTTTGGCCAGATCCTGCTGCACATGGTCGATGTAGCCTTGCATGGCGCCGGTGCTGAACTCGGGGTGAAACTGCACGCCCCATACGTTGCTACGCCAGCGGAACGCGTGATGGGGCTCATGACAATTGCCTGCCAGCACGCATGCGCCTTCAGGCAAGCGGCGCACACTTTGGTAGTGCACCGCATGGGCTTCAAAACAAATGGGCATGTGCTGCCAGATGGGGTCCAGTGAGACATCGGCCTGAATCGACACAGGTACGGTGCCCAGCTCCAGCCCTGCCGGGTGCATGCCCACCTGACCGCCCAGCGTTTTGGCCAGCAACTGGTGGCCAAAGCAAATGCCCAGTACCGGCACGCCTGCATGGCAGATCTGCAGGAGCCAGTGCGCGAGCCGCTGCATCCATGGGGCATCGTCGGTCACCATGTTGTGAGAGCCACTGATGACGATGCCTGCGCATGCATGCGGTTCGGGGTAGCAAAGCGGGCCATGACCACTGGCTGCGGCATCAATGACTGCCATGGCAGGGCGCTCGGTTGGCAGCACGTGTTTGGGGTGCAGGCCTGCCTGCATCCACTGTTCAAAGTCACCGTGCTGCTGGCGAATGGCAGGGAACGTACTGCCCGTTTTGATGATGTACAGCGTGCGCATTCCTGCCCTCCGATTGCAAGTTTATGCACGAAAAGCTAGCAAGTTATGCGCCAGAGCAAAGTGTCACAGAGGGGAAAAGGTAGTCACTCACTGCACAAGTTGCATCACAGGCGGAGAATGTCGCCCTTGTCTTTTGCGACGGCGTCATTTCAGCATGCTCTCGCAGATGCATCAAATTGAAGAATAACGGTATGCAACAACTCACACAATGGCTCCACACGCTCAATGGCATGGTTTGGGGCGTTCCCATGATCGTGCTGATTTTGGGCACAGGTTTTTATCTGCAGCTGCGTCTGGGCTTTATGCCATTGCGCAATATTGGCTACGGCTTTCGCATGATCTGGAAGAGCCGCACGGTCGAAGACAAATCCAGCGGTGATATCTCTCCCTATGCTGCGCTGATGACTGCGCTGTCTGCCACGGTAGGTACGGGCAATATTGCAGGCGTGGCTACGGCAATTGCCGTGGGTGGGCCGGGTGCCTTGTTCTGGATGTGGATGACCGCCATTGTGGGCATGGCCACCAAGTACGCGGAAGTGGTGGTGGCGGTGAAGTTTCGCGAAAAAAATGCCAACGGCCAGTGGGTGGGCGGCCCTATGTACGCCATCAAAAACGGTCTGGGCCCCAAGTGGCGCTGGCTGGCAACGGCGTTTGCGGTGTTTGGCGGTCTGGCTGGATTTGGCATTGGAGCCATGGTGCAGGCCAACGGTATCTCCTCGGCCATGCAAGGTGCGTTTGGTCTGCAGACGTGGATCACCGGTCTGGCCGTTGCAGCCCTGACTGCTGCTGTGGTGCTGGGCGGCATCAAGCGCATCGGTGCTGTAGCTGAAAAGCTGGTGCCTTCCATGTGCATCGTCTACATCATCTGCGTGCTGTGGGTGCTGGGTACTTATTACGCGCAGATTCCTGCTGCGTTTGCGCTGATCATTGAGCAGGCCTTCAATCCTACGGCAGCGGTGGGTGGTTTTGCGGGATCGACCGTGCTGATGGCCATCCGCATGGGTGTGGCGCGCGGTATCTTCTCGAATGAGGCGGGTCTGGGTACGGCGGGTATTGCGCAGGCGGCAGGCCAGAGCAAGGACCCGGTGTTCTCCGGCATTGTGGGCATGATGGGCACCTTCATTGACACCATCATCGTGTGCACCATGACGGGTCTGGCCATTGTGGTGAGCGGTGTCTGGAACAGCGGTGCCAGCGGCGCGCTGCTGAGCACGCAGAGCTTTGAAGCGGCCATGCCCGGTATTGGTAAATATTTGCTGGCAATTTCGCTGGCGCTGTTTGCCTTCACCACCATTTTGGGCTGGGCGTACTACGGCGAAAAATGCTGGACATATCTGGTTGGCCCCGTGTGCGAAAAGCCATTTCGCATTCTGTGGGTGGTGGGCGTATTTGTGGGTGCCGTGGTGACGCTGGATGTGGCGTGGCTGGTGGCCGATACCTTGAACGCGCTGATGGCGATTCCCAATCTGATCTCGCTGCTCATGCTGTCGCCCGTGATTGCCAAGCTGACCAGGGATTACTTTGACGGCAGACAGGCTGGTGTGAAGTAAGGCTTGCAGTTGCTAAAAAGAGAGCTGTCAGCGCTTGTGTGTGCTTGTTTTCAGATATAAAAGTATCTGAAACGTAATGTGCATATGCGCTGGCAGCTCTCTTTTTTATTTGGTCTGGAAATTACAACTGCGCCGTGTCATCTCCAAAGTAGGCACGCAGGTGCAGCAAGGCGTTGGGGCTTTTCATGCCTGAGCGTGCCAGCACCTCATCGACACTGCAGCCGCTATCGAGCCACTGCACCAGCACGGTATTGCGCACGACCTGTGGCCCCATGCGCGCGGGCTCGGGCAGCTGGCTGGCATGGGCTGCTTGTTTGAGCGTTTTGGTGACCAGATGCAGCAAGGTGTGGTTGGACAGCTGGGGGGCTTTGCGTGTGCAAAACAGCGCCGCCTGCCCCTGCATGGCGTGGTAGCCCGCGCGGACCTGCAGCCAGTGCCGCAGGGCGGCGTACAGCTTGTCGGACACGGGCAGGGCGCGCGTTTGCTTGTCGCGCTCGCCAATGATCTGGATGGCTTCAACCTTGTGGGGCTCTTGCTGTGACCAGCGCAGGCTGCCCATCTCCAGAAATCGCACTTCCTCGGGCGTCAGGCCCAGCTCCATCAGCAAGATCAGGATGGCGCGGTCGCGGCTGCTGATCAGATCATCGGGCTGCGGAATCTGCCGCTCCAAAGCACGCCACATGCGCGGCGAAAGTATGGCGCCCTTGGGGTCCTCGCTGGGCGGCATGTCCTGCTCTGTCAGGCCCTGGGCCGGATTGTCCGGTGCCCAGCGGTGCAGCACGGCGTGGTCATACACCCGGTCCAGCACACGCCAGTAACGCCGGCGCGTGATGTCGCTGGGCTTGGAGCGCTTGGGGCTTTGCGGCCCGTGGTTGATGAACTCGAGCACCTGTACCGGCGTGGCGCTGGCCCAGATGTGCGGATCGCCCGCTTCACCACCACCGGCCAAAAAGCGCAGCCAGGAGTGCCAGATAAAGCCATAAGGTCTGGCAGCATCAGGGCTCAAAGGCTCCCAGGGGTCTTGCCCGCAAGTGAGCAGCCAATGGTCAAACGCATTGTCGCCGCGCATGGCTGTCAGGGGCAGGCTATCGAGGGTGTTCAGGCAGGCAGACATTCAGGCAATCAGGGGCAAGAGAAATCGAGCAAATATTTTGCTTGATACCCAGTGCTCACCAGTGCACTTGCGCATTGGGATTGCTCCACAGCGGGGCCATATTCTCAAGTGTGGTCTCCATAAGCTCAGTGGCAGTCAAAGAAGACTGCAGCGTCGAGCCAGAGCCCAGCAATATTTCCTGCACCCCGTATTTGCTATAACTGGCACTGGCCTCGTGCAGGGTGTGGCCCAGGCGCTGAATCAGGGCTTTGAATGCCTGCTGCTCCTTGAAGCCAGGCAGCAGCAAGGCCAGATGGTCCTCTCCAAAGCGAGCCAGTGTGTCGGTACTGCGCAGCTGCTGCTGCAACAGCTGCGCCAGCACGCGCAATGCACCCGTGAAGTCTGTGTTGCCGGGCTGCATGGCTGGGCCTTGGGCCGGCAATATCTTGACGACCATGATTCCCACGTGGGTGGCCTTGCGCCGCGCTGTCAGCACCGCGCTGCTCAATCGATCCATGAACAGCTTCTGGCCAGGCAGGCCTGTGACGCTGTCGTGCAAGTCGGCGTAGGGCAGCGTGCCTTCAAGGCCCGGGCGCTCACTCACGTCGCTGACCACGGCAATGAAGTGCTGCGGGCGCTGCAGCTCGCTGAGCACAGGAGAGATTGACAGGCGCTGCATCCACACTGAGCCATTACTGCGCGTGAACATGATTTCACTTTGCCAGTACTGCTGGGTGGCCACCACTTGCCACAGCTTGCTCATATCGGGTGGGATGTCTGTGTCCTCATACAGTGATTCCAGCGACCGGCCCACGCAGCTTTCACGCGTTTTTTCCATCAGGCGCAAAAAGGCGGGGTTGACATCGGAGATGTTGTGATTGGCATCCACAATCGCCACACCTTCGCGCACGTGGTGGAACACGCTGGCTGCAATACGCAGCTGTGCATCGGTGCGCTTGCGTTCTGAAATATCTTGCAGGTAGCCCACAAAAATAGTGCCATCAGGCGTTAGCGCTTTGCCGATGGCCAGCTGCAAAGGAACGTGGCGTCCATCCTTGCGTTTGCCCAGGACTTCTCGGCCATTGATGGAAATGGCCCGGTTGGGCTGGCCCACGTGCCGCTCGAGGTGTCCATCGTGCTGCTCGGACAAAGGCGAGGGCATGAGGGTGGACACATTGCGGCCCGCAATTTCGTCCTTGCTATAGCCAAAAATACGTTCCGCTGCGGGATTGAAATCTTGGATATGCCCTTTGGCATCGATGGTGATAAAGCCGTCTTCTGCCGTGTCAATCATGGCGTTCAAGCGCGCATCGCGCACCGCAACGGCCTGCCACAGATCGCGGTAACGCAGCAGTGCATTGGCCAGCCCCAAAATCAGGAACACAACAAAGGACATGGCTGCAATCAGCAACGGCAGCGATTCGCTGTGCTCCATCTGTGCCTGCGCCCCAGGCTGCTGTGGTGCTTGCACTGCAACGCGCAGCGCCAGCATGGAGATGTAGTGCATGCTGGCAATTGCAAGGCTCATCAGCAATGGGGGCAGCAAGCGCCATGACCAGTGAAGGCGGTCAACCCCGTAGCTGTAAATAATGCGCTGGCACACAAATGCCACAACAGAACACATCAAGCCCGCCAGAAGAGACAGCACTGACAGCGGTAAATCAAAAAGCATGCGGCCATCAAGGCGCATGGCGGCAATGCCGCTGTAATGCATGGCCCCAATGCCCAGGGCGGCCATGGTGGCGCTGACCAAGATACGTGTATTTGAGGGATTGACTGACTGCAAGGACCACAGGGCCAGCCATGCAGCGACCATGCCTGGAATGATGGACAGCCCCGTGCCTAAAGGGTCGTAATGCACGGCAGTGGGCAAGCGCATGGCCAGCATGCCAATAAAGTGCATGGCCCAGATGCCCAGACCCAGCACCATGCTGGCGCACAGCAACGACACTCGGCGGTGACTGAGCGCTGCAGCCTGGCGGTTGGCATGTGCCATGTAGAAGGCGGCACAGCTGCTGATGAATACAACCAGCAGCGAAAGTACCACCAGCCCTAGATTGTGGCTTGCATGCACCAGCGCCATGGTGTGGTGGCTACTCGCAGAATCTGTAACGAATGGGCCAAGCACGTTCTTCCTTTGAAAACGAGAGTCGATAAATTGAAGATGAAATTCAATTTGTATCTACATTACATGAGCTGGCTAACAACGTACAACGATTGAAACAGATGGTGCAATTTCAATACATAGTCACAGACTAATGTTACTTAATGTGTCGCTATGTAGGATAAATGCTATAGGGACTTCTTCTCGATAGTTACTGCCGCCATCAATCCGTTTTGAAAGTGCGTCAGCATGGCCGCTCTGGTTGCGTCAGCGTTGCGCTCAACCAGTGAGCGCATCACATCACTGTGCTCTTTGAGGCTGTCTTCAATACGGCCTTGCTTGAACAGTGACTGGTGGCGATTGAGCTTCATTACCTTGCGCAGATCCGCCACAGACTGGCTCAGAAAGCGGTTGCCGCACAGGGTCAGCAATGCCATGTGAAATTGCTCGTTGATCTGAAAAAACCTGTTGGCGTCGTGTACTGCGCGCTCCAGTTGACGGTGCAGGTCGTGCAATTGCTGCAGCTCAGCAGCAGTGGCGGTTTGCGCCACGGCTGCGGCGGCATCGCTTTCCAGCAGCGCAAGCAGGTGGTAGACATCGCGCAGGTCTTTTTCTGAGACTTCTGTCACATAGGCACCACGGCGTACCTTCATGGTGACCAGGCCTTCGGCGGCCAGTACCTTCAAAGCTTCGCGCAAAGGCGTGCGACTGATGCCGAATTCTTCAACCATCTTCATCTCATCAATCCAGCTGCCGGGCTCGAGCTCGCGGCTGTAGATGCGTTGGCGCACCAGTTCAGCCACTTCGATATACAGCGGTTTGGGTGTGAGCAGGGCGGTGGTTTCCGTCATCGATTTCCTAGGGCTAACCCCATGGGGTGTGCAGTAGTTATGAATCAATAATTATGAATCACAAAAAGTTTGGAAGACTTCTCGTTTTCCAGCACACGACCAAACGGAGACGGTTGTAACCATGGGTATTGACGCAAAGCTGGGCCAGACGGCGGCCAAAGTAGCACCGGAATTTCAAGCACCAAGCTTGGCCGATTGGGAAAAGGCTTCAGCCAAAGCATCACCGGGGGGAGATGTTCACAACCTCAACTGGGTCACCCCAGACGGCATCACAGTCAAGCCGCTGTACACCGCACAAGATATCGAAGGCTTGCCGCACGCCAATACCTTGCCTGGTTTTGCACCCTATATCCGTGGCCCGCAAACCACCATGTACGCGGGTCGCCCCTGGACCATTCGCCAGTACGCAGGCTTTTCTACCGCAGAAGAATCCAACGCTTTCTATCGCAAGGCGCTGGCAGCGGGAGGGCAAGGTGTGTCGGTGGCATTTGACCTGGCCACGCACCGGGGCTATGACTCAGACCACCCCCGGGTAACGGGTGATGTGGGCAAGGCCGGGGTCGCCATTGACTCGGTGGAAGACATGAAAATCCTCTTTGACCAGATCCCGCTGGACAAAGTCTCAGTTTCCATGACCATGAACGGGGCGGTGCTGCCGGTGCTGGCTGGCTATGTGGTTGCCGCCGAAGAGCAGGGCGTATCGCAGGATCAGTTGTCCGGAACCATTCAGAACGACATTCTGAAAGAGTTCATGGTGCGCAACACCTATATCTACCCGCCCCAGCCTTCAATGAAGATCATTGGCGACATCATCGAGTACACGAGCAAGAACATGCCCAAGTTCAACTCGATCTCGATCTCGGGCTATCACATGCAGGAAGCAGGTGCCAATCAGGCGCTGGAGCTGGCTTTCACGCTGGCCGATGGCAAGGAATACGTCAAAACAGCCACCGCAAAGGGCATGGATGTGGACGATTTTGCAGGCCGCCTGTCGTTCTTCTGGGCGATTGGCATGAATTTCTATCTCGAAATCGCCAAGATGCGAGCTGCGCGCCTGCTGTGGTGCCGGATCATGCAGGACTTTGGTGCCAAGAAACCCAAAAGCCTGATGCTGCGCACGCACTGCCAGACCTCTGGCTGGAGCCTGACCGAGCAAGACCCGTACAACAACGTGGTGCGCACCACGATTGAGGCCATGGCCGCCGTGTTTGGTGGCACGCAAAGCCTGCACACCAACAGTTTTGATGAGGCCATTGCACTGCCCACCGAGTTCTCGGCGCGCATTGCCCGCAATACCCAGCTCATCATTCAGGAAGAGACGCACATCACCAATGTGATTGATCCGTGGGCGGGCTCCTACATGATGGAGACGCTTACGCAGGAAATGGCAGACAAGGCGTGGGCTATTTTTGAAGAAGTCGAAGCCATGGGCGGCATGACCGCCGCTGTAGACAGTGGCTGGGCCAAGCTCAAGATTGAAGCCGCAGCCGCTGAAAAACAGGCGCGCATTGACTCGGGTAAAGACGTGATTGTGGGGGTCAACAAATACAAGCTGGCCAAAGAAGACCCCATCGATATTCTGGAGGTGGACAACGTCAAGGTGCGCGACAGCCAGATTGAGCGCTTGAACGCTATCAAGCAGCAACGCGATGCGGCCCTTGTGGCGCAAGCGCTGGACGCGTTGACTTCAGCAGCGCAATCAGGCCAGGGCAACTTGCTGGATCTGTCCATTCAAGCCATGCGTTTGCGCGCTACGGTGGGTGAGGTTTCTGACGCTCTGGAAAAAGTCTTTGGCCGCCACCGTGCGGATACACAAAAGGTGACCGGTGTGTACGCTGCCGCTTATGACTCTGCTGAAGGCTGGGACAAACTTAAGACCGAGATCGATCAGGCGGCTGAAAGCCTGGGTCGCCGCCCACGCGTGATGATTGCCAAACTGGGCCAGGACGGCCATGACCGAGGCGCCAAGGTAGTGGCCACGGCCTTTGCCGATCTGGGTTTTGACGTTGACATGGGGCCGCTCTTTCAGACCCCGGAAGAATGCGCGCGGCAAGCGATCGAAAACGACGTGCACGCGGTGGGTGTCTCGACACTGGCTGCGGGCCACAAAACCTTGGTGCCCGCCATCATTGAAGAGCTCAAAAAGCAGGGTGCAGACGACATCATTGTCTTTGTCGGTGGCGTGGTGCCTGCGCAGGACTACGACTTCCTGTTCAAGGCGGGCGTCAAGGGTGTGTACGGCCCAGGCACTGCCATTCCTGCCAGCGCCAAGGACGTGCTGGAGAACATCAAGAAAGCGGCTGCGCGCTGAGCGCCCCTCTATATAGAAATAGAGAGCTTGTTGTGACACCTGAGCAATTGCAAGAAGGCATCTTGCATGGCAATGCAGCTGTGCAACGCCGTGCCATGGCCAAGGCCATCACGTTGCTGGAATCTACGCGCAGCGACCACCGGACTTTGGCCGATGGCTTGCTTACCGCTTTGCTGCCTTACACAGGCAAAGCGCTGCGGCTGGGTATCAGCGGCGTGCCGGGCGTGGGTAAATCCACCTTTATTGAAACACTGGGCATGCAGCTGACAGCACAGGGCCACAGGGTTGCCGTGCTGGCAATTGACCCTTCTTCGACGGTTTCTGGCGGCTCGATCTTGGGCGACAAGACGCGCATGGAGCACCTGTCAGTGAACCCCAATGCCTATATTCGGCCCAGCCCGTCCAGCGGCACGCTGGGCGGAGTGGCCGAGAAAACCCGAGAGGCCATGCTGGTCTGTGAAGCCGCTGGCTACGACGTGGTCATTGTTGAAACCGTTGGCGTAGGGCAGAGCGAAATTGCCGTGCATGGCATGACAGACATGTACTGCGTACTGCAGTTGCCTAACGCCGGCGATGACCTGCAGGCCATTAAAAAGGGCGTGATGGAGCGGGCGGATCTGGTGGTGATCAATAAAGCCGACATTGACCCGCACGCGGCCACCAGGGCAGAGGCACAAATCACCTCCAGCCTGCGCTTGCTGGGAATGCATGGCAACCCAGACAACGCCAGCCACAACGAGCAGTTGTGGCAGCCCAAGGTGCTGCAGATGAGCGCTTTAAAGGGCGAGGGGGTCGAGCGGTTCTGGCAGATGGTGCAGCGCTTTCAGATGCTGCAAACCCGCAATGGCCGCCTCAAGCAACGCAGAGAGCAGCAGTCTTTGGCCTGGATGTGGGAGCGCATTGATGCCGGTCTGAAGCAGGCATTCAAGCAGCACCCCAAGGTGCAGGCATTGCTTCCCGACATTCAAGCTGACGTGGTTGCAGGGCGTTTGCCAGCCAGTACGGCCGCACGGCAATTGCTCAATGCCCAAATGGATGGGTAGATTGTTGAATCTACATTACATGAATTAAAAGTGACTACTTAAAGAAGGCACAGAGGAAGACAAACATGGAACAAGCAAACAACATCCTTGAGCAGCTCGAAAGCAAAAGAGAGCTGGCCAGATTAGGTGGCGGCCAAAAACGTATTGATGCGCAGCACAAGAAAGGCAAGCTCACTGCCCGTGAACGCATTGAACTGCTGCTGGACGATGGCACCTTTGAAGAGTGGGACATGTTTGTTGAGCACCGCTGCACCGACTTTGGCATGGAAAACACCAAAATTCCCGGTGATGGCGTTGTCACTGGCTACGGCATGATCAATGGCCGTCTGGTGTTTGTCTTCAGCCAGGACTTCACGGTGTTTGGCGGGGCGTTGTCTGAAACCCATGCAGAAAAAATCTGCAAGGTGATGGACCAGGCCATGAAGGTTGGCGCTCCGGTGATCGGCCTCAATGATTCAGGTGGTGCCCGTATTCAGGAAGGTGTCGCCAGCCTGGGGGGCTATGCCGATGTGTTCCAAAAGAACGTGCTGGCATCGGGCGTAGTGCCGCAGATTTCCATGATCATGGGCCCATGCGCTGGTGGTGCGGTGTATTCACCGGCCATGACAGACTTCATTTTCATGGTCAAGGACAGCAGCTACATGTTTGTGACCGGCCCCGAAGTGGTCAAAACCGTCACACATGAAGAAGTCACCGCTGAAGAGCTCGGCGGCGCTATCACCCACACCAGCAAAAGCGGTGTGGCCGATATGGCGTTTGACAACGATGTCGAAGCACTGATGATGCTGCGCCGTCTGTACAACTACCTGCCGCTGAACAACCGAGAAAAAGCGCCTGTGCGCGACACAACCGACCCTGCAGACCGTTCTGATGTGTCGCTGAACTCTTTGGTGCCCGAGAACGCCAACAAGCCCTACGACATGAAGGAGCTGATTCTCAAAACGGTGGACGATGGTGATTTCTTTGAGCTGCAGCCAGACTACGCCAAGAACATCATCATTGGCTTTGCGCGCATGGCTGGGCAGACCGTCGGCATTGTGGCCAACCAGCCGCTGGTACTGGCCGGTTGCCTGGACATCAAGTCCAGCATCAAGGCAGCGCGGTTTGTGCGGTTTTGCGATGCATTCAACATTCCAGTCATTACCTTTGTGGATGTGCCAGGCTTCATGCCCGGCACATCGCAAGAGTACGGCGGCATCATCAAGCATGGCGCTAAATTGCTGTACGCGTACGCAGAGTGCACGGTGCCAAAAATTACGGTGATTACGCGTAAGGCCTACGGCGGAGCGTATGACGTGATGGCTTCCAAGCACTTGCGCGGCGACGTCAATCTGGCCTGGCCACACGCTGAAATTGCCGTAATGGGTGCCAAGGGCGCTGTGGAAATTATTTTCCGTGAAGACAAGAACGACCTCGTCAAGCTTGCAGCCCGCGAGGCAGAGTACAAAGAACGTTTCGCGAACCCCTTTGTCGCCGGCGCTCGTGGCTTCATTGATGACGTCATCCAGCCCCATGAGACGCGCAAGCGTATCTGCCGCAGTCTTGAGATGCTGAAAAACAAGCAGCTTGAGAATCCGTGGCGCAAACACGGCAACATTCCTTTGTGAAAGTGCTGTAGCCATGCGGCCTAAGCTGCTATTTCTGTTCGACCTGCGCAAGGATCAGCAGGATACGAAGGTCATCGACGAAACGGTGCGCATGGGCGCTCAGTTTGGTGGAACCAACCTCTGGGTGCTGTTCTTTGCCATCTTGATTGCCTCCGTGGGGCTCAATACCAACTCCACGGCAGTCATCATCGGCGCGATGCTGATTTCGCCGCTGATGGGGCCGATCGTTGGCATGGGCTACGGCGCAGCGGTGCAAGACCTGGGCCTGATTCGTACGGCAGGCAAAAACCTGGCGATCTTCGTGGTTCTGAGCCTGGTCACTTCGGTGCTGTACTTCACGCTCAGCCCGCTGGAGCAACCTCAGTCAGAGCTGATGGCGCGCACTTTTCCCACCCTGTGGGATGTGCTCATCGCAGCGTTTGGCGGTGCGGCTGGCATGGTGGCGGTCACACGCCGCAGCTATTCCAACATCGTGCCCGGCGTGGCAATCGCAACCGCGCTCATGCCCCCGCTGTGCACTGCAGGCTTTGGTATTGCGCATGGCCGCTGGGACATGTTTGGTGGGGCGTTTTACCTGTTCATCATCAACAGCATGTTCATCGGTGCGTCCACCTTGGCCGTCGCCAAGCTGCTGCGCTTGCCACGGCAGGGGCAGCTGGATGAAGCCACACGCAAGCGCCACCGGCTCATCATCGTGCTGGGCCTGACCGCTGTTCTGGTGCCCAGCGTGTGGATGGCGTACCGCCTGGTGCAGCAAGAAGTGTTTGCCAGCGTGGCAGCGCGTGTGGCCCGTGACCTGGAGGCAGAGCCTAGCAGCCACGTGCTCATGCATGAAGTGGATGCTGGAGCACGCACGCTGCGCCTGATTGTGGTGGGCCGCACTGACGAAGCCCAGCTGCGTGAGCAGGTACAGCGGCGCTTGCTGCGTGACGGACAGGCTAATGTGACTGTGCTGGTGCGCGATGCCGGGGACGATTCGCTCAATGTTGAAAAGCTGCGCAGCGAGCTGCAAGAGGGCGTGAACAAAACGCTGGTCGAGCAAGTCAAGTCCATGGATGCGCAGCTCAAAGCCTTGCAGCAGGATGTGAGCAAAACCCGGGAAAAGACCCTGGCCCTGGCAGAAAAGCCGGCCCCGAAACTGGTGGACGCTCAGGCTCTGCTCCAGGAAGTGCAAGCCCAGCACCCGCTGGTCTGCGCATTGACACTGGCGCAAGGTGAACGTACTGCCAGTGTGACCGAACCGCCCAGGCCCACCAGCGTGGTGATCCTGGACGTGGCCCAACCCTTATCCACGCATGACAAAGACGGGTTACTCCGTTGGCTGGGTGTGCGATTAGATAAATCAGAAGTGCTGTTGATGGAGCGTCCCGAGGCGCGCGCTGTCACTGCCAGAGACAAAAACCGAAGAAAGCAGACAACATGTTCACCAAAATCCTGATTGCCAACCGCGGCGAGATTGCCTGCCGTGTCATTGCTACTGCCCGCAAGATGGGCATCGCCACCGTTGCGGTGTATTCAGACGCCGACAAGGACGCCCGCCACGTCAAGCTGGCTGATGAAGCCGTGCGGATTGGTGCTGCGCCCAGCCGTGAGTCCTATCTGCTGGCAGACAAGATCATTGAGGCTGCCAAGCAAACGGGTGCGCAGGCCATTCATCCGGGTTACGGTTTCCTGAGCGAAAACGAAGCGTTTGCCAAGCGCTGCGAAGAAGAGGGCATTGCCTTTATTGGGCCCAAAGCACATTCCATTGCCGCCATGGGCGACAAAATCGCCTCGAAAAAGCTGGCCAATGCAGCCAATGTCAACACCATTCCCGGCTACAACGACCCCATATCAGGCCCAGAAGCGGCGGTGGAGATTGCCAAGGGCATTGGCTACCCCGTCATGATCAAGGCTTCGGCAGGCGGTGGTGGCAAAGGCCTGCGTGTGGCCTTCAATGACAAGGAAGCCTTTGAAGGCTTTGCCAGCTGCCAGAACGAAGCGCGCAACAGCTTTGGCGACGACCGCATCTTCATCGAAAAATTTGTGCAGGAGCCGCGCCACATTGAAATTCAGGTGCTCGGTGACAGCCATGGCAACGTCATTTACCTGAACGAGCGCGAATGCTCCATCCAGCGCCGCCACCAGAAGGTCATTGAAGAGGCTCCCAGCCCTTTCATCTCGGATGCCACCCGCAAGGCCATGGGCGAGCAGGCTGTAGCCTTGGCCAAAGCGGTGCAGTACCAGTCCGCCGGTACGGTGGAGTTTGTGGTGGGCAAGGACCAGGATTTCTACTTTCTGGAAATGAATACCCGCCTGCAGGTGGAGCACCCCGTCACTGAGTGCATCACAGGACTGGATCTGGTGGAGCAAATGATCCGCGTAGCGGCAGGAGAAAAACTGGCCATCGCGCAAAACCAGGTCAAACGTGACGGCTGGGCCATGGAGTGCCGCATCAATGCCGAAGATCCGTTTCGCAACTTCTTGCCATCAACGGGCCGTCTGGTGCGCTTTAATCCACCAGAGCAAACCATGTGGCAGGCCGACACCGAGCATCTGTACGGTGTCCGCGTAGATACAGGGGTGTACGAGGGCGGCGAAATTCCGATGTTCTACGACTCGATGATTGCCAAGCTGATCGTGCACGGCAAAGACCGCAGCGACGCCATTGCCAAGATGCGTGAAGCTCTCAACGGCTTTGTGATTCGCGGCATCAGCTCCAACATTCCCTTTCAGGCCGCATTGCTGGCGCATCCCAAGTTCCAGTCCGGCGACTTCAACACCGGCTTTATTGCCGAGCACTACGCCCACGGCTTTAACGCCAGCGATGTGCCGCACAGCGATCCAGACTTTCTGGTGGCCCTGGCTGCGCACATGAACCGCCGCTACCGCGCGCGCGCCTCCACCATCAGTGGACAAATGCGTGGCCATGAACTGGTGGTAGACGCCAACTACACCGTGGTGGTGCTTGGCGCACAAGGCCATAACCAGCACTTTGATGCCCAGGTGTCAGACTTTGAATTTGACAGCCGCAAAAGCGTTGTGACGCTCAACGGCAAGCGCTACGAATTTCAAAGCCACAGCGCCATGCGCGAGCTGCGCCTGCAAGGTACATGCAACGGCCAAGCCTTTACCGTGCAGGTCGAGCGCGGTACGCCCAAAAACCCGCTGGCTTTGCGCATTACCCACAACGGCACCCAGATTGATGCTCTGGTGCTGTCGCCCAAGGGGGCACAGCTGCACCAGTTGATGCCTTACAAAGCACCGGCAGACATGTCCAAGTTCTTGCTCTCGCCCATGCCTGGACTGCTGGTCGATGTGACGGTGCAGCCTGGGCAGAAAGTGCAGGCCGGTGAAAAACTGGCCGTCATTGAAGCCATGAAGATGGAGAACATTCTTTTTGCCACGCAAGATGGCGTTGTCAGCAAGGTCAGCGCAGGCAAGGGTGACTCGCTGGCGGTTGACGATGTGATTGTGGAATTTCAATGACCTGAGCAGGCTTGCAGGTGCAGCCACTGCGCTGCGCTTGCACGCGCTGTTGTGCATAACAAACTTGCGCAATGACCATTGCGCAGCATTTCATCGGGCACACTTGCGTGGTTACAAGTGATGACAAAAGCATCGATGCGATGCTTTTCTGTAATCACCATCAAAACCACTTAAAGCGCTCATGGTTGTAGCGCAAGCAGCTATGTATTTGAAAGCCCCCTTGGCCACATTGCCAACCTCTAGCATCGCCAGCCCTGCACAACGGGTGCAGCGCATCCTGCTGTCCCTGGTCAGTGCGGTGCTGCTGCTTGATGCGGGGGTATTGATGGCGCTGCGCCACTTCAATGTGGGCGTGACCGTGCCTGCTGTCTTGGGTACTGCCGGGGCCCTGCTGGCTTGGCAATGGCCGCTTGTGCAGCGCTGGCGCCTCAGCAGGCGCAGCCATGCCAGGCTGTGGAACTGGGGCTGGGCGCTGCTGGCTTTGTGGGTGCTGAGCGTGCTGCTTTTTTGGAGCCGCCTGCTAGGTACTGGCGTGCAGCCTGAGCAAGTGCCACCGGTGGCGGCCATTGTAGTTCTGGGCAGCGGCACCCAAAACGGCCAGCCCCGGCCAGTGCTGGCGGAGCGCCTGGATACTGCTGCACAGCTGGCCCACTTGCAGCCATCGGCCTTGATTGCCGTTTGTGGCGGGGTGGACTGGGGCGAAACCGAAAGTGAAGCGACCGTGATGGCCCGCTATCTGATGGAGCACCACGGGATTGCTGCCGAACGTTTGTTGCTGGAAGGCCAGAGCACCAGCACGGAGCTCAACCTGCAGCTCAGCCGCCCCTTGCTGCAGGCACGCGGCATTGATGCCACAGCCCCCACGGCCATGGTCAGCAGCGACTTTCACCTGATGCGCGCCATGGCCATGGCCCAGCAGCAAGGCTTGACCGGCATGGTGCCGGTGGCCGCTGCCACGCCGCTGGCCACACGCTACAACGCATGGCTGCGCGAGTACTTCGCCATGCTCAGCAGCTGGGTGCTGGGTGAGCTGTAAAGCACAGAAAGCTGCAGTGCGAAATGGCCTTCGATTGATATCAGAAAAATTTGCCTCTAGCCCAATACTTGCAGGCACCAAAGCTATTAACTCAGGAGTACTTCATGACTGCAGCCCTTCGTCCTTTCAAAGTTCTTGGCATTCAGCAGGTCGCTATTGGCGGCACTGACAAGAGCCGAATGAAGAAACTGTGGGTAGATATGCTGGGGCTGGAGCAGACCGGCACCTTTCAGAGTGAACGTGAGAACGTGGACGAAGACATCCTCGCCATGGGCAAAGGTGCGATGAAGGTGGAGGTGGACATCATGCAACCCATGGATATCGACAAAAAACCTGCCGTGCACACCACGCCACTCAACCACATCGGCCTGTGGATCGATGATTTGCCCAAGGCCGTGCAATGGCTTACCGCCCAAGGCGTGCGCTTTGCCCCCGGTGGCATCCGCAAGGGCGCTGCGGGCTACGACATCACTTTTCTTCATCCCAAGAGCAATGACGAATTTCCGATTGCCGGGGAGGGCGTGCTGATTGAGCTGGTGCAAGCGCCTGCCGATGTGATTGCCGCTTTGGGTTAAGCCCGAGGGGTTGCAATGCGCTGGATTGCTATTTTTACGGACACCCCTGCCATGCTGGCAGTACGACAGCAGCAGGGGCAGGCACACCTGGATTTTCTGGCCCGACACAAAACCGAAATTCAGCTGGCTGGAGGCTGCCGCAGCGAGGCCGGAGGTGACTATATCGGCGGTCTGTGGGTGATGGAGGTGCCCAACCGCGCCCGAGCTGTGGCACTGATTGAGCAGGACCCGTATTTTTCAAGCGGTGCACGCCAGTATGAATTGCGCACCTGGGGAAAAGCATTTGAGGGCGAGATGGTTGTGCTGTAAAGACTGCCATGGCATGAGGGGGGGCAAATTTCGTTGCCACCGCGAGCCGTGAGAAGTCTTTTGTGCAATGGCTTGAGGCTTTAGTGCCCATGCATGCACCAGCCATCACAAGGCTTGTGTCAACGGCGCTAAAAGTAGTAGCCCAGCTTGAGTCCTGCCGCTTTGGCAGTGCCAGGCTCAAAATGCGCCATGGGTATGCCGCTGCTAGAGATATCGGTGGCACCCAGACGCTGGTAGCTGACCCATGGCGTGACCTTGATGTGCGCGTTCTGGTAGCTCACGCCTACGGTGTAGCCGGTGCGCCCATTGCTTGGGCGCAATGGGGATAAGGGGTTCTTGCTGCTTTTTTTGTCATACACCAACGCTACAAAACCTGACCACTGTGGCCCGAACTTCTGACCCAGTCCAAGTGTGTAGGTGGTCGAGCTTTGCAGATCTGTGAGACTGCTTCCGTGCGTGGCAGCAGCAAAAGCCTGAGGGCGCAGCTGCAACTGTGCCCAGTCGCTCCAGCGAATCTGCCCAAACAGCAGCGTACTGGGTGTCATGCCGGTTTGCACATCCAGATTAAAACTTTGCGGCGAGGTAGAGTGGGTCGTCGTGGTACCTGCTCCTGCCTGCAGGTTTTCTTGCGTTCTGACCTGGTGCTTGATGGCGGAGTAATAAGTGCCCGCAATGCGAAGCGCCATTTCAGGGCGCTCGTAGCTCATGCCCAGCAAGTAACCGGGTTCGATGCTCGGATGAAAACTCACGCGGTAGCCGTTCAAGGCACCAAAGGCCAGGCCTCCCAAAGCCATATACCCCTCAGAGCGCTGCAGGCGCAGGCCGCCGTGCATCGCCCAGCGTTCATTCCATTGGTAGCGCAGCGCACCCATCAATTCATAGGTGCTGATGCGCGCCTGCGTATCGCCGAACAGGCGTGAATGCTGCCGGCCGTAAGCAATGTCTACCCCAAATGGGCGTGTCACCATCAGCAGCATCGAGGTTTGCGGGGCGATGTTCTGTTTGTAGGCAAAGCCCCATTGCGTGTGGTCTGAGGCGACTTGTCCCGTGGATTGCCCCCACGCATCCGTTCCACGCACCTGGGGGCGAGCGGCATAGGTCTCTACCGAGAGATAGCGGCCCTTTTCAAACAAGGGCGCAATGCTCTGGCCAGTTCTATCGGCTCCAGCGGCTTGCGCGCAGGCGCTCAGCGTCATGGCTGTGCAGGCCAAGCTGGTTTTTGTCATTTGCCAGCCATTCAGCGGCATGCGCATTGCGTGCAAGCTCACAGTATGTAAATAAATGTTTTAAAGAGCGCGCATTGTGCATGCAACAAGCTTTTGCGCAAAGGAGCGTGCGGTTGCAGTGGTCGGGTGAGCATGCTGGGGCTTAACAGATAGGCCGGGCACCAAAAAGCGCAGGCCTCATGTTTTTGTCAGCAAGCGGCACGGGCAGGCCGTATGCTGCGCTCAGTTTTTTGAACGTTTGATGAGTGACACGCCAATCCATGTCCATTGATGCTGCCCAAGCCCATTTCGACCGCCAATACAACGCCCGCGCCAGTGTTCAAGATCCATTGGCGTACATGGCCCGCTACGCCCAAGAAAGCCAGGTGGCGTTTGCGCTGCCGGGGGCCGTGCGCAATCAGCGCTACAGCCCCAGAGAGACGGATGTTTTAGACATTTATCTGCCACAAACGCTTGCTGCATCAGCGCAGGCAGCACCTGTCTTTATATTCATTCACGGAGGCTACTGGCGCGCACTCAGCAAGAACGATTCGGCCTTCATGGCTCCGGCGTTGACGCAAGCAGGGGCCTTGGTGGTGGTGCCAGATTACGATCTGGCCCCCTCAGTCACACTTGACCACATCGTTGATCAGATGCGTCAGGCCTTTGCGTGGGTGGTGCGCAATATCGCCATCTACGGCGGTGATGCGCGCAACATCTGCGTGTGCGGCAGCTCGGCGGGCGGTCAACTGGCAGGCATGCTGCTGGCCAAGGGCTGGCAGGAAGACTATGACTTGCCGCCCAGCGCCACGCCTGCATCGGCCTTCCCTTTGAGCGGGCTGTTTGATCTGCAGCCACTGCTGACCACGCACATCAACGCATGGATGGGCATGGATGACGCCGCCGCCATGCGCAACAGCCCCCGGTTTTTGCTGCCAGACAGCAGCACCCACGGCCAGTGCCAGCTGTGCGTGGCCTGCGGCGAGTTTGAAAGCAGTGAGTTTCAGCGCCAATCCCGTGAGTATCTGGCCGCATGGCAGGCGCGCTGCTTGCAAGGCCAGTGGGTACAAGCCCCGGCCACCAACCATTTTGATTTGCCGCTGCAACTGGCAGACCCTGCCTCCAGCGTGCATCGGGCTGCACTGGAACTCATGGGCCTGGCGCAAGCCTAGGTGTTGCATCTGCACCAACAGCCATGGCATTGCTCCTCAAAAATGCTGCGCCTGTGTAGGCTTGCGCCCGCACGCATGCAGCTTCCCTGCACCACCACACACCAACTATTCGTTCAGACATGACCACCTTTGCCGCCTTGCGCCCCCATTCAAGCATTTGTGCTCTCCGTGCCATCGCTGTTGCAGCAAGCTGTGTGGCTGCCCCCTGGGCCCTGGCCGCAGAACCGATCAAAGTGGGTGTGGCACTGGATATTTCAGGCCCCTTTGCAGGCCCCGGTGCAGAAATTCGCGATGGCTTGAATCTGGCTGCCAAGCAACTGGGCAACAAACTGGGGGGCGTGCCGGCTCAATTCATTCAGGCCGACACCGCTGGCAACCCCGAAACCGCGCGCCAGGTGGCCGACCGCTTTATCAAGCGCGACAAGGTCGATTTTTTCACCGGCCCCGTAGGCTCCAATGTGGTCTTGGCCGTGGGCCCCGGCTTGTTTGCGGCCAAAGTGCCATTTCTTTCTGCCAACCCCGGCCCCAGTCAGCTGGCTGGCGCGCAGTGCAACCCGTACTTTTTTGGCACCAGCTACCAAAACGATGCCATGCACGAGGCCGCTGGCCAGCACGCTGCCAGCAAGGGCTACAAAAAAGTGGTGGTACTGGCCCCCAATTACCCGGCAGGCAAAGATGCAGTCAATGGCTTTAAGCGCGCCTACAAGCAGCCTGTGGCTGATGAAATCTACACCCGTGTTGGCCAGCTGGACTTTGCCGCAGAGCTGGCCCAGCTGCGCGCAGCCAAGCCCGATGCCATCTACATCTTTCAGCCAGGTGGCATGGGCATCAACTTCATCAAGCAGTTCATGGGTGCGGGCCTGAACAAAGACATCGTCTTGATCTCTTCGCCGTTTACTGCCGACCAGGACATCATTGCTGCAGTGGGCGAACCGATGGTGGGCATCTACAACGCCTCGTCGTATGCGCACGATCTGGACAACGCTGCCAACAAAAAGTTTGTGGCCGAGTTTCAGAAATCCTACAACCGCCTGCCCACGCTGTACGCGGCCTTTGCCTATGACGTGGTGATGAACCTGGATGCCGCCGTGAAAGCCGTGGGTGGCAATCTGCAAGACAAGGCTGCCGTGGCCAAGGCCATCAAGACTGCCAAGTTCGACTCGGTGCGCGGCAACGTCAGCTACGGCAACAACCAGTTTCTGGTGCAGGACTATTACCTGCGTCAGGTCGTAAAAACCAAGGACGGCCAGATCACCAACGCCTTGCAGCCCGGCAAACTGTTCACTGCCCACCAAGACAGCTACGCCGCCCAGTGCGCCATGAAGTAAAGAGCACTCGATGCAGCAGATTGAATGGAATGACTTCACCCGCGTAGAACTGCGTGTGGGACGCATTGTGGCGGCCGAAGTTTTTGCCCAGGCGCGCAAGCCGGCGTATGTGCTGCAGGTGGACTTTGGCCCTGCGCTGGGCATCAAAAAGTCCAGCGCGCAAATCACCCACCACTACAGCCCTGAAAGCCTGATTGGCAAACAGGTCGTGGCGGTGGTGAATTTTCCTAAAAAGCAGATTGGCCCCGTCATGTCGGAATGTCTGGTCACCGGCTTTCACGACGAAAACGGTGGTGTGGTCCTGTGCGTGCCAGACCAGGCGGTGCCGCTGGGCACCAAGCTGCTGTAAAGACCCTCGTTCATGGATGCAGTTTTTCTTTTCGAACAGGCCCTGAACGGTCTGGGCTACGGCTTGATGCTGTTTTTGCTGGCCGCCGGGCTGACGCTGGTGTTCGGCATCATGGACACGCTCAATCTGGCCCACGGCTCAATGTTCATGGCCGGGGGGTACATCTCGGCCTCGGTGCATACGCAAACAGGCTCATTCACGCTGGCGGTTGCTGTGGGCATTGTGGCCACGGTTGCTTTGGCTGCGGTGCTAGAGGCAGTGCTGGTGCGCAAGCTCTATGTGCGTGACCACCTCTCGCAGGTGCTGGCCACCTTTGGCGTGGTCTTGGTGGCCGACGATGTGGCCAAGTACCTCTGGGGGCCATCGCCCATCATGGCACCCACGCCGTCGGCACTGTCGGGGGCGGTGCAGCTGTTCGGCTTTTTGCCATACCCCTCGTACCGGCTGCTGATACTGGCTGCAGGTCTGGGTGCTGCGCTGGCGCTTTATGCACTGGTCAATCACACGCGCCTGGGCATGTGGGTACGCGCCGGGGCATCTAACCGCGCCATGGCCCAGTGGATGGGTATTCGTGTCAACCGCGTATTTGCCGTGGTGTTTGCGGTGGGTGCGGCCCTGGCAGCGCTCGCTGGCGCGCTCTTGGCGCCCATTAGCGCGGTACAGGTGGGCATGGGCGAGAGCATTTTGATTCCCGCGCTGGTGGTCATTGTGATTGGCGGCATTGGCTCTATCCGTGGTGCCCTGGTGGCCAGTTTGCTGGTGGGTCTGGTCGACACCGCTGGCCGCGCCTTGCTGCCACCGTTGCTGCGCGAGGTGCTCAGCCCATCTTTGGCCGCTGACATTGGCCCCGCCGTGGCCAGCATCTCCATGTATGTGCTGATGGCTGGCGTGCTGGTGTTCAAACCCTCTGGCCTGTTCCCCGCCCGTGCTTAATACCGCCCCAAACAAGCCAAACCTAGCTGCCACCGCAGTGTGCAGCCTGCAGCGTTGCACCGCAAAGCCATTGCGCATGTGTGGTGGGCGCAGCAGTTTTCGCCGTCTTGGTCACCGTATGAATCACTGTATGGATTGCCGTTTTTTCTCCCGTGCCTGCCGTGTCTGATTCTTCCCCATCCATTTCTTCTGCACCGCCGCCACTGGCCGCCGCTGCCGTTTCCAGTCGCACCAGCTACGCGGTGCTGGCTGTTGTTGTGCTGGCACTGGCAGCCTTTCCGTGGCTTGCCCCCATGCTGGATCTGGATTACTACGTGGACTTTGTGCGCCGCATCCTCATCGTCAGCATGGCTGCGCTCAGCCTTAACTTCTTGATTGGGCGTGCCGGGCTGGTGGCCCTGGGCCATGCAGGCTTTGTGGGGGTTGGGGCCTACGCCGTGGTTGCCATGGTGGAGGGCGGCTTTCACAACGCCTGGCTCATCTGGCTGGTGGCCGCCGTGGCGGGCACTGCAGTGTCTGCACTCATGGGCCTGATTGCACTGCGCACACGGGGCGTTTACTTCCTGATGATTACGCTGGCCTTTGCCCAGATGCTGTATTACCTGGCCGTGTCGCTGCGCGCCTTTGGGGGTGACGATGGCTACAACCTCTACAGCCCGCTGCTTTTGTTCAAAGCCGAAGAGGGCGATGTGATTGCACAGGGCAACTGGCTGTTTTACCTTGTGCTGCTGGCAGTCACCGCAGTGTTTTTGCTGTTTTCGCGCATCGAGCGTTCGTACTTTGGCCGTGCGCTGCAAGGCATTCGTGACAATGAAACACGCATGCAGGCCATGGGCTACCCCACCTTCCGCCTCAAGTTGCTGGCCTTTGCGCTGGCAGGTGGCGTTGCCAGTCTGGCCGGTGCGCTGCTGGCTACGCAAAACGGGTTTGTCAGCCCTTCACTCATGCACTGGACGCAGTCTGCGCTGCTGATCGTGATGGTGGTGGTTGGCGGCATTGGCCTGAAATGGGGCGCACCGCTGGGTGTGGTGGTGTGGGGCACGCTGGAAGAAGTACTCAAGCAAAGCACCGACTACTGGCACGCCCCCATGGGGTTGCTGCTGATTGCCGTGGTCTTTCTGGCCCCGCGTGGGCTGTCTGCCTTGCTGGCCCCCAAGAAGGCGGGGCACTGATGCTGCGCATACAAGGCCTGCTCAAACGCTTTGGCGCACTGACCGCCACCGACCATGTCGATCTGGACGTGCGCCCCGGAGAAATTCACGCCCTCATTGGCCCCAATGGCGCTGGCAAATCCACGCTGGTGCATCTGATCTCGGGCCTGCTGCCCGCAGACGGCGGCTCAATCGAGCTCGATGGGCAAGAGTTGATTAACCAGCCCCCGCACCAGCGCGTGGCCGCAGGCCTGTCGCGCTGCTTTCAGATAACCAGCATCTTTGCGCAGCTGACCGTGGCAGAAAACCTGCTGCTGGCTGTGCAAGCGCACCACAGCAACAGCTTTCGCTGGTTCAAGCAGCGTGACAAAGATGCCCAGCTCAAAACGCTGGCCTGGGATTTGGCCCAGCGCGTGCAACTGCAAGAGCGCTGGAACACGGTGGCAGGCACCTTGCCCCACGGCGCGCAGCGCAAGCTGGATGTGGCCCTGGCCATTGCCGCCAGCCCCAAACTCTTGCTGCTGGACGAACCCATGGCTGGCATGGGCCCCGCAGAATCGGCCGAAATGCTTGAACTTATTGAGCAATTGCGCCGCAGCGATGCCGGGCGCATGGCCATCTTGCTCATAGAGCACGATATGGACGCCGTGTTCCAGCTGGCAGACCGCATCACCGTGCTGGTCTACGGCAAAGTGCTTGCCCAGGGCAGCGCGGCAGAGATTCAGGCCGACCCCCGTGTGCAGGCCGTGTACCTGGGGCAAGAAGAAGATGCACACCACCCAGAACCAGCAGCACAACAAGCAGAGGGCACGGTATGAGCACCCACAGCGAAACCGGCACACCTTTGCTGGAAGTGCGCGGCATTGAAGCGGGCTACGGCGCCAGTCAGGTGCTGTTTGGTGTGAGCCTGACCATTGAGCCGCACCAGGTCGTCAGCCTGATGGGGCGCAACGGCATGGGCAAATCCACCACCATCAAATGCATCACCGGTGCGCTGCCCGTGCGCAAAGGGCAGATCTTGTTTGAGGGGCGCGATATCACCAATCTGCCCGCCGACGCCATTGCGCGGCTGGGCATTGCCATCGTCCCCGAAGGGCGGCAGTGCTTTCCCAACCTCACGGTGCGTGAGCATCTGGTGGCCTTTGCTCGCCATCCATCACGTCCACCTGCCAAGTCACCAGCAGCAGCGCTGCCTGCACAGGCTGCACAGGCTGCACCTTGGGATTTGGCCAGAATTTATGAGCTGTTCCCCCGCCTCAAAGAGCGTGAGCACCATATGGGCAATCAATTGTCTGGTGGCGAGCAGCAAATGCTGGCGATTGGGCGGGCCTTATCGACGAATCCCAAGCTGTTGATTTTGGATGAGGCAACCGAAGGGCTGGCTCCGGTGATTCGGGAAGAGATCTGGAAGTGTTTGCAGCAGTTGAAGGCTGAGGGCCAGACGGTTCTGGTTGTAGACAAGTATTTATTTCAAATATCAAAAATAGCTGAAAAACACGCTATTTTTGAAAAAGGAAAAATCATCTGGAATGGGTGTTCAATTCAATTGGAAGACAATTTATGGCATCTCCAATAGAGCAGAAATCACATCCCATTTATCTTGATAAAGGCATTGATGCCTGTCTTGCACATCAGCAAAACTATCGTCAGCGATGATTCCTATTCTGTTGGATACAGCTCATAGCAAAAAAGATGAAAACAATTAAAACCGCCATCATCATCGCCGGTGGCTCCGGCATGGGCGCAGCCGCTGCCCGCAAACTTGCTGCTGACGGTTACCACGTCGGCATTCTTTCCTCGTCTGGCAAAGGCGAAGCGCTGGCCCTGGAGCTGGGTGGCGTGGGCGTTACCGGCAGCAACCAGAATCAGGCAGATATTCAAAAGCTGGCCGATCTGGTGATGCAGTGCTGGGGCCGGGTGGATGTGCTGGTGAACTCAGCTGGCAAAGGGCCGCGAGCGCCCATTCTGGAATTGACCGATGCCGACTGGCATGCAGGACTGGATGCTTACCTGCTCAACATCGTGCGCGCAGCGCGGGTGGTAACGCCCATCATGGTCAAGCAGGGTGGCGGGGCGATTGTCAATATCTCAACCGCATGGGCGTTTGAGCCGGCGGATTTGTTCCCCACCTCTGCCGTGTCGCGCGCGGGGCTGGCCAGCTTTACCAAACTGTTTGTGGATGAGTACGGCCGCCACAACGTGCGCATGAACAATGTGCTGCCGGGCTGGATCAACAGCCTGCCCGAAAAAGAAGAGCGCCGCGCCGCCGTGCCCATGCAGCGTTACGGCACGGTGCAAGAAATTGCCGCAACCATTGCCTTTTTGGCCAGTGAAGGCGGCGCATATATCAACGGCCAGAACATTCGGGTGGATGGCGGCTTGATGCGCTCGGTTTAAGCGCTGCAGATTGCTTGGTTCGCCGCAGCCAGAGCGAGGCTGCGGTGCTTGCAGTGGCAACTAAAACGGCAGCGGCAGACATTGGTCATTGCCAGTACTGATTAATTAATGAGCACTTAGTGCTTGCCCCTGCTTGTTTTCAGCATGTTTTATATCTAAGAACAAGCACTGGTAAGCGCTGATAGCTCACTTTATAAGAAGTCTGCTCTTTAATGCACCAAAGGCTTGTTGCAGGTTACGTGTTTGCAAAAGTGCATGGGTGCATGGGTGCATGGGTGCATGGGTGCATGGGTGCATGGGTGCATGCATGCGTGAATGCGTACGTGACTGTGCAACTGTAAAAAAGCGCGGTAGCGCAACCGCGCTGCGCAGCCGCCAGCTTCTCGCCACCTATCTGTTCTGCACGCCGGGCCGATCACAGGCACTAGAAACAAGAACATGGCTGGTGCTCGGCAAACCAGCAATGTGTGCGCAGTGGCTGGCGTTGCTGGCGCTTAACTGGGTTGCTGCGGGCTGTTGCGCTGGTCCACGATGCTGGTGAGCAGGTGCAACTGCTCGCGCTGCAGTGCAATCAGCTCGTTCCACTGGTTGTTTTGCAGCTGGTCGATTTTGTCGTGCAGCATCATGATTTCAAGCTCTGCTTTGAGGTTGACTTCGTAGTCATGTGCACTGTGTGCGCGGTCTTTGTCGGCCTGGCGGTTTTGCGCCATCAAGATGACGGGGGCCTGTATGGCGGCCAGCATGGACAGCACCAGATTGAGCAAAATAAAGGGGTAGGGGTCAAAAGTGTGACCCTGCCACGCCAGTAGCAGCACGTTGGCGCTGACCCAGAGCAGCATGGTGACGACAAACAGGATCACAAACTTCCACGAGCCGCCAAAGCCCGCAACGGCATCAGCGGCGCGCTCGCCAAAGGTGCTTTGCGCGCGGTCCAGATCCTGGATGATGTTGCGCGAAATATGTCGGCGGTGGGTGATGTGCTCTACCACCTTGCGGGCGCGGACATCAAGTTGATTCAGTGAATCGGTAGGCTGGGCAGAAGGCGCAGTGTCTTTGCTGTGCATGAAGATTCGTCCTAGGTGCGCGGTGGCTGAAAAGGTGCCCGGCTTGTGCGTGCAGTGCAGCGAGGGCGGGCGGGCACAGCGCACATGCTAGAGCCGGGCTGGTGATAGATCAATCGTCATCCATCAAATGGGCGGCCTGGTTGTGAATGACAGATTCCGCCCGAAAGTAGCCCAGCACCGTGGCCACGCTCTGGTGGCCAGTGAGTGCCATGGTTTCAGCCAGCGGCACATTGCGTTTGCCCGCTTCGGTCACAAAACCAGAGCGCAGCGAGTGCGCAGAAAAATCACCTTCTACCCCGGCCAGCGCGCAGCGCTCTTTGACGATGGTGCGCACAGCAGGCGCTTGCAGCGGCTCTCCCAGATGGCCGCCCTTGCGAATGCGCCTGAAGATGGCTCCTTCAGTAATACCGCTGGCAGCCAGCCATGCACTCAAAGCCTTGCCCGCTGCGCCCAGCACGGGTTTGGTGTTTTCAGGCAAATCTGCGCCAGTCTGGTTGGTTTTGGAGACGGCCAGCTCGTACAGAAACTGCTCGGGGCCAATGCGCCGGAGAAACTGCATGTCGGCGTTGCTCACTTCTGAGCGGCGGCGGCCACCGCTGCTCCATGCAAACAAGAGCAATGCGCGGTCGCGCTGACCGCGCAGGCTGTCGTCACAGGTGGCCAGCAGTTGCTGCAGTACATCTTTGGTAATGGCCGCTTTCTTTTGCGTGCGCTCGCCACGCTTGGCGTAGGCCTTGCGCGTGCGCGAGAGCAGCTCGCGCACTTTTTCATCGTGGCAAGGGTTGGCCAAGCCACGGTTTTGGTGTGCTTTGCTCATCACCGCAATGCGGTGCACCAGCGTGTTGTGGCTGGGAGCACCCAGCCTGGCTTTGCAGCCAGATTGCACCAGCGCAGCATCAATCGACGGTGGCAACTCGCAGCGCAGCCCATAGGGCGTGCTGCGCTGGGCGTGGTCGGCAATGAACAGCAGCACGGTATCTACCGGCAAGGGCAGGGCAATGGCTTTTGCCATGCGGAACTGGTGCCAGCCAGCCCAGTAGCGCATGGCACTTTGGTAGCTGCGCACCGTGTTTTCGGCTTCACCTTCTCTGAGAAGCTCGCGCAGGGCATTGAGCGTGCTGTGGCTCAGCTGCGTGAGTGTTTTTTCAGCAGATTGCGTAGCCAGTGCATTTTCATCCAGCATATGTTGTATTTTTTCTATGTTACGTATTAAATACTACATGCTATGTATGTTGTTATATAATAATATTTAACAACTCGCGATAACAATCTCTTATCGATGGTAATCTAATTCCTATGCAATCCATAGCAACCAAAACGCCGCGTGGCATTCAAGAAGCCGATGTCTGGGCCGCCGCCGACGCGCTGCTGGCCGAAGGGCAGAAACCCACCATCGAAAAAGTGCGCATGCACATGGGCAGAGGCTCGCCCAACACCGTGGCTCCCATGCTGGACGCCTGGTTCAGCACTTTGGGCTCGCGCCTGGGCTTGAACCAGCAAACGCAGACACTGCGCAACTCGGTGCCCGATGAGGTGCTGGAGGCTGCGCAGTCTTTATGGGGCAGCGCGCTGCAGCATGCGCAAGAAGCGGCAGAGCAATCGCTTCAAGAGCGCGAGCAGGCGGCTGCCGCTGCCCAAGCCAGACTGGAGTTGCTGCAGGCCAAACTGCAGCAAAGAGAAGAGGGCTTGCTACAGCAAAAAAGTGCGATGGATGCCGCGCTGGCGCTGGCGCACGCGCAGCGAGAAGATTTGTCGCGCCGCCTCGATGAGATGCAGCAGCAGCTGACTGAGCGCGACCAAGGGCTGGAGAAACTGCGCCAGGAGAGCCAGGAGCAGCGCAAAGCCCAAGAAGCTTTGCGCGATCAGCACTCCCGCGAGCTGGATGCCGCCATGCAGGAGCGCCAGCGTCTGGCAGAACAATTTGCAGGCAATGAACGTCGCATGCTGGCCGACCTGGACCGCAGCCGCCAAGAAACGGAAAAAGCCAAAAAGCTGCAAATTGATGCAGAACGCAGTGCCGCAGCCCGCTACGAAGACCTGCACGCACGTTATCTGCACAGCGAAGAAGAACTGCTGGGCGCTCGCGCAGGCCAGCTGAATCTGCAGCAAGCGCTGGACGTGGCCAACGAGCGTGTGGCCGAGATGAAAAAGTTACTGGAGCTGAAGACGCAAGCTGCAAGCGGGCAGACGGTCACCGTTCAGGAGCTGCCTGCAGACAAGCTGCGCACCAGCCGGTCATTGCAGCGCCGTGCTTTGTCTCAGCGCTCCCTGCGCATGCCCCGGAAATAAAACACCCCTTCAATGCCTTGACTGATCGGTGTTGCCAGAGCATTACGGCCAGCACAGCTGGGTTTGCCTGTTTAAATAAAGTAGGCAAACCTGCTGCAGAAGGCTTTGCGTTGCCGTGCAATGAAAACTTCAAGCCTAGCCATGGCGCAAACAGAAGTGCGAAGGGCGGGGCACCACCCGTGTATCGGCTTCGCGCTGCAGCGATCTTGCAAAACTGGCCAGACTGGCAGTGCGCAGGGGCATGAAGGGAACCATGTGTCGTTCACACAAACGCTTGAGATTGGTGACGGAGTCATGGTCCACACAATCGACCGGAAAAACCACCAGGTGCGCACGCGGCAGCAGTGCGGTCAAAAGAGCTTTGCGCGTTTCTAAGCCTCCGTCATGGTGAAGAAACTCACCGCCACGCTGCTGCACAAAGTCTCGAATTGAAGGCGTAGAGCTTGGTCGGCCTCCCACGTAAAGAATGGTGCGGTCCTGTAGTGTCTTTTGCTGCGACCTGAGAGCTCCATCTTGTGCGGCATTGGCGCTTAAGCGTTGCAGCTCGTGTTCTGCGGCATGCAGCTCTTCGGCCAGATCGTTCATGTGCAGCTCAACCTTTGCGGCATGCTCTTGCAGTCGCTGCACCTCTTGCCAGGCTTTTTCAGCAGCCCGTTCAGCTTTTTCCCGGCGGGTGGTATGCAAGGCAACCAGCTCGGAGGCAGAAGCTTCAGATCCACGGCTTGCTGTAGTTTCTTGCATCTGGCTCACACGCGCCTCCAGATGAAGGATACGCGCTTGCTCCTGTGTGAGCACCTGGTCTCTTTCGCGCAGCACTTCTTCATGCCTGGCCTGCCTGCGCTCAAGGCGCTCGCGCAGCGAGGAGTTTTCTTTCTCCAAGGCCACAAAGCGCTTGAGATCATCTCTATTGGCTGATGCCATCAGGTGAGAGAGCATATGTACCTCACCATACGCCAGTTGCAGCAGCGTTGAAGTCACCGCTTTGTGCGTCAGAAGCGCCCAATAGCCCCCAGCGATGTCGCCATGACTCCACGCTGCACGCCAGGCTGTTTCAAGTGCGCGCTCATCTTTCGCGGCCGAGAACTGCTTGAGTGCACCGGCGTGTTTTTGATCCAGCGCTTTTTGAATGGCTTTGCTTGCATCTCCACGCTCCATGGCCATATGGACTGCCAGATGGTGAACATCAAGATCGCTCATCTGCTCGGTTGCACCGTGGCGAAGCATTAATTTACGCAGATCGTTGGGGTGCAGGCACGTTCCAATCACAGAGCAATGCAAGTGCGGGTCTAGCTGATGCAGCTTGGTGCGCGTCTGAGGCGTGTGCTCCGTCAGAGTATGGCCGCTGCTGTCACAGCAAAGTTCCAAGTCAAAGCCCAGCGCTCCTGCAGATGTCGCAGCTTGCAGCGTTGCCAAACCACTTGCATTAAGTCTGAAAGGAGGGGCGGACATGTGGATCCTTGCACTGATAAATGGACAAGCGAAATATACACAGGAATATAACGAAAGTCACCGCGCAATCTGAAATGCACCAAAGAACGCTTAAAGTGAAGCTTTGAACGCATCCAAATGACACAACAGATATGCCCGAACCCACAGCGGTGAACGCAAGCGCCCCTGCGCAAAGCTCCCCTACAGATGCCTTACCGGACAGCCACGACAGTGCACCGGTAAAGCTGCGTTTCAGAACGCGCGTACTCAAGGGTGATTCCATCCCCGTGGGCCCGGGGAAAATCGCACTGCTGCTGGCAGTGGACGAATGCCGCTCAATCAGCGCAGCAGCCAAGTTGCAGGGAATGTCTTACCGCCGGGCATGGCTGCTGATTGATGAAATGAACAGAACGCTGAAAGCGCCTGTCATTTCCACGGCCAAGGGCGGTGCCAACGGAGGCGGCTCCATCCTCACAGACTTCGGGCAGGAGCTGGTTGATCTCTATACCAACATCGACAAGCGCGCATATGAAGCATGCAAGACGGATATTCAGCGCCTGCTGTCAATGGTGATGCCGTAAGTCTTTTGCCCCAGCCGACAAGGTTAAGGCGCAAGCTACCATCTTCTGAAAGCAATCGACCCAGCATGCGCTGAAGGTGTGTTGAAGCATGCCCAGGCCAGACTTGTGGCATATAAGTGCCAATGCCAGATCATGGCAGCCAGCTCCTGGCATGTGCATTGCGTGAAACTGCTGCTGTTTGGCGATCTCCTATGATGACTAAAAAAGGAGAGGGCATGTACAGGCGTAAAGAAGTTCAAAGTGAATGGGGCTTTATTGGCGATGTGCTGAAAATTGCGCTGGGCGTGTTTATTGGAAGCATGGCCGCAGTTTTTACATACGAGGGCGTACTGGTTTGGCGCGCTGAGCAAGCTTCGCGGCAAGTGATGAAAGAGTTCAAAGCACTGGAAGAAAAGCAAAAACTGGCGCAGCAACAGCGTTTGCAGCAAGAAAAAGAACAAAAACAAAGACAGCACAGGCAACAAGAGGAAAGAGAACATCAGCGCCAGCAGCAGATGTTAGCAGCAAGAAAAAAAGAGCAGGCTTGGTCAAATTTCTTTCAACCCAGCTACACCTGCAGAGTTGATCCATCGCGGGGCGACTGTGCAGACATGCACATCAGGGCTAGAACAGCCTTTGAGGCCCAGTACCGTGAATGACTCTCGCATGGATCGTCGTTGAGCTCGATGTTTCCCTGCATGGGTAAAGGTGCAGGATATGCAC
Source organism: Comamonas avium (assembly GCF_014836675.1). Classification (GTDB taxonomy): domain Bacteria; phylum Pseudomonadota; class Gammaproteobacteria; order Burkholderiales; family Burkholderiaceae_C; genus Comamonas; species Comamonas avium. The sequence continues at coordinate 546,743 of NZ_JACSQK010000001.1, forward strand.
GGGTCCAAGCGCTTGCAAAATGCTCAGGCTTGGCTACCGCGGTCAAAGCCGTTTCGACCATGCGAAGCACAATGCTGGGCTAGCTAGATAGGCTGCGAATTTGCTCATAAATGCACTACGCTAACCACTTAACATAATATACATTGTATCTCTTGGCCATTAGCTGATTTCAGGGGGGTCGAACCACTTGCGTTTAAGCATTGCAGGCCCTGAATCTCTTTTCCCAATGCTTCATTCAACACAGAACCTTTCTGTGTTCCTTCATGCTCTTTCAGCGTTGCTGCTGCTAGCACATTCAGAGCACTATATCCCGCCAGATAAGCGATTGCGGCTAAATCTGCTGGCTGGCATTTATCGTTTCCATTTTTCCAGTTCGTAATCTGAGCTCGGTGAACACCAAGCTCACGAGCTAGAGCTGCTTGTGAACCCTGCTTCTCCGCAGCTTTTGCAATAAGTAGTTCTACTAACGTCATTTGGTAAGCCTTATTCTTTACATTTGCAGGCGTTGTAAGCCATTTCCAAACACCTGCAATGACGCAATTCTCCACCACACCAGAAACTAAAGCACAAGACAAGGCCGCTTGTCTGAGCTGCGGTGCTTCTACGCCGAATTACCCGCGTTTGTGTGATTTTTGCGTTTCTGATGCATTAGGTGAAGTCTCTTCTTCTGCTATCAATTTTGGTGACGACGTAAAAACAGCACCCACCTCGTTAGCTGTCCCCGTTGGTAACACGGGGACAACTTCTACAGGGCACTTTCTCACTCTCGCCCCTGTCATGTCTTTTCAGGCCATGCATTTGCAAAAGCTGCGTGTCATGCAGCAAGTATGTGTACGCAGATATGGCAAAAAACACGCTCATTCACTTTCTCTAGAAGCCTCCTTACGACTTGAAGCTTCGTATCTTCTGACTACAGAGCCTTTCTATTTCTGGGACAAACCATGACCAAGCAATCAACCTTGGTCTTAGAAGGCCGCGAAATCAAAGTGCGACTGATGGCTGAGCGCGCAGTGCGAGGCTCATTCGTCCACGTTGATTGGCTCCGCGTAACTTTCCAGCTCCGCAAATGCCCAGCTCCCTCGGTCGATGTGCTTTTCCCCAAGCATATCCAAGACCCAACTGATCTCTACTTCGGCTCTGGCCAGCGCTCAGACCTTGAAAAGGTCGTGCACCCCCACCTCAACGAACTCACACAGGATGAACTGTTTGCTGCAGATCGTGCCTACGAGCTGGGAAAACAGGTCGCCCAAACCCTTGGCCAAGATTTCGCCATTGATTCGCAATTGCTTCCCGGTAAAGACTTCTACAAATATCGCTATTCCCTCTCCCGTAAAGGCTATCCCATCGGCTGGGTTGGTTTCCTCTCTGCCGCCAATGGCAAATATAGAAAAAGCCAAGACAAAACAGTTCATCTGAACCTTGAGGGCATGGGTTGCACCTTCGCCCAGCACGGCTGGCGCGAACTAATGGCCGACTTTATTGACGAACACGGGGGACTCATTACCCGTGCTGACTTGGCCTTGGACTTTTTCGATGGTCTGAAGGGTGGATTTGACCGCGTTAAATCTGACTTTCTGAGCGGCGCAATGGACTGCCATGGCCGTCGCCCTGCTGGTCGCGCAAACGAAGATTTGAACGCCAAAAGCAAGGGCTCGTCTTTCTACATCGGCACACGCGAAAGCGGCAAGCTCACCAACGCTTACGAAAAAGGCAAGCAGCTTTTTGGCTGCGAAGACGATTCGAACTGGTGGCGTGTGGAACTCCGCTACGGCAACCAAAAACGGGTCTTGCCCTCTGACCTCCTCCGCCGTCCGCAGGACTTCTTCGCTGGTGCTTCTGACTGGCATGCCTGCATCTTGGCTGAGCATGGTGCGCAGTACCAAGCCCAGCCCATCAAATGCACGGAACGCCTACAGCAGCAATCCATTGATGCTGAGGTTTCCCGCTCTGTGCGCTGGTTCATGGAAACAGCCGCTCCCATTGCCCTTCTGGTTTTGAAACACCTTCCCATGAGGGTGTTGGATGAGCTTTTTGACGAAGGCAAAAAACTCCCTACTCGCTTGCGCAAATTTGACCACGACGAAGTTGGGGCCACGTTTGCCAATTGCTTCCATTCTGTCACCGGCAAAGGGCAAGCCGGAATGCTGACTGCCTAAGCCCATCAAGGAAATCACATGCGTTTTACAGCTCCTGCCGTTCTGATCGGTATCCAGTCTTCCAAAGGTGAATTCGAAACCGCGAGCGGTGCAGCTCGTGCGTTTGACTCCACCACTTTCCATCTGGCAGTTGACCTGGGCGAGAAATCGACCGGGGAAACCATCGGCCAAGTGACCCGCCCTTTCAAGCTCGGAACCTCGACCGAGTTCGCAAAGTGGAAAAACATGAAGGACAAATGGCCTGTAGGTGGCATTCAGGTGGAAGCCACTTTCGACATGGTCGCAGGTGCCGAGAACAGCTCCAAGCTGACCCTCGTAGACATTCGTCCGCAGGCGAAGGGCTAACCCATGGCCTACGTGATCCAGTCGGTATTTACAGGTGCCTTTTTGGCTCCTGACCCTGACGACGGCCAGCCGCGCTGGGTCATGTTGCTTAAAGACGCATGCGCTATTCCTGACGCTGAAACCGCCGCAGAAATGATCGCCGACCACGTGGATCCATTTCACAAAGCCCAGGTCGTAGACCTCTCGGAGATTTAGCCATGCCTTTACCTCTCGGAATTCTCATGGCGGTCATTGCTGCTTATGCAATTTTTACCGGCGACTTTGTCCCTGTCCCTGCTATTGGGAGGTACCCATGATCATCGAATCCCTGACCCCTGATCAGCTCGTGCACTTCACTGAGCTACTGCTTTTGGCATCGTTCATGGGTGCCTTTGCGGGTGCGAACCTTGGTGGTTTTTTTGACCTTCTCTACCGCCTCTTTGGCTGGGGTTCGTCCAAGCTTTTCGGCCCCGAAAAGTCTGAGCTGGAAACCATCGCGGATCTGCAGTTTCAGCGGCGTGTGTTGCTCATACGTGCGCGTACTGCGGGTCGTGAACTGCGCAAGCATCGTCTGCGCCAAACACTCGGCCGTCATGCCCACTAACAAGGTAATTCCGTGTTCTCAAGCGGGCGCTAACCCCATCCCATGCGCTGATGCCTCTAGGCGTGTGGGTTCAAACCTGAGGCGTGAAAGAAGTTCTATGTTGAATACAACTATCGGCGCTGTACGCAAGTACGGCAACAAGGTGGGCGCTGCTGCTGGTGCTCTGGTTCTGTCCACTGCTGCTATGGCGCAGGCTACTGACCATGGTGCTGCCATCGTCAAAAAAGTTGAGGACGGCTTTTCTCAAGGCGAATTGATCGCCGCTGCGGTAGTGCTCGGCTTGTTTGCAATCTTCTGCATCAAGCTGCTCTGGCGTTCTAAGTAAGGCGCTGCCATGTACCAGGTCGGCGGAACGTGTTTCAACACGAAAGCGCAAGCTCTGAGTGCGAAAGCTTCCGCCGAATCTGGGAAGGTTTTGGAGCACGCGGGCCAAGCACATCTTGTGCATGTCACGGGTGTCTCTGAAGTCTCGGTGACCTACTCCCTGCAACCCCTTGCAGGGGGCATCGCTACGGTGCTTGAGGTTCCTCAGGAGCCGCAGCCATGCCAGCTACTCACCATGGCAGATGTCGCACCGATTCTTGCAGCTATCACTCTTGGTCTTTTAAGCATCTACGGAATCATGATTCTGTGGAGTGCTGGTTCGCAAGGCGTTACCAATGACTGAAGGCGCAATTTACCTCTCTATCGCATGGCTGGGTGCTCTATGGATCATCATTTCAAAGGGCTGATTGCTGCATTAGCCCTTTCTGCTGGCTCTGCATTCGCTGGTTACGCTCAGGCAGTGCCCCCGGCTGGCTGGTCATCTGGAGGCGGTATTGGTGGATCGTTTACGGGCACCAAGGCTGCTAACGGCGCTACGTTTCTTAGTAGTTCTGTCTCTACCAATGCATCCTTGAATGTTGGCGGTCGTACGGTTTCTATGCCTGCAACTATGCGATTCGCGGCAAACGCCCCCCGTGTGGCTGCTGCTGCAATCATGATGAACCCCTACCTTAGGGGTGCTGCAGCTATCGCTGGCTGGCTCGGTCTCGCGGGTCTCGTCTACGACGCCACCTCTGGCCTTTGGACGACCCCTGATCCGGACTCTTCCCCGTCTAGCGGTTACCTATATTCCACCGCTTATACAAATGCTCCTTTTAGTACCGCTTCTGAGGCCTGTGCTGACTTTGTAGCGAATAACAATGTTATTTCTCAAGTAACTGTTCTCTCTGCTGTTCTTTCCAATGGTGATACTTGCGTAGTAACTGGCGTCTTCAACACTAGGTACGGTTTTAGGGAAAAAGGCGATCCTTGGAATTTTGATTTTCGAGTTGCCAGAACAGTTGATTCTTGCCCTTCCGGTTGGTACCGTTCTCCTGCTGGTTGCACTCAAACTCCCCAGCCAAAGACCGTCACCCCTGAGCAAGCTGTTGAAGAGATCATCAAGCACCCCATGCCTGCTGATGCGCCAAAGCACATCCCTGTGCCTTTGCCTGTAGAGCAACCCAACATACAGCCAGTATTCATTCCAACGGGCGACCCTGTAACGAATCCCAACTACGACCCCAGTTCTCCTGCATCTCCATCAAACCCGCCCCAAGTGCAACCTGGTGTTGAGGTCAAACCTGCGCCTGCCCCCGGCAGCCCTTGGCAAGTCGGGACTACTCCAGTAAATCGTCCTGTCACTGACCCCAACGCGCCTCCAGTGCGTGACCCCCAGCCACTGCCTGACTCAGGCGGTGGGCCATCTGGCAATGAACCCAAAGACCCTGACAAAACCGACTTCTGCGAGAAGTACCCCACGGTAATTGCCTGCCAAGAGTTAAAGCACGAAGACGACGACACCAAGTTGCCTGAAAAAGCAATTGATCTCGACTTCAATCCCATCCCCGGTTTCCAAGGTGCCAAGTCCTGCCCTGCATTTCCAAACATTGGCAACGCCTTAGGCGGTCGCCAGATTTCTTGGCAACCCTTCTGCGACCAGCTCTCTGCAATCAGTAACCTACTACTTGCACTCGCATGGCTCTACGCAGCATGGATTCTCTATTCGTCAAGGAGTGACTGATGGGTGCAATTCTCAAGTACATCATGATGTACGCCATCATCCGTGCGGTGGTGGCACTTGGCTTCGGTATCGTGACTTATGGAGCCATCCTCTACGCGTTGAATAACGCAATCAATGAAATTCGCATGGCTTACAACTCAATGCCTGCTGAGGTATTGCAGTTTCTGGCGATCGCAGAAGTTCCTAAGTCCATTGGGATCGTTCTCGGTGCCATGGTCGCTGCTGCATCCATCCGTTTCGCAAAACGCATTGCTTTCATTGGGGGCTAAATGATCACGGTAATCACTGGAACCCCCGGTGCGGGCAAAACCGCTTTAGCGGTTGACTTGCTCCTGCGTGAATACGCTGACCGCCCTCTCTACGTTGACAACCTCAACGGCCTGCTCCTAGAGCATTACGAGCTCGACGTTATGGAATGGCACACCGAGGTGCCTGACGGTGCGCTCATCATCTGTGATGAGATACAGCGGAAATGGCGCCCTCGTGGCCCCGGTGCCAAGGTTCCCGATTGCATCTCTGCCTTGGAAACCCACCGCCACCGCGGCATTGACTTCATCCTGATTACCCAAAACGTCAAGCTCATTGACTCCAACGTCCGAGCACTGGTCGGGCGTCATCTGCACATTCGAGACACAGGCTGGATGGGCAGATGGCTTTACGAATTCCCAGAATGCGATACCAACAACAGTTGGAAGCGCTGCGAAAACAAACGCCGCTACACCCTGCCAAAGCACGTTTTTGACAAATACAAAAGTGCATCCATGCACATCAAGCCTGTTCGCAACAGGCCTTTACTGCTCTACTTCGTCGGCGCTGCAATCCTTGCCCTGCTTTACGTACTCTGGAGCCTGTACGGCAGCTTTAAATCACCTGAAGCCACGCAGTCCGATAAACCTGCTATCACACAGCAAGCCCCTGCAATTGCTTCTAGCCTTGCTGCCTCTGTCGGCCTAGCCCCTCCTCTTTCATCTTCACCAGGTCAAAAAATCGACGACCGCGTCGATTGGATACCCCGCGTATCCAACATGCCTGAGACTGCCCCCGCATTCGATGACGTCCGCAAGGTGCAAGCGTTCCCGGTTGTAGCTGGCGGCGTCTGCTTCAAGGGTGAGTGCAAGTGCTTCACGCAGCAAGGAACCAATGCAGGGCTGAACCATGATGAATGCCTTACTGCGATTAATAACCCGCGCTTTGATGCGTACAGTGCGCCAGTACCTGTACAGCAAGCACAAAGTAAGACCTCTGCCCCGGTCGATCAGGGCACCCAAAACAGTTCAGAAATCAAACGTGCGGTCGCGGTACAAAATCACGACGCGCAACAAGCCGTGACGCGTGCAGCGCGAACGGCACAACTTTCTCTAGCTGGCAGTTTGTAAGTTAACTGAGGGGGTATCGGGGGGCTTGCCCCCTGATGTCAACCTTTGTATATCAAGTACCCGGTTTAACTGGCGCGTTTTAACCGGCACCTCACGCCACTGAATGTCGATTGACGGAGGGCGTTTTACTTGTTCATGCAGTGCCTTTGCTCACCCGCTTGCTAAACAATGTTTTGCGCTTTAGCGCCTGGGCCGTCTGAACTGCTTCGGGTTGTAAGTGGCGTCCAGGTGGTTCCGCTCTGACTTATTGTTTTTGCCTTTGGGCTTTTTGAATGGCACTACATTCGCGCTCTTTGTTGGCCATGTGATCCACCCAATCAGCACGGCTCCAGCAGCAACAATCATCCAAAAAACTATTTCAGCGTTCATGGCCGCTGGTTATACCCTGTAGCTGGGTGAGGCCGCAAGGCCGAGGGGCGACGCCCTGCGGCAGGGATCGTTAGTCAGCTTGACTGATTGAGACGGTGGCGAGCTGGGCGACATGAAAGCGTAATGACTCGCCCCCCACGCGCAATGAGCAGCCCTGAGCATGTGTGCGTTGCCCCCCGCGCACAATGCACAGCCCCGAGCCGCCCCGAGACAATGCCCCGGCCGAGCGCAAGCGAAGCGCGCACGGCCGGGGTAGTGGCGACTGCGGCGAATGATGAGCCCCGAGCACGGGTGCAACGCCCCGCACGCACAATGATGCTCCCTGAGCATGGGTGCATGTCCCTGAAGCGTTACAAGGGACTAGATGGGCATTGGCTCAACCGAAGGCCAGAGCCCGGTTTTCGCTTGCGAAAAGCCGCCCTGCAGCTTGTACTTACGCTCAAACCATCCTGCAATGTTGCTGAATGTATACGTAATACCCCATTGTATCTTTTTCAAAAGCTCAAAAAATTGGCCGCTAAGGCCTTGTTTTTGATACTTTTTTTACGCTGTGCAACAAATAAATTCTTCTGTGACCTCGTTGACGCACGGTTTGCACTCTATGTGCAATGCCTAGAACTGTCAACTGTCAATCACCTCCAAACATGACTTCTATGGCGTCTGGACACACCAACAACATGCCCGATTCACCGACTACCGGCAAAGCGACGATGGCATGCGGATACCGCAAACCACTAGCCAGTGACTTTGTGCTGATCCATCCTTGCACCCACGCGGCAAGCACGTTCATACGGTGATTCAGTTTGAATCGCCACGGACGTTTGCTCCATCTTTTACGCTGGCGCGCCTCTTGTTTACTTGGACTCATTGATTTGTGATCCAGCATTCTTACTGGCTCTGTATGCAGCCAGCTAACGGCACCCACAACCTCCATGTGCGTCCATTCTTTAGGCGGCTCAGGTTTGATTCCAGCCAGGTACAACCTGAAATTTGGGTCTGTCTGTCCCAGCTTTTGCAGTGCGAGCTGGCCGAAGTCCATTTTGTGATAAATCGCATTACGCATGTCTGCTGTCATTGAGTCCTCGCTGGGTGGTGGTTTGGGTCTTCCTGATATGGAGACAAATTCATTTCTCTACGTCTCCGCATCCAACTGGGCAGTTGTATGGTTCAAGCCCATGCGAACAACAGCCGTCAGCGGTGAGCGACTCAGCGCTCTTGGCAAGCTCATCGGGACTCGCGTACCCAAATCGCCGCGCAATTTCTAATGCTTGGGAATGGTGAGTGGACAAGACAGAATTCAAAGCAGCATTCACCTTCGCGCTGAAGTTGCTCTCAAAGAGTTCATAAACTAGGCCGCATCCACGATTAGCTTCTGCTGCCATTTCTTCACAACGTGCGTCCCACGCTGCTGCATCAAATGTTTTGTTCATTGGAGCGTTCTTAAATTTTCGAAAAGACAAACAATCTCAATTACTTACTTTTTAACCAAAGCTGGATTGCTGGGTGGCACGGGCTGCACCCAGCGTCCAGGTTCGACCAGGACCACACAGGAGAGATTGCCGACCTCCACGTTGCCACGGCCATGGATCGCGTACCTGACGATGTTGGTACGATTCGGCCCCGGCAAGTGCCAGCCGCACTTGATCAGCTCACGCTGTACCTTGGTGCTCAGATCACGCAGATCCGCGTCATCACTGGCCTCAGTTGCATAGTCCTTAAAGATCCGCGGTGACACCAAGGCCATACCCTCTGGCACGAAGTGAACAGCGGCCCCGGTCTCGTTGTATTTAAGTTCGCGGCTGACCAGCCCTTGCTGGAGCCAGCGCATGAAGTCCACTGCCAACTCGCTGGGCTCAGCTGGAGGCTTGTCATCCTCATGGCCCGGCAGTTTGGGCAATTGCTGCAGGAGCAAGACTGGTTCCTGAGCTATCGCAGCAGGTGGTGCAACTGGTGCAGCTCTCGCAGCAGTGCGCGGCAAAACCTCTGGCACCTCGTCCATGAAGTTGCGAAACTCCCTACTCACCTTTGGTAGCGGCTTCGCCGTAGTTGCTGCAGGTTTAGCTGCTTGCGGTGGCTTCGCGGGCGATGGCACGGGCTGCGCTGGAGCTGACGGCCCAGTTGCGCCATATTGATGTGGTTGCACTGCAGGCGCTGCGTGCGCTTTGACGGCTGTGGGTGGTTTGGCACCTTGATGCGGCTTGCTGGGCGCTCGGGCGCTTTCTGCCATGGCCAGAAATGGTGAGTCCTCATCCAGCAGGTAAGCATCCTCGCCTGCATCATGTTGATTCGGCTTCGCTGGCTTGACGACTGCAGGGCTCACATTGAGAACTGGCCCAGTTGGCTTGTCATTGGCTGGCTTTGCCGCAGCTTTAGGTGGTGTTGCCGCAACTGGAGCTGGCGAACTTGCCGCAGGCTGTTAGAAATCGGCATGGGCGTAGCCCTCATTGCGCTCTTGTCGTTGCTGGGAGTCATGCTCATTCCTGGCATTGTGGCCGGGATGAATGCAAGCAAGATCACGAATGAAATGGACAGCGCTGTTCCAAAAATACAATTGGCATATACCCATCGGACTTCATTCGCAACGCTGACTACCGAGGAAGTCGCCAAAAAAAGATGGATGACTGATAGCTTCTTGGAACGAAACGGCAATGTGCCCACAGGACGAATTATTTCAAAATGGGGTGACATCACATTTGCACCTGCTGCAGGTAATAACCAAGGTGTGGCAACACTCACTGGCATTCCATCACGCGAGTGCAACATCATCACAGAAAGTTTCGCTAGTGATCAATACATTAGCGCGACAGTTAATGGCACTTCCATCAAAGCAGTCACCACCGCTTTGAATCAGACAACCGCTGGCGATCAGTGCAATTCGTCGGAAACAAACACTATTACCTTCAATTTCCGCCGATAAATAAAATGAGTGAGCCAACAATTACCGATTTTCGCTTGTCGATTGAAGCAGACAAGCCAACGATCATTTTTCCCGGCCCATTAGTTGTCACGAGTGAGCACTCAGAAACTATTGAGCAACTGAAAGAGGAAATTAAAAAAAATCCTCACAGCAAAATGATTGAGCTTGGCGATGGTAGTCGTTGGCGCAATCAACGCATGCGCGATGACCGCTACGCGTTGCGAAGGATGCCAAAGGAGTGCCCCAATATTGAAAATTTGGGGCTACCACGTTGGATCAAGGCCTTGCTGCTCCAAAGCAGTATGAAGGAGCAAGGCGGTCTGATCGTGGTTTTTGGACAGACAGGAGCCGGTAAAACCACCACCTTCTCAGCAACGATTGCAGGGCGACTGACATTGCATGGCGGTTACGGCCTGACGCTGGAAGATCCGCCAGAGCATCCTCTTGAAGGCAGTCACGGCAAAGCTGGCTATTGTGAGCAATTGGATGTGGATGAGCTGGGCGGCTATGAGAAAGCCATTCACACAGCCTTGCGGTGCTTTCCAGCCAAGGACTCCAGCATGCTGGGCTACGGCGAGATCCGCGAGAACCTCACTGCAGCTGAGCTGGTGCGCATCGCCGTCGATGGTCACTTGGTGCTGGCCACCATGCATGCAAAGAGCATCCCCGAAGGCTTGCAGCGTTTGGCGGCCATGGCCAACGCCGCCGGTGAGCCCAACGCCAACGATCTGCTCTCCACGGGGCTGCAACTGGCCATCCACCAAAAGTTCGTTGCGAACGGCAGGCTTGACGTCCAAGCCCTGCCCCGTGACAACAAAGCCTCAGCTCACATCCAAAAGGGCGAATTCTCTGCTTTGAAAGAAGAAGTGAAGAAGCATTTCATGAACAACTCGGACGACTCTTGAGGCATGGCCATGGTGCGTACAAAACTCAACGGTAAAACAAATAGCCGTAGCCAAGGCGGCTTTTTTCTTCCTGGACTTGCCATCGGCGTAGTCCTGGTTAGCTTGATTGTTGGTGGCATTCTCGTGCGCTACGCACAGCAAGAAGCCACGGCCCGAGGAGATGAGCGGGCAAAGTTGGTTGGTTCCCGACTTGCTGCTATCGACGATGCCGTTAAAACCTACTCAACGTCCTACTTCACTCAGATTCAGCGTCAGCAGCAAGTTGAGCGTAACGGCCATACAGTACCTGCTTCTCGTGTACGGACACCGACAACTGATGATCTGTTCAGAATGGATCTACTCAGTGAACAGCACGCGGCCGCATTTATCTACAACGGTCGTGCAATTGGATTTGATGTGCACCTGGCTGTCCCCAGTTCAGGATGCATCATTCCCAACTGCAACGTGACTGCGCTCGTTGCATCCACAGAGCCCATGGTGGATCTGCAAAGCCCAAGCGAGGTTGATTTGCGCCGTGCAACGATTGCAGCAGGCGTGGCCGGTACAGGCCGTGCTGGCATTTCGCTGCCTGAGAGCCCTGGGATGTTTGTCTCGGTCGATAACATCAACATTGGTGCGAATGTCACGGGCATTGCGGGCCTGATTGCGATCACCAACGGCTACGACAGCAGAGGCTTTATGGAGTTCGCTCGTCGTGATGGCAGCTTGCCAATGACTGGCGACATCAACATGCAGGATGACTCAGGAGCGCGTCACAACCTTCGCAACGCTAAAGATGTGGCCTCAGAAACGGTCACAGCTTCTGGCCGCATCAAGACAGGTGAATACCTTCAATTCACTGGAGCCAAGGTACTTGAGGACACAGCGTGCCCAGAAGAAGGACTCGGCGCTCCAGGCTTTGGTGGCTTCATTCTTTCTTGCCAATCAGGCAAATGGAAGAAGAGTGGAGGTTCTGGTGGTGCAATTACCGATATGTGCCAATGGGGGACATACGGCTCCATATCGGATGGCCAATGTGATGCCATGTGCGGGGGGACTGCTCCAGGAAGATGGCGCGTTTTATCCCATTGGGACATGGATAGTGGCGGTGGTGGTGGACTTCGCTCTTTGACGACGCCAGGGTACGGTATCCAAGGAAACGGCTCAGGGCAAGCCGTTCTTTGTGTAAAGATTAATCAATAATCTAGAATCATTTTGCGTCACAGGTTCTTGGTTGAATGCCATGACTGAACAAGTCTAGGCAGAACCCCGCACTCAATGATTAACGAGCATCGTTTTATAGCTATGCAATTAGCCAGAATTCGATATATATCAAAACCTCTTACTTGTCAACGATTTTAGAAACATAAGGGAAATGTTTGTGAATAATAAGCCGACACAGATCAAGCAGCCTTACGAAAACATTTATATAGGTACATTTTTGTTTACCTTGGGATATATGTTCCGAGATAAAAGTAAGAAAATTAATAATGGGGTTGGAATTGAACTCTACCAACAGACTCGTGATGGTGAGCGTACTATTGGTGATTTGCTAACGTCAGTCGGAGGAAAAAATATTATCATCGAATTCAAAAGACAGGAAAAGGAAATCAAAGAGGAGTTAACCAAAAAAAGCAAGAAAAAACTCAGAGAGAAATTATCAGAAAATCTAGACAAACGGTTTAATGCAATTTCTTCTAATTGCCACTTCTTAAGCATACCTGCTCCATATAAAAATACTAATAAATTTGCACTTGGGTTCACACCATACATCAAAATAGTCGAGAAAGATAAAGATGGTTTACATTTGATGGGAATCAATGACTTTTGCAGTAATTATCTAGACGTCCAGCCTTCATCCGTTGGTGTCGATCACGCAGACTTTGCATATTACTTAAAAGAACTTACGAAGATTTCAAATGGTACTTGCGGCGGTCTGGCTATTTCAATTGATGACAGCGGCATCAAGGCTGCCGTGGTTTTTGAAGATGTGCGTGACCTTCAGAAGTCGATAATGCTTGCCGAGAAAGAGGCGACATTAGGGAGGGAGGAACACGAAAAAACCCTAGATAAACCGGTTCCTCAGCGTGGTTTTGAAAGATGACAGTTTGAAGTATTAAAAAAATCAGTAAAAAAGCCCCACCAATATTTGGCAGGGCTTTTTGTTATGAAGTGAGCAATTCTCTGGCCAAGGCCATTTCAATGCTTTCCCCTTCACTATCGTTGAGGACATCCAATCCACTCTCTGGCATATCGCCCGAGGTAGATTGCGATACCGCGATCTTCTTGCCCATCAACCGCAGGCAGTCCATTTGACTGGTGCCTTTGTAGCCAAGGAAGATCACACGCACATCGTGCTTTTGGCCGATGCGCCAGGAGCGGCGCGCAGCTTGCTGCACGGTGTAGACGTTGAACCCAGATTGCATAAACACGATGGTCGGGAAATCCAGCAGATCCAGACCTGTTTTGACCAGCTCAGGATTGGTGATGAGCACGTCAATGCCCCGCTCCACCTGATCGGCCACCCAGTCTTCTCGTTTTGAAGCATCGACGGTTGCCCGCAGCACGCCTATCTTGAAACCACGTTCCTCCAGCAAGGCTTTAAGCCGTGCCGTGGTGTCCCTGGTCCCCGAATAGATGGAGTAGGCAAGTACCTTGCGCCCCAGCGCCTTCTCCTGCATGCACAGCTCAATGAGCTTTACTTCCTTGGGCGACAGCTCTCCTTCCTCGAACATGGCCGGTTGCATGAGCAACACGGCCTTGGTGCGTGGATGGCGAACAGTTTCCGCTCTGAAGCAGCAGTCTGGCCAGGCCAGCAGCACGTTCATCACGACACCCAATAAAGTGCTGTCCTTCATGGCCAGCGCCTGCTTGAGGATCGTCACCAACTTCATAGACATCGCTCGATAGGCCTGCTCCTGGTCGTCCTGCATGGCGACCTCCATAAAGGTCTCCTCATAGGACGGCAGGACCTTCTGGCCAATGTCGCGCAGTTTCAAAAACACAGTGATCGGCAGCACGTACCGCAAGATGCCCACGGGGCCAAAGCCTGGAGCCTTGCTGGTACGGACCGTCAAGCCCTTGCCCTTGGCCGTGCGGTGTGAGGTTGTTGCAGATTCCTTGTACACGTCCTTGAGCACCCCATGCTCACGCATGAAGGCCATGGTCGCGCCCGCCATCGATCCTGTCTTGGAAGGCCTGAAACCGTCCTCAATCATGACTGTGGGGTTCATCCGCCACAAAAGGTGGAACAAGTCATCGGCATAGCCGCCCATGAGCGTGCCCGTCAGCAGCAATACCTTGCGGCATTGGCTGGCAAGCACACCCATGGCCTGGCCCTGTGCAGATCCTTCGTTCTTGTACTCGTGCCCTTCATCGACCACCAGCAGCCCAAAGTAGTCCTTGGGCAGATAGCGTTTGATGAATTCGGTCGGCTGGTAGCCGCCCTGGCCAATAGAGAATTCAAACGATGCCAGAGATCGCTCCATACGTTTGGCCTGGCGGTCACTGAAGACAAGATCCCCGTTTTCATCCATGAGGTTGACGAACTCGTAGACGTTGTCTTCCAGCATGGCGGCCAGCGTCTTTTCTCCGAAGGTCTTGAGCAAGCGCTTGGCCGTTGTCGGGCCAATGGTCGGCAATTGCTGCAGCGCGTTGAGCACAAGGTCGTACATCGAATTGATGGGCCGGCCACTGCGAATCAACGTCCACATGCTGGATTCACAGTGCTGGCATTTACGCCGGCGATCCGAGAGCATGACCTGGGCCAGCTCAGCGGACACAGGCAATGTTTCACCATCGTCTGCAGCTGACTCCATAGGACGCAAACAGTCAGGGCAGCACGCTGCCTTAAACCGTTGGCCACCTACAACCAGATTGCGCGACACGAACGAGGGCTTCCAGTGAAAGCCCATACGCATGCGCACGCGGCCCAGCACAAAGAACTCTGGCACATCCGATTTAAGACCAATGCGCTCACGCAAGCTCAAGAGCTTGCGCAAGGTGTCTGGCCCATTGAGCACCCACACCCGCGCATTCGGGACCGTCTCCAGAATCTCGCGCCGCCACTTGTAGACAAGGTGCGGTGGGGAGATGATCAATGTGCGCGGATGGGTTTGCTGCATCAATGCTGCTGCACAGATGGCCATCATGGTTTTACCCGTGCCCATCTCCGCATTCAACACAGCAGCTGGCTCATCGCGATTCACCAAGAGCTTGACACAGGCCTGTACTGCCTCTGCCTGCTGCTCAAACGGTTTGCGCTTTAAAGACACCAAGGTCTGCTGGCGTGTCTGCCAGACAGTGGTTTGCTGATCCAATGAGGGTTGGTACACCGGAGGATGCTGCATCCGCACCTGGTTAAGAAGGCCTTGGCCAAACTCACGAATGAAATCGCCCAATGCGATGGTTTCACTGGTCACATCCGCCAGATAGTCCTGGCCATCCAATGCCGGAGCCAGCACTTCGGGGGAAGCTTGCGCGGAAAAGATCGCAGGCATGGTGTTTACGGGCGCTGTAGTTTCAGTAGTTTGCATAGTTGATCCATAAAAAAAGCGCACTGACTCGAAAGCCAGTGCGCTCGTTTGAAAGTGCCAAGCTGACTCTTGGCGTGATGAAGTTGAGAAGAAGTCAGCCAACCAGCACGCGTTCGCGCACCAGCTGGCTTACAAAGCGCAGAAAGTGATCCGTGATGCTCACGCGCAAAGCACGGACAGAGCCAATGCGTGGATATCGACCTTGGCCAAGCTCACTGATGGCACCCTGTGCGTAGCCCCAGGACATCAACGGTTGGCGCCAGTCATCCAGCAATGCCACAGGGCAAAGGCTTTTAACCATCGCCCAGGCACATTGTTCCAAGACTTGAGCGTCCAGCTGCTGATCGATGACCCACGCGATGCGATTGACCTTGTCGATCTCCTGCAGGCGTTTGTCGTAGATCCACAGATGACTCAGGGGGCCAAACAGGTTTTGTTTGGGCAACCGTCCCGAGTGCTTGCCCAGTCTTTCGACCGCGCCTGCATAGACGAGCTGGCGTTTGCCCAACGCATCCACCAAGTTGAAATCCGTAATGCCACCGTCTTGCTTGCCCAGCTCCAAAGAGGAGATGAACTGCATGGCAGAGGCATCGCGGCCGTAGAACGACAGAAACACCAGATCGCCCTCTTCGTTTCGCAGGCAAGCATCGACCCAGAGGTCAGCAAAGCCTTCGATGCGATGCAGACGCTCTGTTTGTGCAGCTTCAAGCATGGGCCAAGCCTTGACGCTTAGCCTGTGCTGCATAGTGCGCATCGACCGCAGTGAGAACCTCCTGCAGCTTGTGCAAGCACTGTTCGTGCTGGTCACTCACAGTCTTAGCGGTTACACGGGCAGGGAAGGTGCATGCAAGGCGCTGGCTAAAGTCACCGACCACACCACCGCACCCCAATCTGTGCCGTTTCAAGTTGCCCTCGATGTGGTGGACAGTGGCCGTGGTCACTAGCGGCCCGTTGGAGGACTTGTAGGTCGTGATGTGCAGCTCTCGCTGCTTTTGAATGTCCTGGACGGTCGTGCCTTTGTGGCCATTGCTATCACGTGTGAAGATTGTTGTCATGGAGTGCTCTCTTTCATGCAGGTTCAATTGCACGGAGCACTCCCCTTGCGGAAGGTGCCCCGCATGGGTGGTGGTTAGATAAATGCCAACGTCCTGATGGACGTGACGCACTTGCATGGCTCAGTGCGTCTTGAAGCCGTTTTTGTTTAGCTCAAACGGTTTCCCATAGCCTGGCCAAGCAGGTGGCTATGGGAAACCGACTGACGTCGGTTCCTAGGTTTAAGAAAATTGCTCCAAGTTGATGGGGTAGATCCGCGTCGCAGTGCAATCCCATTCAGTTTCCACTGCAATGAGTCGGCCTGCCACCCTAAATACCGACAAGAGCCTGTTGCGTGTGGCTGCAAGAAGCCAGGCCGATTGCGGCTGCAGCACTCCCCAGTCGCACGCAGCATGCCGCGCAAGTAGCGCCTCAATGTCGATGTTCAAGCGCTCAATCACCTCTTTCAAGGTGTTTTGCACTACGGTTGGCCCCAGCTTAAAAACTGGACTCAGATCCACCCTTGTGGTTACTGTTTCAGCGTCTCGTTCAAGTGTTTGCATGTCCATGTGTCATCTCAGTGTTGTTTGGGGTGACACGGCCCCAGGGCGTGGTCGCCCCAGGGGGATTTAAGTTTTGATAGTTCGATAAACACCGTATTTCGCTAAAAGCTTGGCATCGATCTCTTCGCCAAGCGCAAACCACGTATCACGGGGTATGCCTGGAATGTCCAGTGTTCTGGCTCTCGAAATCACGATTTGCAGTGCATAGCGACGCAAGGCCTCAATCACAAAAACCTGAGACAGTGCGCCAAAGCGGCTGAACTCCATGATTTCAGTGACGAACTCGATGTTGGTCGAGGTATCGACCGTGTTTTCTTGTCGCATGGCCATCTCCTAAAAAAGTGGAGACAACCTGCCCAGGGGCATGAAGTCCCCGTGGGTTGATAAATTGCTACAGCTCAGGCGATCTTGACGATCTGGCCCAGGCGTTGATCTGGCGTTAGCTCAATAGCGTTGATGACTGGCACAAAGCGATCCAACATCACAGTGGTTTGGCTGGCATTGCCCTTGTCATCCACATCGACCGACACTTACCGCTCTTTGCGTTTGAAGGTGTCACCCTTGATGAGAAAGGTACGGCCAGCATCAGACTGGATCTTTCCGACCACTTGGCCAGCAGCAAGCGCCAGGGCAAGGTGCCAAGGTGTCAGATCGCGCAGCGGTGGACGGCATGCCCCCCGTGTTTGCGCAAAGTGACCTTGCAGTCCATCCCAAAGCGTCATGTGCCGATACTTGGCCAGCTCATCCTTGAGCTGGGCCTCATCAATGCGAACAGCATGAAAATCCACCTCCTGCTCTCCCTGCACTGCAGGAATGACATAAGGCTCATGCACCCAGACATCAGGTAAGACCGGCGCACCCTCTTGCGAGGCCTGCGCATCGATCAGCAACTGCTGCGCTCCTTTGGGTGCATACACTGGCTTGATCCGTGTCCCAATAATCACGCACTGTTTAAATTGCTGCTCTAGTGCCATGAAGACGCGCAGATTCTCAAAATTGCGCACCAGGTAGGCGCGAATTTCTTCATCCAAGGCGTAATGCGGCACGATGTAGACCAGCACACCGCCATAGGCAAGGTACGGCACGGTTTTACGCAAGAAAGTGCGCTCTAGCCGCTCAGCTTTCTCTGCATCGGCATGCAGCTCACGCTGCCCTGCCTTGTCGGAGACGCCGTAGCCATACGGTGGGTTGAGGAACAACAAGCCCATGCTGCGTGCTTTAACGACCGCATCATGAACGTCGGTATGCAATACACGGTCGAACAGCTGCTTGGCATGCCAGGCCCGCTCCGCATCCAGCTCGATGCCGAAGGCCTCGACCGTGGACGTTGAATCGGATTGGCGTTCATCGTTGAGCAACTGGCGAACATCCGCCAGCGCTGTGCCCTCGCCACAACAAGGATCTAGCATGCGGACATGGCCAACACTTGGAAGTGCCAGCATGTGCCCTATACGCTCCAGCGTGACTTCGTCCGTGGGAAAGTAGCCTGCTTTGACAAAATTGCGAGCCAGGCGAGAAAAGATCAGGGCCATGGCCTGCTCCTCAAAAATAAAAGCCAACCTTCGTGTGAACACGAAAGCTGGCTTGGTTGGGATGAAACGATGCAAGCATCGTTGGGTTTCAGAGGTACTCTTTTTGCGTCCACTGACCATTGGCCAGTGCATGTCGGGCTTGTTCTTCCTTGCGGAAATACTCCTCCGACTCACGCGTAAAGGGGCCGTTTTCAGTCATGGTTCCCAAGTAGTAGCCTGCATTGCTGCGAAGCACTTCAAGTGGCAGTTTCTTGCCGTTGGACAAGGCCAAACGACCGTACACCACACCATGGTTGGGAAGATCAACGGTTGGGATTGCAGCGTGCGACATATCATTTCTCCTAGAAAACAAAAAGAAAGACAGGCGCACCCCTGATGGGACGAGCCCATCAGGGTGGTGGTGTGGAAAAACATGCGACACTTTTCGAATGACCGAAACGACGCGTGATTTCAAGGTGATTGAAGGAACTCCCGAGGAAGTGGACTGGGTCCACCTCCTGGAAGAACTTGATGCAAGGGATGCGTTGCCTATCCTGCGGCAGATGACGCGCCAGCGGAAACCGGCTGCAAATTCCGCGCTTGCATTAGTTGAATCAAGCTCGCAGGCAACGACAGACTCGGACGTTCAAAGTAAGAACGAACCAGTGTGACGATGGAGCAAACTTGACCTGGTGCGACCTGCTCGCGCAGGGACATCAGGTGCAGGTATTCCTCTTCCGAACAAGATGAGATCCACGCGTTGAATACCGCGTGCAATTGCAAGCGCTTGTCCGCACTCCAGTTGGAGGGCGCAGTCAGCGTGATGGGGTTTGACATGGTTGTCTCCAAGAAATAGGGACAACCGGCCCAAGGGGACGTTTGTCCCCTGGTGGGTGAAAAGCAAGTTTGTCCAGAGCGTTAAAAACGCTCAGTCAGTTGCTTTGAGAGTTAGAAGAGCTTGACGGCCGCGATAACGAGGCCGGTCATTGCAACCTGCGTGGTGATGATCCAGCGAAGCTGGTCATTGAAGCGCACGTTCAAGCGCGTTTCCATTGCAGCAGCATCCGTCTTGGTCATGAGCTGTTCGCGCCATTCAGCACGAATTTCGCTCTGACCTGCCTGGATTGCAATTTCCAATTGACGCTCGACATCACGGGCTTTATCTGGAGGAACTCCAGCTGCAGTCAGTGCTTCAAAGACGTTGAGTTGTATGGACATGCCCATAGTCTACTCCTCCCAAAAAGAAGCGGGCACATCGTCCCAGCGGGCAGATGACGCCCACAGTGGATGGATTTAAGGTGCTGCCCAAAGCGGCGTACACCGCTTTTGCACATTTGCAGGGCTCAAAGTGCTTGAAACCATTCATAAATGGTCAGATGGTTTCCCACAAAAGCCGCTTGAGCAGCTGCTGTGGGAAGCCATCGGCTTCCGTCTCAATTTAATCGTGCCCCAGGCTGCAGTGAACTGCAGGCCGACCACCACAAGGGGCTCAGGTGGTCAAGGAAAGGCGCGTGGATCATGTTCAGCTTGGCTTTCACTGAAGATGTCCGAATCGCAAAGCCGCTGCGCATAGGGTCGCAGCCACCCTGGTTCTAGACTGCCCAAGCATTTGCACAATGCGGACAGTAGGCTGTTGCAGACGCCCTCTCCTTTTCGCCTGCAACAGCCCACTATTGGGCTGTCAATGGTCAAACTGGATACCAAGTTTGATCAGTTGGTTTGAATTCGTAGCCTAGCTCTCGCATGGCTGCACTTTGCTGACGCAGTTTCAACCGATCTACCGTTGGGTCAAATTTGACGGGTTGCTTATCGCATATGAGCTGCCACATCTCACCAAACAACTGCGCAAGCTGCGCATCGTTTGATTGAGCTGTTTCAGCCACTCGTGCCGGTTGGCTCGTCTTCTTGCCAATCCCCTTGAGCCGCTCTTTGACCGCCTCAATACCATGCGCAAAAGCGTTGGATGGGGGTGGTGCTTGAACAGGCTTGCTGGCCATTGGTGCCGGTGGTGGCACTTCTTCAGCTGGGTCTGGTTCAGAAGGCCCATCGTCGGGTTGTAGTTCACTGACACCATCAAGATTTAAGTCATGCAAGACAGCACGGATCTCCGTGACTGCTTTACCCCAAGCCATGTACTGGGCCAGACGAATTTCGTTGATCCAGACAGTGCCGGTGTACACGCCATCCCGAAACTGGTCGAGCAGCGGGTCTTTGACTTTGAATTCACCAATATCCGTACTCAGATCCGCTACGCAGAAGTTTCCGTAACGTCCTTGCTGGATGGTCTTCACTCGCAGAGTGATACCGGTGAGTTTGATCATTTGCGCTCCGTGGATTGCGCCAGGAGCTGTGCCCTACCGGGATTTGCATCCTGGCAGGGTAAAAGAAAACACCCCAAGCGCAAGCACATGGGGTGTACGGTTTAACTGACTGAAGGGCTTCCAACCACAACAGAAAATAGGATCGGCACACTGTCAAAGGTGTGCGTCAACGAGGGAGTGTGTCCCGATCAAAAGTGCCTCAGCCCGAAGGCGTGCTCGTTTCAGAGGCTCACGTGCCGCGCCAGCAAGCTGGCGTCTCCGGTTTGAGTGATACCGGCAAACACTGGAAAGTTGTAAGCATATCGCATTCCAAGTCATGTTTGTGAGTATCGACACTAAAACGCTGTGCGAGACTATCTCGCTCACTGAAGGGCATCTCACGGCCAGAAGCGGTCGTTCGAGTCGATCAAAATGCCTCTTGTTTGTTTGGCGACTGCGTTACTCTCAGCGCCATGAATAGTTGTAACGACTTCACGCCTAAATTCATCGAAGTTCCACCTCTAAAGCCGCTACAAGTAGAGTTTGTGCCACTGGTCGATGACGCGCGGTTCAGCCTGCGCACCGAGCTAGGAACACTCCTGGACAGTCTGTATCTATACGGAAGTGTTTCCCGCGCAAGCGCTCAACTGGGTCAGTCAGACTTGGACTTGACCCTGATTCTGACTAGACCGCTAAGTGCTCAAGAAAGTCACTCTCTTGAGTGTTCCCGCATTGATTTAGAAGCGCGGCATCCTGAAGTCAGTAAGGTCGATTTCGATATTGGTATACGTCAGGACGTACTCAATCCTGCCAACATAAACAGTTGGGGTTACTGGCTCAAGTACGAGTGTCGATGCATTTACGGTGCAGACGCGGGGTTGCAATTCCCAGATTTTTTACCTTCGAAAGCCATTGCTGAAGCAGTCAATGGTGACTACTTACAAGCTCTCAGCGACTATGGAAAGCGCATAGCTAATGCAAACACTCATGCTGAAATGCAGAGATTGCAGAAAGAGGCCGCTAGAAAGCTGGTTAGAGCAACGAATGTTCTACGCGCAGCTACAGACAATTTTTGGCCTAGAACCTTGGAAGATTATGTAAGGAACTTCTCCGTGCACCATCCCGAAATGGCCGAACAAATCAGTTTCTTCCTGAGGCACGCACAAACGCCAAGCGGGTCAAGTACGGTTTTTATTGAAAATTTGTATGCATTCACCAATTGGATGCAACACCACCAGTCTCAATGTAATTCCGCTTAGGGTCGAAAGCAGAACTAGAGATCTGGAATTCTTCATCATGACCAGCCCATGAACTGGGATCATCAATTCTTAGAAAGTAAAAAAGCCACCGGACTGCAATGCAGAACGGTGGCTTTTTTGATCAGTGGTGCGCCATTTGCGGGCGAGCTGACTGATGGTTGCTACGTGGGCCGTAGCCTGCAGGAGTCTGTGGTCGGCGCTGCGCTGGTGGGCGCGGTGAATAACCTTGATCCTGCTGAGCTGCTAGAGCATTGTTGACTTGTGGGTCTTCAAAGCTACCGACCTCATGTTCATGCTGAGGTTCAGCATCGGTTTCGGATGTGTCTTCGGGGCGCGTGTAAACAAGCTCTCCATCAACTTTCACAGAGTTAATCAGAATCAAACGGCCTTTGATCAAGGCTGCCTGCTCCATCTGCCCTGTGGGGCGTCGCTGACTATCTTGAACTTGACGTTCGTAGGTGTGAGGGTAAATATCTGCAATCCGAAACGAAACCAAAACCTTGCGGCGTTCGTTCACTTCGTTTTGCAGGCTTTCAACCAGTTCAATGGCATCTTTGCCACTGACGCGCAAATCAAAGAGCGTGTACTGGACATCGTCAGATGACCCGCGCAAGGCACTAATGCTGCACGCGAGGAACGGATCTGAGCGACGGCCACGTCCTTTGGTTTCTACCCAGCGAATGCGGTTGAGATAACCGATACCGTTGGTGTGCAGGTTGAAAAACTCACTGTGTGCTGCTTGTGCTGTCATGTTGATCTCCAAAGTTTCCAAAAGTGGAAAGGAGTACACGCATACCCAAGCCTAACCGTGAGGTCTGGATGGGGAGTGCTGTATCCCCATCCGGGTTTCAAAGTGCTCTGCATAGAACCTTGGGGGTTCAAATGCGCGCCTTTCAAGAGCTCAGGCGCATTGTTTTGCCATCAGGCAGTTAACGGTTTAAAGACTATCACAGCTTTTTTAAGGCTGCAAACCAAGTTGACAGGCAAGTTAATCACTTAACCTGCATCTAATAGCTTCTGCATCCGCTCTACTAAATGCGTGGTTTTCAAATTAAGCTCAGGCAGATTTTCTTGGAATTTAGCCCAAGTCTTACCCAATGCTTCATGCATGTCACCTGGCTGGTGTGCTAGAGAGTAAGAAATGCTATTCAAACAGTCTTTGAAAGTATTTCTCAAAACGTAATGCACGTCCCAAGCTTTTTCAATATTACTGAGCATGTATGGTTCCTCATAAAATATTAGTGGCACCTTATCTTCAATAGAATCAAGCTTCGCAAAGTCACTTTTCATCACAAGATCAAGTGCAGCAGCATACCGCTCAGCCTTACGTTTTTCAATGTCCTTCTTAAGCTTTGCAGCTTTGGTATGCACCTCTACAGCTTTGTCCAAAAGAGATAACGCATCGCTGATGCACTTTTGCTCTTTTAAATCAAGCTCTAGCGAATCGAACGACTTAATCTTCAGTTTGGCAATCGTTGTTCTCACACGCTTTAATGCCGAAGCTTTATCGTTGTGATCCTTGGACTTAAAGTAAGAGTTCTTAATAAGTTGTTTGGAATCGATCAAGATCATCTCCTTTTTAAATGGCAATAAAAAACCCCATCAAATCGCATAGCGTTCTGATGGGGTTTAAGGGTTGTTGATGAATTAGTTATTCGTACCTGTTGCCTTGGAGGCATGAGGAAGACAAATTACATTTTCATCATTGGCAGCTTGTGTCACTCTTGATTTCTTCAATTGAGCACTTCTATTCCATTCGCGCAATTGCACGAACAGCTTGAGGCTCAACCGAGATAACCAATAGGCACATTGCGCAGACTTGAAACAGAGCTTCGCACAGATCAGGCCCAGAGCACGCGCTTTGGCGTACTGGATATGAGAACGCTTGACTGTCTCTAGCGCTTGGAGATATGACCCAAGAAAGCGCATTTCTAGCTCGGGGTAGTCATAGACCACCCCGAGGAAGATTCGCGCTGTCACCGGATCGTTGAGCTTTCTGAGCATGTCAGCCAGATGTTTTTCATCCAGTTGACCAGGCCGTGTGAAATTGCCTGATGCAGATTGCTTGCGAGTTTGGAAGTTTGTCATGTCGTTGCTTACGTGAAAACGGGCAACGACACCCAATTGGGACGCAGTTGGTCCCGTTGGGGTTAGAAAAGTACCCTAGCCTTGCGGCGTGTGACTTACAAGGGTTCAGTCACCACAATTAGCTCATGCGAGCATAAGTATAAATATTTTAGCAAAAATGACAATTGCAGCAAGACTTCGTTGGCTGATTGAAATTAATTTTTTATATATGTATGATGTGAATTCCACTTTCAATTTAAGCAAAGTTCATATGACATCATCGGTATCTTATAAAGACCTCTTGGCACAACGCACGCAGCTGGAGCAAAAAATTGCGGAAGCACGTGCATCTGAAATTGCAGATGCATTGAGCAAGATTCAGACTCTGGTTTCAGAGTACGGTCTTTCGCCTGATGATGTTTTCCCAGCGAAGAAGCAAAAAACAACATCGCGCTCAGTCGTTGAGCCTAAGTACCGTGACCCAGTCACTGGTCAAACATGGACTGGGCGTGGAAAGCCTCCGCTGTGGATCAAAGACAAAGATCGTGCTCAATTTGAGATTAAGTGATATCTGCCTTTCGTAAAAAAGCCACTCATCAGTGGCTTTTTTCTTTTCAAGAATGTAATTTTTTCGCCATTTATTTATGACTCGAATTAGTTATATTTATTACACAGCTGTATAGCAAATTCTTTAGAATTAAATTCTTACTAGATTTTCTTGGAAAAACAGTCATGTGCGATATATGCATGTAACATTATTTGGCGAACTCTTCGACTAATTAAATTTACCGCCTTAAGGAGAAGACCATGGATCCGCAAAAGCAAAGAGCCTTTGGTGTTTTTAAGCCTATTGGTCATATAGTAGCCTCCTTTCCTAACAGCAACTTAGCGCAGCAAGGGAAGAATGAACTGGAGGTGCTAGGCATAGCGTCGGCAGATATTCACAGTTACACAGATACGGAAATGCTAGCGCAAATTGATGCTGATTTAGATCGAGCTAGCCCTTTGGCCGGCGTAGGCCAAGAACTCAATTTGATCAAGGCTCACCGTGTATTAGCTGAGCACGGTTATCACTGGCTGGTTATACGCGTTATCGACGATAGTCAGGCTCGGCTTATTGCTGGAAAACTCTGCACTTCTGGCGCTGAACGTGCTCAACTCTATGGCAGATTTATGATAGAAGAGTTAATTTCCCACCCAACCGATTTACCTCAAGTTAAAGATTCTCCTGACAGTGGCTTAGATGCACTAACACCATCAGGGACTGAAGAAGAGAGAGCTTTAATCCGTCCTAAAGGTGGGCAATAGAAGACTGTGCAAACTCCCCATAGTTTGCAACTGGAGTTCATGATCGAATGCGCTTCAAATCTGCTTCACTCAGCCGCGCTGCCCGCGATGGCAGCTGAAATAGAGGTGGTTTTAGTGGATCTCTTCCTTGGTCAATCACCAGTTGATCCCATTTTTCTTTGATGGTTTCAAACGTGGAGTCCAAGTAGTCATTGGCGCTAGCGTAGTCAACACCTAACTGTTTGGCTGCAACGAGCAAATTCTCTACTGTGGCTCCTGCATCACCATTTCTACGCAAACCCATGGACAAAGCTGACACGCTCATCACTACGCCTCCAGCTGGCGCGTAGGGTGCGATGTCATACGCAGGAGCAAGCCTCCAACCCTGCGGGGTACGCAAAAACCCGTGATTTCTTGGATGGTCGTCCCCGTTGCCGATAAGGACGTTAAAAACCATACGCCGCCATAATTCCGTTAGGTGCCCCTCAACTCTCCACCTGCTTGCATTCATTGCAAGGCCGATATAGGTCCGGTTTGGATTGTCTCGTTGAGCCGCTGCGGCCCCCAGCACCGTTGCAGCACTCGCAAAGTGTAGACGCTGAGATTGACCGTCCTCCTGCATGAAGCGGTCGAAGCGCTTCACCAAGACCGCACCGCGCTGATTTCGATGGATGTACTCAACCTCCGCTGCATTAATGCCGCACAGGCGCGCCAGCCGCATACTGACAAATTCTCGCAGCGTGGCCGACGGGTCATCTTGTCTGCCGGAAAACTTGGCAATCCACTGCTGTCCTTTGTGCAGCACAGTCATTTTGGGACGCTCCCCACCAAGGCTGGTGGAGATACCTCCTTCTACCCTGGCTACGACGTGTGCACTTGATTGAGCTGGGTCGAGCTCATCCATGGCATCAAACATAGCTTGCGACGAATGCGGCACAAAGCTGACTTTATAAGCAATGTTGTCGCAGACCTCCAAAGCCCCAACTGCATCCCCAGGAGAGAACTCCAGTGCATCCAAATTGCTTAGGCTCGTGACACTGCGACGACGTAAAAGCATGTCGAGACCAAAACCCTCGGGCTTTATGTCTCTAAAAATGTCATGCAACCCTTCGTAATCAGTCGTCTTGCAAATACTGTTGAAGCGCCCTAACTGATGCTGATCCAGCGTCATGGCTTTAGGTAGATCTTTATAGCCATGTCCATAGCGAAACACACCCAGCGGCCGCCCTCCTGAGTCACTAAGCTGATACTCGCCCACCGCTATAGGCTCAGTCTCTCCCGGGAGCCATAGCCAAACAGGTTTAATAGTCTTCATGTACTTCTGACCTTCTCTCTCACTCTCATTGGCTGTGTAGCCTCCAAAAGCGCAAATTCGTGGTCATTCAGTCCCACCTTCTTGATGCTCTGGATGTAGTCATCAATCAGGTCTACCGCCCATAGCACCTTAAGCACAAATCCCAGTTGCACACTCACCGAGCCGGCCTCCAAGCTGGAGATGGTTCGCTTAGAAATATTGCAGCGTTGAGCAAGTTCATCCTGAGTCCAGCCACGAACGATTCTCGCCGTCCGCACTTTAGTGGCCAGTATTTTTGCGGCGTCTTCAGCTTCAAATGGCAGCATGGCTGTATCAGATGACTTTTTCATGAGTGCATCATAGCAAAGTGCGTTTAAGTGCTTCATAAGGCAACTAAAGACGTTTTAAACGCAATTTGCTTTCTTGCGCATAGCGGAAGTGTTTATCGTCTGAACTCTAAAACGATTCAATACCCGCTGATTGATTAGGCTTCAAACCTTGGTTTCCTAGCGCTCAGCACAGTCACAGTGTGGCCGATGTTTTCCTCGCCGTTCGGTTGTGTGCACAGACTGTCTCTACAAGTGAGCTCACACGATGCAAATTTCCTGCTGCACAACGCTAAGAGCAAGCAAACCAAAGCGAAGAGGTGCGCCGCTGAATGGGTTGGGCCTCAAGCGGGTCAGCCAGGTACAAAACATCCCAAAAAACAGGCTTGAATTAAGCCTGTCATCTACACAAGGACGTTGAGGAATGACCTGTGTGACACATATAAGCACATGATCAACATCATGCGGTTCACGTGCCTGGTGCACTTGCTGGTCACAGTAGTTACTGCAACTGCAACTGCAACTGCAAGGTCAAGGAGCTGTCGATAACCAGCGCCTGCTGTACGTGACTCTGCTGTAGCAGAGGCTTCCTCTGAAGGCTTAAACGGCGATGCGCATCCGCAGGCCCTCTACTCCACTAGACAAGAAGTACGCACCGATGCATTTCGCTTCATTCAGATGCTTTACAACTCTTTCCACAGACATTCGTCGCGGATGGCTTGTCTGACACAGGCTTGAGAGCCACAGCTGTGTGAGTCCGGCAGCAGTCTGGCCGGTTCAAGCAGACTTCCTTCATCTAAATCCGCATGAGTGCAGAGGGCTGCCGCCTGGCACAGCTCTCAAAGCCACCATTACCACACAAGACCTGAGTAAGCAAGCCGATAGAAAAGTAATTCTTGAAAACTTTTTAGCATTCGTCTGCAAAGTGAGTCCAGAGGGTACAGCAAAAAAACTGTGGCAGTAAATGCTGCTGGTGCCTAACGTGGGCTTTTTTACTCCCTCGTATTCAAAAGCAAGTCTTTGTAATTATTCTTTCATTTTCTATATTTTGCTGCCAACCTTGTTTTTAATTAATGTTTTTTAACAATCCTAACAATAGGCGTACCTATAAGGCTACTATGAAACAACCATTTGAATGCCGCTTAAGAGCTTTTCTAGCTGAAATTGAAGTCGCAGATCGTGTATCTAGCAGACAAGAGGCGCTAGATCTAGTCTTAAAAATCTGGATTGCAACAAATCTAAACTATGGAACTCCAGAAAGCGATTTGCTAGCACTACGTAGGATGCGTCTTTGCGCTGAGGATGGTTGGCGGGATCTTGAGAAAGACCCCTGCTATCTAGATAGTCCTGAGCGAAGTGGTCTTCGACTTCATCTTCACCATGATGGAACAATAGTACTTCAAAATAATTCAGACCACACGGCGCGCATAGTATTTACAAAGCTAGGTGCTAGTGCATTACATTTAAACGCGTAGTTGTTTGTTTAAGAAAATACTACTTAGGGTTTGTGTTTTGCACGCTCAACCTTAATTTTCTAGTCAATTATTATTGTTATTCACTAAAGTTTTTAGCTGAAAATAGGGCCAAAGGCCCCTAGGTTTTTCACTCAGTAATGGTTACTGGCCGAATTTGCGCTTTGCATCGTTTACGCAAGCGTCTTTGGCATCACCGGACATAGCATCGCAACGCTCTTTAGCGGCCTTGTAATCTGCTTCACGTATTTTTTGATCTGCATCTTTGCGGGCTTCTGAAACATCGGATTTTTTGTCGGTTGCATTTTTATTTGACTCCATGCGAGTCTCTGCAACCTTTGCGGATTCGAGAGCCTTCACATGCGCGGCCTTCGCGTCCTTACTGCACACGTCCTTAGCGTTGCCGGTCAGATCGTCGCACTTTTCTTTTGCAACGTCATATTCTGCATCAGCCTTAGCTTTTGCCAACTTGTTTCGATTTCCTTGCGTGTCGTCTGAACGGTGATTTAGTTCAGCTTTCGATACTTTCTCACGTCCGCTCGCTTCTTTTTCACAGACATCTTTTGCATTTCCCTTCAACGACTTACATTGCTCTTTTGCCGCTTTATATTCAGAGGCGATTCGCGTGCTTTCTGCGCCATGCTCCTCTGGGGTCAAAGCAAATGCAGACGATGCCATTAGTGCAGCTGCACTTACCGCGATGAGTTTTTGAGTGAATTGCATTGGAACTCCTTAGACAGTTTTCATTAGCAAAATTTACAGAATGCTTCATTTATGGCATCTGCAATAATAGTAACCACTAACAAGTGATACATGACGAACTGTACACATACACCTATTGCCAGCTTGTCGGGCATGCAGGCTTATGTCCGTGGGCTTGAACCTACATAAATCTATATAGCTCTATATATGGTTCACCAATAACTACCACGCTATTAACTCAACACCGCTCTCTTCATTAGACAGAAAAATGGAAAACGCTCGATTAACGACGTAGAAATAGCTGCGAGATTTGGACATCGGGAAATGTGTAAAAGTGCGTTATAGCCTGTCATGAAATGAAAATATCTATCACTAAGCCATCCTCATTATCTTGACTCCAATCTAAGAAGCGTAAGTCCTACAGCCTCAGATAAAGGTTAGATTCACCCTAAATACACACCCAACCTAAGGAGCACATAAATGAAAGATGACAAAAACCCTGACCTAAAGCCGTTTCACCCCGATGACGCAAAGCCAGGGGCAAATCCCAACAACCCTGCGGACCCTAACGACCCACGCAATCCTCAAAGTCCCAACCCATCACTGCCTGAGAATGAAGAAATGGACCCTGTGGGAAAGCCATATCCTGAACAAGGACCCGACAATCCGGACAACGAGCCAAACATCCCTGAAGATTCTGAGTCAGAGCGGATAGTTCAGCCGGATGCCCCTAATCCATAGATTTACCAAACCAACCCGCACATTGCGGGTTCTTTGAGTGCTCTAAAAATATCGACACCCGACTTCTGCTCGAGAATACAGTTTTAAAGAGAGTCAGAAACAATCAGAATATTATTAAATGATATTCTTTTTTATTTTTCGAGAAACAAAATCAGGCCTAAAGCTACGAAATCTATGCTTCTTAAGCATAAACTGAAAATCAAAATTCATGAAAATAAATCTCAGATAGATAAAATAAATTGCAACACCTTAGCAAGAGGTTTATTCAATATCATTAATAAATTTTGTAATTTATATGGTTATTTTGTGACAAAACCCCCTCTTGAACTTCAAATGTAGTAGATAAGACCACCTATCTGAAGGAGATGAGACTACTTACAGAAGACAGATAATTAATCAATATAGAGAAATTATTAAACTTTTTGGAGATAAATAATGCCCAAGTCAAAAATCACTGGAAAAAGTTCAAAAGCTAATACTTTCCTAGGCAACGCTGGTGAGCTGCAGCAGCAGTCACAAGGCAATCACCCTGCCCTAACCACGCAGCAGGGCATTGTGGTCCCTGATAACCAAAATTCGCTGACCAGTTTTAACCACGGCCCGGCTCTCTTGGAAGACTTTATTCTTCGGGAAAAAATCACGCACTTTGACCATGAACGCATTCCTGAACGAATAGTTCATGCCCGAGGATCAGGTGCTCACGGCTACTTTGAGTTATCAGACTCATTAGCGGAATTCACTACAGCGAAGGTGCTCACAGAGACGGGCAAACGGACTCCTATCTTTGCGCGGCTGTCGACGGTAGCTGGCGGTGCTGGATCGGTTGACACACCAAGAGATGTCCGTGGGTTTGCAATCAAGTTCTACACAGAACAAGGTAACTGGGACTTGGTGGGCAACAACATTCCAGTGTTCTTCATTCAGGATGCAATGAAGTTTCCCGACTTAGTACATGCCGTAAAGATGGAGCCAGATCGAGGGTTCCCCC
Source organism: Comamonas avium (assembly GCF_014836675.1). GTDB lineage: Bacteria > Pseudomonadota > Gammaproteobacteria > Burkholderiales > Burkholderiaceae_C > Comamonas > Comamonas avium. The sequence goes on from NZ_JACSQK010000001.1 coordinate 577,497, forward strand.
AAGCAGCTACAGCCCATGACACCTTTTGGGATTTCATCTCATTAATGCCGGAATCCTTACACATGATCATGTGGGCGATGAGCGACCGAACAATCCCACGCAGCCTGCGTATGGTTGAAGGTTTTGGAGTACACAGCTTTCGGTTGATCAATGCTGCAGGCGAGAGCACCTTCGTGAAGTTCCACTGGCGGCCCGAGCTGGGCATTCAGTCCACCTTGTGGGATGAGGCAGTCAAGCTGCAAGCTGCAGATAACGATTTCCATCGTCGAGACCTTTTTGAATCCATTGAAGCGGGGCATCCGCCAGCCTGGGAATTAAGTGTTCAACTGTTCACACAAGAAGATGCTGATGCCCTGCCCTACGACCACCTTGACCCTACAAAAATCATTCCTGAGGAAGTCATACCGCTACGCAAGATCGGTCGCTTTGTTTTAGATCGATGGCCAGACAACTTTTTTGCTGAAACTGAGCAAGTGGCATTTTGTCCTGCCAACGTTCCACCTGGCATTGACTTCTCCAACGATCCCCTTTTGCAAGGGCGCTTGTTTTCCTACTTGGATACACAGCTATCAAGGCTTGGAGGTCCCAACTTCACGCAGATTCCAATTAATGCCCCTCAATGCCCATTCGCTCACCACCAGAGAGATGGACATATGCAAACGGAGGTTCCGAAAGGCCGCGTAGCTTATGAGCCTTCTAGCTTACAGCCCGACAGCCCGCTGGCTTCCGCTGAAAGAGGTTTCAAGCATTTCAAGGGGCCCACTGCGCAAGCAAGCAAAGGCCGCATTCGGCCGGAAAGCTTTGCAGATCATTACAGCCAAGCGCGAATGTTCTATCGAAGCCAAAGCGAAGTTGAGCAGTCTCACATGGTGAGTGCACTGGTGTTTGAACTCTCAAAAGTTCAAACACCACATGTACGCTCAGCTGTTGTGAGTCATTTACTCGTTATCGACAAAGGCTTGGCTCAACGTGTTGCCAAGGGTTTGGGTTTGACTTCTTTGCCAGCAGTCGCAAAGCCGTCAGTGAATCCAATTGATTTAGCACCCAGCCCCGCAACAAGCATCATCGGTCGAATGAAACCCACCTTGGAAGGGAGGAGCATCGCGATTCTTGTCGATGACGACTCAAACGCAGAAACGATTGCTGCGCTGCAGTCAGCACTCATAGCTGAGAAGGCAATTGTCAAAATCATCGCCCCCAAAATTGAGGGCGCAACTCTAAGTGATGGGAAGCACCTCCCAGCTGATGGTCATTTGGCCGGTTCCCCCTCGGCGCTCTTCGACGCCGTGGCTTCTGTTTTGCCCCTTGCTTCCGGAGAAAAGCTCTCAAAAGAATCCGCCGCTCAAGATTGGTTTCGCGACGCATTTGGTCATCTAAAGGCAATTGCGGCTTGTAAAGGGACCCACATCATCTTGAGAGCGGCCGCAGTCAAACCGGACCAAGGTTTTTTTGCACCAGAAGACGTAGCGGATTTCATTAATGGCGCGAAAGGCCGTTACTGGGAGCGAGAATCCAAAGTTCGTCCGGATATTTAATATGACTCATTGAGAAATAATTTCAAAAAAAGCCCGAGTGATTCGGGCTTTTTAGTTTTCCAATTAAGGCTTACCTGGCTGTCCATCAGGATTCGGAATTGGAGTAGACGCATTTGGTGAGTTTTCTGCGGGCGCCAATGGAGACGATGGCTGGTTCGAAATTGGTGGATTGGGCTCCGAGGGTGTGGGTTTGCAGGCCGCCAAAGTCAATGCTCCAAAGAAAACTACTGGAAGAAATATAAATCGCATAAATTGCCCCTAAGTTGATCTGAAAATTAATTCTATTTATTATAGAAACTTAAAAATTATTTTTCTTGTTAAAACAACTTGAGCACATGTAAGACAAAATCTAAAAATTCTCTGCAATTTCCGCCAAGTTCACACAGACCTAATAAATCAATAATTCTGCCGAGGCAAGCTTTGCATCATAGAATTTGAAAGAAATAGTAAGAGTGCTCCACTTTCTACTAACAATTTTTTAAGAACAAAACGACTTTTACTGACGCCGACACTTTCAGACACGGCCTACATTAAAAGACAAATGTATGAAAAACCTATCTTAAGTACTCAATCTGCTCTGTTTCTAGATTTTGATGGGACGCTGGTAGATTTAGCCGAAGAGCCGTGCAGTATTCAAGTTCCAGCATTTCTCTGCCAGCTGCTAAATGACATTAACGAACAATTGAGCGGCTCCCTGGCCATCATATCCGGAAGGCAAATTGAAGTGCTAGACCATTTTCTTAAACCATTAAAAATTGCGACCGCAGGCGTACACGGCATAGAACGAAGATGCTCCAAAGGATTGATTCATGGAGTCAAATATCCAAAATATGATTTTTTGTTTAAAGCGTGCATTAAGCTAATTGAAGCTTTTCCATCTCTCGTCTTAGAACAAAAAATAATGTCTTTAGCATTGCATTTCCGAAAAGCACCAGAATTAGAAAAATTATGTAGAGATGTTTTTGAAAATGCAATTAAAAACAAACCAGAATTTACATTAATTTCAGGGAAATACGTTATCGAAATTATGCCGAATGGTTTTTCTAAAGGTGCGGCAATACTAGATTACATGAAAGAGAAACCTTTTATGGGAAGAACACCAGTTTTTATTGGTGATGATCTTACTGACGAGACTGGTTTTGAAGCTGTGCACTGCTGCAACGGCATCTCTATCAAGGTCGGAAGTGGTCAAACTAATGCGCAGCATAGATTCAATAATGTGGCTGAAGTTCATAAGTGGTTATTATTGAATAGTGATTTTTTAAAAAAGAAAGATAATAACTAAATGAACCGTCTCGTAGTAATTTCAAATCGTGTGGCTAGTTCTAACAAGCCTGCTTCAGGAGGTCTCGCAATTGCGATGGAAGAGCTCCTGCAAAGAAGGGGCGGTATTTGGTTTGGTTGGAGTGGTGACATTGTAGATAGTGAAACTCCAACTTCAGACCGAATTCACATAAATCAAGATAACTTAATAATTCGAATAACAATCGATTTAACTCAGCAACAACATGACAGCTATTACCGTGGATTTAGCAATGATGTCCTCTGGCCTGTATTTCACAACCGTGTAGATTTAGCTAAATTTGATAACTTTAGTTTTGAAGGCTACCAGTTTGTGAACAAAATGTTTGCTTTGGCCATTCAAAAGTTTTTAAGAAAAGACGATATTGTATGGATACACGACTATCATCTTATTCCATTAGCGAGTGAGCTTCGTGAACTTAATTGCCATCAAAGAATTGGCTTTTTCTTACATACTCCGCTGCCTCCCCCAATTATTTTGGAAACTATTCCACAGCATCGAGCATTAATGGATGCTCTAGCTGCATATAACCTTATTGGCTTTCAAACAATCCAAGACGTAGATCATTTCAGAAGCTATCTTGAAAAACGGAAAACCACTTATTTTTCTAATAAAGCATCCAATGAATGCTATTCAATAGAACTGAACTATAAAGATTTTCCAATAGGAATCGATACTGAAAATTTTATTGAATTTTCCTCGCAAAATGCAGCTACTGATGCATGCCAAGAAATAAAGCAAGAATATTCACAACGACGCCTAATTATCGGAGTCGACCGTCTGGATTATTCCAAAGGTTTGATCCATCGTGTACAAGCTCTAAAAGAATTATTTCGTATTTACCCAGAGAATCGCAAATCTGCAACGTTAATACAGGTGGGGTCACCAACACGTGAGACAAATCTTGCCTATATTAATGTGCGAGAGGAATTCGAGTCGTTATGTGGAGCAATCAATGGCGATTTTGGTGAGCTGGACTGGGTGCCAATTAGATATCTTCACCAAACTCTTTCTCGAGAGAAACTAGCTGGATTTTATCGAGCCGCGTCTGTTGGGATGGTTACCCCCTTAAGGGATGGGATGAATCTTGTTGCTAAAGAATATGTTGCCGCGCAAAATAAGGAAGACCCTGGGGTGCTTATTTTGTCGCAATTTGCAGGTGCCGCAGAGCAAATGAAGGAAGCATTGCTTATCAACCCTTATGATATTAAATCAACGGCAAATGCGATTCAGCTAGCCCTAAAAATGTCTAAACGAGAACGTATTGAACGACATCAGTCTTTACTACAAGTAATTGTGGAGAAGAATGTACATTGGTGGTCATCTGAATTTCTAAATGCGTTGATATCGGGAAAGCAATTAGTATCAAATCGAGAAAATTTAATAAAATCCTTGTCAGCTGAAGCTGACATTACTTGAGCTATTTTTCTTGCAAAAAATTCTTATTAAATAAATTAGTATTGTCTTGTATAGTTTAAAACTATACTATCTATTTATTCAAAATAACCATGCAGCAATATATCCTCAGTGAAAATATTAATATCTTTATAGATAAAGATAAATTGCAAACGATTTTGAATAATCCGGAAAAAGCGTCGCAATTTAATAGATTCCGAACACTTATAGAGCACGGTCTAGATCAACTTCCTTTTCCTGGTTCTGGCCGAACGTTAGAGCGGTGGAAAACTCTTGCAAAGATCGGCTCCACTAACCTCAGCCTCGCAAAACTTTACGAAGGGCACACAGACGCGCTGGCCATCACAGCTGAGTTGGAAGCACCATTGCTCTGGGAAGGTCAAGCTTGGGCGGTATGGTGTGCAGAGCCACCGAATATGCGCGTGTGTGCACATGGTGACTTTCGCAATCTATCGATAGGTAATGGCACTGAAGTAAAACTGACGGGCACTAAACCTTGGTGCTCAGGGGCCAGTGTTGTCGACAATGCATTGGTAAGTTGCTGGCTACCAGATGGACGTCGATGCCTTGTCGCGTTGGCAATGAATCAGTCAACTATCGCAATCAATAGCAGTAAATGGAATGCAGTTGGAATGGCTGACAGCTCAAGTGCCGAAGTATCTTTTGAGGAGACTGCAGGCATCTTGGTTGGATCGCCTGAGAGCTACTTAACCCGTCCTGGATTTATTCACGGCGGAGGCGGCGTCGCTGCCTGCTGGTACGGTGCTGCTAAAAGAATTGCTTCGTACTTACATCAAACAACTATTGCAACCAAAGAAGATTCATATAGGCTGGTCCATCTCGGCGCGATAGATGTTGCTTTAAGTAGCGCAGCTGCCTTGCTGACGGAGGCTGCTCACCAAATTGATCTGAGGCCCACGGAGCCATGTGCGTTGGAGGTTACTAGGGCCCGGCTTGCGGTTGAGGACGCCGTGAATGAAGTACTGAGGCGTGTTCCACGAGCGCTTGGTCCGGGTCCTCTTTGCACGGACAAAGATCTTGCGCAGTTGATCGCAGATCTGCCAATATTTGTTCGGCAGAGCCATGCAGAACAGGATCAAGCAGCTTTAGGGCGCCTTATCGTAAAAGCACGGCCTGACCCATGGACTCTTTGAAGCCTCGGATCATTGAGGGTGTAGGAACTCCAGAAGCAAGCTGGCAACACTGGCTGGCCGGCAAAGGCTTTCCACAGTTTGCAGCATCACAAATGCTCAGCGAGTGCCAGCGAATGGTGATAGTTGCTCCGCACCCGGACGATGAAGTGCTAGGTGCGGCAGGATTCATTCAACTCAGTGCACGGAACAGTTTGCCTTGCACCATAGTTTCCGTGACTGATGGCGAGGCAAGCCACCCAAATTCTTTACTTTGGACACAAGAAGAGCTACGCCTTAAACGCATACAGGAGAGTACCCGAGCCCAACGTTTCTTAGCGCCTAAGTCGCAGTTTTTGCGGCTCAAAATTCCTGACGGCAAACTGGTAGAGCATAGGTCTGAGCTACTGGCTGCTCTAGAGACAATACTGAAACCATTCGACGCAGTCTTTTGCACATGGCGATATGACGGACATCCCGACCATGACGTAACGGGACAAATTTGTGTAGAACTTTGCCAAAAAATTGGCAGCAAATGCTTTGAAATTCCAATCTGGGCATGGCATTGGGCCTCCCCGTCTGACCCTCGCATTCCTTGGAACCGTGCAGTTGTTTTGCCTCTTACATCCGAGCAGCTCGCTTTAAAGCAGCAAGCACTGGCATGTTTTCAAAGTCAGTTGATACCAGATCCAACGACAGGAAAGGATGCCATTCTCCCTAGTTGGGCAGTACGTCGGCTTATGCGCCCATTTGAACTGGTGTTCACATGATCAATCCCGCGCACTTTAACAACCTGTATCAAGCCGATGCAGATCCGTGGAACGTGACCTCTGACTGGTACGAGCGGCGCAAGCGTGAACTTGTATTGGCCAGCCTTCCGCGAGAGCGTTACCGCCACGGTTTCGAACCTGGATGCGGGAATGGAGAAATGACAATGAGACTGCTAGATCGCTGTGACCAACTTTGCGCAGTGGATTTCTCCGAAAAAGCAGTCCAACTGTGCATTAAGCGTACGGACCACGTACCTGAAGAACGCCTAGATTTAAGGACCATGCCGCTGCCTTTTAGTTGGCCTGACGTACCGCACGAAGGTTTTGATCTCATTATCGTCTCGGAAATTGCTTACTACTTTGATGATGAGGCGCTCGCCCGTTTCTATGAACGGAGCATCAGTTCTCTTTCCCCTGGTGGACATCTCCTCATGTGCCATTGGCGTCACCCTGCGCATGATCGTCAGCAGAATTCTGAAACGCTTCATCAGCGTCTAAAAGAACATCCGCATTTGTTCTCTATCCTCCTCCTTCAAGATTTAGATTTTGAAATAGGTGTCTGGATAAAGCATGTGAAGGAAGAATCATGATCGGAGTCTGCATACCTGCCCATAACGAGGAAAAACTCATAGCCGATTGTTTACATTGCATATTCACGGCTGCATCCCATCCCGACCTCAATGGAGAGTCGGTAAAAGTCGTTTTGGTACTGGATAGTTGCCAAGATATGACCCCAGTAATCGCCATGAAATGGCCTGTCATTTCTTTAGAAACGCCCGTGCGCAATGTCGGTAAAGCCCGGGCCTTAGGCGCCGAGTACCTATTGAAACATGGCGCCAGATGGCTTGCTTTTACAGACGCAGATACTTGCGTCTCCTCTCGATGGTTAGCTGACCAGCTTTCGCTACAAAGCGACGTGGTATGTGGAACGGTAGAAGTTGATGACTGGTCCGACCATGGGAAGCACGCAAAGAATAGTCAGAAGCATTTTGAATCCACTTATATTGATAATGACGGCCACAGACACGTACATGGTGCGAATCTTGGTATTTCTGCCTTTCATTATCTGAGAGCAGGAGGCTTTGAACCTCTAGTGTGCGGCGAGGACCAAGCACTAGTTGATAGGCTAAGTATTCTAGGAGCGCATATTGCATGGAGTGCGCTGCCACGCGTGAGAACAAGCGGACGGGCATTTTCGCGTGTCGAGAACGGTTTTGCTGGAGCGCTAAGACAAGCATGGTGCGAATCTAACGACGCAGAAAATATGTGAAATCATGTGCTTTTTGTAAAATTAATTAAAAATAAAAATATATTATCTATACGACCCTTTTACCCACAACACCAGTTCAAATAATTACACATCCTATCGGTATTTGTCTTACAGAGGCAAAGTTCTTTATCGAATAAGATTGCCTTATGGAAAAACACCCTGAAATTTCTCCAGGACAGGTTCCAACTTCCTCGTCCAAAAATCGTTTTGCAACCAAGCGAACATTAGTCGTTGCTGCTATTGTGCTTGCAATCGTTTTGTTGGTAATGCTCGCTCCTTGGTAGATATATTTCTGCTACAAGAACGCTAGTTACACGATTTTTTCTTAGCTATTAGGATTATAAAATGAATGATATCGTTGCACATCAAAGTAATATGAGCCTTGATCATAACAAGTTAAATGCCGCCAAGAAAAGTTTAGATCAAGGGGCTGTTACGCCAGATTCAATCGAATCTCGCAAAGAGATTATTAAGCTTCTCAACGATTCATTGGCGACAGAGATAGTATGTGCGTTACGTTATAAAAGACATTATTTCACCGCAACAGGCCTTGAATCAGTTCCAATTGCCGAAGAATTTCTTCTTCACGCAAATGAGGAGCAAGCTCATGCTGACAAGATAGCGAAGCGTATTGTCCAGTTAGGAGGCGAACCAGACTTTAATCCGCAAACTTTGTTGGCGCGAAGCCATGCAGAATACAACGATCCGCTCGATTTACATTCGATGATTCGTTCGAATCTAGTTGCGGAACGCGTCGCAATTGAGGCTTATACGCAAATGATAGATTTGATCGGTAACAAAGATCACACAACTCGACGCATCCTTGAGCAAATCCTAGAAGAGGAACAAGAGCATGCAGATGAATTAGCAGACTGGATGCGTAGAGCAAGTTAGTCGAAGAATTCAGCGAGCGAGGCTGCCCCTAGGAAGCGCCATCTTGGCCGCTTCAATCACCTCCTCCTCAGTCGTGCGTTTATTGTCCTGAAGCGCAAGAACCCCCTCATCGATCGTTCCTGGAATGATTGGCACCAAGACAAGCACATCACGTTTTTGGCCCAGTCTGTAGGCACGATCTTCTGCCTGGCGCATCAGCGCCGGTGTCCAGGGCATGGATGCAAACGCCACGATATTTGCTGCAGTCAATGTGATGCCCACTCCAGCAGCCATGGTTGAGCCGATAAAGACTTTGACCTCTGGATCATCTTGGAACGCATCTACGGCGGCCTGACGGCGTTTAGCGGAGTCCGCCCCCACTAGACTGACACAGCGTATCTGCAAGGCGCTTAGGGTTGTTAATTTCCACGCAAATCTGACCCGCTGGGGATGCGGATAAAAACTTGGACTGGTTTTTATGCGGCTAGACCAAGTTCTTGTCGGTATTCCACAGGACTTAAA
>NZ_JACSQK010000002.1 GCF_014836675.1 Comamonas avium
TCGCCTTCAAACGCCCACGCTTATCGGCTGTATCTTTTTAAAGAAACATCCCAAAAATCTCTTCTTGGAACTTAACCTCGCTGCGATCAGCGAAGCCTTGTATTGTAGCACCGTTTTCACAGCGCCTGCAAAAGAATTTTTAAAACTTCTTTTGCTTCACCGTAACGTCGTCGTTAGCAGCGAAGACCGCAATTCTAACCTGACTTTTGACGCCCGTCAGGGAATTCCCTAGAAATTCCTGCACCCGCCTTCCGGCGGGTGCTTTGAAGGCGTAATCAGGCAGCCAGAACAGCCTGCTCCAAGGCATCGACGAACAGCGCCGGGACATCACAACCCGTCTGCTGCTGGATCTCCTGGAAACACGTAGGGCTGGTGACGTTGATTTCCGTGACCTTGTCACCAATCACATCCAGACCTACCAGCAACAAACCACGCTGGGCCAAGATGGGACCCAGTTTTTCAGCGATGGCTTTGTCACTGTCGCTCAAGGGTTGCGCCACACCTTTACCACCCGCTGCCAAGTTACCGCGCACTTCACTGCCTTGAGGGATGCGGGCCAGGCAATACGGCACGGGCTTGCCGCCGATGATGAGGATGCGCTTGTCACCCTGCGCAATCGCAGGCAGGAACTTTTGCACCATGACGCTGGTGGCGCCTTGCTGGTTGAGTGTCTCGATGATGGAGCCCAGGTTCATGCCATCAGCGCCTACCCGAAAGATGCCCATCCCGCCCATGCCATCCAGAGGCTTCAGGATGATGTCCTGGTGCTGGGCGTGGAAGGCGCGAATGTCTTGAGGGTTGCGAGTGATGAGCGTAGGGCCCAGCACCTCGGGAAATTCCATGACCGCCATTTTCTCAGGGTGGTCACGCAGCGCAGCGGGCTTATTGAAGACCTTGGCACCTTCTCGCTCAGCCTGTCCAAGCATATGGGTGGTGTAGAAGAACTCGCTGTCAAAGGGGGGATCTTTGCGCATCAGCACGCCGTCAAAGCTGGCCAAGGGCTGCTGCTCTACAGACACTTCTTCGTACCAGTCTTGAAGGCTGCCCGTCAACCGTAGCTGGCGCACCTGCGCCATGACCTTGCCACCAACTTGCCAGCTGATGTCTTTAGGCTCTGTTGCAAAGACGGTGTGGCCCCGCTTTTGCGCCTCGCGCATCATGGCAAAGGTGCTGTCCTTTTTGGTGTTGAAGGTATCCAGCGGATCGGCAACGAAAAGAAATTGCATGGTTTGCAGGGTATCAACCCGTTCAGTGAAAAACAGAAAACGCAGCGTTACTTTGTACGCCAAGGGTTGTACTGTTGCACAAACAAGGCCAAACCACCTGCAACCACACCCCAGAATGCAGAGCCAACCCCGGCAATCACGATGCCGCTGAGCGTGACCAAAAAGGTGATGAGTGCGGGCTCGCGGCTGCTTTCTTGCTGCAACGCAACGACCAAGCCGCCACCGATGCTGCCCAGCAAAGCCAACCCCGCAATCGCCATGACCAGCTCTTTGGGGAAAGCGGCCAGCAAACCCGCCACGACGGCACCAAAGATGCCTATCACTACATAGAACAGCCCGCACCACACTGCGGCGGTATAACGCTTGGCTTTGTCGTTATGCGCCTCTGGCCCCATGCACATGGCGGCGGTAATGGCCGCCAAGTTGATGCCAAAGGCGCCAAAAGGCGCGAGCAGCAAGGTGGCAATTCCCGTCATGCCCACCAATTTAGAGATGGGCAGGTCATAGCCGGCAGAGCGAATGACCGCGACACCCGGCAAGTTCTGCGATGCCATGGTCACCACAAACAAAGGCAATGCCAAGCTGACGCAGGCCTGCCAAGAAAATACGGGTGCCGTCCACACAGGCATGGCCAATGACCACTGCACTTGCTCCCACTGCATCAGCCCACGGCTTGCGGCATAAGCAACACCTGCGAGCAACGTAGTCATGACGGCGTAGCGTGGCAGCACGCGACGCGAGAGCAAATACACCACCAGCATGAGCAGCACCAAAGGCAACGCGGTTTGCGCAGATTCAAACACCTGCAAGCCAAACCGGGCCAGCACACCGGCCAGCAAGGCGGCGGCAATGGATGCTGGAATGCGATCCATGAGCTTTTCAAACCAGCCGCTCAGACCAAACAGCGCAATCAGGGCCGCACTGACCATGAAGGCACCGACGGCCTCGGCCATCGAGAAGCCGCCCGTCACGCCTGCTGCCGCCAAAACGGCAGCCCCAGGTGTAGACCAAGCCACCATGACTGGTTTGCGCAAAATGAGTGACGGCACCGCACAGCACAAGCCGATACCCCAACCCAGCGCCCACATCCATGAACTGATTTGTGCAGGAGTAGCCCCAAAGGCCTGCGCCGCCTGAAAGATCAGAGCCACCGAACTGGTAACCCCCACCAGCACCGCCACAAAGCCAGCGCTCAGCGCGGACAGGCTGAAGTCTTTAAAAAATTGCATAGCTGCACATTGTGCGCAGACCGGCGGCTGTGCGCCATACCTGCAGGCACGCTACAGCGCACAGGTCATAAAAAAAGCGCGGGGCTTGCACCACGCGCTTTAGAAAATAAGAGCTACCAATGCTTTCTATATATAGATTTCAAATAGTTTTATATTTAAGACCTAAGCCACATGCGCGTTAATAGCTATTGTTTTTTCAGAACCCCGCAATACACCCCAGCGTCAGTCGTACACCTCGGCATCCGGGTTGGTCGCTTCCAGCTCATAGCTGGCAGACAGCATGGCCAGACGTGCAATCACGCCATACATGTAAAAACGGTTGGGAGCGCTGGCTCCGGGGTGCATGCCGGGCTGGGGCATGTGGGTGCTGTGCGCAAACGCCAAAGGCACATAGCTGGAGCCGGGCGCGTTCAGGTTCTCATCGACACCACGCTCAGGGTGCATGCGATAAAAGCCACCCACCACATAGCGATCCAGCGTGTAGACCACGGGCTCGGCCACGGCATCGTGCATGCGCTCAGAGGTTTGAACCCCCTCCTGGATGATGACGTCCTGCACCATCTGGCCGTCTTTGATGATGCCCATCTTGTTGCGCGCCTTCTTGGTCAGCTCATCGAGCTCCTTGGCGTCGCGCACTGTCATCACACCCATACCGTAGGTGCCGTTGTCCGCTTTGACGATGGCAAACGGCTTTTCCTTGATACCGTATTCCTTGTACTTGCGGCGCACCTTCGTCAGCAGCGCATCCACTTGCGCGGCCAGATTGTCCATGCCGGTGTTCGCACCTTCGGTGAAGTCCAGGCCTTCGGCTTTGGCAAACAGGGGGTTGATCAACCAATGGTCAATACCCAGCAGCTTGCCAAAACGCTTGGCCACCTCTTCGTAGCTCTGGAAATGACGGCTCTTGCGGCGCACGCTCCAGCCTGCATGCAACGGGGGCAGCAGGTACTGCTCGTACAGCTCTTCCAGAATGCCCGGCGCACCGGCCGACAGGTCGTTGTTGAGCAAAATGGTACAAGGATCAAAATGCTTGAGCCCAATGCGGCGCTTGGTGCGAATCACCGGCTCCAGCAGCACGGTTTCACCATTGGGCAGCTTGAGCTCTGTGGGCTTTTTGATGTCCGGACTGATCGAACCCAAGCGCGCATTCAACCCAGCCATCTTGAAGATGCGCTGCAGCTGTGCCAAGTTGCTCAGGTACGAAGGGTTGCGGTTGTAGTTCTCCGGAATGATCAGGAGGTTGCGCGCCTCGGGGCAGATCTTTTCGATCGCCGCCATGGTGGCCTGCACTGCCAAAGGCAGCATCTGGTCGGTCAGATTGTTCCAGTTGCCGGGGAACAGGTTGGTATCCACAGGTGCCAGCTTGAACCCCGAGTTACGGATATCCACCGAGCTGTAGAAGGGCGGCGTGTGCTCCATCCACTCCAAACGAAACCAGCGCTCAATCGCGGGCATGGAATCGATGATGCGCTGTTCTAGCTCGTTAATCGGGCCGGTCAAAGCAGTAATGAGATGTGGAACCATTTATGTCCTCAAACGACGGTGGTTGTGTAATTGTAGGGAGTCACAACAAAATTAAGTACTAACCCTTATTCCCCGAATCATACGCATGTGCTCACTCACCTTCTCCAGAATGCTGGAGTTAGCAGTGCCAGAAAGCTCAAAATCTCCAGTCTTCCTAACAACATACCTAAGGTGCAAACCCAAATTTGCAAGTCTGTCAGCGCCGCATAAGAGGATGTTGGCCCCACAGCCCCCAGCCCCGGCCCCACACAGTTCACACTCGCCACAACAGCTGAAAATGCGGTGAGAGGATCCAGATCCGTCAGCATGAGCACCATGCTGAGCAGCACAATCGTGCCGCCATAGACGAGCATAAAGGCCATAACCGCAAAAATCATGCGGTTATCCACAACGCGCCCGCCCATTACAACGGGTTGTACTGCGCGCGGGTGCACAAGTCTTGTCAGTTCACGCCGCGCCTGACTGAACAAAATCAGCATGCGCATCATCTTGATGCCGCCGCCCGTCGAGCCTGCGCTGGTCGCCATGCCCGACAAGATCAGCATGAACACCGGCGCAAACACTGGCCAGGTCAAATAATCTGCTGTCACAAAGCCGGTGGTCGTCGCCACTGACACGGTGTTGAACATCCCGTAGCGCAATGCATCCAGCGGGCTATAAATCCCTTTGACCCACAGCAGCAGCGCAACAAACAGTCCACCTGCCAGCAGCACCCCAACGGTGGCTCGCATTTCAGGGTCACGCCAGAACCCCCGCCAGTTGCCTTTGCGCATGGCCACAAAATACAGCGCAAAGTTGCAACTGGCCGCCACCATGAAGACAAAGGTAATGACTTCCAGCAGCGGTGATTTGAAATACGCCAAGCTGGCATCATGCGGCGACAAGCCACCCAGGCTCACCGTGGTGAACATATGCATCACAGCGTCCAGCGGTGTCATGCCTCCCAACCAAAATGCCACAAAGCAGCTGACTGAGAACACGGCATACACACCCCACAGCCCCTTGGCTGTGCCGGTGATACGTGGTGTGAGTTTGGTGTCTTTGACCGGCCCTGCAGCCTCTGCACGAAACAGCTGACTGCCCCCCACTCCCAGCAGCGGCAAGATAGCCACCGCCAAGATCAAAATACCCATGCCACCAATCCATTGAAGGAAAGTGCGCCAGATATTGAGTGAAACCGGCAGCGCATCCAGATTGGACAGCACCGATGAGCCCGCTGTAGTCAGCCCCGATACCGCTTCGAAATAAGCGTAGGTAAAAGACAGATCCAGTCCGAGCTGATTGTAAATCAGCATCATGGGCAAAGCGGCGCTCAAAGGCAGGCACACCCAGACCAAAGTTACCAAGATCACGCCATGCCGCGGCTGCAGCTCTTGCTTGTGGTGGCGCATGCAAAACCACATCAATAGCCCCAGCACCGCCGTGACTGCCATGGCACTGGGCCACGCTTGCCACATGCCATCTTCTAAAAACCACGAAGCCGCCATCGGCACATTCATGCTGAGGGCAAAAAACACCAGCAGCACGCCCAAGACGCGCAGAACTGGAAAGAGGTCTCGCATGGCGGGCTCCAGCGCTTAAAAGAAAGTGGCGCTCACGCGAAACAGGCGCTCCACCTCCTGCACCAAACGCTTGTTGGGCAGGAAGAACACCACATGGTCATTGCTTTCAATCACCGAATGGCTGCGCGGAATGATGACTTCGGGCTCCACCCCATCGGCCTGTGCACGAATGTCCTCTGTATCCGGAAGACCGCGAATGATCAGCCCAATGTGCACCTCCGGCGGCAACTTCAAATCACCCACCTTGCGTCCCACCACCTTGGAGTTTTTGCGATCTCCACGCGCCACAATTTCCAGCGCTTCGGCCACACCCCGTCGCAGGCTGTGCACGGCCTGCACATCACCTTTGCGCACGTGGGCTAAAAACTCACCCAGCATGGCCTGCGCAGGTGACAGCGCAATATCAATCTGCGTGCCGTGCATCAAATCGGCATAGCTGCGCCGGTTAATCAGTGCCAGCACGCGGCTGGCCCCCATGCGCTTGGCCAGCAGGCTGGCCATGATGTTGTTTTCGTCGTCTTCCGTCAGGGCCAGAAAGAGATCGGTCTCTTCAACGTTTTCTTCAAAGAACAAATCCTCATCCGTGTGGCTGCCCTGCAGTACCAGCACCTCGCTGGGCAACGCCGCCGCCAGCTGCTCGCAGCGCCGGGGGTCATCTTCAATGATCTTGATGATGAACTGGTCAGACTCGGCCGCCAGCTCCTGCGCCAATTGCAGGCTGACTTGTCCGCCACCCGCTATCAAAATGCGGCGGACAGCCCGCGCAGGCTGGTCGCTGGGGCGGTGAAAAGCATTCAACACTTCTTGCAAATGCTCGCGGGCTGCCAACACAAAGACTTCATCGCCAGGCTCAATGCGCGTAGCACCATCGCAGCGTACAAAACGGTCAGGCTCATCGGCAAAACGGCGGTAGATGGCCACAACGCGCAGCCCCAGATCTGGGTTGTGCATGCGCAAATCCCCAATGCGCATGCCTACTGCAGGTGCCCGTGCACGGGCACGCACCGAAGACAGGCACGCTCGCCCACCGGCAAACTCACGCACCTGCAGGGAGTCGGGGTACTCAATCAGTTTGCGGATGTAGCGGGTCAGAGAAGCCTCAGGGCAAATGATGGCGTCTACGGCAAAGCCATCGGTCCCCATCAAGGGCTGGTTCACATCAAAGCCGGATGAACGCACGCGTGCCACTCGCGTCGGAATACCAAAGACCATGTGCGCGATCTTGCAGCACACAAGGTTGGTTTCATCCTGGGCCGCGCAGGCAATCAGCAAGTCGGTATCTGCCGCACCGGCCTCCGCCAGCACCTGTTGATCAATGCCGTTGCCCACCACACCGCGCAGGTCAAAACGGTCTTGCAGCTCGGCCAGCCGCCCTGCATCGGTATCAATCACTGTGATGTCATTGCGCTCGGAGACCAGACTCTCTGCCACGCTGTAACCCACACGCCCCGCCCCCAAGATGATGATCTTCATGCCATTTTTCCGTCTTGCGCCGATGGCCAAAGAAAAAGGCAGCCGAAGCAGCCTTTTGGTTTGGAGCCTTTAACTGCGAACGTCGCCTTCGCCCAGTACCACGTATTTAAGGGATGTCAGCCCCTCAATGCCCACCGGACCGCGCGCATGGAATTTGTCAGTGCTGATGCCGATCTCTGCACCCAGGCCGTACTCAAAGCCATCGGCAAAGCGTGTGCTGGCGTTGACCATGACGCTGGCCGAATCCACCTCGCGCAAAAATCGCTGGGCATGCACATGGTCGCGAGTCAGGATGGCCTCGGTGTGACCGCTGGAGTACCGGTTGATGTGGGCAATGGCGGCATCCACACCAGCCACCACCTTCACGCTGATGATGGGTGCCAGGTATTCCTCACTCCAGTCCGCTTCGGTCGCGGCCACCAGCTTCAGGCCCTGCACCGCCTGCAAGATTGCCAGCGACTCGGGGCAGCCTCGCATCTCAACCCCTTTGGCAGCAAAGATGGCGCCAATTCTGGGCAGGAAAGTCTGCGCCACCGCACGTGCCACCAGCAAGCTTTCAGTGGCATTGCAGGGGCTGTACTTGTTAGTTTTGGCGTTGTCGGTCACCTTCACCGCCAGATCGATGTCACAAGGGTCGTCCACATAGGTGTGGCAATTGCCATCCAGATGCTTGATGACCGGCACCTTGGCTTCGCGGCTGATGCGTTCAATCAGACTCTTGCCACCCCGGGGAATGATCACATCTACATAGGCGGGCATGGCAATCAGCTGGCCGACCGCTTCGCGATCGGTGGTGGCGACCAGTTGCACGCCGTGCGCGGGCAAACCGGCCTCCTGCATGGCCTGCGCCACCAGTTTGGCCAAGGCCTTGTTCGACTCAATCGCCTCGGAGCCACCGCGCAATATGCAGGCGTTGCCGCTCTTGATACTCAGGCTGGCCGCTTCAATGGTCACATTGGGGCGGCTTTCAAAAATCATGCCGAACACACCGATAGGTACACGCATCTGGCCCACGCGGATACCGCTGGGCTGCTGCTTCATGCCCGTGATTTCGCCAATCACATCGGGCATCAGCGCCAGCTGCTCGCAGCCCTGGGCGCAGGTTTCCAGCACCTTGGGTGTCAGCCGCAAGCGATCCACCATGGGTGCAGCCAAACCGTTGGCCATGGCGCGTTCCAGGTCTTTGGCGTTATCGATCTGCAAAGCTTCTACGCTCTCGCGCAGCAAGCGGGCCAAGGCCAGCAGGGCTTTGCTTTTGGTAGCAGCATTGGCGCGCGCCATTTGGGCTGCAGCCACTTTTGCTTGCAAACCCAAGGTTTGCATGTATTCGGCAATGTTCAGCGCATTCATGCCACCATTCTCGCTGAGAAGTGCGTGGTGTTGCTGGAACAAGGCTGCGTCACTGGTTCTACACTGCAGCTACACCACCATTGCGCAGGAAACACCCATGACCGCCGAGACCCACGCCCTCGTTCAGCTGCAAGCATTGCAAGATGCCTTGCTGCGCTTTGAAGATGGCAGCATCAGTGCCTCTGCCCTCAACGAGCAAGCGCGCGCCTCACAGGCACTGCTTGCAGCGCTGCCCGAGCGCTATGCACCCGTGCTGCTGCAACTGCTGGACCGGCTGGAGTCCAGCGCCTTGTTTACCGAAGAAAGCTGCTCTTTCAGTCAAGCTGATTTACACGAGCATTTGCGCGGCTGGCTGGACAAAGCACGGGCGCAGTTGGGCATGTAAACCATCGCTGCCAGCGCTTGCTGCGTATGCGCCTGCAGTCGATTTGATCAAGACTTGATCAAAAAAAGGCAGCCTCAGCTGCCTTGAATGTACGAAGGGTTCGATCAATCCTTGGGGTCAACCGCAGCGATGATGCCGCCGCCCAGGCACACCTCGCCGTCATACAGCACGGCCGACTGGCCAGGCGTGACGGCCCACTGTGCTTCGGGGAAATCCAGACGAAAGTGGCTGCTGGTTGCCGCGCTCGTGATGACAGCGGGTGAGTCCGGCTGGCGGTAACGGGTTTTAGAGCCGTAAGTGCCCGCAGCCGGCGGATGCCCGGCCACCCAGCTGGCGCTGTCTGCGTCCAGCCGGTGCGACAGCAGCATAGGGTGGTCGTGCCCTTGCACCACGCGCAGTACGTTCTTTTCCATCTCTTTGGCCGCCACAAACCACGGTGCGTGGTCACCCTCGCCGCGGGCAGCCCCCTTTTCCTTGACACCGCCAATGCCCAGACCCGAACGCTGACCCAAGGTGTAAAAGCTCAGCCCCACGTGTTTTCCCAGGCGGCGGTTACGGTCATCCAGCATCCAGCCCGGCTCTTTGCTGATGTAACGATTCAAGAACTCACGGAAAGGGCGCTCGCCAATGAAGCAGATGCCGGTGGAGTCTTTCTTCTTGGCATTGGGCAGGCCGATTTCTTCGGCAATCCGGCGCACTTCGATCTTGCACAGCTCGCCCACGGGGAACATGGCCTTGGACAACTGCGCCTGACTGAGGCGATGCAAAAAGTAGCTCTGGTCCTTGCTGTTGTCCACGCCCTTGAGCAACTCGAACAGGCCGGTGTCCGCATTCTGGCGCACACGGGCGTAATGACCGGTGGCTATTTTGTCGGCACCCAAGCGCATGGCATGGTCCAAAAATGCCTTGAACTTGATCTCGGCATTGCACAGCACATCAGGGTTCGGGGTGCGCCCGGCTTGGTATTCGCGCAAAAACTCGGCAAATACGCGGTCTTTGTAGTCAGCGGCGAAGTTGACATGCTCAATCTCAATGCCCAGCACATCGGCCACGCTGGCCGCATCCAAGAAGTCTTGCCGGCTGGAGCAAAACTCGCTGTCATCGTCATCTTCCCAGTTCTTCATGAAGATGCCGACCACGTCGTGCCCTTGCTGCTTGAGCAAATGGGCCGTCACTGCTGAATCTACGCCGCCGGACAGGCCAACGACTACACGGTGCTTAGTCATAGCTTGAAATTATCTCTGGGCACCCGCTTGTGCGTGCGGGTGCGGGTTTAGAGCCACTCTCAGGGGTGCTCGGGTTCGTCATGGCTCAGCGCATGCACGATCTGGCGGTTGCTGTAGTCCGATGAGCGCTGGTACAGCGACAGGCCAAACAGCGGCAGCACCCCGATCAGGTGGTCAAAGATCTCGCCCTGAATGCCTTCGTACTCCACCCACACCGTGGTGCTGGTGTAACAAAACAGCTGCAAGGGAATGCCTGTGGGCGATGGCTCCAGCGTGCGTGCCAGCAAAAACATGCCCGGACCCTTGGCAATGCGCGGATGCGCCAGCAAATACGCATAGGCATAGGCTTTGAAGGCAGCCAGATTGGTCACCATCTCTGGTGCAATCGCCTGCAAAGGCATGGCGTGCTCTGCCGATTCCGGCTGAGCAAGCAACCCATCGCGTTCATTCCAGTAGCTTTTGAGCAAGTCAATGCCCGTCAACGCCCTGCGCTCTTCGGCGGTCAGCAAATGCACGGTGGCGGCATCAATATGCAGCGCACGCAAAATGCGGCGGCCCCCGGCATCAAACATGCCGCGCCAGTTCTTAAAACTCTCGCTCATCAACTTCCACGTGGGAATGGTGGTGATGGTCTTGTCCCAGTTCTGCACCTTGACGGTGTTCAGCGCAATGTCCACCACAAAGCCGTCTGCCCCCACCTGGGGCATTTCAATCCAGTCGCCCACGCGCATCATGTCGTTGGAAGACAGTTGCACCCCGGCCACAAATGACATGATGGTGTCCTTGAAGACCAGCATCAAGACGGCCGACATGGCACCCAGTCCCGAGAGCAGCAGCAGCGGCGAGCGATTCAAAACACTGGCCACAATCAGCAGCCCACCCAGCCCATAGGCCAGCAGCTTGCCCAATTGCACATAACTTTTGATAGAGCGCGACTGGGTGGCCTTGGGGCCATCATGGCGGTCATGGGCCTCGTTGATCTCGCTGAGCAAGGCCGTGAAGGCGCGCACGATGTGATAGATGGTGAAAGCCGCAGCCGCATTGCCGATAGCTGTTGTTGCCGTAGCAGGCAATTGCTGCACCCAGCCGATACCCAGCTGCACCACCACCGAAGGCACAATCTTGGCAATGCGCACCAGCACATGGTCGTGCAGCAAAATTTGCGCCCAGCCCAGCGGCATGGTGTTGCGCCACATGCGCACAAAATGAAACAGCACGCCTTGCGCAATAAAACGCGAGACGATCGCCAGCAGGGCCAGCAGCATCAAACCGCTGGTCGCTTGGGCCCAAGGCTCCATATCGGCATACAGCGCAAAAATAGACGAAGACACACTCACCGAAGCTCACCTCTTCACCGCAACGCCTTGGCACTGCGGAGTTACAAAACATAAAAACAGGCACGAAAAGCGGCCATGAAAAAACGGCCATTCGGCCGCAGAGGCGCAGAGGGCTGCGGGGGTGTCAGCCCATGACAGCGGTAAGCTGCGCCCAAGCGCCTAAAATCTACGCGAAGCAGTATTGTGACTGCAGCACCACCAACCAGTTCCATGCAAGACAAATACAACCACATTGAGGTCGAGCGCGCCGCACACGACCACTGGACCGCCACCGATGCCTATCGCGTCGTAGAAGACAGCAACAAGAAGAAGTTCTACGCCTGCTCCATGCTGCCCTACCCCAGCGGCAAGCTGCACATGGGCCACGTGCGCAACTACACCATCAATGACATGCTCACGCGCCAGCTGCGCATGAAGGGCTACAACGTCTTGATGCCCATGGGCTGGGATGCGTTTGGTCTGCCTGCAGAAAACGCAGCGCTCAAGAACAAAGTGCCACCAGCCAAGTGGACGTACGACAACATCGCGTACATGAAGAACCAGATGCAGGCGATGGGTCTGGCCATCGACTGGAGCCGCGAAATCACCACCTGCGACCCCGAGTACTACAAGTGGAACCAGTGGCTGTTCCTGAAAATGCTGGAAAAAGGCATTGCCTACCGCAAGACCCAGGTGGTCAACTGGGACCCGGTGGACCAGACCGT
Source organism: Comamonas avium (assembly GCF_014836675.1). Lineage (GTDB taxonomy): Bacteria > Pseudomonadota > Gammaproteobacteria > Burkholderiales > Burkholderiaceae_C > Comamonas > Comamonas avium. The sequence continues at coordinate 12,017 of NZ_JACSQK010000002.1, forward strand.
ACTGGCCAACGAGCAGGTGATTGACGGGCGCGGCTGGCGCACTGGCGCGCCGGTTGAAAAGCGCGAGATTCCGGGCTACTACCTGGCCATCACCAACTACGCCCAGGAGCTGCTGGAGCACGTACAAGTGGGCAACGACAAGGCCACCCTGACTGGCTGGCCCGACAAGGTGCGCCTGATGCAGGAGAACTGGATTGGCAAAAGCGCCGGCGTGCGCTTTGCGTTCACCCACGACATCAAGGACGCTGCTGGCAAGCTGATTGACGACGGCAAGATGTACGTCTTCACCACGCGTGCCGACACCATCATGGGCGTCACGTTCTGCGCCGTGGCCGCTGAGCACCCCTTGGCACAGCACGCTGCAGCCAGCGCCCCAAAGCTGGCCGCCTTCATTGAAGAGTGCAAAAAGGGCGGAACGACTGAGGCAGAGCTGGCCGTCAAGGAAAAAGAGGGCATGCCCACGGGCCTGTTCGTAACTCACCCCATCACTGGCAAGCAGGTGCAAGTCTGGGTGGGCAACTATGTGCTGATGAGCTATGGCGACGGTGCCGTCATGGGCGTGCCTGCCCACGACGAACGCGACTTTGCCTTTGCCAAGAAGTACAGTCTGCCCATCGAGCAAGTGGTAACGGTAGAGGGCCAGACCTTCAACACCGACGCCTGGCAAGAGTGGTATGGCGACAAGCAAAAGTGTGTCTGTATCAACTCTGGTGCGCTCAACGGCCTCAACCAGGTGCAAGCTGTGGACAAGGTGGCCGAACTGCTGGCCACCAAAAATCTGGGCGAAAAGAAGACCACCTGGCGTCTGCGCGACTGGGGTGTGAGCCGCCAGCGCTACTGGGGAACACCCATCCCGATCATCCATTGCGAAGATTGTGGCGCCCAGCCTGTGCCTGAAAAAGACCTGCCCGTGGTGCTGCCGCAAGACCTTGTGCCCGATGGCTCAGGCAACCCGCTGGTCAAGTCAGAGTCCTTCCACGCTGGCGTGGTCTGCCCCTGCTGCGGCAAGAGCGCCCGCCGCGAAACCGACACGATGGACACCTTCGTGGACAGCTCGTGGTACTTCATGCGCTATTGCGACGCACAGAACAGCGAGAAAATGGTGGCCGAGGGTGCCGACTACTGGATGCCCATGGACCAGTACATCGGCGGCATTGAACACGCCATCTTGCACCTGCTGTACGCACGCTTCTGGACCAAGGTGATGCGCGATCTGGGTCTGGTGAAGGTCGATGAGCCCTTCACCCAGTTGCTGACGCAAGGCATGGTGCTCAACCACATCTACAGCCGCCGCACCGCAAAGGGCGCCAAGGAATACTTCTGGCCCAAGGACGTGGAACACGTGCTGGACGAAGGCGGCAAGATCACTGGTGCCAAGCTCAAGGTGGCAGTGGACAGCGCCGACGGCATGCTGCCCGTGGGCACAGCCATTGACTACGAGGGCGTGGGCACCATGTCCAAGTCCAAGAACAACGGTATCGATCCGCAAGAGCTGATTGAAAAGTACGGCGCTGACACCGCACGTCTGTACACCATGTTCACCGCGCCGCCCGAGCTGACGCTGGAGTGGAACGACGCTGGCGTAGAGGGCAGCTACCGCTTCCTGCGCCGTGTGTACAACTTTGGCCACAAGCTGCTGGGCGTGAACTACACCCCCGCCATCATGCTGGCGCTGGGCCTGGACAGCCTGGATGATGTGCAGTTTGACAAGGATGCCAAGGCCCTGCGACTGGAGATTCACACCGTGCTCAAGCAGGTGGACTATGACTACCAGCGCATGCAGTACAACACCGTAGTGTCGGGTGCGATGAAGATGATCAACGCGCTGGAAGGCTTCAAGGCGACGCACACCGCCGACGGCCAGATCGCCATGATCGAAAGCTTCGGCATCTTGCTGCGCGTACTCTACCCCGCCACCCCTCACCTGACCCACATGCTGTGGAAGGCGCTGGGCTACGCCAACAAGCAAGGCGACATTCTGGATGCATCCTGGCCCGAGGTAGACCCCAAGGCGCTGGTGCAAGATGAGCTGGAGCTGGTGCTGCAGGTCAACGGCAAGCTGCGTGGCTCCATCCGCGTGCCTGCCTCGGCCGACAAGGCGCAGATCGAAGCCGTGGCTTTGTCCAACGAAGACGCGCTGAAGTTCACCAACGGCGCAGCACCCAAGAAGGTGATCGTGGTGCCTGGCCGCCTGGTCAACATCGTCGTCTAACGCAACCCCAAGGATGCACGCCATGCGCAAACGTACGCTGCTTTCTCTGATGGCCCTGGCCCCTGTGGTCAGCGCCTGCGGCTTTCGCCTGCGTGGCGCGCCGTCCTTCCCGTTCTCGACTCTGTTCGTCCGAGCGCCCGAGGGCTCTCCCTTTACGCGCGAAGTACTGCGCAACCTGGCCACCGCGGGCGGCAACCTCACAGTGATCTTGCCACCCGCCAAAGCCGATACCGCAGAGGTCACCTTGTTTTTGCTGGGCGAGCGCCGTCAGCGCGTAATTTTGGCCAAAACCGCCTCAGGCCAGGTGCGTGAAGTGGAGCTGCGCCTGTTTGCCCGCTTCAAGCTAGTTGACAGAGAAGGCCGCGTCTGGATTGAAGACACAGAAATGCAGCAAAAGCGCGAGATGAGCTTCAACGAATCTCTGGCCCTGGCCAAGGACGAAGAAGAAGCCGCGCTCTACCGCAACATGTACTCCGATCTGGCACAACAGCTGCTGCGCCGTCTGGCAGCCGCTCACGCGCCTGCGGCTGATTAACTTTCGCATGCAACTGGCTCTGAACCAACTGGCCGCACACCTGCAAAAAGGTTTGCGGCCTTTGTACACCCTGCACGGCGATGAGCCACTGCAAGCGCAGGAGGCGGCGGATGCGATCCGCGCCGCTGCACGTGCTGCTGGCCACACCGAGCGCAGCGTGCATACCGTGCAAGGCGCGCATTTTGACTGGAGCAGCGTGCTCGCCGCTGGTGGCTCGCTCAGCCTGTTTGCCGACAAGCAGCTGGTCGAAATTCGCATTCCTTCCGGCAAACCCGGCAAAGACGGCAGCTCCGCCATACAGCAGCTGGCCAGTTCGGCTGCACACGATGAAAACACGCTGACCATCATCACTCTGCCCCGCATGGATGCGGCCACCAAAAAAGGTGCATGGTTTGGCGCACTGGATGCCAATGGCGTCACCATCCAGATCGATGCCATTGAACGCGCCGCCCTGCCAGGGTGGATTGCACAGCGCCTGGCACAGCAAAACCAGCGTGTGGCGTCGGGCGAAGAAGGCCAGCGCACGCTGCAGTTCTTTGCCGACCGCGTCGAAGGCAACTTGCTGGCGGCGCATCAGGAGATTCAAAAACTCGGCTTGCTGCAACCCGCAGGCGAGCTGAGCTACGAAGTTGTGGAGCAAGCCGTGCTCAACGTCGCCCGCTACGACGTCTTCAAGCTGTCCGAAGCCGTGCTGTCGGGCAATCTGCCACGTGTGGTGCGCATGCTCGACGGGCTGCAAGCCGAAGGCACGGCCGAAGTGCTGGTGCACTGGACGCTGTCTGAAGACATCCGCAACCTCAAACGCGTGAAAGATGCACTGGCCAGTGGGCAGCCGCTGCCCATGGTGCTGCGCAGCTTGCGCATCTGGGGGCCCAAAGAAAAACTGTTTGAGCGCATCGTGCCCCGCCTGACGCCCAATGCCGCCGTACGTCTGCTGCATTCCGCGCATGTGGTCGATGGCATCGTCAAAGGTTTACCGGCTGACGGCTGGCCCCGAGACGGCTGGCAAGCACTGCGCAAACTGGCCACCGACGTCGTCACAGCCTTGCAAGCCACGCCTTCACGCAGATAAAAAGAGAGCATTCGTCGCTTAAACAATAAGCTTTTCAAATACTTTTTATATCGAAAACAAGGCTGGGAAAGCGCTAACAGCTCTTCTTTTAAAAAGCTTTCACAAAAAAAGCAGCCTCAAGGCTGCTTTTTTACGTACCTGCAAGGGCGACCCCTCAGGCAGTCAGTCGTTGCAGCGCTTCGCGGTACTTGGCGGCGGTCTTATCGATCACTTCCTGCGGCAGGCGGGGTGAAGGCGCTGTCTTGTCCCACAGCTTGCCATTGACCTTGGCCTGCTCGAGCCAGTCGCGCACAAACTGCTTGTCGTAGCTGGGCGGGTTCACACCTGCCTTGAGCGCATCTTCGTAGCCTTCCACGGGCCAGTAGCGCGAGCTGTCGGGTGTCAGCACCTCGTCCATCAGCACCAGCTCGCCGTCATCGGTCAGACCAAACTCAAATTTGGTATCCGCAATGATCATGCCCTTGGTCAGCGCAATCTCTGCCGCTTCTTTGTAAATACGGATTGCGGTGTCGCGAATTTTGGCGGCCAGCTCCTCGCCCACCATTTCTACCGTGCGTTCGTAGGTGATGTTTTCGTCGTGATCGCCCATCTCTGCCTTGGCAGCAGGGGTATAGATGGGTTCAGGCAACTTGGCCGAGTTCACCAGGCCCGCTGGCAGCTTCACGCCACATACGGCCTGGTTTTCCTGGTATTCCTTCCAGCCGCTGCCGGCCAGATAGCCGCGCACCACCGCTTCAATCATGATGGGCTTGAGGCGCTTGACCAGCATGGAGCGGCCCTGCACCTGCTTGACTTCCTCAGGCGTCACTACGGACTCGGGCGCTTCACCGGTCAGGTGGTTCGGGCAGATGTGCCCCAGCTTGTCAAACCAGAACAGCGCCATCTGCGTCAGCAGCACCCCCTTGCCCGGAATGGGCTCGCCCATGATTACATCGAAAGCCGACAGACGGTCAGACGCCACCATCAAAATTCGATCATCGCCCACGGCGTAGTTGTCACGTACCTTGCCGCGAGCCAGCAGCGGCAGCGAGGTGATGTTGGAAGTGTGCAAAGCAGAAGTCGTGGACTGTGTCATGAGAGGGCAGACAAAAGGAGGTCGGAACGTGGCAGGGCCATCAGCGACAGGCTAACAGGCGGTGCTCCGATGCAGGATTTTAGAGCCGGACTGGCGCGCAAAAAGCTGACAATCGCGACTGCTTCGATGTCAATGCCGATCATGAATGGCAGCAAACGCACAGTGCAGCCCTCAGCAAAAACAGCTTATTTTGCGCTGAATTTGCGCTTCCGTCTGCAGGGCGCCCATTCCCCAGCAAAGCGTGCCGAAATGCCGTTGCACAGGCCCGGCAAGAGGCGCATAGTGGTGGCAAGCGACGAATGCGCATTCAACCGCCCCTTTCCGCACAGCACACTGGTGTGCGGTCACAGCTTTGCGAACCTGAAAGCACAGGAGGTTGATTCATGAACCTAACCATCAGCGGCCACCATCTCGAAGTAAGCCCTGCACTGCGCGCCTACGTTGTCTCCAAACTGGAGCGCGTATTGCGCCACTTTGACCAGGTCATCCACATCAAGGTACTGCTGTCCAAGCACAACGAATCGCAGAAAGAGCGTCGCCAGCGTGCTGAATGCAGCATTCTCATCAAAGGCAATGCGCTGCATGCCGGCAGCAAGCACCTGAACCTTTACGCCGCCATTGACGAACTGGTAGACAAGCTTGACCGCCAGGTAATGGGACATAAAACCCGAGTCCAAGGCTGGCGCAGCGCCCCGGTTAAGCGGGAATTGAGTACCATCGAGCTCCATTGAGGTGCAAAGCCTTTTGCTTGTGCGAAGATTTAGGTAAAGTCCTCAATGAGAGGCCGCCGGTTGGCGGCCTTTTTGCTCCCACGCACCTGCCAGACATTTTCGGCTCGGGCGATGCATAATAGTTTTCAAATGAACCGTCTTGCCTCCATTTTGTCGCCCGCTCAAGTGCTTGTGAGCGTTGATGCCACCAGCAAAAAACGCGCTTTCGAAGAAGCTGGGCTCTTGTTTGAAGGGCTGCATGGTCTCTCGCGTGCATTGATCACTGACAGCCTGTTCGCCCGCGAGCGCCTGGGCTCCACGGGTTTGGGACATGGTGTAGCCATTCCCCATGGTCGCATCAAGGGTTTAAAGGCCCCGATGGCCGCCGTATTTCAACTGGCGCGCCCGATTGGCTTTGATGCACCTGACGAGCAATCGGTGCAGTTGCTTATCTTTCTGCTGGTGCCTGAAGCTGCCACCCAGCAACACCTGGAAATCCTGTCCGAAATTGCCGAACTGCTGAGCGACAGCAATCTGCGTGAATCGCTCAAAAACGCCACCTACGCTGAAGCCCTCTACCAGTTGATCGCCGACTGGAAATCCACCGCAGCCTCCTAACCACCCGCCTTGCCGGTGCATCAGGCTGGCAAGGCCTTTAAGCCTCGCCCATGCGCCACAAAGCCATCAACGCCAACCGGCTTTTCGAAGCTTTCCGTGAAACCTTGCGCTGGGAATGGCTGGCAGGCCTGGGCGCTTCAGAGCGCCGTTTCGATGAAATAGCGGTGCGCTCTGCGCGCTCTGGCGCTGACCTCGTTGGCTACCTCAACTACATCCACCCCTATCGCCTGCAAGTGCTGGGCGAACGCGAGGTGGCATACCTGCTCAACGCCACGCCCGAAGACTGTGCGCGCCGCATTGGCCGCATCGTCAATCTGGAGCCTCCCGTTTTAGTGCTGGCAGATGGCCAGCAAGCGCCTCCAGCGCTGCTCACCATGTGCGAGCAGGCACAGATTCCCATGTTCTCCACGGCAGAAGCATCTGCGTTTGTGATTGATGTACTGCGTGCATATCTGTCCAAGCACTTTGCCGACCGCACCACCATGCACGGGGTGTTCATGGACATCTTGGGCATGGGAGTCATGATCACCGGCGAATCAGGCTTGGGTAAAAGTGAACTGGGGCTTGAGCTGATCACGCGTGGCAACGGACTGGTGGCCGACGATGCGGTGGACCTGTACCGGATCAACCAGACCACCATTGAAGGCAAGTGCCCTGAGTTGCTGCAAAACTTGCTGGAAGTGCGCGGCATCGGCTTGCTCGACATCCGCGCCATCTTTGGGGAAACGGCCGTGCGTCGCAAAATGCGGCTCAAGCTCATCGTTCATCTGGTACGCAAAGAAACCATGGAGCGGGAATATGAGCGTCTGCCGCAAGAGCCACTGACCCAGGATGTGCTGGGCATTTTGGTGCGCAAGGTGGTCATTCCTGTGACTGCAGGCCGCAACATTGCCGTACTGGTCGAGGCCGCTGTGCGCAACAGCATCTTGCAACTGCGTGGCATCGACACTTATCAGGAGTTTGTGGAGCGCCACCGCAAAGCCATGGAACGCGACATGGGCAAAGGCGCAGGCCATTGAGCCCCAAAATACAAAAAGGCATTCCGTGGGAATGCCTTTTTTCAGTGCGTTTTACCGCGCAAGTCAGCGCTTGTTGGTGGCCTTGCTGGAACAGGCGGCGCACTGTCCATACAGGGACATGGAGTGGTCCTGAATGCTCCAGCCCATCTGATCGGCAATCATTTGCTGACGCTTTTCAATTTCAGGGTCGTAAAACTCTTCCACCTTGCCGCAGGAAGTGCACACAAAGTGGTCATGGTGCTGACCTTCATTCAACTCGTAAACGGCCTTGCCGCTTTCAAAGTTGCTGCGCAGCAAGATGCCGGCTTGTTCAAACTGCGTCAGTACACGGTATACCGTTGCCAGGCCAATGTCTGAGCGCTCATCCAGCAGCACACGGAAGACATCTTCTGCGGTCATGTGGCGTTGCTTTCCAATTTGGAAAATCTCCAAAATTTTCAGACGCGGCAGTGTCGCTTTCAGGCCCGTGCTTTTAAGGTCTTCAATGTTCTTCATGGCGTAATTGGAGAGTGGCTGTTTGGCGCTAGCTTACGACAGCTAGCCTCAGACATCAAAACGGCCAGTTCATAGCAGGGCCAAACTTGCGTAAGCCCAAACAAAAACCTGCCGCTACAATGGTGCAGATCATATCCTTTGACCGATTACCCATGCATGTACAAGCTCGTTGTCGCCTCCGTGTGGCGTTGACTCTGTCTCTAGCCTCACTCTTGGCTGCATGCAGCAGCGTTGGTGAAACCACACGCAATGCCATGAGCGCCATCACACCTTACAAGGTGGAAGTGGTGCAGGGCAATTTTGTTTCTCGTGAACAGGTGCAAGCTTTGCAACCGGGCATGAGCCGCCAGCAAGTGCGCGAGATCTTGGGCACACCGCTGTTAACCAGCGTGTTCCACAACGATCGCTGGGAATATGTGTTCACCATCAAGCGCCAAGGCGTGCAGGAACAAAACCGCAAGCTGGCCGTGTTCTTCGACGGTGAGCGGTTTGTCCGCGCAGAGGGCGATGAAATGCCATCCGAGTCCGAATTCGTTGCCGCGTTGGGCAAACCCATCGGCAAGCTGAAGATTCCGAACCTGCAAGCCACGGAAGAACAGCTGGCTAAGTTTCCTGCTGCCAAGAACAAAGCTGCAGATACTGTGACCGAAGAAACCGCACAGCCTCAGCGCAGCTACCCGCCACTGGAAAGCCGCTAACGCAGCCGCCTCTCTGCGCTGCTGTGCACAAGCCGCTCCGCCATCAGCGCTGAGCGGCTTTGTACGTTTGACACACTGACTGGATTGTTATGACCTCGACTTCTTCCCCCACCACCCCTTTGCGTGTCGCCGTAGCCGGTGCCTCAGGCCGCATGGGCCGCATGCTGGTGGAGGCTATTCAAAACAGTGGCGACTGCGTACTGACTGCTGCGCTGGACTTGCCCGGCAGCCCGGCACTGGGCATGGATGCTGCCGCCTTTCTGGGCCAGACCAGCGGCGCTGTGATTGAAAGTGACCTGAAGAGCGCCTTGTCCAAAGCGGACTTTCTGATCGATTTCACCCGCCCGCAAGGTACGCTGGCTCATCTGGCTGTGTGTGCACAGCTGGGCGTGAAAGCGGTGATCGGCACCACCGGGTTCAGCGAAGAGGAAAAAGCGCAGATCGCCGCCTTTGCACAGCAGACAGCCATCATGCTGGCCCCCAACATGAGCGTGGGCGTCAACGTGACATTGAAGCTGCTGGAGATGGCTGCCAAGGCGCTGGATACGGACTACGACATCGAAATCATCGAAGCCCACCACAAGCACAAGGTCGATGCGCCTTCTGGCACCGCGCTCAAGATGGGTGAGGTGATTGCACAAGCCCAGGGCACACAGCTGCAAGACCGTGCGGTGTATGAGCGATTTGGCCATACGGGCGAGCGCAAGGAAAACACCATTGGCTTTGCCACGGTGCGGGGCGGAGACATCGTGGGCGACCACACGGTGCTGTTTGCCGGCACGGGAGAGCGCATCGAGATCACCCACAAGTCCAGCAGCCGCTCGACCTATGCGCAGGGCAGCTTGCGCGCCGTGCGCTTCCTGGCCAGCCAGAACACGGGCCAGTTCGACATGTTTGACGTGCTGAATCTGCGTTAAGCACGCGCCCCCTTCACCAACGACAAAGCCTGCAGCATTACTGTTGCAGGCTTTGTTTTTGGCCGCTTTGACCGTTTTAGGCGCTGACCACGCGATTGCGGCCTTCGTTCTTGGCCCGGTAGAGTGCCTCGTCACTTTCACGAAGTATCCGCTGGTAGTCCGGATGGCCATCAAAAGAGGCCACCCCTGCACTGATCGTGATGTTCCTGCGTTCGTTCTGCGGCAGATGGAACACCTCCCGCTCAATATGGGCGCGCAGTTTTTCTGCCACGCTGGCCGCACCGGTGGCAGGCGTGTCCACCAGCAGCATCAAGAACTCTTCCCCCCCCAGACGGAAGAGGTAATCTCCACCCCGAATGTTGTTGCTGAGCGTTAGCGCCACTTGCTGCAGCACCATGTCGCCGCCTTCGTGGCCATGCTGGTCATTGATGCGCTTGAAATGGTCGATATCAATGCTGACGATACTGAACGTCGAGGCATGTTTGCGCGCGTAGGCCACCTCTTTGGACAGCACCACAGGCAAGAATTTGCGGTTGAGCAACTGGGTCAAGACATCACGCCCTGCATCCAGTTCGCTGTTTTGGGTAAACAGAGACTCCAAGTTCATCGCAATGTGGCGCGATTGCTCACGCAACTGCAGCAGCGGCAAGCCCACATCTGCGCCCTTGGCCTGCATCAGGGCCGGCAGCAAGTGACTGTCGATTTGTTCAATCGCATCCAGGATGCTCTGCGTTGCCGGAGCACCGTTGAAAATGTCCACACCTTTGTGGCGGAACCACAGGCCAAAGTCAGAGGTCGACAAGCTGCTCAGCGGCTGGTTACCTGCCCCCATGGCATGCAGATACAGGCATTGGTTTTCCCAGTCCAGCAGTTCTGCACGGCGCTGCTCGCGCACGGTCGCCAAGTTTTGTGTGACAGAAAATAAACGGTAGGCCTCTGTGGTGCGCGCGTTGCGATCGCGTGAGATGGCATAACCTTGCGACATGGCCTCCATGGCGTGGTCAATCAGGGTGGCCGCCATTTGCATCGCCTCGGCATAGTCAGTTGCGGCCTCTTGCCTCAACACGGCCCGCAAACCCTCTTTCAGACTGCGTGCACCACGCAGCACCAGATGCACCGGGACATCGATGCGTGCATGGACTTCACCAATCTTGACCTGGTGCGCAACCAAGGCACCCAAGTCATCGTCAACCTGTGCACTCAGAACTTGGACAATCCACCGGCGCATGGAACCCATCAAGCGGGACTGCACCTGCTCATGGGACAGCAGCCCTGAGGCTGCTTCATCTTCCAGCATGGCGCTGTAAAAATGCTCTGCCAAAACTTGATTGTGGGTTTGTGCAATCTGCGCCAATACAGCGCTGGATTCAGTATCAAAGCCCAGCAGCAAGCGGCGCCATTCGTTGGCGTAGAAAGAAAACATGGCAACAGCACGCAGAACGCTAACGTAAATAGAGCAGACAGTCTGGCGCAGAAGCCGCCATGCCGATGTCGCCACACGTTAATCCCCGCGCCCGCGCAGGACTAAAACCTGCGCCCCATGCAAAAAGCCCATACGGACAGCCGTATGGGCTTGAGAGTCAGCGCAGTCAAAGTGCGAAATTAAAACGGAATGTCGTCATCCATATCGTCAAAGCCTGAAGCCGCACGCTGTGGAGGCGGTACCATCGGAGCGGGTGCTGCCGCTGGTGAAGCCATGCGCTGCTGTGGAGCGGCTTGGCGGGGTGCTGGGGCTGCAGCCGGACGACGGGGCGCTGGAGCAGCGGCTTCATAACCGCCGTTGTCACCGTAGCCGCTGTCTTCTGCGTAGCCACCGCCCTGGCCCTGATTGCCACCACCCATGCCTTGTCGGCTACCCAGCATCTGCATGCTGTCAGCGCGAATTTCGGTGGCGTAACGCTCCTGGCCGGTGGCCTGGTCGGTCCACTTGCGGGTGCGCAGGCTGCCTTCTACATAGACCTGGCTGCCCTTGCGCAGGTATTGACCCACGATTTCAGCCAAGCGGCCATTAAACACAATGCGGTGCCACTCGGTAGATTCTTTGTTCTCGCCGGTGTTCTTGTCGCGCCAGCGGTCGGTCGTGGCGATGGTGACGTTGGCCACCTGATCGCCGCTTGGGAAGGTGCGCATTTCGGGGTCGCGACCCAGATTGCCGACGATGATGACTTTGTTGACAGATGCCATGGTGTAAAAAATCCTGTGCAGGTAGTTCGGGCGTGAAGGGGGAGGGTCCCGAACCAGATCAGTAATTGCAGCCCCTCCGGCAGGCTGCAGGAACGCAGCTTAACTGATGTTTTTAACGCCTGCACATCCACCCAAATTCCCGCTGCGCAGCGTGGTGGATGAGCGACGATTTTTCAAAAACAAGAGCTTCAAGTGCATATACAACAAAGGTTTCAAAGTATTTTCACTTTGAAACCTTTTGTAGGCATGCGTTAAGCGCTCCTATTTTCAGGATCGTACGGGCCGCCCCACAGGTCGCAGCGGCCAGGTGATCGCCAGCCACAGCACCATCAGCACCGCGGTGCTGGTGAACAAGGCTGGCATGCCGCCCCACTTGGCCAGCGCGCCGCCCAGGAAACCACCAGCAAACAAGCCCAGCGACTGCAGCGTGTTGTACGCTCCCAGTGCGGCCCCGCGCAGGTGTGCTGGCGCCATGCGAGAGACCAGACTGGGCTGGCTGGCCTCGAGCACGTTAAAGCCGACAAAAAACAAGAACATCAGCACACCCATCAGCGCCAGCGAGGGTTGCGCGCTGGTCTGAGCCACGACGCCCAGACCGATCTGCACGATCAGCACCAAGCTGATGGCCCCCAGCAAGGCTGCGCGCAGCTTGCCTTTGCGCTCCATGGAAAACAGCCCGCCCATGGCCACAAACGACAGCACCACTGCAGGCAGATACACCTTCCAGTGCGCGTCTTTCAGCAGCCCGGCAGCCACCAGCAAGGCGGGTACGGCCACCCACATGGCCATTTGCACGGTGTGCAAAATAAACACACCGGCATTCAAACGCAGCAAGTCTTTGTGCTGCAGCAGCTCTGTGGGCTTGCCACGTCGCTCGCTGTGGTGCTCAACCGGCTCGGGCGGCACCACCCAGATCACCACGGCAACGCCGCACAGCGCCAGGGCAAAGGTCAGGCCAAAGATGCCCGACAGACCGCCCCACGCGGCCAGCAACGGGCTGAGCACCAGCGCCAGCGCGAACATCAAACCAATGGAGCCGCCGACCATGGCCATGGCCTTGGTGCGTACGCTGTCCCGTGTCAGATCTGACATCAGCGCCGTCACAGCGGCCGACACCGCACCCGCACCTTGCAGGGCGCGGCCCACCATCAAGCCGGTGAGTGAATCAGCCAGTGCCGCCACCAGACTGCCAATGGCAAACACCACCAGGCCGCCGACAATGATGCGTTTGCGGCCAAAGCGATCCGAGGCCATGCCCAGCGGCAGCTGAAACACCGCCTGCGTCAGGCCATACAGCCCCATGGCCAGACCCACAATGACGGGGTCGTCACCTCCGGGGTAATGCGCCGCTTCCAAGGCAAACACCGGCAACACCAAGAACAGCCCCAGCATGCGCAACGCAAAAATCAGCGCCAGGCTGGCGCTGGAGCGGCGTTCTTGCGGGGTCATCTTGCTGCTGACAGCAGTATCGGCGGCGATGGTGAGGGGGTCGTTATGGGACTTGGACACGCGGTAAAACTAAAGTGGGAGACGCGAAAACCGCGCATTGCAACCCGTCAGGCCGGACACGCGCTGGCTGCGCCAAACCCTTATTGTCTGCGATTGGGGGCATGGCCGCCACACATGGGGCGTGCCAAATCTCTATGATGGGCGATTTCCCTTCGCACATACCACCGCCCTCCCGTGACTGCAGCTTCTTCTTCCCCACTACCAGCAGATGCGCCAGACACCACAGGGCGCTATCTGGGTCATGCCATTGGTCACACCCGCATCAGCATTCGCGGTGCGCGTACGCACAATCTCAAGAACATTGACCTGGACATTCCGCGCAACCAGTTGGTGGTGATCACCGGGCTGTCGGGTTCAGGCAAGTCCAGCCTCGCGTTTGACACCTTGTATGCCGAAGGCCAGCGCCGCTACGTGGAAAGCCTGTCGGCCTATGCGCGGCAGTTTCTGGGGCAACTGGACAAGCCCGACGTGGACTTGATTGAGGGCCTGTCACCTGCTATTGCCATCGAGCAAAAGGCAGCCAGCCACAACCCACGCTCGACCGTGGGCACCATCACCGAAATCAACGACTACCTGCGCCTGCTGTTTGCCCGCGCTGGCACGCCGTATTGCCCCGAGCACGAGCTGCCCCTGCAGGCACAAACCGTGAGCCAGATGGTGGATGCCATTTTGGCCATGCCCGAAGGCACCAAGCTCATGCTCATTGCCCCTGTAGCGCGCAGCCGCAAGGGAGACTTCACCGATTTATTCACGCAGATGCAGGCCCAGGGCTACATCCGCTTTCGCATCAACGGTGCTGTGGTGGATGCGGGCAGCCTGCCTGCGCTGGACAAGAACAGCAAACACGATGTTGATGTGGTGGTCGATCGCATCAAGGTGCGCGCCGACTTGCAGCAGCGCCTGGCCGAAAGCATTGAAGCGGCGCTGCGCATTGGCGGCGACGCCTCCAGTGGCCGCGTGCTGGCAGTGGACATGGACTCCGGTGAAGAACACGTTTTCAGCAGCCGCTTTGCCTGCCCGCTGTGCACTTACTCGCTGGAAGAGCTGGAGCCACGCCTGTTCTCGTTCAACTCGCCCATGGGTGCCTGCCCTACCTGCGATGGCCTGGGCGTGAGCGAAGACTTTGACCCGGACAAGGTCGTCCCCTTTCCTAGCGTGAGCGTGGCCAACGGCGCCATCCATGGCTGGGACAGCCGTAACAGCACCTACTTCACGCTGCTGCAAAGCATTGCAAAGCACTACAGGCAAGACGTTGCAGCCTCGTTCGAGAGCTGGCCCGCCGAGGTGCAAAAAGTGGTGCTCTGGGGCTCAGGCACCGAGAAAATTGCCTTCACCTATGAGGGCGATGGCAAGCCCACTGTGGTGGAGCATGTGTTTGAAGGCGTAATCCCCAATATGGCGCGCCGCCTGCGCGAGACCGATTCACAAATCGTGCGCGATGATCTGGCACGCCTGCGCAGCATCCGCTCCTGCCCCGACTGCAAGGGCACGCGCTTGCGCCGCGAAGCGCGCTTTGTGCGTGTAGGCGATGGCGATCAGGCCCAAGCCATCTATCAACTCAATGCGCTGACTCTGTCAGAGGCACACCACTGGTTCACCACGCTCAAGCTGCAAGGCAACAAGGCCGACATCGCAGAAAAGGTGGTCAACGAGATCGCCTCGCGCCTGCGCTTCTTGCTGGATGTAGGCCTCAATTATCTGAGTCTGGACCGCAGCGCCGACACGCTCTCGGGCGGTGAATCACAGCGCATTCGGCTGGCACGCCAGATTGGCAGCGGCCTGACAGGCGTGATGTATGTGCTCGACGAGCCCAGCATTGGCCTGCACCAGCGCGACAACGACCGCCTGATTGCCACGCTGGAGCACCTGCGCAACATTGGCAACAGCGTGATCGTGGTGGAACACGATGAAGACATGATGCGTGCAGCCGACTGCATCATCGACATGGGTCCCGGTGCAGGCGTACACGGCGGGCGCGTGATGGCGCAAGGCACGTTCGAGCAAGTCAAGGCCAACCCGCAGTCCCCCACCGGCCAGTACCTCAGCGGCACCAAAAGCATTGCCGTGCCCAAGCGCCGCACACCCTGGCAGCCCGTGAAGGTGGACGAGGTGCAAGGCAAGCCGTCCACCGGCTTTCCTGCAGCGCCCAGCACCAGCGCACCCAACCACCACGCGCTGCAAGCTTTGCGCGTAGTGGGTGCCAGCGGCCACAACCTGCAAACGGTGACTGCCGAATTCCCTGTCGGGCTGTTTACCTGCGTGACCGGCGTGTCTGGCTCAGGCAAAAGTACCCTGGTCAACGACACGCTGTACGCCGAAGTGGCGCGCCAGCTTTACCGCGCCAGCGCCGAGCCAGCCCCCCACCAGGCGCTGGAAGGGCTGGAGCATTTTGACAAGGTCATCAACGTCGACCAGGCCCCCATTGGTCGCACGCCACGCAGCAACCCGGCCACCTACACCGGCTTGTTTGCCCCGATTCGCGAGCTGTTTACCGAAACCAATACCGCCAAAGAGCGCGGCTACGGCCCCGGTCGTTTCTCGTTCAACGTGGCTGGTGGCCGCTGCGAAACCTGTCAGGGCGACGGCATGATCAAGGTAGAAATGCACTTTCTGCCGGATGTGTATGTGCCCTGCGATACCTGCCACGGCAAGCGCTACAACCGCGAAACGCTGGAAGTGCAGTGGAAGGGCAAGAACATTGCCGACGTGCTGGGCATGACGGTAGAAGAAGCGCACGCCTTTTTCAAGGACGTGCCCAGCATTGCGCGCAAGCTGCAAACGCTGCTGGATGTAGGGCTGGGGTATATCCGTCTGGGCCAAAGCGCCACCACGCTGTCCGGCGGTGAAGCCCAGCGCGTCAAGCTGGCACAGGAACTGTCCAAACGCGATACCGGCCGCACGCTCTACATTCTGGATGAACCCACCACCGGGCTGCACTTTGCCGATGTGCAACTGCTGCTCAAGGTGCTGCACCAGCTGCGCGATGCGGGCAACACCATCGTGGTGATTGAGCACAACCTGGACGTGATCAAAACCGCAGACTGGATCATCGACATGGGCCCCGAAGGCGGCTCTGGCGGTGGTCAGGTAGTGGCCGTTGGCACACCCGAACAGATTGTCAAATCTGCCCAGAGCCATACCGGGCACTACCTCAAGAGCTATCTCAAAACTTAAGTTCTCCACGGCGCACTGGTGCACAAAGCGCCCGGAACTTCAGCCGCCTGCATCTGAACGTGCGCGCTGCCTGCCTGCAGGCCTTGCTGGCCCTGCATGAATTCTTTCAGGCCTCCAAGCCATGCCTGCACAGCGGGTGTAAGGTGGCAACATGCATCAAAGTGAAGGAAAAGCAGTGAACGACCAAACATGGGATGTGATTGTGGTGGGTGCAGGCATGGCGGGTGCCACCACGGGCTGGCACCTGGCGCAGGCCGGCCAGCGCGTACTGGTGCTGGAGCGCGAAGCACAGCCCGGCTACCACACCACCGGCCGCTCCGCCGCGCTGTTTGAAGAGCATTACGGCCCTGCGCAGGTGCAGGCCCTCACCCGTGCCAGCCGTGCGTTTTACGAACACCCGCCGACCGGCTTTGCCGACACCGCCCTGCTGCGCCCCCGGGGGGTGATGTATGTGGCCACCGCCGCTCAAAAACCACTCATTGATGCCGCCTATGCCGAGGCAGCCAAACACTCCACCCGCGCACAGCGGCTCAATGGGGATGCGCTGCGTGCGCTGGTGCCCGTGCTCAACGCCAGCATCGTGGACGGATTTGTAGACGATGGTGCACGTGATATTGATGTGCACGCCCTGCACCAGGCTTTTTTGCGCGGCATGCGCCAGCAAGGCGGGCAGCTGTGGTGCAACGCCGAGGTGCAGGCTCTGGCGCACGACAGTGCCACGCACACCTGGACTATCACGCTGGCCGATGGCCGCAGCCTGCAGGGCCACACCCTGGTCAACGCTGCGGGTGCCTGGGCCGACGACATTGGCGAGCTGGCAAGAGCCCGCGCCATTGGTCTGGTGCCTGCACGGCGCAGCGCGTTCACCTTCCCCGCGCCCGAAGGCATGGACGCCTCACACTGGCCCGCGGTCATCAGCGCCGATGAAAGTTTTTACTTCAAGCCCGATGCGGGCCAGCTGCTGGGCTCTCCCGCCAACGCCGATGCCACCTACCCCCATGATGTGCAACCCGAAGAAGAAGACATCGCCACCGGCATCTGGAGCATCGAACAGGCCACCACGCTGCAGATTCGCCGCCCCACGCACACCTGGGCAGGCCTGCGCTCGTTTGTGGCTGACGGCGAAATGGTGATTGGCTGGGATGACCAGATTCGCGGCCTGTTCTGGGTGGCCGCCCAGGGCGGCTATGGCATCCAGAGTGCCGCAGCCTACGGGCTGCTGGCGCGCAACCTGCTGCTGAACGAGCCCGTGGATGAGCAGCTCTTGGCCCAGGGCGTTGAAAGCGACCTGCTCAAACCCGTACGACTGCAACAATAAGAGCTGTCAACGCCTATCAGTGCTTGTTCTTAGATATAAAAAGCATCAAAAATAAGCACCCGCAAGCGCTGGTAGCTCCTTTTTTATTCAATTCATGAAAAAAGCCCGCAATGACTGGGTCATGCGGGCTTTTTGACAGTGGCTGTCAGAGCTGATTACAGCTCGATCTTCGCCACGTCAATGATCTTCTTGTACTTCACGATTTCACCGTTGATGTACTTGCCAGCATCGATCTTGCTGTCCATCACGGCAGCGCCAGCATCTTCCATTTTCTTGCGGAACTCAGGCGAAGCCATGGTCTTGTCCAGTGCAGTCTTGAGCTTGGCTGCAATAGGTGCGGGCAAGTTGGCAGGGGCCAGCATGGCGAACCACGAGTTGATGTCCACGTTCTTGAACTCAGGCTGCTCAGCCAGCGCTGGAATCTCAGGCGTTGCACCGTAGCGCTTGGCTTCGGTCGTGGCGATGGCAGTGACCTTGCCAGCCTTGATCAAAGGCAGACCCGAAGACAGCACAAAGATGCCGTATTCGATGTTGTTGCCCATCACATCGTTGGTCAGTGCAGGCACGCCACGGTAAGGCACGTGCTGCATGTCAATCTTGCCCTGGTCCTTCATCATTTCGCCGGCCAGGTGCAAGGCAGTACCCACACCCGAGGAGCCGTAGCTGAATTTGGCAGGGTTGGCCTTCACGGCAGCCACGAATTCCTTGGTGTTTTTCACGCCAGCCTTGGCGGAAGCGACCAGCACCATGGGCTGCGAAGCCACCAGACCGATGGGAGTGAAGTCCGTGATCTTGTACTTCACCGACTTGTTGATCTGGTTGGCAATGGCAATTTCATTGTTCGCACCCACCAGCAAGGTATAGCCATCGGGCTTGGCATTTGCCACCTTTTGCGCACCAATCGCGCCACCAGCACCGCCCAGGTTTTCCACCACGACCGATTGGCCCAGGTGCTTTTCGATCTCGTTGGCCACCAGACGGCCCACCAGGTCGGTCGAGCCACCTGCGGGATAGCCGACAACAATGGTCACAGGCTTGTTGGGGTACGAAGCGGCATCATCTGCAAAGGCAGGACCGGCCGCCAGCATGGCGGCACCGCAAGCAATCAGCGTGCGGCGAAGAATGTGAGTGCTCATAAAAATTCCTTGTTGCTCGAATTGTGAACAACTTTTCACTAATTTTGCATGAATTTATGCGTTACGGACATGCCTAATCGGCAATAGTGGCTTTCCCTTGATTGTTGCAAAAGTTAACAATTTCGCGTAAAGCGCCACCACCAACTGCGCAGCATAAAAAAGCCCGTATGGCAAAACCATGCGGGCTTTCACGCAAGAACAAGGCCAGTTTGCCTTGCTGCGGTGATTACTTCACCAATTGCGCCAGTTCACCGGCTGCGTACTTCTTGGCCATCTGCTCCAGGGTGTAGCCCTTGATCTTGCTGCCCTGGCCTTCGCAGCCAAATTGCAGGTAACGCGCCTTGCACACTTGCTTGGCAGCTTCACGGGCGGGCTTGAGCCACTCGCGGGCGTCAAACTTGTCGGGGTTCTCAGCCAGGAACTTGCGCACCGCGCCGGTCATGGCCAAGCGGATGTCGGTATCAATGTTCACCTTGCGCACGCCGTACTTGATGGCTTCCTGGATTTCCTCGACGGGTACGCCGTAGGTCTCCTTCATCTTGCCGCCGTACTGGTTGATCATGGCCAGCAGTTCTTGGGGCACCGATGAGGAACCGTGCATCACCAGGTGGGTGTTGGGGATGCGGGCGTGAATTTCCTTGACGCGCTGGATCGACAGAATGTCGCCCGTAGGGGGGCGGCTGAACTTGTACGCACCGTGGCTGGTACCAATGGCAATGGCCAAAGCGTCCAGTTGCGTGGCTTTGACGAACACAGCAGCTTCTTCGGGGTCAGTCAGCATCTGGCTGTGGTCCAGCTTGCCTTCTGCACCAATGCCGTCTTCTTCACCGGCTTCGCCGGTTTCCAGGTTGCCCAGGCAGCCCAGCTCGCCTTCAACGGTCGCGCCAATGCGGTGGGCCATGGCCACCACCTGCTGGGTCACGTCCACGTTGTATTCAAAGGATGAGGGGGTCTTGCCGTCGCCCAGCAAAGAGCCGTCCATCATCACCGAGCCAAAGCCCAGGTTCAGCGCGCCCTGGCAAATATCGGGGGTGGTGCCGTGGTCCTGATGCATGACCAGCGGAATGTGGGGGAACATCTCTGCAGCAGCCTGAATCAGGTGCTTGATGAAAGGCTCACCAGCGTATTTGCGGGCGCCAGCGCTGGCCTGCAGGATCACGGGCGCGCCCACTTCGTCAGCCGCCGTCATCACGGCCTGAACTTGTTCCAGGTTGTTGACGTTAAAGGCGGGGATGCCATAGCCGTTTTCGGCGGCATGGTCGAGCATTTCGCGCATCGAGATGAGAGGCATGATCGTGTTCCGGTAAAAGTTGGTCTGGGGGTGACAGTCAGGCTGGTGCTGCTGCTGTAACCGATTGGTAACCTTCGATTTTACCCGCCTAAAGCAAGCCCGCACACTGCGCTTGCCAGCCCAGCCTTGCGCAACCCATCCAATCCATATGAAACACAGCATGCATATGCGCAAACCGCATTTGCATGCGCGTTTTGATTCGTAGCCACACGCCGCCCGCATTTTTAGACTGCCCTTTCTTTTACGCAGGGGTTGGTATGAAACGACGGCAATGGTTGGCAGGTGCAGCACTCACAGCAGTGGGTGGTCTTTGGGGTGGTGCTGTGCAGGCATCCGTGTTTCCTAACAAAACCGTGCGCATCGTGGTACCGGTGGCGGCCGGCGGCAGCGCCGACAAGCTGGGCCGCACGCTTTCGCAAAAGCTGACCGAGCGCTGGGGGCAGTCGGTGGTGGTGGAGAACGTGCCCGGCGCAGGCGGCAGCATTGGCGCAGCGCAAGTCACCAAATCACGCCCCGATGGGTACACCCTGCTGCTGGCGGGTGACGGTCTGGCACTCAATGCCCTGCAAGGCCGGCGCGTGCCGTATGACGTGGAAAAAGATTTTTCAGGCGTCGTCAAAGCCGTGGTCAATCCGCAAATTTTGGTGGTGCGCCCGGACCTGGGGGTCAGCAACCTGCAGCAATATGCCGCCTTGCTCAAAAGCAAGCCCGGCCAGATCACCCTGGGCCTGCCCGGCAGCAAGGGCAGCTTGCAGCACCTGGCGCACGAAATGCTGAGCCAGCGCATTGGCGCCAGCCCCAACTACATTGCCTACCCCGGTGGTGGCCCCGCTGCGCTGGACGTGCTGGGCGGTCACATTGACGGCACGCTCATCACACTGGCCGCCGTGACCGAATATGTGCGCGCTGGCAAGCTGGTGCCGATTGCTGTCACCACCGCCCAGCGCTCCAAAGCACTGCCCAACGTACCCACGGTGGCCGAATCCGGCTTTCCCGGTTACGCGGTAGAGAGCTGGCAAGGCATCGTGGCACCTTCTGCCACCCCCAAGGCCGTGGTGGAGCAACTCAACCGCGACATCGTGGCCGTGCTGCAGCAGCCAGAGATTTCTGCACAGCTCGAAGCGCTGGGTTTCACGCTGGCCGGTGGCTCTGCCCAGCAACTGGATGACACCCTGCGCGAGAACCTGACGGGTTACGCCAAGGTGATCGCAGAAACCGGCATTCAACTGCGTTGATCGCCATGGCTGTGACGATTCGCAATCAGCGTGACTTCGCCGTTGGCGCAGCCTACATCGCCACGGGCGCCGCGTTCGCCGTGGTCTCCTGGGGCTACGAGCTGGGCAGCGCCTCGGCCATGGGGCCGGGCTACTTTCCATTCTGGCTGGGCATCGTGCTGGCGCTGCTCGGCCTGGTGCTCTGTGCAGGGGCCACATCGGCCAAGACCCCGCGTTTGCCGCTGCAGCGCTGGGACTGGCGCACGCTGGCCTGGATGACCGGATCGGTCGCCGCTTTTGGCCTGGCGCTCAAACCCCTGGGCCTGGTGCTGTCGGTTTTTGGACTGGTGGTCGCATCCAGCCTTGCCAGCCGTGAATTCACCTGGCGCGGCACGCTGCTCAACGCAGCCGTGCTGGTGCTGCTCAACACCGTGCTCTTTGTGCTCCTGCTGGATCTGCCACTGCCGCTGTGGCCCGCCTAAGTCTTCTTCGTTTTTTCCCCTGTTTTTTTGCCTCTGCGTCTGCCTTGCCATGGAATTGCTGAACAACCTCCAACTTGGATTTTCCACCGCCTTGTCGTGGCACAACCTGCTGTACGCATTCGGTGGCTGCTTGGTCGGCACGCTGATCGGCATCCTGCCCGGGCTTGGGCCTGTGGCCACCATCGCCATGCTGCTGCCGGTCACGTACAACCTGCCCCCTGTGTCGGCCTTGATCATGCTGGCGGGCATTTATTACGGTGCACAGTACGGCGGCTCGACCACGGCCATTTTGCTCAAGCTGCCCGGCGAGTCATCGTCGGCGGTGACAGTGATCGATGGGCACGCCATGGCTCGACAGGGGCGTGCAGGGCCGGCGCTCACGGCAGCCGCCATTGGTTCGTTCATCGCCGGCTCTTTTGGCGTGCTGCTGACTGCCGCGCTGGCCGCGCCACTGTCTGAAATTGCTTTCCGTTTTGGACCTGCTGAGTATTTTTCTTTGATGCTGCTGGGCCTGGTGGGCTCGGTTGCACTCTCGCCTGACTCCATCGACAAGTCACTGGGGCTGATGATTCTGGGTTTGCTGCTCAGCCTGGCGGGCGTGGATGTCAACTCCGGGGCCCTGCGTTTCACAGGCGAGATTCCCGAGATGATGGATGGCATTGAGTTCACCGCGCTGGCCATGGGCGTGTTCGGGGTTGCCGAGATTGCCTACAACCTGGAGCAGCAGGCCACCGACAGCACCGCTGGCACCGTGGCCCCAGTCTCGGGCCTGCGACCGACGGCACAGGATGTGCGCCGCATGGTGCCCTCCATTTTGCGGGGCACAGCCATTGGGTCGGTGCTTGGCATTTTGCCGGGTGCAGGCGTCACCATTGCAGCGTTTGCGGGCTACACCATTGAAAAGAAACTGTCACGCAACGCCCATGAAATGGGCCACGGTGCCATTGAAGGGGTCGCCGCGCCAGAGTCTGCCAACAACGCTGCGGCGCAGACCAATTTCATTCCGCTGCTGACGCTGGGTGTGCCGGGCATCGCCGTCATGGCGCTGATGGTGGGCGCCATGATGATCCACAACATCCAGCCCGGCCCTGAAGTGGCCACGCGCCATCCCGATGTGTTCTGGGGCCTGATTGCCTCCATGTGGATTGGCAACCTGATGCTGGTGGTGCTGAACCTGCCCTTGATAGGCCTGTGGATCAAGCTGCTGAGCATTCCCTACCGCTTTCTGTACCCCGCCATTTTGGTGTTCTGTGCCGTGGGGGCGTACTCGGTGCGTGGTTCAACCTTTGATGTACTGATTCTGGCTGCCTTTGGTGTCCTGGGCTATGCATTGGCCAAGCTGGCGGTCTCCCCTGTGCCCCTGCTGCTGGGCTTTGTGCTGGGCCCGATGCTGGAAGCCAGCTTTCGCCGCACCTTGGCCGTCTCGCGCGGGGACTACAGCGTTTTCTTCACGCGGTCGCTGTCGCTGGCCCTGCTGCTGGCCGCCACTGCACTGGTGATCTCGGCATTGATTCCCGCCATCCGCCGCCGCCATGCAGCCCTGGCAACCAGCGCCTGAAGCCACTTTCTTTCACAACGCAACCCCCCATTTCTTGTCGCCAGACCATGGTCTGGCACCACCGGAGTGCATTGACATGACCCAACACCTGACTTCCCTGACCCCTGCACAGCTCAAAACGGCGATTGCTGATGGGCACGAAATTGCACTGATCGACGTGCGCGAAGAAGGCCTGTTCGGCCTTGGTCATTTGCTGCTGTCCAGCTCTGCGCCCTTGAGCCGCCTGGAGCTGCTGATAGAGCGCCTGGTGCCACGCCGTGGAGCACGTCTGGTGCTGATCGACGCACAGGGAGAAACCGCCCCCATTGCGGCCCAGCGCCTGCAGCATGCGGGCTTCCACAACCTGCACGTGCTGGCTGGCGGCACCACCGCGTGGGTGGCCGCGGGTTACCCGCTGTTTGATGGTGTCTACGTTCCCAGCAAGGCCTTTGGCGAGGTGATTGAACACACCTTGAAAACGCCCGTGATTGATGTCGATGCGCTGGAGCAATTGCGCCGCGATGGTGTGGACCATGTGGTGGTGGACAGCCGCCCCTGGGAGGAATACCGGCTGCGCACCATTCCCGGCGCCATCAACTGCCCGGGCGCCGAGCTGGCGCAGCGCATTCAGGCGATTGCACCCGATCCCGAAACACTGGTGGTGGTCAACTGCGGCGGACGTACACGCAGCATCTTGGGCGCGCAAACACTGATCCATGCAGCCATTCCCAACCCTGTGCTGTCGCTCAAGGATGGGGCGCAAGGCTGGGTGCTCTCCGGGCGCAAGCTGGAGGTGGGCGCAGACCGCGTTGCACCCTACCTGCCAGCGCAAGCACCGGCACTGGCGCAAGCGCGCAAAGTGGCTCAGCAGGCAGGCGTGCAGATTGTGGATTGGCAGACGGTGCAAGGCTTTGTGCAGCAAGACAGCGCTCGCTCGGTTTTTCTGTTCGACGTGCGTGGCCCGCAGGAATACCAGGCCAGCCATTTAGCGGGCTGGCGCCATGCACCCGGCGGGCAACTGGTGCAATCCACCGACCATTACGTCGGTACGCTGCGCGCCCGCGTGGTGCTGCACGACCCACAACTGCTGCGCGCGCTCACCACCGCCGCGTGGGTGCAGCAGCTGGGCCTGCACGAAGTGTTTGTGCTGGAGCAGGCACCCGCCACGGCAGCCTTGCAGGCTGGCCCCGAGATTCAGCCTGTGCTGCCAGTGACCTTTGGCGATGCCGTCTGGATCCAGCCCAGCGATCTGGCCGCTTTGCAGGCCAGCGCCCAGAGCGATGCCGTGGCGGTGTTCGATATCGACAGCAGTCTGGACTATCGCCATGCCCACATTCCCGGCAGCTGGCATGCAGGGCGCCCCGCCTTGGGTGCTTTGTGGGCGACAGAGCCGGATCGCTTCAAACACACCACTCTGGTGATCACCTCTGCCGATGGCACTTTGGCGGGCTTGGCAGCCGCTGAATGGCGCCGTGCAACAGGTCGTGATGTGCGCGCCCTGCTGGGTGGCACGCAGGCCTGGCAGCAGCAGGGCCTGCCTACCGAAGCCGGTCTGGCACGTGCCGCACCGCAGCAGTTCGACCGCTGGTATGGCCCATGGGCTTACGAAGGCGAAGCCCAGCTGCAGGCCTTTCGCGACTATCTGTCCTGGGAAGTGGATCTGGCAGAGCGCATTCACCTCGACGGTGATTTGCCCATCCAGTTGCAGGCAGTTGCATAGCCCGCGCCGTGTCACCGTGCACGTAAAAAGGCAGCCCAAGGGCTGCCTTTTTATTATCCTCAACCGCGGCGATGCGGTCAGTCGACGCGGCAGATTTTCAGCATGTTGGAGCCACCGGGCTGGCCCATGGGCTCGCCGCAGGTAATGGCATACACGTCACCCGGCTGCACAATGCCGCGCATGCGCAAGTGGCTTTCTGCCTGCTGCAAGGCGGTGTCACGCTCCGCACTGGTGTCCATGAGCAGAGGGCGCACATTGCGGTACAGGGCCATCTTGCGCTGGGTGCTGACCTTGGGGGTCAGCGCATAAATGGGCGTATGAATCCGGTGGCGGCTCATCCACAATGCGGTGGAGCCGCTGTCCGTCATTGCCACAATGGCTTTGGCACCCAGCTTGTTGGCGGTAAACAGCGCGCCCAGCGCAATGGCCTGATCGATGCGTGTGAATTCACGTTCACCAAACTGAGCGTCCTGGCGGCGGTCTTCCGCGGCCTCGGCGGCAGCGCAAATTTTGGCCATTTCGCGTACGGTCTCCAGCGGGTATTTGCCCGCTGCAGTTTCTGCGCTCAGCATCACCGCGTCGGTGCCATCCAGCACAGCGTTGGCCACGTCACTCACCTCGGCGCGCGTGGGCACGGGGTTGGTGATCATGCTCTCCATCATCTGCGTGGCGGTGATGACCACCTTGTCCATCTCGCGCGCCATGCGGATCATTTTCTTTTGCAGCGCAGGCACGGCAGCGTTGCCCACCTCCACCGCCAGATCGCCACGCGCCACCATGATGCCGTCAGAGACGCGCAAAATTTCTTCCAGCAGCGGAATGGCTTCAGCACGCTCAATCTTGGCAATCAGACCCGGGCGGCGGCTGGTGCCCGCACAGGCTACCGTGCACAGCTGGCGCGCCATTTCCATGTCGGTGGCGTTTTTGGGAAAGCTCACCGCCACATAGTCGGCCCCCAGCGCAATGGCCGTCTTGATGTCTTCCATGTCCTTGGCCGTCAGGGCCGGGGCGGTCAGTCCGCCGCCTTGCTTGTTAATGCCCTTGTTGTTGGACAGCTCGCCGCCAATGGTCACCGTGGTGTGTACGGCCTGCCCCAGCACGCGATCGATCGTGAGTACGATCAGGCCATCATTGAGCAGCAGCACATCACCGGCTTTCACATCGCGTGGCAGCTCCTTGTAGTCCAGACCGACGCCATTGATGTCACCGGGCTCACTGCGGCTGGC
Source organism: Comamonas avium (assembly GCF_014836675.1). GTDB lineage: Bacteria > Pseudomonadota > Gammaproteobacteria > Burkholderiales > Burkholderiaceae_C > Comamonas > Comamonas avium. The sequence continues at coordinate 38,159 of NZ_JACSQK010000002.1, forward strand.
GTCCAGCACGAAGCTGGCGCCCTCCTGCAGCATGACCTTGCCCTGGGCAAACTTGCCAACGCGAATCTTGGGGCCTTGCAGGTCGGCCATGATGGCCACTTCGCGGCCCGCCAGCACTGCGGCTTCGCGCACGGTCTTGGCGCGGTCAATATGGTCTTGTGCGGTGCCATGGCTGAAGTTCAGGCGCACGACGTTGACGCCCGTGGCAATCATTTTCGTGAGCAGCTCGATATCACTCGATGCAGGGCCCAGGGTTGCCACAATTTTGGTGGCACGGCGGATATACAGGTCTTGCAAACGCATCAAAAGGTCTCCATTCGTTTTTTTAGTCGCGCATCAGCGCTTCAATCTCATCGGCCTCAACGGGTACGCCACGGGTGATCAGCTCGCAACCGTTGTCCGTCACCACGGCATCGTCTTCGATGCGAATGCCAATATGGTGAAACTGCTCGGGCACCCCGGGCGCTGGGCGCACGTAGATACCGGGTTCAATCGTGGTCACCATGCCCGGGCGCAATATTCGGCTAGGGCGGGTGGTGGTGACCTGGCCACTCAGGGCGTCTATCTGTTGCTGACTTTGCGCAATCTCGGTGGGCTCCACATAGCTGCCACAGTCGTGCACATCCATGCCCAGCCAGTGGCCAGTACGGTGCATGTAAAACTGAAAGTAGGCGCGCTGGGCGATCACATCCTGCGCGTTGCCATAGACGTTTTTGTCCAGCAGACCCACATCCAGCATGCCCTGTGCCAGCACGGCCACGGTGGCATCGTGCGGGTCCATGAAACGCTGGCCGGGCTTGGTCACCGCAATGGCGGCTTTCTGGCTTTCCAGCACCAGCTCGTACAACGCACGTTGCGCGCTGGTAAAACGGCCATTGGCAGGGAAAGTGCGGGTGATGTCGCTGGCGTAGCCATCCAGCTCACAACCTGCATCAATGAGCACCAGATCGCCCTGGCGCACGGGCGCTTTGTCAGCGCGGTAGTGCAGCACACAGGCATTGGGGCCAGCGGCCACGATGGAGTCATAGGCCACACCATTGGCCCCGCCCTGGCGGAATTCGTGCAGCAGCTCCGCGTCCAGATGGTATTCGCGGCAATCTTGTCCAGCGCGCAACATGCGCGCTGAGCGCTGCATGGCGCGAATGTGGGCCCGGGCGCTGATCTGGCTTGCGCGGCGCATGATGTCCAGCTCGTGCGCATCTTTAATCAGCCGCATCTCATCGATCAGCGTGCACACATCGCCTTGCGCAGCCGGGCACAGTGCGCCCGCGCGTGTGCGGGCTCGCACCTGATTGAGCCAGGCCTCTACGCGGGCCGCCAGCCCTTCGTGTGTGGCGAATGGCCACCAGACTGTTGTCTGGTTTTCCAGCAAACGGGGCAGGCGCGTGTCCATGTCTTCAATGGAGGCGGCATCACTGACACCCAGTGTGGTGACCGCCGCCTCTGGGCCCAGACGGTAGCCATCCCAGATTTCGCGCTCCAGATCCTTAGGCTGGCAAAACAAGGTGCTGCTGCCGTCCGCTTTCAGAACCAGACAGGCGTTGGGCTCGGTGAAACCGGTGAGGTAATAAAAGTAGCTGTCGTGCCGGTACAGGTAGCTGTTGTCGCGGTTACGGCCCCGCTCGGGTGCCGTGGGAATGATGGCAATCCCGCCATCGCCCAATTGGGCAGCCAGACGAGCGCGGCGTTGTGCGTAAACAGAGGTCATCGGCATATCGTACTGCCGCTGCCGCCTGCTGCGCGCCAGATGGCCCTCTTGGCAGCACCTGTTGGCGCTGGGCGGCGCTGAACGCACGCGTTTCAAGCGCCGGTCACACGCCATTCAGGCGCCCCAGCGCATCGAAAACTGGTGACTCAGAGAAAGCACCAAATACCCAGGAACGACCAAGCGCAGCCATGACGCCCCCAGGGTAATGCTCCAAGGGCTATGCCAGCAGCATGCTGACGCCTGCAGCCAGCAGCAGGCTGCAAACCATCCACTGCAGCACGCGCGTAGACAGTGGCGGCGGGTATTTGGCCAGCAGCCAGGTCACGCCTGCCACCACCGGCACGGCCACAGCGGCGGTCATCAGCGACGCAAGGCTCAGCCCGCCCGTGGGAATCACAATGCCCAGCCGCAGCACAGTGTTGGCCAGAAACATGATCAGCAGACACTGGCGCACCAGTTGCGGCGACAGTGGCTGGCGGTACAGGTGATAGACCATGGGCGGCCCGGACGTGGAAAACAAGCCGCCCAGCACCCCCGAAAGCCCGCCGGCCACCCACATCGCCCCCGGCCCCGAGAGCGTTGTGCGCTGCTGCTTTTGCAGCAACAACACAATGGCGCAGGCAATGATGGTGACCCCCAGCAGCATGCGCAGCACGTTCACCAGATCACCGCTGAGCCAGTGCAGCAGCGCCAGCCCGCCCAGCACCCCGATCAGGCTGCTGACCAAGATGGGCTTGAGCATGTCCCAGCGCGGCTGAAAAGGGTGGCTGCGCAGGTAGACCACACCATTGACCAGCGACAGCAGACCGGCCACGTTGGCCGCATCGGCAATCGGCATCAGATGCAAGGCGCCGGCCATGCCGACAAAGATCAGTCCAAAGGCAAAACCCGTCAAATTCTGGCAGGCCGATGCCAGCACCACCACGCCTATCAACCACCCGTAGGTGCCCCAGTCCACTTGCATGTGCATTCCATGGGAGGTGCGCGCCTCCCGCTGCCCGTTACCGGGCGATTCATAAAAAAGAGCGGCACGCGCTACACCTGCGGGCTATTGCAACATCTTTCCACTTGAAATACACATCAAACCAGCGACATGCGCTCACTTTTTATGCAGAAGAAGGCACGGCGTTCAGCTGCGCCAGCCGCTGCGGCGTACCTACATCGGTCCAGCGCCCGGTGTAGAGCGTGGCGCCACAGCGCCCCGCATCCATGGCCTGGCGCAGCAGCGGGGCCAGTGGTACGGCTTTTCCGTGCGGATTGCCTGACGCAATGTCGCACCACGGCGCAGCAAACAGCTCGGCCTTGAGCAGCGCAATGGTGCTGTACGTGAAACGCGGGCGCAGATCGCGCGCCATATCGGCAGGCGGCAGGTTCACGGCCCGGCCCGTGCCGCTGCCCGGTGCGCTTTCGGCCAGCCCAAAGTCGCCCCCGGGGTTGTGCGCCGGGTTGGGCACCAGCCACACATGTGCCAGGTCATCGCAAGCAGCAAAGGCTTGTGCAGCAGCGCTGTCAAACACGAAGTCAGGCACAAACACATCGCCTGCAGCCAGCCAAAAGGCATCGCCCAGCAAAGGCAGTGCACGCGCAATACCGCCCGCCGTTTCCAGTGCGTGACCAAAATCGTCCTGCTCGTGCGAGTACTGCAGCTGCATGCCGTGCTGCGGCCATGTGGCGTTCAGGTGCGCCGGTATTTGCGCGCCCAGCCAGGCGGTGTTGACCACCACATGGCGCACGCCGTCGCGCTGCAAAGCGGCCATGTGCCAGTCCAGCAAGGCACGGCCCTGCACGGGCAGCAAGGGTTTCGGGGTGGCATCCGTCAGAGGGCGCATGCGTTCGCCGCGGCCTGCGGCCAGCAACATGGCGGGGAGAGAAAAAGGGCTTATCACGTATCAGTTCCTAACGCGTGTCTGCACGCGCTGCAACCCACACTGTAGGCGATGCAGGGGGCTATGTAATCGCATGGAAACCGGCGTCAGTACACATCGGTAAAATCCTGCCATCTTTTGAACCAATCCCTCCGGAATCCCCTTCCCATGGCAAACACCCCAATGATGGCCAACGCAATCCGCGCACTGGCCATGGACGCAGTGCAACAAGCAAACTCCGGCCACCCCGGTGCCCCCATGGGCATGGCCGACATGGCTGTGGCGCTGTGGAGCCGCCACCTGCAGCACAACCCCGTGAACCCCCACTGGGCCAACCGCGACCGTTTCATTCTGTCCAACGGCCACGGCTCCATGCTGATCTACGCTCTGCTGCACCTGAGCGGCTATGACCTGCCCATGGCTGAGCTGAAGAACTTCCGCCAGTTGCACAGCAAGACTGCCGGCCACCCCGAAGTGGGCGTGACCCCCGGTGTAGAAACCACCACCGGCCCGCTGGGCCAGGGCATTACCAATGCCGTGGGTTTTGCACTGGCTGAAAAGCTGCTGGCCGCTGAGTTCAATCAGCCCAAGCACGCCATCGTGGACCACCACACCTATGTATTCATGGGTGACGGCTGCCTGATGGAAGGCATCTCGCACGAAGCCGCTGCACTGGCTGGTGCCTGGAAGCTCAACAAGCTGATCGCCCTGTGGGACGACAACGGCATCTCGATTGACGGCCAGGTCACTCCCTGGTTCGGTGACGACACCCCCGCACGCTTTGAAGCCTACGGCTGGAACGTGATCCGCGCCGTAGACGGCCACAACGTCGACGCTGTGGACGCAGCCATCGCTGCCGCCAAGAAGAGCGCCACCAAGCCCACACTGATCTGCTGCAAGACACACATCGGCAAGGGCTCGCCCAACCGCGCCAACACGGCCAAGGCCCACGGCGAGCCACTGGGCCACGACGAAATTGCCCTGGCACGTCTGGAGCTGAACTGGACCGCGGCACCGTTCGACATTCCTGCTGACGTGTACGCAGACTGGGATTGCAAGGCCAACGGCAAGAAGCTGGAAGCTGCCTGGAACAAGAAGTTTGCGGCCTACACCAAGGCTTTCCCCGAGCTGGCTGCCGAGTTCACGCGCCGAATGAACGGCGATTTGCCCGCCAACTTCCTGGAAACTGCAGCCAAGATTGCCTCTGACGCGCACGACCAGGCCGCCACCGTGGCCAGCCGCAAGGCCAGCCAGCTGGCGCTGGAAGGTTTGACTGCAGCGCTGCCCGAACTGCTGGGTGGCTCGGCCGACCTGACAGGCTCTAACCTGACCAACACCAAGTCCACCCCCGCTTTCCGCGTGGACGACAAGGGTGCCGTGGTCAAGACCGAAGACGGCAAGATTGGCCGCCACATCAACTACGGTGTGCGTGAGTTCGGTATGGCCGCCATCATGAACGGCGTAGCGCTGCATGGTGGCTACATTCCCTACGGCGGCACGTTCATGACGTTCTCGGACTACAGCCGCAATGCGATCCGCATGGCTGCACTGATGAAGCAGCGCGTCATCCATGTGTTCACCCACGACTCCATCGGTCTGGGCGAAGACGGCCCTACCCACCAGTCGATTGAGCACGCCGCCAGCCTGCGCATCATCCCCGGTCTGGACGTCTGGCGCCCTGCCGACACCACCGAAACCGCGATGGCGTGGACTGTGGCACTGAGCCAAAAGAACAAGCCCACGGCCCTGCTGCTGAGCCGCCAGAATCTGGCGTACTCGCCCAAGACCGAAGAGGCCCTGGACAACATCGCTTGCGGCGCTTACGTGCTGAGCGAGCCCAAGGACGTCGGTCTGAAGGGCAAGAAGGCCCAGGCCGTGATCATTGCCACCGGCTCTGAAGTGCAGCTGGCTCTGGCTGCGCAAAAGCAGCTGGCCGAGCAAAAGATTGCCGTGCGCGTGGTCTCCATGCCCAGCACCACCACCTTTGACCGCCAGGACATGGCCTACAAGACTTCGGTCCTGCCCGCAGGCGTGCCCCGCATTGCCGTTGAGATGGGCGTCACAGACTTCTGGTGGAAGTACGGCTGCGCTGCCGTCGTGGGCATCGACACCTACGGCGAATCTGCTCCCGCTCCCGTGTTGTTCAAGCACTTCGGTTTCACCACTGAAAACGTGGCGGCCACAGTGATCGAAGCGATCCAGCGCAACAAGTAAGCACATCACACCCGCCCCGGCCTTGGCTCTGGCGGGTGTTTTACGTACAGTCACCCCATTTCATTTTTCTCTTATCTCCACTTTCCATAGCAAGAGGCAACTATGACTATCAAGGTTGGTATCAACGGCTTTGGCCGCATTGGCCGTAACGTGCTGCGTTCCGCACTGCAAAACTTCTCCGACATCGAAATCGTCGGTATCAACGACCTGCTGGAACCTGACTACCTGGCATACATGCTCAAGTACGACAGCGTGCATGGCCGCTTTGATGGTGAAGTTTCGGTCGAAGGCAACACCTTGGTTGTCAACGGCAAGAAGATCCGCCTGACCCAGGAGCGCGACCCCGCCAACCTGAAGTGGAACGAAGTGAACGCCGAGGTGGTGATCGAGTCCACCGGCCTGTTCCTGACCGACGAAACCGCACGCAAGCACATCGCTGCGGGTGCCAAGAAGGTCATCTTGTCGGCCCCTTCCAAGGACGACACCCCCATGTTCGTGTTTGGCGTGAACTGCAAGACGTACGCGGGTCAGGACATCATCTCCAACGCGTCGTGCACCACCAACTGCCTGGCACCTGTGGCCAAGGTACTGAACGACAAGTGGGGCATCAAGCGCGGCCTGATGACCACCGTGCACGCAGCCACTGCCACACAAAAGACCGTGGACGGCCCATCCAACAAAGACTGGCGCGGTGGCCGCGGCATTCTGGAAAACATCATCCCTTCCAGCACTGGCGCAGCCAAGGCTGTGGGCGTGGTGATTCCTGAGCTGAACAAGAAGCTGACCGGCATGTCCTTCCGCGTGCCTACGTCCGATGTGTCCGTGGTCGACCTGACCGTCGAGCTCAACGCTGAAGCTTCCTACGAAGAAATCTGCGCCGAAATGAAGGCGCAGTCGCAAGGCGCCTTGAAGGGCGTGCTGGGTTACACCGAAGACAAGGTGGTGGCCACCGACTTCCGTGGTGAGACCTGCACCTCCGTGTTCGACGCCGAAGCCGGTATCGCACTGGACAAGACCTTTGTGAAGGTTGTGGCCTGGTACGACAACGAATGGGGCTACTCCAACAAGTGCCTGGAAATGGTGCGCGTGGTGAGCAAGTAATCTTATCGATTACACGCAGCATCAGATGCCAGCGCCTGCCAGATAGGCGCTGACAGCCATCAAAAAAGCCCATCATCTTTACAGGTGACGGGCTTTTTTTCATGCTGCAAGATTGAGCTGACCCCGCCCCAGAATGCGGCCGTTCACCCCCAGCCACCCACAGCGGCCAGAGCTGATCCTTGCATCGGTGGCCACATCCAGTTGCTTGTCACCCCAGCCGGGCATAACCCAGCACACCTGGTGCGCACAAAAGGGCAAAAGGGCAAAAGGGCTAAAGGGCAAAAGCCGACTCAACGCTCAGTCAATGCGCCCGCCTGCTGCCTGGACGATCTGGCCTGCAGCCACCCAGTCATCACGCAACAGTTGCTGGAACTGGGCTGCTGGCAGGGTGCCCGCTTCCACCCCCACACGCGCCAGGCGCTCTTGCACCGCCGGTTCGGCCAGCACCTTGCGCACGGCGGCATTGATGCGCTCCACCTCGTCCGGCGGTGTGCCCGCAGGTGCCAGCAAACCCAGCCAGGAATCAAACGCATAGCCGGGGATACCGGCTTCAGCCACGGTCGGCACATCGGGCAGGAAGCGCGAGCGCTGCTGGCCCGAATAGGCCAGCAGCTTTACACGCGGGTCGTTCTGAAAGGCCAGCATGCCGATGGTGGCACCCGTGACCAGCTCCACGCGTGCAGCCAGCAGCTCGTTGACGGCGTCCCCGGTGGATTTCATTGGAATGTGCTGCAGTTGCACCCCCGCACGGGCGGCCAGCAAAGCTGCGGCCAGGTGTGAGGCACTGCCGTTGCCCGCAGAGGCGTAATTGAGCGCACCCGGCTTGGCCTTGGCACGCTGCAGCAAGGCTTGCAGCGAGGTAATGCCCGAGGCCGCAGGCACGCCCACCACATAACCTGTGCGCCCCAGGAAAGACACACCGACAAAATCTTTCTGTGCGTCGTACGGCAGCTTGGCGTACAGGTGGCTGGCCAGATTGTGGCTGGCTGCGGCCAGCACCAAGGTGTTGCCATCGGGAGCCGCTTTGGCCACCTGCGAAGTACCCAGACTGCCCCCCGCACCTGCGCGGTTCTCTACGACCACCGTGGCTCCCAGCGCCTGGCCCAGTTCATTACTGAAGGTGCGTGCCACCGTGTCCTGCGTTGCACCTGCGCCAAACGGCACCACGATGCGGATCAGTCGCTCCGCTTGGGCGGATGTGGAGAAGGCCAGCGCAGCAGCAGCGGCCAGCAAAGAACGGGAAAGCACGGAAGAAGAGGGCATCACAAACGTCTTGCAGAAAGGGAAATGACCACGCTCTGCCTTGTCACCTCACGGCCTATGGCCCCAGGCAGCGCAGAGCGCGCAGTCCACGGATTCTGGGAGAACACCCCGCCCCCACCAACCAATCATTTGCTATGTGTAAAGCACCAAAACAGCTGTGGGTGCAGCACCAGCGCAACTGCCATTAGTTGCACCGCAATCACGACAAGGCGCGGCCAGCCACACGGGGCATGCGCCGACGGGCTTCGTCGTTGGAGTGCCTATGGCGCGTAACCGGGCAACGGAGCAGAGGCTTTCAACGCACAACACCTCACTCAAGCCCCCCCTTGTTCATTCAACAGAAAAGCGCATGCCACTTCACTTTTTGAACCCTTTTTACGCAGCAGTCAGCCGGTTGCGGCACCTGCGATGCGGGCATAAAAAAAGCCGGCAAACTGCCGACTTTTAGCACTACATGACCACAAGGGCTACTGCAGGATGGCAATGCTGCCTTCATCCACGTAGAACAAAAATTCTTCTCGCGCCAGTGTGACCGTCACGGGTTGGCCTTCACTGACCCATGACACCACCATGCTGGCAATCGCAACATCTACCTGCACTTCCTGACCAACCGGAACGTCCTCCAACTGGCCATCGCCTACGCGGTGCTGCACCTTTCCCTGAATGCGGGCCTTGAAGTGCTCAGGCATTTCGGTATTGGTGGGCATTTCGCTTTTAGCAGTCATGTGTCCTCCTTATCGTTGCGCAAGGCGTAAGCGCCATGCGTTCTGCGAATGTAACCAAGGCCTGACCACCCGTCTGTCAGTTAGGCGGCAGGCTTGCAGCAAAAGCGTTTCCAGATGTTTATTTTCTGACGCCCAGCCAACATATGCTGACTACAGCCACAACCGGCCAGAACTGGCGCCGATGTATCGCAGGCCGCCAACAAAAAAGCCATGGTCGAAAGACCATGGCTTTTTAACAGGAAGGCAGGGAGTGCGCGTGCTTAGCCTTCGGTGCCCGTCAGCGGGGCATCCACCCCACGCACACTTTCACGTCCGTGCTTGTCACGCAGTTTGTCCAGATCCGCCTCCACTGCGCGGCGCAGTTTTTCCAGCGCGGCATTGAAGGCATCGTTGACTTTTTCGGCTTCGGCATTCACCGCAATGGGCGGGCGGCCGTTGGCCCGGGTTTCCAGCACACATTTCTTGCCGGGGCCACCAGTAGCTTTCAGTGCATCGACGCCGGTCAGAAATACCTCAACCCGCACCACATATTCTTTGAGACGTGCCAACTTGGAGTGGATCTCTTCATGGGCCCAGGCTTCCAGCGAATCGCCGCCTTGGATGGTTGCGTCGGTATGGACTTGTACTTGCATGCTCTCTCCTTGTCACCAAAAGCCGTGCCGTTAAAGCACGGCGGGGGGTTTGCTGAGTCCAGCGGAAATCAGGTTGCGGTTTATATCCTAGCAGTGCTGCGCCAGCGATTGCTCCTTGGTCACAGTGTGGGGCCAAAAATGCAGCTTGCAAGTCAGCCCGGTGCGACTACTTGACACCCGTCAACGGATATGCACCCGCCTCCACCGTAATCAGATGACTGCGCATTGGCTGTTTTATATTGTTTTATTACCTTTAAAAAGATAGCAGCAGAGCCCCTGCACTGCATGCATTGCCTGCCTGCATTCGACGGGTGCGGTGACTCTCCTACATGACAAAGCCGTTCCGGGCAGGTAAAACAGTGGCAGCGCCACCACCCCTGAACAGCACCCTATGTCCCTGCCTGCATCGCGCCGCCTCAAGATCGGCCTGTCCGCCTGTTTCTCGCACGCGGACCCCAGCCGCCCGCTGTTCACAGGCAAGACCCTGCAATACGTCGAGCAATCGATCGCCCACTGGATCATGTCCGCCGGGGCCATGGTGGTCATGGTGCCCTGCCCGACCGGTGAAACAGCCAAGGGCGACGTGACCCTGTCGCACTACGCAGACTGGCTGGACGGCGTGGTCATGCACGGCGGTGCTGATGTGTGGCCCGGCAGCTATGGCGAAGAGCCGCTGCGCCCTGAGTGGCTGGGCGACCGGGTGCGTGATCTGTATGACCTGGCCGTGGTCGAGGCGTTCAGCCAAGCTGGCAAGCCTATTTTTGGCGTGTGCCGGGGGCTGCAGCTCATCAATGTGGCCTTTGGGGGCACGCTGTACCAGGACATCGCCACGCAGGTGCCCGGCGCACAGCTGCACCGCAATGCCAGCACCTACGACAGGCACCAGCACGATGTGCACATCGTCCAAGGTTCACGCCTGGCCGAGCTGTACCCCAACACCTATATGGCGCGTGTCAACAGCATCCACCATCAGGCCATCAAAGACGTGGCACCCGGTTTTGATGTGGAAGCCTGGAGCGTGCCCGACCACATTCCCGAGGCCATTTACCGCCACCGTGGCCACACCGGCAAAAGCTATATTGCGGCCACCCAGTGGCATCCAGAGTTCAGCAACCCAGATTCGCCCACTCTGGATGACAGCGTGCTGCTGCAAGATTTCCTGAGCGCTTGTGAACGCGCCAAAACGCGCCCCGGCGTCAGCCACAGCCCTTTCCAGATCCGCGACCGCGCCACACGCATGCTGCGTCGTGCCTTGCTGCGGCGCAAATAAAAAAGGAGCTGCCATCGCTTGCACAGACTAGCTTTCAGATACATAAGTATTTGAAAACTAGTCAGCATAAGCGCTGATAGCTCCTTTTAATGCAATAACCTGCCCGTTACTTGCGCCGCCGTGCGCGGCGTTTGCGCTCCCAGATGACGATGCCGGTCACCGACAGCATCACCACCATCAGCCCCATCACGGACATCATGATGCGCCCCGGCATGCCCAGAATGCGTCCGGAATGCAAAGGCAGCTGCAGCTGCACAAACACATCGGCCGCCGTGCCATGCCAGGGACGGTGCGAGCCCAGCACCTCGCCCGTTTCAGCACTGACATAAATGTTGGACAAGCCCATGCCCAAGGCCCCCAGCTCATCGCTGGGGTCAAAGAACGAAACGTTGTAGAACGGAAAATCTCCGCCATACCAGATACCACCGGGAGACTGCTCAAAGTTCAGCCGCTCACCTTCGCGCTGTGCAATCTCAATGGCCTGCGCAAACGAAATCTTGGGCGTGATGAAGCTGCCGTACGGTGCAGGCTTGAGCGTTTCGTAAGGCCCCGGCGTGGTGGTGGAGATGGTGCTCATCACCGGGTAGAACACTTCGCGGTACAGGTTCAAAGAGAACGATGTGAACGACACCACGATGATGATGCCCCACACCCACAGGCCACCCGCGCGGTGCAGATCGAAGTTGAGCTTGTAGCTCCCTGCCCGCCAGCGCACCACCCATGCTGGCTGCCAGCGCCGCCACCATGAAGCACGTGGCGCACGGCCAGTGCCTGCATCTGCAGTACGCAAGCGCTGCGCTGCGCGCACCGGCAGCGTCAGGTACAGCGCCACAAAGCTGTCAATCAGCCACATCAGCGCCACGCCGCCCATGAGCCAGAAGCCCCAGCGGTCACTGCCCCAGAAGGCCGGCATGTGCAGACTTTCATGCAGGTGACGCAGCCAGGGCATGAGGTTGCGTTTGCTCAGCGCCAGGCTCTTGGAGTCGCGCTGGCCAGTGATCTGTGCAGTCACCGGGTCTACAAACACGTTGTTGTAGTCCAGCACAAACGCCTGCCCTGTTGCGGGATCGACTTTGGGGCGCACCAGAAAAGAGGCCGCATGCCCCTCTTCCAGCCCCAGCGTCATGTAAGACACTTCGGCCCGTGCGTCGCTATCTTGCACCGCTGCGGCCAAAGCCAGCGGAGACTGCAAGGCACCACGACCCGGGGTGTGCATCAGATCGGCGTTCAGCCATTCATCAATCTCATGGTCCCAGGAAATCACTGCACCAGTGGCCCCGGCAACGATCAAAAACAGGGCCACTGTCAGCCCCATCCAGCGGTGGACCACCGTCCATAACTCACGCATCAGACACCTCAAAAATCAACGCTGGCACTGAGTGCAAAGGTACGCGGAGCCGACTGCACCAGATAGTTGGAGCCGGGGTAGCCGCCCACCGAGGCCCAGTAGCGCTTGTCCAGCACGTTGTCCACACGCGCGCGCAAGGTCAGCAAGCGGTCATTGCCCATGTCCATCAGGTAGCGCACGCCAAGGTCGGTGCGCGTCCAGGCCGCCACTTTCAGCGTATTGGCGGTATTGGCAAACTGGCTGGCCGTGTGAATGACACGTGCATTCAGTGACAGACCGCTCATGCCGGGCACATCCCAGTCCGCGCCCAGCGTCATCTGGTGCTTAGGCACGCCGATGACCGTGTTGCCCTGGTCCACACCACCTTGTGTGGCCTTGAGCTTGGCCTGTGTGAAAGACACCCCGCCCAGCACGCGCAGGCCCTTGATGGGCTCACCAAAGACGTTCACTTCCATGCCGCGATAGCGCTGTTTGCCAAATTCGCCGTACACCAGCTGAGAGCCTTGCTGCTGCAAATGGCTGAGCGGACGGTCCATGGTGTACAGCGCCAGTGTGGCCCCCAGATTCTGGTTCTCCCACTTCAAGCCCACTTCCTTTTGCTTGGTGCGATAGGGTGAAAACACCTCTCCGCCGTTGGCCACGATCTGGTTGCTGCTATCTACCTGCGGGGCCGTATCGCCCTTGACCAGGCCTTCGATGTAATTGCCATACAGCGACAGTTGCTCGGACGCCTTGAACACCAGACCCACCACCGGTGTCGTGGCTGATTTTTTGTAGCTGCCGGTGGGCGCTCCCGTGGCATTGCTGTAGCTGTTTTGCTCAATGGTCTGGTGGCGCAGGCCCAGCGTCAGGCGCACACGCTCGTCGTAAAACGACAGCGTATCGGCCAGCGCAACGCTTTGCGTGCGGTCTTCCTGCGCGCGCAAGGGGCTGGACAGGTTGCCGCCGCCCCAGTCTGTGGCCGGGCGTGCCGAGCCCCAGGGATTGTAAATGTTGGTTGGCACCGTGGGGCCCGCCCAGAGCATGGCCCAGGCATTGCGCTCCTCGTGCCTGAACCACGAAGCCGATGCCACCATCTGGTGCTGCACACCTGCCGTGGCAAAACGTGCGCGCAGGCCCAGCTCACTGGTGCTCACATCGTCTTCGCGCTGGTTGTCAAAACGCCCCGTCGTCGCATCGCCAGACAGGTTCACCATCGTCGGGTTGGCCAGCGAGTTGCCTTCCTTGCCCCGGCGCATGCCTGCAGCCGCCCAGGCGGTGATCTGGTCATTCACATCCCACTCTGCGCGCGCCGTGGCAAATACATCCTTGGCGTTGGAGTAGGTCCAGGGCTGGGCATAGTTGGTCTTGCTATCTGGTACGGCGGGAATAAAGTCAGCGCCCGGTGTCACGCTGGGGCGTGGTGCCTTGAGCTTGTCATTTTGGTAACCCACATCTGCCGACAGGCGCACATTGCGGCTGCGCCAGTCCAGCCCCAGCCCCAAAGCTGTCAAGCCACGGCTTTCTCCGTCAACGGCCGTGTCTCCATCACGGCGCACCGCGTTCAGGCGCACTCCCGTGTTCTGGTCTGGGCCAAAGCGGCGCGAAATGTCCACCGCTGCGGTGGCCTGCCCACCCGATTGAACCCCAGCCGTCACGCGACTCAAAGGCAGATTGCGGGCACGCTTGGGCACCAGACTGATGGCACCACCCAGGTTGCTCCCGCCCGGCGCAGCGCCGTTGAGGAACGCGCTGGCACCATGCAGCACATCCACCCGTTCAAAAAATTCTGACGCCACATACTGGCGTGGCAGCAAGCCGTACAAGCCGTTGTACGACACATCGTCGGAGTACATGGGCAGCCCGCGCAGCATGTAGATTTCCTGGAAGTTGCCATAGCCACGAGCACTGCGCACCGCCGGGTCATTGAGCAATACGTCGGCCACGCTTTGCGCCTGCTGGTCCTGAATCAGCTGGTTGGTGTAACTGGTCAGCTGAAAGGGCGTATCCATCACATCCTGCTGGCCCAGAAGGCCTACACGGCCACCCCGGGCTACCTGGCCGCCCGCAAAAGGCTTGGACAGCCCCTGTGCCGATGCGTCAGCGCTGGCTTCTACGGTCACGGTGCCCAGCTCCGGGGTTTCGGTCTGTGCCCAGACGCTGCCACCGCAGGCCCAGAACGACAAAGCGACCACGATGGGTCGCAAAGTAAATGCAGGATGATTCATGAGATGCAAATGCTTTTGAGAATTGTTTTCATGCATTTTATTAAAAGCACCTCAAATGCCCCACCACCAGCCACCAGTCGGAGTGTGGTTACTTACTCAAAAATATAGCGCTATCGCTTGTAGCAACGGGCTCGTTGTTGCCGCAGACGCTGCTAACCATGGCACGGCTGGCGCTCGCAATCAGCGTCAGCATGTCTCTGCCCAGCAACAAAGGGGCAGCGAATAAAAGCATGGCTCTCAGTACAGTGTCCTCTCAAAACCCACAAAAACCATAGCAGCTATCGCGCAATACATAACAACTTCAGATGCATATCTATTTAATTTCTTTATTCAACAGGAGAAAGGCGCTCATTTTTTAGAAGCGTCTGACGCAAAAAAGCCACCCGCAGGTGGCTTTGTGATGGTGCTCGCACGGCGCTACCGTGCGGGACCACGCTGTGCACAAAAGCTTGCGTACACCGTGGTGGCCGTCAATGCACGGAGCTCAATGGTGGTGGCCGTGGCCGCCGTGCACATGGCGGTGTGCCACTTCTTCTTCTGAAGCTGCGCGCACCTCTGTCACCTTGCCGCTAAAGCGCAGCGCCTTGCCAGCCAGCGGGTGGTTGCCGTCCAGTTGCACCACGGGGCCTTTGATCTTTACCACGTTGTAAATCTGGGGCAGGCCCTGCTCATTGGTGCCGCGCAGCTGGCCACCTACCTTCACGCCTGCCGGGAACTCTCCCTTGGGAATGGTGCGCTGCAAGCTGGGGTCATGGGGGCCAAAGGCGTCTTCCACGCTCAGGTCTACCGTCAGCGTGTCGCCCGCAGCCTTGCCTTCCAAAGCGGCTTCAACCTTGGCAAAAATATTCTCGTAACCACCGTGCAGGTAGGCCACATCGCCCTTGTCCAGCAACTCACCGGCAATGCCGCCGTTGAGGATTTCATGGATCTTGTAGTTCAGCGTAACTGCGGTGTCTTTGGTGATGTTCATGTGCATAGCCACAAAAAATGGCGGCTTGGCCGCCATGGTTGGAATGCGCTGCATTGTCCACCATCCCCTGCAAGCCTTGCACGGGATGGTCTCAGCGCCTTACGCAGTGGTCGGCACTTCGTCCTGCGTCTGTCCCGGGTGGCGGGCAAAACGCCGGGGCTGTGCGCCGTGCACAGGGGCATTGCTGTCCCAAGGCCAGCCGCCAAACTGGGTACGGCGAAAGTCCATCATGGCCTGCATGATTTCCTCTTGTGTGTTCATCACAAAAGGGCCGTACTGCGCCACAGGCTCGCCAATCGGTGTGCCTTGCAGCAAGACCAGCTCAGCCACATCGGTGCCTGTGTTCACCAGCTCCAGAGCGCGGCCTGCCTCCACCTGCAGCGCAGCATGCTCGCTCAGGTTTTCGCCTTCCACGCGCAAACGGCTGCCCACAAACCAGTACAGCATGCGGCGGGTTTGCGCGCCCTGGGCTGCAGGCAGACTCCAGCGTGCACCGGGCTCCAGGCTGATGGTCCAGATCGCCACATCCGCCGCCGCTTGCGACGCCCAAGACTCTGGCGGTGGCGACAAGGGCGCATCGGCCCCTTGCAGCGCCCCGGCCACCACAGTCACCGTGGTCTTTTTTCCGGCGTCATCCGTGTGCTGCAAGCGCGGAATGCGTTCGTTCCACAGCATGGTGAAATGCGGTTTGACCATCTTGTGGCTGGCGGGCAAGTTCAACCAGATCTGAAACAGCTCCAGCGGATTGGGCGCATCGGTGTTGAGCAGCGGAAACATCTCCGAGTGCATGATGCCCGCACCTGCGGTCACCCACTGCACATCACCACCGCCAAAGCGCGCAGCAGCCCCCAGCGAATCGGCGTGGTCAATCAAGCCACTGCGCACCAGCGTGACGGTTTCAAAGCCCCGGTGCGGGTGGCCGGGAAAGCCGGGCACGTGCTCACCGTGGTACATGGAAAAACCATCCTTGTTGCTGAAATCACTGCCCATGGGCCTGTCTTGCAGCTCCACCGCCTGCACGCCCATGCTGCCGTCACCGGCAGGGTAGGCATCGTTGTGGTGGGCACAGAACAAAAAGGGGTCAATGCACGGCCAGCGTGCGCCCAGCGGCAAGGTTTGGATGATGGGGGATGCAGACATGCGTCGCTCCTGCTTGGTGCCGCCATGCCCACCCCCTGTGGGCAGGCAACGTGCAGCGTTGCAATGCCTCAAAGATAAGGGCTTGGCAATAACTTACCAAGCCCCTGAGGCTGCAACGGATCGTTCCAGCGCTGGAACGCTGTGCACGTGTCGTGCTAGTTGGGCGCTGGCGGCATATTCAACCCGCGCTGTACCGCCGGCCGGTTCAGCCATGCAGCCAAGGTGCGCTGCACGTTTTTGTACTCGTGCAGGCCCAGCAGCTCGCCCGCATCGTAGTTCACGTGCAGGCAGCGTATCCACGGCAGCACCGCAATATCGGCAATCGTGTAGTCAGACCCCATGATCCATGCGCGGCCTTGCAGGCGCTGGTCCAGCACCCCCAATAAACGCTTGGCCTCATTCACATAACGCTGCAGCGGGCGCTTGTCCTCAAAGTCCTTGCCGGCATAGCGGTGAAAGAAACCCACCTGTCCAAACATGGGGCCTGCGCCGCCCATCTGCCACATCAGCCACTGCAGTGTTTCATAGCGCTGCATGGCATCCATGGGCAGCAGCTGGCCCGATTTTTCAGCCAGATAAATCAGGATGGCACCCGACTCAAACAAGGCCAGTGGCTGACCGCCAGGGCCATGCGGATCCAGAATGGCAGGTATCTTATTGTTGGGGTTGAGCGCCAGAAACTCAGGTGAAAACTGGTCATTGGCCTGAATATCCACCCGGTGGGCTTCGTACGGAATGCCCACCTCTTCCAGCATGACCGACACCTTGATGCCATTGGGCGTGGGCAAGGAATACAACTGCAGCCAGTCGGGAAACTGGGCTGGCCACTTGCGGGCAATGGGATGTCCGTTGAATTGCTGCATCGTTGTTCACTCCTGCTTTGGCCTCAGCGCCAGGGCTAAGGTATTCCATTGTGTTGACACCCCATGTTAGCGGCCTTGCCGCAGCAGCACTAGGGTGTCATCGGGCTGCGGGTTTGCTTTCAATGGCCACATCCAGGCCCTGCGCTGTTACTGTAATGGCGCCGGGCTGCAGCCCCAGACTGTCAGCCAGTTCCAGCTCTTGCGGCTTCACCGTATACAGCGCAAAACCTTGCAAGGCTTGCTGCGCTACACGCAGGCCATAGGTTTGCACCATCTCGGCCATGGCAGGGTTGGCGTCTTGCAGCTCCAGGGCCATCACTTCTACGCGCTGGGTGCGCACGCTGCGGTCTTTGGGCTCGTAATACAAGCCAAAGCGCACCTGCATCTTGCCTTGGTAGCTGGTGCGCAGCGTGGGTCCTGCCAGTTGCACGACCAAGTCGGCCTGCAGCTGGTTGCTGGCCGGCAGCAGTTGCAACTGGGGCTGCTGCATGTCGAACTGCAGCAACCCTGCAATCGGAAACTGCTTGGGGAACTGCCCCTTCAAGCCTTGCTCCAGCTGCGCCTGGGTGACGCTGATCTTGGTGGGAACCGCCTGTGAACAGGCGCTGACCCACATGGTGCTGGCTGCACAGGCAGCTAAAAATAGACGGCGGCGGAACATGGTTGGTACTTTGGATGTTGCAGGGGCAGACCCTTTGAGCCCACCGTGGCATGTGCTAGAAAATGTGACAAACGCTTGCCTCACAAGCGCTGATTGCTCTCAATTTTGTCAGTTTAGCGTAAAGTTTCCCGAGCATCCATCCTCTGCGCAGCACGGCCAGCAAGCGCTGATCACCAGCGCCTCTTCAAGCTTGCAGATAGCGCGCCCGCAATGCATGCTGCGCTGCGTCATCGAGCTGCATCACCTCTCGCAGATAGGACTGCATGCCGCCGTGCTCACGCTGCACCATGGCATAGGCGCTTTCTAGAAAACCGGGCTGCACGCGCCACAGCACGTCCAGCACCTCCTGGGGCACGGCCAAAGCGGCACGTGCGGCCATCGCAGCAGGTCGCTGGTAAAACTGGTTGGTCAGCAGGTAGTCGTGCTCAATATCTGCCTTGGCTACGCCCAGGGCTTCCAGAATCAATGCCGCCGCCCAGCCTGTGCGATCTTTGCCAGCCGTGCAGTGAAACACCGTGGGAGCATCTTCCTCCAGCAGCAAGCGAAACAGCTGCGCAAACTGCGCAGCGTTCTCGCGCACAAAGCTGCGGTAGGTCTCTTGCATCAGCACCACGGTATCGGCCACGCTCAAGCTGCCGCCCGCATGGATCAATGCAATAGCTTTTTGCACAACGGTGGGCTCCACCGTCAGAGCATGGGTGTGCAAGCCCTGCCACGCATAGGCGTCGACGGTGCGCTCCTGCACACCGCGAAAGTCTGCACTGCGCTGTATGCCCAGCGACTTCAACGTGCTCAAACTTTCTGGCGTCAGGCCAGCCAGATGGTCTGAGCGAAACAGCACACGCCAGCGCACGCTGCGACCTGCATGTCCGACATAGCCTCCGAGGTCTCGAAAATTGGTGGTGCCGGGTAAGACGATATGGCGGGTCGGTAAATTCGTTGTCATCTGGCTTTCCTCCAAAAGATCGATCGCACAGCATGGGCCTGACCCATGACATGTCCATGAAAAACGCCGCAGGGCTCCACCATTGGAGCGCCCTGCGGCGTGGCTGTCAGTCACGCAGGTGTGCGTGCTCAGTCGTTGGTCACCAAATGCTTGCCGACCAGACCGGTGATTTCAAACATGCCCACGCGGTCTTTGCCAAATACTGGCAGCAACTTGGCGTCCGCCACGATGACGCGTTTGTCTTTAGGGTCTTGCAGGTTGTGGGCCTTGACGTAATCCCACACCTTCTTGACCACCTCAGTGCGTGCCACCGCGCCATCGCCGATCACGGCTGCCAGGGCGGCATCAGGACGGTAGTTGGCCGCAGCAGGCTTGCGTGCGGCCGTTTTCTTGGCTGCAGGGGCTTTTTTGGCTGCAGCCGTCTTTTTGGCAGCAGTGCCCGTTTTTGCGGCGCCCGCGGCTGCAGTTTTTGCAGGGGCTGCAGTCTTGCGTGCCGGGTACTTGCTGGGTTCAAACTCAAAATTCACCTTGCCCGCAGCCGCATCCCACGCCAAGAAGGCCTTGAAGTTGCGGCGCGTGCGGTTGGAGACAAATTTCTCCAGCAAATCGGTCTTGCCTGTGGCCAGCAGCTTGCTCATTTGCTCGCGCTCAATCGGCTGCTGCAAGATGATCTGACCGCTCTTGAAATCGCAGCTGGGCGCTGGCTGCTGCTGTGTAGGCACGGCCTTGGAGCACACATAGTTGGCGCCATGCTCGAACACGGGCGCGCCGCACTTGGGGCAGTTGCCCAGACTTTGCTGTGCGCTGAAATCCACAATCTCGCCGGACTCTTCTTCCTTGTCATCGCCAAAGTCAAATTCAAGCTTGTAGTTCTTGGCTTCTTCGTCATGCACGATGGCCACTTCCGCCGTGAACGGCCAGCCTGCCTTCGAGCGGAAACCTTCCAGCGGGCCAATGCGGCGCTCGCGCAGCAGGGCTTCGGCTTCGGCAGTTTCAAAGGTGCGCCCCGCAGGTGACTTGGTGAACGAGAAGCCACAACCGTCGCTGTGACCGTCTGCGCCCGTACAGGCGTAGCGGCGGTAGTTTTCTTTGACGATGCCCTGGCAATTGGGGCACGGAGTTTCCAAGGTGGCGTAGTCACCCGGAATAGTGTCGCGGTCGTATTCCTTGGCCTTTTTCACCATGCGCTCGGTCATGGAGGCAATTTCTTGCATGAAGGCCGCACGCGACAGTGCACCTTTTTCCATTTGCGAAAGCTTGTATTCCCACTCGCCGGTCAAGTCTGCGCGGCACAGCTCTTCCACTTGCAGACCCCGCAGCAGCGTCATCAGCTGGAAGGCCTTGGCCGTTGGAATCAGCTCACGCCCTTCGCGCAGCATGTACTTTTCAGTCAACAGGCCTTCAATGATGGCAGCGCGCGTGGCAGGTGTGCCCAGACCCTTTTCCTGCATGGCGCTGCGCAGTTCTTCGTCGTCGATCTGCTTGCCTGCGCTTTCCATGGCACCCAGCAAGGTCGCTTCCGAGTAGCGTGCCGGGGGCTTGGTCTTCAGACCCTTGGCCTGTGCATCGCTGGTCCGAGGCTGCTCACCGGCTTGCACGGCCACCAGCGGCTGGCCCTTGTCACCTTCCTTGGCGTCTTCCACTTCGATGGCCGCTTCCTTGCCGTAAATGGCCAGCCAGCCGGGTTTGACCAGCACCTTGCCCTCGGTCTTGAAGGCGTGCTGCTCGACCTGCGAGATGCGTGTGGTGACCTGGTACTCAGCGCTGGGAAAGAACACCGCCATAAAGCGGCGCACCACCAGGTCGTACAGCTTTTGTTCGGCTTCCGACAGGCCTGATGGGGCTTGCAGCGTGGGGATGATGGCAAAGTGATCCGATACCTTGCTGTTGTCAAAAATGCGCTTGGTGGGGCGTACGTAGCCGCCACTGAGCGCTTGCTTGGCAAACGGCCCCAGATGGCGCATGCCGCTGTTGGCCAGCATCTCAAAGGTCTGGCCTGCCACCGCCACATAGTCTTCGGGCAACGCGCGCGAGTCGGTACGTGGGTAAGTCAGCGCCTTGTGGCGCTCGTACAGGCTCTGCGCCAGCGCCAGCGTGGTTTTGGCCGAGAAGCCAAACTTGCCGTTGGCTTCGCGCTGCAGGCTGGTCAGATCAAACAGCAGCGGTGAAGCCTGTGTTGTGGGCTTGCTTTCTTCAGTGACCTTGGCAGGTTTGCCTTTGGCAGCTGCGGCAATCGCCTGCGCTTCGGCGGCGCTCCACACACGGTCGGCCTTGGCCTCGGGGTCTTCGCTCTTCTTCCACTGCGGATTGAACCACTTGCCCAGGTACTGACCGGCCTGCGCATCGAACGTGCCGTGCACTTCCCAGTAATCGCGGCTGACGAACTTGCGGATCTTTTCTTCGCGGTCCACCACCAGCGACAGGGTGGGCGTTTGCACACGTCCTACGGTGGTCAGAAAGAAGCCACCGTCGCGCGAGTTAAAGGCCGTCATGGCGCGTGTGCCGTTGATACCCACCAGCCAGTCGGCCTCGGAGCGGCTGCGTGCAGCATCAGCCAGACCCTGCATCTGCGCTTCGCTGCGCAGCTTGGCAAAGCCATCGCGAATCGCCTGCGGCGTCATGGACTGCAGCCACAGGCGCTGAATAGGTTTGCCCAGGCCACCCTTGGCACCACCGGCGTACTGCTCAATCAAACGAAAGATCAGCTCCCCTTCGCGGCCCGCGTCACAGGCGTTGATCAGTTGCGTCACATCTTTGCGTTTGGCCTGCTTGACCACCGCATTCAGCCGGCTCTTGGTCTTGTCTACAGGTTTGAGATCAAAACGGGGTGGAATCACCGGCAGGTTGGCGAAGCTCCATTTGCCACGTTTGACATCAAACTCTTCGGGTGCCTGGATTTCAACCAGGTGACCCACTGCACTGGTGACCACGAACTGTTCGTTCTCAAAGTGGTCTTCGTGCTTTTCAAATTTGCCGTGGACGGGCGTGAGTGCCCGCACGATGTCCTGTGCCACCGACGGTTTTTCCGCTATCACCAAGGTCTTTGTCATTGAGTGTTCTCGTCTTTTGCAGCGGTCGCTTTCTATGCAATAGCCACCGCTTCTACAATTCGTCTTCACGCACGCGTGCGTACGCACATGTACATGTACGCATGTGCGCGCACGTGCATGTGTGCATATTTAAGTTATCAGAGATTTCAATGCCCAGCACATTACGTCCTTCTCCCACAGCTAAACGCATTCAAACGCGCCGCTCCGGTGTACATGGAAAAGGCGTATTTGCCGTGCAGGACATCGCCGCAGGCGAGACCATCATCGAGTACACCGGCGAAGTCATCAACTGGGAAGAAGCGCAAGCGCGCCACCCGCATGACCCCAGTCAGCCCAACCACACTTTTTACTTCCACGTGGACAACGATGTGGTGATTGATGCCAACCACAAGGGCAACTCCGCCCGCTGGATCAACCACAGCTGCGCGCCCAACTGCTATACGGATGAGCGCTCCGGGCGCATCTACATCGTGGCGCTGCGCAACATCAAGGCGGGCTCAGAGCTGAACTACGACTACGGCTTGATGGTGCAAGAGCGCTACACCAAGGCGCTCAAGGCGGAGTACGCCTGCTACTGCGGCGCCGCCTCTTGTCGCGGCACCATGCTGGCACCCAAGCGTGGCTGGCGCCCCCCCATGCCAGAAGACTTTTCCGAAGACGGAGTTGCGCTGTGAATCTGGCACCTACCCGCTGGCCTGCCGAAGACCTCTGGCTGGAAATCGCCCCCAGACTGCCGGGGTTTACCGTGGAAGTGCTGCCCGAGATTGATTCGACCAACACCGAACTCATGCGCCGCGCTCGTGCCGGCCAGACCGAGCCGATTGTGCTGGTGGCCGAGTCGCAAACAGCGGGCCGTGGTCGCCAAGGTCGTGCCTGGCTGAACCAGCCCGGTGACTGCCTGATGTATTCGCTGGGTCTGGTGCTCAACCCTGTCGACTGGTCAGGGCTGTCCTTGGTGGTGGGCTTGAGCATTGCCGAGTCACTGCAAGCGGGTGCGCCCACCAGTCAGGCTCGGATTGGTGTGAAGTGGCCCAACGATTTGTGGCTGCACGATGGCCGCAAACTGGGCGGCACCTTGATTGAAACGGCCAACTTACCCGCCAGCACCCATGCTGCAGGTATAGGAGCTGGCCAGGGCATGGCACGCTTTGTCATCATTGGCACGGGCATCAATGTGCGACCACCCCAAGGCGCGACCGATGCGCTGTCCACCCCCACCGCGTGTTTGCAGGATATCGATGCCCAATGGTCAGCGCCACGGGCTTTACAGCATCTGCTGCCGCGTCTGGTAGATGACGTGATGCAGTTTGCCGACCACGGTTTTGCACCTTTTCAGGCACGCTTTGCCGCGCACGATGTCTTGCGCGGCCAGCGTGTGCATTTAAGCGACGGCAGCAGCGGTGAAGCCCTTGGCGTCTTGCCCGATGGCACGCTGCAACTGCGCACACAAGCCGGTGTGCGCAGCGTACTGAGCGGCGACGTCAGCGTGCGCCCCATACACATGGCCTTGCCGGCTGCGCCCCTTTGATCCACAGGAACTGTTTTCATGCTGCGTTTTGCATTGCTGGTTTTGTTGGTGGCGAATGCGGGCTATCTGGCGTGGTCTCAGGGCTGGATGGCCACACTGGGCTGGATGCCTGAAGCCCAGACCGAGCCCTACCGGCTCAAGCAGCAGGTGCGCCCTGATGTCCTGAGCGTGGTCCCCACACCGCCAGCAGCCACCGCTCCGCCAGCACCCACATCCTCATCCGTCAGCGCCACCGAACCTGTCGAAGAGATACTGCCTGAAACCACGGTCTGCCTGCAGTCCGAGAACATGGATGAGGCACAGTCCAAAAAACTGCAGCAAATTTTGCAGCAAAGTGACTTGCCTTCCACCAGCTGGGAGATGCAAAGCTCGGCCATTGCCGGGCGCTGGATGGTGTACCTGGGCAAATTCCCCAACGAAACAGCCCTTGAAAAACGCCGCGCTGAATTGCGTACGCGCAAGATTGGCTACGACCGTGCAGGCGGCAGTCTGGAGCCCGGCTTGTCCCTTGGCCGCTTCTCTTCGGAAGATGCCGCCACCCGCGAACTGGGCCAGATGCTCAACCAGGGCGTGCGTGGAGCTCGCGTTGTGCAAGAGCGCGCACCCCAAACCCTGTATGCGCTGCGCTTGAGCCATGCCACCGCTGCACAGCGCTCCATCTTGCAACGCCTGCAGCCCTCAATGGGTGGCAAAGCATTGCGAGCCTGCGCCAGCTAGGCACAGCCCACGCCAGCCAGCCGCTGCAAACTGGTGGTGGTGCTGGCAGTGGCGGTGCACCCGTCAAGCCACAGGCCCACAGGAAGCAGCTGAACATTGAAAAAGGCCTGCGGCATTCGATGCGGCAGGCCTTTTTTTAAAGCACCAAGTGCTTACTCGATGCTGATATGGGCGGCTGCAGCCACCGTTTTCATCTTGCCCACTTCGCTGATTATTTGCTGGGTGAACTCTGCGCTGGATGTACCCGAGACATACAGGCCCTGCGCATCCATGCGCTTTTTAACCGCGGGGTCCTGCAGCACCTGAGCCACCGCTTTCTGAACGCGTGCAATTTGTTCAGGCGAGGTACTCCTTGGGGCCACCAGACCGAACCACGAAGGATCGTTCAACTCGGGGTGCCCAACCTCCTTGTAGGTGGGCACTTCAGGCAGCACGGCCAGACGCTCACCCCAAGACACCGCAATGGCGCGCAGCTTGCCCGACTGCACATGGGGCAGCGAAGAGGCTACCTGGTCAAAGTACACCGGCACTTGCCCGCCCAGTACATCGTTGACTGCCGGGCCTGCACCACGATAGGGAATGTGCACCATCTGGACACCCGTGGACTTGATGAACTGTGCCCCCCACATATGGCCAATGGTGCCGTTGCCCGGCGTGGCGTAGCTGACCTTGCCGGGGTTGGCCTTCAGATAGGCCACCAGCTCCGCAAAATTCTTGGCAGGAATCACGCTGGGGTTGATCACGATGACACCCGGCGCCTTCACCACCTCGCTCACACCCACAAAGTCTTTGACAGCGTCATACGGCAGTTTTTTGTAGACCGCAGGGTTGACGCCATGGGTAGACAGTGTGGCAACACCAAAGGTATTGCCATCCACGGCGCGCGCCACTTCGGCCATGCCAATGGAGCCACCCGCACCGGCCTTGTTTTCAATGATCACAGGCTGGCCCAGCAGCTTGCTCAGCGCGTCTTGCATATTGCGCGGCACCATATCGGTGGCCCCCCCAGGAGGGAATGGCACGACGATGCGCAGTGGCGCCATGTCTTGCGTGGCGGCCTGCACCGGAAAACTGGCCGCCAGAGCGACTGCGGACATTGAGGCCAAGAAGAAGCGACGCTGCATAAAACCCACCTTTCAAGCAATGAAACCAGCGCACATGCGCTATTGGTGCTACTTGCATGCAAGCAACATGCCAAGCCACGCAGACACGCTGGGCAACAAAAAACCCGCAGGCCATGGGCGCTGCGGGTTCTGGCTGTCGGGACAGCGGTGAATTAATTCACGCTGATATTGGCAGAGGATGCCACGCTCTTCATCTTGGCCACTTCGCTGGCGATCTGCTTGGTGAAATCTGCGCTGCTTGTGCCAGAGATGTACATGCCCTGGGCATCCATGCGCTTTTTCACGGCGGGGTCTTTCAGTGCATCGGCCACCGCTTTTTGCACACGCGCCACTTGTTCTGCAGGCGTGCTCTTGGGCGCAACCAGACCAAACCACGAAGGATCGTTCAACTCAGGGTGGCCCGCTTCCTTGTAGGTGGGCACATCAGGCAGCACCGCCAGACGCTCGTGCCAAGACACCGCAATGGCGCGCAGCTTGCCGCCCTGAATGTGCGGCAGCGAAGATGCCACCTGGTCAAAGTACACCGGCACCTGGCCACCCATCACGTCATTGATGGCAGGGCCTGCGCCACGGTAAGGAATGTGCAGCATGTCTACGCCAGTGGCCTTGATGAACTGAGCGCCCCACATGTGACCAATGGTGCCGTTGCCGGGCGTGGCGTAGCTGACCTTGCCGGGGTTGGCCTTCAGGTAGGCCACCAGTTCTGCAAAATTCTTGGCAGGAATCAGTTTGGGGTTGATCACGATGACGCCAGGCGCCTTCACGATTTCTGTGACGCCCACAAAATCTTCAATCGCGTTGTAAGGCAGCTTGGCGTAGACCGCCGGGTTTACACCGTGGGTGGACAGTGTGGCAATGCCAAAAGTCAGGCCGTCGGTGGAGCGAGCCACTTCAGCCATGCCGATGGAGCCACCCGCACCGGCCTTGTTTTCAATGATCACAGGCTGGCCCAGCAGCTTGCCCAGTACATCCTGCAAATTGCGGGGCACCATGTCGGTGGAGCCGCCTGCAGGGAAGGGCACGATGACGCGCAAGGGGCGCGTATCTTGGGCCATGGCCATTCCGGAAACAGACACTGCAGCAGCTGCGGCTACAGTGGAGAGAAAGTGGCGGCGTTGCATCGTGCGGGCTCCATGACGAAAAAGCGGGTTATCTATAAGACCAGTGCATGAGGTTAGGGTAAATCCTGCTTACAACCAAACAAATAGTCCTATTGTTATTATTCCCAAGAGGAATAAAACCGTGTCAACCAGCCTACTTCCCCTGCGTCGTCTGACGCCTCCCGTGCACCTGCTGCGCGCTTTTTCCACCGTCGCACGCTTTGGTGGGGTTTCGCGTGCGGCTGAGGCGCTGCACCTCACCCAAAGCGCGGTGAGCAAGCAGATTCAGGAGCTGGAAAAGTGGGTGGGCGTGGATTTGTTTGAGCGCAGCCGCAAACGGCTGACCCTGACGCCCGCAGGAGAACGCTACGAGAAAGCCGTGCGCGCCTTGCTGTCGCAACTGGAATCAGCCACGCTGGAATTGATCACCAGCACCGATGGTGGCGGGGCGCTGCACCTGTCCAGCCTGCCCACGTTTGGCGCCTGCTGGCTCATTCCGCTGCTCCCCCAGTTTCAGCAGCAGCACCCGCAAGTGACGCTGCACTTTGTGCCTTACGTGCAAAGCTATGACTTTGAAAGCCCGAACCTGGACTGCTCCATCCTGTTTGGGGACGGCCACTGGCCCGGCGCCCGGGCGCACTATCTGGACGGCCAGGACGTAGCCTTGATTGCACCCCCTGCCAGCTTTGGTGGCCCCCCCATTCAAACCCCGCACGATGTGGCGCGCTATACGCGCCTGCGCCACCTGACCATTCCGCATGCGTGGATGACCTGGGCACAAGCCTGGGATGTGGGCAATATGGACCCGCTGGCAGGCCTGCAGTTTGACCAGTTTCAGACCATCATTCAGGCCGTCATGGCCGGCATGGGCGTAGCTCTGGTGCCGCGCTGTCTGGTGCAGGACAAAATTGCCAGCGGCATGGTGAGCGAGCCACTGCCCCAGCACGGGCTGGTCAGCAACCTGGGCTACTGGCTGTGCTACCCCGAGTCACGCGCCAACATTGCACCGCTGGTGGCTTTTCGCAATTGGTTGCTGCAGCATGCACAGCCTCCCAAAGAGCCAACCGCCAGCAGCCTGGCGGCGCAGCACAAAATTCGCAGCAAGCACCGCTCATCCAGCAACGCTTCTCAAGCATAAACATGCTGGATCGCTGACTTAATCGACGTCAGTGGCTTCTATAGATGCAGCGGATCGGATGGCGTTAAAGCGCACTGAAAACAAGGCACCCGGCGGTTTGCGCTGCGGCTGGGCGTCGCTCAGCACCACCTCGGCACCATGCTGGCGTGCAATCTCCTGCACGATGGGCAGGCCCAGACCCGAGCCGTCAGCCTCTGAACCCAGCGCCCGGTAAAACGGCTGAAACACCAGATCCCTCTCTTCCTGCGGCACGCCTGGACCGGTGTCTTCCACCTGCAGCAAAACCACACGCGCCAGCACATCCGGCAACACGCGCGCCGTAACTACCGCCGGGTGTTCAGCGCTGGATGGGCTGTAGTTGATCGCATTGCTCAGCAGGTTGCGCACCAGCTCTTTGAGCAAGGTGGCATTGCCTTGCAGCCACACTCCCGGGTCACCCGGCTCGGCCCCCTCGTAACCCATGTCCACATGGCGTTCCATGGCCTGGGGCAGCAAGTCCTGCATCACCTCAATCACCAGCGACACCAGGTCACACGGTGCACGCTGCAGGCCCGTACCACCGCCTTCGGCACGGGCCAGCGACAACAGTTGATTGACCGTGTGCGTGGCCCGTACGCTGGAGCGCGCAATTTGCTCCAGCGAGCGTTTGAGCTCCTGCGTGCTCATGCCCTCGCGCTGCGCCAGATCGGCCTGCATGCGCAGGCCTGCCAGCGGTGTCTTGAGCTGGTGCGCCGCATCGGCCAGAAAGCGCTTTTGCGTGGCCAGCGATTCATTGAGGCGGCGCAGCAAATCGTTCACCGCATCCACCAGCGGGGCCACCTCCATGGGCACAGCGCGGTGGTTCAGTGGTGACAAATCTTCGGGCTTGCGGGCGCGAATGCGCTCTTCCAGCCGGTGCAGCGGCTTGATGCCACGCGCCAGCGCCAGCCACACCAGCAGCACCGCCAGCGGCAAGATGACGAACTGCGGCAGCATCACGCCTTTGATGATTTCTGCTGCCAGCACGCTGCGCTTTTCACGCGTTTCGGCCACTTGCACCAGTGCCAGCTCGTCGTTGCCCACCAGCGGCAACCGCACCCACATGGCCGCCACACGGATGTCCACGCCACGCAGCTCATCGTCACGCAGCACCACCTCACCGGGGGGAACGTCGTAACGCGAGTGGGCGGAAGGAAAATCGCGGTCCCCGGACAGATGCTCGCCCTTGTTGTCCAGCACCTGATAGAACACCATGTCGGACTCATCGGCGCGCAAGATTTCGGTGGCGGGCAAGGGCAGGTTGAACTGAGCGCGGCCATCGGGCTCCACCATGATCAGCTGCGCCAGCGCGTGCACGTTGTACTCCAGCGCACGGTCAAAAGGCTTGTTGGCCAGCGATTGCGCCACCAGCCACGTCAGCGCCAGGCTCACGGGCCACAGCAGCAGCAAGGGCGTGAGCATCCAGTCCAGAATTTCTCCGAACAAGGATCGCTGCTCACGCTGGAATATCTTCACGGGGCTGGCCTGTCATTGGTATATTTTTGGCCGCTAACGCCTGTGCAGCAAGCGCTGCCAGCGATGCTTTATTTAGCCTTGGATTTTTTCAAGGCAATACCCAAGACCACGCACCGTGGCAATGCGGATGGGGCCGCGCTCAATTTTTTTGCGCAGGCGGTGGATGTAGACCTCAATGGCATTGTTGCTCACCTCTTCACCCCACTCACACAGGCGCTCGACCAACTGGTCCTTGCTGACCAGACGGCCCGCACGCTGCAGCAGCACCTCCAGCAAGCCCAGCTCACGCGCAGACAGCTCCACCATCTTGCCGTCAATCGTTGCCACACGCCCGGCCTGGTCGTACACCAAGGGGCCGTGCTTGATGGAGTTGCTGGTGCCTCCCATGCCCCGGCGCGTCAGGGCGCGCACGCGAGCCTCCAGCTCTTGCAGACTGAAGGGCTTGGCCATGTAGTCGTCAGCACCAAAATCCAGCCCCTGCACGCGCTCGTCCACACTGTCAGCGGCCGTCAAAATCAGCACTGGCAGACCGTCACCACGGCCACGCATGCGCTTGAGCACTTCCAGCCCATGCATGCGGGGCAGGCCCAGATCCAGAATCAGCAAGTCAAACTGGTTGTTGGTGACCAAGGCGGTATCGGCCTCAATGCCACTGGCCACATGATCGACCACCGCCCCCGCACTGCGCAGGCTGCGCAATAGGCCATCTGCCAGCACTTGATCGTCTTCTGCAATGAGGATGCGCATGGGTCTGTCTCCTTGCCGCGCCGCGATCTCGTGCCGCAGGCTGCAGCGTGTGTTGTCACTTCACGCACGGCACCATGGGCGGCACCGTTCATCTGACCATTCTAGAAGTCCCCCCCTGCGCGCCCTACAGGTGTTTACGCGGGTGCTGCGCTGCAGCACGCATGTGGCGGACAAGCAACCAGTCAGGCCACATCGCCTGCATCGCTGCCGTAGGCCTCCAGCCCCAGACGCACCACGGTGGCAACCTCTTCGCCCACGGCCTCCACAAATTCTGCCTGCGCCTGCTGTACGGCACGCTGAAAAGCCCAGTGCCATTCACAGCCGGCCTCGGTGTATTGCACGCGCTTGGCGCGCCGGTCATGCACATCAGCCACGCGCGTGACCAGCCCCCAGGCCTCGCACTGATCCACCAGATCCATCATGGCCTGCTTGCTCATGCTGGCCCTCTCGGCCAGATCGGTGATGCGGTCTCCCTGCAGCGAAAGATGGCGCGTGATGTGAATGTGCGCCGCCCCCACCTTGTTGCGCGCCGCCAGGTTCGACAGCGCCAGCGGTGTTTCATCGTCCTGCGCCATCAGACTGCGCACCCGCTCATCAAACTTGCGCATGGCATGGCCCAGCAACCGCCCCAGGTGGGTCTGCCGCCACGCTTCATCGACATGCACGGGCAATGTTTTCATTGGCATAGTCAGTTTTACGAATAGTCATACAACTTGACTATATATTTTTTGCAAAGCCCATACACTACTGTTCAAGCATCCAGCCTGTGAACAACCACAGGGGGTGCACTTACCAAGTCCACCCTCTTTTTTTCAAGGAAAAGCCATGAACGCCATCACCCGCAACACCCCCGATGCCAACAGCGAAAAGTCCAAGGCACTGGCTGCAGCCCTGGCCCAGATTGAAAAACAGTTTGGCAAAGGCACCATCATGAAGCTGGGCGAAGGCGAAGCGATTGAAGACATTCAGGTGGTGTCTACCGGCTCGCTGGGCCTGGACATTGCGCTGGGCGTTGGTGGCCTGCCACGTGGCCGCGTGATTGAAATCTACGGCCCGGAATCGTCGGGCAAGACCACGCTCACGCTGCAGGTGATTGCTGAGATGCAAAAGCTGGCTGGCACCTGCGCCTTTATCGATGCCGAGCACGCACTGGACACCGCCTATGCCCAAAAGCTGGGCGTGAACCTGAACGAGCTGCTGATCAGCCAGCCTGACACCGGCGAGCAAGCGCTGGAAATTTGCGACAGCCTGGTGCGCTCTGGCGCGGTGGATCTGATCGTCATCGACTCGGTGGCCGCACTGGTGCCCAAGGCCGAAATTGAAGGCGACATGGGTGACTCGCTGCCCGGCCTGCAGGCGCGCTTGATGAGCCAGGCCCTGCGCAAGCTGACGGCCACGATCAAGAAGACCAATTGCACCGTCATCTTCATCAACCAGATCCGCATGAAGATTGGCGTGATGTTCGGCTCGCCAGAAACCACCACCGGCGGCAATGCGCTGAAGTTCTACGCCTCGGTGCGTCTGGACATTCGCCGCACCGGCACCATCAAGAAGGGCGACAACGCCATTGGCAACGAAACCAAGGTCAAGGTCGTCAAGAACAAGGTGTCGCCCCCCTTCAAGACGGCGGAATTTGACATCATGTTTGGCGAAGGCATCAGCCGCGAAGGCGAAGTGCTGGACATGGGTGTTGAAGCCAAGCTGATTGAAAAATCCGGCGCCTGGTATGCCTACAACGGCGAAAAAATCGGCCAGGGCCGCGACAACGCCCGTGAGTTCCTCAAAGAGAACCCCGCGCTGGCCATCGAGATTGAAAACAAGGTGCGCGAAAGCCTGGGCATCAGCCTGGTGGCCGTGCCCGGCGCAGATGCAGCAGCCACCAAACCCGCCAAAGGCAAAAAAGCCGACAAGCTGGTTGCCGACGAAGACGGTGTGATTGCCTAATCATTTTTTAGCGTGAAAAAGGCTGCCAGCGCTGACTGTTCAAGCGCTGGCAGCCATTTTTTTGGATGTTATGGGTTTCCACAAAATATCTCTGACCGGCCGCGCGCTCAAATACCTTTCACAGCGTGAGCACTCGCGCCTGGAGCTGGAGCGCAAGCTGGCCCCTTACGTAGAAGAAGGCGAAGACCTGGCTGCCGTGCTGGATGCGCTGGAGGCCAAGAACTTCATCAACCCCGAGCGTGTGGCGCAATCGGTGCTGTACCGGCGCAGCGGCAAGCTGGGAGCCTCCCGCGTGCTGCACGAGCTGCGCAGCAAAGGGCTGGATGACGACACAGTGCGCGCCGCCGCCGAGCAGCTCAAAGACACCGAGCACGCACGCGCCTGGGATGTCTGGCTGCGCAAATTTGGCGAACCCGCCACCACACCACAAGAACGCATGAAGCAGATGCGCTTTCTGGCCAGCCGGGGCTTTGGCGGCGATGTGGTCAACAAAGTACTGCGCGGACAGGCCCCGGACGAGGATTAAGCGAGTGCAGCAGGCGCCGGCAACGGCCCCTGCCTAGCAACCGCACGAAGGCAGCAGTTGCCACACTCACAAAAGGTAAAGGCCGCTCTAGTGCCGCGTCGCCCACCAGCACACCAGCGAGCCACCGGTAATGAGCACCACGCCTTGCCAGAACGGCAGACCCGGCTGCACCGACAGCCACACACTGGCCCACAGTGCCGACAGTACAGGGGTGAAATAAGAGCCAGCTGCCATCACCGCCAGATTGCCGCGCTGAATGCCATGCTCCCAGCAGCTATAGCCCAGTGCCGTCGCCCCGCCCACGGCAAGCACCTGTGCCACCACGCTCCAGCTCCATTGCATGGGCGGTGCATCGACTGCCAGCCACTGCAGCCACAGCAATGCTGCGGTGAGGATCAGGAACAGGCCCACCCCATTAAAGCCCCCGCCAAACATGCGCGCCAGCACAGAGTACGCAGGCCACATCAGTGCTGCACCAAAAGCCAGTGCATAGGCCAGCGGATTGGCCGCCATGTGCGTGCCCAAATTGCGCCACCAAGGCGCCGCACTGGCTTGTGCGCCCTCACCCATCACCATGACCAGACCCCACAGGCACAGGGCCGCCCCGGGCCACAGCCACCAGCGGGCACGCTGCTGGCGGCACACCACGGCCAGCACAATGGTCAGGCTTGGCCAGAGGTAATTGATCATGCCCAGCTCCAGCGATTGCGGGCGGTCATGGGCCAGCCCGATTGCCAAAGACAGGCAGATTTCGTAGAACGCAAACAGCAGCCCGCAAGCGAGCAGATACACCCGTGAGACCCCGCGCAGCTGCGTGCGCGATGGCAGGCCTTTGACCATCAGGACAAAGCCTGCACTCACGCTGTAAAGCACGGCCGCACCGCCCAGGGCACCCAGCGCTTCGGCCACAGAACGCATCAGGCCAACCGTGCAGCTCCAGCACACCACGGCAATCAGGCCAATCAAGGTGGCACGGCGCACCTGGGCAGCCTTGGCTGTTAAGTCAGACATCAAGCATGCATCATAAAAAGTAGCTGTTAACGCTTGCAGTTCAATGGTTTCAGATACATATCGATCTAAAAACCAATGAATACGCGCGTAGTGCGCTATGAATAAAAAATACGGTCGCTCTGCGTAAAAAAAGCGGCACCAGACCGCTTCTTTGTTGTGAGCGCTGACAGCGCGGCGCTTAAAGGCCCAGCATCAGCTGCAGATTTTGCACCGCAGCACCGCTGGCGCCCTTACCCAGATTGTCCAGACGCGCAATCAGCACGGCCTGGCGGTATTGCTCGTTGGCAAACACGCGCAGCTCCAGCTGGTTGGTGTTGGTCAGCGTGTCAGCAGCCAGCTTGTTGTCCTGCGTCGGAGGCAACACTTTGACCCACTGGGCTGGCGTATTCGTTTGGCCGTAGTGGCTGGCCAGCGCATCGTGCAAGTCAGCCGCCTTGGGCGCACCTGGCAGCAAGTCCAGATGCAGGGGCAACTGCACCAGCATGCCCTGGGCAAAGTTACCCACCGCAGGAATGAACACCGGGCGGCGCGTCATGCCGGTGTAGTGCAAGATTTCTGGAATGTGTTTGTGGCTTAAACCCAACGCATAAGCCTCATACGGCGCTGCAGTGCCGGCTTCGTACGCCTCCATCATGGGGCGGCCACCGCCAGAGTAGCCAGACACAGATGGCAGGGCCACCGGATAGTCGGCAGGAATCAGGCCCGCATCCACCAGCGGGCGCAGCAGCGCAATGGCACCCGTGGCATAGCAGCCGGGGTTGGAAACGCGGGTTGCGGCCTTGACCGCAGCCAGCTGGCCCGTGCACAGCTCTGGAAAGCCATACACCCAGCCAGGGGCCACGCGGTGCGCGGTCGATGCGTCAATGATCTTGATGACGCGGCCCGTCTCTGCGGTGATCGCATCCACCATGGCCGTGGTCTCGCGCGCAGCATCGTCGTGCAGGCACAGAATCACCAGATCCACGCCCGCGATCAGCGCACGCTTGGCAGCAGGGTCTTTGCGCAGCTCAGGCGCAATGCTGACCAGCTCCACGCCAGCCATCCCCTGCAAGCGGTCACGAATCTGCAGACCCGTGGTGCCGGCTTCGCCATCAATAAAGACTTTGGACATCTCAACGCTCCCGCGCTCTTTGGCGCATCTGTGCCACACACTGCGGCACCATCTCAACAAAAACGCGGATTGTCCCTCGACAGGACACCCCCGCACGCCGCCCATAGAGCCACTAGGGTTTTTGCTAGGCCGCGCAAACACAGATTTGACGCGGCTTTGCGCACTTCACTACGTATTGACATACGTAGAACCCACTTGACATGGCACTTTTTGGTTGCAGTGCACCATGGTACATTCTTTGATTGCCATGTCATACGAGCCCGGCTCCGCATGTTTAGGCAGCAGGAAAACGGGCATTTTCCCCTCCGTTTCAGAGAGACAAGACTCATGAAGATTCATGAATACCAAGGCAAGGAAATCTTGCGCCAATTCGGTGTGCCAGTACCCCGTGGCATTCCGGCATTCACCGTCCAAGAAGCTGTAGAGGCAGCACAAAAGCTTGGCGGCCCAGTTTGGGTGGTGAAGGCGCAGATCCATGCTGGCGGCCGCGGCAAAGGCGGCGGCGTGAAGGTGGCCAAGTCCATCGAGGATGTGAAAACCCTGGCCGAGCAAATTCTCGGCATGCAGCTGATCACGCACCAAACTGGCCCCGAAGGCCAGCAAGTGCGTCGCCTGTACATTGAAGACGGCGCCGACATCAAGAACGAACTGTATGTGTCGCTGGTCACTGACCGTGCCACACAAAAAGTTGCGCTGATCGCTTCCAGCGAAGGCGGTATGGACATCGAGGAAGTGGCTCACTCCACACCCGAGAAGATCATCACCGAGATGATCGATCCTATCGCTGGCATCACCGTTGAGCAGAGCAAGAAGGTGGCTGCTGCCATCGGCCTGACAGGCGCATCGATTGACCAGGCCGTAGACATCTTCGCCAAGATCTACAAGTGCTACATGGACACCGACGCATCGCTGGTGGAAATCAACCCGCTGAACTGCGACTCCAAGGGCAACCTGATGGCGCTGGACGCCAAGTTCAACTTTGACCCCAACGCGCTGTTCCGTCACCCAGAAATCGTGGCTTACCGCGATCTGGACGAAGAAGACGCAGCCGAAGTGGAAGCCTCCAAGTTCGATCTGGCCTACATCTCGCTGGACGGCAACATCGGCTGTCTGGTCAATGGCGCAGGTCTGGCCATGGCCACCATGGACACCATCAAGCTGTACGGCGGCGAGCCTGCCAACTTCTTGGACGTGGGCGGCGGTGCAACCGCTGAGAAGGTTACTGAAGCCTTCAAGATCATGCTCAAGAACCCCAAGGTCACCGGCATCATGGTCAACATCTTCGGCGGCATCATGAAGTGCGACACCATTGCCAACGGCGTGGTTACCGCTTGCAAGGCCGTGAACCTGTCCGTGCCACTGGTGGTGCGCATGAAGGGCACCAACGAAGATCTGGGCAAGAAGATTCTGGCCGAATCCGGCCTGCCAATCATCGCTGCCGACACCATGGCCGAAGCGGCTGAAAAAATCGTCGCTGCCGTTAAGTAAAAAGCCCTCGGAGATAAAAACATGTCGATCTTTATCAACAAAGACACCAAAGTCATCACCCAGGGCATTACCGGCAAGACCGGTCAGTTCCACACCGAAAAGTGCCAAGAGTACGCAAACGGCAAGAACGCCTTCGTAGCGGGTGTGAACCCCAAGAAGGCTGGCGAGCGCATTTTTGACATCCCAATCTTCGGCTCCGTCAAAGACGCTGCCAAAGAAACCGGTGCCACTGTTTCCGTGATCTATGTGCCACCAGCAGGCGCTGCAGCTGCCATCTGGGAAGCCGTAGAAGCCGACCTGGATCTGGCCATCTGTATCACCGAAGGCATCCCAGTGCGTGACATGCTGGAAGTGCGCAACAAAATGCGCGCCAAGGTCGCCGCAGGCGGCAAGGAAACCCTGCTGCTGGGCCCTAACTGCCCCGGTCTGATTACGCCTGACGAAATCAAGATCGGCATCATGCCCGGTCACATCCACAAGAAGGGCCGTATCGGCGTGGTCTCGCGCTCCGGCACGCTGACTTACGAAGCCGTGGCTCAACTGACCGAACTGGGCATTGGCCAGTCCTCGGCTGTCGGTATTGGTGGTGACCCCATCAACGGTCTGAAGCACATCGACGTGATGCGCGCCTTCAATGACGATCCAGACACCGACGCCGTCATCATGATTGGTGAAATCGGTGGCCCGGACGAAGCCGAAGCCGCTCTGTGGTGCAAGGCCAATATGACCAAGCCAATCGTTGGCTTTATCGCTGGCGTGACAGCGCCTCCCGGCAAGCGCATGGGCCACGCTGGCGCGCTGATCTCTGGCGGTGCTGACACGGCTGACGCCAAGCTGGCCATCATGGAAGAGTGTGGTTTCACCATCACGCGCAATCCTTCCGAAATGGGCCGCCTGCTGCAAGGCCTGCTCAAGAAGTAAGCCACAGCAGCTTGCTGACCAAAAAGGCCGTGCCGACTTCTGTCGGGGCGGCCTTTTTGCCTGAACATGCCGCGAGCACCCAGCCATTTACGCAAAACTACGCACGCCACTGGGCAAGCGCAGGCGTAAACTGCCGACTCCAAAAAAAGTAAACGCCGCTCTGCATCTGCAGAACGGCGTTTTCAATTCATAACAGTGGAGTAAAAATGGAATTTCTGAGCACTGCCGATTTCTGGATCGGCCTGATGAAGATCGTCTGGATCAACATCATTCTTTCTGGTGACAACGCTGTCGTCATCGCCCTTGCTGCCCGTTCACTGCCGCCGGAGCAGCAAAAGAAAGCCATCATGTTTGGCTCTGGCGCTGCCGTTTTTCTGCGCATCGTGCTGACGGTGGTTGCGGCCAAGCTGCTGGAGCTTTCGTTCCTGCAAGTCATCGGCGGCTGCCTGCTGCTGTGGATCGGCTACCAGCTGCTGACTGGCGGTGAGGAAGAAGAAGGCCAAGCCAAGGGCAAGGGCTCCATGGCTGCGGCCATTCGTACCATCTTGATCGCCGATCTGGTGATGAGTCTGGACAACGTGATTGCCGTTGCAGCTACCGCCCAGGGCAACATGGTGCTGCTGATCATGGGCCTGGCCATCTCCATCCCTCTGGTCATCTTTGGCTCTACCCTGATGATCAAGCTGATGGACCGCTTCCCCGTCATCATCACGCTGGGTGCAGCCCTGATTGGCTGGGTCGGTGGTGAAACCATCGTCAACGACAACCTGCTGCACGGGGTCGCACTGGCCCACCCATGGCTGCACTACGTAGCTGCTGCTGCGGGTGCCGTTTTGGTGGTCGCCGTAGGCAAGTGGATGCAAGCCCGCCAGGTCAAACCATTGGCCTGAGCCGGCACAGGCACAGGCACAGGCACCAGCCAGCACCAGCGCCTTCGGGCGCTTTTTCTTGGCTGGCACAGCGTATCCACAAGCTTCACCCCTGTGCCAGCCCGCGCTGGCCTTAAAACCAAGGCAGTCTGTGTGCTGCAATGCCTGCAATCTGACAAAAACGTCACTTACAGTAGGCACCGCCCCTAGAAACGTGACATTTCCCGCCTATTTGCAAGCAAATTTTGCAAAGTTTCACGCTTTCCCGTGTAGGACAGGGCTGGCACGCCGATTGCTCTCTCTACACTGTATTTTTCTATTTCTACTTCAAGGAGCTTTTTCATGAAGCGCACGATGCAAAAGGGTTTCACCCTGATCGAATTGATGATTGTGGTGGCAATCATCGGTATTTTGGCTGCTGTGGCACTGCCTGCTTATCAGGACTACACCGCGCGAGCCAAGGTTTCTGAACTCATTTTGGCGGCATCCTCGTGCCGCACATCTGTCACAGAGGCCTCGCAAACTGGCATGGCTTCAACCCCTGTGGACAATGGCTTTGGCTGCGGTGAAAGCACTTCTGCAATCTCGCAATATGTTGCATCCTTAACTACGAGTGAAGATGGCGTCATCACAGTAGCTGCCCGAAACATCGCTCAACTCGGTACTACCAACGTAAATCTTGAATTGGTTCCATATGTAGATACCGAGTTCGCAACCCCAGCGAAAGCAGAAAACTTCACTGGCGCCCAATTGATGCAAATTCGTGGCTGGAAATGCCAAGCACCCACAACAAACGGTATTGATGCTAAGTATCTGCCTGCTAGCTGCCGATAAATTAATTTCTCATTTAAAAGCCGCTTATGCGGCTTTTTTATTGCAATGCAGCAGCTAGGAATTTTTCTTTTGAGTCTGGCGTGGCTAATTCCCAATATTAGCAGCCCTTGGATTTCCTTCTGGATGGAGACTGTGGCGGTCACAGGCCTCGTCTTCATGAGTATTGCAACCATAAAATATAAAAATATCAGCCTTGACAGAAGAGTAATATTTTTATTTTTATTTTTTATAGCGATACAGATTTTTAATTTATTATTACGCCCCAACGCATATTATGGTGATTATTTTTTAGGAATTTTTTACTTTTTTTGCTTTTTTGCAGCCATCACTATTGGCCAGAACAATCCAGACTATTTCGAGAAAATATTTTCGATATTTTTGATTACAGCACTCGTTTCATTGGGAATTGCACTGGCACAGTGGTTGAACTTGGATTTCGACCGTATGTATCTACGAGAAATCCCACCAAACAGCCGCCCATTCGCCAACACTGGACAGCCCAACCACCTTGGTACATTGATGGTTTGGGGGATGATTGCTGCCTTGGCCATACGTGCACAAGCAAAGATATCCGTGGCAACGACCTTGTTATTACTTGCCGCGTTGAGCTTCGGGGCCGCCCTTACACAGTCCCGTACAGCACTCATTCAGTTCATAGGGTGCAGCGTTCTAATAATATTTTTTCGACGAAGAAATATTCTGCCTATTTCTTCGATTTGGGCAGTGATTGCAATTGGGATGATTTTTATATTTACATTGTTGCTCCCAGATATTTCCATATGGCTTGGCACTGCAGTTGAGCGTAGTGTTTCAGAGACCGGTATAAAAACCAATCGAACGCAACACTGGCTCTCCATGCTTGACGCAATCGCAGTACATCCATGGATTGGCTGGGGCTGGCAAGGAGCTGCCCAAGCACAACTGCAAGGTACTCAATTTGCAATTAAAGAAAGTATTTATCAATACACGCACAATATTGCATTAGATATTATTATCTGGTTTGGATTGCCTGCAGGAATTATTCTTCTTATTTTGATTTCTCACAAATATTTTATTATTTTCAAAAAAACAAGAACCCCCGCACAAGCATTTGGTTTTCTTGCATTTTTTGCATTCACCATACATTGCCTGCTTGAATATCCATTTTCTTACATGCACTTATTAATTCCAGCGGGGATTTTTTTCGGCTTGGCAAGCAACGAACCAACAAACGAGAGAAATAAAATTCCCAGTATTTTTATTAAACCAATTATTTTTATTTCAAGCTGCCTTATTATTTTCATTGTTTTTGAATACAAGAAAATAGAAGAATATACGATGGGACTACGTTTTTCGTATGCAAATATAGGCCAAATCAAGCTTCCAGATTCACCATCTGTTATTCTTCTTACCCAAGCTCTTAGTCTTGCTAAAAAGACAAACTTACGACCGAAAGAAAATATCAATACCGATGAGGCAAATGAGTACTTTCAGGCAGCTATGCGGTATGGAACTTTACGTCTTTTGCTGCATGCTGCTTTAGCAGCAGGATTTCAGGAGAATCCCCTGAAAAGCAAAGAATTTTTAATGAATATCTGCAAAATTCATTCGCCATCTGGTTGTTTGTATGCGCAAAGCATGTGGAGCGAGTGGAAAGAATCTTATCCATTCAGTATTGGAAAAATAGATTTTCCGGTAACACCCCACCCCTAAATTCAGTGCAATATGCGCACAAAAAATATCGAAACCAAAAAACATTACAAATAATCGCAAGAAAATATATAAGCATGTACCTCTGCGCTTAGTTCGTCGACTTGCCCCCCCGCTTTTCCAGCACCCGCACGCCCTGCATCACCATCTCTTTGTCTACCGCCTTGCACATGTCATACACCGTGAGCAAGGCGATTTGTACGGCAGTCAGCGCCTCCATCTCTACGCCGGTTTTGCCATGCAGCTCAACGGTGGCTTCGCAGCGCACCGCGTTTTCTGCAGGCAACAGCTCAAAATCGACGGCCACACGGGTCAGTGCCAAGGGGTGGCACAGCGGAATCAGGTTGCTGGTTTGCTTGGCCGCCATGATGCCGGCGATGCGGGCAATGCCCAGTACATCACCTTTCTTGGCAGTGCCGCTTTGAATGATGGCCAGTGTTTCGGGCTTCATCACAATGCGGCCTTCCGCCACTGCAACGCGGTGCGTTGGGGCTTTACCGCCGACATCCACCATGTGCGCCTGACCATGGGCGTCAAAGTGGGTCAGGCCGTGGTTGGGGTGGTTTTGCTCGCTCATAAAGGGTCTCTGCCGGTCAATGGGTGGGGCGATCTGCCGAGGCAATCCATGTCAAAAACATGTAAAGCGGGGAACATGGTCGCAATGCAGGCATCATAAGAGCCTGTTCCTGCCTCAGATGGCCTTGCGCCCTTTTGTTGCCCATGATGACTGCTTTCACTGGTTTGGCCGCGCCAGCACTGCGCAAAAGTTTGCTGATACTGGCCTTGAGTGCGCCCCTGTGGCATATCGCGCCCACGCACGCGCAGCTGGCTCTGCCCAATATGGGCGATGGCGCAGAGATCACCAGCAGCGAAGAGCGCCGCCTGGGTGACCGCATCATTCGCTCGCTGTACCGCGACCCGGACTACATTGACGACCCGCAGCTGCAGGCTTATGTGATGAGCATCTGGCAGCCTTTGGTGCAGGCCGCCAAGGCACGTGGAGACATGTCGCCGGAGCTGGAGGAGCGTTTTGCCTGGCAAATTTTGCTGGGCCGCGATAAAAGCATCAACGCATTTGCTTTGCCCGGTGGTTATCTGGGCGTGCATCTGGGCCTGATCGGTGCGGTATCCAGCAGCGATGAGCTGGCCACCGTCATGGCACACGAGTTGACGCACGTGACCCAGCGTCACATTGCACGCATGATTGGCGAGGAGAAAAAGAGCACCCCATTGCTGGTCGCAGGGATGATTTTGGGTGCGCTGGCCGCCAGCAAAAGCCCGGATGCGGCCAATGCATTGATTCTGGGGGGGCAGGCAGCGGCCATTCAGAACCAGTTGAGTTTTTCGCGCAGCATGGAACGCGAGGCTGACCGCATTGGCTACAGCCTGCTGGCCCCGGCAGGCTTTGCCCCGCAAGGGGCTGTGAGCATGTTTGCAAAGCTCCAGCATGCCAGCCGCCTCAACGACAACGGCAGCTGGCCCTATCTGCGCAGTCACCCGCTGACCACCGAGCGCATGGCAGACATGCAGACGCGGGTGCCACATGACCAGACACAGCCGCCCCAGCCTACGATGGAGCACACCATGATGGCGGCCCGGGCACGCGTTCTGAGCCGCCCAGGCCCTGACAGGCTGCGCCAGTGGGCCGCGCAGCCACGGCTGCCTGAGTTTGCGCAGCTGCCCGCTCTGGAGCAGGCCAGCCAGCTGTATGCGGCCACGCTCAGCTACATGGAGTTGAAGAACCTGGCCGACGCCCGCCAATCGTGGGGTCAGCTTCAGGCACTCGTACAGACCCAAGGCGATGCGCCTGCCCAGCAGCAAGTGCGCTGGCTGGGGGCAGAGCTGGAGCTTGCGGCCCAGCAACCACAGGCCGCACTGCGGCTGCTGGGCCTGAGCGATTTACAGGGAAAAATCCCGCGGCCTGCCATGATTTTAGGCAGCCAGGCCCTGATTGCCGCAGGCCAGCCGCACAAGGTGTCTGACCGGCTGCAAACCTGGGTCATTGAGCAGCCCAATGACGCCTGGGCCTGGCGCTTGCTGGCGCAGGCATGGCAGGCGCAGGGGCTGGGGCTGCGCGCCATCCGCGCAGAAGCGGAGGCGCATGCCGCACATTACGACTATGCGGCCGCCATTGACCGCTTCAGAGCCGCTCAGGATCTGGCCCGCCGCAGCCATACGCAGGCCGATTACATTGAGGCGTCGATCATTGATACACGGCTGCGTGCCGTGGATTCACTGCTGCGGGAACAGGCGCGCGAGAAGTGATTCGATGGCCAGACCGAGCAGCGAGTAAAGGATAGCCCCCCATACTGCGGCCCAAAAGCCTGCGACGTGCAGGCCGCCCAGCATGCCCGATGCCGACCACAGCATCAGCCCGTTGATCACAAAGAGGAACAGGCCCACCGTAATCAAGGTGACGGGCAAGGTCAGCAGTATCAGCACTGGGCGCACCAGTGTATTGAGCAAGCTGATGACCACCACCGCCCACAACGCAGAGCCAAAGCTTTCAACCTGTACGCCGCTAAATACGGCAGCCACCAAAAGCAATGCGCCTGCATTCAGCAGCCATTTGAGCAAAATTTTCATGGAATCCAGCATAGCAGCCAGCAGGGGCACTGGCGCTGTACACACCGGCATGAATCTGCAATGAAGCATAAAAAAAGGGGCTCTGAAGCCCCTTTTGCATTTCTGCCCGCTATGTTCAGGCAGCCAGTGTTTCGCCAATCAACACGGTCCAAAGTGCACCAATTCCGGCCAGGGTACCAGCCAGCTTGCGCAGAGGCGAAACGCCCGCTGGAGCGGCCGCTAGCTGTACCTCTTGCTCCTGCATCTTGGGGCGGCGCATGTCGATCACTTGCGCCTGCGCGCCGTGTTCGGCCTGCAGGCTGGCCAGCAGTTCGGGCAAAGGGCCACGCGCCAGCACCGTGCTGACCTGCACGCCACGCGCATTGAGCATGGGCACGCAGTCTTGAAAAAGACGATCCGCCCATTTATTGCGCCAGTTTTCACGAGAGCGATTGCTCACAAACTTGCTGACACGATGGGTAATACGAGGGGCGCAGGCCACCAGCACCCACTGCGCGCGGCTGGCCTGGGGCGCTTGCGCGGTTGCTTGCAGCAAGCGCCGGGCGTACTCAGCGTCGTCCACGTATACGATGATGGTTTCCATCTATGTCTTTCCTCAGTCGGTAGCAGAAGTTGAAGGCGTGTCAAAAAAACAAAAGCCCTGCTGAGACTACCACCAGAGGATTTGGTTCCTTGGTGTGACCCACAGCAGGGCTGAGCCAGATACAAGGCACGGACCATGCCGTGCCCTGACTGGTTTAGTGGGCCGCCTGGCCGCCGGACTTCTTGGAAGCGATCAGCTTGCCTACCGCCAGCACCAGCAGCGCACCGCTGATGTGGGCCGTCCAGTACAGCGTGCTGGAGATCTGGGCCAGGCCATTTTCGTCCAGCGTGCCCAGCTTGGGCATCCATGTCCACTTGTCGGGGTTCACGAACAGCGGATCGGTCACCAGCATGCCGCCAGCAATCCAGCCCAGCAGCATGCCGCCTGCCACGATGATCAACGGGAAGCGCTCCATCAGCGTAATCACCAGCTGCGAGCCCCACACAATGATCGGAATCGAGATCAGCAGACCCAGCACAACCAGCAGCATCTGGTGTTCGCCCGAGCTTTGGGCCGCACCAGCGATAGCAATCACGTTGTCCACCGACATGACCAGGTCGGCCACGATGATGGTCTTGATGGCTGCAAGCAGCTTGTCGCTGCCCTGGATGTTGTCGTGGCCTTCATCGTCAGGCGCAAGCAGCTTGACACCGATCCACACCAGCAGCAATGCGCCCACCAGTTTCAGCGCTGGCAGCGCCAGCAGTGTCATGGCAAACGCGATCAAGATCACACGCAAGACGATGGCACCGGCGGTGCCGTAGATGATGCCCTTGCGGCGCAGATCAGGCGGCAGCTTGCGGCATGCCAGCGCGATCACGACCGCGTTATCGCCACCCAGCAAGATGTCGATGATGATGATTTGCCCCAGTG
The DNA here is from genome assembly GCF_014836675.1 of Comamonas avium. Classification (GTDB taxonomy): domain Bacteria; phylum Pseudomonadota; class Gammaproteobacteria; order Burkholderiales; family Burkholderiaceae_C; genus Comamonas; species Comamonas avium. The sequence goes on from NZ_JACSQK010000002.1 coordinate 82,405, forward strand.
CAACCCAGAAGGGGGCATGGGTCAGGAAATCCATATCCATATAAAACCTCAAAAGGAAGCCGCACGCACCTCAACGCGCCATGCAGCGGTTACTTACGCATGCTCACCCTGGGAAGTCTGAAAGCGCGTGATGCAGGACCAGCGCACTATGGGGGCTTCTTTGGGGACCACGTGTAATCAGTCGCCCAAAGGTCTTGCCCGCAAGATCACGCTGGACCTCACCTGACAAGCCGGAAACCGGAGTTTCGTACTGACGACTTGCCAATCCGCTGGTTTGCTACCGCATGCTGCGGCCCAGCGGGGAGCTACTCCCCTTTGAAGGCCGCAATTTAAACACAAGTCAAAGTACTGTGCAGATAAATGTGCATGTGGATTTTGCGGATGTTCGCACCGCGCATCTTGTGTCTGGCACGGCTCTCGTACGCTTGGAACTTCATGGAAAGCATTCACATTACCGATCTGGAAGCCGCTATCAACTTCTGGCGCGCACGCTGCGCACAGGGGCCGGGCCTGGCGCTGGCAGCAGAAACCGCGCATCTGGCCGAGGTGTACGCCGGGTTGATTTGCAGTAAAGCCACGCACATTGCCCTGCAAGACATGCCCGAGGCCGCTTTGTACGCATGGCTGGCCTGGTATGACACGCAGCCTGACACGCCGTGCATTGCCATTTGCTCCACCAGTCAGGGCGACAACCATTGCAAAGGTTGCGGGCGCACTTTTGAAGAGGTGCAACTGTGGCCCGGCATGAGCCCCTATGCCAAGCGTGCCGTCTGGCAGCGCATTACGACCGAAGGCACCGCGTGGCGCTTTACACGCTACGCCGAGCGGGCACTGGAGAATAAATCATAAAAAAATAGCACCTATCGCTTATGCATAAACGTTTTCAGATAGTTTTACATCTAAAAACTATAGCCCATAAGCGATAGCAGCTCTTATTTTTACCAGCCCCAGATGATGTGCAGCGGCAAATACACCGCCATGCCCACCACAATGGTGCCCAGAATACCGCGCTTGCAGACAAAGTAGATGGACGCACACAGCGCTGCGGGCAGGCGCGCATCTGCCAGCGTGGTGATCAGTGCGCCTTGGCTCATCAGGATTTCTGGTGCAATCACGGCCGCCAGCGCCGCCAGGGGGGCGTATTTGAGTCCCCGCTTGAACCACTCAGGCATGGGCACTTCGCGTTCAGGAATCATGAAGAACGCCCGCGTGACCACAGTCACTACGGCCAGACCGAAAGTTGCCACCCAGGGCAGCACGCCGCTCCACTGTCCACTCATACCGACTCCTTGTCTGTGGTGCGCTCTGGCAGCGGCATCACCGGGTGTTTTTCGCCCTTGCTGGGGTCCGGGGGCCGGATCGCTGGCTGTGGCCGCAACCGGGCCGCGCGCCGCTCTGCGGTTTCCATCAGCAGGCCGGCCGTGACAGCCGCTGCAATAGCGACCAAGATGTTCATCTTCAATGGCAGCGCAAATGCGGCCACTGCAGCACCGCTGGCCACCACGCAGGCCAGCCAGGTGGCTTTGTCCTTGAGCATGGAATACAGCACGCCCAGCAGCGCCAACACCCCCGCAAAGCCCAGCCCCCACTCCAGCGGGATGACATCCGCCAGCAAGATGCCTGCAATGGAGGCCACTTGCCAGGATGCCCAGTTGCCCACGGCTGCCCCCCAGAAAAACGACAGCTGCTCAGGCTTTTTCTCGGGTGTGGGGTAGCGCTGCGCAAAGGCCACAAAAATGATGTCGCCGCTAAAGTAACCCAGCGTGATGCGGTGCGCCAGACGCAGGTGGCCAAAATAGTGGCGCCACATGCTGCTCAAAATCACAAACCGCAGGTTGACGCAGGTGGCCGTGAACCACACCACCCACAGCGGTGCACCCACCATCATCAGAGGCAGTACCGCCAGTTGCGCGCTGCCCGCGTACACGGTCAGCGACATGAAAATAGCCAGAGGCACCGACATGCCGGCCTTGACCATCGCTACGCCTGTGACCAGACCCCAGGCGGCAATTCCCAGCATGGTGGCCATGACGGCACGGGCACCGGCCTCGAAAGCGGGTTCGCGCGCAATTGACGCGGCGCGCTGCCAGATAGCTTGTGTACGCACGGCTTACTCCGCCGCCGTGTCTGGCAGTGTCAGCAATGTACCGGCAGGCAGCTCAAAGCCACGCAGAAAATCGGCCGCGGCCAGGCGTTTACCGCCAGCACGCTGCAACTGCATCAGCCGCAGTGCACCAGTTGCGCAGGCCACCAGCACGCCATCGGCATCCGCTGCCAGCACGGTGCCAGGCTGGGCATTGCCGCTGTAGGCCTCAGGGGTGGCTGCCCACAGCTTGATGACCTCAGCGCCGCACTGCGTAGCACCGCCAGGAAAGGGGTTGAACGCACGCAGGCGGCGGTCCAGCTCGATGGCGGACAAGTGCCAGTCCATCCAGCTTTCGGATTTTTCAATTTTGTGCGCGTACGTCACGCCCTCAACCGGCTGCGGCGTGCGCGGCAGGCCGCCGCAGGCGCTCATCTCCAGCGCCTCCACAATCATGCGCCCTCCCAGATCGGCCAGCTTGTCGTGCATGCTGGCCGTGGTGTCTGTGGCAGTAATGGGCAGGCGCTCTATCAGGCACATGTCACCGGTGTCCAGACCGATGTCCATTTGCATGATGGTCACGCCCGTTTGCGCGTCACCCGCTTCAATGGCTCGGTGAATAGGCGCAGCCCCGCGCCAGCGAGGCAAGAGCGAAGCATGGATGTTCAGGCAGCCTTTGGGAGGCAAATCCAGCACCCACTGCGGCAGGATCAGGCCATAGGCGGCCACCACCATCACGTCAGCGTTGGCATCCAGCAAGGCCTGGCGCGCCGCAGCAGCATCTTCGGGGTATTTGCCATCCAGTCGCAGGCTCAAGGGCTGCGCCACGGCAATGCCGTGTTCCAGCGCACATTGCTTGACGGGGGAGGCCTGCAGCTTCATGCCACGTCCCGCAGGGCGGTCTGGCTGCGTCAGCACCAGAGGGACATCAAAACCTGCCTTGAGTAGGCGCTCTAAGGCCACACGCGCAAACTCAGGCGTGCCGGCAAAAATAACTCTCATGCGTTCCATCCGGAGAAAACTACTGCCATTGGCTGGGCAGATGCAGCGTTTGACACAGGGCGCCAGGCCTGCAAGGCGCAAGGACTGACAGCGCCTTCATGGGCGCGAGTCGTCGTCGCTGCGTAATTCGTCGGTAAACATCACCCGTTGCACAACGCCTTGCGGGTCGATGAAAACATGGGCCATCCGGTCAATGCTATTTTCGCGAATCCGGTAGGTCCAGATATCGCCTTTGAAGTTGCCCACACCCTCAACCAGTGCAGGCTTGCCAAAGTAGTTGAAGACACTTTGGCGATTGTCCTGGCCCGGCTGCAGTTTCTGAAAATGCGCCTCTTGCAGCACTTGCTCTACGTGCACCAGACGTTGCTGGGCATCGAGCTGCATGTGATAGACCTGCTGACCCGCAGGCTGGCGGCTGTAGACCCAGCGCTCACCGCCACCGGCCAGAGGCACACGCACGTGGGGCTGGCCCATGTCCTCAAGCAACTGCGCAGCGGGTGTGCCGGGCTTTTGCCACTCGGGCACTGCACATGCCATCACAGTGGCCGTGCACACAAGCATCACGGCCCAGCGCCACAAAAACGAGAGCGCTGGAAGCTTGGGCATCAGCGTTCTGCCTGTTTTTGCAGTTTGACCATCTTGGTCTTGATGCGGTTGCGCTTCAAAGGTGACAGGTATTCCACAAATACCTTGCCCATCAGATGGTCCATCTCGTGCTGGATGCAGATAGCCAGCAAGCCCTCGGCTTCGATTTCGCGCGCCTGACCGTTTTCGTCCAGCGCCCGGACCTTGACCGAAGTAGACCGCTCCACGCCGTCGTAAATACCGGGCACGGACAGGCAACCTTCTTCGTTGACCTGCTTTTCTTCGCTGGCCCAGACAATTTCCGGGTTGATCAAGACGAGTTTTTGGTCATGCTCTTGCGACACATCAATCACGATCAGGCGCTCATGGAAGTCCACTTGCGTGGCTGCCAGACCGATGCCCTGGGCGTCGTACATGGTCTCGAACATGTCCTCAATCTGCTTGCGAATGCGGTCATCCACCTGCTCAACAGGTTTGGCTACCTTGTGCAGGCGAGGATCAGGAAAGCAAAGAATCGGAAGTAAGGCCATGGCAAATTCTGGAAATATGTCTCTATTTTCGCCACTTTCGCACAGTCGCGCAGCACAAGTTGTTGATACGCATTGCCCAATCAAGGCCTTGGAATGAGAATCTGCAGAGATTGTCTACACAAAATGGCGCCCGCGCCTGAATAACAGAGAGAGAGGGAAGAGCATGAAGGGTACTGTCACCACGTGTGTTTTGGCCATGGTCGCTGCGCTGTATAGCTCTGTGGGTGGTGCTCAGACCCACTCCTTAGCGGTGACTACAGAACAACGTGCCACCGCCCAGCAAGTCGCACAGCAAGGCGTACCACTGTCGGCGCTCAACCCCAGCGCACCCAGCAGCTACACCGTGCAACGTGGAGACACCCTTTGGCGCATTTCCGGCCTGTTCCTGCGCCAGCCCTGGCGCTGGCCCGAGCTGTGGGGCATGAATCTGCAATCGATCGCCAACCCCCATCTGATCTACCCCGGCCAGCAGCTGTATCTGGAGAAAGACGGTGACTATGCCCGCCTGACCACAGCGCGCAATGGTGGCTCATCCACCATCAAGCTCTCGCCGCGCGTGCGCAGCGAAAGTCTGTCTGACCTCGCACTGCCGACCCTGCAGATGCACATCATTGAGGCATTTCTGGCCGAGCCACTGGTCGTTGACAGTGACACGGTTGCCAATGCGCCGCGCATCATCGCCGGCGAGGATGACCGCTCCATGCTCTCTCCCGGTGACCGCGCCTATGTGCGTGGGCCGTCGACAGCACCGCTTTTGTATGCGCAGGGGGCCTCGCGCAGCTACCGTCTGTTTCGCCAGGCCACGCCGCTGCACGACCCCATCACCAAAGAAGTCCTGGGTTATGAAGCGCAGTATCTGGGCCAGGCTGAGCTGGAACGCGGTGAAACGCTGGGTATGGCGGCCCAAAAGGATGCGCTGCCCGTTTACGTGCCAGGCACGGTCAATATCAGCAAGATCAAGGAAGAAATACGCCCGGGCGACCGCCTGTTGCCTGAGCCTGCGCGCCAATACCTGAGTTATGTGCCCCATGCCCCGCAAACCGCAGTGGCGGCCCACGTTGTGTCTATTTACGGCAGTACGTCCGTACGCTACGGCACGCAATATCAGGTGGTAACCATCAACAAAGGCAGCCAAGATGGGATGGCTCCCGGCATGGTGCTGGCCTTGATGACCACGGGACAGACGCTGGTCGACAAAACCGATCCACAACGCGCCACCGTACAGCTGCCCAACGAAGAAAACGGGCTGGCCATGGTGTTTCGCAGTTTTGACCGCGTCTCCTACGCCCTCATCATGGACATTCAACGCGGCGTCCAAGTCGGAGATTTACTGACAACACCACGCTAATCCATGCCATGACAGCGGACATCACCCACTGGGAGCGCGCAGATCTGGAGGCATGGCTGCGCTTGTCCCTGACACCCAGCGTTGGCAACGCTGCCGCACGCCGCCTGCTTGCACGCTTTGGTTCAGCTGCAGCGATCTTCACAGAATCAGTGGCCGAGCTGCAAACCTGCGTGAGCCTGGCGCAGGCGGCCCAGCTGCGTCATCCCCCGGAGAATTTTTCTGCGGCATGCGAAACCACCTGGCAATGGCTGCATGCGAACAGCCCGGATTTGGGACATGCGCTGATCACACTTGGTGATCCGCGTTACCCAGACAGCTTGCTGCACACCGCAGACCCGCCTCTGATGCTCTATGTGATGGGTGCTCGCCACTGGCTAGAGCGCCATACGCCCATCGTGGACTGGCAGCACAGTCTGGCAATCGTTGGCTCTCGCAACCCCACCCCTCAGGGGGCTGACAACGCCTATCAATTTGCCCACCATCTGGCAGGCCAGGGCTGGTGCATTGTTTCAGGCATGGCGCTGGGTATTGATGCGGCAGCCCATGCAGGAGCCATGGCCGCCAGCAGCGCATCACTGCCCACAATTGCGGTGGTGGGCACCGGCGTAGACCGCATCTACCCCCGCCAGCACAAGCAGCTGGCGCATCAACTGGCTCACTGCGGGCTGATCATCAGTGAGTTCCCGCTGGGCACCCCACCAATCGCCAGCAATTTTCCTAAACGCAACCGCATTATTTCAGGGCTGTCTCGTGGCACCTTGGTGGTCGAAGCCGCTCTGGCATCCGGCTCACTGATCACGGCACGCACGGCCTCAGAGCAGGGGCGCGAAGTGTTCGCCATTCCTGGCTCCATCCACAGCCCACAAGCCCGTGGCTGCCATGCACTGATACAGCAGGGCGCCAAACTGGTCGAACGTGCACAGGACATTCTGGATGAATGGGGCGACCACACACCCCAAGCCATGGTCAGTACAGTCGCCGCGACACCCGCCTCTAATGAGCACCCACTGCTCACCGCCATGGGCTACGACCCTGTCCATCTGGACACCCTCGTCGCTCGCACAGGGTGGAGCGCAGCAGATTTGCAGGCCCAGTTGCTGGAGCTGGAATTGGAAGGCAGTGTCCATCGCCTGGCCGGAGGTCTGTTTCAGCGCACTGGCCAGGCCTGAAGCCATCAGGCGCAAAAAAAGGGCACCTGAGGTGCCCTTTTTTTGATTGTCAGCCTGTGAACTCAGACCACAGCCCCGGAATTGGGGTCGTTGGGGTCTTGCTCCTGCTTGGAGGGCTTGACCAGGTCTTCACGCTTGACGCCCAGCCACATCACGATGGCCGCGCCCACGAAGATGGACGAGTAGATGCCGAACACGATACCAATGGTCAGCGCCAGCGAGAAGTAATGCAGGCTGGGGCCACCAAAGAAGAACATGGCCAGCACCATGGCTTCGGTCGATGCGTGGGTAATCACCGTGCGGCTCATGGTGGAGGTGATGGCGTGGTTGATGACCGCCGTCGTATCCATCTTGCGCTGCCTGCGGAAGGTTTCACGAATACGGTCAAACACCACCACCGACTCATTCACGGAGTAACCCAGCACCGCCAGCACACCTGCCAGCACTGGCAGCGAGAACTCCCACTGGAAGAACGCGAAAAAGCCCAGAATGATCACCACGTCGTGGAAGTTGGCAAACGCTGCGGCTACGCCAAACTTCCATTCAAAGCGGAACGCCAGGTAGACGATGATGCCCACCATCACCACAACCAGCGCCAGCAGGCCATTGGTGACCAGCTCCTCACCGACAGAAGGGCCAACGAACTCGGTGCGACGCAATGTGACTTCAGGGTCAGCGGCCTTGAGCGCCTGCAATACGCTTTCGCTTTGCTGCGCAGAAGTCACGCCCTGCTGCACGGGCATGCGGATCATCACATCCCGTGCAGTGCCAAAGTTCTGCACCGTCACATCGCTGTAACCCTTGTCCTGGATGGTTTTGCGCACCTTCTCCAGATCAGCGGGCTGGCTATAGGCCACTTCCATGACCGTGCCACCCGTGAACTCCACAGACAGATGCAGGCCCTTGGTGACCAGGAAGAAAACGGCCAGCACAAAGGTGATGATGGAAATCGCGTTGAGCACCAACGCGTATTTCATGAACGGAATGTCTTTTCGGATGCGGAAGAGTTCCATGTCTTCCTCCTTTACTTCGCTTCTTCAACGGCAGTGCCGTCGGGGCGCCAGATCGTGCCAATGGACACGCTCTTGAGCTTCTTTTGACGGCCATACCACAGGTTCGCCAAGCCACGCGAGAAGAACACGGCAGAGAACATGCTGGTCGCAATACCAATACAGTGAACCACGGCAAAGCCGCGCACGGCGCCTGAGCCAAAGGCCAGCAGCGACAAGCCCACGATCAGGGTCGTCAGGTTCGAGTCCAGGATGGTGGCCCATGCGCGGTCATAGCCCGCGTGGATGGCCGCCTGCGGCGAAAGACCGGCTCGCAGCTCTTCCCGTATACGCTCATTGATCAGCACGTTGGAGTCAATCGCCACGCCAATCGCCAGCGCCATCGCCGCGATACCGGGCAAGGTCAGCGTCGCTTGCAGCATGGACAAAACCGCCATCAGCAACAGCACGTTCACACCCAGCGCCACCGTAGAGAACACGCCGAACAGGTGGTAGTACACGCACATGAAAATGGCGATAACGACGAAGCCCCACACCACGGAGTTGATACCACGCTCAATGTTGTCAGCACCCAGGCTGGGGCCAATGGTGTATTCCTCGATGATCTCCATGGGCGCAGCCAGAGAACCTGCGCGCAGCAGCAGCGAGGTATCGTTGGCTTCCGTGGTCGTCATGCGACCCGAAATCTGCACGCGACCTCCTCCGATTTCAGAGCGGATCGCTGGCGCAGTCACCACTTCGCCCTTGCCCTTTTCGAACAAGATGATGGCCATGCGCTTGTTGATGTTCTCGCGCGTGATGTCCTTGAAGATGCGCGCGCCCTTGGCATCCAGCACCAGGTTCACGGTTGGCTCCTGGGTCTGGCTGTCAAAACCAGGCTGGGCATCGGTCAGATTCTCGCCCGTCAAAATCACTTGTTTCTTGACGATGACCGGGTTGCCGCTGCGGTCCAGATAGCGCTCCGAGCCAAACGGCACATTGCCCGTGCCCATTTCAGCTGCGCGGCCCTCGGAGGATTCGTCCACCAAGCGCACTTCCAGCGTCGCGGTGCGACCCAAGATGTCCTTGGCCTTGGCGGTGTCCTGCACGCCCGGCAGCTGCACCACAATGCGGTCCAGACCCTGCTGCTGGATCACGGGCTCTGCCACACCCAGCTCGTTGATACGGTTGTGCAGCGTGGTGATGTTTTGCTTGAGTGCCTGCTCTTGCACCTTGCGCAGCGATTCAGGCTTGATGGTGGCACGCAGGCGACCATCGGCACCGGTGCCCACTTCTGCCACTTGCAGATCGGGGAACTGGTCGGCAATCAGATTGCGCGCAGCAGTCATGCTGGCTTCGTCACGCAGGCGCACTTCAATGGCCTGACCATCACGGCTGATACCGCCATGGCGAATGCTCTTGTCGCGCATCATGGTGCGCAGATCGCCCGCCAGCGATTCAGCACGCTTGGTCAACGCGGCTTGCATGTCCACTTGCAGCATGAAGTGCACACCACCGCGCAAGTCCAGGCCCAGGTACATGGGGTTGGCGCCCAAGGATGTCAGCCACTGGGGTGAGCGCGAAACCAGGTTCAGCGCCACGATGTAAGCAGGGTCAGCAGGGTCGGCCACCAGAGCACGTTCGATCACGTCCTTGGCTTTGAGCTGCTCGTCGGGCGTATTGAAACGCGCGCGCACAGAATTGCCTTCCAGAGTCAGAACGTCTGGCGACAACGAGGCCGCTTGCAGTGCGCTTTCGACACGGGTGAGTACACCCTCATCGACCTTGACGGAAGATTTGGCAGAAGACACCTGCACTGCAGGTGCCTCGCCGAAAAAGTTGGGCAGGGTGTAGATCACACCTACCAGTAGCGCGACCACAAGGATCGCGTACTTCCAGACCGGGTATCGGTTCATGATCGCGCTCTATCTCTCACGCTAGAAACAGGGCGCGGCATGCCTTCAGACAAGCCCACCGGCCCGCTCAACCAGAAGAAAGTCTGGTCTTACTTAACGGTGCCCTTGGGCAGCACTTGCACCACGGCGGAACGCTGGATTTGCACCTTCACGCCGGCAGCGATTTCGATGAACAGAAACTGCTCGTCCAGATCGACCACACGGCCCAGAATGCCGCCGGAGGTTGCCACGTCGTCACCCTTGGACAGGGCTTCCACCATGGCGCGGTGTTCCTTTTGACGCTTCATCTGGGGACGAATCATCACAAAGTACAAGACCACAAACATCAGCACCAGAGGCAGCATGCCGGTGAGCGAAGACATCATGCCGCCTTCAGCAGCAGCGGCTGCGGGAGCGGTTTGGGCAAAAGCAGAAGAAATAAACACGGACGAACTCCAAGATGGAATGGGTCAAAAAAAAGAACAGGCCACAGGGCCTGCCAAGCGCTACAGCATAGCTGAGCGCAAGTCAACGAAGCATTGTATGCGTGCGCCTTGTGATATGCCGCAGCTAAACCTGAGTACCTGCCAGTGTTTGCCACAGAATATCTTTTAAAAGAAATGAGCTGCTGGCGCTTACTGGATAAGCGTCAGCAGCTATCTTTTCAGAAATAACCGGCTGTCAAAGAGCCTGTTATTTTGCTGCAGCCGGGTCCCGCCACTGCTGCATCAGCGCCTGCCACTTGCTGCGTGCAGCCTGCAAATGCCGTTCTTTCACGTGGCCATAACCGCGGATGTCTTCGGGGATGCGGGCAATCTCTACGGCCAGCGGCAACTTGTCCACCGTCAGCTGTGACAGCAAGCCTTCGATGCACTCCCGGTACTCTGCAATCAAGGTGCGCTCGGTTTTGCGCTCAGGGTTGCGGCCGAACACATCCAAAGCCGTACCGCGCAAACCCTTCAAGCCTGCCAGCACCTTGAACAAGGTGCGGATACGCTGCGGATACGCTTTTTTGACCAGATGGCCTTGGTCATCTTTGGACGCTGTTGTGGGCGGTGCCAGGTGGTGCACCAGCTTGTAGTCGCCTTCAAACATGTCCGCAATCTTTTGTGTGAAAGCCGGGTCTGTGTGCAGACGCGCCACCTCGTACTCATCCTTGTACGCCATGAGCTTGAACAAGTAACGCGCCACAGCTTCGGTCAGCTTCGTGGAAGCACCGAGCTGACTTTCTGCGGCCTGCACCTTATCGACCAGCGCACGGTATTGCGCGGCATAGGCGGCGTTCTGGTAGCCGGTCAGAAACTCTTCACGCTGCGACACCAGCTCTGGCACCCCGGGTTTCTTCACGAACTGAATGACTTGCGCCGTGCGGTAAATGGCTTGCACATCTTCCAGCTTGTGCGCGCAGCGGCGGCCCCACTCAAACGCGGCCTGGTTGTTGGCTACCTGTACACCGTTGAGCTCCATGGCACGCAACAGGGCTTGCCGACTGAGGGGGATACGGCCCTTTTGCCAGGCATAGCCCAGCATCAGCGGGTTGGTGTAGATGCTGTCGCCCAGCAGCTTGACGGCCACTTCATCGGCATCCCAGACGCCCAGATGGGCCTGGCCACCCACAGCATGGGCAATCGCGGTTTCACATTGCGCGCCGGGTGCCTGCCAATCAGGGTTGTGTACAAAGGCCGCCGTCGGTGTGCCATGGGTGTTCAGGGCCACAAAGGTTCGCCCCGACTGCATGGATGCCAGGGTCACCGCATTCGCCGCCACGATGGCATCACAGCCAATCACCAAATCGGCCTTGCCCACATCCACCTTGGTGGTGTGAATGGCCTCTGGTGTGTTGGCTATCTGGATATGGCTCCAGGTTGAGCCACCCTTTTGTGCCAGGCCCGCAGCGTCTTGCGTGATGACACCCTTGCCTTCCAGGTGTGCCGCCATGCCAAGCAACGAGCCAATGGTGATCACCCCGGTACCGCCCACCCCGGCCACCACAATGCCCCACGCCTGGGTGGCATCGGGCAACACCGGCTCGGCAATCGCTGGCAGCAGGGAAAGGTCACCCTTTTTTTCCTTCTTGGGCTTTTTAAGCTGTCCGCCTTCCACAGTGACAAAGCTGGGGCAAAAACCCTTCACGCAAGAGAAATCTTTGTTGCAGCTGTTTTGGTTGATACGGCGCTTGCGGCCAAACGGCGTCTCTACCGGCTCGACCGACAGACAGTTGGACTGCACCGAACAATCACCACAGCCTTCACACACCAGCTCGTTGATGATGACGGTCTTGGCAGGCGTTGCCAGCGTGCCGCGCTTGCGGCGACGGCGTTTTTCCGTGGCGCACGTCTGGTCGTAAATGATGGCCGTGCAGCCTTCAAGCTCACGGAACTGACGCTGAATGCGGTCCAGCTCATCGCGGTGGTGCACTGTCACCCCGGGCGACAGGCTCACCCCTTGGTATTTGGCGGGCTCATCGGTGACGATCACCAGCTTGCGCACACCTTCCGCCAGCAAGCTTTGCATGATTTGCAGCACCGAGTGGCCTTCAGGCCGCTCGCCCACACGCTGCCCGCCCGTCATGGCCACGGCATCGTTGTAAAGCAGCTTGTAGGTAATGTTCACACCCGCCGCAATGCTCTGGCGTATCGCCAGCAACCCGCTGTGAAAGTAGGTGCCATCACCCAGGTTGGCAAACACGTGCGCCTCTTTGGTGAACGGTGCCTGGCCCACCCAGCTGACCCCTTCGCCGCCCATTTGCGTGAAAGTGCTGGTGGAGCGGTCCATCCACACCGTCATGTAGTGGCAGCCAATCCCTGCCACAGCGCGGCTGCCTTCGGGCACGCGGGTACTGGTGTTGTGCGGGCAGCCACTGCAAAACCACGGCGTACGGTCCCCCGCAGGGGCATTGGCTTGTGTCTGCTGCAGCTCACAGGCATCCAGCAGTGTCAGGTGCTGGTCCATGCGTGCCTGCACGTCTTGCGGCACACCCAGCTTCTTCAGCCGCTTGGCAATGGCGCGTGCAATCAGCGCGGGGGTCAGGTCAGCATTGGCGCGCAGCAGCCAGTCGCCACTGGCGTGACTGGGCTTGCTCCACTCGCCGCCTTCGCGGTCTTCAAACTTGCCCACCACGGTGGGGCGCACATCATCACGCCAGTTGTAAAGCTCTTCTTTGACCTGGTACTCAATGATCTGGCGCTTTTCCTCCACCACCAAAATTTCTTGCAGGCCGCGTGCAAAGTCGCGCGTGATCGTGGCCTCCAGCGGCCACACCACATTCACTTTGTGCACCCGAATGCCCACGCGCTGGCAGGTGGCGTCATCGAGCCCCAAGTCGATCAAGGCCTGACGCATGTCGTTGTAGGCCTTGCCGCTGGCCATGATGCCAAAGCGGTCCTGACTGCCCTGCACCACGTTGTAGTTCAGCTTGTTGGCGCGCACATAGGCCAGGGCGGCATACCACTTGTGGTGCATCAGCCGCTGCTCTTGCTCCAGCGGGGCATCAGGCCAGCGAATGTGCAGGCCACCGGGTGGCATGGCAAAGTCTTCGGGCAGCACGATGTTCACGCGGTCTGGGTCCACCCAGACGCTGCTGGAGGACTCGACCACCTCCTGAATCGTCTTCATCCCCGACCACAGCCCGCTGAAGCGGCTCATGGCAAAGGCATGCAGGCCCATGTCCAGAATTTCCTGCACGCTGCTGGGAAAGAAAACCGGGGTTCCACAGGCCTTGAAAATGTGATCGCTTTGGTGGGCCGCCGTGGAGCTTTTGCTGATGTGGTCATCTCCCGCCAGTGCAATGACGCCACCGTGCTGTGCGGTACCGGCCATGTTGGCGTGCTTGAACACGTCAGAGCAGCGGTCCACCCCCGGCCCTTTGCCATACCAGATGCCAAAGACGCCGTCGAACTTCTGCGACTGCGGGTACAAATCCAGCTGCTGCGTGCCCCACAGGGCAGTCGCAGCCAGCTCCTCATTCACACCCGGCTTAAAGACGATGTTTTGTGACTCCAGGTGTTTTTGGGCTGCCCAAAGCGCCTGGTCATAGCCACCCAGAGGCGAGCCACGGTAGCCACTGATGAAACCGGCTGTATTCAGCCCCTGCTGCGCATCGCGCAGGCGCTGCAGCATGGGCAGGCGCACCAGCGCCTGCACGCCGCTCATGAAGGCGCGGCCTCTTTCCAGGGTGTATTTGTCGTCCAGCGTGACGTTTTCCAGCGCCAGGCGCACGGCGTCGTTCAAGGGTGCGTTCATAGCGCCCCCCCTTGCTTGCAGCGCTGAACGCCACATCCACCGTGTCCAGCTTCGCTGTCCACCGTGTATTTGTGTTGCAAACCGCGCTGCAGTTTGTCGTCCAGCGTGACGTTTTCCAGCGCCAGGCGCACGGCGTCGTTCAAGGGTGCGTTCATAGCGCACGTCCTTGGCTGGCAGGTGTCAGCACGGGGCTTACTGCATTGATCCATGGGGCGTTCATCGTTGTCTCCTTCATATGGACCATGCGTTTGGCTGGTCTCTTGGTGTGTGGGCGATGACCCAAATCAAGTGTAGAAGTGAGCGCGGGATAAGGGATTGCTTTTTTTGCCCCAAAATACCAATCCTGCGCAAGATCCTTTCTCAAACAAGGGAAAACGTGAATACTCTGGACAAATTTGACCTCGCCATCCTGGCCCATTTGCAGGCCGATGGGCGATTGACCAATGCTGAACTGGCACAGCGTGTGGGCCTGTCTGCAGCGCCATGCTGGCGGCGTGTGCGTTCGCTGGAGACGCTGGGCTACATCCGCGGCTACCACGCTGAAATTGACCGCCACAAAATCGGGCTGGGTGTGCTGGCCTTTGTGCGCATTGATGCGGAAATCAGCTCTGGCGCGCGCACCCGGGAGATGGAAGAAGCCATTTGCGCCATCCCCGAAGTCATTTCGTGTCACTACATCAGCGGCAAGGGCATGTTTGAGCTGCAGGTGGTTGCCAAGGATCTGGAGAGTTTTTCCAACTTCACGCGTTCCGTACTGCTCAATTTGCCCAATGTGAAGGACATGCACACCAGCTTTTCACTGGGGGAGGTGAAATCCAGCATGCCGCCCGTGCCGGCCGCTGGCGTGTAGCCAAGCAGGTCACTTGTGACCTGCGCGCATGTGCCAAGTGAGATGGCTGCCATCGCTCGCAGGCAATGTCCGGCAAGAAGCTGCTAGAGGGCTGACAATTGGCGGTGATGCCCGACCACCAAGCCCCCCTTCCGCCCACGCCCTCCCCAGGGCGCATTCTTGAAGAGCCTGGTGCAACACCAGCGCCCCAAGCCTCCCGACCTGACTCGACCTGGGCACCCTTGCGCACCCCCACCTTCCGCCTGCTGTGGAGCGTGACGCTGGTGGCCAACATCTGCGTCTGGATGAACGATGTGGCCGCCGCGTGGATGATGACCTCCCTGACCACATCCCCTGTGCTGGTGGCCCTGGTACAGACGGCATCCACCCTGCCCGTGTTTTTGCTGGGCCTGCCCAGCGGCGCTCTGGCCGACATCCTGGACCGACGCCGTTATTTCATCTTCACGCAGTTCTGGGTGGCGATCGTGGCTGTGCTGCTGTGCGCAGCCGTCGCTCTGGATGCCATGAGCGCCCCGCTGCTTCTGGCCCTGACATTTGCCAACGGCATTGGCATGGCCATGCGCTGGCCGGTCTTTTCTGCGCTGATTCCCGAAGTGATCAGCAAGCCGCTGCTGCCCTCGGCCATGGCGCTCAATGCGGTGGCCATGAATGCCTCGCGCATTGTGGGTCCCCTGGTGGCTGGCGCCATCATTGCCAGCGCAGGCACGCTGTGGGTGTTTGTGCTGAATGCGCTGCTGTCCATCGTGGCGGGCTTCATCTTGCTGCGCTGGCAGCGGGAGCAGGCAGCCATCAACCCTCTGGGGCGCGAGCGCCTGCCCAGCGCCATGCGCGTGGGGCTGCAGTTCGTCAAAGAATCGCCGCGCATGCGCGCCGTAATTGCGCGCACCGTGTCGTTCTTTTTCATGTCCACCGCCATCATGGCTTTGCTGCCGCTGACCGCCAAACGCTTTGATGGCATTGGCTTCATCAGCGGCGCGGGCGTGTTCACCGTGCTGCTGGCATCCATGGGCGCTGGGGCCATCATCGGTGCCATGTTTTTGCCCCGCATCCGGCAGGCTTTGCCCAGCGAGGCTCTGGTGCTGACGGGCACCTGCCTGCAGGCAGCATCCACCATTGGTGTGGCTCTGGCACCCAATTTGGCGCTGGCCATTGTGTGCATGATGATTGCCGGCCTGTCGCTGCTGTCTACGGCCAACACGCTGGGCGTGAAAGCCCAGATGGCACTGCCCAACTGGGTGCGTGCGCGGGGCATGTCGGCCTATCAGATGTCCATCATGGGCGGCATGGCGCTGGGCTCGGCGCTGTGGGGCAAGATTGCATCGCTCACCTCGGTGCCTGCCAGCCTGATCACCGCCGCCATCACTGGCGTGGTCTGCATGCTGGTGGTGCAGCGCGTATTTCTGGATCGCCAGGCTCTGGAAGATTTGAGCCCCTCCAAAGCCTGGGAGCCGCCCAAACACAGCCAGCCCGAAGAGGGCCGCGTGGTGGTGCACATTGAGTTCATCATCAACCCCGCCAAGGCCAAGCGCTTTCGCACACTGATGCAGGAAAGCCGGCGCAGTCGCATGCGCCAGGGCGCACTGGCGTGGCGCATGCTGCACAGCATGGAGCGGCCAGAGCGCTATGTGGAAGAAATTGTGGATGAGTCCTGGATTGAGCACCTGCGCCGCTTTGACCGCGTCACCGCTGCCGATGTGGCCTTGCGTGAGCGCAAGCTGGCCTTCCACGTGCTGGATACACCGCCCCGGGTCACGCGCTATTTCGAGACAGATTAAGGCCCAGGCGGGCAACAAAAAGGCTGCAGTCATGCAGCCTTTTTGTTGGATGGTATTTCTAATAAATGAGCTATCAAGGCTTATTCATCAACGATTTCAGCACTAAAACTATTTGAAATCATTGACTGGCAAGCGCTATATGCTCACTTTTACTGCGGTACAGGCATACCCTTGGGCCACAAGGCCCACAGTCGCAGCGGCTGCTTGATACGCCCGGCCAGGTCTCCTGCCTGTTTGCCCCAGCCCATGAAGTAGTCGGCGCGCACAGCGCCCACGATGGCGCTGCCCGTGTCTTGCGCCAGCACCAGGCGCTTGTATTCCACTTCCATGCCCTTGGAGTACATCCACACCGGTGTGCCGTAAGGAATGCTGCCACGGTCCACTGCAATCGAGCGCCCCGGTGTCAGCGGCACGCCTTGCGCGCCTTTGGGGCCAAACTGTGCGTCCAGCCCTTCCAGCGCCTCTTCACGGAAGAACACGTAACGCGGGTTGCTCCACAGCATCTCCTGCACACGATCGGGGTTCACCGCAATCCATGCGCTGATGCCGGGCCAGCTGGCATCCGTAATCAGATTGCGATCCAGCAGCCAGCGGCCCACGCTCTTGTAGGGCTGGTCATTGGTGGCGGCATAGGCCAGACGAATCTGGCGCACGCTGCCGTCCGGCTCGGTAATGCGCAAACGACCTGAGCCCTGGATGTGCAGCACCAAGGCTTCAATCGGGTCGTTCAGCCACGCAATCTCGCGCCCGGCCAAGGCGGCCTGCGCCTCGGGAAGGGTATCGATCTGCTGGCGCGAGAACCACGGCTTGCGCGCACCCAAGCTTGCAGGTGCGCGGTACAGCGGAATGTTGAACTCTGCCGTACGCACGCGCGAGCCCACCATCTCGGGCTCGTAGTACGAAGTGAGCATGCCTTGCGACTTGCCATCCAGCGACTCCACGCGGTAGGGCTGCAGGTTCGATTGCAGCCAGTGGCTTTGCTCCTGTACGCTGGCAATGCTCAAACGGCGCACGTCCTGACACAGCCCCGCCAGCGCCGCCGGCGGGCGCTCGCAACTGCGCAGCCAGGCATTCCACGCCTCATGCAGGGCATCGTCTTGGAAACCGGGCAACTCTGCCCAGCGCACAGGCAGCCAGCGGCTTTTTGCACGAAAGCTGGGCGGCCCCAGCGGGGCGGTATCGATCACCTCACCGGTAGGAAAGCCTGTGCTTGGGCCGTCGTTGGAGCCCCCGGAGGAGCCGGACACACGTGGGCCAGAAGAGCAGGCAGCGAGGGTGCCTACAATCAGCGCCATCGAAACACGAAGCAGGAGAGATACGGTCATGGGCCTGATTTTGCTTGAAGCTTTGCTCGCTTTGTTGATTCTGGTGGGGATTGTCTGGTGGACCATGTTCCATGGTCGCTCTAAAGGGGAACTACCGCCCTGCGATGAGCACCAAGACAAAGATTGACGTTGCTCGGCAATTTCCTACGCGAGGCATCTGGCACGACTGATAGAGCGTTCAAGCAGACTTCTCACAATCGAATATCTGCCCGCTACGGCTGTAGCGCTCATAACGTAAAGGAAAAACCATGCGCAAAAATCTCATCCTCTCTGCCTCCGTGGCTGCAGCACTCTTAATTTCCGGCTGTGCTGCTACGGATGGCATGTCTGACACCACCAAGCGTACCGCCACTGGTGCTGGTGTCGGCGCTCTGGCTGGTGCTGCCATCGGTGCTGCCACAGGCGGTAAAGCCGGTGTCGGCGCTGTAGCTGGCGCCGCCCTTGGCGGACTTGGCACTTACATCTGGTCCAACAACCAGGAAAAGCGCAAACAAGAAATGCAGGCGGCCACCCAGGGCACGGGTGTGAATGTGGTTCAAACCGCCGACAACCAGCTGAAGATGGAAATCCCCAGCGACATCTCTTTTGATACTGGCCGCTACGACATCAAGAGCAACTTTGCCCCCATTTTGGATCGTTTCGCTGAAGGCCTGCGCAGCAGCCCCAACGCAGAAGTACGCATCGTGGGCCACACCGACAGCACCGGCTCTGATGCTGTGAACAACCCCTTGTCGCTCAACCGTGCCAACAGCACCCGCGACTATCTGATGCAGCGTGGCGTCAGCGGCAGCCGCATCTTTACAGAAGGCCGCGGCTCTTACCAGCCCATCGCATCCAACAGCACTGCAGAGGGCCGTTCGCGCAACCGCCGTGTTGAAATTTTTGTGGGTGAACGCGCTCAATAAGGACAGCTGACAGTACTTGCCTGGCAAGGTACTGGAAGGCAAAAAGGCTCTGAATAAATTCAGAGCCTTTTTTATGCCCCATCACATCCTCAAAGGGCTTGTGGACGCATTGTGAGGCTTGCCCGGTCTTGTCCCTGAAGCAGCTTACAACTGCCCGTGCGCGCGCAGCACGTTGGCCAGCTCTACCGCCGATTTCACCTGCATCTTGTCAAACACACGCGCCCGGTGCACTTCGACCGTGCGCACGCTGATGTCCAACTGGTCCGCAATCAGCTTGTTGGGCACGCCTTCAACAACGAGTGTCATCACCCCTCGCTCGCGCTCTGTCAGATCCGCCAGGCGGTTGAGCAAAGCATGGCGCAACGCCGTCTCTTCAAGGTATTGCGCAGATTGCTGCAGCGCTTGCTCGATGCGATCCACCAGCACATTGTCTGAAAACGGCTTTTCACAGAAATCAAAAGCGCCTTGCTTGACGGTCTGCACAGCGGTGGGGACGTCGGCATGGCCGGTCAGGAAAATCACCGGCACCGTCTCAATCACGCCTTCCATTTGTTTGAGCTGTGCAAACAAAGACAGGCCACTCATGCCCGTCATGCGAACATCCAGCAGCAGGCATTGCGGATGCCGTGGCACGGGCTGCTCGCCCAGCATGGCCAGGAAATCTTCGGCGCAGGCAAAACTTTCGCTATACAAACGGCGCGAACGCAGCAGCCACGCCAAAGCGTCGCGTACATCCGCATCGTCATCCACGATATAAACCGTGGCATTAGTGACTGGTTCCATGGGGTTCAGCTTAACTTTTCTCGGTCACCTGCAACAGGCAGGCTGAAGGTAAACACCGTACCACGTGGGGCATTGACGCTGTAGCGCAATTCTCCGGAGTGCTGCTCAATCACAGTGCGGCACATGCTCAGACCCAGCCCCATACCCTCTGCCTTGGTGGTGAAAAACGGGGTAAACAATTGCTCGGCCACCTCCTGAGGAATGCCTGCGCCTTGATCTTGCACGCTAAAAACAACCCGGCCTGAAGGCTCGTCCCACAGCGCTTTGATCGTCAGCTTCTTGTACGCGGCCTCCACATTTTCCATGGATTGCATGGCATTGCGCGCCAGATTCAGCAGTACCTGCTCAATCATCGTGCTGTCACACACCATGGGCGGCAGGCGTGGCTCAACATCCACCTGTACTTTCACGCCCAGCTTTGTCGCCTGCATGCGCACAAGAGGCATCACCGCGTCCAGCAGCTCGGAGGCGGTGATCGTGTCATGTGTCTGGCTACGACGGCGAACAAAGTCACGCACGCTCTTGATCACCTTGCCTGCACGATCGGCCTGAAACGCGATCCTTTGCATGGCAGACTTCAAGTCGCCCAAGCGCTGGATGAGGCTGGCCTTGTCCAGCAACGCCAGATCCCCGTCGTGCTGGAGCATATTGAGTGAACCGTTGGCATAACTGGACATGGCCATCAACGGCTGTGTGAGTTCGTGGCTCAGCAAGGAGGCCATTTCGCCCACCGTCGCCAACCGCGCCGTAGCCTGCAGCCGTTCATGCGAGGCACGCGACAGATCCTCCATGCGACGCTGCTCAGTGATGTCGATAAATGCGCTCATCCAGCCCGTTTGCTGGCCTTGTGCGTTGATCAGTGGTGCCTCAAAGATCAGCACCGGAAACCGCGTGCCATCTTTGCGCATAAACACGGACTCGTGCCCCTCCCGCGCAGGAGGCATCGCACCTGACAAACGCCGGGCCTGCCGGCGCACATACTCCTCGGCCAGCTCTGGAGGCCAATAGGGTGCAAAGCTCTGGCCCAGCAGCTCTTCGGCGCTAAAGCCCACCATGGCGCAAAAAGCAGGGTTGACGTAGCTGATGCGCCCCTGCAAGTCACGCGCCCGCAGGCCGGTGATGAGAGAGTCTTCCATGGCCTTGCGAAAGGCCAGCGCATCTCCCAGATCGCGCTCTGCGCGCAGCCTGCGGCGGTTATCGCGCACCAGCACAATCAAGACGGAGCCCAGGGCAATGGCCATGCCAGTCACCAGTGCTGTCAGCACGTTCGGAAACACGCTGGGAGCCCGATGCCAGCTGTCCATGCGCAGCACCATGGTGTTACCTGGCAAATCCAGCAATTGCTGTGATGTGAACACACGTGATCCGCGCCACGCAGCCCCCAGCACCGCCAAACGCGTGCCATCAGGCTCTGTAAAAGAGATTTCCTGGTTCTGCGTCAGGTTCTTGCTCACTTGCGAAATCAGAATGTTTTGCAGCGAGTACGTACCCACCATAAAGCCCCTGACATGCCCCCCTTCCATTTGCGGCAGGCACACCTCCATCAGCTCAGCCCCCATCGTGCCGCCCAAGATCTGAAAATAGCTGGTCGAGTAGGCAGGGCTGTTCGTGCGCTGCGCGTTCGAACACGCAGTCACGGCATGGCTGAAAGATTCTTCTCGTAAATCCGCATCCCACTCTACAGAACGGTAGGGAGTCTCTGCCACCTGGCGAATGTTCAGGTTTTCACCGCGCCACTCCACCCGCAATAGCTCTCGGCGCACCTGCAGCAGCTCCGCGACACGCACGCTCCATTGCTCTGGCGTCACGTGCATAGGGTTGATGGCTTGCAGATCCTGAAGGTTGCGATTCAGGCCAGAACGGATTTCCACCACCGCCTGGGCGGCATCTCGGTCCAGCTTGTCCTGAACTTGCGAGGCTTCATAGCGCCCAGCCAGCCACACCATGATGATGAGCATGCCCACCACCAGCACGACCAGCACTGTCCACAGGGACCAGCGGCGCCATGCGCTGTGCCAGCGTTGCCACGGCCAAGGCTGAAGCGGATTTACAAACAACGGTGCTCCAAAGCCGGCAAGCGCTGACGCACTTGCTGCAAAAAGGCAGCATCCAGTACGGCATAACTGATGCCTGCACCAGCCGATGCCTGTTCAGCAACGATTTGCCCCCACGGATCCACGACCATGCTGTGCCCCCAGGTCTGCCTGCCATTGTCATGCTGGCCGCCTTGCGCCGCTGCCAGCATCCAGCACTGGTTTTCCACTGCACGGGCGCGCAGCAGAAGCTCCCAGTGCGCAAACCCCGTGGTGCACGTGAAAGCAGACGGAGCCAACAAAATGTGCGCGCCCTGGGCTACGTGCTGTCGGTACAACTCCGGAAAACGCAGGTCGTAGCACACGCTAAGCCCCAGTCGCCATTGCTGTCCGCTGCGGTCCACCATATCGGCCACCACCGGCAAAACACCCGGCTCAATTACCGCCGCTTCGTCATAGCGCTCCGTGTCGGTTGCAAAACGAAAAAGGTGAATTTTGTCGTAATGCGCCACCCGCTGCCCTTGCGGGTTAAAGAGCATCGACGTGTTGAGCACTTTGCCTTCAGCACCGGATTGAACAGGCACGGTCCCCCCAACCAGCCAGATACCATAGGCTTGTGCCCATCGAGCCATGGCCTCCTGAATGGGGCCCTTGCCCAGCGGCTCTGCCCAGGCCAGCTTGTCGGTATCTTGGAGCCCCATGCCGCAAAAATATTCGGGCAGTACCAACAGCTCAGCCCCTTGTGCGCTGGCTTGCGCAATCAATTGCTGCGCACAAGCCAAATTGTCCTCAACGTCAGGTGAAGACACCATCTGCAGTACTGCAACCTTCATGGCACCACTCCTTCTGTGCTGGGTGTCGGTTTTCTTTCAACCGCCTTTTTACTGACCGGGTCCACAACTGGGTCACTCCAGGGGCCGTGCACATGGAACGTGCGCGTTGCAGCCTCCATCAGCGGACCCCGCAGAAACATTTGCGCCAAGAAGCTTCCCAGTCCGATCACGGGGTTGATGGCCGTTGCAGCCAGTGAGGCAGTCATTGCATTGATTTCTGGCACAACCACCACCGTCAGGTCCTGGGTTTCATCAATCAAGCTGGCCTTGCCCTCCATCAGCACCGCGGCATTGAGCCCCTTCATCTGCAAATTATTGGTACGTGCTACGCCTTGCTCGATACTGATATCGCCACGCACATAGTCAAATGCAAAACCCTGGCTGAACACATCTCGAAAATCCAGTGCTACCCGACGGGTCAAGGACTGCAGGCTGAGCACACTCAACAGCTTGCCCATGCCTGGCTCTACCTTCAGAAACTGT
Organism: Comamonas avium; assembly: GCF_014836675.1. Classification (GTDB taxonomy): domain Bacteria; phylum Pseudomonadota; class Gammaproteobacteria; order Burkholderiales; family Burkholderiaceae_C; genus Comamonas; species Comamonas avium. The sequence continues at coordinate 105,235 of NZ_JACSQK010000002.1, forward strand.
CCCTTATCTACCTGCATGTGCACACCACCATCCATGCTCTGCCAGTGGGGCGTAATTGGCGCACCCTGCCACGCGATGTTTCCACTCAATCGCCCTTGTCCATCGCGAATCACACCGGGCATGCCAAACCGTTCCAGCAACTTGCCTGAGCTATCGAGCTCTAGCAGAAAGCTCAGGTGCGTCGTGCGGGGAGCACCGCGCGACGGGGCACCCCAATATCCATTCGCTTTCCAGCGAGCTTCTGGCGTTGTCAAATAAAACTGCTCCAGCAGCCAGTCCCGCCCAGATGCCCCCATGCTATTGCGTGCCTGCAACTGCAGCTTGCCCAGCGCTTTTCCGGCAATCTCAAAGCGCTCCACTTCAATGTCGAGTGCCGGCAAAGTTTCAGGCTCAGACGAAGTCTCATCGCCTGTGGCCTGGTTCAGCCGCAAGGCTTCTGACTTGGGGATCGAGAGGTGAGACAAACGCGCAAACAAGCGCCCGGAAGGGTCCGATGCACTGGGCAGCCGGTACTCCACCTGGCCTGCGAAATGCTTGGCATTCAAGCGCCCGCGCCACACTGCGCTGGCTTGAACAAAGTCTGCCTTGACCGACTGCAGTTCGCGCTGTTTAACCAGCAACCGGTCCACAGAAAGCTTCAGTCGCTGTGGCATATAAGCCTGTGCTTGCGATGCGGTTTCACTCCCGTCACTGTGAGCCTTGGACGTGAGTACTTGGCTCCACGCATCCATGTCCAGCTCTGGCAATTGCACGTACGCAGAAACGCCACGCTCTAATGGCTCATTGTTTGGAGGCTCGCCAACCACAATGCGCCCCTGCACCACTTGTGCAGGCACCACCGACAAGTTGCGCGTGTAACTCACTTGGGCACGCCCCTGAACGTCGACCCGCAACTCTTGCATTTGTTGCTCAGACAGCGATTGCTGCACGGTCAAAGGCAAGGCTTCATCGCTTTGCTTGCTAAAAGGTGCCGGTAAATTCAGCGCGATGCCACGCAAATCTGAGCGCACCGTGACATCCTGCGCTCCATTGCGTGCATTCACATCAACCGTATAGGCGGCCTGCCCTTGCCCATGCGCTGCAATCTGCGCCAGCAGCGCAATACCGCTGTGTTTTTGCAGCCCCTGCGCAGTGGCTGTGCCGCGCGCCAAGATGTGTACACCTTGTTTGAGTGACGGCATGCCGCCTTCCAGCTTGATGCTGCCGCCCAGAGCCTGTCCACGCACGTTGAGCAGCTCAAACCCCTGGTCATGGAACTGCACCGCCCCTTGCAATTGGCGCAACAGCGGTGCCTCTTCGTTGAACTGCAGGGCATTGTTTTGGAAACCGACACGGCCTCGCACTTTGGCCCGCTCCAAGTGGTCAATGGGCAACTCCAAATCAAAGGCAATACTGGCATCACCTTGCGCCTGCGTGGCGTCCAGGGCGTGGCTGGTGAAAACGGCCAAAGGAGATTTTTTCACCAGCGCCAACGCTGCATTCAAATCCGTCTGCCCCAAAGCATTCACCGTTAAATGGGGATGCTCAAGATCAGGGATATGCGCCGCGACAGAGCCCATGCGCAGCTTCGGATATCCGACGAACCCAGTGCTCGCTTGCTGCACCGTCATGCCGGCACCCTCAAAAATCAAAGTGCCACTCAAATCTGTCAGAGCAGGCCATGCTGGCTCTCCAGGGGTCTGCACCGAGGCAGGGGCAAACTCATAAATCACATTCTTGACCGGTGCCTTGATGAAAAAACGCCCCGTGCCCGGCCTCTCAAAAGGCATATCCCGCAAGTTGCCTTTCACCTCAAACTCGACTTTGCTGCCTTGCCCCTGCTGAACGCTATCGCGCACATAGTGGCGGGCCATTTCCGGGATTTCTAACGGCAGATAGCGATGCACACGCGCTCCATTGGCACGCTCGAGCAGGCCCTGAAGCTGCAAATACCCGGGCAACCGATCCTGCGCCTGCTGTCCCATCTCCCACGAAGCATGCAAGGTGCCCTGGGCATCTGCATTGGCAAAAGCGACCTGCGAAACATCCACTTTGACGTGGCCACCGTTTTTCACACTCCAGCGAACTTGTGCTTGCAGCTCATCCATAGGAATGGCGGGCTCTTCAAACACCCCGGGAAAGTGCAACACCCCGGACTGCATGTTCAGTTGCGCGTTACCGCCCCCTTCTGTCAGCTCAAACCGGGCATCCAGCCCCTGCACCCCCGGAACGCCCACGCCTTGCTCTGCAGGCTGCGGCTGCAACGTCAGGCCCGCTACACGTCCACTGGCCCGGTAAGCGCCGCCGTCCTGCCATTGCAGCTGCAGTTGCCGCAGTTCGCCTTGCGGAGTCCATTGCGCCATGGACTCGCGCCATTGCGCCGGCAGTGGCAAGGTTTGCACAACCTGGGAAGCCATCGCCAAATCTGCATAGTCCAGGGCAATTTTCGCGCTGTGTGGCCGCCCCTCGCGCCCCACGAGACGCACATCCCAATTGCTGCTCGGCCAGTTATCACCGTCCGCTTGCATAAAGCTGAAGTGCTGCCCTTTGAGATTCCATGCCTGCGCTTGCCAATTGGCCTCTATACGGCCTTGCAGTGCGCGGACATCCAGATCCGCAACGCCGGTGTCTTGCCACTGCACCAACGCTTGTGGCAACGCCAAATCCACGGTCAGGCCGGCCAGCTGTCCTTGCTGCACATCGATCCATGCCCGCGCTGCGCCATTGCCTTGCAATGCCCGGACACCCCATGCCTCGGGCCACGGCAGCAAAGGCACGCGATGCAACTGAAGGGAGGCATACCACTGCCCGCTCCAGCGGGTCCAGGGTGCCTTGGACGATGGCAGCAGCGGCTGCCGAAAAGCGCCCACCACTTGCATCCGTTCGCCATCCGCGGCCTCAGGGGTGGCATCCAGGCGAACGACATGGTTCCAGTGGCGATTGCGCAGCACCAGGTCCACATCGTGCAAACGCACGGTGGGCACGGCACGTTGTTCATCTGTGAACAACAGCACGCCTTTTTGAATCACCAGCTCAGGCTGTGCAAGCAGCCACTCCAGCGCGGGGCTTTCCGAGGCATCGCTTTGAACCACATCCAGGCCTGCAACTTGCCAGCGACCATCTGCCAGATGCCGGATATCCAGCTCTGGCGCATCGATATACAGCTGCTCCAGCCCCAGCCGCAAGACCGAGCGCGCTGACACGGTGGCCACGACGCTTTGAAGTTTGAGCGCCTCCCGCCCTTGGGCATCTAAAACGGACACCCCAGAAAGGTGCACCGTCGGAAATAAACCATCCGATTTGGCCTCAATGGCATCTACCCGTACCGCTGCCCCCAGCGCTTGCGTCGCTAAGCGCTCTACCTGAACCCGCCACTCTCCAATTCGCGGCACAATGATTCCATGGAGAGTCCCCCATACCAGCGCCAGCAGCAGCCAAAAAGCCAGCACCAGCCACAATGACCAACGGGCAAAGCGGGCAAAGATGTGCAGCTGGCGTGATGGGGTAGAGCTCGGATCGATCATTCGTGGGTTCACAAGTGGCAGGAATTATCGCCCGCTTACCCTGCTCGGGGTATGACCCCAAAGGGAACAACCTGAAGGTTCTTTGAACTCGCACCAACCAGTGCCAAGCATGCAGATCGCAGACCATATTCAAACGCCCGTTGCCAGCCCATCCGCCGCCCACTCTCGCTTTTGGCAGCGTCTGCATCGTCGTTATGCCGACATGCTGGGCATATTGCCCCCGGCAGTTCCTGATCGCGTAGCGATGGAACAGGCACTGCAAGCCCTGTTACACCAAGGACTGGACTTATCTGCTGCATTGCGTGTTTTGCGGCAGCTGGTCATGGAACGGCTCATGGTGCTGGACTGTGACCGCAAGGCTGATCTGCATGCGGTTACCAGCGCAGTCACCGTTCTGGCAGAACTGGTACTGGATCGCGCCTGCCTGCACGTGCGCCAAGAGCTGGACAGCCGCCATGGAGCGCCCACCAGCCCTGGTGGTCAACCCGTTCCCCTGTGGATTATTGGCATGGGCAAGTTTGGCGCGCGCGAGCTCAATGTCTCCAGCGACATTGACCTTATTTATGTCTATGAGCACGAGGGGGAAACCCAAGGCCTTGCAGATGGCCGCGGCAAGATCAGCAACCATGAATACTTTGGCAAAGCCGTCAAAGCTATCTATGCATTGATTGGTGACACCACAGAGCATGGGTTTGTCTTTCGCGTCGATCTGGCCCTGCGCCCCCACGGTAACTCGGGGCCTGCTGCGGTCAGTCTTTCATCTCTGGAAGACTACCTGCAGGTGCATGGCCGGGAGTGGGAGCGCTTTGCCTGGCTGAAAAGCCGTGTCGTAGCTCCACGCTCCGAAATTCAGGCCCCCAACGTTCAAGCCTTGCGCTCTGTGGTGTTGCCCTTTGTTTTTCGCAAATACCTCGACTACAACGTCTTTGACTCCTTGCGCACACTGCACCGCCAGATTCGCGAGCATGCCGCCCGACGCAGTGCCGGTCACCCTGAGCGTGCCAACGATGTGAAGCTGTCTCGTGGCGGCATCCGTGAAATTGAATTCACAGTCCAGCTGCTGCAAGTGGTTCGCGGCGGGCAATTTCCCGAACTGCGCTGCCGCCCTACGCTGGAGGCATTGCAACGTCTTGCGCGTGCCAACCTCATGCCGCAAGAAACCGCAGAGCAGCTTGCACAGGCCTACACCTTCCTGCGTAATGTTGAGCACCGCATTCAGTACCTCGACGATCAGCAAACCCACGTTCTGCCCACCCGTGACGACGATCTGGAATGGATTGCGCACACCATGGATTACGCAGACACACACAGTTTTTTGCGGCAACTGGACACGCACCGCGAGCTGGTGGCCCAGGAATTTGACACCTTGCTCGGAGGCAACCAAACGTGCCAGTCCGGCATGTGCAATGGCCCGCGCACCGTCAGCGGCGCCTCTAGCGCACCCGATCTGGAAAGCCTGATTGAGCAGCTGCCGCCTCTCATGGCGCAGCGCTTACTTGAATGGCGTGAAAACCCCAAAGTGCGAGGCCTGCGCGATGAAGCCCGGGCACGCCTGTTTCGTCTGGTGCAGCAAGCAGCACAGCGGGTGAGCCAGGGCTCACTGGAAGAGACCAACGCCATCCGCTTCATCGCCTGGCTGGAGCCCCTGCTGCGCCGCGAAAGCTATCTGGCACTTTTACTGGAGCGGCCCTCGGTTCTTGAGCGGTTGCTGCACCTTTTAGGTGCAGCCAAATGGCCTGCCCGCTATTTACAGCAACACCCCGGAGTCATCGACGAGCTGGCCAGCGACCAGCTTTTTACAGAGCGCTTTAACGCCACTGATTTTGAGCAGGAGATGGCCTTGCGCCTGGCCGCTTTGGAGAGCACGGGTGAAGACGATGACGAGAACCTGCTGAACCTGCTGCGCCGAGCGCAGCATGCAGAGACATTCCGTACTCTGGCACGCGATGTAGAAGGGTTCATTACGGTCGAGCAGGTCGCTGATGACTTGAGTGCACTGGCGGACAGCGTGCTGCGCGTTACAGCGCAGTGGTGCTGGAAACGCCTCAAGCAGCGCCACCGCGAAGATCCGCTCTTTGGCATCATCGGCTACGGCAAGCTCGGAGGCAAAGAGCTGGGCTATGGCAGTGATCTGGACATTGTGTTCATCTTTGATGACGACGATGAGAACGCCCCGGAGATTTACACCGCATGGGTGCGCAAGCTCATCAACTGGCTCACCGTCAAAACCGGCGAAGGCGATTTGTATGAAATCGACACCGCCCTACGCCCCAACGGCAACTCTGGCTTGCTTGTCACCAGCTTTAAATCCTACGCGGACTACCAGCAGCAGCGCGGCAGCAATACCGCGTGGACGTGGGAGCACCAAGCCATGACGCGTGCGCGGTTTGTGGTGGGCAATGCAGATTTGGGCAAGCGCTTCGACAGCGTGCGCGAAGCGGTCATCTCAGCACCCCGCGATGCGCAGTCGCTCAAGGCCGAAATCGTGAGCATGCGAGAAAGGGTGCGCAGTGCACACCCCGTGCGTGGCGAACTTTTTGATGTCAAACACAGCCGCGGAGGCATGGTTGATGCAGAGTTCGCTGTGCAGTTTCTGGTGCTGTCGCAATCTGCACAGAATCCAGAGCTGCTGGGCAATGTCGGTAACATTGCCTTGCTGCAGCGTGCAGAAGCAGCAGGGCTGCTGCCGGCCCAGATCGGGCAGGCCGCCGCCACGGCTTATCGCGAGTTGCGCCGTATTCAGCACAAGTCTCGGCTGGATGAGGGCAATGGACTGGTGGTGGCCTCCTCGATTGCCGCCCACCGCGATGCGGTTTTGGCCTTGTGGGAAGCTGTGTTTTCTGACTGACCGACCGATACGCCTAAGGGCCCTGGGGCTGGATGGTGGTCGAGCCGCATTCAAAATGTAAAAATGTGTTCAACCGCGCTTGAATTGCAATGAAACTCGTTGAACTAAATCTTTCGACCATCTCCTTTGGCCAGCCTATCCCCTTCGCCCTGCGCGGGGTCGGAGGCAGCTTGCTAGCGAACAAAGGTTTTGTCATTCGCTCGGCAGACGATTTGCGCGTCTTGCTCGCCCGAGGCCAGACGCTGTACGTGGATACGGATGAATCGGGCGAAAGCTACCGTGCCTTCTTGGCGCAGCTGCAATCTTTGCTGCTGTCCGACAAGCCGCTGAACAAAATCACCAGCATGACCATGCAATCGGCTGCGGCAGCAGTGGAAGTGCCCCAGGACATGGGCCCTCCTGCCTGGCGCGAGTGGCAACTGGGTCTTACGCAGCTCTTGCGCAACCCGGACAACAGTGATTTCGCTTCGCGTTTTGAAGACCTGTTTTCTGCGCTCAACAATTACCTGCTCAAAAACCCCGATGGGGCATTGCTCGCGCTGATGCAGATGTCGGCCGAAGAAACGCGCTACTACAGCGCTACCCATGCCATGCTGGTCAGCGTGATCTGCATGACCGTTGCACGTGAGACCCTGCGCTGGCCAGAAAACCGCATCTTGCCTCTGGGGCGTGCCGCGCTGAGCATGAACATGGGCATGGCACGGCTGCAGGACGACCTTGCTCAGCAATCCACGCCGCTGACCCCTCAGCAGGCACAGGAGGTTGACCAGCATTCCGATGCCTCCGTCAGTATCTTGCGAGCCATGGGCATTACAGACCCTCTGTGGCTGGACGCCGTCAAGACCCACCACCACCGCGCACCGGGCAAACTGGCAGAAAAAACCCTGGGCCAGCAAATGGCACGTCTGATTCAGCGCGCCGACATCTTTGGTGCCCGCATCGCCCCCCGTGCCAACCGCGAGCCCATGTCTGTCACCTCTGCCATGCAGGCCAGCTACTACGACGAGACCAAGTCGATGGACGAAGCAGGCGCCGCGCTGGTCAAGGCACTGGGCATTTACCCGCCCGGTGCCTGGGTCAAGCTGGCCAGCGAGGAAGTCGGGGTAGTCATCCGCCGTGGAGCTTCGGCCTCGGCGCCCCGCGTTGCCGTGCTGCTGAACCGTTCTGGCATGCCGACTGGCGAACCCATACCCCGGGACACCGCCCAGCCAGCCTGGAAAATTGTCAGTCCAGTCGCACACAAAGAAGTGCGCGTTCGCCTACCACTGGAGAAATTGCTGGCCCTATGATTCATACAGGCGCTGCCCAATGGCCTTGAAAAATCTGGGAACTTTCCCAAATTCGAAAAGTCACAAAGCATCGTCAGGGTTGTAAACCCGGCCAGTTTTAGTGTTGCGAAGCCGTTCCACCTGGTGTGGTTGTCCGTCTTGGGGTGCATCTCCTCCCTCCCTCTCTTAATTCACTTCAAGACGCTTCGCAGCCTTTTTATTCCCGACAAGGGCACCTACCGGGTGCCCTTGCTCGTTTCCGGGTCTCCAGCAGTTGCATATGTAGCCACACAGTGCAAGCGCTGCCCGCGCCACCTACAATCACGCGCCATGAGCCTGTCTTCCATCTCCGCCCTCTCCCCCCTTGACGGCCGCTACGCCGCCAAGCTCTCCGCCCTGCGCCCCATCATGAGCGAACAGGGTTACATGCACCGCCGTGTCCAAGTGGAAATCACTTGGTTCATCGCGCTTTCGGATGCCGGCTTCGCCGAATTCCCGGCGCTGTCCGAAGGTGCACGTACCTATCTGCACGGTCTGGTGAGCAATTTCTCCGAAGCCGATGCCGAGGCGATCAAGGAGATCGAGAAGACGACCAACCACGACGTGAAAGCCGTGGAGTACTGGATCAAGGCCAAGTTTGACGGCCGCCCAGAGCTGCAAAAAGCCTCTGAGTTTGTGCACTTTGCCTGCACCAGCGAGGACATCAACAACACCAGCCACGCCCTGCAAATCCGTGTGGGCCGCGACATGGTGGTGCTGCCTGCGCTGGACCGCATCACACTGAAGCTGCGCGAGATGGCACACCAGTTTGCCGATGTGCCCATGCTCAGCCGCACACACGGCCAGACTGCCTCGCCCACCACCGTGGGCAAGGAAATTGCCAACGTACTGGTGCGCCTGCAAAAGGCCGTGGACAACATTGCCAACGTCAAGACGCTGGGCAAGATGAACGGCGCTGTGGGCAACTACAACGCCCACCTGTCGGCCTGGCCAGATTTCGACTGGGAAGCGTTTGCCAAGAATGTGATTGAGTCACCTGAGCCCAAGGGCCTGGGCCTGACGTTCCAGCCTTACTCGATCCAGATCGAGCCGCACGACTACATGGCCGAGCTGTTCGATGCTGTGGCCCGTGCCAATACCATCTTGATTGACTTCTCGCGTGACATCTGGGGCTACGTGTCGCTGGGTTATTTCAAGCAGCGTCTCAAAGCCGGCGAAATCGGCTCGTCCACCATGCCGCACAAGGTCAACCCGATTGACTTTGAGAACGCCGAAGGCAACCTGGGCCTGGCCAACGCCATCCTCAAGCACCTGTCTGAAAAGCTGCCCGTCAGCCGCTGGCAGCGTGACCTGACCGACTCCACCGTGCTGCGCAACATTGGCGTGGCACTGGGTTACGCCACACTGGCCTACACCTCGCTGATGACCGGCCTGAACAAGCTGGAGCTCAACGAAGAGCGCCTGCAAGAAGACCTGGACCACGCCTGGGAAGTGCTGGCCGAGCCAATTCAGACCGTCATGCGCCGCTACGGCGTGCAAGGCGCTTACGAGAAGCTCAAAGAAGTGACCCGCGGCAAGACCGTGCAGGCGGCCGATCTGCACAAGCTGATCAGTGGTCTGGAAATTCCCCAGGCCGACAAGGATCGCTTGCTGGCCATGACGCCTGCCTCGTACATCGGCAAGGCTGCCGAACTGGCCCGCCGCGTTTAAACCACGTAAACCATAGCGACCAACGCTTACACAGTAAGCGTTTAAGCATCAAAGAGCTGCCAAAGCGAGGACACACCAGCGCTGGCAGCTCTTGTTTTTATATATTTTCAAACAGGACTGCCTCCGGGCAGCGTGCCCATGGCGATCAAGTCCACCATTTTCAAAGTCAACCTGCAGATTGCAGACATTGACCACGGCTACTACGGCGACCACAACATGACGCTGGCACGCCACCCCAGCGAAACCGATGACCGCATGATGGTGCGCCTGGTGGCTCTGGCACTGAACGCCTGGCAGCTGCAAGCCCTGTGCAATGGCGACGGCACGCTCTCTTTCGGCGTGGGCCTGAGCGATCCGGACGATCCAGATGTGCACATCACCGACTACACCGGCCAGAAACGCCTGTGGATTGAAGTCGGCCAGCCCGAAGAAAAGCCGATTGCCAAGGCCTGCAACAAATCTGACCACGTGCTGGTCTACCCCTTCAACCATGCCGCCAACATCTGGTGGAAGGGCCTGGAAGGCAAGGTCAACCGCCAAAGCAAGCTGCAAGTGCTCTACATCGACTCCGAAGTCGCCCAGCAGCTGGGCAGCCTGGCCGAGCGCAGCATGCAGCTGCAAGCCACCATTCAGGAAGGCCAGCTCACCTTGTCCAGCGACAAGGGCAGCGTGGTGGTCGAGCCCATTCGCTGGAAATAAGCGCAGGCAAAGTTGCGCCCCCTACAATGCGGCGCAGTTTTCACACTTCTATAAGACTTGACGGTTTGACGCCATGAACATCATTCGCTTTTCTGATCTGTGCGCCCAGGGCAAAGTCCAAGGCCAACGCGTTTTCATCCGTGCGGATCTGAACGTACCTTTGAGCGACTCCGGTGAAATCACCGAAGACACGCGCGTGCGCGCCTCGGTGCCTGCCATTGAGATGGCACTGAAGGCGGGTGCTGCCGTGATGGTGACCAGCCACCTGGGCCGCCCCACCGAAGGCGAATTCAAGCCAGCCGACTCACTGGCTGCTGTGGCGCAGCGCCTGTCTGAGCTGCTGGGCCGCGAAGTGCCGCTGGTTGCCAACTGGGTGGACGGCGTGCAGGTAGCCCCCGGCCAGGTGGTGCTGCTGGAGAACTGCCGCGTGAACGTGGGCGAAAAGAAGAACAAGCCCGAGCTGGCCCAGAAAATGGCCAAACTGTGCGACATCTTCGTCAACGATGCCTTTGGCACGGCCCACCGCGCAGAAGGCACCACCTACGGGATTGCCGAGTACGCACCCATTGCCTGCGCAGGCCCGCTGCTGTCGGCCGAAATTGATGCCCTGAACAAGGCACTGGCTGCACCTGCACGCCCTCTGGCCGCTATCGTGGCTGGCTCCAAGGTGTCAACCAAGCTGACCATCCTCAAGTCGCTGGCCGACAAGGTAGACCAGCTCATCGTCGGTGGCGGCATTGCCAACACCTTCATGCTGGCTGCCGGCCTGAAGATCGGCAAAAGTCTGGCCGAGCCCGATCTGGTGGCCGATGCCAAGGCCGTGATCGACGCCATGGCCGCCCGTGGTGCTGATGTACCCGTGCCCACCGATGTGGTCACCGCCAAGACGTTTTCTGCCGATGCTGTCGCTACGGTCAAGAAGGCCACCGAGGTGCAAGACGACGACCTGATTTTGGACATCGGCCCCGAGACCGCTGCCAAGCTGGCAGCCCAGCTCAAGAAGGCCGGCACCATCGTCTGGAACGGCCCCGTGGGCGTGTTCGAGTTTGCCCAGTTTGAAAACGGCACCAAGGTCATCGCTCAGGCGATTGCCGAGTCTCCCGCCTTCAGCATTGCCGGTGGTGGTGACACGCTGGCCGCCATTGCCAAGTACGGCATTGAAGACAAGGTGGGCTATATCTCTACCGGCGGCGGTGCATTCCTGGAAGTGCTCGAAGGCAAGACCCTGCCCGCATTTGAAATTTTGCAAAAACGCGCCAACGGCTAAGTGGTGCAGGGCCTGAGGCTGATGAACATCAGCCAAAGTAGCCTCTAGCGCTTGCACACCAATCGCTAGCAGCTATAAAAAAAGCCAGCAGTTCATACTGCTGGCTTTTTTTGTATGCAGCACTTTGCGGCATCAACCAAACAGGTAGGTGCCACCCGTCCACGCCAGATAGCCCAGCACGCTGAAATACACCACGCTCAGCACCAGCCCCAGATAACCGAGGATGACAAACAGCCCATCGCGCTGCAGCAGCCCCACCGTCAGCAGCAAGATGCCCACGGCAGGGGCCGTGTTGGAAAACGGAATTGGCCCCAGAGGTGCCATCAGCAGCACGCCACCAAACACCACCGCTGCACAGTTCAGGCGCAGCAGGGTGCCCGAGGTCAGCCCCAGCCAGCGTGGCTGCACCCAGCGGTCAATCTTGCTGACCACGCCCACGCCCTTGCGCAAAACGGGAACGAGCTTTTTAGCATCCAGTGGCTTGTTCAATATGCGCTGCGGCAGCCACGGCAGCCGGTTCAGAAACAGCGCCGCGGCCAGCAAGACAATCGCCGCACCAAACACCGTAGACACCCCGGGGATGGACACAGGAATCAGAAACGGCAAGGTGGCCAGCGCACAAATGAGCAGCATGCCTTGGCGGCCACTGCGCTCCAGCAGCTCTTTCAAGGTGATGGTGTCGCCATGGATGTCGTCGATCAGTGAGGTGAGCAGGTGGCTCAGCATGGTGCGTGTGCACGCCGCAAACAGCGTGAAAAACTAAAAATCATCTGAGTGTCATCTGCTGCAAAAGTTGCAGTCTCAGGCGCTTTTGCGCTGGGGCCACAGCACCGAAGCAATCGCCAGCACCATCAGGCACACAGCCGTCCAGTCTTGCCAGTGCAGCACCTCGCCCAGCCAGATCGCCCCGCTGAACACCCCCAGAACGGGAATGAACATCACGCTCAGGGTAGAGGCCACAGGCGGAAGGCTGCGCGCCAGCACAAACCAGACCACTTGTGCAAAGCCCACCACCAGCAAGCCATTGAACAAAATGGTGTTCACCGCCACGCTGTCAGGCATATGCCACAAGTGCTGCTCCAGCGTGATTGCTGCCAGCGAGAGCACGATGGCGGTGATCAGCATCATCCAAAAAGCCATGGTCAGCACCGGCACAGGCATGGCGGCACGGCGCATCATTTGTGTACCCATGGCCCAGCACAAGGCGGCAAACAAGATCATGAGTGCGCCGGTGGGCCGGCTGCCCAGCGCACCAAACTCATGCCACAGCAGCAGCAAAACGCCCAGAAAAGCGGCCCCTACGCCACACCAGGCGCGGGCCACCAGTCGGTCGCGGTACACCAAACCGCCAATAACTGCTGAAAAAATAGGCATGGTGTAGCCCAGGATGGCCGCACGCCCGCTGGAGACCATGGGCATGGCCACAATCACCAGACAGTGCCAGATCACCATGTTGAAAAACGTGAGCTTGGCCATAGTGCCCCAGTGCTCGCGTGCGATGAACAAAGGCTGCTTTTGCAGCAGCAGCACGCAAGAGACCACGCCCAGCCCTATCCACATGGAAAGCGCCCGGAAGCTCAGCGGCGGAAAGTGCATGACTCCCAGCTTCATGATGGGCCAGTTCACCCCCCAAATCAGCGTTAGGAGCACCAGAAGAATCAGTTGTCGGGGGGTAAAGGAAGGCATAGGGTTGTAGATTGTGCCTGCCACCTACAATTGCTGCTCATGACTTTTCTCGACATGCTGCGCGACGCGTCCACGCGCAACAACTCCATGCTCTGCGTGGGGCTGGACCCAGAACCTTCCAAGTTCCCTGCAGCCATGCGTGGCGATGCTTCCAAGATCTACGACTTCTGCGCTGCCATTGTCGATGCCACTGCCGATCTGGTGAACTCTTTCAAGCCTCAGATCGCCTACTTCGCTGCGCACCGCGCTGAAGACCAGCTGGAAAAACTGATGGAGCACATGCGCCGTGTCGCGCCCCACGTGCCCGTCATTTTGGATGCCAAGCGTGGTGACATTGGCTCCACCGCTGAGCAGTACGCCAAGGAAGCCTTTGAACGCTACGGTGCCGATGCCGTGACGCTCTCGCCGTTCATGGGCTTTGACTCCATCACGCCCTATCTGAAGTACGAAGGCAAAGGCGCTTTCCTGCTGTGCCGCACCTCCAACCCCGGTGGTGACGACCTGCAGGCGCAGCATCTGGCCGATCTGCCTGGCCAGCCAGCCATGTTCGAACACGTGGCCAAACTGGCGCAAGGCCCCTGGAACACCAACGGCCAGCTCGGTCTGGTGGTAGGTGCCACACGCCCCCATGAAATTGAGCGTGTGCGTGCAGTGGCTCCGTCGCTGCCGCTGCTGATTCCCGGTGTGGGCGCACAGGGTGGTGACGCCGTTGCCACCGTGAAGGCTGCGCGCATGGGTGGTGGCCCCATCATCATCAACTCCTCTCGCGCCGTTCTGTATGCCTCGCAAGGTGCAGACTTTGCAGCCGCTGCGCGCCAAGCAGCCATGGATACCCGTGACACGCTCAATCGCGCCGCACAAATCGCCTGAGCACCAGACACACACTTTCACCACACACCCGCCCACATTGCGCAAGCCATGTGGGCTTTTTCATGCGCCACCCATCCTCCCGTGATTGATACCTATCAAAGCGCAACGCCAAAAAACGCACTGCCGTTCGTTTTTTAGCAAAACAGATACTCGTATCACTAAAAACCTAGGGTTTGCACAGAGACGTGCCTTTTCTCCCTCCCTCCACAATTCTGGCAAAGGGCCTAGACCCTGGGCATGGGGGAGGTGCCATCCGTCGCCATGTCTGTCAATTTCCGATTAACAACGACAATTGAACGGAGACAACAGCATGAGTGAGCGTCCATGGCTAACGGCCTATCCTGAAGGCGTACCTGCAGATATCGACCCCGGCAGCTATCACTCCCTGGTGGAGCTGATGGAGCACGCGTTCAAGGCTTATGCCCCACGCTCTGCCTATTCCTTCATGGGCAAGGACATGAGCTTTGGCGACGTAGACCGCCAAAGTCAGGCCTTCGCAGCGTACTTTCAGTCTCTGGGCCTGCAAGCAGGTGACCGCATCGCCATCATGATGCCCAACGTGCCGCAGTACCCCGTGGCCGTCGCTGCCATCTTGCGTGCTGGCTTTGTGGTGGTCAACGTCAATCCGCTGTACACCGCACGGGAGCTGGAACACCAGCTCAAAGACTCTGGCGCCAAAGCCATCGTCATCATCGAAAACTTCGCCCACACCTTGCAGCAATGCATCGACAAAACCGCTGTAGAGCACGTGGTTCTGTGCGCCATGGGCGATGAGCTGAGTACGCTCAAAGGCTGCCTGGTCAACTACGTGGTGCGCAATGTCAAAAAAATGGTGCCCGCCTTTGATCTGCCCAAGGCGGTGCGCTACAAAGATGCCATTCGCCGTGGCAACAGCGGCCATTTCAAGAAACCCGGCATAGGCCCCAACGATATTGCCGTGCTGCAGTACACCGGAGGCACCACAGGTGTGAGCAAAGGCGCGGTACTGCTGCACCGCCACATCATTGCCAACACCTTGCAGTGCGAAGCATGGTTTAACCCCGTGGTGACTGACCTGCGCAACAGCGGTGAGCAAGTGACAAGCGTGTGCGCGCTGCCCCTTTATCACATCTTCGCGTTCACGGTGAACATGATGCTGTCCATGCACACCGGGGGCAAAAACATTCTGATTCCCAATCCGCGTGACATCAAAGCCACGCTCAAGGAACTGTCCAACCACAAGTTTCACAGCTTTCCGGCCGTGAACACGCTGTTCAACGGCCTGGCACACCACGCAGACTTTAATTCTGTGGACTGGAGCCACCTGAAGGTGTCTGTCGGCGGTGGCATGGCAGTGCAAGGAGCGGTTGCCAAGCTGTGGCTGGAAAAGACCGGATGTCCGATTGTGGAAGGCTATGGCTTGTCAGAAACCAGCCCTGTAGTGAGCTGCAACCCCGTCACAGCCAAAGAATTCACCGGCACGATTGGTGTCCCGCTCCCCAGCACCTACGTGAAGCTGGTCAGCGATGACGGCCAGACCGTGACCGAGGTGGGCAAGACTGGCGAAATTGCTGTCAAAGGCCCGCAAGTGATGGCTGGCTACTGGCAGCGCCCTGATGAAACCGCCAAGGTCATGACCGCAGATGGTTACTTCCTGACAGGAGATATCGGCACCATTGATGAGCGCAGCTTCATCAAGATCGTGGACCGCAAAAAGGACATGGTGCTGGTCAGTGGCTTCAACGTCTACCCCAACGAAGTGGAAGAGGTGGTCGCCATGTGTCCCGGTGTTCTGGAGTGTGCTGTCGTGGGCGTTCCGGACGAAAAGACCGGAGAGGCGGTAAAGCTGGTGGTCGTCAAGAAGGACGACAGTCTGAACGAGGAAACCCTGCGCAAGTTCTGCAAGGAAAATCTCACAGGCTACAAACAGCCACGGATCATTGAGTTCCGCACCGAGCTGCCCAAAACACCCGTAGGGAAAATTTTGCGCCGCGAATTGCGCTAAAAAAGCAGCCGCTACACTGGCACGCATTCAACGGCCCCTCGGGGCCGTTTTCTATGCTCCATGAGTAACCTGCCCCATGACGACTGCTATTTTGAGCGCACTTGCCCAAGAACAACAGGGCCTGGCCCATGCTTTGGATCAGCGCCAGACCATCACACACGCCGGCCGCCAGTTTGAAGTGGGGGCACTGCACGGGCAGCCCGTAGTACTGGCCCTGTCGGGCATTGGCAAAGTAGCCGCTGCCACCACCACGGCAGCGTTGATCGAGCGTTTTGGCGCACAACGCCTGGTGTTTACCGGGGTCGCGGGAGGGATGGGGGCAGATGTGCATGTAGGCGATGTCGTGGTGGCAAAGCAATTTTTGCAGCACGACATGGATGCACGCCCCCTGTTTGCACGCTGGCAGGTGCCCGGCTACGCCACGCCCGCGTTTGACTGCGACCCCAGCCTTACGCGCGATCTGCTGCAGGCGGCACAAGATTGCGTGGCCACAGCTGGCAGCTGGCAAGAGCCCATGCTCGCTGGCCTGCAACTGCGGGCCCACTGCGGCTTGATTGCCAGTGGCGACCAGTTCATTGTGTCCGCCCAGACCAGCCACCTGATTTGCCAGGATCTGCAAACCGCTGGGTACCAGCCCCTGGCCGTGGAAATGGAAGG
Organism: Comamonas avium; assembly: GCF_014836675.1. Taxonomy (GTDB): domain Bacteria; phylum Pseudomonadota; class Gammaproteobacteria; order Burkholderiales; family Burkholderiaceae_C; genus Comamonas; species Comamonas avium. The sequence goes on from NZ_JACSQK010000002.1 coordinate 121,727, forward strand.
CGCCGCCATTGCCCAGACATGCGCTGATTACGCTGTACCCTTTGCCGCAGTACGCACCATTTCAGACCGAGCCGATGACAACGCACACGTAGATTTCCCGGCATTTGTGAACGCGGTAGCCAGCCGCTATGCGCAGCACATCATTGCGCACTGGCTGCAACACCAAGCAAGCACTGGCTCAGCCTGACAGGCCCTATTGCTTTGGGTGGGCTATTAGCCGCACGCACAGCTCTTTCATCTTTTCTTACAATGCCCGTCCGCCACTAACCGGTCGCAAGGACTTCAGTCACCACCACCCACCAGCGCAGTGCCTTGCGGCCTTTGGGGCTATACCTACACCTGCCAGGCCATTCATGAACTTTTTGTCTACAAGCGCTGCTCGCACTTCCATTCAATCGGCTTCAAACGGCCGATCTGTCGCACGGCGGGTCACCGCCATTGGTATAGGCATGATGGCGGTGGTACTGCTGGCCCTGAGCCTGGCCGTGTCTTACATCAGCACCCAGACCGCCCGTGAGCAGTTGCAAGCCAGCGTGACCCACGCCACGGAGGGTTTGGTGGCCTCCATCGACACGGTAGAGCAAGCCAACCGCCGCTTGGTCGAGCGCGCTTCCGCCGCTTTTGGCCGCTACTTCGCCGGCACTGTGCACCTGGATATGTCTACTGGTGTGCTGTCCGTAGCGGAAACAGCGCTGAATGAAAATTTTGACGTGGTCGACAAATTCAGTGATGACACCGGGGGGGTGGCCACCGTGTTTGCGCGAAAAGGTGACGACTTTGTGCGCATCACCACCTCGCTGCGCAACCTGCAAGGCGAGCGGGTCATGCATACCCTGCTGGATCGCAACCACCCGGCCTACGCGCTCATGCTGGATGGCAAACCGTATGTGGGTCGTGCCAATCTGTTTGGCAAACCCTACATGACAGCCTACGAGCCCATGCGCGATGCATCCGGGCAAGTGGTGGGCATCTTGTTTGTCGGCACCGACCTGAGCGCCTTCCAAGAAGGCATGCAGCAGCAGGTGGCCAGCACCCGCTTGTTTGAGCATGGTGGTGCCATGGTGATTGCACCCGGCACCAGCCTGGAGCAGGCCGTGTTCGTGGCACACCGCACGCATGCGGGCAAGAAAGTGCTGGAGCTGTATCCACAGGCGCGCGCATCACTGGAACATCTGGCTGCAGATGCTGGCGGTTTTTCCCGTGATGTCATCGCCTTATTGCCCGACCAGGGCCTTCATCCCTGGGCCGTTTTGCGTAAAACGCAGGCCGGCTGGTGGGTGATTACCGAGGTGTCAGACGATGAGGCCATGGCTGTACAGCGCAAAGCCCTGGTCCTTTTATGGGTGGCCATGGCGGTGGCACTGGCCGTGCTGGCTGCCGGGCTGCTGTTCACCCTGCGCCGTGGTGTAACGGCGCCTTTGCGCGAGCTGACCCAAGCCATCACCTTGATTGCCCAGGGCGATCTGACCCGGCCCTTTCACAGCCAGCGCCGCGACGAAATCGGTGATCTGGTGCGCGAAGTGGAGGGTATGCGCCAGCGCTATGTCGGCATGCTCCAGCAAGTGAACACGGCCGCGCACAACATTGCCACAGCCAGCAGCCAAATTGCCCAAGGCAATGCGGATTTGGCAGAGCGCACCGAAAACACCGCCAGCAGCCTGGCGCGCTCCGCCCAAAGCATTGAAGAAGTTACGCACGGCGTGCACCAGTCTGCCGTGGCCGCCCAGCAAGCCCATGCACTGTCCGTGTCTGCAGCGCAAGTGGCCTCTCGCGGCGGGCAGGTTGTGGGCGATGTGGTCAGCACCATGGGTGAGATCAATGACAGCAGCCGCAAGATTGGCGACATCATTGGCGTGATTGATGGCATTGCCTTTCAGACCAACATTCTGGCGTTGAATGCGGCCGTGGAAGCCGCCCGTGCCGGCGAGCAGGGCCGGGGCTTTGCCGTGGTGGCCGCCGAAGTGCGCACCCTGGCGCAGCGCAGTGCACAGGCAGCCAAAGAGGTCAAGACCTTGATCAGCACCTCGGTCAACAAGGTGGAGTCCGGTGCCCGCCTGGTGCAAAACGCCGGCTGCACCATGGAGGAAATCGTTGGCTCTGTGCAGCGTGTGGGCGACATCATTGGCGAAATCTCTGCCGCGGCAACCGAGCAGTCCACGCGCATCAGCCAGGTCAACCAGGACGTGGCGCAACTGGACCAGATGACCCAGCAAAACGCAGCGCTGGTGGAAGAGTCTGCCGCCGCATCACAAAGCATGCGCGAGCAGGCAACGCGGCTGGAAGACGCCGTCAGTGTGTTCAAGCTCTGTGAACACGCAACAACCCACCAGAGCTCTCTCGCAACTGCGTATCCAGCCTTGCCTCAGCGCGAGACAGGCGCATTCTTCTCAGGCCCACCTAATAATCGCTGAATGGGCTTTTTGATTGACGCACAATGCCTGAATCTGCAGCCCCTGCACCGCCATGTTTTCGGAGGTTCGCCATGAACGCACGCATTCCATCCCATGCTTTAAACACCACCCAGGCACTGGAACAAGTCAGCCAAAAGTGGGACAACGACATTGTTGGTCAGCTCAAGGACTACATTGCCATTCCTGCCAAATCGCCCATGTTTGCGCCCGACTGGGCCGAGCAGGGTCTGCTGGATACGGTTTTGCGCAATGCCGCCGCGTGGGTAGAAGCCCAGAAGGTGCAAGGGCTGAAGCTGGAAATCGTGCGCATGGAAGGCCGCACCCCCGTGCTGTTCTTTGAGGTTGAAGGCACACAGCCCAACGCCAATGCTGCCAGCAGCCCCACGGTGCTGATGTACGGCCACCTGGACAAACAGCCTGAGTTCGAAGGCTGGCGCAGCGATCTGGGCCCTTGGACGCCCAAGTACGAGGACGACAAGCTGTATGGCCGCGGTGGTGCGGACGATGGCTACGCGGTCTACGCCAGCATTGCAGCGGTGCAGGCGCTGAAAAGCCAGAACGTACCCCATCCGCGCATCGTCGGCATCATCGAAACAGCCGAAGAAAGTGGCTCGCGTGACCTGCTGCCTTATGTAGATGCATTGCGCCACAGGCTCGGACAGGTTGAGCTGGTGATTTGCCTGGACAGTGGGGCTGGCAACTACGACCAGCTGTGGCTGACTACCAGCCTGCGCGGTATGGCCAGCGGTACGCTGAAGGTGGAAATTCTCACCGAAGGCATTCACTCCGGCGACGCATCAGGCCTGGTGCCCTCGTCATTTCGCATCATGCGCCAGGTGCTGGACCGCCTGGAAGACTCTGCCACCGGGCGCATGCTGCCAGCCAGCTTTCACTGCGATGTGCCCGCCGAGCGCCTGGCGCAGGCCAAGGCCACCGCAGGCATTCTGGGTGATGCCACCTACAGCCGTTTTCCATGGGCGCACCACGACTGCGGTGGCTCCACCCTGGTGGCATTGCCCACCACGACAGACCCCGTGCAGGCGCTGATCAAGCGCACCTGGGAGCCCACCTTGAGCGTCACCGGCGCCGAGGGCTTTCCAACGCTGCAAAACGCTGGCAACGTGCTGCGTCCCTACACCGCATTCAAGCTCAGCCTGCGCCTGCCGCCCCTGGTGGATGCAGCCTCTTGCGTGCAGGAGATGAAGCGCCTGCTGGAAGACAATGCGCCTTATCAGGCCAAAGTGACGTGGGAGGGGCTGTCCAGCTCCAGCGGCTGGAATGCTCCGGCCATGACCCACTGGTTTGAGGGTGCACTCAACGCCGCCAGCCGCGCCCACTTTGGTGCGGACTGCGGCTACATTGGTCAAGGCGGCACAATTCCGTTGATGAATTTGCTCAGCCAGGGCTTTCCCAAGGCACAAATGATGGTTTGCGGCGTTCTCGGCCCCAAGAGCAATGCACACGGTCCCAACGAGTTCCTGCATGTGCCCTATGCCAAGAAGCTGACCGCTGCCGTAGCCCAGGTGATTGCGGCCATGCCCGCCACGCAGACAGAGACTGCTGCGGTGTAAATCTGCGCCGCGTTTATCAAAAAGAAAGCACCTCAGGCAGGTGCTTTCTTCATTTCAGAGCCACTCGTCACCAGGGGCCTGACGAATGTGCGTGCGATGCTCATTTTTCATGCCCGTCCCCGGTTCACTGTGCCTGCATGCTGTCCATCTCGGGGCTAGGATGCACTGGCGCTCGCTCGCCCAGCACCACCTGATTGCGCCCCGCTCGCTTGGCACAGTACAGCGCCTTGTCTGCACGGTCCAGCGTCACCTCCAGCGCCTCTCCTGCAATGTGTGCTGCCAGCCCGATAGACACCGTCATCTGCAGATCAGAAGGCCCGCCCTCCACCTCAGCGACCTGCACAGCCTGCCGCACGCGGTTGAGGGTGAGCAAGGCACCATCCACGTCGGTATCGCTGATCAGCAGCACAAACTCCTCGCCACCCCAGCGTGACAGCACATCAGAGCTGCGGATGTTCTCGCGCACCACATCGGCAAACGTTTGCAAGGCCAGGTCACCCACACCGTGGCCGTAGGTGTCATTGATGCTTTTGAAGTGGTCAATGTCCATCTGCGCCAGCAGCATGACACGCACGCCGCGCAGGCAACGGCGCTGCTCCAGATGCAGCAGCTCCAGCATGTGGCGGCGATTGATCAGGCCAGTCAGCAGATCGCGTGAGGCCAGCTCCCGGTTCTCGGCCAGGGCTGTTGCCAGCTCCTGGCGCTGCTTGCGCAAGCGCCCACGCAGTTGGTACAGACGCAGGCTCAGCAACATACAGCCCAGCAGCATGATGACCAGCACGGCCGCGTAGGCCACTTCCATGGCAGGCTCTGGCTGGGGCCCGTGTGCCAGCTCCATGGCAAACAAAATGGCCAAAGAAAACGCACCGAAAGCATACAAAGACACCGCAACAATTTGCTTGGCCTTCAAGTTAAGCGCCGCAAACAGCAACGTTACAGCCAGCAGGCCAGGTACCACGCCCTTGGCTTCATGGGCCAGCACATAGGCCACGGCACTGCAGGTGATGGCCCACAGGATCTGCTGGAAAGTCAGCGAGGGGTCTCTCCACATGGCACTCAAGCCGCAGCGCACCATGCAGGCCAGCACCAGTTGCCCACCCACCGAGATCCCCGCCCACCAGGCAATCATGACCGGTGCGCCATAACCGGCATAGGCCAGCCACAGCATGACGCCAGCGCTGCTCGCCATCAGCAGCACTGCCAACATCGCCATACTGGAACGTACGCGCAGCATCGGATCCACTGAAAACAGCAAATCCGTACTGCGCTGCAAAAGGCTGCGCAAAGGGTGTCCTCGTCATCAAACACCCACGTCAATTTAGTGCATGGGCATGTGTTTTGTAAGTATTCGTTACAATTGATTCTGGACTGAGTCTAAGTGCAGCGTTCGCGGGTTTCTTCTAGGCAATCTTCAATAAATGTCATCACCCACCCAGGAGCGACACGTGGCTGGCCTGCGCAGCCGGGCTGGGCTCTACATGGTGGACAGCACCAGTGCCGCCAGCGGCGCTGTTTCTGCACGCAAAGTGCGCAGCCCCAAGGTCACGGGCACAAAGCCGCTGGAACGCGCCAGCGCCTCTTCTGCGCCAGTCAGTCCGCCTTCGGGGCCAGACAGAAAGACCACTGCGCGGTCTGAAGCGCTGCCCAGCACTTGCTGCAGTGGCCGTGTGCCCTCGGCCAGCGACAGTACTGCGCGCAGACTGTCATCGGGCTGTGCATGCTTTTGCTGCCACTGGGCCAAAGAGACGGCCTCGTGAATCACTGGCACACGGTTGCGCCCGCACTGCTCACAGGCAGCCACGGCCACAGCCTGCCAGTGGGCACGTTTTTTGTCGCCCCGCTCACCTTTGAGCTTGAGCACACTGCGCTCAGCCAGCATGGGGGTGATGCTGGTCACACCCAGTTCGGTCGCTTTTTCGACCAGCCAGTCCATGCGCTCATTGGCCGTAATGCCTGCCAGCAAGTGCACGGGGCGCTGGTTTTCGCGGTCTGCGGGCACATGGTGGTCAATGCGCACCTGCACATCGCTGCGTCCCATGCGCAAGATGGTGGCCTGCCATTCACCACCCACGCCGTCTATGCGGCCTTCAAACAAGGTGATGGTGTCACCCGGCTGCATGCGCAGCACCTGCACATGGCGTGCCGCACCTGCGGGTAAGTCAATCTCTGCGCCAGCAGCCAGCGGCATTGGACAATGGAAACGGGGCATAAAAGCCTAAAAAAGAAGCTACTAACGCTTACTGTGCATAGTTTTCAGATACTTATCTATTTGAAAACCATATACAGCAAGCGATAGAAGCTATTGTTTTACATTCGCCCGTAGGCGTAGCCAACTTGCGGCTGGATGTTCTCGATCTCGTCGATCACCTTGAGCATGGGGCCCAGCTGGCGATAGCGGTCACAGGTGGTACGGATGTAGTGGATAAAGCGCGGCGCATCGGCCAGGTATTTGGGCTTGCCGTCGCGCAGCGTAAGGCGCGCGAAAATACCGGCTACTTTCAGGTGGCGCTGCAAGCCCATCCACTCCACACCGCGGTAAAACTCGCCAAAGTCATCGCCCCAGCCACTGGCACTGGTGGCCCCCACCAGTCCGGCCTTGCGGGCCTTTTCCCAGTAACGCACGGTAATGTCGATGACAAAATCTTCTTCCCACGTGATGAAGGCATCGCGCAGCAAACTGGCAATGTCATACGTCACGGGGCCATAGACGGCGTCCTGGAAGTCCAGAATCGACAGCCCGCCGCCTTCTTGCGCGGGCAGCATCAGGTTGCGCGTCATGAAATCGCGGTGCACATAGACGCTGGGCGCAGCCAGGTTGTGCGCCACGATGGCATCAAACGCCTTGGCTAAAGTGGATTGCTGGGCGTCGTTCAGGCTGAACTGGCGGTGCTTGTCGATGTACCAGTCCGGAAACAGCTGTATCTCGCGGCGCAGCAGGGCCTCGTCATAGGCGGGCAGCACCCCGGGCTTGGAAGCCAGCTGCCAGCGCAGCAGCAAATCCGTAGCCTCGAGGTACCAGGCCTGAGCATCGCGGGGGGTTTCGGGGTTCAGCACCTCAATCAGCGTGCGGCTGCCCATGTCGGTCAGCAGCATGAAACCGTTGGCCTCATCCCATGCCAGCACCTGCGGTACGGGCAATCCCGCCTGAGCCATCAGGCTTTGCACGTGCACAAAAGGCTGACAATTTTCCTTGTCCGGCGGTGCATCCATGACAATCAGACTTTGACCGCCTTGCGTATCGACACGCAAGTAACGCCGAAAGCTTGCGTCTGCCGAAGCTGCGCGTAGACTGTCAGGCCGCAGCGCATGGGGCTGCGTCAAGCCGGCCAGCCATTGTTCAAACAATGTTTGGCGAGCGGCGTCGGCCCAAACAACGGGAGATGTGGGGAAAATAGGATCGCTCATGGATAATCCGATTCTACAAACGGCATGGATTCCCTCCGCGCTTGTCCTTTATCTCCGCCTTGACTGAATGCGCCTGTGAGCCCACACGCTTTTTCTTTGACCTCGCCACTCTCCTCGTACCGCCTACGCCCGCTGGCAGCGTCATTGGCCATGGCATGGGCCGCCACCACTGCGTACAACGCACAGGCACAGAGCAAAGAAAGCAGCCTGTGGGATGCGTCAATGCCCGCACTGCAGCTGAAATCAAGCACGCGGCTGGAAGAAGTGATTGCGCCCGCCTTGCGTGATCAACTGCCCTCCTACATCAAGGCCGAACAAATCACAGGGCAGGCCGACATCAACTCGGTCCTGGAAGGTGGCGCTGAGCTGCGCCGCGCAGACACCGTGATCCGCGCAGACCGTGTGGAATACACCGTCGCCGACGACACCGTGAATGCCCAGGGCAATGTGCACATCAACCGCGGCGGCAATGTCTACCAGGGCACCGCCCTGAAACTGCAGGTAGATGCTTTTCAAGGTGATTTCACCGACGCCACTTACCAGTTTCTGGAAACACAGGGCCACGGCAATGCTGATCGCATCGAGTTTATCGACCGCGATAACACGATCGTCTACCAAGCCACCTACACCACGTGCCTGCGCGATGATGCTGCCAGCTGGACGCCCGACTGGGTGATCCGCGCCAAGCGCATTGAGCTGGACCGCGTAGAAGATGTGGGAGTGGCCTATGGCGGCACCTTGGAGTTCAAGGGCGTGCCCATCATTCCAGTTCCAGCAATGAGCTTTCCGCTGTCAGACAAACGCAAGTCGGGTCTGCTGCCACCAACGATTGGCATCGACAGCGTCAGCGGCGTGGAATATAGCCAGCCTTATTACTGGAACATTGCACCCAACCGGGATGCCACCATCACGCCCACACTCATGTCCAAACGGGGCGTCAGTCTGGGCACAGAGTTTCGATATCTGGAGCCCACCTATCGTGGGGCGCTGGATTTGGAATTTACGCCCAATGACAAACTCCGGGACCGTGACCGCTGGGCCTATAACTGGAAGCACGCAACTTCTTTGGCCACCCCTATCGGGGGGATCGGTCTGAACTGGAACCTGACCCGCGTCAGCGATGACAACTATTGGCGTGACTTCAGCCGCATGCCCGGCAACAGCGACTCTTTCGGCCAATCCAACCAGCGCCTATTGAGCAGTGACGGCTATCTGTCCTGGTCATCGGGCAAGCACAGCGTGTCACTGTACGCACAAAAGTGGCAAGTACTGCAAGACATTGATGCGCCAATTGCCCCCCCGTTCAACCGCGTGCCTCAACTGCAGTGGCGTTACAACACAGACGCTTGGGCAGTCAAAGGCTGGGATGTGAACATGATGGCGGAAACGACCCGCTTTGAAGCAGACACCTGGGATGGACGCAAGCACCAGGACAATGGACAGCGCAGCTACGGGTTGCTGCAGGTGAGCCGTCCTGTGCTGCTCTCCGGCGGTTTTGTCACTCCCAAAGTGCAGTTGCATACCAGCAATTATCAATTTGAAGATTTTTCTGCCACACGCCCTCGCAGCAAGTCGTTTTCCATCCCCACACTGAGCCTGGACAGCGGTCTGGTCTACGAGCGCGACACCACGCTGCGGGGTCGCGGTTACACGCAGACTCTGGAGCCCCGTGCTTTCTACACCTACACGCCCTATCGGGACCAAAGCATGGTTCCGCTGTACGACACGGCACTGACCGACTTCAACTTTGGCTCCATTTACAGCGAAAACAGTTACACAGGTCGGGACCGCATTGCAGACAACCACTTGCTCACAATCGGCGTAACTACCCGCTACTTGAAACCTGAAGACGGCTCGGAAGTTGCTCGCCTGGGCATTGCCCAGCGTCTGCGCTTTGAGGACCAGCGCGTTGGACTGGGCTATGACGCTTTGGGAAAAAAGGGCTGGTCAGACATTCTGGTCGGTGGCGGCATCACCTGGAACTCCCGCTGGAGTACCGATGGCCTCGTACAGTACAACCGCGACACCCAGCGTACCGCGCGCTCGTCCATCAGCGCGCGTTACACACCGGGGCCCTACAAAACACTGAGCGCCGCTTACCGCTTCCAGCGTGAAGACAGCCTGCAAATCGCCAACCAAGGCAGCGAACAAGTTGATTTTGGCTGGCAATGGCCGCTCAATGCCGGGCGGACCAATGCCTTTGGAGAAGCCACGGGTGGCGGTCGCTGGTACAGCGTGGGGCGCCTGAACTACAGCATGTACGACAAAAAGCTGGTCGATGCCATCGTTGGCTTTGAATACGACAGCTGCTGCTGGATTGGCCGTGTGGTTGTGGAACGCATGCAAAATAGCCGCAACGACTCCAATACCCGGCTACTGTTTCAAATCGAGTTTGTGGGTCTGTCTCGCCTGAGCTTGGGCGCAGATCCGCTGCGTAGCCTGCAGGAATTTGTTCCTGGCTACCGCCCACTGCGTGACCATGCTGGCACTACGCCCAGCCGTTTCAGTAATTACGACTAATGCCTTCTATGCGCCACCTGCTTCCTACGCCACGTCACATTGCTCTTGGGCTCTTTTGCGCTGCCGTTTTTTCGACATGGTCCGTCCAGGCGCAGGGCTTGCGCCAGACCAGTGGCGACAAGACGCTGTCTCGCGCTTTGTCGGACTCTGCACAGCCAGCAGCCGTTTCAGCCCCCACACAAGGTCTGCGCTCTGCCGACTACATTGTGGCGGTCGTCAATGCCGAGCCCGTCACCAACAATGAGGTGCGGGCGCGCGTCCAGCGCGTTTTGCAAACCATGCAAGCCCAGGGTGTGCAGCAAATCCCCTCCAAAGACCAGCTGACACGTGAAGTTCTCGAGCGTTTGATTGTTGAAAAAGCCCAGATTCAAACGGCCAAGGAAACCGGCATCAAAGTCGACGACTTTGCAGTCGATCAGGCTATCCAGAACCTGGCACAACAAAACGGCCTCAGCCCCGAGGCCATGCGCAGGGAAATGCAGCAGCAAGGCCTGACGGAAAGCATGTTTCGCGAAGAAATTCGCAACCAGTTACTCATGCAGCGCCTGCAAAGTCGTGAAGTTGACGCTCGTGTGCGTGTGACCGAACATGACATCGATCAGCATCTGGCTGAGCAGCGCCGTCAAAGTGGCCAGACAGACATGGCAACGGCAGCCATCAATTTAGGCCACATCTTGATTGCGGTCCCAGAGCGCGCCAGCCAGGCAGAGGTTGCCCAACGCCAAGCACGTGCGCAACAAGCCCTTGAGGCTGCGCGCACTGAAGCAGATTTTTCAGCTGTCGCCCAGCGTTTTTCTGAAGGCGGCCAGGCCATTTTGGGCATGCGCCCTGCCAACCGCTACCCGAGTTTGTTTATCGAATCCGTAGCGTCCACCCCCGTTGGTGGCATCGTAGGGCCGATTCGCTCTGCCGCTGGATTTCACATTCTGAAAGTGATCGATAAAAGTGCCAGTGGCGTGGCTGCTGTGGTGACACAAAACCATGCCCGCCACATCTTGTTGCGGACTTCGCCACAATTGAGCGAGCGCGAAGCCGCGCAACGCCTGTCCGAATTGCGCCAGCGCATCGAAGGTGGCGCCAAATTTGAAGAGCTGGCCCGCCAGTATTCGGAAGATGGCAGCGCCTCCATGGGCGGTGACTTGGGCTGGGCAGGCCCTGGTCGCTATGTGCCTGAATTTGAGCAAGCGCTCAACGCTTTGCAGCCAGGGGAAGTGAGCCAGCCTGTGGCTTCACGCTTTGGTGTGCACCTGATCCAACTGGTGGACCGCCGCCAAGCCACATTGACACCCCGTGAGCAGCGCGAAATGCTGCGAGACGTGGTCCGTGAAGAGAAGCTCGAGAAAGCCCACGCTAACTGGCTGCAAGAACTTCGCGGTCAAGCCTATGTGGAATACCGCGAGCCACCGCAATAATTTTTCCTCGCGTGAAACATATCCCTCGCAAACGTTTCGGCCAGAATTTTCTGACCGACCAAGGCATCATCGAATCCATCGTAGATGCCATCGATCCCAAGCCGGGCCAGCCTCTGGTCGAGATTGGCCCCGGCCTGATGGCGCTGACACAGCCGCTGGTAGAGCGCGCTGGCCAGATTACGGTCATTGAGCTGGACCGCGATTTGGCAGCCCGCCTGCGTACCAAGCCGCAGTTGAACGTCATTGAGTCCGACGTCCTCAAAGTGAACTTCACTGCGCTGGCCCAGGACCTGGGGGTGCCCAAGCTGCGCGTTGCAGGCAATTTGCCCTACAACATCTCGTCGCCCATTTTGTTTCACCTGCTGGAGCACGTGAACGTGGTGCAAGACCAGCACTTCATGCTGCAAAAGGAAGTCATTGACCGCATGGTGGCTGATGCGGGCAACTCGGACTACGGCCGTCTTTCTGTCATGCTCCAGTGGCGCTATGCCATGGAAAACGTGCTGTTTGTGCCGCCCGAGAGTTTTGATCCTCCTCCCAAGGTCAATAGCGCGGTGGTGCGCATGGTCCCCCGCGCCCAGCCTGCAGACCTGAACCCGCAGCTGCTGGAAGAGCTGGTGCGGGTAGCGTTCAGCCAGCGCCGCAAGATTTTGCGCAACACGCTGGGCAAATGGCTGGAAGAAAAAGGGTTCTCTGGCGAATTCGATCTGCAGCGCCGCGCCGAAGAAGTGTCGGTGGCCGAGTACGAAGCACTGGCTGCGCAGCTGTCTGCCATGAAGAGCTAACCACGCTTAACGCATCTGCGTTAGAGTCAGTCATTGCCATAAAAAAAGCGCCTCAGTTGGCGCTTTTTTTATGGTCCGTTTTCAGCTCACAAAAAAGAATAAAAGCAGCGGAATGCGATTTTGCGTTCACCCCAGTAATCGGCTGCATCGCGGAAACAATCCAGAAACTGCTCACGCATTTCTTTATCAAATTTATGGGCCAGGGGCAATTGGTCCAGCACCACGACGAAGCCCGGCTGCGGGCCAGCCTTGTGCAGCGGATCGGTCAAGCAGTCATACAGCGCATCGAAGTTTTTACCGAAATGTGCCGGAAAGTGAAACTGCACAGCAATCAGATCCAGCGCGTCTTGCTTGGTTTGCGCATGCGCCAGGTTGGCATACAGAAAGTGCTGCCCCGTCGTTTCGGCCGCTTGCTGCAGATCCGCAATACGGAACGCACGAATGGATTGCACGATGTTGCTGCGCACACCGCGCAAAAGGTTCTGGGGTTCGGGACAAGACGTAATGTCCATCTCCGTAATTCTTTCTATAGCTCGTAGCTGCCCACTCAAAATGGGGGCAGAGGGAGTAATGGAGAGCGCGCCAGCCCACAAGTTCCCTAACGCGGTATGGGTGCGATTCCAATCCAGGTCAAGTGCGCTCATGGCGTGATCTTCCGAAAACTGTTGTAGTGGTCGCTGGTGTAGTAACAAGCCTCGGGCTGCGTTGGTGGCTGGCCACCGCACACAATGCGCCTCGCCCCTCGATCTCTGGACCACGGTGTTCTGACAGTGTATTCACGGTAGTAGCCCCGTTTTTGAACGGGCAACAGTCGCTCACGATTGCCAAACACAGTGCCATCTTTGTCGTAGGGGAATGGGCCGCCCTTGAATATCAGCTGATAGGTAGTGCGTGCTTGGGACGGCAACTCCGCCAGAGATACCACGCTGTACTGCTCTGCATGCAGTGAGCTTCGGGCCTGCAATGCCGGCGCACAAAGCGACAGCGTTGCACCAATTGCCATAGCACCAACAGCTCGCAGCACTTGGCGGACGACCGCATCCAGCATCACGCAACACCTTTCAGGAATTCTGGTTCACCCCAGAAATTCGATCCGCAAGTGTGACGCAGCCCCCTGTAAATTGCAAGAAAAAAGGGCTGATTGCGATCAGCAATCAGCCCTTTGATGGGTTTACCGATTAACGGGCAACGTTTGCATCCGCCACGGTCAGCGCCGTCATGTTCACGATACGGCGCACCGTGGTGCTGGGTGTCAGCACATGCACCGGCTGGCTTGCCCCCAGCAAGACTGGACCAATGGCGATACCACCACCAGCGGCCTGCTTGAGCAGGTTGTAGGAGATATTGGCCGCATCAATGTTGGGCAGCACCAACAGATTGGCTGCACCGATCAGGGTGCTGTTGGGCATGAGCTTCAGGCGTGATGGGCCGTCCAGCGCGACGTCGCCGTGCATTTCGCCGTCCACTTCCAGCCAGGGTGCCTGAATGCGAAGCAGCTCCAGGGTCTGACGCATTTTGACGGCGCTGGGCTGGTTGCTGGAGCCGAAGTTGGAGTGGCTCAGCAGGGCAACCTTGGGCTTGATGCCAAAACGCATCATTTCTTCAGCCGCCATCACGGTGATCTCGGCCAATTGATCGGCCGTGGGGTCGTAGTTCACATGGGTGTCCACCAGGAACACCTGGCGCTCGGGCAGCATCAGCCCGTTCATGCAGGCGTAAGTGGTTGCTCCAGCACGTTTGCCAATCACCTGATCAATGTAGTTCAGGTGCAGCTGGGTGTTGTGCCACGTTCCGCAGATCAGGCCATCGACCTCACCCTTGTGCAGCAGCATGGAGCCGATCAAGGTCAGGCGGCGACGCATTTCGATCTTGGCGATCGGGGCGGTAATGCCCTTGCGCTCAGTCATGCGGTGGTAGGTCTGCCAGAAGTCGCGGTAGCGTGGATCGTCTTCCACGTTCACTACGTCATAGTCTTTGCCCTGCTCCAGGCGCAGGCCAAATTTTTCAATGCGCTGGGCAATGATGGCGGGGCGGCCAATCAAAGTGGGGCGGGCAATTCGCTCGTCCACCACGATTTGCGCCGCGCGCAGCACGCGCTCTTCTTCGCCTTCCGAGTAAGCCACACGCTTCTTGGCGGCCTTCTTGGCAGCCATGAAGATGGGCTTCATGACCGTGCCCGAAGCGTAGACAAACGTCTTGAGATGCTCGCGGTAAGCGTCCATGTCTTGGATGGGGCGCTGGGCCACACCGCACTCGGCAGCTGCCTTGGCCACCGCCACCGCCACAACCAGCATCAGGCGGGGGTCGAACGGTTTGGGGATCAGGTATTCAGGGCCAAAGCTCAGGTCGTGGCCCACATAGGCTGCGGCAACTTCTTCAGATTGCTCGGCCTGTGCCAGCGCAGCAATGGCGTGCACGGCTGCAATTTCCATCTCTGTGGTGATGGTGGTGGCCCCGCAATCGAGCGCACCACGGAAGATGTAGGGGAAACACAGGACGTTGTTGACCTGGTTGGGGTAGTCGGTACGACCCGTGGCGATGATGGCATCGTCGCGCACAGCCTTCACGTCTTCCGGCAGGATTTCCGGGTTGGGGTTGGCCAGCGCGAAGATGACGGGCTTGTCCGCCATTTTTGCAACCATGTCCTTTTTCAGCACATTGCCAGCCGAAAGCCCCAAAAAGACGTCTGCGCCTTCAATCACTTCGCTCAGCGTGCGATGGTCGGTCTTTTGCGCAAACAGTGCTTTGTCTTCGTCCATCAGCTCGGTACGGCCTTCATGGACCACACCTGCGATGTCGGTGACAAATACGTTTTCGCGCTTCAGGCCCACTTCCAGCAGCAGGTTCAGGCAGGCCAGCGCCGCAGCACCCGCACCCGATGTCACCAGCTTGACCTGCGCAATGTCCTTGCCCGCTACCTTCAGGGCATTGACCATGGCTGCAGCCACGGTGATGGCCGTGCCGTGCTGGTCATCGTGAAAGACCGGAATGTTCATGCGCTTGCGCAGTTCGCGCTCGACGTAGAAACACTCGGGAGCCTTGATGTCTTCCAGGTTGATGGCACCAAAGGTTGGCTCCAGCGCGGCGATCACTTCCACCAGCTTTTGCGGGTCTTTTTCGTCGATTTCGATGTCAAAGACATCCACGCCGGCGAACTTCTTGAACAGTACGCCCTTGCCTTCCATCACCGGCTTGGAAGCCAGTGCACCAATGTCACCCAGGCCCAGCACCGCCGTGCCGTTGGAGATCACGCCTACCAAGTTGCCACGGCTGGTGTACTTGAACGCAGCAGCGGGGTCTTTGACAATCTCTTCGCAAGGAGCCGCCACGCCGGGCGAGTAAGCCAGCGCCAAGTCGTGCTGATTGGCCATGGGCTTGGTGGCTGCAATGGTGATCTTGCCTGGCTTGGGAAACTCGTGGTACTCCAGTGCAGACTGACGCAGCAGCGCACGTTTATCAGGCAAAGCAGGGGTGTTGTTCTCGGACATGTCGTCTCGTCTCCCAGGACGCAAAAGGTTGCGATTGCACCCTGCTATTGTTTTAGGACGGTGCAATCTCAGAAAGTCAGAAATCCATTGTAGGGGCTGACTCTCCAATACGGGCGGGTGTTCTGGTGCTGGCTAGGGTCAAACACTTGCAACCGCATAGTGCCCAATCCTGGCCCCAGCCATTCAGAAAAAAGACGGCACGTTGCCATGTCCGCCAAGTTTTAGCCGCTATGCTCTGCGCCATTAACCCTACTAAACACTGATTAGGATTTCTAATGAAGCAGCTGGCGAATTCTTCTGTCTCCATCTGGCGTGCCGCTCTGGGCACAATGGCCCTGGCCGCAGCCACCATGGCGGGCACAGCACACGCAGCGGACAACTACCCCAGCAAACCCATCACGCTGGTGATTCCGTATTCGGCAGGTGGATCGACCGACATTCTGGGTCGCTTGCTGGCGCAAAAGCTGGGCGAGAGCATGAATGCCAGCGTGATTGTGGAGAACAAGCCTGGCGCCAATGGCACCATTGGCGTGGATCGCGTGGCCAAGGCTGCACCCGACGGGTACACCATTGTGCTGGGTGACGTCGGCGGCCTGGCAATCTCGCCCAGCCTCTACCCCAAGCTGCCCTACCAGCCCATGAAGGATCTGGTCCCGGTGAGCCTGGTGGGCCGCAGCCCGCTGGTGCTGACAGTGGGTAACAACAGCCCGCTGAAATCGCTGAACGAGCTGACCGCAGCGGCCAAGGCCGAGCCCTCCAAGCTCAACTACCCCTCATCTGGCACCGGCGGCCCCAACCACATGGGCGGCGAGCTGTATGCCATGCAGGCCAATGTGAAGGTCACGCACGTGCCTTACAAAGGCAGCGCACCCTCGGTGGTGTCGCTGGTGGCGGGTGAAACCGACTTTGGTTTCCTGACCGCAGTCACGATCAACGCCCAGCTCAAAGCCGGCAATCTGCGCGCACTGGCGGTGGCCCACGACAGCCGCCTGCCCGCCATGCCCGATGTACCCACCATGAATGAAGCAGGCCTGAAAGGCTTCATGGCCGACGCCTGGTTCATGGCCGCAGTGCCCGCTGGCACACCGCAGCCCATCGTGGATCGCCTGTACAGAGAAATCGCCAAAATCTTGCCGCAGGAAGACGTCAAGGCCAAGCTCGATTCCGTAGGCGTGCTGCCTGCGGGCCTGAGCCCCAAGGCATCCACCACGTTTTTGCGCAATGAAATCGCCAAGTGGAACGAAGTGGTCAAGACCGCGAAAATTACGCTGGACTGAGCACTGCTCGCTGCATAAAAAATCCCCTGCAATTCAGATTGCAGGGGATTTTTTTATGAGCATCGATCGCTTATCACATTGCACTTTCAAATACATTTGATTTTAAAAACACCAGTACATAAGCGATACCAGCTCCTTTTTTAGATGTGGCACTGACCCATGCTGGCCAGTCGCTGCAACAGCCAGTGCTCAAATATCTTCCATCCAGAAGTGGACATATACCGCTCCTTAGTGTGTTGGCAGGCTCAGGCCGTGTGCTGCATCGCAGTAGACGGTGCACAGCACGCTGCATGCACCAGGCCTTGTGTCTTTTTTTCCCAGATTTTCTCGTGCAGAAAAAAGAACAGCATCTGCACCGTCGGCTCCAGCAAGCTGAGCGTCAGCGCGGCCACCGCATCTGCAGTCACGGCATAGGCCACTCCAGCGGCAACCACCAGGTGCACTGCGTAATAGCTGGCCGTTTTCACCAGCGTGCGAAAGCGCTGCAAAGGCGCATGCGCCCAGGCTTTATCGTGCAAAAAATACACCACTGCCTGCACGCTGGGCTCCAGCAGGCTGAGTGTGAGTGCCACCCACCAGTTGCCAGTCACCGCATAGGCCACCGCAGCAGCGACCCCAATGTGGACCACGTAATAACTGGCCGTTTTGAGCAAGGCGGTTTCGTTTTTTTGCAGCAGGTGCAAGAGGTGGGTCATGACATTGTTTTTCGACAGCATTCACAAATGATAATTATTCGTGATTGAGATGTGAATTTGAGAGTTTCAATCTCCATCATCTGCTTTGCCTATGCCGCATGCCTGTGCAACGTTGCGACAAATCAGTGAATGCCCTTGTTTTCTTTGTAAGTTAACTCCTACAGAGAAGAAAAAACGAGGCAATATCCTGCATCTTTCTGCCCTGTCTGCCCCTGTATGTGGATCCGTTTCCTCACTGACGATACTGCCTACGTGCCCATGCAATGGGCATGGATGGACCCACCACTCGTTGCGCTCTCCATCGCGGTAGCCATCATGACCGCCATGCTGACCCTGCACCTTGCAGGTTTGGCACAACAGGCGACAAAAAGATGGGCAGGCCAGCTCCTGAAGACCGCCGGTGCCCTCATGCTGGGCGGCGGCGTATGGGCCATGCACTTCATCGGCATGCTGGCTTTCACGCCATGCGCCACCAGTGATTTCTCCACGATGCACCGCGCCCTGTCTGCGCTTCCCAGCCTGGCGGCTGCGTGGCTGCTTGTGCACACCCTGCAACGCAAAAACCCGCCATGGAGCACGGTGCTCCTGAGTGGCGTAGCGCTGGGTCTGGGGGTAGCGGCCATGCACTTTTGGGGCATGGCTTCGTCTGAAGCTTCGTATTCGATGTACTACGCCCCCTTAGGTCTGGCGCTGGCACTGGCGCTGGGCACCGCCATTGCCGTGTTCTCCGTGGTGGTGTATCGCCGCATGCAAGACATCGGTGCCCAGCCACTGCACATCACCCTGCTCAGTGGGGCCGTGCTAGGGCTGGCCACGGCCAGCCTGCACTACATCGCCATGGATGCCATCTACCTGCCGGTGGGCCCTGACCCTTTGGGCACCGTGCCGCTGGATGGCCCCTGGACGCTGCTTACCACCACCGCTGCCATTGGCTTGCTGATTGGCTTGCTGATTCTGATCGGCCATATCGCCCTGCGCTGGAGCCAGATGTTTGCGCAGATTCAGCGCAGTGAAGCACGCCTGCAGGCTGTGGTCGATACTGCGGTGGACGGCATCGTCATGATTGAGGGCGATGGCCGCATCTGCGCTTTCAACCCCGCAGCGCAGCGCCTGCTGGGATGGCGGGCAGAGGAGGTCATTGGCCGCAATGTCAGCACCTTGATGCCTGCGCCCCACCAGCAGGCGCACGATGGCTACTTGCAGCGCCACCTGGCAACTGGTCACACCAGCATCATCGGTTCAGGCCGCGAAGTACACGCCTTGCACAAAAATGGCGATCTGATTGATGTGCGGCTGGCTGTAGGCCGCGCCACCATGGCCGACCAACCCCTGTTTGTGGGCTTTCTGACGGACATGCGCCAACGAAAGACCATGGAAAAGTCGCTGCGCCAAAGCGAAGAACAACTGCGCACACTGATCAGCAACATTCCGGGTGTCACTTTTCGTCGCGCCCCCCACACGTCATGGACCCCCCTGTTCCTGAGTACCCCGGTGGAGGCCCTGACGGGCTGGCCAGCCGAAGCCCTGATGGCCCAGGCCCAGCGCATGGAGCAGTTGCTTGTGCAGGCAGACATTGCCGGCCTGCACCGCACGGTCAGTGAAGCGCTGGAATCCGGCGTGGCCTACTCCCACGAATACAGGCTGCGCCACCGCGACGGCAGTCTGCGCTGGGTGACCGAAAGCGGTCGCTGTGTCTATGACGACCAGGGCCAGGCGCGCTGGATTGACGGGGTACTGATCGACCACACCGAGACCAAGGCGCGCAACGCAGAGTTCGAAGGCACGGTCGCCGCCATCAACCGGGCCGTGGCCGTCATTGACTACAGCCTGGATGGCTACGTCCTGACCGCCAACCCCAACTTTCTCCAACTCTTTGGCTACACGCTCGATGATGTACAGGGCGAGCACTTCAGCATGTTCTGTGTCGACTCGCCGCAGGTGCAGGCGCAAGACGCGGACATCTGGCTGGCCCTGCAGCGTGGCGAACATGTCAGCTTAGAGTGCCAGGCACGCAGCAAGGACGGCAGCTTGCTGTGGGTACAGACGACATTCAGCCCCTTGCTGGATGCCAGTGGCAAGCCGCTGCGCATCACCCAGTTGCTCACAGACATCACCGCCAGCCGCACGCTGGCCCAGGAGCTGCTGCAAGCCAAGGAAAAAGCCGAGGCAGCCGCCGCCGCCCGCAGCACCTTTTTGGCCAATATGAGCCACGAAATTCGCACCCCCATGAATGCCATCATCGGGTTCTCGGAAGCCTTGCTGGACACCCCCCTGCGCCCCACCCAAGAGCGCTATGTGGAGACGGTGTACCGCTCTGCTCGCTCCATGCTGCGCCTGCTCAACGACATTCTGGATACCGCCAAGCTGGACAAGGGCGCCGTGCAGATAGAGCTCGATGATTTCTCTGTCGCCGACATGTGCAACCTGGTGGTGGGTGCCCAGCGCATTGAGGCCGAAAAGAAAGGCTTGCAGCTGCAGCTGGACATTCGCTCTGACGTGCCCCGCTATCTGCGTGGCGATGCCCTGCGGATTCAGCAGATCGTGACCAACCTGATGGGTAATGCCGTCAAGTTCACCGAGCACGGCCATGTGCGCCTGGATGTGGCTTACGACCAAGGATTGCTGCACCTGCACATTCAGGACACGGGCATTGGCATTGCACAAGACAAGCTGGAGCACATTTTTGCCCCTTTCGCGCAAGCCGACGCCTCCACCACCCGCCGCTATGGCGGCACCGGGCTGGGCACCACCATCTCCCGCCAGCTGGCCCAATTGATGGGAGGCGACATCGGCATACACAGCCGCGTGGGTGAAGGCACGCAATTTCATGTCCGCCTGCCGTTGCTAGTCGGGGAAGCGCCCCAAAGCATGGTGCCCGCCAGCATTGCGCCATTGCCTGCGCTGCACATTCTGTGTGTGGACGATGTGCCGCAAAACCTGGAGTTGCTGCAGGTGGTCATGCGCCGCTACGGTCACACGGTGGACCTTGCGCACAACGGCCTGCAAGCCGTACAGCTGCGCCAGACGCAAGTGTTTGACCTCATCTTGATGGACTTGCAGATGCCCCACATGGATGGGCTGGAAGCTTCACGCACCATCCGCACCTGGGAAACTGCACACGCGCACACCGCCATCCCCATCATTGCGCTGTCTGCCAGCGTTTTGGAGCAAGACCGCCGCGCCTCCGATGAAGCGGGCATGAATGGCTTTGCGGCCAAGCCGCTGGAGCCGCACAAACTCATGCAGGAAATTGCGCGTGTGCTGCACGCCCGCACAGACCCGCGCAGCGACACAGCCACCACAGCCCAGGCGCCTGTGCACACGCACCACCCCATGGATGGCACGGTGGCAGACTGGCGCAGCGGACTGCAACTGTGGGGCGGCCCCGGCCCCTTGCGCGCAGCATGGGCACGCTTCATGGCAGAGCAGCAAAACCGTGTGCCAGAGCTGCACAGCCTCTCGCAGGATGGCGACTGGACAACGGTTGCCGCCATCATTCACCGCATGCGCGGCGCTTCTGGCAATCTGGCATTGCTGCAGTTGCACGCCGTGCTCGAGCAGATGGAACACGACAGCCGCAACAGCGACACGGCGGCTTTCGAAAAACAGCTGCCCAATCTGGTTGCCGCACTGGCGCATGTGGAAGCCTTGCTGCGCGCCACAGAGCCCGCTGCTTCAGCACACAGCAGCGCTGCGCCTGCTTGCCTGACGGCCCTTTCGGCCCTTTCGGCCCTTTCGGCCCCTGCCCGCGCGCAAATGGGTGAGGCACTTGAGCGCATCGCCTGTGCCTTGCAGGCCGGCGAAATCGATGGCCAGGCGCTGCAGCATTTATGCCTGCTGCTGCCCAGTGCAGACACCGCAGCGCTGCAAGCTGCGTTAGATATTTTTGATCTGGACCATGCCTTGCACTGTGTGCGTGCACTGGCGCAATCGCTGCCCCCCACACCCCACCACCTCAGGAACACGGCCGATGCTGCCCAGCCATGAAGACCGCAGGCCCCGCCTGCTGCTGGTCGATGATGAACCCACCAATTTGCATGTGCTGCGCCAGATTCTGGGCACCTCCTACCGCCTGCAATTTGCCACCGATGGCGCCAAGGCCCTGCAACTGGTGCAGCAGCAAAAGCCCGACCTGATCTTGCTGGACATCATGATGCCCACGCTCAGCGGCTATGAAGTCTGCCGCCAGCTCAAGGCCAGCGCGCAGACGCAGAATATTCCGGTGATTTTTGTCTCGGCCCTGTCCGATATGGGCGATGAAGCCGAAGGCTTTGATGCCGGCGGCGTGGACTACATCGTCAAGCCAGTGCGTGCACCCATCGTTCTGGCACGTGTGCGCACGCACCTGTCGCTGGTCAGAACCGAAGCCCTGCGCCAGTCACGGCTGCACATCGTGCAGCGCCTGGGCCGTGCTGCCGAATACAAAGACAACGAAACCGGCATGCATGTGCTGCGCATGAGCCACTTCTCGCATGCCTTGGCGCTGGCCATTGGCTGCAGCCCGGAATGGGCCGACGAGCTGCTGCACGCTGCACCCATGCACGATGTGGGCAAGATTGGCATTCCTGATGCGGTGCTGCTCAAACCCGGCCCCCTGACCGACAGCGAGTGGCAGATCATGCGCCAGCACCCGGCCATTGGTGCTGAAATTCTGGGCGAAGACGACAACGGCATTCTGCAACTGGCGCGCAGCATCGCCCTGACCCACCATGAAAAGTGGGATGGCTCGGGCTACCCGGCAGGCCTGCGCGGCAACGCCATACCGCTGGCAGCGCGCATTGTGGCCATTGCCGATGTCTTTGATGCCCTGACCTCCGTGCGCCCCTACAAGCGCGCATGGTCGGTCGACAGCGCCATGGCACACATCCAGAGCCAGGCGGGCCTGCACTTTGACCCTGATCTGGTTCCCGTCTTCCTGTCCCTGCGCGAGCAGCTGGAAACCATCCGCCAGCGCTGGAAAGATGAAGCGCCAGAACCCGTGACTGCCGACTGCCTTGGATAATGCAGGGCATGACTGTGTCTGCCCTGCCTTCTGCCTGGACGGTGCGCCCTTTGGACGCACACGATGTTGATAGCCTGCTGCACGTGCAAACCATTTGCTATGGCGATGATTTTCTTGAAAGCCGCGCTGTCTTTGCCCAGCGCCTGGCCTGCCCGCACCAGTGCTCCATTGGCGTGGTGCGCACTGGTGAGCAGACCTTGAGCGCCTACCTGGCGGCCTACTGGTCCAGCCCCGGAAAGATCACGCCTTTGGACGGTGCTTTCACGCCCCCTGCCACTGCCACGCAGGTGCTGTACCTGCACGACATGTCGGTACTGCCGCAACTGGCGGGCCAAGGCGTGGCACGCCATCTGGTGCAGCACCTGTTTGCACGCGCACGCCAGCGCCGCCTGCAGCACGCTGCGCTGGTATCGGTGCAGGGTTCACAGGCTTATTGGGAACGTCAAGGCTTTTCTGTATGCCCCGTGATGGATGAGCAACAGTTCATGCACCTTAAAACCTATGGTGACGGTGCTCTGTACATGACGGCAACGCTCTAATTTCTGACAGTTGCGCGATTGACTGACAGGCGCCGCAAATGGCATCGCCATAATGCGCGCATGCCAAACCGATGGAAACCCAATGTCACGGTCTCGGCCGTGATCGAGCGTGATCAGCGTTTTTTGCTGGTGGAAGAGCACACGGCCGATGGCCTGCGCCTCAATACCCCCGCCGGCCACCTGGATCCTGCCGAAACCCCTGTGCAGGCCTGCGTGCGCGAAGTACTGGAAGAGACGGCCCACAGCTTCACCCCCACGGCGCTGGTCGGCATCTACATGAACCGGTTCATCCGCACCCGCACCGGCTCTGACATCACCTACATGCGCTTTGCATTCACCGGTGAGCTGGGCATGTACCACGTGCACCGCAAGCTCGATGAAGGCATCGTGCGCACCGTATGGCTTTCGCTGGAAGAGCTGCACGCCAGCGCCCACCTGCACCGCAGCCCCGTGGTGCTGCAATCGGTGCGCGACTATCTGGCGGGGCAGCGCTTTGATGTCAGCCTGATTCAGGCCGACCCCAGCATCTACAGCGTGCCAGAGCCTACGCCGCATACGCAGGATTTACTCTCCAGCCTCAAATAAAAGAGAGCGGTTAACGCTTACCAAATAAGCATTTCAGCATCTTTTAATGCCGAAGTGACTGTATTTATTACGCTATCAGCTCTCTTTTTCATACCACCTCCGGCAATTCTGCGCGCATGAACCGGCAGTGCGGAAACCGCGCACAGCGCCAGAAATAGCGCGATGCGCCTTCAGCGACCGGCTCGGTGCGCAGCACGGCCTCCGTGCACAGCTCGGGTTCGGTACTGCGCAGTGCGATGGGTGCAGCAACGGGTACAGGCGCAGAAACCGCAGCGCCAGCCATCTTGCGGCTTGGCACCTTGGGCCGCGGCGCAGCATGGCGTGCACGCACATTTTCTACGTGCGCACGGTGCGTGGCACGTGTGGCCTGCAGCCTTTTTTGTGACAGGGCTTGCCGCCACTGCGCGACCTCCTGCTCGGTCCAGACCACCTCGGTATGGGCTTGAATAAAAGCCACGCAATCGCGCCCTTGCGTGACACACGCGGGCATCTCGGTCTTGAAGTGGCTATGGCCCGTAAACACCACCACCGAGTGCAGGTTCTGCAGCGGCACCTGCAGCACCTGCTGCAAAGCCTTGATGTGGAGCCAGTTCTGGTGCAACGGGTTTTGAAAAGCGGTGCGGTGCCTGTAAATGGATTGCGTCCATTTCTTTTGTTTTTCTGAGCCAAAAATCCAGCCCTGCATGTGCTTGGTCTCCAGCACAAACAGGCCGTACGGCGACACCACCACATGGTCAATCTGGGTAGTTTTTCCATCGGCCAGCCGCAGGGTGACGTTGTGCACGCAGTGGTAGTGCAGCGGGTTCAGATCTCGTGCCAGCCATTGCTGCACCTTGCGCTCGCCCCACCAGCCCTTGAACCGGGGTGAACGCAGCACCCCGGCCAGCAGCGCCACGCCAGCGGCCAGCACCACCCACATCCACAACACCCCCTGCACCTGCTGCAACACTGTCGCCATGCCTGCCCCCTTTGTTGGCTGCAGAGCATAGCGGCCATGAAAACGGTGCCGCAAGGGCTCCTTCACCCTTCGGCTCAGAAAAACCATGCAGTGGCGCACTCAACGCTCAGATGTTTGCCTCATGAGCAAACAAAAAATCATTCGTTTTAGAAAACACAGTGGCTTCTTACAGTGGCATTCATTGATATTGCCAGCCGAAAGAAGCGCCTGATGACCGACCGCGATGCCCCGTTGCCCACTCCTGACACCCTGTCTCTGCTGCTGGCCAGCCAGGGCATTACAGCCCCTGAAGCACAGGCTGCCGTTCACGCAGGCCTGCAGGTGCTGCAGGACTTTCTGCGCACCTTCAACGCCCGTGACGCCCATGCATGGGCCCAGGTCATGAACTACCCGCATGTGCGCTTTGCGGGAGAGCAAGTGACCGTCTGGGACAACGCACTCGACTATGCCGCCAGCAATGACCTGGCCCCGCTGTCTGCAACCGGCTGGGCCTACAGCCGCTGGGACTTCATCCGCCCAGTGCAGGCAGACGCCACCAAGGTGCACTTTGCGCTGCAGTTCACCCGCTACGACACGCACCATCGCGCCCAGCAGTCCTACCAGGCGCTGTATGTAGTGACCTTGCACAACGGCCACTGGGGCGTGCAGTCGCGCTCCAGCTATGCCGGCATTCTGGCCCCCGGTGCTGCTTTCTGAGGAGCCCGTTGACATGCCCTCCCCACTCTTTGCCCCAAGTGCCCAGCGCACACTGTCGCGGCGCAGCTGGCTGCACAGCGCCATAGCGGCCAGCACGGCTTTCACCACTGCAGGCCTGGGCCTGCCTCTGTCCGCCCAGGCCAAGCAAGCGGCCACCTATCCCGCACGTCCCCTGAAAGTGATCGTGCCCTACCCTGCAGGCGGTGTGATTGATGTCACAGCCCGCGCAGTCACCGATGCACTGGCCCAGCGCTGGGGCCAGCCGGTCATCGTAGAAAACCGCCCCGGCGCCAATGGCAACCTGGGTGCCCATGCGGTGCACCAGGCCACGCCCGACGGTTACACGCTGCTGATCGGCTCCATGTTCACGGTCATCAACCCATTGACCGACAGCAGCACCCGTTACCGCACCAGCGACTTTGTCCCCGTGGCCAGCATCGGCAGCACGCCCAATGTGTGGGTGGTGCCAGCCTCCGCCCCCTGGCACACACTGCACGACTTTCTTGCACAGGCTCGCCAGCAGCCCGGGGCCTTCAACGTTGCCAACCCGGGGCAAGGCAGCTCCAACCACCTGGGGGTGGAGCGACTGGCTGCCGCTGCGGGCATACAGCTCACGCAGATCAACTACCAGGGCCAGCCACCGTTCATTACCGATCTGATCAATGGCCAGCTGCATATCGCCCCGCTGACCGCAACGCTCGCCTTGCCGCACATCCAAAGTGGCAAGCTGCGCGCCCTGGCTGTGGCGGCACCCACACGCCTGGCGGCACTGGCCCAAGTGCCCACGCTGAGCGAGCAGGGCCTGAGCGATGCCACGGTCGTGCCATGGAGCGGCTTCATGGCACCTGCTGGCACACCCGAGGCCATCGTGGCCCAGCTGCAGGCCGCCATTGTGCAAGTGCAGGCCCAGCCTGCGGTGCTGCAGCGCTATGCCGCATTGCAGGCCCAGGCACCCGAACGCCCGCAAGACTTTGCACAGCTGGTGCAGCATGAGCAGCAACGCTGGGCTTTGGTACTGGGCCGCACTGAACAAACAGCCAAAGCGCGCTGATACGCGGGCATACACACTGATCAGAAAGGCAAAAAGGCCACCTTGAAGGTGGCCTTTGCGTTGTGCGCAGAAACTCTGCTCTGCCAAGTGCAGGCTGCGCGTCTGGCAGCTACGGCGTCAGTTCAGCGCCATGCTCAATTTGCGTCGGTAGCTGTTGACCAGCGCCGTGGCCTGGTCTTGCTCGGCAGTGTTCTTGCCCAGCAGTTCAATGCCACCGGCTGTCTTGCCGGGTACGGCATCGGGCTTTTTGGGCTTGGCCGGAGCCAGCAGTTCCAAAATGCCAACAAACAGCTTGCGCGCAGCCTGTCCGTTCCATTCCTTGTCGCGCATGATGATCTCCAGCAGCTCGTCCATGGCTGCCGTCCACTGGCCTTCTGCCGCCAGCACCTGCGCCTTAGCAAAACGGGTGTCAAAGTCGCGCTTGTTTTGCGCAATGGCGGCATCAAACTGCGCCAGCTCCCAGTTGCCGCGCTCGTCTTGCTGCACAAACAGCATGCACTGCAGCCAGTGCTGCAGGGCTTCAAACTGCAGTGGCTTGGGAATGCGCTTGAGCGGCTCGTGCAGCAAGGACGCGGCCTGCTCGTAGTCGCCACTGGCAATCAGCAGGCGCACATAGTCAAAGCGCGCATCATCGTTGCTGGGGTCAGCGGTCAGTGCATCGGCCAGCTTTTGCAGGGCAGCCTGGGTGTCGCCCGATTCGATCAGTTGCTGGGCCTCGTCCACCTCGGACTCGGCCATCAGCTCGCCCTCAGAAGGCAGGTGCTTGTCCAGAAATTCACGCACCTGACCTTCAGTCTGTGCCCCCATGAAACCATCCACCGGCTTGCCACCCACCATCAGCACGCAGGTGGGCACGCTGCGAATACCGAACATGCCGGCAATTTGCTGGTTGGCGTCCACATCCACCTTGGCCAGCTTGAAGCGGCCTGCGTAGGCAGCCTCCAGCTTTTCCAGCGTGGGCACCAGCGTTTTGCAGGGGCCGCACCAGGTGGCCCAGAAATCGACCAGCACGGGCGTTGCCATGGAGGCGGCAACCACCTCAGATTCAAAATTCTCTACGGTGATATCAATCATGTATCCATCCCAGTGCAGTGCGCACACTGCGCAAGCCATTGATCAGCGCCTTGCAGGCGTACAACGCGTCATTCTCTAGCAATTCAAGTGCACATTCGTGCCAGCCAGCTACAGAGATAAGCGCCGGGCACCAGATTTCAAGCCCGCGCAGGGGCAGACGACCCCGCAACCCTGTGTGTCTGGGGCTTACCCGTAAAATCGCAGCTTCCACTAGGCCGGGCCGCAAGCGCCCTCGAGAGAGAACATGAACTCCATCCAGATCGGTGTGGTCATGGGTTCCAGCAGCGACTGGGACACCATGCAGCACGCAGTTGCCATCCTTCAGCAATTCGGTATCGCCCACGAAGCGCAAGTGGTTTCGGCCCACCGCATGCCTGACGACATGTTCCGCTACGCAGAGGCCGCTGCGGGCCGTGGCCTCAAAGCCATCATTGCTGGGGCTGGCGGCGCAGCCCACCTGCCCGGCATGATTGCCGCCAAGACCCCCGTGCCCGTGCTGGGTGTGCCCGTGGCCAGCCGCCACCTGCAAGGCGTGGATTCACTGCACTCCATCGTGCAAATGCCCAAGGGCGTGCCTGTGGCCACTTTCGCCATTGGTGCTGCAGGTGCTGCCAACGCTGCCTTGTTTGCCGTTGCCCTGCTGGCCAATGAAGACCCCGCACTGCGCGCCAAGCTGGAGGCCTTTCGCGCCGAGCAAACAGCCGCAGCCCGCGCCATGACTTTGCCCCCCGTCGCCGTATGAACGCCCCTGTCGACACCCACAAGGTGATCCTGCCCGGTGCCACTTTGGGCGTACTGGGTGGCGGCCAGCTGGGCCGCATGTTTGCGCATGCCGCGCAAGCCATGGGCTATTTCACCGCCGTACTGGATCAGGACGCCACCAGCCCTGCAGGGCTGGTCAGCCACCACCACGTGCGCACAGCTTATGAAGACCCGCAGGGCCTGACCGAGCTGGCGCAACTGTGCGCAGCCGTCACCACCGAGTTTGAAAACGTACCTGCGGGTGCGCTCAACCAGCTGGCGGCCAGCCTGCCCGTGTCGCCCGCCGGTGCATCGGTGGCCATCGCCCAGGACCGTGCTGCTGAAAAAGCCCATTTTGTGAAGTGCGGCGTGCCCTGCGCGCCCTACGCCGTGATCGAGTCGCCCGAGCAACTGGCCGCCGTGAACGATGCGCTGCTGCCCGGCATCTTGAAAACAGCCCGCATGGGCTATGACGGCAAGGGCCAGATTCGCGTCAAAACCCGCGCTGAACTGGTGGCTGGCTGGCAAGAGCTGGGCCGCGTGGCCTGTGTGCTGGAAAAAATGCTGCCCCTGGCCCACGAATGCTCTGTCATCGTGGCGCGTGGCCGTGACGGCACCATCGTGAACCTGCCCGTGCAGCGCAACCTGCACCGCGACGGCATTCTGGCTGTGACCGAGGTGTATGAGGGCAACCTGCCTGCCACACAGGTAGAGCAAGCGATTACCGCTGCGAAATCGGTCGCCATCGGCCTGGACTATGTCGGTGTGCTGTGCGTGGAGTTCTTCGTGCTGGACAACGGTCAGCTGGTGGTCAACGAAATTGCTCCGCGCCCACACAACAGCGGTCACTACAGCCAGAACGCCATGGATGTCTCGCAGTTTGAATTGCAGGTGCGCAGCATGACCAACCTGCCGCTGGTGCAGCCGCGCCAGCACAGCGCCACCATCATGCTCAACCTGCTGGGTGATCTGTGGTTCAAGGACAGCGACACGGCCCAAGCACCGGCATGGGATCAGATTTTGGCCCTGCCCGGCTGCCACCTGCACCTGTACGGCAAGGTCGATGCCAAGCGCGCCCGCAAGATGGGGCACTTGAACATCACCGCCGCCACGCCCGAGCAGGTGCGCGCCACGGCACTTAAAGCTGCCGGCATTCTCGGCATTGCCGCGTTTTAAGAGGACCGCACGTGATTTTGGATGGAACGCTGGACGCCTCGGTGCACGCCGCTGCTGCTGCCCTGCAGCGCGGTGAGCTGCTGGGCCTGCCCACGGAAACGGTTTACGGTCTGGCGGCCGATGCAGACAACGACAGCGCCGTAGCCCAGATCTTTACGGCCAAAGGGCGCCCTGCCAACCACCCACTCATCGTGCATGTGGCCGATGCCCAGGCCATCACGCACTACGCCAAAGCAGTGCCGCTGTTTGCGCAGCAACTCATCGAGGCGTTCTGGCCCGGCCCGCTCACCCTGATCCTGCCGCGCCTGCCGCATGCCGCCAAGGCATCGACCGGCGGACAAGACAGCGTGGGCCTGCGCTGTCCCTCACACCCCGTGGCACATGCGGTGCTGCGTGCATGCCAGGTGCTGACCCCACCCGTGTGGGGCGTCTCGGCCCCCAGCGCCAACAAGTTTGGCCGCGTCAGCCCTACCACCGCACAGCATGTCGCCACAGAATTTGGGGATGACTTGCTGGTGCTGGATGGCGGTGCCTGCGAGGTGGGCATTGAATCGACCATCGTCGACTGCACACGCGGTGTACCCGTGCTGCTGCGCCCCGGAGCCATCACGCGGGAGGATATTGCGCGTGTCTGCGGCCAGAGACCACTCTCCAAAGAAGAGCTGCAAGCGAATACCCCACGGGCCTCCGGCACCCTTTTGGCCCACTACGCTCCGAACGCCAAAGTGCGTTTAATGCCCGCCAAGCAACTGCAGTCGGCCCTCGACCTGCTGGGTGCAGACGGCACGCGCATTGCGGTCTACCACCGCAGTGCGCTCACATCCGCCTCCCAAGGTGTGCACCTGCGGGCCATGCCCCAGCAAGCACTGGCAGCCGCGCGTGAACTGTTTGGCACGCTGCGCGACTTTGACGAAATGGGCATCCAGCTCATCTGGATTGAAACCCCACCCGAGACCAGCGACTGGGAAGGCGTGCGCGACCGCCTGCAGCGCGCAGCGGCGGCGGGTTAGCCCTGCGCCTAGCAACTGGCACACTCCAACCCACAGACGCCGAGCAAGGGCCGCCCCGCAGCGAAGGTGGCGTCCCCTTCCCGCGCAAAGCGCGTAGAGAGGGGAAGTCGCGCAGCGCCTCAGGGGGTGAATACTCAGTCTTGCGCCACCCAGTCCACCAGCGCATCCATCACGGGCCGCGCAGCGCCCGCATTGGCGTGGTTCACCATGGCCACCAGCACATAGCGCTGACCGCTGTTGCCCAAGACGTAGCCCCCCAGCGCATTGGTGTCGCGCAGTGAGCCGGTTTTCAGGTGCGCATTGGCACTGGCTTTGCTGCGGCGCAAGGTGCCGTCCATGCCGGAAATCGGCATCGAGGAGACAAACTCCGGCATCACCGACGATGCCCATGCCGCTTGCAGCATGCGCCCCAGCGCCTGCGCACTGATACGGGCACTGCGGCTCAGACCTGCACCGTTTTCCACTACCGGCATGTCGGCCACCGGCCAGCGCATTTGCCACCACTGTGACAGCGCCGTACGCCCCGCTTCAAAGCTGCCGCTGCCCAGCCGTTCCTTGCCCATCGTCAGCAGCACCTGCTGTGTCATGACGTTGTTGCTGAACTTGTTGATATCGCGCACCACCTCGGCCAGCGCTGGAGACTGGTTCTCCCACGCGGGCTTGAGACCCGGTGGCACAACCCCGTCGCGCACGCTGCCCGTGATTTGCCCGCCCATGTTGCGCCACATGCCTTCAACGGCTTTGAGCGCAAAACTGTGGGGGTCCGGCAGCGCAACGGGCCAGTTCTTGTCGCCACAGCTGGCCGGGTAACGCCCGCCCAGCTGAATGCGCTGCGGGTCACTCCAGTCGGCTTGCAGCTGCGTGCGCCAGTCCCCACATGCCGTACCTTGCGGTGCCAGCAGCACGCTGGCGGGTGACTGAAGTTGCCCCATGGGCAATTCATAGTGAATGCGGGCCACCCCAGCAGCCAGGTCTGGAATGAACCCCAGCACCTGTGTTTTGTAGTTCACCAGCAACGCATCGGGCCCTGCGTTGTAGGGGCGAAATGGCTCACCATCAAACGCTGCGGGGTCGTGCCCATTGACCTGAAAGGCGGTGCGATCAATGACGATGTCGCCCACAATCACTTTCACGCCCATGCCCTGCAAGCGGCCCAGCATCAGCCACAGGCGCTCGGACACCAGCTTGGGGTCCCCTGCGCCCTTGATGTACACCGTGCCCCGAAAAGCCCCTTTGTCCACCACCCCATCCAGGTACACCGGCGTGCGCCACACGTATGTGGGGCCCAACTGCTCCAGCGCAGCGTAGGTGGTGACCAGCTTCATCACAGAGGCTGGATTCATCGGCGTTGCCGCCTGCCATGCCATGCGCACGGGCTTGCGCCCCTCCACTGGAGCGACGTAGAAAGACACGGATTCGCGGGGAATCTGGGCGCGCGCCAAGGCGGCTTCGACCGGGGCGGGCAGCGACTGGGCCAGCACACCACCAGCACTGGCCAGCGCCGCTGCGGCCATACACAGGCGCAGGCTGCGCCACAACAGGGTTTGAGACATAGCTGCCAAGTGTAGGGGCGGCCTGCGCGGTTTTGGCAGCGCCCCTGCACACAGCCAGGCGCTGCCACCGATAATTGAAGGCTTTGGCGCCTTGGTGCGCCCGGCCTTTTTTGCAGCCTGCCCCATGAATTTGCTTGCCTTTGACACCAGCACCGACACCTTGTTCATCGCCATTCAGCGTGGCGATCAGCTGTGGCAACACCAGGCGGCAGGCGGAGCCAACTCTTCGGCCACCTTGATTCCCAGCATTCAGCAAGGTCTGCAAGCTCTGGACTTGAAGTTCTCTGACCTCACGGCCATCGTCTTTGGTCGTGGCCCCGGTTCTTTCACTGGCCTGCGCACCTCATGTGCCATTGCCCAGGGGCTGGCCATGGGCGCAGACCTGCCCCTGCTGCCCATTGACACCTTGCTGGCCGTGGCAGAAGAAGCACGCCACCAGCACGGCGTCACCCACGTGATGGCGGTGCTGGATGCCCGCATGTCAGAGGTCTACCATGCCGGTTACCACTGGGTGGATGGCTGCTGGCAAGCCACGCACGAGCTCGGTCTGTGCGCGCCGCAGGCCTTGCAAATCCCTGCGGGCATGGCCGTTGCTGGCAATGCCCACGCCGCCTATCCAGACCGTCTGGCACCCGCTGCGCAGCATCTGCACGCACTGCCCACGGCCACCGCACTGCTGCGCATGGCACCTCGGATGATTGCCGACGGTCACTTGGTCGATGCTTCCTACGCGCTGCCGCTGTACATCCGCGATAAGGTGGCAAAAACCACCGCAGAACGCGAGGCAGAACGCCAAGCTGCGGAAGCTTCTACCCAAGCATGATGCACAGCCACGCTCCATTGCCTTCTACCGCCGCCACCCTCGTGCCCAGCACGGTGCTGCCGCCCGTCGCTGCGGGCCACCAGTTGGTTGCGCTGACCGATGCGCTGCTGGAGACCGTGCTGGCTATTGAGAATGTGGCTTTCAGTCACCCCTGGTCACCAGGCAACTTTACCGATGCACTGCGCAGCGGCTACCACGCCCGCGTGCTGATGCAGGGTGACGAAGTACTGGGCTATTTCATCGCCATGCAAATCCTCGACGAAGTGCATTTGCTCAACATCACGGTGTCACCCATCCACCAGGGCCAAGGCTTGGCCCATGAGCTGCTTGACGCCCTGGCCCACTGGAGCCGTCATACGGCCCATGCACAGTGGCTGTGGCTGGAAGTGCGCGAGAGCAACACCCGCGCCCGCCACCTCTATGAACGCTATGGCTTTACCCAGGTCGGCGCCCGTAAGAAGTACTATCCGGTGCACCATGGCGAACGTGAGACTGCCATCTTGATGAATCTTCCCCTATGGCCCTGACCCTCGACACTCGCCAACGCGCCATGCTGCAGGAAATGGGCATTACCGTCTGGCTGCCCAAACCTGCCGCCACCGCCCCTGCGGTGGTGACCATGGCCGCCGCGCAGCGCCCAGCGGTAGCCGCAACGGCTGTAGAGACCTCGCCTGCACCTGTGCTGGCCCCCGCCGTGCCCGCCCCTGATGTCGGGGCGCCAGCCGCTGCAGTTGCAGTGACTGCACCGAAAGCGACACCCACCACAACCACCACACACACTGCAGCCCCTGCAGCCGCCCCAGCGCCCGCCCCTGAAGCGACTCCGTGCGCTGAATGGCGCATGTCGCCCGCTGTGCAGGCCTACCCGCAGGCCACAGGCGGCAGTGCCGACAATGCCTGGCTGGTCATCTGGGAGTGCGCCAACCCAGCCACACCGCTGGAGGGCGACACCGGCAAACTGCTCAACAACATGCTGCGCGCCCTGCGCCTGCACCACAGCCGGCATGTCTGGATTGCCAGCGTTCAGCGCCCCGGGCAAGACGATGTGCCAGTGGCCAGCCTGCCGGCAGCACCTGTCGACTGGCAGCCCCTGACACCGTGCTTGCAAACCTGCGTGCGGCAAACACGCCCTGCGCGCGTGCTGGTACTGGGCATGCACACTGCCCGTGCGGTGCTCGGCAGCCAGGAGGCACTGGGCCGCTTGCGTGCCCAGGTGCACCAGATTCACCACACCCCCGCCGTGGTCAGCTATGACCCGGCCTATTTACTGCGTTCTCCGCACGCCAAACCTGCAGCCTGGGCCGACTTGTGCCGCGCCCATGCGCTGCACCCTCCCCCAGCCGCTTAATTGCCCCTCCCGCCAAGTACGACGCATGCACAGCTGGCGCATGCCCGGCATAATTGCGGGCTTGTCATCTTCTCGAGATATCTCTGTGGAAACCTACCCTAGTCGGTAGCTTCCCTCCTCTCTCCCGGGCCTTGTGCTGCAGGTGAAAGGATGGGAAGCGCACCCAACCATCCCCCTGCTAAAGCCACAACAACATTTGGGAGAGCCGTATGCTCAACATCTTCTCGCTGTCCAACGGCCGTTTGGTTCAGGAAGAAATCGAATCACTGGAAGAACTCACGCAGTTCCAGCCCATCTGGGTGGATCTGGAGTCGCCCACGCTGGAAGAAAAACGCTGGATCAAGCAGCACTACGGCCTGTCCATTCCGGAAGACGCCACCGACGAAGACATTGAAGAGTCGGCCCGCTTCTACGAAGAAGACAACGGCGAGCTGCACATTCGCAGCGACTTTCTGGTGGACGACGAAGATGACCCGCGCAGCGTGCGCGTGGCGTTTATCCTGAACCAGCACAACACCGAGCTCAACTCCTGCGGCGTGCTGTTTTCCATCCACGAAGAAGACATTCCCGTTTTCCGCCTGCTGCGCCTGCGCGCACGCCGCGCTCCCGGCCTGATTGAAGAAGCCAAGGAAGTGCTGCTCAAGCTATTTGATGCCGACGCCGAGTACTCCGCCGATACGCTGGAAGGCATTTACGACGACCTGAAAAAGGTCAGCGCCCAAGTGCTGGAAGGCAGCGTAACCGACAGCGATGCGCAGACCGTGCTGTCTGACATTGCCCGCCAGGAAGACTTGAACGGCCGCATCCGCCGCAACATGCTGGACACGCGCCGCGCCGTCAGCTTCATGATGCGCAGCAAAATGCTCAACGCCGAGCAGTTTGAAGATGCGCGCCAGATTCTGCGCGACATTGAATCGCTGGACAGCCACACGCAGTTCCTGTTCGACAAGATCAACTTCTTGATGGACGCCACCGTCGGTTTTCTGAACATCAACCAGAACAAGATCATCAAGATTTTCTCGGTGGCCAGCGTGGCCTTGCTGCCACCGACGCTGATTGCCAGCGTTTACGGCATGAATTTTCGAGTCATGCCTGAGCTGGAATGGGAGTACGGCTACGTGTATGTGATCATCCTGATGGTGGCCAGCGCGCTGGGTCCCATGATCTATTTCCGCAAGCGCGGCTGGCTCAAGTAGCCACAGCCCAAAAAAAAGAGAGCTGTCATCGCTTATCAGCAATGGTTTTGAGCATCAAAAGTATTTGAAAACCATACCCATCAAGCGTTGAGTGCTCTTTTTAATGAATTCATGGGCGCACAGCACGCCCCAAAGCTCAACGTTCACACTCAGCGGGCCATCCAGCCCAGCCCTTGGCTGGTGCCATTGCGCGGGCGGTACTCGCACCCCACCCAGCCGGCATAGCCCAGGGTATCGATCACATCGAACAGGTACGGGTAGTGCAGCTCACCCATATCGGGTTCATGGCGCTCAGGCACGCCCGCAATCTGGATATGGCCCACACGCCCGGTAGGCAGGTATTTGCGCAGCTTGGTGGCCACATCCCCTTCCATGATCTGGCAGTGGTACAGATCCATCTGCACCTTGAGATTGAGCGCCGCCACGGTTTGCACCAGGCTGTGCGCCTGGTCCTGCGTTTGCAGGTAGTAGCCCGGCATATCGCGTCCGTTGATGGGTTCGATCAGAACCTCCACGCCCACATCCGCCGCGGTCTGTGCAGCCCAGCGCAGATTGGCCAGCACCGTGCTGCGCAGCGCCTGCGTCGCAGCACCGGGCGGCACCAGGCCGCTCATTACATGGATGCGTGGGCATTGCAGCACCTGCGCATAGCGCAGCGCCTCCCACACCCCGAGGCGAAAACTGTCTTCCTC
Organism: Comamonas avium; assembly: GCF_014836675.1. Taxonomy (GTDB): domain Bacteria; phylum Pseudomonadota; class Gammaproteobacteria; order Burkholderiales; family Burkholderiaceae_C; genus Comamonas; species Comamonas avium. The sequence continues at coordinate 157,735 of NZ_JACSQK010000002.1, forward strand.
CCCGGCCAGACACAGCGTGCCGCGCATGCCGCCGTCCCAGGCCCGGGCCATGTCCTGCACGGTACGCCCGCCCGGCGGAGCATTGAACAGCACTTGCTGCAGTCCGTGCTGGTTCAGCGCCTGTGCCAGCTCCTGCGCGGGATAGGCATAGGGAAAGAGATATTCCACCGCCCTGAACCCATCTCTGGCAGCCGCCGCAAAGCGGGCCAGAAAGGGCAGTTCGGTGTACATCAGCGACAAATTGGCAGCAAATCGGGGCATAGGTGCATGATGAAAACTTCACGTTCAGCGGACGATCCCGCCCTGCCGGTCAACCGCGTTCGAGGCAGAAAACCGACGTACTGGCCCGCAAGTTGACCAAAGTGCGAATGACCTGGCCTTCCTTCAAGCCAAATGCGTCCACTACGTTCAGGCGATTCTTGTGCGCCAGCACCTCAAAGTCTTTGAACGTGCCCACGCGAATGTTGGGCGTGTCATACCACTGGTAGGGCAGATGACGCGTCACAGGCATGCGCCCGCGCAATACCGAAAAGCGGTTGGGCCAGTGTGCAAAGTTGGGGAAACTCACCACGCTCATGCGGCCCACGCGCGCCGTTTCACGCAGCATGGTTTCCGCATTGCGCAAGTGCTGCAGGGTATTGATTTGCAGCACCATGTCAAAGCTGCTGTCCTCAAAAATGGCCAGCCCTTCATCCAGATTGAGCTGCAGCACATTGATGCCACGCTTGACGCACGCCAGCACATTGGCGTCATCGATCTCTACGCCATAGCCCGTACAGCCGCGCTCGCGCTGCAGATACTCCAGAAAGCTGCCATCACCACAGCCCAGGTCAAGCACGCGCGCGCCTTGTGGTACCAGTTGAGCCAATGCTTGCATCGTAGGGGTAGCGGTCATGCGGTGAACTCCTTGGCAATACCTTCAAAGTAGGCGCGCATGGCACCCAGATAACGTGGGTCGTCCAGCAAAAAAGCATCGTGGCCATGGGGTGCATCAATCTCGGCGTAGCTCACATCGCGGCCGTTTTGCAGCAAGGCCTGCACCATCTCGCGGCTGCGGTTGGGTGCAAAACGCCAGTCGGTGGTGAAGCTCACCAGGAAGAACTTGGCAATGCTGCGCGCCAAAGCGTCTTTCAAGCTGCCGCCGTACTTCTTGGCCGGGTCAAAGTAGTCCAGCGCCCGCGTGATCAGCAGGTAGGTATTGGCGTCAAAGTAGCCGCTGAACTTGTCGCCCTGGTAGCGCAGGTAGCTTTCAATCTCAAATTCAATGTCCTGCGTGGTGAACTTGATGCCGGGGCCGTCGCGCAGAGCACGGCCAAATTTCTGGTTCATCACGTCATCACTCAGGTACGTGATGTGCCCGATCATGCGGGCAATGCGCAGCCCACGTTTTGGCACCACGTTATGGGCATAAAAGTCGCCGCCATGAAAGTCCGGGTCCGTCACGATGGCGCGTCGCGCCACTTCATTGAAGGCAATGTTTTCAGCATTCAGGTTGGGGGCACTGGCCACCACCACCGCATGGCGCATGCGCTCGGGGTACTGCAGCGTCCAGCTCAGCGCCTGCATACCGCCCAGACTGCCGCCCAGTACCGCCGCCATCTGATGCACACCCAGACGCTCCAGCAGCAGCGCCTGCGCATTCACCCAGTCTTCCACCGTCAGCACCGGAAAGCTCGAACCGTACACGGCACCCGAATCCGGATTGGTGTGCATGGGCCCGGTGGAGCCAAAACACGAACCCAGGTTGTTGACGCCAATGACAAAGAACTTGTTGGTGTCCACCGCCTTGCCCGGGCCAATCATGTTGTCCCACCAGCCTTCGCTTTTGGCCTGCCCCTCGTAAACACCCGCAACGTGGTGCGACGCATTCAGCGCATGGCAGACAAGGATGGCGTTGGACTTGTCAGCATTGAGCTGACCGTAGGTCTCATACGCAAGGGTGTAGTCACGGATGCTCCTGCCGCTTTGCAGCTGCAGAGCATCCGGAAAATGCATGAATTGTGGTGTGGCGATGAAGGACATAAAAAAACCCGGCATCGCTAAAAACGAGGCCGGGTTTGGAGATGCGGTTTCGTCTTTAGCAGTATTTGTAAAGCGCCCGCAAGCAGAAGCAAATCAGCGCATGAAGTTCATTATGCCAAACTCGGCACCCCTTTGGCCAGCAAAGCCACCACGCCAAGCACCAGGAAAATCACCGCGGAAATGATATGCACCATGCGGATCGGGACTTTCTTGACCAGCTTGTCGCCCAGCCACACCACGGGAGCATTGGCCAGCATCATGCCCAAAGTGGTACCCAGCACCACCCACAGATAGGCGTTGTACTGCGCGGCCAGCATCACCGTTGCAATTTGTGTTTTGTCGCCCATTTCGGCCAGGAAAAAGGCCACCACCGTGGTGCCGAACACCCCCCAGCGCGAATGCTCCGAGACACCTTCATCGTCCAGCTTGTCGGGAATCAGCATCCAGATGGCCATTGCAATGAAGGACAGGCCCAAAATCCAGCGCAGCACATCGGGGCCGATCATGGTGTTCACCCAGGCCCCCACCGCTCCGGCCAAGCCGTGGTTGACCACCGTTGCCGTAAAGATCCCCAAAACGATGGGCCAGGGTTTTCGAAAACGGGCGGCAAGAATCAGGGCGAGCAGCTGCGTTTTGTCGCCCATTTCAGCCAAGGCGACGATGCCTGTCGAGACGAGGAAAGCTTCCATGTGGACCGGGAGTTGTTATATATGGCTGGACTCAACACGCATTGACCGTCGCCGCGTCCAGCCATGGATACGGTGATGGTCAATGGTCTTGTTCAGCTTTTTCAAACCGCCGGCACCATAGCGCTGAGCGCCAAGTATGTTGATGCAGGCTTTTGGTGCATTGCACACCAAACGAACTACTCCCCAAGGACGAGGCTATTGTAGCGATTTGCAATAACTATCTTTGGCGGGGGGATAGCCCGGGTTACCCCGGGGCTTTGTTGTATAGGAGCACAAATTTGACAAAAACCCCATTGTCTGCGTGAAAGCTTGCATCATAATGGCCTCGTTCACGGGTGCGAGAGCACATGAGCAAGTGCGTTTGCGTCTCTAAGGTAGGTCACGATAAGTTGGCTTTCGGTTAGGGCTCCATCGCGTTTCAAGTATTTTTTCTAGGAGTCCTCCATGGGCAACAAACTGTACGTAGGCAACCTGCCTTACTCTTTCCGCGATAACGACCTCGAGCAGGCGTTCTCCGAATTCGGCGCTGTGCAAAGCGCTAAGGTCATGATGGAGCGTGACACTGGCCGTTCCAAGGGCTTCGGCTTTGTGGAAATGGGCAGCGATGCTGAAGCACAAGCTGCCATCCAAGGTCTGCACGGCCAAAACTACGGCGGCCGTGACCTGGTGGTCAACGAAGCCCGTCCTATGGAGCCACGTCCTCCCCGTAGCGGTGGCTTCGGTGGCGGCAACGGCGGCGGCTTCGGCGGCGGCCGTGGCAACGGCGGTGGCGGCTACGGCGGTGGCCGCGGCGGTTACTAAGCCAATCCTCTAGCGCCCTCAACAGCGCTTTGGAATAAAAAAAGGAACCTTCGGGTTCCTTTTTTTATTTTCAGTTTCTCATTTTTCAAAGAAATAGTTGTTATTTTTCAATCTCTCCATTAATAATATTTCGGCAGGTTATGCATTGCCTGTGCTTGGTCGCTGCCATGCTGTGACATTTCAAATAATGCACTTATTTTGAAGCAGAGGAGTCCGTAATGGGTAGTAAGTTGTATGTGGGCAATTTGCCTTATGGAGTGCGTGAGCAGGACTTGCAACAAGCCTTTGCGCAATTTGGCTCAGTGATCAGCACCAAAGTCATGATCGAACGTGACACCGGGCGCTCCAAAGGCTTTGGCTTTGTCGAGATGGGCAGCGACAGCGAAGCCAGTGCCGCAATTGAAGGCATGAACGGCCAACCTCTGGGGGGACGCAGTCTTTTGGTCAATGAAGCTCGCCCCATGGAGCCACGACCGCCTCGCACCGGTGGGTATGGCGGAGGCTCTCAGGCCCAGAACAGCGGCGGTTACGCCGGCAGAAATGAAGGAAGTTTCCGCAGCCCCTATGGCACCGGTCCACGCAACCGACAAAATACCGGGCACAGCAGCATTAATCATGGCGGCGGCACCTATCGCAATGATTAATACGAACAGATAAAAATAAAAAAGGCCTGACAAGGCCTTTTTGTTAAATCCATCCTACAAGATTAATGGATTTATTCTTATTTATTTGCAGGATGAATAATACCCTTGACACGCCCTTTTAACTCTACGACTTGAGAAAGGTTGTCATAGTCCATGCGGTCTCCAGAAAATTGATTATTTCCTCGCGTCAAAACCACCGGCAAATGTGACTGTACCCGCTCTTCATTGGGCCAGGCATGCAAAAACTCACCAGAAAATTGCATCGTCTGCCCGGGCTGGTTCGGGAACTGCCGCACCACCTTGGCCGCCCCAACCAGTTGCACCTCTGAAGAGTCGGAATTGCTGATACCGCGTTTTGCAGAAGTCAGCGTAACCACCCCATCCGGGGCAATACTGCGTGTGCGTACCGCATCGACTTCCAAGGTATCTGTCTTCGGAAAATGGCGGGCTTCATCGCCCGTCATCACACTTTGCAAGCGCCCTGTCCCATCAAACTGATGGACTGAAAACTTCTCCATGGTGTAGTCGGGAGCATCAGACACCACCCGATCCACATTGCCTAGCAGTGGTTTCGGGGCATTGCGCACCAGCCACCATGTGCCCATTGCCAGTAACGCCATGAGCATCACTGGCAGATAGATGGAGACGCGCTCCCCAAGACGCTGCAAGGACTTTTTCATCGTTGGTAAGCCTCCAGCAAACCTGCATATTGGCCATTGGCAATTAACAGCAAGTCACACAGCTGGCGCACGGCTCCGTGGCCGCCCATCGCACTGGTTACAAAATCTGCCACTGCCAGGTTTTCAGCGTGTGCGTTGCAGGGTGCACACGCCAGCGCGCTGCGCTGCATCATGGGTAAATCAGGCCAGTCATCGCCCATGGCGGCTGCCTGCTTCCAGTCCAGTCCCAGCGCGTTGAGGATGGACTGCGCAGCAGGCACTTTGTCTTCCGTTCCGTACACCGCATGCTGTACGCCCAGCTGCTGCAGGCGCAAGCGCAATGGAGCGGAATCTCGCCCGGTGACTACGGCAGGAACAATGCCTGCCTTTTGCAGCAGTTTGATGCCATGGCCATCGAGCGTATTGAAACGCTTGATGCTCTCACCATGCTCAGTAAAGTGCAAGCCACCATCCGTCAGCACGCCGTCCACATCGAAAAACACGACACGAATACCCTGGGCGCGCTCCAGCAGTTCTGAAGGAAATCGCTGCGTGGGCGTTGTATGAGTTTGAGGCATCAGATGACCTTGGCAACCATCAGGTCGCGGATATGCACCATCCCCACCAGGTGTGCCTGGGCATCCACCACCAGCACTGAAGTAATGCCGTGCTGCTCCATCAGTTGCGCAGCATCTACTGCCAGGGCATCAGAAGAAATCGTCCGCGGCTGACTGTGCATCAGCTGTGCGGCCTTGGCGTTGCGCAAGTCTGTGCCGTCCTCGATGCGGCGGCGCAAATCTCCGTCGGTAAAGATGCCAACTACGCGGTTATCGGCATCCACGACCGCGCTCGCTCCCATGTTCTTGGCGCTGATTTCACGCATCAGACGGTCAAAACCATCATTGGCCTGCACGCGGGGCACGTCATCGCCGCTGCGCATCACATCGCGCACATGGGTCAGCAATTTGCGGCCCAAAGAACCGCCGGGGTGTGACAGCGCAAAGTCTTCGGCTTTAAAGCCCCTGGCGTCCAGCAGCGCCGACGCAATCGCATCACCCAGCGCCAGTTGCACGGTGGTACTGGCCGTTGGTGCCAGATTCAAAGGGCAGGCTTCACGCTCCACACTGGTGTTGAGCACCCAATCTGCATGCTTGGCCAAGCTGGAAGACAAACCGCCAGTCATGGCAGCAATGCGCACGCCCTGTCGTTTGAGCGCAGGCAGCAGTGATGTCAGCTCATGGCTTTCACCACTGTTGGAAATCGCCAGCACCATGTCTTTTTGCGTCACCATCCCCAAGTCGCCGTGGCTGGCTTCGGCAGGGTGCACAAAAAAAGCGGGGGTTCCGGTCGACGCCAGGGTGGCTGCTATCTTTCGACCAATATGGCCACTCTTGCCCATCCCCATGACCACCACACGCCCGGGCGTCTCCAGCATGGCCTGCGCCACCTGCACAAAGGTGTCATCCAGACGCTGTGCCAAAGTTTGCAGCGCTTGAATTTCAATGGCCAGGGTTTCACGCGCAGTTGCCAGCGCCTGCGTAGCACCCAGAACGGGCGTGGTCTGCATGGGGGTATTCATGGTCTGATTTTATCGATGCCGGCAAGACCACGCCGTGCGACACGGACAAGTTCATGCAAACAGCCTTTGAAACCCATGCAATTTGCCCGTCTACCCCTGTTTGGCGCACGCGATAAAGTAACGAAAAGCCTGCTCAGACCTTCATTGGCGCACCGCCAGAAATCGGAGAGGAAGTAAGCGGAGACACCTCGATCAACTTTTTATTGCTCGTCAGCCTTTCAACATTGAAGCGACTGCATGACCCCGGCATGCGCGCAAGCACTGACCACTGATTACACTTTTCACAACAACCCGCATTTGCTTGGCCATGCCCGTGAATGCCGAAGCTCTTGATTCCCTTGATGGATGCCGCTCTGCCAAATCCACCATGCCTGCAGAGACCTTGAACTGAACACTCCATGTACACCACCAGCGTCAACGATTACCTTCGCCAGCACATTCGCACTGTCTCCAATTGGCCGGCGCCTGGCGTTCAGTTCCGCGACATCACCCCCTTGCTGCAAGACCCCAAAGTTTTCCGCATTCTGATTGATGCATTTGTCCATCGTTACATGGACGTTGACAAGCGCCCCGACGTAGTGGCTGGCCTGGATGCCCGCGGCTTTATTCTGGGTGCCGTGATCGCTTACGAGTTGAATGTTGGTTTTGTCCCCATTCGCAAGAAAGGCAAGCTGCCGTTCACGACCGTGGAAGAAACCTACGAGCTGGAATATGGCAGCGCCACCGTGGAGCTGCATACCGACGCAGTCAAGCCTGGCGACAAGGTTTTGCTGATTGACGACTTGATCGCCACAGGCGGCACCATGATGGCGGGCAAGAAACTGCTGGAAAAACTGGGCGCTACCGTGATGGAGGGCGCTGCCATCGTGGATCTGCCCGAGCTTGGCGGCTCCAAGCTGCTGCAAGAGGTTGGCAAGCTTCCTCTGTTCACACTGGTGGATTTTGAAGGCCACTAAAGCAGTGCCACCCCATTGCGTTCAAGCCGGCATGTGCCGGCTTTTGTCTTTCTGTGTGGACAGGACTATTCCCCCTGGAAACACATATAGACACAACTTCCGCACTCTTGTCACGGCAAACTCACGGATGTAACAGCTCAGAATCCCCATCTGTCTCTCCACATGCCCAAGCCTCCACGCAACAATCTGATGCCTGTCACTCCAGCGTGGCGACGCTGTCTGGGCTACGTGGCCTGGGTCATCGTGGCCATGCTTGCGTTGCTGTGTGCCACCTGGGGCTACATGGCATTGCAAGCACAGGTGCCACAGCGCAACAACATGGCTGCTGCGATAGCCATGGTCTGGGGCTTTGCTTGGGTGATCTTGTTGGGTTATGGCATGTTGCAGCGGCGCATCCTGCCTATCTTGGCGGGTGGCCTGGTTTTGGTGCTGGCGCTGCTGGCCTGGTGGGGCACCATCGAGCCCCGCGCTGACCGCGCATGGGCAGCAGATGTGGCCCAGCTGGTGCGTGTAGAGCCAGACAAAGACAAGCCCTCTCGGGTGCACCTGCACAACGTGCGCAACTTCACGTGGCGCAGTGAAACCGACTTCACCCCACGCTGGGAAACACGCAGCTATGACCTGACACAACTTCGCAGCGTGGATGTGGCCCTGTCGTACTGGATGGGGCCTGCCATTGCCCACACGCTGGTGTCATTTGGTTTTGCTGATGGCCAGCACGTTGTGTTCTCCATCGAAATTCGCAAAGAGCAGCACGAACAATTTGACGCACTGGCGGGCTTTTTCAAGCAGTATGAAATGGCTTTGGTCGCTGCAGACGAACGCGATATTTTGGCTGTCCGCACCAATGTGCGAGGTGAGCAAGTGCACCTGTACCGCATCGACATGCCGCAAGACAGCATGCGTGACTTGTTCCTCGCCTATGCCTACCAGGCCAGCCAGCTGGAATACGCGCCGCGCTTTTATCACACGCTGACGGCCAACTGCACCACCATTGTCTGGCAGCTGGCGCGGCGCATTGGGCAGGCCCTGCCCACCGACTGGCGCTTGCTGGCATCGGGTTATCTGCCTGAATATCTGCGCGATGTCGGAGCCCTGCAGTCCATGCAGCCCTTGGCAACCCTGCGCGCCACCAGCGACATCACGCAGCGCGCACAAAACTGGCAACCCCCAGCAGGGTTGGACGATGCCGCCGCCAGCGCAGATTTTTCCCGCCATATTCGCCAAGTCCCATAGCACGACCCAGCGCTGGCTGCGACAAGGGCCGCCCTGCCTTGCGGCCAAGCCTCAAGACCATCGGCGCACATCACCACAGCGCCCTACACTCGCTGGCTATGACGCCGACTTCCTCGCCCCGCTGGTTCCTTGCACTGCTCCTGTCCGCCTTGCTGACCGGGTGTGCCGGCGTGACGGTGCGCACGGCAGACCCCGCCACCTACCTGGCTGAGCGGCGCAGTGATGTACTGACCTCTGGCGAACTCAGTCCTGCCACGCAGGAGGCCTTGCGTGTTCTGGATCTGGACACCAAAACGTGCATGGCAGACGTCCCCAAATGCCACTACACGCTGGCCACTGCCACTGGCTTGTATGACGAGCAGCGCATGGCCTCACTGGCCGAGCTTTGGACGCTGCAGGCGCGCGCTGCTCAAAAAATACCGTCGCTGCCAGGCACACGCACCCAGGCCGAAGTCCAGGCGTGGCTGGAGGCCGCGCGCTACGCCTGGGCGTATCTGTTTTTCACCGAGCGCAAGCCCAGTGACCGCGCCTTCGAAGATCGCCAGGTGCAGGTGCGTGACTATTACAACTACGCCGTGCAGCAAGCGGTGACCGGCCTGTTTGAGCTGCGCCGGCACGATCTGCAAAACATTCCAGAGCAATTTGGCGACTGGCAGCTGACCACCGATTTCTCCGGCCTGTGGCTGCCTGCCAACAAAGGCATGCCCAACGAATTGGTGCCTGCCACTTCGCTGCGTTTTTCCGGTTTGCGCAACCAGTACCGGCGCGATGGCTTTGGCGCAGAACTGGTCTCTGTCTTTCAAAGCGCAGAAGATGCCCAGCAACTGCTCGTCGCCAGCGCCAGTCTGGAAGGCCCCCCTCAGCCGCCCTTCCAAGAATCGCTCTTTCCTGCGGTCACGGTACTGCTGCGCTTTGGCGGCAACACCATGCAGGAAGTGCTGTCCACGCACCAAGTCGAGCTGCAGGCGCTGGACCCCTATCGCTTCCGCCAGGTTGAAATGGCCAACACACGCGTACCGCTGGCGGGCAACTTTTCATCGGGCTATGGCTTGTGGCTGGCGCGCTCGGGATTTTCCACGCAGGCGCTGCGCACGCTGGTGGGCTTGAGCAACGGCATTACCCAGCCCAGCATCTACCTGATGCAGCCGTACGACCCGAACCGGCGCACCATCATCATGCTGCATGGTCTGGCCAGCAGCCCCGAAGCCTGGATCAATGTAGCCAACGAGGTGCTGGGTGACGAGACGCTGCGCCGCAACTACCAGGTCTGGCAGGTGTACTACCCCACCAATGCCCCGCTGGCATTGAACAATTACGCCATCCGTCAGGCCTTGCAGCGCACGCTGCAGCACTTTGACCCGCAAGGCACGGCACGCGCCTCACAAAACATTACGCTGGTGGGCCACAGCATGGGGGGCGTGCTGTCGCGCCTGCTGGTCAGCAACACCCAGGGTCAGATGCTGAGCGCCATTACAAACACCTACGGCATCGAACCGGCCAGCGACGAAAACTGGGGCGAAAAGCTGCGCCCCTACCTTGAGTTTGAAGCCGTGCCCCAGGTCAGCAGCGCCATCTTTATTGCGGCCCCCCACCGCGGCACCGACTTTGCCAACAATCGTGTGGCCCGCTGGGTTTCCAACCTGATTACGCTGCCGTTTTCCATGGTGGAGCAATTTGCCGACATCACACGCGGTCTGGCCCATGCCTCACCCCGTATTGGCAAGCAGTCGCTGCTGCGCATTCCCAATAGCATCGACAACCTGAGCGACGAAGATGCCTATGTCCGCCTGGCGGCCCAGTTGCCCATTGACCCTCGCGTGCGCTACCACTCCATCATTGGCAACCACACGCCCGGTAAACCGCTGGATGAAAGCAGTGACGGCATCGTGCCTTACCGCAGCGCGCACCTGGAGGGCGCAGCCTCTGAGCTGATCGTGCCGTTCAGCCACAGCGTGCAGGAGCACCCCCGCGCCATCGTGGAAATCCGGCGCATTCTGCACAATCAGCTGCTGCCTCAGAATCCTGTAAAGTGAGCTGTCAAGGCCCAAAACAAAAGGGTTTCAAAGTTAAAACACCTCGAAACCCTTTGTTTGCAAGCGTTAGCCGCTATGCTTGGCTTGCGTTTACTTGCCAATACAGAAGCTGCTGAAGATCACGCCCAGCAAATCGTCTGACGTGAATTCACCCGTAATGCTGTTCAGTGCGGTCTGCGACAGGCGCAGCTCTTCGGCCAGAATGTCCAGCGCCGGGCCGGGCACGTTCAGCTGGGCGTGCGCCTCATCCAGGTGGGCGCCCACGGCCTGCAAGGCCTCCACATGGCGCGCGCGTGCAATGTACAAGCCTTCGGCCGCCGACTGCCAGCCTGCCACTTGCAGCAAGCGCTGGCGCACGGCATCCAGCCCTTCCCCCGTGCGCGCCGACAGGCTCAGGCTTTGCTCGCTGCCCTTGCGGCCAGCCAGCGGGGCCAGCGGCTGCATGTCCACGCCGGGCGCAGCCAGATCGGTCTTGTTCCACAGATCAATCACAGGCACGCTGGGCAAAATGCGTTCGGCCAGCGTGCGGGCAATGTCCAGATCTGCCTCTGCGTAGCCCGCCTCTGCCATGCGCGAGAGGTCGTGCAAAAACAGTACGGCATCGGCACCGGCAATTTCTTCCCAGGCGCGGGCAATGCCAATGCGTTCCACCTCGTCGTCGCTGTCGCGCAGACCGGCGGTATCAATCACGTGCAGCGGTACGCCGTCGATCTGAATGGTCTGCTGCACCTTGTCGCGCGTGGTGCCTGCAATGGGGGTGACGATGGCCAGCTCGGCCCCCGCCAGCGCATTGAGCAGCGAGCTTTTGCCCGCATTGGGCTGGCCCGCAATCACCACCTTGATGCCCTCGCGCAGCAGCGCACCTTGCTGGGTGCGCGCCAGCACCTGACCAAGCTGGTCGCGCAGGCCATCGAGCTGCCCATACGCATCAGCTTTTTTCAGAAAGTCGATTTCTTCTTCCGGGAAGTCCAGCGTGGCCTCTACCAGCATGCGCAGGTGCACCAGCGCTTGGCGCAGCTCGCCAATCTCGCGTGAGAAGTCGCCCGAGAGCGAGCGGCTGGCGCTGCGTGCGGCAGCCTCGGTGCTGGCGTCAATCAGATCGGCAATCGCTTCGGCCTGCGCCAGATCGATCTTGTCGTTCAGAAAGGCTCGCTCGGTAAATTCACCGGGCTGGGCCAGCCGCAAGCCGGGCAATACGACAGAAGAGGAGCCAGCGGCCACCTCCTCCTGTGCCGCTTCCAGACAGCGCGCCAGCAGCAACTGCAGCACCACGGGGCCGCCGTGGGCCTGCAGCTCCAGCACGTCTTCGCCGGTATAGCTGTTGGGGCCTGGAAAGTAGAGCGCCAGGCCGTGGTCAATGGGTGCGCCCTTGCCGTCCTTGAAGGGCATATAGGTGGCTTCACGCGGCTTGAGCGCTTTGCCCAGCAGATGCTGCACAAAACCCGCAATCTGCTTGCCAGAGACACGCACAATGCCCACAGCCCCGCGCCCGGGGGCGGTAGCAATGGCAACGATGGGATCGGTATGGCGGGCAAGCATGGCTTCACATCCTTAGGTGGGCAGGCGCCCATAATAGCCATGGACAGCCTCAAACAGATTTCAAAAGCAGGAGCATTCAGCGTATGTATTTGCCAGCTTTCAGATACAAAACCATCTAAAAAACAGCATACATAAGCGTTAAATGCTCTTGTTTTTAAAAGCCGTGCTTTGAAACATCAAAGGCCGCTTGCGCGGCCTTTGATCGGTTCAGCAAGCCGTCAGTGGCTTACTTCTTCTTGGCTTTGACGTCCGTCACCGCAGCGTCAGCCTTCTTGAAGCTGGGCAGATTGAACTGCGGGGGCACGCCCATGCGGGTGTTGATGACCCATTGCTGTGCAATCGACAAGATGTTGTTGGTCAGCCAGTACAGCACCAGACCAGCAGGGAACATGAAGAACATGACACTGAAAATCAGGGGCATGAACCACATCATCTTGGCTTGCATCGGGTCTGGTGGCACAGGGTTCAGTGCGGTTTGCAGCAGCGAAGACGCAGTCATCAGCAGCGGCAAGACATAGAAGGGGTCCTTGGCCGACAGGTCAGTGATCCACAAGATCCATGGTGCGTGGCGAATTTCGACCGACGACAGCAGCACCCAGTACAAGGCGATGAACACGGGGATCTGGATCATGATGGGGAAGCAACCGCCCATGGGGTTGACCTTCTCCTCACGGTAGATGCGCATCATCTCCTGCTGCATCTGCTGGGGGTTGCCCTTCAGACGCTCGCGCATTTCCATGATCTTGGGGTTGATGGCCTTCATCTTGGCCATCGAGCCGTAGGCCTTGGCGTTCAACCAGTAGAACAAGATCTTCAGGAACAGCACCAGACCAACGATCGACCAGCCCCAGTTGCCCAAGATGCCATGGATCTTGTCCAGCAGCCAGTACAGCGGCTTGGCCAAAATGGTCAGCCAGCCATAGTCCTTGACCAGCTCCAGACCGGGAGCCAGCGACTCCAGTGTCTTTTCCAGTTGCGGGCCTGCAAACAGGCGGGCTTCAACGGCCTTGGTCTCGCCAGGCTGCAACGTGCCCAAAGGCGTGATCATGCCGGCGGCGTACAGGTTCTCGCCCACCTTGCGCGCATAGTTGTCGCGCTGAATGCCGTCACCCAGCAACCAGGCGCTGGCAAAGTAGTGCTGCACCATGGCCACATAGCCGCTGGTGGCAGTCTTTTCAAACTTGGCCTTGTCCTTGTCGATGTCCTTGAACTCCACCTTCTGGTACTTGGCCGTATCGGTGTAGATAGCAGGGCCGGTGAAGGTTGAGTAAAAAGCATTGCCGCCATCCACTGCATTGCCGTCACGCAGCAATTGCAGATACAGCTGGGGCGTAATTGCGGTGGCACCGGCGTTCACCACATCGTGCTTCACCGCAATGTCATAAGCGCCGCGCTTGACGGTGAATGTCTTGACCAGCTTGACGCCATCTTGCACGGGCGACTCAAAACGCACTTGCAGTTCGTTTTGTCCGTCTTTGAGCTCTCGCTCACCGGGCTGCACGGTCATCACGGTCTTGTGGGTGGGGTAATTGCCACCAATCAGACCGGTTTGTGCCTGGTACACACGCTGTGTGCTGTCGTCAAACAGCACAAATGGCTGGGACTTGTCTGCGTCGCTGCCGTACTTGAGCAGCTCTGCATGCACCAGTGCACCGCCCTGGCCATCAAAGGTCAGGCGCATCACATCGGTGGTAACAGTCACTTTTTCCTGTGCCACGGGGGCTGCATCTGCAACGCCCGGCACATTGCTGGCCAGCACATCGGCAGTGGCAGTCGCGGCGGTCAGGGCATCAGGCACATCCGCAGGCTTGCTCTCGGCAGGCGCAGTGGCCGTGGCTTTGGGCGCCGAAGGGAAGAACGTGGCTGGTTTGCCATTGTGGATTTGCCATTGGTCCCACAGCAAAACCATGGAAAAGCCAAATATCACCCACAAAATGGTGCGGCGAATGTCGTTCATGAAGACTTCTTTGGTGAGGAAGATGAGGTCAAACCGGTAAACAGCTTGGGCGCTTTGTCAGGCACGGGATCATGCCCGCCATCACACCACGGTTGGCAACGTACCAGTCGCCGCAGTGTCAAATAAGTGCCAGCCGCTGCACCGTGCTGCTCTAAAGCCTTCAAAGAGTAGGCCGAACAGGTCGGTTCAAAACGGCAAGCCGAGCCCAGCCATGGGCTCAAAGTGAGGCGATAGCCACGAACTAATGCCATGAGCAGCGCCTTCACCATGGGCTTATCCTGCCCCCTCGACAGCCACATCTTGGGGCTGCGAGGTGTTGGCTTGCGCCACTGGTTTCGGGCTCTTGCGCCGCGTGGCGTGGGTCAACAGCTGCATCAGCTCCGCGCGCACCGCCTGCTTGAGGGGCTCTGACGTGGCACTGATGAATTGTTTGCGGTCAAACCCGGCGCGCAAGCGCACCACGTAAGCCGCTGGCGGCAAAGACTGCAGCTGGGCATCAAACTCACTGGCAACGGCATAAATTTGCCGCTTGATGCTGTGGCGCGTCACTGAGCGCTTAGCCCAGCGCTTGGGCACCAAAGGGCCCATCCACACCTGAGGCACTTTGCACCCGGGCACGACAAACAGGGCCTGCGGTGCTGGCTCTGAGAGCGTAGCACCGGGCCCTGTTGGCTCAGCGTCCTTGGCAACATCCACTTCACTGAGCACCAAGCGGTGCAAAGCAAAGTGTGCCGTCCGGGAAATGGTTCCCCCGGACATCGTCGCCTGAAATTGGGGGCGCGTTTGCAGCCGTTGCATCACAGCAAGCCCTGGCTATGCACAGGGAATGGTGTCAGGCAGTCGGCCAAGCGAGCTGACCTTAGACGGCCAGACGCTTACGGCCCTTGGCGCGGCGAGCGTTGATGACGGCACGGCCGCCCTTGGTCTTCATGCGCACCAGGAAACCGTGGGTGCGAGCGCGCTTGGTCTTGGAGGGTTGGTATGTACGCTTCATGTTCGTTCCTTGAGAAAGTTCAGTTTCTTACTGGCCTGACATCCCTCATGGATGTGCAGTACCCAATTTCCCCCCGGCCAAGCATGCCTGCAAAACGCACCTGCCACATGGCCGATGCCCGCAAATAAAAGCTTCACGCGGGGCTTATCACCCTGAACACATTCAGGGAAACCCGAAATTATCTCAGTGTTGTGCATCTCTTGCAATGACCCTCTAAACATGGCCAAGAATAAGCCCCATGAATCGCACGCAGGAAAAGCGCGATGTATTTGTGGATAACCGTTTGAAAAGCTACAATCACAGCCCCGAAACCGTTCCTCCTATCCACAAAAAGTGCTCCCATTGAAATGACAGAGGAACCCTCCAACGACGCTGGCCTAGGCCTGTGGCTGGCATGCGTTGAGCAGCTCAGCCAAGACCTGCCCGAACAACAGTTCAACACCTGGATCAAGCCTTTGACCGCCGTCGTGGCCGAAGATTTTTCCAAGGTGACGGTCTATGTGGCCAACCGCTTCAAGCTCGATTGGATTCGCGCCCAGTACGCCGCCCGCATTTCGGGGTTGCTGGAAGATTTGTACGGCCAACCAGTCACCCTGGAGTTAGCGCTTGCTCACAGAGAAAGCGTTACCCGCACTTACGTTCGCCCTTATCAGGCAGAACGCAGCTCCCCTTCAGATGCGCCCACGCTGCTGCCCGTCAGCGCCAGTGCCGAAGAGGCGTCTGCGCCCGCCTTTCGCAACCGTTTGAACTCTGCCCTGACGTTTGAAACGCTGGTAGAAGGCACCGCCAACCGCATGGCCCGCTCGGCGGCCATGCACGTGGCAGGCTCGCCCGGTCATCTGTACAACCCGCTGTTCATTTATGGCGGAGTGGGCCTGGGCAAAACCCACTTGGTACATGCTGTGGGTAACCAGCTGCTCAAAGACAAGCCTGACGCCAAGATTCTTTACATCCACGCTGAACAATTTGTTTCAGATGTGGTCAAGGCCTACCAGCGCCGCACGTTTGATGAGTTCAAAGAACGCTATCACTCGCTCGATCTTTTGCTGATTGACGACGTCCAGTTCTTTGCCAACAAAGACCGTACGCAAGAAGAGTTCTTTAACGCCTTTGAGGCCTTGCTGGCCAAAAAGAGCCACATCGTGATGACCTCAGACACCTACCCCAAGGGTCTGACCAACATCCACGAGCGCCTGGTTTCGCGTTTTGACTCTGGCCTGACGGTAGCGATTGAGCCGCCCGAGCTGGAAATGCGCGTGGCCATCCTGATCAACAAGGCCCGCGCCGAAAACGCCGAGATGCCCGAAGAAGTTGCCTTCTTCGTGGCCAAGAACGTGCGCTCCAACGTGCGTGAGCTGGAAGGCGCGCTGCGCAAGATTTTGGCTTACTCGCGCTTCAACCAAAAGGAAGTCTCCATCCAGCTGGCGCGTGAAGCGCTGCGCGATCTGCTGAGCATTCAAAACCGGCAGATCAGCGTGGAGAACATCCAGAAAACCGTGGCCGACTACTACAAGATCAAAGTGGCGGACATGTACAGCAAGAAGCGCCCAGCGTCGATTGCCCGTCCGCGCCAGATCGCCATGTATCTGGCCAAGGAGCTGACCCAAAAGAGCCTGCCAGAGATTGGCGAGCTTTTTGGTGGCCGCGATCACACCACGGTGCTGCACGCTGTACGCAAGATTGCGGCAGAGCGCCAGCAACTGACCGAGCTGAATCAGCAATTGCATGTGCTGGAGCAAACGCTCAAAGGCTGATGGATTTTCCCCTCGCCCGGCTCCAGCCTTGCGGAGCAAAATGAGGGGGTTTGAGTGGCACGAGGGGGCGTGAGAAGATGCGCCGCCACTCATTCCTAAAGAGACCCGCTACTGAAACATAGAGGTTGACATGATCGTCCTGAAAGCCACACAAGACAAAGTTCTCGCGGTCCTGCAATCGGTGTCCGGCATCGTTGAGCGCCGTCACACCTTGCCCATTTTGGCAAACGTACTGGTCAAAAAGACCGGCAACGCCTTGCAGTTCACCACCAGTGACCTGGAAATCCAGATCCGCACCACTGCCGAGCTGGGCGGTGACACGGGCGATTTCTCCACCACCATCGGTGCCCGCAAACTGATCGATATCTTGAAGACCATGCCTGGCGACCAGACCGTGTCGCTGGAGTCACAGCAAAGCAAGATGATCTTGAAAGGTGGCAAAAGCCGCTTCACCATGCAGTCGCTGCCCGCAGAAGACTTCCCGCTGGTGCAAGAGGCCGCCAACTTTGGCCCCGCCTTCAGCGTGCCGCAAAAGGTGCTGAAAGACCTGATGGGCCAGGTCTCGTTTGCCATGGCTGTGCAAGACATTCGCTACTACCTCAACGGCATCTTGTTTGTTGCCGAAGGCAACACCCTGAGCCTGGTCGCCACCGACGGCCACCGACTGGCGTTTGCCAGCTCGGAGCTGGACGTGGATGTGGGCGACAAGCAAGAAGTGATCTTGCCGCGCAAGACCGTGCTGGAGCTGCAGCGCCTGCTCAGCGATGTGGGGGGCGAGAACTCGCCGCGCATCGAGATGCAGTTTGCCAACAACCAGGCCAAGTTCACCTTTGCCGGCATGGAGTTCGTGACCAAGCTGGTCGAGGGCAAGTTCCCTGACTACAACCGCGTCATTCCTCGCAACCACGGCAACAGCGTCACGCTGGGCCGCGCACCACTGCTGGCCAGCTTGCAGCGCACGGCCATCATGACCAGCGACAAATTCAAGGGCGTGCGCCTGACGATCGAGCCTGGTACTTTGCGCGTGGCATCGAACAACGCCGACCAGGAAGAGGCAGTGGACGAACTCGACATCGACTACGGCGGTGACGCCATCGACATCGGCTTCAACGTAACGTACTTGCTGGACGTGCTGGCCAATATGTCGCAAGACATGGTCAAGATTGAGCTGGCCGACGGCAACAGCTCTGCACTGGTCAGCATTCCCGGCAACGACAACTTCAAGTACGTCGTCATGCCCATGCGCATTTAAGGCGCTGGCACACCCGCCAACCAACTGGCCGATTGCGGCTAAAAAGGGAGCTGCCAGCGCAATCTGGCAGCCCTTTTCAAAGTGATTTATTGGTATATCCCAGGCAATACAAGCGTTAAAAGCTCTTGTATTTGCAGCAGCAAGGCACCTTCATGACCGACGAGAACAAGCCAGAAAACCAGACCATTCCCGCTGTAAGCGCACCCGCAGACACAGGCTATGGCGAAGGTTCGATCCAGATTTTGGAAGGCCTGGAAGCCGTGCGCAAACGCCCCGGCATGTACATTGGCGATACGTCAGACGGCACCGGCCTGCACCACCTGGTGTTCGAGGTGGTGGACAACTCCATCGACGAGGCCCTGGCAGGTCACTGCGATGACATCCTGGTCACCATCCACGCCGATGGATCACTGTCTGTCATTGACAACGGCCGCGGCATTCCCACGGGCGTGAAGATGGACGACAAGCACGAGCCCAAGCGCTCGGCCGCTGAAATCGCCCTGACCGAGCTGCACGCTGGCGGCAAGTTCAACCAAAACAGCTACAAGGTCTCTGGCGGTCTGCACGGCGTGGGCGTGTCCTGCGTGAACGCACTGTCCATCTGGCTGAAGCTGACGGTGCGCCGCGATGGCAAGGTCCATGAGATTGATTTCTCGCGCGGCTTTGTGCAAAACCGCCTGATCGAAGTGGTGGACGGTTTTGAAATTTCGCCCATGCGCGTCATTGGCGACTCTGACAAGCGCGGCACCAAGGTGCACTTTCTGCCTGACCAGGAAATCTTCAAGGAAAACTTCGAGTTCCGTTATGAAATTCTGGCCAAACGCCTGCGTGAACTCTCGTTCCTGAACAACGGCGTGCGCATTCGCCTCAAAGACGAGCGCGACGGCAAGGAAGACGACTTCTCAGGTGCTGGCGGCGTGCGCGGTTTTGTTGGCTTTATCAACGCCAACAAGAAAGTGCTGCACCCCACCGCGTTCTACGCCGAAGGCTCGCGCCCTGCAGAAACTTATGGCGGCATTCCCGGCACCGAAATTGGTGTGGAAGTGGCCATGCAGTGGAACGACGGCTACAACGAGCAAGTGCTGTGCTTTACCAACAACATCCCCCAGCGCGATGGCGGCACCCACCTGACCGGCCTGCGCGCCGCAATGACGCGTGTGATTGGCAAGTACATCGACCAAAACGAGCTGGCCAAGAAGGCCAAGGTTGAAGTCTCGGGCGATGACATGCGCGAAGGCCTGTGCTGCGTGCTGAGCGTGAAAGTGCCAGAGCCCAAGTTCTCCAGCCAGACCAAGGACAAGCTGGTCAGCTCTGAAGTGCGCGCGCCCGTGGAAGACATCGTCGGCAAGCTGCTGTCGGACTACCTGGAAGAAAACCCCAACGACGCCAAGCTGCTGTGCGGCAAGATCATTGAAGCGGCCCGCGCCCGCGAAGCCGCCCGCAAAGCCCGCGAAATGACACGCCGCAAGGGCGTGCTCGATGGCATGGGCCTGCCCGGCAAACTGGCCGACTGCCAGGAAAAAGACCCGGCGCTGTGCGAAATCTACATTGTCGAGGGTGACTCCGCCGGCGGCTCTGCCAAGCAGGGCCGTGACCGTAAGTTCCAGGCCATCCTGCCCCTGCGCGGCAAGATCCTGAACGTGGAAAAAGCCCGCTACGAAAAGCTGTTGTCCAGCCAGGAAATCATCACCCTGATTACCGCCCTGGGCACCGGCATTGGCAAGGTGAGCGCTGATTCGGGCAAGAGCAACTCGGACGATTACAACCCCGACAAGCTGCGCTACCACCGCATCATCATCATGACCGACGCGGACGTGGACGGTGCGCACATCCGTACGCTGCTGCTCACCTTCTTTTACCGGCAGATGCCTGAGCTGGTCGAGCGCGGCCACATCTACATTGCGCAGCCACCGCTGTACAAAGTCAAGAACGGCAAGGAAGAGCTGTATTTGAAGGACGGCCCCGCGCTGAACAAGTACCTGCTGAAAATTGCGCTGAACAACGCCTCGGTTTCCACCGGCGGTGCCAGCGCCCGCGTGCTGGAAGGTGAAGATCTGTCCAAGCTGGCCAATATGCACCTGGCTGCCGAAAACGTGATTGAGCGCCTGTCCAGCTTCATGGACGCAGAAGCCCTGCGCGCCATCGCTGACGGCGTGCAAATCAAGCTCGACACACTGCAAGAAGCCCAGGCCTGTGCCCCCGTGCTGGAGGCCAAGCTGCGCGAGTTGACCACCACCGGCATTCCTGCCGCAGTGACCGCCGAGATCGATCCGCAAACGGAAAACCCCATCCTGCGTATCAGCCGCCACCACCACGGCAACATCAAGAGCTCCATCCTGACGCAAGACTTTGTGCGCAGCAGCGACTACGCCGCCTTGGCCGACGAAGCCCAGCACTTCAACGGCTTGCTGTCTGAGGGTGCCAAGGTCACCCGCGGTGAAGGCGACAAGGCCAAGACCGAGAAAGTGGCAGATTTCCGCCAGGCCATGCGCTGGCTGATCTCTGAAGCCGAACGCACCACGGGCCGTCAGCGCTACAAGGGCTTGGGCGAAATGAACCCCGCCCAACTGTGGGAAACCACCATGGACCCGAACGTACGTAGCCTGCTGCAAGTGCAGATCGGCGATGCCATTGAGGCCGACCGCGTGTTCACCATGCTGATGGGCGATGAGGTGGAGCCCCGCCGCAACTTCATCGAAGCCAACGCGCTGCGCGCAGGCAATATTGATGTCTGACCTGTAGGTTCTCATTAATCCTGCAAATATTCTCAAATATTGCAAATGAAAAAAGCCCGGCATTGCCGGGCTTTTTATTTAACGATTAATTAACCGCCAGTAATTATTAAGACATGACTGGGGGCTGCTTAAGGCTGAGCTGAGACCTTCGCCATGGTCACGTGACCGACAGCTCTTGACCCGAAGTAGGCTTTTCGTTGCCAGATTCCCCGCCAAAAATTGTCGCTCAATGGTCTTGGATGAGCCGGCTCGTCTCTCTTTCGGGCTGGCACAAGGCCTTTGAGCTTCTTGCATAAGCTGTTATGCGGAAATTTCTGACACCATTGGACCGTCTGCACCAATAGCTTGAAAGCGGTAGAACTTAGCGGCCGCCCCCATGTGACGAAACTTATGCCGAGCAAGCTGCAACAGCTTCTCGTCGCAAGTAGAGATGACGAACTGCCGTTCGCCTTCCGAAGAACTCTGCAATCCAAGAATTAAATCCAGTAGGGCATACGTATTCAGATCGTCGAAGTGAGTGACCGGGTCATCCATCATGATGGACGAGAAGCCCGACCAGGTCTGCGAACTGCAGGCGGTGAGGAATAGGCCCAGAACGAGGGTCTGCACCTGCGACTGGCTGAAAAAGTCTGTCGGCCGCAGCGTCTCTCCCTTGCGATGGATGCGGATGCCGATGGTCGAATCCTTGCTGGAGACCTCAATGTCACCGAAGCCATAGACCGGACGAAGCCGCTGTTGAATGACGGCTGTCCTCGGTCCATACTCGGTGATGAAGTGCTCCGTTGCGAAGGCTTGTTGCGTGCTGAGAAGCTTCTTGACCTCAGCAAAATACTCGATCCATGGCTGAACTTTCTGCGCGCGGGCAGTTGCTTCCTGAACCACCGTCTCGTTGGCAAGAATGCGCTTGCGGATATTCTCGAAAGCAGCGGATGTTGCGGCGGTGTCAACGGCAACCTCCAATTCCGCAACGCGGTTTCGCAGCACTAACGCGGAGGCCTCGCGTGCCGCGGCGATTTCCACTTGTTTACGGAGCTCCTCCGGCGAAACCGCACGGTCAAACTTTGCAGCTCTCAGCTCCGACAGGACCGACTGAACGTGGACTTGATGCCTAGTCCAAGCTTGATTTGCCTGCTGGTGGCTAGTTCGAGCGGCTGTAACGGCCGCCTTTGCTGCCGCCTGGACTGCCTTCTGACGGTCGACCTGCTCGTTCGCCAATTGAGCTGCAGAACTCGTCGACACCATTTGTTCTTCTGTGGCGTGCCTCGCATCTGTCAGTGCCTGTAGGCTGCTTGCGAGGTTGATTGAGCCTCGATTGGCGTCATTGAGCAACTCAGTCAGGCGCTTCTGTGTATCGTTCAGTGCTGATTCGGTGGCCTGCTTCTGCTCGTCGAGTGCTTGATAGCCCGCCTGGGCAGATGCGAGTGCGGTTTCAGCCGTTTCTAGCAATTGCTTCGCAGAGCCGACGGCCCCCGCCGCGTTCAGCTCGTCCTCATGAATTTCGATATTGAGGCTCTGCACCTGCTGCGGTGTTTCACTGGTTAGCGAAAGCCCAGCTGAGCTCAGCGATGCCTGGTAGTTCGCGCGCTGTTTCTCCAATTGCGACCGCTGCATCTGTGCACGAGTGAACAGCATCTCCTCCTGCTTTACCCGCTCTGCGAGTGTCTCTCGCTGGCCTACGAGCGTCTGAAATGTCGCCCGCTGCATCGCTGCAACCTCGCTCAACTGGACGACGCGGTCGCCCTGCTGCATTCGCCGGTCGATAGCTGCCAACAGGCCTTCCGTACTTCCATGGTCGTGTCCGCACAGTTGGCAATTTGGTCCATCCACATGGCCCCGAAGCTCTGAGATGAGCTCCTTGAGCCTCGAGCCGCTGGTTCTGGCCTCCGCAAGCTCCCGCTCTGCCTGTGCGACCAAGAATTCCTGAGAATGTTCGGCCCGCTGGGCCTCTCCGAATTGCCTGCGTAGCTCCTCGATTGAGGCCTGAAATTGCGTCTCTGCGTTCAACAACTCTACGAAGGTGGGCGCAGCCTGTTCCCACGCTACGGAGATGTCCATAAGCGATTGGAAGCGAAGTCGCTTCTCCGATGCGGCCTTGAATGCGGTCTCGGCCCGTTGGACCGACGCTGCGGCTTCACGTTGAGCGGCTCGCGCTTGCTCCAGGGTAGTCCGTTGTTGGCTCACCTGCGAGGACAGTGTCGCCAGCCTCGCTGCGAGGCTCTGAGCCTGGCTTGTCCGCTCTTGGTACTCGGGCTGGACCGACACAGCCCAGGTGAGCCAGTCACGCCGAAGTTGAAAGCCCTGTTCCTGGGTCTTTAGCTGCGCCAATCGGCTAGACAAGGCGCCAAGGAGTTCTGACGCCTCCTTCTCGTGCGTTTCAGCCTGCTGCAGTTGGGCCTGCCGCTCAGTCAGTTGAGCTTGCATCGGCTCAAGTTGCCCGCGAAGGGTGTCCAGTGTCCCGATCTGCTCAATGGCGCGCGACAGCGCCGCCCGCCAAGCGATTGCCTCGGCCACCGCGGCATCCAGCATGGCCCGCAGGCCTCGAGTGTCGCGTGACGCAATCCCAGAGATGTCGAAACCGGCGGTTGAGATTGCTTCCGTCAGAACGGAGAAGCGGGCATCCAGCGCTTCTAAGGAGGTATCCGAGGCAGCAAGCCCCTCCAGACGCTCCAGTTCCTTACGCTCATGCGAGATGTCCTGCTGGGCATTGGCTATGTCACTGATCGCCTTAGCGTGTTCTTGCACTGCGAGCTTCAGCACGTCCTCAGTCTTCTTGAGGCCACTCGCATAGTCCTCGAAAGCGAGCATTCGTGAGACAAGATCTGACGATAACTCGCACTTTGACGCCACGTCCTGCGTGAGTTCTTGGTTCTCCTGACTGAACAGGTGGGTTGCCCGAAAAAGGTCCACCAGGCTGTCTACTCGGTCAGCGCCCGGAGTCGTCCCCCCGGTTAGCAAACTGAGGACCTCCTTGCGTGGTGTGGCCTTCCCGTTAACCAAGGCGTTGTTTTGATCAGCAAGATTGCGAGTTATGACATGCGTCTTGCCTTCCCGCTCGATCGTTAGTGAGACCTCGGTGGGTTCGCTCTGACTATCGAGGTGCTTGGCGACTCGGGCTAATCCGCCTGGTGCTCTGGTGAGGCGACCAACCCCACCGGTGACGACAAAGTCGAGAGCATCGAAGAACGATGTCTTCCCGAAGCCATTGGGACCGTAGAGTATGGTCACTGCTGAGCCGAGTTCGAACACCTTCTTCGTTCGATAGGCTCGAAAGTTTTGGATGGTGATGGACTTCAGGGTGGCTTGAGCCCTGTCGTCCACGACCTCGGCAATCGCGCTGGGGCTTGGTGCTGACCGCAGAGCTTCAGGAGGACCGTAGGTGCCAGCAACACATTCGGTCAGGATTTTCGAGGCGCTACTAGTCAACGGCACCACGAGCGCCTTAGCAAGTTCTGCCTTGAGATTGCGCTGACGAAGCAGAGTCTGGGCAGACGGCGGCCTTGTCTGGACTCCTGGGGTGATGGGCGAAAGAGGAAGAAAGGGAAGTCTGGCCAAGTTGTCGGCTAAGGCGCCATTAAGACGAACGACGTACTTCCTGCAGAAGTACACGTCGACTTCCACGCGGGAGCAGAAATCTGGGTCCACAGCCGCGTCCGCAGGGAGGCAATACACGAACGCCACGTCCTTCGTCGACCACTGTGCGCTGTTCTTCAAGTAGTGTCTCTTGAAGGCTTCATATAGCGGCTGATAGTCGGTTTGGTCACCGACCGCGAAGGCGGTTAGCGCATGCTGACGCAACATCACCACCACGGGCAGGTAGCCATCCAGCAAGACTACTTCGGAAAACGTCGCTCCCTTGATGAGGTTCGCCAAAGTGGACTGCAGTTCTTCCGGCAGACCAAAAATTTCAGGAGAGCTTTGCATCGAGTGCCTCTTTCAACTCCGCTTCGTTCGCCGCGTTCCGATATGCGTCGAGTACGTCGTGGTACCCAACACGAATGATGGCGCTGCTTGGCTGCGTAAATTTCGCCTCTGTGGACGGATCGTCTGGAGCTTGGTCATAGATTGACCTGAAGCGCGGGTCCCATGGGGTGTTGTCCTCGTCCCGGCTGACAACTACAAGTTGTCCTCTATGTGCCGGCAGGCGGTTAAGAACATGTTTGTCGCAGTCCTCATGGCTGGCTCCCATTACGGCGATGACCTCCAAGCTGGTTTCGCCTTTCACGATGGTCGCCTGGGCACCATTTCCATGAAAGGTAGCCGGATATTGAGCCACATCGAGAATTGAGAAGGTGTGCAGCAAATGCCTCACGGCATGGCCTTCACCAGCCTTCCATGCGTCCGGTGAACCCTTGCAAGCTGTCAGGCTCGCAAAGTTCACGGTGTTATCGAGTGCCTCCGCCTTGAGCGTTCGCAGCTCATCGACCGTCCGCTGATGTGCAGCACCGGCCGCAGCGGTCAAAGGCAGATGCGTGTACTTTGTGGCCAATGACTTTGAAGGTTCGTCCAACTCGTCGTTCATCCACTTGACGACGGCAGGAACGGCGCCGCTTGGTGCTCTAGGGTCATGCATGCCATTAAACGGATGCACGGTAGATTCGCGCAAGGCAACTCGACGGCCAGCGGAACCAGGAGGCAGGGTGGAGGGGTGGATGACCAAGAACGAGTGAATGCATGCTCCGCGCTCGCGAAAGACAGCATCGCGGAAGTTCTCCAAAATGTCTCCCCCTCGTTGCGACACACCTCCATTGCCATATGTAGGCATGCATCCTGGGCGTGAGAAGCGGCTCTGCGTGACAATGACTGCGGACTGGCCGAACTTCTCAGTCTTTCCCGGGGTTTCTTTGCCAGCAACATTCGCCATGATCAAGCATGCCTCATCCCGAGTAACTCTCGGATATCGGCTTGAGTCAAAGAAGGGCCCCACCTGACTCATGAACGAGGCATGAGAGGGGGCTGGATTACATTGCGCTACAAACAACCAAGTCAGCGGAAGGGTGCCGCCCAATTGGCCAGCGCGTACTGCAATCCCTTCAAGCAGCCACTCCCACATTCGTTTGGCGTTCGCTGACCCAATCCAGTCGAAGCAAAGCAGGGTGGCGAACTGATACGGTGCATCGGCGTTCGAGTGAATGCCCTTGAACACGTAAATTGAGCGGCCTTGATACATCGACATGTAGCTGACGTCCAACTCAACCCAGGCAGGTGAGAGCTTGGGTTGTACCCAACTGCGAACCTCTCCAGTCGGTAGCTTCACCCAGGTGACCACGCAGTTCACCCATTGATGAGGCTGTACGCGGTCAGGGTGGTTCCGATCGACGTCATAAGTAGTGTTCGGCTTTTGAACAAGTTCCGCGAACTGGTCTTTGGTCAACCCATCAACCCCGCCGATGATGACCGTTTCAGCTGGCCACTCCGTTGCCAGCATGGCAGCCGTAATACGGTCCACACCCTCTAATCCTGGAATCGTGCACTCTGGAAAGACGGTGAAGTGCGTTTTTTCCGCACCGTGTGAGCACCCACGTGACACCGCCAGAGTCTCCTCAATGCACTGAAGAGCCCGTTGCCGTTCGGGGGGAGTCCACGTAAAGGGCTCCTGCTGCACGAAAACAACATAGGGCTGCGCGATCACCATCGCAACCTCCCCGCGCGGAAGACGCACACCAAGGGCCTCCAAGTCAACTTCGACAACCGCAACCATCCCATCTCCTTATTACTTTTATAGGAGATTCTGACATGCGCGGTAAAAGTTGAACTCACGGGCCGCTCTACACGCACGTCGCTAAATTGCGGCAGCGCGAACGGTCCTTGTTGCATTCGCAGCAGCAGAATTGCCATAGAGCACGGTTAGCGTCTGCTGTGGCCGGCGGCAGCCGTTACGGCAATCCAACCGACCGACGCCTTCCGCTGCATTGCTGCCGTCCCTTTGATCCTAAAGATCTTGAAAAATCTCTCAAGGACCCAAAAGCATGCGCATGTGATAAGAAATGCCGCCTAACCTAGGCGCAAGAAAAATTCTGTCTTTATTTACAGCATCCGCTTGACGCTTCAGCCCATACCGGCCACCGATCAGGGTGAGTAGATCATCTTTGACTGCAAGCAATGCCTCGTCTTTACGGCATGCCCAATTAAGTAGGTGAAGCACATAGTTTTCCGCAGTAAACGACAACTCCGAAAGACCGATAGCTGGTGGGCACTGACACAACAGCAGTCCAAGAGCATCTCGATGCCAGAGGCGGCTAACTCGTCGAATCCCATAAAGACTTAGCGCCCCAGGGTAGTCACGCCAAGCATGCCTTACGGGTAACGCACGAAAATGATGTGCAAGCAATCGTGAGCGAACTTCAGGTGCTACCTGTTGGCAGGATTCAAGCCAAGCATTGGGCTCAGCAAGCGCCCGCCAAAGAATTGAGTTGTAAGCAGCGATAGCACCTGGCAACAGTGCTTCCGCATTTCGAACCACATCTGGTAGCCCCTCCAGAGATGAGCTCAAACCGCGTGCACCAGCAGCGACCTTCGATAACGAGTTTGGTTGTGAAAACCCTTCTCCGTGCTCACGCTGGGTAATCCTTAGATTCGGCAAAAGCTTGCGCTCAAGACTTGCATATGAGTCCTGAGGCAGATGACTTTTCAGGTAAAGCACCCAATAACGATCTCTCAGGGCTAGTGCCGCATCTTTAGGGGGGCGTCCTTGCTTTGTGGGCAACTTTTGCTTTTCCACATAGTCCTCCATGCATATCACACAGTCACGAAATTATTGACTATTGAGACTGCTGGACGAAACCACAGTTGATCTGAAGAATTCGTTACGACACATCAACTAGTACGTCAAATTCGTACCCGTAGCTCTCCGATGCCCCAGATTCCGCAAAGCCCATCGCAAATCTGCCCTGCATGCAAGGCGGATTTGCTCGCGCCTGCAGGGCCCAAGTTTGCAGATGAGGTTTGGAAGGATTTGCGCCAGCAAGGTTTGTCTGCCAAAGACTGGGCCTTGCAGCATGGATTTGAGCCGACCCTGGTTTACAGCGTTCTGTCTGGTAATCGGAAATGCCTGCGTGGCAAATCCCATCAAGTAGCGAAAGCACTAGGCCTCAAATGACCTACTCAGCTTTGCCCCAAGGACCGTAAAAAAAGTGGAGCCCGTGATGGGTGCAACCGTCACGAGCTCCTGTCCAGCCCGCCGGGAGTTGTCCAGCAGGAGTCGACAGCCATAGCTTATCCGCGTCTTGGATGCGGGTGCAACTCCCTCTTTGCCTAACTTTGCCAACCGGAACTTCCGGCCGGCAGGAAGAGCTGCACCCAATGAAATTTCTCGCCACTGGCCTGCAAAGGTCATCGTCATACTTTTTGCGACGCACGCAAACTAACAACTGTAAGCCTTTGTGCTCATCCAAGTATTTACGCAAGCGAAGTAAAGGCCAGCGCCTCCAAACTACCTCACCATCGCTTCACGGCATTGAACAACTCTGGGGGTGCATATGAGCATCACCCCAGTACGCCGCATCGTTACGCGTAGTGGCAAGAACAACAGAGGCAAATTTCCGAGCCGCAAGATGGGTTGCATGATCGAGTGGGAGTCACCCTTAGAAGGGGATGCCATTCGACTATTTGAGTTCAACCCCGGCGTGTACGCCTACTACAGCCAACCGAGTATTGAGCACTATCACGATGCTTGCGGAACCGCACGCAGCTTTGTCCCGGACTTTCGCCTCGACTGGCTGCACGGAGGCTCACTATTGGTTGAAGTGAAATCAGACGCTGATGCGGCCTATCCGCCCACCCAGCGTCTACTTGGTCTCAAAGCAATGGCGATGCAGCTCCAAGGCAAGCCCTACCGCTTGCTAACGCCAGCACTGTTCAATCGCCAACCGCTGTTTGAAAACCTCAAGCTGCTTGAGAGCCACTCAAGGGGCCTTTTATCTCCCGAGGCCATGGAAGAACTAGGCGCACTTTCAAATCACACGGTCTTTCACGTGCGCGATCTTGCTCGCCAGTTGGGTAGCACGCAGATGGTCTTCCGCGCCATTGCGCATGGCCTGCTAAGAGCCGATTTGCAGCAACCGCTAAACACGGAAAGCCACATCTGGCATCCAAATCACAGGGAGGCCGGCGATGGTTCGTTTCCGATTTAAGCGTGGTCTACGATTCTTCGAAGGTACCAAGCGCTGGGCCCTCGAAAAAATCAACGCCGTTGGCATGTTTGTCTTCGAGACTCAGGACAACACTTCAGAACGTATTACGAAATCCATGGAGGATGTGCATAAGGACTGGCTCACCGGTACATGGGTCATTGATGTCGAATCGCTCGGACCTGGAGCAGACTTGGTCTGGCATACAACACCCTGCTCATTGGACGATCTTCCGCCTGCGAAAAAAGCGATTGCATTACCGCGAGCCAAGGTCCTTCAGGCAGTCAAATCGCACTTTGATGCGCAGGGCACTGAGGTCCATTGCAATCCTTCAGTGCTGACGAGCATTGCCCAGAATCGCGCAGCAGAGTTTGGACTCAAGGCTGCTCCGCACTGGAGCACCATATGGCGTTGGTGGAAAAAACTCGAACCCACCGGATGCATGACAAAGCTTGTCGATGCTCCACATACAGGCCGCAAAACTGACCCGACTCAGTTCTCAATTTTTCAAGAGGTAGTTGACGCCCTTTACCTTTCTGATCAAAAACAATCTGGCAAAGACGTTATTGAGGAAATCGATCGCCACTACCAGAGATTGAATCGAGAACGACTTGAGGAAGATCGCCTTCAAGCCCCCTCCCCCGCCACTGTCTATCGCTGGCTGGGAAAGCTGCACTATTCCGTGGTCTCAGCAGCACGCAATGGAAAGGAGTTCAATCGACGTGAGCGACGGCAAGTGACGAAAGCGTTCAATGTCAAAAGAATCCTTGAGCGCTACGAGATTGACCACACGCCAGTGGATGTGCACCTAGTCTGCGAAAAAACTTGGATGGTTCTTGGGCGACCTTGGCTCACGCTCGTCATCGACAAACACAGCCGCATGATTGCGGGCTTCTATATTGGCTACCACACCCCTAGTGCCACTTCGGTGCTATATGCGCTGCGCCAGGCCATTCTTCCCAAAGAGGAGCTTCTTGCAAATTTTTCCGGCATTAAAAACTCATGGCCAGCTCGCGGTTGCCCACTCTCCTTGGCGCTCGACAATGGGATGGATTTGCATGCCAACGCTGTTGAAAATTTCTGCCTAGAGTCGCAAATCGAACTGCATTTCATGGGGGTGGCGAAGCCCGAATTGAAAGGCTCTGTAGAGCGCCTTTTCGGAACACTCAGTCGAGATCTCTTCCATAAACTTCCTGGCACCGTATTTCACAGCGTCGAGGCCCGAGGCGACTATCCATCAGAAGAACGTGCAGCTCTCACTCTTGAGGTTTTCACCGAGATCCTGCTGCGCTGGATAGTAGATGTCTACCACCAGACACCACATCGAGGCCTGAGCGGATACACACCTCAGATCGTTTGGAAAAAAGGCGAATCCTCAGCCGTATTTGATCTGCCTGCATACCCACGCCAACTGGATCTGATGGTGGGTCATGCTGCAACTCGGAGCATTTTCCATTACGGCATTGACTACGACTCTATCCGCTATAGCTCTTCGCCGCTTCTAGCAATCCGAGATCCTAAAAAAGACACGCCGCTCGCCGCTATCAAGGTATATGACGATGACGTGGGATACATCGATGTCCGTGACCCTAAAACAGGTGAATACCTGCGTGTACCGGCTATAGATCAGGAGTACGCATGCGGCATGAATCGGCACGTCCACTCTCTGGTCAGAGATGAAGTACGACGCCGCTTCGGGGATGAGCACACTCGCGAACAGCTGTTGCTGGTGAAAGCCGAAATTCAGGCCATTGTCAAAGCAGCCATTCGTCACAAAAAGGCCGGCGTGCGCAAGAAAGCAGCGGCACTGCGCCTAGAAAGCAGTGAGGCTTTTCTCGGAACTCAACCTGCCGAAGCATTCAACTCAACCTGTTTGTCACAGCCATCGGACACTGAAACCGAAATCACGCTATACGGCACTGGGACTGAAGTCTTGCCGAGCTACGGTCGCCCACTTGGTGGAGGCACGCAATGAAGCCAAATGACGACATCCTGGGTTTGCTGCCACCCAACCATCTAGCTCGCAAAACACATTCTCTGCACCACTTCACTCTGCGCAAAGAACTCATCGCGTTTCCGACTTTTCAGAAGACTGTCGAGGAAATCGCGCTGTTGCACTATCGCTGGAGGCAGTCTGAGGTAAGCGAAGGACTATTGGTATATGGGCAACACGGCAGTGGCAAGTCCACCGCCATAAAACACTACTTGGAGCAATTCAAGCGCAAGAGAGTTGGAGGCCTCAGCAAGATTCCAGTGCTGTTTTCCTTAACGCCCGAGACCCCGTCAGTTGTCTCTCTTTCTGATGTGTTGCTCACGTCACTGGGAGATCCCCTGGCCACACGCGGAACAGCTGCGACCAAACTAAACCGTATCGTTCATTTCTTCAAGGAATGTGGCGTGGAGATGCTTGTTCTGGATGAGTTCCATCACTTTTACGACACGCATCGAATCCTGGAAGGCCGACGAGTTTCCGATTGGCTGAAGAACCTGATGAACCTCACAGGCATCTGCATCGTACTTGTTGGACTCCCTAGATCCATTGCGGCCCTGAATGCAAATCCACAACTGCGGCGACGCTTCAGTGCACCACTCCACCACGCAGAGTTCACATTCAATGATGCACAGGCACAGCACGAGTTTCGAGGTTTGTTGAGCGCCCTGGAGCAACGACTACCGGTCCGCTGCGTACCATCGCTGACAGAACCTGAAATGGCACGCCGCATGTATTACGCTACGCACGGGTTGATCGACTATGTCGTAAAGATCATAGATGACGCTGTCGCGATGTCAGGCTTGAAGGTTGGCGAGTCTATCGGCTTGGAGGCACTGGCCAGCGCATTCAAACGCAAGGTGTGGGCAGAGTGTCCGGATTGGATAAATCCATTTTTGGCCGAAAAGCTTCGGCAACTGACACAAGACAAAGAGCCGTTCGGGGACTGGGATGACCCTGATCAATATCGGCTAAGTACGCGAACACGCACCACTGCACCTAAAAGTAATTTCAGTGCGGAAGGAGGTATGCGTAATGCCCATTATTGATCTTCAACCGTCATTTCTTGTGCGCCCCAGGCTTGCTCCGACAGAAAGCATCAGGTCTTTGCTGCATCGGCTTGCGGTGCAGAACAAGCTACCACTGAGCATGCTTGGACAACCTGGACGCTTAGGTGAAGCTACCCAAATAGCTTGTGAACTCGCATCTGCGGCAGACTGGGATCGTAGTGAACTCATACAGCGTGCGGCATCTGCATCGGCATGCGAATCCGATCAGTCAGATACCTGTCTACGCATCGGCACAGCATTGCTGGGAAAGCGCTGTGTCGTTGGTTTGCAGCGACGTATATGCCCTCTGTGCCTGGTCAGCACTACGTGGACACCTATTGATTGGGAGATACGCCAAAACGACGCATGCCACATCCACCAGTGCATGCTTGCTGACAAGTGCTCTGCTTGCGGAGCAAGCATTGCGTGGCTCTCACACCAGCATGCATGCGATCAATGTGGTCTGGCATGGAGCAATTTCGAAGTCCGGCCAGCATCGCAGTTGAGCTCAACGTTTGCCAAATGGACACATAGCAGCGTGGTCATGGCTTTGCGCGGCATTCAACGAGATGGGCACTCCAAAAACAACGGTGTTCGTCTGGAAAAGCTTTTGCTGATGCTAGAGGTCCTGCGTTGCGAAGTGCTTAGGCAATGGCTGAGTCCCAAGTTATGGGCGGATTTCGGCCATGTCTGGTCGATTCAGCTCCTCAAGGACTCCGACTACCGAAGCTGGCTGTGGAGCGAGATGTTTCTACACGCAGCCAAGGATCCGATGACTCTTAAAAAACGCTGCGTCCGACGGGATCTGTACTCATGATCTCAGCGTACTTCAATGGTTTTGCATCCACTGCACCAGTACCAGGCTTCATTCTTAACGCGTTGAAAAAACTGGGCGAGAACAAGCTACTACACAGATTAGCTTCACGTCCTGTTTTTGATGTTCGCCGACATGGCATCTACGGGGTATTTCAAGCACCAGAAGCTGGTTTATCAACTCCTCGCCATCGGGATGACAAAGGCTGGGATGACGAAGACGGTCAGCAAAGCGAATTAGAGCGATTCCTCGAGGTATGTTGATACTCCCTGAGGCTCTACCAATGGAAGTCCCTCGGGCCTTCCGTTTACGTACTCTAGAGGCCAACTTAGTGCACGGATCACTCTCTTCCTCTTGGATGAGGATCCAAATTTTTCCAACATAACTGCCGACCAAACGAGCCATAACGACTGGATCTATCGTCTGTGTCGATGGTGTCCCAATTGCCTGCAAGGCAGTGCATCGAACTATGGACGTATCGGATGGGAAATCCGATTCGCCGATGCATGCGCTGCCTGCGGCAATTGGCTGCTGGACCGATGCTCCGTCTGCGGTGATCAGGTGTCATGGTCACGAAACCAATACGCAAGATGCCGCTGTGGGACGCCACTTCAAACCAGCAGTTCTTCCTTGGCACCGAAAGCTCTTGTTGGGCTATGCAGAGCTCTCGAGATGCGTGCTTTGGACAAAGCTACGAATGAGTTACCGATTCTCAATGGACTCAGTTTGCATCAGTGCCTGCAACTCATTCGATGGCTTGGTACCTATGGGGCCCTAGCACCTCAGCGAGCACCGCAAAAGCTGATGACCTCCGACAGCATCAACGTATCCTGGTCTGTAACTACTCTGGCCGCCGAGGTCATCGCAAGCTGGCCCATAGGTTTTGTGCGATTGCTGGAGCAGCTGAAATCTGCTGGTGGCACCAAAAGTGCCGGTAGTCTTCAACGCACCTTTCAAGGCTTTTACCAAGCCCTATACGTCGTGTTCAGAGGTCCCGAGTTCCTTTGGCTAAGACGAGCTTTCGAAGACTACGTTGCCGAACATTGGAATGGAAGCATCGGCCGCCGCAACCGGAGGCTATATGACAGAGTCATCGCAAAGATGGAGTGGATACCAACGACAGTTGCCGCCCAACAACTGGGAGTCTCCGTTGCAGCCTTACATCGATTGGGATCACAGGGGCAAATTGATCTACACCGGTACGAAACAAGCATCGGCAGGCAATTTTCAAAAGTTAGCAGAACCTCTTTGAAAGAGCTGATTGCCGGTGGGTCCCTCACGGCAATTACCTTGCTGGAGGCTGCAAAATCACTTGGCTTGAAGAGACAGCGGCTGCAGTCGCTCCTCCCCATGATCTGTCCCGAAGCTTTCAAACTGAAGCCAACCAACATTTGGATGCTTCCGAGAACCTGGCTTGTGGAGATTCTCTCCATCATTCAGCAGTTGCCAAAGCCTGAATCCGAATTAGACAGCCAGTGGGTCTCCCTGGATTGGCTTTTACGTTACGAGGCTCCATGCGAACTCGCGATAGCAGCCCTGATCAACGCACTTCGCAACGGCACCGTACAAGCCGCACGTGAGAAGGAGACGGCTTATTTGTCACAGGTCCACTTTGTTCGCTCGGAAGTTCAGGCTATCTGGTCAAAGCAGGTACCACCTCCGACGACACGGATCAGCCTTATGGAAGCGGCATCTCGATTACGCATCAAGCAAGAGGTTGTATACGCAATTACTCGATCTGGCTTGCTCGAGGCAAAGCACATGAAGATTGGACGACGCAAATCGCTTTGGCTTGAACTAGCCGAACTAGATAGGTTTTCAAGTACCTATGTTTTTGCTCGCGACCTTGCTGATCAATTTAAAACATCGTCGCGAGCTCTAGCAGCCAAACTCAGAAGCCTCGGCATCAGACCAGTCGCAGGTCCGGGAGTTGACACTTGCCGTCAGCTCATATTTCGAACTACAGACATTGGTATGGTCATCCATGTGCGTACGGATTCCAGTTGAGTTGATCATCTGTACTTGTTACGGCTGACCAGCCTACTGGTGGTTGTCGGTTTGATGTTGATCAACGGTCAGCGCGGATGCTTATAGGAACGCAAACGCATTACCTCGCGCATCGTGAAGTGCGTGATGCTCTCCGCCATGTGCTGCCCTGTGCTGGGCCAAGCGCTCGGGGTCAATCTTCAAAAACACATTTTCATGTTGCCATCCCCGGGGCAACGCACCACCAAGCAGCTCGGTCAGCAGTTCGTAATCTCCACCGTAGTCGTAGCAGAGGACAGGCTTGGGTTTGGTTGGTATTGCAAGCAGCCAATCACGTAGCTCTAAAGCCAGCTGCGAAGTTGGCATCGAGCGGCCAGGAAAGCTGCCGAGTTGCGGCAGAACAGTTGCCTGCACGAACGCATTACAAGCAGGCAGATGGAAATCCGAGCATTCGCCGTAGAACTCTTTCCCATCCTCACTCACGATGGCGATGCTGATGAGCTGGCGGTCTTTCCAGTCGGTAAATTCAGTATCAATAAAATATCGCGTCTTCCAAGGACTGCGTGGACTTCTATGCACCACCGGCTCATTTGGGGTCATGCTCATCATCCTTATGCGATTTTCTGGGTAGTGCATTGCTTAAGTGCGGGTCAGCACTTTGCGAAGCGGCGTCGGCTTGAATAAGTTTTTAGAACACCGGTTGCAACCTCTCGCTTACCAGCTTCTTTGCATCCTCAATTTCCTGATCGCTCGGAATGATCTGGCCGACGCATATTCTTCGAGTTTCCGGAATAACGCAGTATGAGGATGAGCCGCGGTCTTCAACAGCATTCGGATACGTAACTGCTGTGATGCCCAATGGCCCCAGCGCGTTACTTAGCTGCAGCCAGCCAACGCTCATGAATTCTTGGCTCGCGAGCTTCCTATCAATCAAATCGCTTCGAATCTCTTCGAAGATTTGGCTTCTCGTTTGGTCAATATGTTCAAAGTGCTTCTTAAGAGCATTAGCCATCGCAATAGGTTGATTTGAGCCCCAGTCGCCAGAAAGATGAAGCACGCTTCCAGGCTTGAATCGAAAACATATCTTTAGAATCAGTGGATCGCCGGTATGGCCGTCGAAAAGGCGGCGCCCTATGCGATCCACAGCTGCCTTGTAAGTGCCAAAGTGTGAGAATGCGGCAAACCGCAGCTTCTTAGCTTCAAGCATCCCATGATAGAGGTGCATCATATTTAACTTTCGTTCTAAAGAATCAGCTAAGCCAACCGCCGTAGGCGGGTCGACTTGAGTGATGGGTCAAACCTAATAGTCGCCTCTCGCGCCTATTAGGCGCTTGCTCTATTTTTCTTTACAGGTGCTCATCCTCAGGCCTGCCGCCACAGTTAGGAAAGCCGAGTTCGAACAGAGCGGAGAGCGGGGCTAGTGGATCACTTCTGGGTGGAAATCAACAGTCCTGCGCTATCTAACCAAGCACTCCCGGGACGTCCTAAACGAATTTGATCGCATCGTTACCACGACGAATCTAAGCAGTTGATCCAGAGGCCGTGAGCAGGCTACCAGAGTGGTAGCCTCCGGGTGGTGAGATATCAAGCGGATCTAGTAAAGCGACAAAAGTTCAAGCTCATTGTGCACATGCAGATCACAGAATTACCCGCCACCTCGAAGTTGTGGTGACGGGCAGTACGGCCCCAGCTTATGCAGCCACTAGCATAGGGAATGCCCGGAATCCATACTGACGCGCCCAGATACGCTGTCCATTTGGCAATGTGCGATAGGGACGAAACACTATCTTCATACCGGCAGGGATCGGGAAATCAAAACTCATCTGCTTACTCATACTGCGGTACCTCCTTTCCCAGACGAAATTTGCCTATGGAAAGATGAACTGAGATAGACTCGCGGTCGCCAAACACGCATTGAGATTTCAGTGCACCTTCCTTAACACCCGTCGCCTGGCGCGTGTCTATAGGATGACAATGGGTCATACGCTTTTGCTTATGACCCATTGTTTTTTCTGCCTCAGACATAGTGCTTCATGAAGCGATCAAGCTTCTTGCCGGCAATCGTCAACCAAACACCCAGCCCGAATGCAGCAATCAGCAAAATGAAGCTGATGGGGTGCTCCGGGATCCACCATGTCGGCAAAGACGGATAGAGCTGGCTAATCGATGCTTGGGATGCTTCTGAACCCTTGGCAGTTGCGGAAACGATAGACACTGCCTGAGCGCCAACCTTGGCATACAAGCCAGCAACAAGCCACCCAACAGCGACGTTCCAAAGCACAGTTCCTAGTGCAATCAGCCGCTTTGGCTTGCTCCAAAAGTAGTGATGAAGTCTTTCCAACAGAGCATCGATCATTACTTTTGCTCCTTGCGAACGCCTTTGAACGGCTCCTTACTGGACGTTTTCACGTCCATAAAGCGACCTGTCGTTGTGTCACGTTTGACGTAATTACCAGCCGGTGTCTGGGTTTGACTACGCTGGCGTACAGCACCAACACGGTGTCCATCACCAACAGGCGGATTCTTAGCCATAGCAATTCCTTTAAAAGCACGACTAAATGCAGTCGTACTGATAAATATATGTAGTCGAAACGACTATGTCAAGCATTCGTAAACTTGCTATATTTCTGCCACTGCTATGATCTTGAACATGCCTAGCACCCAAGACAAAGACTCAGAACACGCCTCCTCACTCACGCTGAAGCAGCGCGAGCGCTTAGCGTTTATTGACTTTCAGCTTTATTTCCTGGGAGAGCTTCGCCGCAATGACTTGGTTGAGCGGTTTGGCATTTCGGCGGTAGTCGCTACGCGCACAATCGCCGAGTACCTCGCTTTGGCTCCAAATAACTGCAAGTTGGATAACAAGACTAAGGTTTACCGCCCAGAGCCTGGCTTTAGTCCATGGCATCAGCATTCCGTAGGTCAGGCTCTAGCGACCCTTGCTCAAGGTCTCACACTGAGCTTTGGACACGAGCAGAACGCGCTTCTGCCAAGCGAGCTTTCGCCCGAACTATCAATGCCTCGGCTCGAAATTCTTGCGCCAGTGGCCCGCGCAATTCATCAAGGCAAAGCCATCAAGGTCAAGTATGTCTCTTTGAGTAGTGGCGAAACAGAGCGAGAAATTGTTCCATTTGCACTTGTCAATAATCGCGTGCGCTGGCACATACGGGCATATGACCGCAAAAACAATAAATTTCTGGACTTTGTTTTACGCCGAATTCTTTCAGTGTCGATTCTTGAAGATGAACCGGTTCGCGAACATGAGCGAGCCACTTCTGACATTGAATGGAACCGAATCATTGGCCTAGAACTGGTTCCTCACCCCAAGCTCAAACGGCCAGAAGTAATCTTGCACGACTACGACATGACTGACGGAGTGCTCAAGGTCAACGTTCGCGCTGCAAATGTTGGGTACCTGATGAGGCTGTGGGGAGTTGATTGTTCTCCTGACCACTCAGCATCAAAAGACAACGCAGAAGAATTTCATCTTTGGCTACGAGACCCGCTCTCCATTTATGGAGCTCCGGGCTTGGCACTTGCTCCCGGATATGCTCGCCCAGTGACGCCATAAATCGCCTAGGATTCCGTAGACACTTTTGAGCCGTTGGGAATGGCGTCGTTCAAACACTACCGGCGGAGTGCCGCCAGCAGTGCTGTAGCGCCGCTTGGGGTTGTAAAACATCTCGATGTAATTAAAGACATCGGTCCTCTCATCGTTACGACTCACATTTTGAGCCGTATTTGTTATATTGCGGCTCATGATAAAGGATCAAAAATGGGTTTGGCAGCTTTCTGAATGGCCCAAGTTTGTCTATGACGGTAAGTTGCTTGCTCCTGCGTTGGCTGAAGCCCATTGGATGCATGGCATGTTGGCAGGAAAGTCACAAACCATTGGGTTTGAAGGCGTCCAACAAATTGCGCTGGATGCTCTCGTCGATGAGGTCATCTATACGGCCGCCATCGAGGGGGTGCGATTCCCGCGAGAGCTTGTGCATTCCTCGGTGGTGCGCAAGCATGAATTCTCCTCAAGCAGGACGGATAGCAGAAACGTCGATGGTTTAGTTGACGTTATTGACGACGCCATAGCTCATGCAGATCAGCCGTTGGACGCTGACAGACTGTGTCGCTGGCAGTCTGCGTTATTCCCAGGAGAGGTTTCCCACACCCTAAAGTGCGTGGTTGGACACTTCAGAGATGGCCATGGGCACATGCGGATCGTGAGCGGCAGCCATGGACAAGAAGTTGTTCACTATGAAGCCCCACCGTCATCGGACGTCCCCAAGGAGATGGCGCGTTTTCTCCAATGGTTCGACGATACGAAACCTACTCAAAAGCAACCCCAAGATTTGTACTATGACGGTTTTGCGCGAGCAGCAATTGCTCATCTCTGGTTCGAATGCATCCACCCGTTTGAAGACGGCAATGGCCGTGTGGGACGAGCTATTGTGAGCATGGCTCTGGCTCAGAGTTTGCGGGAGACAACCGGGCTGTACAGCCTGTCATGCCAGTTGTTCACTGCTAGGAACGAATACTACGAAGCCCTAAATTCAGCCCAGCGTGGAGAAATGAAAGTGAGTGACTGGGTGAAGTGGTTCATAGGCCAAAGTACCAAGGCATGTGCCATTGCAACCAAGAACATAGACCAAATTATTGAAAAGCGTCGCTTCTGGGAAAAGGTCCAAGACAGTGCTCTGAACGAGCGCCAAAAACGAGTGCTTCATCTCTTGCTAGACACAGGGAGCCGCACAGCCCCTGATGGTTTAAACGCTGAAAAATACATGGCCCTAACAGGCGTGTCTAAAGCTACAGCAACGCGAGATCTTTCCGCGTTGGTGAATGTAGGGCAACTCTGCACCCATGGAGTTGGTAGAGCACTCCGCTACTATTTGGAGCTAAATTTCCGTGAGGCCGGTCCGCATCCTGCGCCATGTGTAAAGGGCTAAAAGCGCTGATAATTTAGGCTAAATGAATTGGCACTATTTTTCCGAATTGCTCTCGCCTAGGAATTTTGTAGTCCTATGAGAAATGTCTGCCTCCAAATTTTCACTAACGTTGCCAACCTCCGCTGCAGGCGGTCATCTAGTTTGCAAGCATTTTGATAAACAACATGACCTGGTTTAGGTTCTCAGAAGCCCTGCAACGACTCTCAATCGTTGCGAACAAGAAAAGCCCGGCAATGCCGGGCTTTTTTATTTTGAAATCACTCAGTCTGAACTTATCGCTAAATAATATTTTTTGGACTGCAACTGCGGCAAAAGGCCAATCGCCATCATCACAGGTTCAAGTCCATACCGAGCATGTTGGCAAGACCAAAGGTGAAGAGCCCTACGAGCAGCAGCGCGACCAAGAAGAGGGCGACCACCATGGCGCTCTTGCGTAGCAGCACGCGCCTGTCTGCGCCCTTCTTGCCTTGGTCGTAGTGCCACTTGATGGCAAAGAACATGCACGTGCCGAACATGAGGACTTTGAACGTAACGAAGACTACGGGGACCCAATCGATCATTTTGAAAATTTCCAGCCTATGACTTAACACTGTCTATCGCAAGGAGCGCAACCTCCCACAGATCAGAGGAGCGCAAACGTCAGCGGCTGCCATACACGGATGAGGTTGCTGCACGTTCCGGGACATGGTACTTAAAAGCAATTTCCATACATCGAGACGAAACATCGCCCTTAAAAACCATGCAAGATGACAATTTGCCCATCTGGTTGCCACGATTAGCCGTGCAGGGCGGAACACGTTTTTTACAGATCGCAGATGCGTTGCAGGCAGCAGTGGCCAACGGATCTTTGGCCCCGGGTGACCGCCTGCCACCGCAGCGCCAGCTGGCCGCACAACTGGGCGTTGACCTGACAACCATCACGCGCGCATACGACGAAGCCAGGC
This sequence comes from Comamonas avium, assembly GCF_014836675.1. Lineage (GTDB taxonomy): Bacteria > Pseudomonadota > Gammaproteobacteria > Burkholderiales > Burkholderiaceae_C > Comamonas > Comamonas avium. The sequence continues at coordinate 198,437 of NZ_JACSQK010000002.1, forward strand.
GCCGCCACCTGCTGGAGGGACGCGGGGCACGCGGCACTTATGTTGCGGCACCCAAAGTCGAGCTGAATCCCATCCTTGATCTGAGCATGAACACCCCGCCTCCGCCGGATGGCGTGGACTTTGACGACATGCTCAAGCAAGGCTTGTCTCAGGTTTTGATGAGGGCAGATACTGAATTGCTGATGGCTTACCACCTGGGTGGAGGCAGCGATTCAGACCGCAAGGCTGCAGCCCAATGGCTGGAGCCGATGTTTGGGCATCTGGATCCAGAAGAGCTTGTTGTCTGCCCGGGTGCGCAAGCGGCGATTGCCGCATTGATTCTTGCGCTGACGCAGCCTGGAGACGTGATCCTGGCAGAACCACTCAGCTACCCCGGCTTGCTTGCCGCAGCGAGCCAGTTTGGCCGGCGCATCATTGCAGTGCCTGCGGACGAGCAGGGCATGCTGCCAGAGATGCTTGAGCAGGCATGCCGCCAGCACAAACCGGGGCTGGTCTATCTGAACCCGACGCTGCAAAACCCGACCGCCATCACCATGGCAGAAAGCAGGCGCTTGGCGCTTGCCAGCACCGCCAAGCGCTGCAATGTACGCATTGTTGAGGATGACCCCTACTGGCTCCTTGCCGATGCGCCACCACCACCGATTGCCACGTTTGCCCCGCAGCAGGTGGTCTACATATCCACCCTGTCCAAATGCCTGACGCCCGGCTTGCGTGTTGCCTTCGTGCTCATCCGTAATCGGCATGAACGTGAGCGTTTTCTGGTCGCGCTGCGCTCATTTGCGCTGATGGTTGCGCCTCTGACGGCTGCGCTGACCACGCAGTGGATTTTGGATGGCTCGGCTGCCCAATTGATGGAAGGCGTGCGCAAGGAGGCACGTCTGCGCCACCGGATGGCCAGAGATATTCTGGCGGGGCGCTACAGCGGCGCTGGAGACGGCCTGCATGTCTGGCTGGAGTTGCCTGGGTATTGGAGCTGCGCACAGCTGGCGCATGCCGCCGAAAGCGAGGGCATAGCCGTCACGCCGGCGCAGGCATTCGCCACGGGCAGCGCATCCGTAAATGCCATACGGATCTCTCTGGGCAGCATCAAGGACCGTGCACGCTTACGGGCGGGCCTGCAACGGCTGTCTCACCTGCTGGCGCGGCGACCAGAGTCATTCAGCGCCGCTCCATCGAGCTGAATGCGGCCATTGCTGCCCTCTCTTTTTGTGGTGCACATAGCTTTTGCACGCTGCAATGTTCTGCAGCCGATCCCCATGTGCATGACATTCGGACAACAGATACAGAAAACACCCACCACCATGGCCCCCGGCATGCGCTATGGTTAACCCCTCTTCACGGATACGTGCTCCAGCACGCAAAGCACCATGTTCCATCTTCGTACGACCACTTCCGCCGCCTTGCTCGCCCTGTCTCTTGGCCTGAGCGCCCATGCAGATACCCCCGCGCAATGGCAGGCTCTGACCGCTCCGTTGAAAGTCAACCTGGAGCAAGCTATTGCCAACACCACGCAAGCCGTGCCAGGCACCGTTATTGAAATTGATCTGGACGACGGAGATGGCGCTGGCGTGCGCTACGAAGCCCAGGTACTGACAGCGCAAGGCGAAAGCGTAGAAGTGTGGGTGGACGGCGTGACCGGCCAGGCCCGCATGCATGAAAACGACGGCAAGGCCAAGCGCCGCGATGCAGAACGTGCCAAAACCGCCAAAATCAGCATCGTGCAGGCCATTCAGGCAGCCACCGCACACACGCCGGGTAAGCCTGTCAAAGCCGAGCTGGACAACCACTGGGGCAACGTCAGCTATGAGGTCGATGTGCTCAAGGCTGACCACACCGTCATGGCAATCAAAGTGGATGCCATCAGCGGCAAAATTTTGCGCGCCAAACCCGACTAAAGACTCTGCCTGACCCTTCAGGCCGCTGTACAAGCCTGTGCCCGGTGCACAGGCTTTTTTACGTCGCTACAAACGTCTGGGTGCGGCGGGCTATAGTGCGGCCCGCAAGCATGCATTAAGGTGGCCCAGCACGGGCGATTGCGCTTGTCATCGCACCCGCCATTGCAAGCGCTGGCGATTGACTGTTTTGTCATCCTTGCAAACACCTTTAAAACAATAGCTTTTAACGCTTACCAGTCAATGTTTTCAGATAGTTTTCTATTTGAAAACGTTACCTAGCAAGCACAATACGCTCCTTTTTCTTCTTAAAGCAGCCAGGCTGCAGTACCCGCGCCATGAAATCCGCCATCCGCATCGTGGACGTTGACCGCCTCGAAACCTGGAGCAAATACAAACCCGGCATGTGCGACACCTGTGGCGCCAACTGCTGCACCATGCCACTGGAAGTGCAATTGACCGACTTGGTACGTCTGGGGCTGGTCGATCCCTTTGAGGTAGACAACGTCGAGCCCAAACTGATTGCCAGGCGATTGCTCAAAGCCAGGCTGATTGACCACTACACCCCCCGGCACAACATCTTCACCATGGCCCGTCGTGCCAGTGGTGACTGCAGCTTTCTGGATGCGCAGACACGCCGCTGCACGGTGTATGACAAGCGCCCCGAAACGTGCCGCCTGCACCCCAAAAAAGGCCCAAAACCGGGCTGGTGCGCCTATGGTGACCAGCGCATGCGTTGATGGTTACAACTTGGAATGACAAGGCAGGCCTGGCAAGATATCGCCATGCCTTTGCACATCCCACATACCCCCTGGAACCCCACCGAAGTACAGGCCACGGTTCGCAGTTATCTGGACATGCTGGTTCAAGAGCTGGCAGGCCAGCGCTACAACAAATCAGCATGCAGACAGTTGCTGTTCGACGCATTGGCAGGGGAAAGATCACACGCTTCGATTGAGTTCAAATACTGCAACATCAGCGCTGTTTTGCAGTTGCTGCACTACCCCAGCATCAATGGCTACAAGCGCCGCATCAACTTTCAAAAAAGTTTAATGCAAGAGGTAGAGCGGCAAATTCCGCTGTACCCACAGTTATCGGCCATTGTGCAAGCTGCGGTTGAGCAACCGGCAGCAGAACCGATGGCACCCAAGTTCGAACAAGCACTTCAAACGCCGCCTTCTAAAACCCATCAAGTCAGCGAAGCACTTGCGCAATATGCCGTGCGCAGCCCCGTCAAACGTGACTACCTGGCACAGGAAGCGCGCAATCAGTCGCTGGGTCTGGCGGGAGAGCAGTTTGCTTTGGCTTACGAGCAATGGCGCTTGCAACAGCAAGGCTTGCCCGGTTTGGCACTGCGTGTTGAACATGTCTCGCAAACGCTGGGCGATGGGTTGGGCTTTGACATTCGCTCTTTTGATGCCCAAGGCAATGAGCAAATGATTGAAGTAAAAACCACCCGCTTTGCCAAAGACACACCGTTTTTTGTCACGCGCAATGAGCTGGATGTGTCGCAGCAAGCCGCTGAGCGCTTTCACCTGTACCGCATCTTTGAGTTTAGACAGCAGCCTAGGCTGTTCACCTTGAAAGGTGCCATTACCGAGCACTGCCAGCTCGATCCTGTGACATTTCGCGCTTGTTTTTAAAAGCCAATCACACCGCCATCCAATCACCGTTTTGCACCACAGGCCGTGCAGATGCAAAGCGCCGGCAAGGCAAAGACACTGCGTAGCAAGGCATGTGTTTCGGGCTAAGCAGCCCATAAAAAAAGCAGCCTTAAGGCTGCTTTTTTTGACAAGGAATTCTCAGCGGCTTATGACTCGCCAGACAGTTCAACCTGGGGGTTATCCAGCTTGGTGGCCTGAATCTTGTCAATGATCTTGCCATCCATGTCTACCACCTCAAACTCCCAGTTTTCCCAGACCACTTTGTCTGTTTCCGCTGGCAGTTTGCCGGTCAGCAGCATCATCATGCCGCTCAAGGTTTGGTAGCGGCCCTTTTCTTCTTCCGGCACCGACCTAAGGCCCAGGCGGTCTTTGAGTTCAACGATCGGGATGTGGCCATCGAGCAGCCAGGAACCATCCGTGCGCTGCACGGCCCATGCATCGCTGGGGTCTTCGGTCACGAATTCGCCAGTGATGGCTTCGGTCAGATCGCGCACCGTGACAATGCCCTGCATTTCGCCGTATTCATCAATCACAAAGGCCATGGGCGCACCAGACAGCTTGAAGCTCTCCAGCAGTTCCATGCCGGTGATGGTTTCCGGAATGTAGATCGGCTTTTGGATCAGGTCCTTGGATTCCAGCAGCTCGCGCTGGCCCTTGAGGGCATTGGCCAGCCACTGGCGCGAATTGATCACGCCCAGCAGGTTTTCAAAACTGCCATCAATCACGGGATAGCGTGCGTGGTCGTGCGACTCCACAATCGCCATGTTTTCTGCAAACGGCAGGTTCACGTCCAGGCACACCACATCAGAGCGCGGCACCATCAGTGAGGAGATCTGGCGATCGTCCAGACGGAACAGGTTGCGAATCATGGTGTGCTCGTTTTGCTCAATCGCACCCGATGTGGTGCCCTCAGCCAGCACGGCATGAATTTCATCTTCCGTCACGGTGGAATCGTTGCTCTCACGCACCCCCAGCAGCTTGAGCAAGCCGTGGGTGGACGAGGTCAGCAAAATGACAAATGGCTTGGTGATTTTGGCCAGCAAATTGATGGGCTTGGCCACCAGGCGGGCAATGCTTTCGGGGTTGGTCTGGCCCAGACGCTTGGGCACCAGCTCGCCAACCACAATCGATACATAAGTGATCAGCACCACCACAATGGCAGTGGACAGGGTGCTGGCGTATTTGAGCGCCATGCCTTGTTCAACCATCCACATGGATAAAGGCTGGGCCAGAGCGGCTTCACCAAAAATACCGTTCAGCACACCGATAGAGGTGATACCAATTTGAATGGTCGAGAGAAAACGTGTGGGGTTTTCGCCCAGCTGCAGCGCGGCAGCAGCAGCAGTATCGCCCTCATCTATCAGCTTTTGAAGCCGTGCCCTGCGTGCTGTCACCAGCGCGATTTCGGACATGGCAAAGACGCCGTTCAAGATGATGAGGGCGATAAGTATAGGAATTTCCATGATGGTGTTGAGCGTCCTTTCAACGTCGCTCTATTGCAAACAATAACAGTTAGAGATTACTGGATAAAACCAAAGTACAGGCCCAGCAAAATTGCAACCCCCAGCAGAACGCGGTAGATCACAAAGAATCCGAAGCCCTTGCTCGAGATCAGGCGCATGAACCAGACAATGACTGCATAGCCCACCACGAAGGCAATCACGGTGGCAGCAAGCGTCATGCCCCACTGTTCAGAGGTCATGGGTTCGCGCTTGAACAGCAGCATGTAAAAGCCCGACATCAGCACTGCAGGAATGGCCAGCAGGAACGAAAAGCGTGCCGCAGCCTCGCGGGTCATACCCAGCAAAAGGGCAGCAGTAATCGTGCCACCTGAGCGCGAGACGCCCGGAACCAGTGCCATGGCCTGTGCCAGGCCCAGCAAGACGCCATCTTTCCAGCCCAGATGGCCAATTTGGCGGGTTTGTGTGCCGCGCTTTTCCGCCCAGCCCAGCAGCAGGCCAAAGACGATCAGCATGGTGGCTGTCACCGCCAGCGTTCTGAATGAGGTTTCAATCCAGTCGCGCAAGAGCAGGCCCAGCACACAGATAGGGATGGTGCCCAAAATAACAAGCCACGCCAGCTTGGCATCCGTGTCCAAGGCCTCGCCGCTCTTGCGGCTGCCAATCAAAGGCAAGCTGGCAAACCATGCAAGCAGCATGCGCATCACATCTTTGCGAAAGTAAATCAGCACCGCCAGCTCTGTGCCCAGCTGGGTGATGGCTGTAAAAGCAGCCCCTGGATCTGCACCACCAGGAAGCAGGGGGCCAAGAATGCGCAGGTGAGCGCTGGAAGAAATAGGCAAAAACTCGGTCAAGCCTTGGACCAATCCAAGAATGATCGCGTCCAGCCATCCAAAGGTGGCATGCATAGCGTAAGTGGGTAAACCATCAAAAAAGCAGTCCAGCAGTGTAGCGCCAGCGCTTCTTAAACACTGCCGCCAGGGTGGCGCTACAGGCGCTGACGCGCGCGCATCCACACATGCCAATGGAATGCAAGGCGGATGCAGCCAGAGCAGACCCAGCCTTCAAGGGGCGCACAGCAGCCGGACGATCCGTTTTCTTGATGCATCGCTGCTCATCGAATTTATGTTCATGTTTTTTTATATAAATCTAGTGTTCAAGCACTTTAAAAATAATAAAAAATACATTTCATGGATCAAGAAATGCTTTAAAACACTTTTTTCAAGCATTTTTTCTGCCATGACGGTCAAGTGTTTTGCAAAAAAATATCTTTTGATACGACTAGATTCTGAGTGAAATCTGGCTTGAATGCATGCCTTAGAGCTGAAGATGGCTGGTCTTTTCTGCCAACTTTGCACACAGCATGTGGATAACTTTCTTCAAAAAATTGTGGATAGCTTTCGGCTACACCTGCATCGCTCGGATGGCACTTATCCACAATGTTCTTGTTTCACTGGCTTGTGAGTAAGTGAGCGATGATTGAAAAGATTTTTTCAACACTCTCACCCTCTTTATTCTTTACTTTTCCACATGCTTATCTGGAAGATTTAAGGCATATGCATGCAGTGATTCCCTTGGCAAACCACCTCACTCATCCACAATCTATAATGATTTTTCCACAGCGTAGATCTGCTTGAATTTGTTGCCGTTCACTCAGAAAAGCGATGGAGCATTGCTTAAATTTTCAGCGAATTTACGCATGCCAGTCATCCAAGAAATAAATAAAAAGATGAAATGCATGCGTTTGACTTGTATTGAAAATAATTTTTCACACCCTGCAGCACAGCTTTCTCGTTCAAAACCTCACAATGAGTCAAAAAAAATGGGCCACGCAGGCCTTGGATTCCTTTGATTCCGTGGTCGCATCCATCCCCGGTTTTCGTGTCCGTGAGGGACAGCGAAAAATGGCCGCCCAGATCGCGCAGACGCTCTCCAATGCGCAGCTGGGCAAGGTGGAAGAGGGCGCTGCAGACCCGCAGCGCGCCATCGCGGTCATTCAGGCTGGAACCGGCGTAGGCAAGTCACTGGCATATGCAGCGCCTGCCATTGCCATGGCTTTGGCACGGGGCACACGCGTGCTGATTTCTACGGCCACCGTGGCTTTGCAAGAGCAGCTGGTCAACAAGGATCTGCCCGCGCTGGCGCAGCAACTGCCCACGCCTTTCAAATTTGCACTGGCCAAGGGCCGAGGCCGCTTTGTCTGCAAGCTGAAGCTGGAGCGTCTGGCCAGCTCGGGAGAAAACAGCGACGAAGTGGATGACCTGTTTGCCGAAGAAGCCACAGAACAGCGCAAAACACGCCCCAAGGCAGAGACCGAGGCGCGCATGCAGTTCTACACATCGATGGCTGACGCACTGGCCACTGGCCAGTGGAATGGCGACCGCGACAGCCTCACCCCGCCGCCGGAAGCCGAGGCATGGGCACCGCTGGCCGCCGAAGGCAGCTCTTGCACGGGGCGCCATTGCCCGGCCTTTGACAACTGCACGTATTACGAACGCCGCAAAGAGATGGTGGCCGCGCAAGTCATTGTGGCCAATCATGATTTACTGCTTTCCAGTCTGGGAGCACGCTTGCTGCCAGAGCTGGACAACAGCCTGCTCATCCTGGACGAAGCCCACCATTTGCCGCAAACCGCGTTGTCACAATTTGCGTGTGATATGGACATGAGCCGGCTGACATGGATCGACAAGCTGGCCAGCCGTGCATTGCGTGTAGGCCAGTTGATGGAGGTCGATGAGATTGCCGACATTGCCGGTTACAGCAGCGGGCTGCGTGAGCACCTGACTGAGCTGGCACGTCTGGTCATGTCGCTGTATGGCGAACAGCTCAAAGGCCAGAAAGACAGCTGGGGCCCTGCGCGAGTGCGCGTGCCACGTGGTGATTTGCCAGACCCCTTGCTGGAGCCTTTGGCGCAAGTCATGCACAACGCCAGCGGCTTTCTGGATGTGTTGCGCGCCATTGCCAAGGCGCTGAAAGCTGAGATCAAAGACAAGCCCGATGAGGCGCAGCGCCTGTCTGCACTGTATGCCCAGGTGGGCACGCTGGCCCCGCGCCTGGAGGCCGTGCACGACACCGCCCAGTTGCTCAGCCAGCAGCCAGAAACCCGTGAAGACGGCTCCCAGAGCGTGCCCAATGCCAAATGGTTCACGCTGGAAATAGATGGCGACTTCATCGTGGTCAAAGGCCACGCCAGCCCCATCTTGCCCGGTGCCACGCTGCGCCACCACTTGTGGAGCCAGGTGCGCGGCGCGGTGCTGACCAGCGCCACGCTGACCAGTTGTGGCGACTTTGATTTCTTCTTGCGAGAGGCCGGTCTGCATGGCGATGCAGCAGTGCAGACGCTGGAAGTAGCCAGCCCGTTTGACTATGCCGCCCAGGGCACTTTGGTGGCCCACCAGACGCAGGCCGACCCGCGCGAAGCCGCTGCGTTTACCCGTGAGATGGTGGAGCGACTGCTCAATGACTTGAGCCGCGTGCAAGCCGGTGCGCTGGTGCTGTTTACCTCGCGTGATCAGATGCGCCAGGCTGTGGATGCGCTGCCCAGCGCCATGCGCAATTACGTGCTGGTGCAAACGGCCATGCCGCGTTCCATGTTGCTGGCCGATCACCGTGCGCGGGTAGAGCAGGGCTTGCCTTCCATCATCTTTGGCATGCAGTCGTTTGGTGAAGGGCTGGATTTGCCCGGTGCGCTGTGTGAATCGCTGTTCATCACCAAGCTGCCGTTTTCGCCACCCGATGACCCTGTGGGTGAGTCACGCGCTGAATGGCTGCGCAGCAGCGGGCGCAACCCGTTCAACGAGCTGGTGGTGCCCGCCACAGCCATTCGACTGGCGCAATGGGTAGGGCGCGCTATTCGTACCGAAGAAGACCAGGCCCACGTCTATTGCTACGATCGGCGTCTGGTGGCTACCAGCTACGGAGCACAGTTGCTTAAAGGCCTGCCACCGTTCACGCTGGAAAAACGCATGGCATGAACGTGCAACATCACAATAAAAGGAGCTACCAAGGCTTACCAATACTAGTTTTCAATGTGATTTCATATTGAAACATAGACTGTTAAAGCGCTAGCAGCTCATTTTTTAAAACTCCATTGAATGAAAGACATCTCTTGAGCACCACGACTTTCCCATCCTGCCCCCAATGCGGCCAAGACAATACCTACCCTGACGCAGCGCTGTTCATCTGCCCTGACTGTGCCCATGAGTGGTCAGAGCAAGCTGCAGCTAGCGACGATGATGATGGCCCCCGCGTAATCAAAGATGCCAATGGCACCCCTTTGGCCGACGGAGACACGGTGTTGCTGGTAAAGGATTTGAAGGTTAAGGGATCGTCCACCGTCATCAAGAAGGGCAGCAAGATCAAAGGCATTCGTCTGGTCTATGACAACGGCGACCACGACGTGGACTGCAAGACCGACCAAGGCCCTTTCATTCTGAAATCTGAGTTTCTGAAAAAGGCGTAAAGCCGCAGCCATTTGTGCTGATTTTGCGAAGGTGCATCAGCGCAGATGCCCTTCGCCACCAAGGCACTGCATCCAAAGCCTTCAGCGCCAGACCCTCGCTGTGGGGGCTGTTTGAACGCCCCCGCGCTCAGGGCGGCACCCATTCGCAAATCATGGTTTTTTGTGAAGGTGGCAGTTCGTCAAGAACGCTCTAACTTACTGAAGGCAAATAAGTTTCTTGTACTTATCGCCATATTTTTCACAACAAAAATGGCTGGTGCTTTCCAAAAATAAACGTTAGCGCTAACTCTCGCCAGCACGCATTCGCTGCGCGACATACGATGACGCCCCCGACGGCCAACCGCTACTTTCTCTGACTTGTGCTCACCCCTGTGCACAAGACACTGGTGAGTACCGGCGCCGTCGGTTTTTTTTCTCCCTAAAAAACCATACATCAAAAAATCATGACAAGCGTGATCCAACTGATACCTCAGGAGCTGCTGCCATGCGTGCATTGACACTCTTGCTTCTGGCCATTCTTGGCCTGCCACTGACTTTCGGCGGCAGCTACCTGCTTGCCTTGGGTGGCAGTCCTTTCTACCTGTTGAGCGGCGTGGTCGTATTGATCGCGGCGTTCGGTGTTCTCAAGCGCAAGCGCTGGGCTACGCCGGTATACGCCATCTGGCTGCTGGTGCTGCTGGCCTGGTCACTGTGGGAGTCGGGACTGCACTGGTGGCCACTGGCAACCCGTCTGGGCCTGCCTGCCATCATTGGTTTCATCATGGCGATTCCTGCTTCGCGCCGCAGTGCTGCTGCGGGCACAGCGCCTTTCGCTGCGGGCATGCCTGTGCTGGCAGCGTCGATCCTCTCGGCTGTAATCGCCTTCATCGGCATTCCTTTTCACCTCCATGAGACGGCCGGCAAGCTGTCAATGGAAGTGGTCAATCCCGATGCCAAAACTGGCGATAGCCCAGCCGCTGAAGGCGACTGGACCGCTTACGCGGGATCACACCACGGCCAGCGCTTTTCCAAGCTCACACAGATCACGCCTGACAACGTGAACCAGCTGGATGTAGCCTGGCAGATCCGCACAGGTGACATGAAGGGCCCGGGCGACGTGGGTGAAACCACCTACCAGGCCACGCCACTGAAAATTGGCGACAGCCTGTACCTGTGCACCCCGCACAGCCTGGCCATTGCTCTGGATGCTGATACGGGTGCCGAAAAATGGCGCTTTGATCCGCAAGCGGGCATGGAATCTAACCGCCAGCACCAGACCTGCCGCGGCGTTGCTTTCCATGCAGATGCGCCAGCTACTTCTGCTGCAACTGCAGTGGCAGCGACGACTGCGACAGCCAGTGCAGCACAGTGCAAGCACCGCATCTTCCTGCCATCTTCCAACGCCAAGCTCTATGCGCTGGATGCCGAAACCGGCAAGTTGTGCGAAGACTTCGGTGACAAGGGTGCGATCGATCTGACGCACAACATGCCCAACAAGCAGCCCGGTTATCTGAACCCCACATCGCCACCCGTGATTGCGGGCGATACGCTGATCATTGGCGCATCGGTCAACGACAACTACGCCGTGGAATCCCCCTCGGGCGTGATTCGTGCGTACGACGTACACACCGGCAAGCTGCTGTGGAACTGGGATTCTGGCAACCCTGAGGCCACCGAGCCTTTTGATCCAGCCAACCCCAACCAGGTCTACAAGGCATCTTCGCCCAACAGCTGGACGGTGTTCTCTGCCGACACCGAGCTGGGCATGGTCTACGTGCCCATGGGCAACCGCGTACCGGACCAGCTGGGTCAATACCGCAACGCTGACGAAGAAAAGTACACCGCCGCCATCGTGGCGCTGGACTTAAAGACCGGCAAGCTGCGCTGGTACCAGCAAACCGTGCACCACGACCTGTGGGACATGGACCTGGGATCGCAGCCCGTGCTGCTGGACCTGGATCTGCCCCAGGGCCGTACACCTTCACTGGTGCTGCCCACCAAGCAAGGTGATGTCTATGTGCTGGACCGCCGTGACGGTACGCCCATTCATGCGGTCACCGAGCGTCCTGCACCTCAGGGTACCGACGTGCCCGGCGAACACACCGTGCCCACACAGCCTGTGTCGGCTTTGAGCTTTGAGCCTCCCAAGCTGACGGAGTCAGACATGTGGGGTGCCAGCTTGATCGACCAGATGATGTGCCGTATTCAGTTCAAGAAACTGCGCTACGAAGGCCGCTACACCGCACCTTCACTGCAAGGCACACTGGTGTATCCCGGAAACTTTGGCACCTTCAACTGGGGCTCCGTGGCGGTGGATCCACAGCGCCAGGTGATGTTTGGCATGCCAACCTACCTGGCTTTCGTCTCGACACTGATCCCCCGCGACCAGCTCAAGGGTGACACCGTGATGAATCTGGGCGAGCAAGGTATCAACGCCAACGAAGGCGCTGGCTACGCTGTCAAGATGCACCCCTTCCTGTCGCCCATGGGCGTGCCTTGCCAGACTCCTCCATGGGGAACCGTGGCAGCAGCAGATTTGCGTACCGGCAAGATTGCCTACCAGTACCGCAACGGCACCATCCGCGACCTGTCACCCATCCCTCTGCCCATCAAGGTAGGTGTTCCCGGTATCGGTGGCCCCCTGATGACGGCTTCAGGCGTTGCCTTCCTGGGCGCTGCAGTGGACAACAACTTCCGCGCCTATGACGTTGCCACGGGTGATGTGCTGTGGAATGCCCGTCTGCCTGCAGGTGGCCAAGCCACTCCCATGACTTACCTGAACAGCCAGGGTGAGCAGGTGGTGGTGCTGGTGGCCGGTGGTCACGGCTCCATTGGCACCAAGGCGGGTGATTACGTGATCGCCTACAAACTCAAGAAGTAAACACGCTGCATGAACAGGGCTGATGCACTCAGCCCTGCAAGCAAGGCCTCTTCAACCTCTTTAGGGAGTGTTTGAAGAGGCCTTTTTTTGGGCTTTATTCGGCCATCCCTGCACACAGGCCATGCCTCTGTACGGTACCCCAGTCCTCGGCATAGACAGCCCATAGACAGCCAGTAAATCGTTGGCAGCCGCATGGCCAGGCAGTGCGCAGGCCCTCATTGCTCCTGCAGTCCTGCGTTGAAAACATCCGCATGACCGCTGCCTTGTCAGCAACAGACAGCCAGGACAAGGTCACAAGCGCCTGACAGGCCTGCACCAGCAGGACATGGGGGGTAGGGTGCCGAACCCCTTAACAGGCACGTACAGGCTTGCTCTGCTGCTGCAGACAGGCCTGTCAAGCTGAGACCAGCCTTGAGCTGGTTCCGGTACTGCCCAGGCACCGATCACTGAACGGTTACTGAACTGAGAGATTTCTTCTTGCTTGCTGCAGCTTCAAAAAAATTGCTTTCTGCGATCTGTCCTGATTCGATAGCTGCAAACGTCCAGAGCGTAGAGCTCATCCCCTTGAACGCCGGAAATCAGATCGAACGTGTTGTGAACGCACATGGTGCTTTTCACACAAGCACCGCAGTGATCGTTGAATATTTTTGAATGACTCTTTGGCACGTCTCTACGCTGGCTAAAACACTGTCCACTGCTGTGCATAACAAGCTGTGCATAAGTTTTCATGACAGAGAAACTTTGCACGCTCTGGCTGTCTGGCAGCTGAAAACAAATTTTCAGCCTCGCTGGTACGAAGGCTCTTGGATTTTCAGCTCAATGAACTCTTTTTTCCAAAGTCTGACAAGCCCTTGAAGCGCTCCTCATCTGTTTACTGCTTTGGATTTTGAGTTTGAGGTGACTTGTTCTTTTAAATTTTTTATAAGAATAGTAGGTAGTAGTAGGTCTCTACATTTTTTGTGGATAACTTCACATTCAGACCTGATTTCAACTACTTGCCTACGGCCAAATCATGTGGGCCAGACCCTGTTGCTGTTGTCGTGCAAACAGGGATAACTTCCAAATTTTTTGAATTTTTGTGGATATCTATGTTTTCTTCAGTGATCTATCCACAAGTACTGCTTCACTCTGATGTAACTTAGTTTTATGCGTTTATCTACTATGAAATAAGCGTTTAAAGCTATCAAATTTGATGTGAATAACTTTTAAAGCAGCACTTTTCCTAAGAAGAGCCATCCTGTGAACATCCCGAAACCCTGCGGGAAGACAAAGAGGCCATTGAAAAACGGAACAGATCCTGGATAGAGGCTTCATTTGCGCGAATTTTTTCGCGCGGTTGTTATTCTTTATGTTTTCTATTTTTAATTAGTAGTAATAGTAAGGATGGCTTGCTTCTGTGGATAACGTGAAAACGCTTTTTCAGATCAAGACGTTACAAAATTTCAAAGTATGTGCTGCAAGGCGGGATGAACGGTCACGCTTTTGGGTACAACTTCAGCACATGTCACCTTGGTGTGGATAAGTAGGTAGTTGCTCTTTTTTTCCACACAAAGTTATGCACAGGCAAAAATTGCCTTGCATGCCGTTCTTTCTGCACGACTTCAATGCAGGTAACTGCGTTACAAAAAAGTGAGCAACGCGGCGATGTAACCCAGTTACCGGGTAAACCCTCGGTTACATGGCGTGCTGAATTGGATGGTTAAGTCGTTGTTTTTATTTTTGTTTTTGGATGTACCCAATGTGGGTGAACACCCACATTGAAAGTGACGGCCATCGGCTGTTGCATTCCTCAATAGGTTTCAGCCATTGCAGTGCCCGCCCGCTATGCGGTGTCTACGGCATCAATGCGCACAGGGCTGTGGGCGAGACAGCAGGGCTGTGCACAATGAAAGATTTTTTTCAGCCACAAAAAAAGCAGGCCGAAGCCTGCTTGTGCAAAACGCCCGAAGGTTTTATGCAGCCGGTGAAGCGGTCACTGGTGCATGACTGGCGGGGCCATGGCCATGGTGACCACGTTTGCCATCCATGCGCTTTGCGCCAGAGCCTGCGTGGTGCTTGCCTGGGTGGCGTGCTGTCAGCTCATCAAAAGCTTTTTGCTGGCTGGGGTTGAGGCTGCTGTAGAAACTGCGCGTGGCTTGATCGCGCTGTTCGGCTTTGGCGGAGCGTTCCTTGCGCAGCTTTTGCGCCAGATCGAGCCGCTCGGGTGTTGTCAGCTTGCGCAGATCGGCTCGCTCGCCATGGGCCTTGGTGCGAGGCTCAGGGGTGATTGCCTTGGCATATTTGTCCCAGGCTGCCTGTTGATTAGGCTGGATCTGCAAAAGTGTTTTCATGCGCTCTGTGCGTTCTGCATGAAACTTGGCAAAGTCGGGTGCCGTGTGGCGTGGACTGTGCTGGACTGCGGAATGGGCAGGGGCTGATACGGCAGGCTGTGCAGTCTGGGCGTTGGCGCTGAGGGCAAACGTGCCTGCCAAGGCAGCAGCGGCGACAGTGGCGGTCAAAGTACGTTGGAAGCGTTTCATCACAAGTTCCTTTCAAGCGGTGTTGCGGTGAGACAAGCGTTTGCTGTGTCCTTGGATGCAAGTTTGAGGGCACTATGTAAGGGACTCGTGAGGCTTTGCTGCTGCTGTGTAAAGTAATACAAAGCTGCATGTGGCACGGTATGAAGGCTCAAGCGTTTTTTGCTCACGAGCACATATGGTGTAACTGCCAGTAGCTCATAAATTGATAAGACAGGCCCGCCCGTGCTGGGCCTGTCTTGGTTTTGTTTGAATGAATCAGGAAGAGGTGGCTGCGTGTTCAAAAACATGATCGTGTACCGCATGGCGGCGCAATGGGAAGGCTCACTGGAGCAGGTGCAAGAGGCTCTGCAAAAGACGCCTTTCATGGCTTGCGGCGCAACGCAGGAACAATCGGCAGGCTGGGTGCCGCCACGCGGTGAGGAGCACGGCCTGCTGGCTGAAAGCGTTGGTGGTCAGTGGATCCTGCGCTTTATGAGCGAGTCCAAAATGCTGCCCGCCAGCGTGCTCAATCGCAAGGTGCAGGAGAAGGCTGACGCGATTGAAAAAGAGTTTGGCCGCAAGCCCGGCAAGAAAGAAAAGCGCGACCTCAAAGACGAGGCCAAGCTCGATTTGCTGCCCATGGCTTTCACCAAGCAAAGCAGCCTGTGGGTGTGGATCGATCCGCAAGCCAAGTTTTTGGTGCTCGATACCGGCGCTCAGGGCAAGGCTGACGAAGTGGTCACGCTGCTGGTAGAAGGGCTCAAGGGCTTTGGCGTGGCCTTGCTGGACACACAAACCAGTGCCCAGGCTGCCATGGCCCATTGGCTGTTGACGCAGGAAGCTCCTGTGGGCTTTAGCATTGACCGTGAGTGTGAGTTGAAGGCGGCTGACGAATCCAAGGCGGTGGTGCGTTATGCCCGCCACCCGCTGGATATTGATGAAGTCAAGCAGCATGTGGAGCATGGCAAATTGCCAACCAAGCTGGCTATGACGTGGGACGACCGCGTGAGCTTTTTGCTGACCGACAGCCTGCAAATCAAGAAAATTGCATTCACTGATACGGTTCTGGATCAAGCCGGTGATGAAGGTGGCTTTGACACCGATGTGGCCATTGCGACGGGCGAGCTGTCCAAGCTGATTCCAGACTTGATCGAAGCCTTGGGTGGCGAAGGCCGCACCGAGATTGGCCAGCCCGCACCGGGTGCAGAAACTCTGGCGGTGCGAGTGGCAGGCAAAGGTGCTGTGACAGGCCCGGCCCTTGCTCCGCAAGACACAGACCCGCAAGACGCACCGTTCTAAGGCATGGCGGCCGCTGTGTGCGACTGCATGGTATGCACAGTGGCCGACATGGCTACGCGGTCACGGCCATTGCGCTTGGCCACGTACATGGCTTCATCAGCCGCACCGACCAGACGCTCCCATGAGCTGCCATGCGTGGGTGTGCCTGCATACACTCCCACGCTGATGGTGGTGTGCAGCAGCTTGCCGTTGGGCAATGGCATGGGAGATTTGCGCACTGCCTGGCACAGGCGCTCAGCCAGATGGAACGCCTCACGGGCGTGCGTATTGGGCAATACGACCACAAACTCTTCACCGCCGTAGCGGGCGGCAAAATCGCTGGTGCGACGGTGCTGCATGACAGTGCGCGCAATGCTTTGAATGACGTAGTCACCCACCAGGTGCCCATAACTGTCATTGACGCTTTTGAAGTGGTCGATGTCCAGAACCATGATGGACAGTGCCTGTCCCTGCTGCGCAGCCGCTTCAATGGCGTGTTGCAGGATCTGCACCAAAGCTGCACGGTTGGGCAGTTGGGTGAGTGGGTCAAGCTGGGCTTTGCTTTGCTCCATCACGGTCTCCCGATCCCGCAGCATGATCAAAAAACCAATGCTGCGAACACTCAACTGAAGCAGCACCCCCAGGCACAGCGCCCATAGCAGCAGCGTGTTTGCTGGCGAGGTACTGGCGGCGCCGTCAAAGAGCGCGGTGGTTCTGAAAAGCTCCACGGGCAAGATCGCGAGCATGTGTACCAGCACTGCGCCTGTAACCAGAATCCAGCCCCTGCCGGGCGTGCTTGTGCGTATGCGCAGCAGCACCACCACGGCGAAAACCAGCTGCAGCGCAACCATCGCTGCATGCAGCTGGTGAAAGCGCGTTAGGTCCTGAGGCAGCAGCCATGCCGCCAGCAACAGCGACACTCCTGTAGGTAGCAGTACGGTGGTGGCATCGCGGCCCCTGTCGCTGCTTTGCCTGAAGCGCTGGATGGCCACAGTGAACACGCCAATGGCCATGCTCAAAAGCGCTTGAGAGACCACCAGCAGTGCGATCAGGTTCCATCTGGTATGCAGGGCAAGTAGCCCGTAGGCAAGCGCACTGAGCAGTGTGCTGGCCAGCGTCAAAGCCATGCCTTGTTGCCAGTACTGGCGGCCCAAGGCCCACATGACCCACACCACCGTGAAAGCAGACAGGCAGGCCATGCCATAGGCCGTAAAAAAGTCTGGGAGCAGGGGAGTCATGGCGATGCCTTAGATAACAAGAGACAAGAAATGTGTCTGCATGTATCTCAACGGCAAAACATGCCTCAGCTTGTAGGCTGTATCCGCTTTTTAGTCAGGGGGCAATGCTCAGTGCTCGACGGCGCTCCTTGTCGGCATACATGGCCATATCGGCCTGATGAAAGGCCTCATCGACGCTGGTAAAGCCCGAAACATGGACCAGACCCACGCTGGCTCCCGGGTAGTGCAGCGGCTGTCCATCATCGAGCGTGATCTCGCATGCAGAGGCTTGTCGCAGGCGCGTTTCTAAGGCGGTGAGCGCGTGTTTGAGCCCTTCATCAAAAGGCGCAGGCCCTGGGGTGACCACCACAAACTCATCACCTCCCATGCGTGCCACCATGTCGCCGCCGCGCAGGCTGTGCTGCAGGCGCTGTGCCAGCTGGCACAGCAGCCGGTCGCCTGCGGCGTGGCCATGTTCATCGTTGATTTGCTTGAAGCCGTCAAGATCTACGAAAGCCACCAGCACAGACTCGCCACTGCGCTGTGCGCGTGCCAGCAGGCGCTGCAGCTCATTGATCAAGGCCGTACGGTTGGGCAACTGGGTGAGCGAGTCAGTCAATGCCAAATGCGTCAGCATTGAGTTGCGCTCTTTCAGCAGCTCCAGCAATTGCTCTCTCTCTACATGGTGGCCGATCAACTGGGCAAACAGCTGCAGCACCACTTCTGTTTCAGAGGGGAGCGTGGCATCGCTGGCACTGGCGGCACACAAGGTGCCATAGACGCTGCCATCAGACATGCGCACCGGGGCACTGACATAGGTGCGTATGCCCAGCGCTTGTGCGGCCTGCGAATCACCCCAGTGCTCCTGCACATTGCTGGTACACATGCGTCCTTCTGCCAAAGCGCGCTGACACAGCGTGTCGTTCCAGGGAACGCTCAGCCCCTCAGGAATCTGCATTTGCTGCGTATTGCGGGCATACAGCACATGCTGCAGCGCTTGCTCGAAGTCGATGGTGGTCAGGTAGGTGGATTCCAGCCGCGTTACCTGCCCGAGCATTTCAAGCAGTGGACGGACCAAATCTTCTTGGCTTTTGGCAAGCTTTAAAGATTGAGAAAGGCTAGTCAGCAGGTTATCCATGGTCAGGCAGTGGGAAAGAAGAATGAAAAACGCTGTGACACAGGCGTTCTTGTGAGGTTTTCAGGTGCATGGCAACACTGAAAGCATAGGCCGCTTTGCGGGGTTATGAAGGCAGAGTTTGTCTACTTTGTGATGCCAGTGTTGCTGAATGTTCGGGTGCTTTCCGCTGGGTTGGTTTGATTGTTTTTGTGTGAGCGCTTCAAGTGATCGATAAAACACGAGGCCATGCTCTATTCCTTAGAATGCCTTGAGTGTTTGCTATCGGTTTTGAGTTTTGACAGTAATTTCTTCACAAGCAATGGACCTCGTTGCTGCACCTTCCCCCTGGGGAACCCCTGTTCAGCGTGTGGCCCAGCGCCGCAACAAGCGAGATGCGTTGCTTGTCACCGCAGCCCGGCTGTTTAAGCAGCAGGGATTTGCATCGGCCTCGCTGGATCAGATGGCCGCACAGCTGGGCATTACCAAACCGACGCTGTACTACTACGTGCGCAGCAAATCGGAGCTGGTCCAGGCCTGTGCGCTGGCCGGTTTTCAGCAAGCGATTGAAGGAGTGCGTGAAGCCCTGCAATCGGCAGGAGAGGCAGGTCTGGAAGCCGCTCTGAAGGCCTATGCGCGGGTGCTCTCAACAGATTTTGGATGGTGCATGGTGCGCATTGATGAGTGGGAGCTACCCGCTGCATCTGCCCAGCACATGCAGCAGCAGCGCAGCATTCTGGAGAAAGGACTTGCATCAGCGGCTGCGTCGGCCACGCAAGTGGCGGTATGGCTGCGAGCACTGGAAGGCGTGGTGCTGAGTTTGCCCAAGGCCCATGTCAACAGCTTGATTGCGCTGCTTTGTGCGCAGCACCGGCCTCTGCAATCTCGCAAGGAGGAGCCTGCGCCATCGACCGAGCAGCCACGCAGTGATCGACAGGCAGGGCGCAAGCGGCCAGTGGTGGCACAGGGCCAGGCGGCTCTGGCTGCACCTGCTGTGCAGCCTTCGTCTCTTGCTGCTGCTCAAATTTCAATGCTGCCCAGCCAGGAGTGCTCTGCCCCTGCCGTTGCCCAAGTGCCGCTGGCTGGTGCAGTGCAGCGGATCATGGAGCGCCCCGATCCGGCTGAAGTCAGGAAGGTCAAGCCGGCGCTGAAACCGCGTGCGAAGTCCATGCAGACAACGGCACAGATCAATCTTTTCTGATGCGAATCTTGGATGCAAAAAATGTGCGTGACTTTGCGCCGCGCCACAGTCCGCCAAGATGGATGGACAGACGCATCCAGGAATAAAAGCGCGGGCAACGCAGATAAAAAAAGGGCCAGCAACCCCAAAGATTGCTAGCCCTGACGTTGCCTGCGCAGGCCTTATACGCGTTCAAAAATGGCGGCAATCCCCTGGCCACCACCGATGCACATGGTTACCAGTGCGTAGCGGCCACCTGTGCGGTGCAGCTCATAAATCGCCTTGGTGGTAATGATGGCGCCAGTCGCTCCCACGGGGTGACCCAGCGAGATGCCAGAGCCATTGGGGTTGACCTTGGCGGGGTCCAGCCCCAGCTCCTGAATGACCGCGCAGGCCTGGGCTGCGAAGGCTTCGTTGGCCTCAATCACATCCATGTCCTGAATCTTCAGACCTGTGCGCGCCAGCACCTTTTGTGTTGCGGGGACAGGGCCAATGCCCATGTAGGCGGGGTCAACGCCAGCGTGCGCATAGCCCACCAGACGCGCCAGAGGTTTCACCCCCAGGGCCTGAACACGGTCACCGGCCACCAAGGTGACTGCGGCTGCGCCGTCGTTGATGCCTGAGGCATTGCCCGCAGTGACGCTGCCGCCTTCTTTCTTGAAGGCCGGTTTCATGGCGGCCAGGGTATCAACAGTGGTGCTGCCACGCACGTGTTCATCCGTGTCAAACACGATGGTGCCTTTGCGCGAGGCGATTTCCACGGGAACGATTTGCTCTTTGAAGTAGCCTGCGGCAATGGCTGCTGCTGCGCGGGTTTGGCTGAGTACGGCCAGCTCGTCTTGCATCTGGCGGCTGATTTTGTAGCGATCGGCCACGTTCTCTGCCGTGATGCCCATGTGCATTTTTTGCCAGGGGTCATGCAAGATGCCCAGCATGTAATCCACGCTCTTGGCATCGCCCATGCGTGCACCCCAGCGCGATGCGGTGTCGAAGTAGGGGCCACGGCTCATGGATTCAGAACCCCCGCCAATGGCCACATCACAGTCACCCAGCGCAATGGATTGGGCTGCAGACACAATGGCTTGCAGGCCAGAGCCACACAGGCGGTTCACGTTGAAGGCGGGCGTCTCGATGGGGCAGCCGGCATCAATGGCTGCCACGCGAGCCAGGTAGGCATCTTTGGTATCTGTGGGAATGACATTGCCCATGACCACATGGCCCACGACATCGGGGGAGATTCCGGCCCGCTCTATCGCAGCCTTGACGGCTGTGGTGGCCAGCTGGGTGTTGGCTACATCTTTGAGAGCACCACCAAAAGTGCCAATGGCGGTACGTGCAGCGCTGACGACAAAAATTTCACGGGTGCTCATGCGTTGTCTCCAATGGTTGTTTAGGCAAAGCTGACAGCCATTGTGCGTTTGCAGCAACCAACTGCCAATCGTGCGTGTGACAGAGACAACGTGCAGCCGCTGCCACCTGCACAGTGGCGGCCACGGCTGCTGGGTTCAGGCGACGGTGTAGCCTTCTTCGGTAATAGCACTGGCCAGCGCTGCACGCGGGCTATCGCTGTGCACCACCACCTGCCCCGTGGTTCTGTCGATGGTGGTCTGGGCTTGTGCATCTACCTGACTGATGGCTTGCTGGACAGCGCGTTCGCAGTGGCCGCAAGTCATTCCCTGCACTTGAAAAACATGTTCCATGGTTGGCTTTCAATGGTTCGAGATGCCGCTAAATGTACCGCGCAACGCACATGTGTTTCACGTGGAACGCCGGGTCGGTGGCGCACCTGTTTAGTCATAGCAGCTTCGAGTCCGGAGAAGTAGCCCCAAGAAGGGGTTTTCTTTAGGCTTGTTTGTCAGACTTGTCTGGCAAACTTGCCAGACTGTTCCTGTTGCCTGTGTGCTTAGCTCTGCACCTGGGAAAGACGGTGAACAAGAAGCCTTGGTGGCGATACCAGGGCTTTGCGTCTTTTTAAGTGTGAGCGATAGAGAGGAACTCAGATCATGGATCTGTTTGCGCTGATGCGGATGTTCACGATCAAGGTGCGCATGTTGGGTGCCATTGCCGTGGTGCTGGTGTTGCTGGGCCTTTTGGGTGGGGCAGGCATGTTTGGCATGTTTCGCCTGCATGACCTGAACCAGAGTTTTCTGAACGGACCTTTTCAGCAGGTGGGCCTGATGACCAAGGTGCAAACCAGCTTGGCATTGGTGCGTTCTCTGGAAAAAGACATGGTGATTCAGTACGAGCAGCCCGAGCAGCTCCAAAAGACCCATACAGACTGGCAGGCCAGCTTGCAGGCGGTGCGTGCTGCAGGCGAGGAATTTGCCAAAGCTGCGCCGCAGCAAGATGTGCAGGTGATTCAAACACTGCTCAAGCACCTGGACCAATACCAGGAGCTGTTTGTGCCTGTGGCACGTCAGCTGCTTGCAGGCGGGTACGACAGTGCCACCGTGGCGCAGCGCGTAGGGCGGCGTGCCAGTGCCGAGTTTGTTGAGGCAGAAAAACAGTTGCAATCGCTGGAGCAGCTTTTGCAGACCCAGGCACAGGAGGCGCAGGCGCGTGGTGTTGAGGTGGCTTCACAAACGCAGTGGCTGTTCATCTTGGCGCTGATCATTACCACGGCAGTGGTCGCTCCGCTGACCCTGCTGAACATGGTGTCCATTTGCCGCCCGCTGCAAGACGCGAAAAGGCTGGCAGATGCCATTGCCCAGGGCGACTTGACCGAAAAGCTGGATGTCGTGGGTAAAGATGAGGTCTCTGATCTGCAAAATGCACTCAAGACCATGCAGACCAACCTCAATGGCATGGTGGGGCGTGTGCGCGATGCCAGCGGCAACATCGCAACCGCAAGCCAGGAAATTGCCACGGGCAACGGTGACCTGTCGGCGCGCACTGAGCAAACCGCCAGCAACCTGCAGCAAACCGTAGCGTCGCTGTTGCAACTGACATCCACCGTACAGCAAACGGCATCGTCCGCGCAGACAGCCAATCAACTGTCTGCATCGGCCTCGCAAACAGCGGCGCAGGGCGGTACTGTTGTCGCGCAGGCGGTGCAGAGCATGCATGAAATTGCCGCATCGAGCCGCAAGATTGGCGACATCATTGGTTTGATTGACTCGATTGCTTTTCAGACCAACATCTTGGCGCTGAATGCCGCAGTGGAAGCGGCCCGCGCCGGTGAACAAGGCCGGGGCTTTGCCGTGGTGGCCGGTGAAGTGCGCTTGCTTGCACGGCGCAGTGCCGAAGCTGCCAGCGATATCAAGCGGTTGATTCAAAGCAGCGTGAATGCGGTCGATGGCGGTGTGAAACACGTGGAATCTGCAGGAAAAACCATGCAGGAAGTCGTTGGCAGTATTCAGCGTGTGGGCGACATCATTGGCGAGATCACCGCTGCAGCCAACGAGCAGTCGGGTGGCATTTCTCAGGTCAACCAGGCCGTGGGAGACATTGACCGCATGACACAGCAAAATGCCGCCCTGGTAGAAGAGTCTGCGGCTGCGGCCGAATCGCTCAAGGAGCAAGCAGAGCGTCTGGCGGGCGTGGTGCAGCAGTTCAAACTCGACCACCAGGCCAGTGCAGGCTATGCACAGTCCCACACAGGTTTTTCTGGCGTGGCCCAGCCTCAGGCACTGCGAAAACCTGCGCAGGCACTGTTGAGCTAAATAAAAGATAGCTACTAACGCTTGCGTGTACTTGTTTTCAGATATCTAGAGCATTGAAACTCAATGTAGTAAAGCGCTGATAGCTATCATTATGGTTTAACCATTAAAAAAGGGCTTCCGTACGGAAGCCCTTTTTGCATGCGGCAAAGCAGCGGGGTGTGTTTAGGGCTTGAGCAGGCCTTCGGCGCGCAGTGCAGCTTGAACGGCGGGGCGGGAAGAGACACGTTGCTGGTAAGCCTGCAGGTTTGGCAGGTCAGACAGATCCAGGCCCACCACTTTTCCCCAGTTAGTGATCGTGAACAGGTAGGCATCGGCCACAGTGAACTGGCTGCCCATCAGGTAATCCTTGCCTGCCAACTGCTGCTCTACCCATTCAAAGCGGCCACGCAGCGCTTGGCGCACCGTGGGCTTGTATGCCTCGGGGGTGCTGGGCCTGAA
This sequence comes from Comamonas avium, assembly GCF_014836675.1. GTDB lineage: Bacteria > Pseudomonadota > Gammaproteobacteria > Burkholderiales > Burkholderiaceae_C > Comamonas > Comamonas avium. The sequence continues at coordinate 222,162 of NZ_JACSQK010000002.1, forward strand.
CAGTGGGCCAAAGCTTTTGTGCAGCTCGGTGCCAATAAAGTTGAGCCATTCCAGAACGCGATATCGCTCCATCGTGCCCACGGCAGGCAAGAGCTTTTTCTCGGGTGCTCGGTCTGCCAGGTATTGCACGATCACCGGGCCTTCACGCAGGCTCTGGCCATCATCGAGCACCAGAAAAGGTACATAGCCCAGTGGATTGATGGTGTAGAAATCTATGCCATCTGGCAACTGGTGGCTTTTGGTGCTGGTCAGAATGTATTCGCAGGCAATGCCGGCCTCCTCGGCAACGATATGGGGCGACAAAGAGCAGGCACCTGGGCTGAAATAAAGCTTCATGTTTCTCAAACCTTTCTTGCAATGCTGGGCGATAAGGCCAAGGCCATGCTACGCCTTATGCGCGGTGCAATAGTGCCAAGAAGCCGTACCTCAGACGCGGTGGCGTGCAGCGCCAAGACAAGATAGGCAAAGGATGGGAAAATTGGGGGTTTGCCTGCGCCTGAAAGTTTTTGGTGGCGCGCGGGCTGCATCAAGCGCACGCCTGCAACGGTTGCGAAGGGCGGGTGAACCACCACGCCGCCTGCGACGGAGAAAACCATGCTGTACCCCCAAGAATTTGATGTGATCGTCGTCGGCGGCGGTCACGCTGGCACCGAAGCGGCGCTGGCCGCAGCCCGTATGGGCTGCAAAACTTTGCTTTTGACGCACAACATTGAGACCTTGGGTCAGATGTCGTGCAACCCTTCCATTGGTGGCATTGGCAAAGGCCACCTGGTCAAGGAAGTGGACGCCATGGGCGGTGCCATGGCGCTGGCCACCGATGTTGGCGGTATCCAGTTTCGCATTCTGAACAGCTCCAAAGGCCCGGCTGTGCGCGCTACCCGTGCGCAGGCAGACCGCATTCTGTACAAGGCGGCCATCCGCGAGATGCTGGAAAACCAGCCCAATCTGTGGCTGTTCCAGCAGGCGGTGGACGATCTGATGGTGGAGGGCGATCGCGTGGTCGGCGCCGTTACGCAGGTAGGCATCCAGTTCAGATCCAAGACCGTGGTGTTGACGGCTGGAACCTTCCTGGACGGCAAGATCCACGTGGGCCTGGACAACTACGCCGCAGGCCGTGCGGGCGATCCGCCAGCCGTTTCACTGTCTGCGCGTCTGAAAGAGCTGAAACTGCCCCAGGGCCGCCTGAAGACCGGAACCCCTCCGCGTATCGACGGCCGCTCGATCGACTTCAGCCAGTGCACCGAGCAGCCAGGCGATGGCATGCCCGGTGGCATGAATGAAGGCCATGTGCCAGTGTTCAGCTACCGTGGTCACGCAGACATGCACCCACGACAAATGCCGTGCTGGGTCACGCATACCAACGAGCGCACGCACGAGATCATTCGCAGCGGTTTTGACCGCAGCCCCATGTTCACCGGCAAGATTGAAGGCGTGGGCCCGCGCTACTGCCCCAGCGTGGAAGACAAGATCAACCGCTTTGCAGACAAAGACAGTCACCAGATCTTTCTGGAGCCAGAAGGTCTGACCACGCACGAGTTTTACCCCAACGGTATCTCGACCTCTCTGCCTTTTGATATTCAGTATGCGCTGGTGCGTTCCATGAAGGGGCTGGAGAACGCGCACATCTTGCGCCCCGGCTACGCCATTGAATACGACTACTTTGATCCACGTGGTCTGAAGTCCAGCTTTGAAACCCGCCAGATCAACGGACTGTTCTTTGCCGGCCAGATCAATGGCACGACGGGGTACGAAGAGGCCGCGGCCCAGGGCATGTTCGCCGGCATCAACGCTGGCTTGCAAGCGCGCGAGATGGGTGCCTGGTTGCCCCGCCGCGATGAGGCTTACCTGGGCGTGCTGGTGGATGACCTGACCACGCAAGGCGTGACAGAGCCTTACCGCATGTTCACCAGCCGTGCAGAGTTCCGCCTGCAGCTGCGTGAAGACAACGCCGACATGCGCTTGACAGAAATTGGTCGAAAGCTCGGTGTAGTAGGTGATGCACAGTGGGAAATGTTCAATCGCAAACGTGACGCTGTTTCACGTGAAACAGAACGCCTGAAGGCCACGTGGGTGAACCCCCGCAGCCTGCCCGCAGCTGAAGCAGAGCGTGTGCTGGGCAAGAGCATTGAGCATGAGTACAGCCTGTTTGACTTGCTCCGTCGTCCCGGCGTGTCTTACCCCGCCTTGGCTCAGATGAGCGAAGGCAAGTACCAGTCCGCCGAAGTTTCACGTGAAACACTGGGAGACCTGCACGCAGCGGTGATCGAGCAGGTTGAAATTGCAGCCAAGTACTCGGGCTACATTGATCGTCAAAAAGACGAGGTCGAACGTGCCGCTCACTATGAAACACTGAAGCTGCCCGCCGAGCTGGATTACATGCAGGTGGCAGCCTTGTCGATTGAGGTGCGCCAAAAGCTGCAAAAGCACCGGCCCGAAACACTGGGCCAGGCGTCGCGCATTTCCGGGGTCACCCCGGCTGCGGTTTCTCTGCTGCTGATCCACCTGAAAAAAGGCGGCTTCAAAGACTTTGCACCGTTGAAGGAGTCGGCATGAGCGAATTGCGCAGGCAGCTGGAGCAGGGCGCAGCAAAGCTGTCGCTGAACCTGTCGATAGAGCAGCTCGATAAGCTGATGGACTTTCTGGATCTGCTGCAAAAGTGGAACAAAGTCTACAACCTGACGTCGGTGCGTGACCCGCAAGAGATGATGTCGCTGCACATGCTAGACAGTCTGGCGGCAGTGCCTGCGCTGCGCCGCCATGTGGCTGAACTGAGCAAGCCTGCGGGCAAGCGTGTGATGCAGCTGGACGTTGGCTCTGGCGGTGGTCTGCCTGGTGTGGTGTTTGCAGTGTGCTGCCCCGAGGTCGATATCCACTGTGTAGACACCGTGGGCAAGAAGGCTGCCTTCTTGCAGCAATCGGCAGTGGCGCTGAAGCTGCCCAACCTCAAAGGCATTCACGCGCGTGTGGAAACGCTCCATGGTCCCTATGACATTGTCAGTTGCCGTGCCTTTGCATCATTGGTGGATTTCACTACCTGGTCGCGCGCGGCGATTGCGGCTGATGGCATCTGGTTTGCCATGAAGGGCAAGCACCCACAAGATGAAATAGATGCACTGGGTAACAACGTGCATGTGTTTCACGTGGAACCTTTGAACGTTCCTGGGCTGGATGCGGAGCGCTGCATCGTGTGGGCGAAACCCGTCGCCGACACACTTTGAACCGCCACTGAACGCACTCCTGGCATAAACTCGGGTTTTCGTGAAACCTTGTTTTGCGAAACAGAGTTTTCAATGCGGGGGTGGCGTTGGCAAGATACACGGCATGCCCTGTGTGCCGCATTGAAAGGCCAAAGCTTACGCGCTTGGCCTTTTTCCTTTGTGTAGCAATGCTTTGCAGCACAAAGGGTGTTTCATAAAGAGCGCATGGCGCCCTTCACCAGCTTTTTCTCATGGCCCAAATTTTCTGTATAGCCAACCAAAAGGGTGGCGTCGGCAAAACAACAACAGCAGTGAATCTGGCCGCCGGCTTGGCCAAGGTAGGCCAGCGGGTATTGCTGGTGGACCTGGATCCGCAGGGCAACGCCACCATGGGTTCAGGCATTGACAAGCGTGCTTTAGAGCTGAGTGTGTACGACGTGCTGCTGGAGTCTGCCTCTATTCAGGAAGCCGCCGTGCTGTCTGAAAAGTGCGGCTATCACGTGCTTGGTGCCAACCGTGAATTGAGTGGTGCAGAGATTGAACTGGTAGCGCTGGAGCGCCGCAATGAGCGCCTCAAGACGGCGCTGGATGCAGTCAAAAACGACTTTGATTTTGTGCTGATTGATTGCCCGCCAAGCTTGTCCATGCTCACGCTCAATGGCTTGTGTTCGGCCCATGGCGTGATCGTGCCCATGCAGTGCGAGTATTTTGCGCTGGAAGGCCTGACCGATCTGGTCAACACCATCAAGCAGGTGCACGCCAACATGAACAAAGAGCTGAAGATCATTGGCTTGCTGCGCGTGATGTTTGACCCCCGCACCACCCTGCAGCAGCAGGTGAGTGACCAGCTCAAGGCCCACTTTGGCGACAAAGTGTTCGACACCGTGATTCCCCGCAACGTACGCCTGGCTGAAGCCCCCAGCTACGGCGTGCCCGGCGTGGTGTTTGACCCTTCCGCCAAGGGCAGCAAAGCGTTTATTGACTTTGCCAAAGAGATGGTCAAACGCATTGACAAGAAATAGGTCTTCACGGAAAACGCCCTCTGAGACAGATACAACAAGCGTTAACAGCTACGAAAAAGCAAGTGACTGATTCTGTGAATTCTCCCCGTGTATTGCTGCTGCCTGGCTGGCAAAACTCTGATGCCGGCCACTGGCAAAGCCGCTGGGAAGCGCTGCATGGCTACGAGCGTGTGCAGCAGCATGACTGGCAGCGCCCGCTGCGCGGAGACTGGTCTGCGCGCCTGCAAGACACGGTGATTGACAGTGCCCAGCCCGTGGTGCTGGTGGCACACAGTCTGGGCTGCATATTGACCGCATGGTGGGCAGCGCATTCCCCTGTGGCCAAAACCCGCGTGCAGGCTGCTTTGCTGGTTGCTCCGGCGGATGTGGAACAAGCGCACATTCGCAATCTGTTGCCCGGCTGGTCACCGCTGATGCTGCTGCGCCTGCCATTTCCCAGCGTGCTGGTGGGCAGCCAAAATGACCCGTATTGCACACCGGCGCGCACACAGCAGATGGCACAGGCCTGGGGATCGCAATTTGTGGACCTGGGCTGTGCAGGTCATATCAATACCGACAGCGGGCTGGGCGATTGGACCGATGGCCATGCTTTGCTGCAATCACTGATGAAAGATTAAGACCATGGTGACCAAGAAACCCAAAGGCCTAGGACGTGGTTTGGAAGCGTTGCTGGGGCCCAAAGTAGAAGATGCACTGGCTGCCGCATCCACGGATGTGCCCAGCAGCTTGCCGGTCACCGAGATGGTGGCAGGCCAGTACCAGCCACGTACGCGCATGGATGAGGGTGCGCTGTATGAACTGGCCGAGAGCATCAAAGCGCAGGGCATCATGCAGCCAATTTTGGTGCGCAAACTGCTCAAGGGCGAGCATGCCGGCAGGTATGAAATCATCGCGGGGGAACGCCGCTTTCGCGCCTCAAAAATTGCAGGCTTAGACAGCGTGCCCGTGCTGGTTCGTGATGTGCCGGACGAAGCCGCCGCCGCCATGGCGCTGATTGAAAACATTCAGCGCGAAGACCTCAACCCGCTGGAAGAAGCGCAAGGTCTGGCACGGTTGGTCAAAGAGTTCAATTACACGCACGAGCAGGCGGCTCAGTCCATTGGTCGTTCGCGTTCTGCTGCATCCAACTTGCTGCGTTTGCTGAATCTGGCAGAACCGGTGCAGACCATGCTGATGGCCGGTGACATCGACATGGGCCACGCCCGCGCTCTGCTGGCTTTGGACAAGGCAGAGCAGATCAGCGCAGGCAACCAGATCGCAGGCAAGAAGCTGTCGGTGCGAGAGGCCGAGGGGCTGGTCAAAAAAATTGCGGAAAGCAACGACGGTACGGCGGCAGCCAAGGGCAAAAAAGTAGCCAAATCGCGCGATGTGCAGCGCGTGGAAGAAGAGCTTTCTGACCTGTTGATGGCGCAGGTGGAGGTGCGTGTGAAAAAGCGCGTCAAACGCCACGGCAAGCTGCAGGACATGGGCGAGCTGGCCATCCAGTTTGGCTCGCTGGAAGAGCTCAATGGCCTGATCGAAAAACTGCGTGGCTAAGATCTGCGCACCATGCAAAAAGGGCTTCCGAGGAAGCCCTTTTTTGTTGCCTGTCAGCGCTGTTTACTTGCCCACTTTCAGCTGACCGCCGCGGCCAAGGCCACCCTTGACTTCCTGGGCCTTGTAGTTGCGCAGAGACACCACCATGTTGTTGTAGGCATCCATAAAGGCGGCAACAGTTGCCTTGCCTTCTGGGGTGCGCGAGAACCCGCCCAGACCGGCTGCTGCGCCACCACCAAACGCCCCCAGTGCTGCGCCATAGTTGGTGGCTGTGGCATTGCCTTCGGAGATGGACAGCTGCACACCGGAGCGGATGTCAAACATGGTCATGGTGACCACCGACTGCTTGCTTTGCAGGTTGCCTGCCAGTGCGCCCGCTACACCACCGAACAAGCCGCCCAGACCTGCGGCCAGACCACCCACCGATTCGTTGCTGATGATGATGGCGGGTTCCAGGTAGTAATCGGCGGCAACGCGCTGCCCCTTTTGCTGGCGCGAGCCGGCACGGAATTCGCCGGAATTGCGTTGCTTGTTCGTGATGGCAGAAAGCTTGCCTTCCGTGCGGCTGTTGCCAATGGAGGTGATCACAAAGCAGTTGGACTGCTGGACCGCCAGACGGATCAGGGGCTCGATATTGGTCACCTGTGTGGCCTGCCCAAAGCTGGCAAACCATTCCTTGCCGCGGCCGTCGTCAACGGCCAGCGTGCCCAGGGGTGCATCGCAGCGTTCCAGAGATGCATTGGCGTTGACGCTTGCGGCACCGCCTGCAGCACCTGTGGCGGCTGTGGCTGCATTGCCTGTGGTGATCTGGCCACCACCGGGGGTCACGCAGGCAGTCAGAACCAGGGTGCTGGCAGCTGCCAGCAAAGTCAAAGTCTTCTTGGACATGGATGAGGTCTCTTTCAGTCAATAAAAACGGATAACAAAACGGGGTGCGACACAGCTCAATGCAAGTACCAGCTGGAGCCTCTCCAGTGCCAGTAATACGGTGCTGTGGTGTACCAGGCTCCCCATGATTTGCGATCCGCCTCGCGGACCTGGTACTGTTCGTGTTCATTTTTCTTGGCGGCCTGGGCCTGGGGCAGCAGGCGCAGGGCCTCTTTATGGCCTTTGGCCGCTGCGCGCGAGAGCCACGCTTCAGCCTCGGCGGGGTCTGAGCCCATTTCCTCAAAGCCGAGCAGATACAGGCGGCCCAGTGCAAATTGCGCGTCGACCAGACCCTGATCGCCAGCGCTGCGCAGCCACTCTATGGCTTGGAAGCTGTTGCGCTCTACGCCGTCGCCGCGCAGAAAACGCAGTGCCAGGTCATAGGCTGCTTTGGGATTTTTCTCTGCCAGCTGGCTCAAGGCTGCGAGCCTGCGTTCCGCCTCTGGGTCGGAGGGCGGACTGACGGCAGTCACGGTGTTGCGATGCTGGTCCACACACTGGCTGCCCGTGCAGACGCGAACGGTTTCTTGGCGAGACAATTGCTCTGCCGGTGGCTGTGCTGCGCAGCCTGCCAAGATGAACGCAGGCAGTACATACCATCCAAAAAATTTGGACATAGCTCTCCCCCCCCTCTTTCTCTCATTTATGTAAACGGCGTAATTTTGTGGTTTTTCTTGCGAAAAGGAAACTTTGTTTCTTTTAGAAGCTTATCGAAAGATTTCTACTATTCTTTGTGAGAAGTCATAGGGTAATTAATGTGCGTGGTGCATGGTCGCGGGTTGCTGCCTGCAGGTGCTGTGGCATTGATCTTTCGGGCAATATCGCGGCATGCATTTTCTGAACAAGCTGATATGGCCAATCCCCGCATTACTGGCCTGGGGCCTTGCCTGGGCCAGCTTTGCCGTGGGCCAGGTCTGGTTGCCATGGTGGGGGGCGCTGTGCGTTGCCTGTACCTGCGCTCTGGCAACCAGCCTGTGGGGGGGCACATGGTGGCGCCGCGTGATGATCGCCTTGGGCTTTCCTCTGTCATGGATGGTGCTGGCAGCAGGCAGCTTTCCCGCGTGGCTGTGGCTGCTGCCGCTGGCGCTGCTGCTGCTGGTGTACCCCATCAATGCCTGGCGCGATGCGCCGGTATTTCCGACACCCAAAGGTGCTCTGGACGGCTTGGCTGCGCACATTGCACTGGCTGAGGGTGCGCACGTGCTGGATGCCGGTTGCGGGGCGGGTGATGGTCTGAAAGCCTTGCGCAGCGCCTGGCCGCAGGCGCGTATTTATGGTGTGGAGTGGAGCTGGCCGCTGCGCTGGCTGAGTGCACTGCGCTGCCCATGGGCGGTGGTGCGCAGGGGTGATTTGTGGCAAAGCAGCTGGGGTGATTTTGATCTGGTCTATCTGTTTCAGCGCCCGGAGAGCATGAGCCGTGCTGCGGTCAAATCATTGGGTGAAATGCGCCATGGCTCGTGGCTGGTGAGCTTGAACTTTCCCATCCCGGACGTGGCACCGGTCTACGTTGCCGAACTGGAAGATGGCCGTGAAGTCTATGCCTATCAGGCCCCTTTGGCCGAGGTGGACTACGACAGTGTGCTGAGCGACGAAATCGCGGGCATGCTGCCTGTGCGCCCGCAGGGCATTGTGGTGCAAGGCCAGAGTCTGTACCCCCGCAAAGGCCGCCCCGGCGGCAATATGCACAGGCACTAGGGCGCTGTGGGCGCAGACTGCTGCTGCCCTAAAAAGGTGGCCGCCGTCATGCCTACGGTGCGGCGCACCAGGGCGCTGAATGCGCTGTGCGTGTAGCCCAGCTCAGCCGCGATGTGCGCAATGGGCAACTGCTGTGCAGCCAGTGCCACCGCGTGCGCCAGCACGACTTGCTGGCGCCACTGGGTGAAAGTGCAGCCCAGTTCACTGCGAAACAGCCGGGCCACGGTGCGCAGACTGGCCCCGGTGTCCAGAATCCATTGCTCCAGCGTTTCGTGGCGTGTGGGATCTGCCAGTACGGCCTCGCAGAGGTTTTTCAGGCGCTTGTCTTTGGGCAGCCGGATGCCCAGATGGATTACGGGCGCGCGGCGCAGCTCGTCGCAGACCAGGGCGCTCAGGTGCAGTTCGCGCTCTTGCTGGGTCAGTGTCAGGGGCAGCGAGTTGTCGCTGCCAACGTCCATCTCCACGACCAGTGCACGCAGCAGCGCAGAAGCTTCCATGACGCGGCACTCTTGCCAGACGGGGTCGTTCATCCAGTGTGCCTGGGCCCCGCCACCATGCGTGTCAGGCAAAAAGTACAAGGTATACAGGCGTGCAGTCTCCACCATGGTCACGGCATGCTGAACGCCGGGCGGCACCCACACGGCGCGGTGGGGCGGCACGATGTAGGTGGCGTTGGCCAGTGACAGTCGTATCACGCCGCCCGTGGAAAGGGCCAGCTGCGCCCACGGGTGTGTGTGGGGCATGATCAGGGTGTCTTTGTCCAGCTCGCGCATTTTGGAGCGCACAGGGCGCTGCGCATGCGGCTGGTAGAGCAGCGGATCCAGGATGGGGATTTGCTCCAGCGTGCGTGCGTTGCGGTGTGGATTTATGCCTGGTGCAACGGCAGGCAAAGCGATGGGTTTGGGCATGGCATGCGAATTGGCAGATTTGCAATAGCTTTTGGCCGACTATCGCATACCTGCCGCAACGTCGCTGCCTAAGATGCGCAGCATGACTGCTTCTGTGATTGCTTCTGCTGCCCCTGAGCGCCGTGATGCGCGCACCATTGGCCTGGTGGGCCTGGCCCACGGTTCTTCCCACTTTTTTCACCTGCTGCTGCCGCCGCTGTTTCCGTGGCTGATTGCGGAATTCGACACCAGCTACTCGCAACTGGGTGTGATGGTGTCGCTGTTCTTCATTGTCTCGGGCACCGGGCAGATGCTGGCAGGTTTTCTGGTGGACAAAGTGGGCGCGCAGCGCGTGCTGTTTGCCGCACTGAGCAGCTTTGTCGTCGCTGGCTTGCTGGCTGCGGTGGCACAGAACTACGCCATGCTGCTGGCTGCATCGTTCTTTGCGGGGCTGGGCAATGCACCGTTTCACCCGGTGGATTTCACCATCTTGAACAAACGCGTAACGGCCAAGAACATTGGCCATGCGTTTTCGGTGCACGGTATCTCCGGCAACCTTGGCTGGGCCATGGCGCCGGTGTTCATGCTGGGCATCACCACGTGGACGGGTTCCTGGCGCATTGCCTGCGTGTGTGGTGCGGTGTTTGCCGCCACAGTCTTGCTCACCATGTGGCTCAACCGTCGCTGGCTGGATGACAAAGCGTTTGACGCGGCGGGTGCCAACACCAAAGCACATGCTGCGGCGGCCACCTCTGCAGAAAGCCCGTTTGCGTATTTGAAGCTGCCTGCGGTGTGGATGTGCTTTGCTTTCTTTTTCTTCAGCACCGTGGCGCTGAGCGCCATTCAGAACTACGCCAGCACCGCTTTGCACCTGATGTATGACCTGCCGCTGACGCAGACGGCGCTGGTGGTCACAGGCTTCATGCTGTGCGGTGCGCTGGGCATGGTCGGTGGCGGCTTTCTGGCGCAGCGCGTGCAGCGGCTGGAAAAAATCATTGCCACTTTCCTGCTGATTGCCGCTGCCTGTCTGGCCATTGTGGGCACGGGCTGGTTGCCCGGTACCGCGGCTTTGATCCTGGCCTCTGCCGCAGGTTTTGGTCACGGTTTGGCGGGCCCTTCGCGTGACATGCTGATCAAGCGAGCCACCCCTTCAGGTGCCACTGGGCGCGTGTATGGCACCGTGTATTCGGGCCTGGATACGGGGTTTGCCGTGGCCGCCCCCATCTTTGGCTGGATGATGGACCAGCAGATGCACAGCCAGGTATTTTTTGGCGCAGCGCTGGCCTTGGCGGTGAGTGTGCTGGCTGCCAGTGCGGTGGGCGTGCAGCTGCACCAAAAGCGTGTGACGGTGGGCGCTGCTGCCTGAGTGCGGTCAGAGATGAGGGCAATCGTCCCACCGGAAAAAGGCCGCATTCGCGGCCTTTTTGTTTTCAGGAGCTACCAACGCCTGCCCATGCTTGTTTTCAGATATAAAACACTTTGAAAACAAGCAATAACAAGCGCTTATAGCTTTGTTTTTTATAGTGCAAAGACTTTGCCCGGGTTCAAGATGTTCTGCGGATCCAGTGCCTGCTTGATGGCGCGCATCATGGCAATCGCGCCCTCGCCGCACTCCTGGACCAAGAAATCCTGCTTGTGAATACCAATGCCGTGCTCACCCGTGCAAGTGCCTTCCATGGCGATGGCGCGGTGCACCAGGCGGTGATTCAGCGCTTCAGCGCGGGCGCGTTCATCGGCATCATCGGGATCGATCAGGTAGCCAAAGTGGAAGTTGCCGTCGCCCACGTGGCCGACTAAAAAGTACGGAATGCCACTGGCGTTCACTTCATCGATTGATTCGAGCAAGCAGTCCGCCAGACGGCTGATGGGCACGCAGGTGTCGGTCGTGATGGCGCGGCAGCCCGGGCGGCTTTGAATGCCGGCAAAGTAGGCGTTGTGGCGGGCGGTGAACAGGCGTGTGCGCTCTTCGGGGGTGTCAGCCCATTCAAAGCCCTGGGCGTTGAATTCGGCCGCAATGTCCTGCACCAGTTCGGCCTGCTCTTTCACGCCGTTGGGACTGCCGTGAAACTCCATCAGCAGCATGGGTTCTTCGCGCAGCGTGAGGTTGCTGTGCTTGTTGACCATGGCCACAGTGGCAGCGTCCACCAGCTCGACACGCGCAATCGGCACGCCCATCTGGATGGTCTGAATCACGGTGTGCACGGCATCGGCAATGCTGGCAAATGAGCACACGGCGGCACTCACAGCCTCGGGCAGCGGGAACAGGCGCAGCGTGATCTCGGTGAAGATGCCCAGCGTGCCTTCGCTGCCCACCATCAGGCGTGTCAGGTCGTAGCCGGCAGCGCTCTTTTTGGCACGGTTGCCGGTGCGAATGATGTCGCCGCTGGCAGTCACCACCTCTAGCGCCAGCACGGTCTCGCGCATGGTGCCGTAGCGCACGGCGTTGGTGCCGCTGGCGCGTGTAGCGGCCATGCCGCCAATGGAGGCGTCAGCGCCGGGGTCGATGGGGAAAAACAGGCCCTGGTCTTTGATGGCTTCGTTCAGCTGCTTGCGCAAAATGCCGGGCTGCACAGTCACCGTCATGTCTTCGGCGTTGATGCGCAGCACCTGGTTCATGCGGCTGACATCCAGGCTGATACCGCCTTGCACGGCCAGCAAATGCCCTTCGAGCGACGAGCCTGCGCCATACGCAATCACGGGCACGTTGTGCTGCGCGGCCAGCTTGACGGTATCGGCCACATCCTGGGTGCTGTGCGCGTAGACGACAGCCGCAGGCGGGGGCGCCTGGATGGAGCCTTCGTCGCGGCCATGCTGCTCGCGCACGGCCTGCGCAACAGAGCACTGCGTGCCAAAACGGGCAGTCAGCGCTTGCAGAAATTCAGGGGAAATGGCGCGGGGCAGCAACTGCTGCGAGGTGGTGGGTGCGTTCATCGTAGGGCTCCAAATGCAGCCAAAAAGAATACCACCTCAGGCCCCGCTGTGGCCCCCGTAAATAGGGGGCGCTGCATTCGCCGCGCAGCGGTGACACCGGCATCTGGCATCGCCGCTGCAGCAGGGCGCTTACTTGTGTTTTTGAACGCCCAGCAAGAATTCTTCCATCGACAGGCTGCCATTGCCATCACGGTCCCATTGTTCAAACTGGGCGGCAACGCTGGGCAGGTTTTCTGCTTCCTCGCGCGACAGCAGCCCATCGCGGTTCAGGTCGGAGCGCATGAATGCTTCAGAAGGGGTGATGGGCTGCACAGCGGGAGCAACGGGTGCAGGTGCTGTTTTGGCGGGGGCCTGCGAGGAGGGCGTATTCGGCGTCTGAGCCAAAACCGCAGAGGTACCACCCACCGTCAAGCTGGCAAACAGCAGCAGGCTGCGCATGTCAAAGGTGTGGGGTTTGCGTGCGGTAGTGTTCATGGCAAGAGTCCTTGTCGTATTCAACATGGCTCCATTGCAAGGCATGCAAGGGCTGATGTCCACGCTTTTTGCCGGCTGTTTCCCCCACCAACATCTGCCAGCATCATGTAACGCACAATGCCCGTTTTGCACGTGTTGCTTGCGTGCGCAACCAGGAGTTCTTATGGGTAATCGCCTTTCACAAATCGCCACCCGCACCGGGGATGACGGCAGCACGGGGCTGGGCGATAACACCCGCGTTTCCAAAAGCACCGCGCGCCCCCACGCCATGGGTGATGTGGATGAGCTGAACTCGCACATCGGCTTGCTGCTGTGCGAGGCACTGCCCGATGGCGTGCGCGCAGTGCTGGTGGATGTGCAGCATGAGCTGTTCAACCTGGGAGGGGAAATTTCCATCCCCGGCTATGAACTGCTCAAGGACGATGCACTGCTGCGCCTGGATGAAGCGCTGGCCCACTACAACGCGCAGTTGCCGCGCCTGCTGGAGTTCATCTTGCCCGCTGGCACGCGTGCGGCGTCGCAGGCGCACGTCTGCCGCACCGTAGCACGCCGCGCAGAGCGCAGTGTGGTGGCGCTGCAAGAGGTGGAGACCATGCGTGCCGCGCCGCGCCAGTACCTCAATCGCCTGTCAGACCTGATGTTTGTGCTGGCCCGCGTGCTCAACCGCGTGGACGGTGGCGATGATGTGTACTGGAAAAGCGATCGCCTGGCCAAGCTGCAAGAGGGTGCGTGAAACAGTCAGCTGGGCATTGGTAGAAACGCTAAAAAAAGAGCGAACAACGCTCATAAACAATTGGTTTCACGGTGTTTAACATCTGAAATCATTGCTTGGAAAGCGCTGCATGCTCTTTTTTTGTGATACGGGCATGCATGTTGCTGAAAGCCCCAGGTAGAACACACGGCCTTTGCAAGGAGTTGGACGGTTATGCGCTTACGGCACATTGAGGTGTTTCATGCGGTGATGCAGACCGGCAGCGTCAGCGCCGCTGCGCGTTTGACCAACGTGACGCAGCCGGCCGTCAGCCGCACGCTGCAGCATGCGGAGCTGCAACTGGGCTTTCCACTGTTTGAGCGTGTGCGCGGTCGCCTGACGCCCACCAATGAAGCGATGGCGCTCTTTCCGCTGGTGGAGCGGCTGTACGAGCAGCTCGACGAGGTGCAGCGTCTGGCAGCCAATTTGCGCCACGGCCATGCCAGCGACAAGCTGCTGGTGCTGAGCGTGTTTGCGCTCAGCCGCGAAGTGCTGCCGCACGCGGTGGCGCGTTTTCGGCAAAAGTACCCGCAGGTGCAAGTGAACGTGCAGGCGCTGCATACGCCGCAGGTGGTCTCTGCCTTGCTGCTGCAGGAGGCCGATGTGGGCTTTGTCATCAGCTCTGTTGGTCAGCCCGCGCTGGAACACGAAACGCTGGCCGAGGTCGATATGCACTGCGTGCTGCCCAAGGGGCTGCTGCCGCCATCACGCATCCACACCAAGGGCATGACGCTGGAGGATTTGATTGATGTGCCGCTGGTGGCGCTGGATGTGAAAGACCCGCTGGGCATGCGCATCAACCAGGCCTGCCGTGAGCATGGTGTGGGCCTGTCTCCGGTGGTGACGGTGCAGACCTACCACGCGGCCTTGTCAATGGCGGAGTACGGCCTGGGGGCCGCCATTGTGGATGGCTGCACGGCATCTGCTGCAGATCTGCGCAAGGTGCACGTGGTGCCGCTGCTGCCGCGCATCACGGTGAGCGTGAATGCGCTGCATCTGGCCCAGCGGCCCAGCTCTGTGCTGGCGCGCGCCATGACGCAGGAAATGCGCAAGGCGCTGAAAGAAATTCTGGGCAGTTAAAAACTGGCAGGCAGCTGTTTACGCCGTCTGCATTTGCTGCAGTAAACGCTGGGCAGAGCCAAAGGCCAGCGTCAGCCCCAGTGCACCATGTCCGGTTTGCAGCCACAGGTTGCCGGGCCCGCCGCGCTGGCGGCCGGTGATGGGCAAGCCCGTGGGGGTAGCGGGGCGCATGCCCGTCCATGGCTGCACATCTGCCGTCTGGTTGAGCTGTGGAAACACTTCACGCGTCGATTGCTGCAGGCTGGCAATGCGGTCGGTGTGCAACGTGGTGTCGGCGCCCACAATTTCCACCATGCCCGCAACACGCAGGCGCTCTCCAATGCGCGCAAACACCACCTTGCGCGTGGTGTCCGTCACGCTGACCAGCGGCGCTGCGTGGGCTTGTTGCGCCGTATCCATCGTGATGCTGTACCCCTTGAGCGGATAGACCGGAATGCGCAGGCCCAGCTGGCGGGCGTGCTGCGCGCTGTCCCAGCCGCTGGCCAGCACAAAGTGATCGGCCTGCAAGACGCCTGTGGCGGTGCGCAGCGCATGAATGCTGCCCCCCTGCACGTCAAAACCGTGCACCGTGGTGTCAAAGCGCATGTCTGCGCCGCGCTGCTGCAAAAGGGTGGCTAATTGCTCGCATAGCACGCGGCAGTCCACCACGCTTTCGCTGGGGGTGTAGACCGCACCGGCCATGCGCGGGGCATAGCTGCCAAGTGCGGGCTCAATACGGGCCACCTGGGCGGCATTCATGATGTGCTGCGTGGCACCACCCATGCGGGCTTGCAGGGCCACTTGCTGGGCTGCGGTATCTAGCGCTTCCTGCGTGGGGTAGAGCACCAGTTTGCCCGGAGTTTTGTGGTCGCAATCCAGCGACTCCTGTTGCAGCATCTGCTCAAAAGCCACGCGGCTTTCTGCCGCCAGACTGAGCAAAGACTGCGTGCTGGCCTGCGAAGTGGCGCTGTTGCATGCCTGTAAAAAACCGAGGCCCCAGCGCCACTGTGCGGGATCGGCCTTCAGACGAAAGCGCAGGGGCGAATCTTTCTCGGTCAGCAGCTTGGGCAGCATCTTCCAGATGCCCGAGTCTGCCAGCGGTTGCACGTAGGCAAAGCTCAACTGCGCACCATTGCCGCCGCTGGCGCCTGCCGCAGGTGCCGCGCCGCGATCGACCACGGTGACGCGGTAGCCCGCCTGCTGCAAAACATACGCTGTTGCCAAGCCGGTGATGCCGGCGCCCACGATACACACATGCATTTTTCGTTTCTCCCTTGCTGGCCAAACTGTAGGCCCAGGCAGATAGGGCAGGGCATGGCGTTTGCGATCTAGGGTATGCCCTGATGTTATGAGTTGGATGGCAATCGCTTGGCCAGAGATGCCCATATTTGTGCGCCGGGCACTGTGATGAGCCATAGCTGCACCCGCATGGTGAAAACCCTTCCATATCCATAATTTGTGGGCATGGGTTGGCGTGCAAATGGCATCACACACGCAGCAGTGTCGTTCCTACACTGGCCTATCAATTCGTAGCCATCACAAGGGAAATTGCATGAAATTTCGTACCACTTTGCTTTGCGCCAGCATGGGTCTGGCTTGTCTCGCCACAGCGCATGCCGATACCCTGGCCAAAATCAGTGAGCGTGGTCAGATCACCGTGGCCTACCGTGAATCGTCCATTCCCTTTAGCTATCTGGATGGCGGTAAACCAGTGGGTATCACCGTCGATATCAGCAATGCCATTGTGGAAGCGGTCAAGCAGGCCACAGGCAAGAAGGATCTGAAGGTCAACTGGCAGGCGGTGACTTCGCAAAACCGCATTCCCTTGCTGGTCAACGGCACGATTGACATGGAGTGCGGCTCCACCACCAACAACACCACACGCGCCAAAGATGTGGACTTTGCCATCAACCATTTCTATACCGGCACCCGCTTGCTGGTGAAGAAAACCTCGGGCATCAAAAACTACAGCGACCTCAACGGCAAGACCGTGGCTGTGACCTCAGGCACCACCAACTTGCAGGTGCTGCGCAAGGCCAACGCTGAAAACAAATGGGGCATGGAAGTGGTCATGCCCAAAGACCATGCCGATGCCTTCTTGCTGGTGGAAAACGACCGCGCCGTGGCCTTTGGCATGGACGACATTTTGCTGTTCGGCCTGATTGCCAACGCCAAAAATCCAGCGGCTTACGAAGTGGTGGCCGATGCGCTGCAGGTGGAGCCCTATGCCTGCATGCTGCGCAAAGACGACCCCAAGTTCAAAACCCTGGTCGATGGCGTGATTGGCGACTTGATGAAGTCGGGCAAGTTCACCACCATGTACGACAAATGGTTCATGAAGCCGATTCCTCCCACCAACTCTGCACTGGGCCTGCCCATGAGCGATGCGCTCAAGAAGAACCTGGTGGAGCTGAGCGACAAGGCAGCGTTCTAAAAATGGCTTCTGGTAGCGGGTTCCCCGTACGCAGTGTTGGTATTTTGGGGGGGATGGGGCCTGCTGCCGGAGCCGACTTCGTACGCCTGTTTGTGCAGGCGTGCACCACGTATCTGCACACAAATGGGCATGCGGTGCGTGATCAGGCATTCCCTGAACACTGGCTGGTGCAAATGCCCATACCTGACCGCACGCAGGCTCTGCGCACAGACCCGCAAGGCCCAGCCGGGCCTGCCCTGCACATGCTGCAAGGCATGGGGCGTCTGGCTGCGCTGGGCGTTGGCAGTGTGGCGGTGGCCTGCAACACGGCCCATGTCTGGCATGGGCAGCTGCAGGCCCAGTTTCCGCAGTTGCAGGTGCTGCACATTGCCCAGGAGACGGCGCGGCATCTGCAGGCACAAGGGGCCCAGCAAGCCATGGTGCTGGCCACGGCAGGCACGTACCAGACAGGCCTTTATGACCAGGCCCTGAGCGCTTGCGGCATTGCCCCGCTGGTGCCCGACGCTGAGGGCATTGCACGGCTGATGCAAGGCATTTATGACGGAGTGAAATGTGCAGACTTGGCACTGGCGACGCAGTGTTTTGGTGACGTACTGTCCACCATGCGTGCACGCTATGGCGATGTGCCCGTGATCATGGGGTGCACCGAAATTCCACTGGCATTGCCCCAGGCGACGCAAGCCCAGGATGTGCAGCTGATTGACCCCGCCTGGATCCTGGCCCAGGCCCTGGCCAGGCAGGCCTATGAGCGCTAGCAAAGGCTGGCGCCATCCATAAAAAAAGCTTCGCATGCGAAGCTTTTTTTCAGTGGCGCAGCCGCTGCGTCAGTCTTTGGGAGCAAGAATGGCCATGGTGATGCGAGACACGCAGGTGAGCTTTCCGCTGTCGTCGACCATGTCGATTTGCCAGACATGGGTGGTTTTTCCGATGTGCACCGGGCGTGCGGTGCCAGTCACCCAGCCGCTGCGTGCCGCACGCAGGTGGTTGGCGTTGATGTCCAGGCCGACGGCCGCATGCCCTTCAGGGCTGGCGTGGTAGGCCGCAATCGACCCCAGTGTTTCTGCCAGCACCACGCTGACACCACCGTGCAGCAAACCAAAAGGCTGTTTGGTGCGGTGATCAACCGGTACGCGCCCGACCAGGAAGTCGTTGCCAACCTCGGTCACTTCAATGCCCAGATGGGCCACGGCCGTATTGGCGCTGCGGGCGTTGATTTCATCCAGTTGGGTGGGTTTGAGCCAGATCGACATACACATGTTCTCCTAAGCGACAACGCCGCATCATGCGGCGTTGTCGGTGGCGCTGTTGTTAACTGTGTGACAGTTTCTCAGAACGCCCGGGCGTAGCGCAGCTGTAGAAAGTTAATGCCAGGGTTGGGTTTTTTAATGCCCGCATTGGAGGCATGCTGAACGCGCAGCGACAGCTCATGCTGAGAAGCCGAGCCGAAGTTGCGCCCCAGACCCAGGTGCGATGCAAAGTTCCAGCGCGTTCCCATGCGTTCGTCACCGTTGTAGAAATATTTGTTGGAAACCATCAGGCCGGTGCCCGCTTCAAAAAACCAGGGCGATGTGCCTTGCGCGCCGCGCCAGCGCAGGCTGGGCCCGATGCCGATCACTGCCGTGGTAAAGCGGTGATCCGACGGATCTTTTCCAGACCAGCCTCCCACATACGCATCCCAATGGCCTCTGACGGTGCCGCTGCCCAGATTCCATGACCAGTTGCGCCAGGGCAAGGTGGCACCCACCGTGAGTGCTGCGCTGCGGTGGTCGCCAGCGCCTGCCTGCACGTACATCGTCGGGGCCGGGGCGGTTTGTGCCAGTGCCGAGGCTGCCCACAGCAACCCCGCCGAAGCCATCATGAAAGACTTGTAGACCATATCTATTTCTCCTTTGTGCGTTCAGCTGGCAAAGCGAAGCGTTGTGTTTTATGGAAATACAGTTAAATCTTGGCCACGCAAAACCCAATTTTCTGCAAGCCGAATTCGACAAAGCATGGCCGAAAAACCATAAATATGTGTTTGCCCTCAGCAAAGTGCACCTCAGCGCACAATAAGCGCCTGGCGGGCTGACTGCCCTCGATGTTTGTTTTGTTGTTGGATTGGGTCTCTCTGTGTCCGCCGTTCACTCCGTTTTGAAAGATACCTTTGGCTATGACGCCTTTCGTGGGCCGCAGCAAGCCATTGTGGAGCATGTGACGGGCGGAGGCGATGCCCTGGTGCTGATGCCAACGGGCGGCGGCAAAAGCCTGTGCTACCAGATACCGGCCATCGTGCGCCAGCAGCAAGGTCATGGCGTGGCCATCGTGGTCTCGCCCCTGATTGCACTCATGCACGATCAGGTGGGGGCCCTGCATGAGGCGGGCGTCAAGGCGGCGTTTCTCAATTCCTCACTTGACTGGCAGCAGGCGCAGGATGTGGAATGGCAAATGCAAAGCGGGCAGCTGACGCTGCTGTATGTGGCCCCCGAGCGGCTGGTCACCCCCCGTTTTCTGGGCCTGCTGGATGACTTGTTCGCGCAGGGCCAGCTGGCCCTGTTTGCGATTGACGAAGCGCATTGCGTCAGCCAGTGGGGGCACGACTTCAGGCCCGAATACCGAGCACTGAGCGTGCTGCACGAACGCTACGCGGGCGTTCCACGCATTGCACTGACGGCGACGGCAGACGACCTGACACGCGCTGACATCGTCGAGCGTCTGCATCTGGAGCAGGCCGAGCAGTTTGTCAGCAGCTTTGACCGGCCCAACATTCGCTACACCATCGTCGAGAAAAAAGACGTGACCAACCAGCTGGTGCGCTTGATCAAGAACGACCATGAAGGCGAAGCTGGCGTGGTCTATTGCCTCTCGCGCCGCCGGGTGGAGGAGCTGGCGCAGACGTTGCAGGACAACGGCATCAACGCCTTGCCCTACCACGCGGGCCTGCCATCGGAGACGCGCCAGCTGCACCAAAACCGCTTCTTGCGTGAAGACGGCATTGTGGTGGTGGCCACCATTGCGTTTGGCATGGGCATCGACAAGCCCGATGTGCGCTTTGTGGCACATGTGGACATGCCGCGCAACATCGAAGGCTACTACCAGGAAACCGGCCGCGGCGGGCGCGATGGCCTGCCTGCACACGCATGGATGGCCTATGGCATCTCGGATGTGCTCAACCAGCGGCGCATGATTGACGAAGGCAATGCCGATGAAGCATTCAAGGCCGCATTGCGCGGCAAGCTCGATGCCTTGCTGACGCTGGCCGAGGCCACGGACTGCCGCCGCCAGCGCCTGCTGCAGTACTTTGGCGAGGCATCGCAGCCTTGTGGCAATTGCGATAACTGCCTGAACCCGCCCGCCATCTGGGATGGCACCGACGCTGCGCGCAAGCTGCTGTCCACCATCTTTCGCGTGCATGAAATGAGCCAACTGACTTTTGGTGCAGGCCACATCATGGATGTGCTGCGCGGCAAGGTGACGGACAAGGTCACGCAGTATCTGCATGACAAGATTTCGACGTTCGGCATTGGCAAGGAATATTCAGAACAGCAGCTGCGCGGTGTCATGCGCCAGTTGCTGGCCACCGGCGCCTTGGGCTTGCACAAGGTCACCAGTGAGAACAGCGGCCACGTGTTCGACACGCTCACCCTCACACCGCAATCGCGTGTGGTGCTGCGCGGAGGCATGCAGGTACTGCTGCGTGAATCGGTGGCTGCCACACGCACGCGCAGCAGCAAGCGCACATCTCCCACCAGCGCGGCGGCCATCAATCTGGGGCCGGATGCACAGGTGCGCTTCATCAACCTCAAGGCCTGGCGCTCCGAGGTGGCCAAGGCGCACGATTTGCCCGCTTACGTCATCTTCAACGACGCCACCCTGGTGGGCATTGCCGAGCGCAACCCGCAAACACTGGACGACCTGCAAGGCATAAGCGGCATTGGCGCGAAAAAGCTCGAAGCCTACGGTCAGGAAGTGCTGCGCGTTGTCGGGCTGAGCAACTAGCAGCTAGCGTTGACCCTGTTGGTGCAGGGTTCAGCCTCTCCTAGACTGAGCGTGCTCTACAAAGGAGGCGTGTGATGAACCCTTGGGACACCCACGAAGTTCACAATCAGGTCGACGAGCTGATGGATGTGAACCTGCTCAACGCCGATCCCGCGCTGTGCGCAGCCTTAGAACGTGCAGGTGCTCAGGCGTGGCTGCCGCAACTGCAATCTTATGCCCAGCAGCTGGGTGCACGGCATACCTGGGAGCTGGCCCGTTTGGCCAATCAGCATGGACCTGCTTTGCAGCGTTTTGATGCCCGCGGGCGTGTGATCGATGCTGTGGAGTTTCACCCGGCGTGGCATGCACTGATGGCCATGTACCGAGCGCAGGGGCTGATCAGCCTGCCGTTTGATAACGAGCAGCCGGGCCGCTGGAGTGCCTGGGCCGGTGGTTTTTATCTGCATGGACAAGTCGAGCAGGGCACGTTGTGCCCGGCAACGATGACCACTGCGGCCATTCCCCTGCTGCGCAAAGAAGCGGCGTTATGGCACGCACTGCAAGCGCCGTTGTTCAGCCATTCCTATGACGCAGCCGATGCCCCGATTGCGGGGAAAAAATCTGTCTGGCTGGGGATGGGCATGACCGAGAAACAAGGCGGCTCTGACGTGCGCGCCAACACCACCATGGCAACGCCCATTGGAGCGGGTGGGCGTGGTGCGGCGTACCTGCTGCGTGGGCACAAATGGTTTTTTTCTGCGCCCACCAGTGACGCACATCTGGTGGTGGCCCGCGTGGGCAAAGAAGGTGGTCATGCCTGCTTTTGGATCCCTCGCTGGCGGCCCGATGGCACGCACAACGCGGTGCGCATTCAGCGCCTCAAAGAAAAACTGGGCAACTGCAGCAATGCCAGCAGTGAGGTGGAGTTTGAAGACGCCTACGCTGTGCTCATGGGGGAAGAGGGGCGTGGCATTGCGACCATCATTGAAATGGCGAGCATGACCCGGCTTAACTGCGTGCTGGGCAGTGCAGCCATCTTGCGCACGGCCACCGTGCAGGCACTGTCTTATGCGCGCCAGCGGCAGGCATTTGGCAAAGCTCTGGCGCAGCAGCCTTTGATGCGCAGCGTGCTGGTAGATCTGGCACTGGAGAGTGAAGCGGCCATGCAGCTTGGCATGCGTTTGGCACAGGCCTTTGAGCTGGAAAGTGATCCGTTGCAACGCGCGTGGAAACGCATCCTTACGCCAGCGGCCAAGTTCTGGGTGTGCAAGCGTGCGGTGGCATGCACGGCCGAAGCCATGGAAGTGCTGGGCGGCAATGGCTATGTAGAAAGCAGCGTGCTGGCGCGCTTGCTGCGCGAAGCGCCCGTCAACTCCATCTGGGAGGGTTCGGGCAACATCATGTGTCTGGACGTGCTGCGTGCCATGGCCAAAGAGCCTGAAGCGGCGGCCCTGCTTTTGCAGGACCTGCACCAGCAAGCATCGCAAGCGCCGCTGCTGCAAAAAGCTTTGCAGGATTTGACGCAGATGCTGCGCCAGCCTCCTGCGCTGCAAGAAGCCCACGCGCGCCATACCGTACAGCAACTGGTGCTGGTGGCCCAGGCGTGCTTGCTGCGCAGCCATGCGCCCCAGGAAGTGGCCGATGCATTCATTGCCACCCGGCTGGGCACAACGGCTTCAGGCTGGGTGGTCGGAGCCATTGCTGTACCACCGGCAGACATTCAGGTCATTTTGGAGCGTGCGCTGCCGACAGTGAAAAGTACGTAGCAACCCACGCACAGACAGCAAGCAATACGCATGGGGCAGGCATGGAAATGCAGCATTCAAAAGTGCAAGGCGCTCAGCGAAGCTGAAAAGAATTTTGCAGCGGCATGGGCTGGGGCTTTGAAACATTGGGACAGAATGTGCACACCATGCTGAGCTACTCCGATATCCAAGCCGCCGCCACCCGCCTGCGCGACCACGTGTTGCACACGCCCTGCGTGGCATCGCAAACCCTGTCCGACATTGTTGGTGCACAGGTGTTTTTAAAGTTTGAAAACCTGCAGTTCACGGCCTCGTTCAAAGAGCGTGGTGCTTGCAACCGGCTGCAGCTGCTGACGGAGCAAGAAAAGGCCCGAGGTGTGATCGCCATGAGCGCGGGCAACCACGCCCAGGGGCTGGCCTACCACGCGCAGCGCATGGGCGTGCGTGCGGTGATCGTCATGCCGCGTTTTACGCCCGGTGTGAAGGTAGAGCGCACCCGTGGATTTGGCGCAGAAGTGGTGCTGCACGGTGACACGCTGGAAGCTGCACGCCAGCATGCTTACCAACTGGCGCAAGAACAAAACCTGATTTTTGTTCACCCGTTTGACGATGAAGCCGTGGCAGCAGGACAGGGCACGCTGGCCATGGAAATGCTGGCCGAGCAACCCGATCTGGACACCCTGGTGGTGGCCATTGGCGGTGGTGGCCTGATTGCCGGCATTGCCACGGCAGCCAAGGCGCTCAAGCCCGGCATGCGTGTGGTGGGGGTGCAGACCGAGCGTTTCCCGTCCATGCTCAATGCCGTGCACGGCAGCCATTTGCCCATGGGCACTTCCACCATTGCCGAAGGCATTGCAGTCGCTACTGCGGGGCAGATCACCCAGCAAGTGGTGCGCGAACGGGTGGATGAGCTGTTGCTGGTGGATGAGGGGGATATTGAGCAGGCGGTGCTCATGCTGCTGGAGATTGAAAAGACGCTGGTAGAAGGCGCTGGCGCTGTAGGACTGGCAGCCCTGATCCGCCACCGAGACAAATTTAAGGGCCAGAAGGTGGGCCTGGTGCTTTCGGGCGGCAATATCGATCCTCTGCTGCTGGCAGCCATCATCGAGCGCGGCATGGCGCGATCCGGGCGGCTGGCGCGCATCCGCGTGAGCGCACGCGATATACCCGGTGTGCTGGCCAAGATCACCGCCACCGTGGCTGAGGCGGGGGCCAACATTGAAGAGGTGCACCACCAGCGCGCCTTCACCATGCTGGCGGCTCAAAATGTTGAAATCGATTTTGTCCTGCAAACCCGCAACACGCAGCACATTGAGCAGGTGCTCAAAGCCCTGCGGGATGCGGGCATGGAAGCCATGCGCGTGTAAAGCGGCTGTTCCTGAAGTGCTGCTGCAGGCATCTGCTGGTCTGACAGCAGTCTCAGGGTTTGCCTGTGGCGAAGTACGCAGCGTGCTGCCTAGAATGAATTGCCAGCCGTGGTGTCTGAGACACCCGGTCTTTGTGTAACCCGCTTGCTGTAAGGAGGTCTTGTTGATGAATCAATCCCACGATCCTGCTGTGACACAGCCGCCCGAAGATGCTGTGGAAGCCGTAGTGCACGTGATGCCTGTGGTGCTGCCTCTGGTTGGGGCCGCCATGATGTTTCTGCTGGCCTTTATTGCGGTGAAGATGGCCTAAAGGGGGCGCTGAGCGGAAAGTTTTTTTCAACGGCGCAAAGTTCAACCTATAAAAAAGCCAACTGCAAAGCAGTTGACTTTTTTCGTGACCGTTGAGCCACCGCAGGTGGCCAATCAGGGCACGTAGCATGCCCGCAGCATCAAGCGCGCATGTCGCCTGTGTCGACAAAGCGCTGGTGCCAGCTCAGTGCCTCGGTCAGGATGTGAGGTGTGTGCTGTGCACCCTGACTGCGTGCACGGTCAAAGTAGTCGTGCAGCATGGGGCGGTAGTCCGGATGGGCGCATTTGTCGATGATGACTTTGGCGCGCTGCTTGGGCGAGAGGCCGCGTAAATCGGCCAGACCTTGCTCGGTGACGATGATCTGCGTGTCGTGTTCCGTGTGGTCAACGTGCGAGCACATCGGCACGATGCAGCTGACCTTGCCGTCCTTGGCTACAGAAGGTGTCACAAAGAACGACAGGTAGCCGTTGCGCGCAAAGTCGCCCGAACCTCCGATGCCGTTCATCATGCCCGTGCCCATGACGTGGGTGGAGTTGATGTTGCCGTAAATGTCGGCTTCGATCATCGAATTCATCGCAATGATGCCCAGGCGGCGCACCAGCTCGGGGTGGTTGGAGATTTCCTGCGGGCGCAAGATGATGCGTTCGCGATAGAAGTCGATGTTGTCCTCAAAGTCCTTGCAGGCTGCAGCGCCCAGCGAAATGGAGGTGGCAGAGGCCTTGCTCATTTTCCCGGTGCGCAGCAACTCCAGCATGCCGTCTTGCAGCACTTCGGTAAAGCCCAGCAAGTTTTCAAACGGGCTGTGCTGCAGGCCTGCCAGCACGGCGTTGGCGACGTTGCCCACCCCCGACTGAATCGGCAGCATTTCCTTGGGCAGGCGGCCCATCTTCATCTCGTGCGCCAGGAAGTCGATGATCGAAGAGGCAATGGTGTTGGAGTTGGCGTCGGGCGCGGCAAACACGTTGTCGCGGTCGCCCTTGTGCGTTTCCACAATCGCAATGACCTTGGCCGGATCTACCTTCAGGTAAGGCTCGCCAATGCGGTCATCGGCATGCGTCATGTTGATGGGCATGCGGCGCGGCGGAATGGCCGTGCCGTAGTAGATGTCGTGCATGCCTTCCATCTTGGCGGGCGGCTTGGTGTTCACTTCCAAAATGACCTTGTCGGCAATTTCCAGCCAGGTCTTGTTGTTGCCCACTGCGGTGGAGGGAATCAGCAGGCCATCGGCGGTTACGCCCAGCACTTCCACCACGGCCACGCTCATGGGGCCCAGAAAACCAAACCATGCATGCTGCGCCACGTGCGACAGGTGCATGTCGATGAAATCAATTTCACCAGCATTGATGGCCTTGCGCGCTGTCGGGTCGGTGTTGAAGGGCAGGCGCTGGCCCAGTGCGTGCGCATCGGCCATGACGCCATCGCATTCGGCGGCGGTTGAGGCCCCGGTCCACACATTGATTTTGTAAGGCTTGCCAGCGGCGTGCTCAGCTTTGGCACGTGCTGCAATGGCTTGGGGCAGCGCTTTGGGGTAGCCCGCACCGGTGAAGCCGCTCATGCCAACGTTGACGCCATGCGGAATCAGGGCGGCGGCGGCTTCGGCCGACATGATGCGATTGTGAAATTGTGGGTAGCGGACGCGGTCTGCCAGGCTCATCGAGGTTTCTCCAACTTTGCAAATACAAGCCACCTGCTGGGGCGGCTTTTCTAGGATGCGAGAGATGCGCAGGGGGGTGTGTATCCACCCCAATGCGGGCACGCAATAGTGCGCCTGTTGTGGTTCTGCATGCATCTCTGCAAGTCCCAATCTCCGAGGGCGATGGTATCAGTGTTAACCCTTTGCTACAGAATAGCGTGGCAGTGATTGAGCGTCTCTAACCCTTTGGAATTAATGACAGTGCAGAGAAGTGCTTGCTCACACCAATTGATTAAGGGTAAACACCTAGATTGCGACAAAGAGGCACAGCGTGTCTTCAGCACATAAAAAAACCGGCCCGTTCAAGGGCCGGTTGCACACCAGATGCTGCTGTACAGCGCGGTGATCAGTGGGTCTTGGCGCGGCTGAGCAGGGCGTACATGATGATGGCTCCAAACGTGGCGCAGCCAATGCCGCCCAGAGCGAAATCGCCAAACTTCAGGGTGAACTCGCCGGTGCCCAGAATCAGGGTAATAGCGGCCACGATCAGGTTCTTGGTGTCGGAGAAGTCCACCTTGTTGTCCACCCAGATCTTGGCACCCGCAATGGCGATCAGGCCAAAGACGACGATGGACACACCACCCATCACAGGCAGCGGAATGGCCTGAATCAGCGCGCCAAACTTGGGCGAAAAGCCCAGCAGCACCGCCAGCATTGCGGCCACCATAAACACGGCGGTGGAGTAGATGCGGGTAGCAGCCATCACGCCGATGTTTTCTGCATAAGTGGTCACACCGGTGCCGCCAGCCGAGCCAGAGACCATGGTGGCCACACCGTCACCGATGAATGCGCGGCCCATGTACTTGTCCATGTCCTTGCCGGTCATGGCCGTGACGGCCTTGATGTGGCCCAGGTTTTCTGCCACCAAGATGATGACCACAGGCACGATCAGCAGCATGGCGTTGGCTTCAAACACCGGGCTGTGGAAGGTGGGCAGGCCCACCCAGGCGGCGTTGGCAATGCCGCTGACATCGATGGGTTTGCCCAGACCCATGCCGTTGGTCAGCACAGCGTAGATGATGCTGGCCACAATCAGGCCAATCAAGATCAGCAGGCGCTGCAGCATGCCCTTGGTGAACACGGCCACCAGTGCTACGGATACAAAGGTCACAGCCTGCATCCACGCATCGAAGTTGCTGGCCGCCATGTTCTTGACGGGAATAGCTGCCAGGTTCAGGCCAATCACGGCCACCACGGCGCCAGTGACAACAGGTGGCATGAAGCGCTCAATCCAGCCTGTGCCAATGATGTGCACCAGCACCCCGATCAGCGTGTAGACCAGGCCGCACATGATGATGCCGCCCAGCGCCACACCAATGTTGCCGTTGGCACCCTGGCCGGCAAAGCCGGTAGCGGCAATGACCACACCGATGAAGGCGAACGAGGAGCCCAGATAGCTGGGCACTTTGCCGCCTGTGATCAGAAAGAAGATCAAGGTGCCGATACCGCTCATCAGCACGGCCACGTTGGGGTCAAAGCCCATGAGGATGGGTGCCAGCACGGTCGAGCCAAACATGGCGATCACGTGCTGAATACCCATCAGGCTGGTCTGGCCCCAGGGCAGACGTTCGTCTGGCCCGATAACACCGCCGTTTTGCAGCACGGCGGAGGACTTTTCAGTCCAGGAAAACATTCCCATTTTTATTGCTCCGTAAAAATTGCTGGCGCGATGTTAGAGGCTTTCCTCCGTGCGCGACATGACCATGCAGCGCACACGTGCCTGCCTGTCAGCTAAGGGATAGCAGACAACGTGCCAGCGTGATTTTTACGAAACTCTATTTTTAGGAGCTACTGACGCCTATGTGTGCTTGACTTCAATGTGAAATGCATTTGAAAACAAGCGTGCATGGGCGTAAGGCACTCATATCTTTGACGGTGGTTTTTTCAGCGGCTGTTGCGCGGAAAAAACGGCGGGCGCGGCAACTGGCGGCTGATCAGTGCCCAGGGGCTGCGCCCGGTGAGCTGCGCCACGATGGCAGCCTTGACGGGCGGCATGCGGCGTGAGACCTGAATGAGCGCCTGGCGCACCAGGCGGGGCACAGGGCGGGCATCGGTAAACAGTTTGACCACCGTATTGGTGCCCTGAAAGATGGGCCATGCGTGGCGGTGGTGGCCTTGGGCATAAGGTGCCAGCACGCTGGCCTTGCCCCAGTCTTGCCCGGCAGCGTGTGCTGCGACGATGACTGCCGTCAGTCGCTCTACGCCAGACAGTCCCAGATTAAAGCCGTGCGCTGTGACCGGGTGCATGCCTACGGCAGCGTCACCCAGCAGGGCAAAGCGTTCGCCGCTGAAATGGTGTGCGTAAGTGGCCACCAAGGGGTAAATGTGGCGCTCGCCTACCAGCTGCATGTTGCCCAGGCGGTGCTGAAAGTGCTGCTGCACGTGGGCCGCAAAGTCCTCGGGCGACAGCTGCATGAGCTGCTGCGCATCGGCAGAGTCGGTGGTGACCACGGCAGAGCACAGCAGTTCGCCGGTCTCAGGGTCGGGCTGCACCGGCAAGATGGCCAGGGTGCGGTCGTAGCCAAAGCACTCATGGGCCTTGTCTTCGTGCGGCTGGGTGTGGCTCAGACGGCAGACGATGACGCTGCGGCCAAAGTCCGTCATCTGCGCGCCCACGCCCAGCATGCGGCGCACGGCAGAGTAGCGGCTGTCTGCGGCCACAACCAGCGGAGCAATCAATGGTGCGGCATCGACGCGTGCACCCTTGTCCTCTGTGGTGTAGTGCACTTCGGCGTGGGTGCTGCAGGTGTTGACCTTGGTGACGCGTGCGCCAGTAATCAGCTTGATCCCGGCGGTGCTGCTGGCCACGTCCCAGGCCGTGCGGCGCAGGGCGTGGTTGGGCACGATGCGGCCCAGATAATCGGTGCCGCTGCCTTCAGAGACGATGTCCAGCGTCGTGCGCTGGCCCACGGGGCCGTCGTGCACGATGGCTTCGCGGATGGAGCCAATCTCGTGGTCGTGCAGGCGCGCCCAGGTGCCCAGGCGCTGCAAGGTCTGCACGCTGGGGTGGGTCAGGGCGATTTCGCGCCCATCGGGGGCGGGGTTGGCCAGTTGAGCTTCGTCTTGCAGTTCCAGAACCGTGGCTTGCAAGCCCGCATGGGCCAGGGAGATGGCGAGCGAAAGGCCGGCAGGACCTGCGCCCACGATGAGGACATCGGTGTTCATGGACATGTGTGCAATCACTGTGGAAGTGGGCCTATTGTGGCCCGGTCGGAGGGCTGTCTTTGTCAGTGCTGACGGCGCATTGTGCGTCGATTTGACTGGCTGGTGGCTTGCACTGCATCAATGGCATGGCATGGGTGCGACTTCTTGAGAAACCGGATCAGCGGTAGAAAGCTTGCCGTTTGTCAATCCGTGGCGCTGGCATGGTGCGCTACCAGACACCCCGCTAGGCTGTAGGCATGCCTACATCTACACCGACTGAAATCCGCCGCATTCCCATGATTCGCCGCTACCAGACGTGGCTGGAGCAGCAGCGTGGCCTGCGTTTTGACAGCTATGACGCGCTGTGGCAATGGTCGGTGACCGATCTGGATGCTTTCTGGCAAAGCGTGTGGGATTACTTTGAGATGCAGTCACCCACGCCGCACAGTGCCGCCTTGGGCCGCAATGTGATGCCGGGGGCGCAGTGGTTTCCGGGGGCGCAGGTGAACTACGCGCAGCAGGTGCTGCGCCATGTGGATGCCGCGCATGCGGCAGGCATGCCTGCTGTGGTGATTGAAAATGAGCTGGCACAGGTCAGCGAGCTGTCGTGGCCCGAGCTGCGCCGTCAGGTGGCTTCGCTGGCCTTGCACCTGCAGGCGCAAGGTGTGCAGCCCGGTGATCGTGTGGCTGCGTATTTGCCCAACATTGCGCAAACGATTGTGGCTTTCCTGGCCGTGGCCAGCGTGGGCGGTGTGTGGAGCGTGTGCTCGCCCGACATGGGCACCGCTGCGGTGCTCGATCGTTTCAAGCAGATTGCACCCAAGGTGCTGATTGCGGTAGATGGCGTGTACTACGCAGGCAAAGCCATGGACCGCGGCCAGATTGCCAGTGAGCTGCGGGCACAGCTGCCCACCGTAGAGCACATGCTGGTGTTGCACACGCCCTTTGCGACGCAGCCTGTGGCCGATTGCGCCAGCTGGAGAGATGCCGTGGCCCGCGACGATGCCGCGGTGGCTGCGTTCACCCCGCAATGGCTGCCGTTTGATCACCCCCTGTGGATTGTGTATTCCAGCGGTACGACGGGCCTGCCCAAACCCATCGTGCACGGCCACGGCGGCATTGTGCTGGTGGCGCTGGCCATGAAAGCCCTGCACAACGATGTGGGCTGCAGCTACGACCCGGCCAGCTGGGGCGAGCGCTTTCACTGGTACAGCTCGACCGGCTGGGTGATGTGGAACTCTCAGGTAGCAGGCTTGCTGGGCGGCACCACCTGCGTGATTTTTGACGGCAGCCCCGGGGGCAGCAAAGACCAGCCGGACTGGGGTGTGCTGTGGCGCTTTGCCGCGCGCCATCGGGTGACCAGCTTTGGTGCGGGCGCTGCCTTTTATGCCAACTGCATGAAAGCCGGGCTGGATCTGGCTGCCTGTGGTGACCTCAGCCGCATCACGGGCCTGGGGAGCACGGGCTCGCCTTTATCGCCCGATGTTCAGGCGTGGGGGACGGAGCAGTTTGCGCGCATGGGCACGCCTGATATTTGGTGGAACAACCTGTCTGGAGGTACCGACTTCTGTGGTGCCTTCATTGGCGGCAACCGCGAACTGCCCCTGCACGTGGGAGAAATGCAATGCCGCATGCTGGGCGCGGCAGTGCAGGCATGGAACGAGGCGGGAGAACCCGTGAGCGAGGCTGTGGGCGAGCTGGTATGTACCCAGCCTATTCCGTCAATGCCTTTGTATTTTTGGGGTGACCAGGGCAACCAGCGTTATCTGAGCAGCTACTTTGACATGTACCCGGCAGGCCATGGCCGCCAGCCCGGCGGTGGAGATGGCGCGCCAGAGATGGGCGGCGTATGGCGCCACGGTGACTGGCTCAAGGTCAGCCGCGATGGCGGCTGCACCATCTATGGCCGCAGTGATGCCACCATCAACCGCCATGGCCTGCGTATGGGCACCAGCGAAATCTACAGTGCGGTAGAAGCTTTGCCCGAGGTGCTGGACAGCATGGTGGTGGACCTGGAATACCTGGGGCGCGAGAGCTTTATGCCCATGTTTGTGGTGCTGCGAGAGGGTTTGCTGCTGGATGATGCCTTGCGCGCCAGACTGGCGGCCGCCATCCGGCAGGCCTTGTCACCGCGGTTCGTGCCCGATGAAATCGTTCAGGTGGCAGAGATTCCACGCACGCTGACTGGTAAAAAGCAGGAGCTGCCGATCAAGAAGCTGCTGCTGGGCCAGCCGCTGGCCAAAGTGGTGAACCAGGACACCATGGCCAACCCCGGCAGCCTGGGGTGGTTTGTGGACTATGCACAGCAGAAAAAACAGGCCCATGCAGCCCCTGTCTGAAAAAGGTGGGTATGCACCTTGTGGTATGGCACCGATGGTGCCGTATTGGCTGTATAAGCTTGCGGGGTACACTTCGTACGTTTTGAGTTCGCGCCCCTTCTTCTAACCGCACTCCTCACCATGGCCGTTGACTCGCAGGGCGTAGCCCGATCCAGCTTTGATCTTAAAAGTGCACAGCTTGCCGTGATGGCCGTGGCATTGCGGGACACCCAAGTCTCGGTGCTGGCAACGGATCTGGCGCAGCGCTTGGCAGACGATCCCGATTTCTTCGACAACGACCCTGTGTTGATCGACTTGCAGCATGTGCGTGACAGCACAGATGCCATTGATTTCCCCAAACTGATCAAGCTGCTCAAGCGCCACCGCACGGTGCCGGTGGCGGTGTGCAATGGTTCGGTCGAGCAAATGGCGGCAGCCCATGCCGCAGGCCTCATGCCCGCTCCAGACGCGCACCCGGTGCGCACCAAGGAAGTGGTGCGTGAGGTGGAGGTGATCCGTGAGGTAGAAGTGCTGCGCGAAGTGCCAGCCCCCGCGCCCAATGCCATGATTGTGGACAAGCCCCTGCGCTCGGGCCAGCAGGTCTATGCACGAGGCTGCGATCTGGTCGTGATGGCGGTGGTGAGCTATGGTGCCGAAGTGATTGCTGACGGCAATGTGCACATCTATGCCCCTTTGCGTGGGCGTGCAGTGGCGGGGGCTCGAGGCAATACAGAGGCCCGTATTTTCAGCACCTGCATGGAGCCGCAACTGCTGTCGATTGCAGGCAATTACCGGGCGCTGGAAGACGACTTGCCCAAAAACATTGCGGGCAAGCCTGCACAAGCCCGTCTAGAGGGTGAAAAATTGGTGATTGAGCCCATGCGTTTAGCATGAGGCCTCAGCCGCAGTCCCCTCTGAACCGTATTTTTACAAGATGCTTCTTTAAGGAATCCCGCAAACATGGCCAAAATTGTCGTAGTGACCTCTGGTAAAGGTGGCGTTGGCAAAACCACCACAAGCGCAAGTTTTGCTTCTGGCCTTGCTTTGCGCGGCCACAAGACCGCCGTGATTGACTTTGACGTCGGTCTGCGCAATCTGGATCTGATCATGGGCTGCGAGCGGCGCGTGGTGTATGACCTGATCAACGTGATTCAGGGTGAGGCCAACCTCAACCAGGCGCTGATCAAAGACAAGCAGTGCGACAACCTGTTTGTACTGGCTGCTTCGCAAACCCGCGACAAAGATGCACTCACCCAAGAAGGGGTGAAGAAGGTGCTGGATGATTTGTCGGCCATGGGCTTTGAGTTCATCGTGTGCGACTCTCCAGCAGGCATTGAAAGCGGCGCGCTGCTGGCCATGCATTTTGCCGATGAGGCGCTGGTGACCACCAACCCCGAAGTGTCTTCCGTACGTGACTCGGACCGCATTTTGGGCATGCTCGGCTCCAAGACCGACAAGGCGATGAATGGGCACAGCGTGAAAGAGCATTTGCTGATCACACGCTACAACCCCAACCGTGTGGAAGACGGCCAGATGCTGTCGATCCAGGACATCGAAGACATTCTGCGTATCCCGCTGATTGGCGTGATCCCGGAGTCAGAAACGGTGCTGCAGGCCTCTAACCAGGGCGTGCCAGCCATTCACATGGATGAATCCGATGTGTCTGAAGCCTATAAGGACGTGATTTCTCGCTTTCTGGGAGAGGACAAGCCCATGCGCTTTACCGAGGCCCACAAGCCCGGGTTTTTTAAACGCATCTTTGGCGGGAGGTAAGTAGCTATGTCCATTATTTCCATGCTCTTGGGTGAGAAGAAAAAAACCGCGTCGGTGGCCAAGGAACGTCTGCAAATCATCTTGGCGCGCGAACGCGTCGGCGGCTCAGGTTTTCAGCCCGACTACCTGCCGGCCTTGCAGCGCGAGCTGATGGCGGTGATCTCCAAATACGTGTCCATCAACCCCGAAGACATCAAAGTACAGCTGGAACGCCAGGAAAACCTGGAAGTGCTGGAAGTGAAAATCGAGCTGCCAGACGTGCCGCGTTAAGCGCCAGCCGCTCACTGCAGCCACAAAAAAACCGCAGCACCCTGGTTTGGGTCTGCGGTTTTTTTTATGCAGACAGTGCAGTGCGATCAGCGCATTTTGCCGCTGTGGTACAGCAGCGGGCTGGCGTTGGCCGCATGGCGGCAGTCCTGCACTTCTCCCACCATGATGAGGTGATCGCCTTCCGGGTACTGGCTGCGTGCACGGCATTCAAAGGTGGCCAGCGCGTCTTCTAGCAAGGGCACGCCATGCGCATTGGGCTGCCATGCCACGCCTGCAAACCGGTCAATGCCCCGCTGGGCGAACTGCAAAGCCAGATCCTTGTGGTGGCTGGCCAGCACATGGATGGCGTAATGGCTGCACTGTGCAAACGCCTGGTAGCTGCCAGCGCTGCGGGCCACGCTCCACAGCACCAGTGCGGGGTCCAGAGAGACCGAGTTGAACGAGCTGACCGTCATGCCCACCGGATGGCCCTGTGCGTCCACAGTGGTGACCACCGTCACGCCAGTGGTGAACTGACCCAGGGCATTGCGAAAGTCTCGTTCGGTGAAGGTGGGCGGAAGAGCAGGGACCGCAAGAGGGGATGTATTCACAACAGCGCAAATCGAAGAAGAGAATAAATTATGCAAAGTGCGGCAGAGCGATGTGTGGGTGGGGCTAATACAGGCGCATGCTAGCTGGTCTGCTCACGTGCCAGCACGCTGTGCGTGCCCGCAATCCGCTGGGTTAGTCGCATTGGATACAGCTGGTAGCAATGGCTGTGTTTTTTGATAGCTACCAGCGCTTTGTTTTTAATGATTTCAAAGTCATTTATATCTGAAATCATTTGCAGGTAAGCGATGATAGCTATTTAAATAAAAGCAGAGCATTGGCCTGAGGTGTTATCACCTTTGATGCGAGTCAAAAAATAACAGCTAAAAGGCGTGATTTGTTGCATGTAGGTTTGGTAATCGGTCTTTTTGAAGGCACATCTTGCAAAATTTGGAATCGATGCAGTTTTTTGCTGCTGCCTCACCTTGAACGACTCCAAAGGATGTTGACCGTGAAGAAGACTTTGATGACTGTGGCCGTGCTGGCTGCTGGTGCAATCGCAACCCCTGCCATGGCCGCAGACTGCGCCATCACCATCGAGGGTAATGACCAGATGCTGTTTAACATCAAAAGCGTAGAGGTGCCCAAGGCCTGCACCAAATACACCATGACCCTCAAGCACACCGGCAAGATGCCCAAGTCGTCCATGGGCCATAACATTGTGCTGACCACCACTGCTGACGCCAATGCTGCCGCCGCCGATGGCATGAAGGCGGGGGCAGCAGCGGAATACGTCAAACCGGGGGATACCCGTGTGATCGCTTTTTCCAAGGTGATTGGCGGGGGCGAGAGCACCACGTTTGACTTTGATGTCTCCAAGCTCAAGGCGGGTACGGAGTACACCTACCTTTGCTCCTTCCCCGGTCACTCGTTCATCATGCGCGGTGTACTCAAGCTGGGCAGCTAAGTTGCCGTAGCTGGGATGCCAAGCCTTGTGCCATGTTGATGCACAAGGCTTTTTGATGTGCCCGGCATGCTCCACAATGGCTGCCAAACCGGATATCCACTTGCCCCATGCTCCACTATCACACCCTGCCTGTTACCGCATTCCAGCAAAACTGTTCTTTGGTGTGGTGCGACCAGTCCAAAGATGCAGCGGTCATTGACCCAGGCGGAGAGCTGGAAACCATAGAGTGGGAGATTGAGCGGCTGGGCCTGAACCTCAAGGCCATCTGGCTGACGCATGGGCACATTGACCATGCAGGGGGCGTGGCAGAGCTGGCGGCCCGCCAGCCGCTGGACATCATCGGGCCGCATGAGGGCGATCGTTTCTGGATCGACGGCCTGCCCCAGCAGGGTGAGATGTTTGGTTTTCCACCTGCGCAATCGTTTGAGCCGACGCGCTGGCTGCACGATGGTGACACCGTGCGCGTGGGTCAGGAAACTTTGCATGTGCGGCATACCCCCGGCCATACGCCCGGGCATGTGGTGTTCCACGCGCCGCAAATTGATCGCTGCTTTGTGGGCGACGTGCTGTTTGCAGGCAGCATCGGGCGCACCGATTTCCCCCAAGGCAACCACCAGCAGTT
Source organism: Comamonas avium (assembly GCF_014836675.1). GTDB lineage: Bacteria > Pseudomonadota > Gammaproteobacteria > Burkholderiales > Burkholderiaceae_C > Comamonas > Comamonas avium. The sequence continues at coordinate 257,766 of NZ_JACSQK010000002.1, forward strand.
GATCGACTCCATCGTTCAGCGTCTGTGGCCCATGGGAGACCAGACGGTGTTCGTGCCCGGCCACGGCCCGGAAAGCAGCTTTGGCCGTGAGCGCAAGACCAATCCTTACGTGGGCAACACCTGAGAAGTTTTTTTCAGCATGCAGGGCGTCAGCAAGGCTTCTTAGGCTGAGTGGGTCGGTGCATTCAAATTGCTGAAAAGCTCTTTTCAGTGCTGTGAACAATGCCACCCTTGCCGTGTGCTGGCTGGCTGACTGAGCAGCGCAGACGAAGGTGCGGTGACGGTGACCGGATGTGGACTGCCAGAAAAGGCAAGTCTGTACAAAGGTGCACGAACACTGGTTTTTGGCAGCTCGCGGGTTTGATTTGCCTGGCCGCACAGTACGGCTCGACTGCGGCTTTACATCTGTGATGTGTCCCACTGCAAAGCTTCAAGGTCCGGGGGCTGCACGCCCCCTTAGCGCTGCGTGCGCGCTGCCTGGTACAGCGCTTGTACGCGGGGGACGTTGCGCTGCAATTCGCGAATGCGTTCCGGGCCGCTGGGGTGGGTGGAGAGGAAGGCCAGACCATTGGCACTACTGCCCGTAGCGTTGCCCATTTTCTGCCACAGCGTGACCGAAGCATTGGGGTTGTAGCCAGCGCGTGCCGCAATCTCCAGACCGACCAGATCGGCGTCACTTTCGTCGTTGCGGCTAAAGCGCAGGCTCAGCAACTGGCCGCCCAGACGGGCGGCGTAGTTGCCCATGTCGCCCAGCCCCAGCAACTGCGCACCCAGTGAGATGCCAATGCTGGTGGCCGAATTTTTAGCCAGTTGCTCGCGCGAGTGTTCGCGCAGTGCATGGGCCATTTCGTGGCCCATGATCATGGCAATTTCGTCATCCGTCAGTTTGAGCTTGTCGATGATGCCGGTGAAAAAAGCGATCTTGCCGCCGGGCATGCAAAAAGCGTTCACGTCATCGCTGCGAATCAGCGCGACTGCCCAGCGCCATTGCTGCGCGCGCTCGTTCCATGCATAGGTGTGTGGAATCAGGGCGTTGGCAATGCGCTGCAAACGCTGGCTTTGTGCGTTGCTGGCGGCGACCAGAACACCTTTGGCCTTGGCTTGCTCGATCAGCTCGGCATATTGCTGCTCTGCTGCGGCCTCCAGTTCCTGCGCAGGAATCAAATGGCGCAAGCGCGATGCTTCGCCCACTTGCACCTGTGTCCAGGCCGGCGCGGCCGCCGACGCAGCGGCCACGCCGCCGAGCATTAAAAATGCCCGGCGTGCTTGCCACAAGCTGTGCGCTGCGCCGGTGTGGCGCGAGCCACAGTGGCACAAGGGCGCGTTGTCAGAATCGGCTGTGGAGGGCTGGGGCAGGAAAGGGCGCATAAATGACTCCGTCTTCAATGCGCCACAGTGTAGAAGCTGGCGTGTACCTAAGTTTGTCGGCTTTGACGCATTTCGCTGTGCACCACCAGCCATAGCCCCAGCAACACCAGCGCCAGCCCTGCCAATGCCAGCCAGCTGGGAGATTCGCCCACCACCCAAATAGACAGCGCAAAGGCGGTGATGGGCTCAAACTTACTCAGCGCCACACTGGTGGCTGCGGAAACGCTGCGCAGCCCAATAGAGAACAGCAGGTATGCCACGCCAGTAGCGACTACCCCCAGATACACCACCACCGCCCAGCCTTGGGCGTTGAAATGGGGGGGGCCACCCAGAGCGGCTGCAATGGGTAATGCAATGAGTGCTGCGCTGAAGAACACCCATGCGTTCACCCGCGTGACGCCGGATTGCAAAATCAGCGGCTGGCTGACGATGGCATAAGCCCCATAGGCAAACCCGGCCAGCAGGCACAGAGCCAGCCCGATAAACGAAGTGTGCATGGCCCCCGCTTTGCCCAGCGTCATGACAAAGCCACCGACTACGCCAATAGCTGTGCCCAGCCACCACAAACCATGGGGCCAGCGCCGCAAGATAAGGGCTTGCAGCAAGCCTGCCCAGACGGGGCTGGAGCCAATGGCCACGGCAGTACCCAGACCGATGCCTGTGTATTGCAGCCCTGCAAAAAAAGCCATGTTGTAGGTCACCATGCACAGGGCGCACAGCAGTACGCGTGCCCAGTTCAGTGGTGCAGACTTTGCTGCGGTACGGGTGTGCAATAAACGGTTGAGCAGCAGAAAGAACGTGCCAGCCATGACCAGGCGCAGCGCGCCCACCCAGAAAGGCGGCATGCCTGCGGGTGCAAAACTGTGGGCAGTGCCCGTGGTGCCCCAGAGCACTGCAGCCAAAAGCACAAGCACGACACCGTGCATGGAAGAAAAAGATTGCGGCATGCTGAGCATGTTGCCAGCCAGCTGGCCAGCAAATGTCGAGAAACGCGCATTCTGCGCGCAAGGCATCAAAGCTTGCGCGCCCCGCCCGTACTGCAGCCGTTGCTGTGCCGTGTCGTGCGGCTTTGCGCTTTGTCTCTTCACGGTCAGCCTTTGATGGGCTGGAGCGTGTGACAGGCTCTAAGGCTTGCGCAACTGGCGTGCTCCCGTGCTGCGATCGCGTCGCAGCGCATAGGCCAAAGCGCTGGCGCTGGCATAGCCGCAGGCAGTGGCGCACGATTGCAGGTTGCGCCCACGCGCCAGCTGGCGCTGCGCCTCATCCAGCCGTAAGCTGCGCAGCCATTGCTGGGGTGTGGCGCCGGTCAGCTCGTGCCAGCGCGCATGAAAACGCTGGGCACTGAGGTGTGTCAGTGCTGCCAGGCGCGCCGTGGGCCATGGTGCATGCAGCTCAGTGCGTACCTGGCGTTCAATAGCCTGCACGTCCACGCTGCGGCGCGAGAGCAGCAGGGGCGATTGCAGCAGCAATTGCAGACGTGCTTCAGGGTGCAGCTGGTGGGGCATGCAGCGCGCCGCAGCAGGCACCTGAAAGCGTCGTACCTTGTCGAGCGCAGGGTAGGTGCTGGCTGCAACATCCAGCACCAGCATTTGGGCCCCAGGGGGGGCCAGATAGCCGTGCCGACAGCCAGCGGGAATCAGCAGGCCGCAGGCGGTATCGACAAAAGAGGCGCGGCCCTCGACTTCCAGCTCCATGCGCCCCGTCAGTGCATAGAGCAACTGGGTGTGCCCCTGGTGCACATGTGCAGCATGCTCGCCGCAATAGTGGCGAATGCTGCAATCAACGGTAACAGGCTGGTGGGCGTTGGACATGGTGAGCCAATATGGTAGCTGGGCTGGTGATAATGGGACAACGCTTTTTGCACAGCACCATGTCTGACGCCTCATCTCCCGAATCCCCCGAGCCTTCCAAACCCCGCCGTTCCTGGGCCGCCACGGTAAAGGTGTATGCCGAGCCAGCCAGTCTGCGCATGCTGGCGTTGGGGTTCTCAGCCGGATTGCCCCTGCTGCTGGTGCTGGGAACGCTTTCATTTTGGTTGCGCGAGGCGGGGATCAACCGCACCACGATTGGTTACCTGAGCTGGGTGGCACTGGCTTACGCCTTCAAATGGTTGTGGTCGCCCTTGGTGGATCGCATGCCTTTGCCCTTGCTCACCCGGGTGCTGGGGCGTAGGCGCAGCTGGTTGCTGCTGTCGCAGGCCATGATCATGGCGGGTCTGGTGGGCATGGCGTTCAGCGACCCGCTGCGTGCGCTGGACCCCATCGTGTGGTGTGCCCTGGCGGTGGCCTTTGGTTCTGCGACGCAGGACATTGCGCTGGATGCTTTTCGCATTGAGTCGGCAGATGCTGAGCGGCAGGCCGCGCTGGCGGCCACCTACCAGACAGGCTACCGTCTGGCCATGATCTGGGCGGGTGCCGGCGCGCTGTGGCTGGCGGCCAGAGCGCAGGGCGATGTCACAGGCTATGTGCACAGCGCATGGCAGCTTGCATATCTGGTGATGGCAGCGAGCATGCTGGTGGGGGTGGTGACCGTGCTGTGTTCCAGAGAGCCCAACCCCAAGCCGCTGGTGCCGTCCAAAAATATCGGTGAATGGCTGAAAGTGGCATTGGTGGCCCCGTTTGCCGACTTTGTGCAGCGCTACCGCTGGCAGGCCGCGCTGGTGTTGGCGCTGATTGCGGTCTATCGCATCAGCGATGTGGTGATGGGCATCATGGCCAACCCTTTCTATGTAGACATGGGCTTCAGCAAGGACGAGGTGGCGGCGGTGACCAAGGTCTTTGGCGTCATCATGACGCTGCTGGGGGCCTTCATTGGCGGCGTGATGGCCATGCGCTGGGGCGTAATGCGCGTGCTGATGCTCGGTGCCATTTTGTCGGCGGCCAGTAACTTGCTGTTTGCCTGGCTGGCCACGCGGGGACATGATTTAACAGGGCTGACGCTGGTGGTCAGTGCCGACAATCTGGCGGGGGGGATTGCTTCGGCAGCCTTCATCGCCTACCTGTCAAGTCTGACGAACGTGCAGTACTCGGCCACGCAGTACGCGTTGTTCAGCTCCATGATGCTGCTGGCACCCAAATGGCTGGCGGGCTTTTCAGGGCGGTTTGTGGATGCCTACGGTTATGAGTCATTTTTTATCGCAACAGCTTGTCTGGGGCTTCCCGTGTTGATTTTGGTGGCGTTGGCATCGAAGGTAAAAATAGGCTCAGACCGTTGACAGACCAGCGTGGGCAGCTTCTCGATAGCTGCTGCGCGCCCGGTTGCGCGCGATTTACCTTGGCTTTACGCAGCAGATAAACAGCGCGCCTACACTGCAGGCTATGAGCACACATACCCTGTTGATGATTGAAGACGATGTGCGCCTGGCCGATATGGTCAGCGACTATCTGGGGCAAAACAGTTTGTCGGTCGTGCATTGCGCCGATGCCACCAGTGGGCTGGCCAGACTGCAGGGTGGTGCGGGCGCATTGCCTGATTTGCTGATCCTTGACTTGATGCTGCCGGACATGGATGGCCTGGAAGTGTGCCGCCGTGTGCGTGCAATGCCGGGGCCAGTGGCCAAAGTTCCGGTGCTCATGCTCACCGCCAAGGGCGACCCCATGGACCGCGTGATTGGTCTGGAGCTGGGGGCCGATGATTACTTGCCCAAACCTTTTGAACCCCGTGAATTGCTGGCCCGCATTCGCGCCATCTTGCGTCGGCGCGGCGATGATTTCACACCGGCTTCGGTTCAGGCTGCAGCCAATGTGATGCGCTTTGGCTCTCTGGAGATTGACCGTGATGCCCGCACCGTCAGTGTGGCTGGCGAAAGCGCAGAGCTGACCAGCTACCAGTTTGATTTGCTGGTTGCGCTGGCCGAGCGAGCCGGTCGTGTGCTGACGCGTGACCAGATCATGGAGGCCGTGCGAGGCCGTGAACTGGAGGCATTTGACCGATCGATTGACGTACACATGGGCCGCATTCGTGCCGCCATTGAAGTGGACCCCAAAGCCCCCAAGCGCATTTTGACGGTGCGTGGCGTGGGCTATGTGTTTGCCAAGCAGCAGGATTGAGGCGCATGTTCAAGGCATTTTCCCAGCGCTTGTACCTGCGCATCTGGCTGGCCGTGGTGGGCGGGGTCGCCGTGCTGACCCTGCTGGTGGGCTGGGCGTGGCAGATGGCGGCCGAGCAAAACGCGCAAAACCAGACCGCCCCTTCGCAGCGCGAGCTGGTCATGACCGATGCACAAGGCAATGTCATTGTGCAAGGGCGTGCCTCCCGTGTGTACAGCCCCAACGATGGACTGGTATTTGAAATTGACACGGCCAAGGGCGAAAGCTGGAAGTTGTCCATGGGCGCTCGTACGCCGCACAACAACCGCCCTCCACCAGGCGGGCATGCGGCGTTCTGGCTGCGCCCGCCATTTGGTTTCTTGTGGCTGCTGGGCATGATTGGCGTGGTCGTCATCGTGGGGGTGTTTCCCATCATTCGCCGTTTGCTCAAGCGCCTTGAAAACCTGCAGCGCGGTGTGCAACGCTTTGGCGAAGGCGATCTGTCAGTGCGCGTTGCCACCGAAGGACAAGATGAGGTGGCAGATCTGGCGCGCCAGTTCAATGCTGCCGCCAGCCGTGTTCAGGAACTGGTGCAGTCGCACAAGGCCTTGCTGGCGAACGCATCGCACGAGTTGCGCTCACCGCTGGCGCGTATTCGCATGGGATTGGAGCTGATGGGGGGAGATGCCTCCGTCTCTGCGGCCAAGGCAGAGATTCAGCGCAACATCAATGAGCTGGACCAGTTGGTGGATGAAATTTTGCTGGCCAGCCGGCTGGATTCGCCAGATGTAGATATCGGCAGCACCGAGTCCATAGACCTGATTGGGCTGGCTGCTGAAGAGTGCGCTCGTGTGGAGGCCGAGCTGATTTTGCAGGGGGTGGACGCGCTGGAGGTGCAGGCGATTGCCAAATTGCTGCGCCGCGCCGTACGCAACCTGCTTGAAAACGCACGCCGCTACAGCCAAGGAGAGGTCACTTTGACTCTCAGCCAAGAGGGCGACACTGCGGTGGTGCGTGTTGAAGACCACGGCCCTGGTGTGCCACTTGGGCAGCGTGAGCGTATTTTTGAGAAGTTCTACCGCCTGCCCGGCGCCAGTGAACGCTCCGGCGGCGTGGGGCTGGGGCTGGCCCTGGTGCGCAGCATTGCCTTGCACCATGGTGGCAGTGTGCGCTGCAAAGACCGCTGCGATGGCCTGCAAGGGGCGTGTTTTGAGCTGCGATTGCCTCAGGCCATGCCCGCATCAGGGCAGGTTTGAGTGCCGGAGTGTGCAGGCAGATCAGCCAACAAAAAAGCCGGAGGTAACTCCGGCTTTTTTGTTGCATGCGCAGTCGATTAGCGCACCAGCATGACGGGCACTGAGCAGTTCGCCAGTACCTTCGTGGATACCGAACCCATCACCAGCTTGCCCAGCGAGCCGTGGCCGTGGGTGCCCATGATGATCAGGTCAAACTTTTCGTCTTCTGCAACCTTTGCAATCACTTCACCGGCGGGGCCGATTTCGGCGCGGCGTGCGGGCGTGATACCGCTTTGGCCCAGGAATTTGGTGACGGGGTCCAGCACCTTGGTGGCTTCTTCAGCGTAGTACTCATCGACCATGTCTTTGCTCAGTGCGGCACGTGCACGGGGAGGCAGGGCGGATTGGACGGTCAGGACGGTGTAGTCGTGACGGCCTGCAGCAACCAGCTCATCGTGGGCGGCCAGATAGGCCAGCATTTTTTTGGTGAAGGGGCTACCGTCAACAGCAAGCAGGATTTTCATGAGACATCTTTCCAAATTGATGAGGACAAGGGTAAACAATGGGGCGCGTGTTGTCTTGACTTAAGTCATGTTTTTGGAGCGCTGCAACCTGAAAACACTGAAATCATAAGGTGATGCAGGCGCTGGCAAGGAAATGCCCCTGCTCACCTTTGCGGGCATAGCCCAGTGGGTTGGCGACGACGCGGCAGCGCCATTCGCTGCCGTCGGCGTGCAAGCCCTGCACCTGGTAATCGCTGGGAGCATGCAGGTGGCCGTGCAGCCACAGGTCGGCATGGGCAAGCAGGTCATCCAGCGCATTGCAAAAACCTGCCGTGCCGGGTACCAGGCCATAGCGTGGGTCGTGGCTTTGCAGGCTGGGGGCAAAGTGGGTGATGGCCACGGTTTTGCCTGCAAAGGGTTGCTGCAAAGCGTGGCGCAGCCAGTCCTGGCACACCAAGGCTTGCTCACGCATGGGCTCGGCCAGAAAGGGCTGGCCGTGGCGTGTACCGCCAGTTTTGCGTAAATAGAAGTTGGCGGCCCGGAAGGATTTTTCACGCTGCTTGAGCAGGCGCCCTACGTCACCAGCCTGCACCTGGGGATCCAGCAGGGCGATGGCGTCATAGTCGGTCCACAAGGTGGTGCCTACAAAGCGCACCTGGTTCAAGACCAGACTTTCTCGCTCAAGCCAGATGATGCCCAGGGCATCGCAGACACGGCGCAGCCGCGCATGGGCCACATCCCAGTCCTGCATGTCGTACTCGTGGTTGCCTGGAACAAAAATCACGGGGCATGGCCATGACGCAAATTGCGGCAGCGGCGAGAAACGCTCCAGGCCGAAGTACTCATCCTGCAGCAAACCGCCCTCTTGGTAGGAGCCTATGTCGCCCGCCAGCACCAGGACCTCGGCATCCGGGGCCGCAGTGGGCTGAAAGTGGGGGTGAGCTTCAAGGTGGAGGTCGGAGAGCAGTTGTAATTTCATAGCGCCAGAGGAAATGCACAAAACGAATTCTCGTGCATGCACGCGTTTGGTGCAGCCTTTCTAGAATCGCGTTCTTTATCGAGATGTTGCTTACTTTTTGCAAGCAAGCTGGTCAAACATGAGAACCCTTGTAAATATACGATCCAGTAGCTGGCTGCTGCTGGCGGGCCTGTGCGTGAGCGTTGTGCTGTCAGTGGGATTACCACTGTCGTGGGGCCAGGAATATGGGCTCTTGGAGAACGTGCAGGCTGCCACGCTGCTGCTGGGCATGCTGGTGGCCTTGATGGCTGCGCGCCAGCAGCGGGGCATGGCCGCGAGCAAGATTTGGTGGGTGGCAGCGCTGTGCTGGCTGAGCGTGCTGGGTCATGAGCTGGCATGGGACGCGCTATCTGTCACCTCTGCCTCTGCCGGTGCAGGCGAGGCGATCGGCAGCTGGGGACTGCTGTGGTGGAAGCCCGCAATGATGGGTCTCTGTCTGGCCATGCTGCTGGCGTGCGTGTACTGGGTGGTGCGCCACCGGTTGATCAGCCGCGTTGTTTTGCGCTGGCTGCGCGAGCGGGCGATCCCCTGGGGTTGCCTGCTGGTGGCTGCGCTGGCCATGCTCCTGTCGGTGCTGGCGCAGGGCCATGGTAGCGCCTGGATGCATAAATTGCCCGATGCCACCTTGGCGGTCATGGGGGAAGTGGCCCAGTGCTGGACCTATGCTGCATTGTGGTGGGCACAGTGGGTGCTGCTGCACCACATGCAGGAGTGGCGCTCGTCCAGCTACCTGCAGACCATGCACTTTTCACTGACTAAAGGCCTTGAGCGTCGCACGATTTAAGGCTTGCAGCAGCCATTCATAGGCTGGCCGGTTGGGCCCCCGCTTGTGCCACAGGGCGTCGACGTGCACGGCCTGCACCTCCAGTGGCAGGGGGTGCACCTGCAACTGGTGCTGGATGCCGGTGATGGGCACAAAGTGCCGGGGCAGTACGGTCACCAGATCGGACTGGGTGACTACGCGTGCCGCAGTGGCGTACTGGTTGACGGTCAGCACAATGTGCCGCTCACGGCCCAGCGCAGCCAAGGCTTCATCAATGAAACCATAGGCCCGGCCTGAAAAGCTCACCAGCAGGTGCCGTGCTGCGCAGTAGTGCTCCAGCGTCAGTGGCATCAAGGCCAGCGGATGGCTTTTGCGCATGACTGCCACGTACTCCCCGTCATACAGCCTGCGGTGCTCATGCGGCACCAGTGCTCCGGACTGGGCACGGGCCGTCAGGTCGGCCAGCACGGCGGGAAAGTGCCCCACGGCCATGTCAGCGCTTTCTGCATCCAGCAAGCCACGGGGGTCGCGCGTGGTCAGCGGCACGATGCGGATCGATATGTGCGGAGCCTCACGCTCCAAAATTGGCACCAGATTGGGCACCAGCGTACCGGCGGTGGCATCGGCCATGGCCAGTACCAAAGTGATGCTGGCGGTAGCGGGGTCAAAGTGTGCTGGTGCCAGGCTTTGCTGCAGGTTGCCCAAAGCATCGCGCACGATGGGCCACAGCGTCAGCGCTCGCGGCGTGGGTTGTACGCCATGGCCCTGGCGAACCAGCAGTTCGTCGCCCAGCGCATCGCGCAAGCGGCGCATGGCATTGCTTACTGCTGGTTGAGTGAGTGCTAACTTGTCGGCGGCACGCGTCAAACTGCCTTCAGCCATGACGGCGTCAAAAACGCGAAGCAAATTCAAATCCAGCGCACGAAAGTCTTGAGGGCTCATGCTGCGGCATTTAATCATCACTGCCGTGAATGATTGGAATTCAAAATATAAATTTGAAAGGTTTTAGGGATAACCCTAGTATTGAGGCCTCGCATCACTAAGACTGCCACAAGCAACACTGCGGTGATGCACAGCCAAGGCCCCTATCATGACCACCTCGACCGCCCCCTATCCTGTCCGCACCACTCCCCGTGCATTGTTCCCATGGCTGGCCTCTATTGCCGCCAAGCAATGGAAGGCGTGGCAGGCTGCGCGCCGTGCGGTGCGTGCCGATGAGCTGACATGGAACATGGCGCTGCAAGATGCACGTGTGATGGCCGACCTGTCGCGTGCCATGTCTGCAACGGCTGCCAAACATTAAAACAGTGACGGACACCGCAGTGTCCGCACGCAAAAAGCCGCTGTCTGTGCAGCGGCTTTTTTGTTGATCCAAAGTGCAATATGTAAAAAAAGGAGCTTGCAGCGCAAGCTCCTTTTGCATTTGCGTATGTTTTGTATCTGAAGTGCTTTAAATACAAGCGTTGGCAGCTATTGTTTTAAGCAGCCAATCGTGCTTCCAGCTGTGCCTTGGTGTCCAGCAGGGCCTGAGGCATGCCGCTGGCCAATTGCTCAAAGTGCGCTGCGTGCAGCTGCATCTCTTGCGCCCAGGCGTCTTTGTCGATGCCGGTGACGGTGGCAAACTGCTCGGCGCTGAAGTTCATGCCTGTCCAGTTGATTTCACCGTATTGCGGAGCCACGCCAAAGGCGGTTTCCTGGCCTTGCATCTGGCCTTCGATGCGGTCAATCATCCACTTCAGAACGCGCATGTTTTCACCGTAGCCGGGCCAGACAAACTTGCCGTCGGCATCTTTGCGGAACCAGTTGGTGGTGAAAATCTTGGGCAGTGTGGCGCCCGTGGCTTGCATTTTCTGGCCCAGATCCAGCCAGTGCTGGAAGTAGTGGCTCATGTTGTATCCGGCAAATGGCAGCATCGCAAATGGATCGCGGCGCACCACGCCTTGTGCGCCAAAGGCGGCGGCAGTGGTTTCTGAACCCATGGTGGCAGCCATGTACACGCCTTCGGTCCAGTCACGCGCTTCAGTCACCAAAGGCACGGTGGTAGAGCGGCGGCCACCGAAGATGAATGCATCAATCTTCACGCCTGCTGGGTCGTCCCAGGCTTCGTCCAGCGCCGGGTTGTTGATGGCGGCTACGGTAAAGCGGGCGTTGGGGTGGGCAGCCTTGGCGCCCGTTTCCTTGGCGATGGCGGGTGTCCAGTCTCGGCCTTGCCAGTCGATCAGGTGCTCGGGCACAAAGCCTGTGTCCTTTTCCATGCCTTCCCACCACACGTCGCCGTCGTCGGTCAGCGCAACGTTGGTGAAGATCACGTTCTCGTTGAGGCTCTTCATGCAGTTGGGGTTGGTCAGCATGTTGGTGCCGGGGGCCACGCCAAAGTAACCGGCCTCGGGGTTGATGGCGCGCAGGCTGCCGTCGGCCTGAGGCTTGATCCAGGCGATATCGTCACCAATGGTGGTGACCTTCCAGCCGTCAAAGCCAGCCGGAGGCACCAGCATGGAGAAGTTGGTCTTGCCGCAGGCCGAGGGGAAGGCGGCTGCCACGTGGTACTTCTTGCCCTGAGGGTTGCTTACGCCCAAGATCAGCATGTGCTCTGCCAGCCAGCCCTGATCGCGGCCCATGGTGGAGGCAATGCGCAGCGCAAAACACTTTTTGCCCAGCAGCGCGTTGCCGCCGTAGCCCGAGCCATACGACCAGATTTCGCGCGTTTCTGGGTAATGCACGATGTACTTGGTCGTGGGGTTGCACGGCCAGCTGGTGGTGTCTTTCTCGCCGTCCTTGAGTGGCGCGCCCACGGTGTGCACGCAGGGCACAAACTCGCCATCGGTGCCAATCACGTCGTACACGGCCTTGCCCATGCGGGTCATGATCTTCATGTTGACGGCCACATAGGCGCTGTCAGACAGCTCAATACCAATGTGTGCAATGGGTGAGCCCAGGGGACCCATGGAAAACGGCACCACATACATGGTGCGCCCGGCCATGCAGCCGTCAAACAGGGGGTTCAAGAGCGCGCGCATTTCTGCGGGCGCTTTCCAGTTGTTGGTGGGGCCGGCGTTTTCTTCTTTTTCGCAGCAGATGAAAGTGCGGTCTTCTACGCGGGCCACGTCCGATGGGTCAGAGCAGGCCAGAAAGCTGTTGGCGCGCTTGGCGGGGTTGAGCTTTTTGAAGGTACCTGCATCCACCAGTTGCTGGCACAGCGCGTCGTACTCGGCTTGCGAGCCATCGCACCAATGCACCTTGGCGGGCTTGCACAAGGCCACCATTTCACTGACCCAGGCAATCAGCTGGGGGTTTTTTACATAGTCTGGGGCCTGCACTTGCAGAGCCTTGGGCGCGGCTGCGTTCATCGATGTCTCCGGGATAGTTAAAAGCGGTGATGACAGGCTCCACGCGGAGACTCTCAGCACCGTTTTTTGCTTTTCTCTCTGGTTTGATATGCCACATTTTTCGGCAGCAGGCGGTCATTCTAGGCAGGCGTCATAAAAAAGCCATCCGTGCTGCATGGAAAACTATGCATTTAGTGCATTACTTTATGCAAATCAAAATCTGCGCAATTCGCCAGGATTTGGGATGTGGGTAGGCACAGTGGCGGCAGGTGTGATCGCCCGCACAATGCAGGCAGTGAAAGGTTTAGCGATGTCTCAACAACAATTCTTGGAAGCTTTGCTGCAAACGCTGGGTGCAGATACGGTGCTGGTAGGTGATGCGGTGCAAGCGCGCTACCACACGGACTGGAGCGGCACGCCGCCTGTGGCCCCGCTGGCCTTGGTGCGCCCGCGCAGCACAGAAGATGTCAGCGCTGCCCTGCGGCTGTGCCATGCGCACCGCATCCCTGTGGTGCCTCAGGGCGGCTTGACGGGGCTGGCCGGTGGTGCTGTGCCCGTGCAGGCAAGTGTGGCCATCTCCATGGAGCGCATGAGCGCTATCGAAGACATCAGCGCCCGCTCTGCCGTGATGACGGTGCAGGCCGGAGCCACATTGCAGGCCGTGCAAGAGGCGGCAGTGCAAGCGGGTCTGGTGTTTGGTGTGGATCTGGGCGCGCGCGGCAGCTGCCAGATTGGCGGCAACGTGGCCACCAATGCAGGTGGCAATGGTGTGCTGCAGCACGGCATGATGCGCGAGCAAGTGCTGGGGCTGGAGGTGGTGCTGGCCGACGGCAGCGTGCTGCCCATGCTGCGCCCCATGATCAAGAACAACACGGGCTACGACCTCAAACAGTTTTTCATTGGCTCTGAAGGTACGCTGGGCGTCATCACCCGCGTGCTGCTGCGTCTGCGCCCCCAGCCGCAAGCCAAGGCCACAGCCTTGGTGGCCATGCCCAGTTTTGATGCCGCACTGGCCGTGCTGCAGCACATGCAGCAGCGCTTTGGCAACAGCGTGGCTGCGTTTGAATTGATGTGGGACAGTTTTGTGCAGGCCTCTGTGCAATGGCAGCAACTGCAAGCCCCATTTGCTGAAAACCACCCTTTTCTGGCGCTGATCGATGTCGACGGCAAAGACGAGGCCAGCCTGCGAGATGCCGTAGAAGAAGCCTTGGGCGCTGCCATGGAAGGCGGGGATGTGCTGGATGCCGTGATTGCCCAGTCGCACACCCAGGCCAAAGCGCTGTGGAAACTGCGCGAGGCCCCGGCAGAACTCAATAACAACATGCACCCGCCCATCAACTTTGATGTGAGCCTGCCACAGGCAGACATTGGCCGCTTTGCGCAGGCCATACAGGCCGCGTTCGATGCGCGCTGGCCCGGTCACTTCACACTGTTTTTTGGCCACGTGGGCGACGGCAATCTGCATGTCTCCACCGATGGCGCTACCGTGAATGGCGAGTGCGAGGCCGTGGAAGAGATGCTCTACCAGGTGGTGGGCGAATTTCATGGCTCGGTGTCTGCAGAGCACGGTATTGGACTGCACAAAAAGCCGTATCTGGCCTTGAGCCGAACCCCGCAAGAGCTGGCCGCCATGCGCGCCATCAAGGCTGCGTGGGACCCGCTGGGCATCCTCAACCCCGGCAAAGTGCTGTAAAGCAAGCCGCGTCAAGGCGTGCCATGGCGCGCCTCTTGCTTTGGAACTGGTATTTTTGATAGCTATCTGCGTATGACCCAAGCTCCTTCGCCCTTTGTTTTTCACCAAGGCACAGCGCCTTTACTGATCTCCATGCCGCATGCGGGCACGCATGTGCCGCCGCCGATCGCTGACAGCCTGACCGCAGAAGCCCGGCAGGTGCCCGATACCGACTGGCACATGCCGCTGCTGTACGACTTTGCCAAAGCCATGGGAGCTTCCATTCTTGTGGCCACGCATTCGCGCTATGTGGTCGATCTGAACCGCCCGCCCAATGGTGAAAGCCTGTACCCCGGCCAAAGCGTGACGGGGCTGTGTCCGGTCGATACCTTTGCCGATACACCGCTGTACGCCGATGCGCGGCAAAGCGTAGAGGCTGCTGAAGTGGTACGCCGCCGCGATGCCTACTGGCAGCCCTACCACGGCCAACTGCGTGCCGAGCTGGACCGTCTGCAGGCCACGCATGGCCGTGCTGTGCTGTGGGATGCGCATTCCATCCGTTCCGTGCTGCCGCGCTTTTTTGAGGGCAAGCTGCCCGACCTGAATCTGGGCACGGTGGATGGCACCAGCTGCGATGCCGCACTGGCGCAGCAACTGCTGCAGATTGCGCAAACGGCCCCGGGGCATACGGCGGTGCTCAATGGCCGCTTCAAGGGTGGCTACATCACGCGCCACTACGGCCAGCCTGCGCGCAACATCCACGCCGTGCAGCTGGAGATGACGCAGTGCAGCTACATGCAAGAGGCGCTGCCGTTTGACTACCTGCCCGAGCGCGCTGAACGCATTCAACCCACGCTGCAGCGCATGCTGCAAGCTGCACTGGACTTTGCCAGGGCATGAGCCTGCCGCTGTTTGACACCCCTGCCTTGCCACCGCACACCCTGGACGATGGCGCTGTGCTGCTGCGTGGCTGGGCCGCTGCGCAAGAGGATGCATGGGTGGCCGCCGTGCGCAGTGTGGCTGCACAGGCTGCGTTTCGCACCATGGTGCGCCCCGGCGGCGCGGCCTTGTCGGTGGCCATGACCAATTGCGGCGACTGGGGCTGGGTGTCAGACGCACAGCGTTACAGCTACAGCAGCACCGATCCACGCACGGGCCTGCCCTGGCCAGCCATGCCTGCCTTCATGTTCGAGCAGGCGGTGGCAGCTGCACAAGCGGCAGGCTATGGCGGCTACGCACCGGATGCCTGTCTGATGAACCGCTACCAGCCCGGAGCCAGACTGACGCTGCACCGCGACGAAGATGAGATGGACTGGCATGCCCCCATCGTCTCTGTCTCGCTGGGGTTGCCGTGCACCTTTCTATGGGGCGGGCTGACACGCCAGTCGCCCGTGCGCCGCGTGCCTTTGATGCACGGGGACGTACTGGTCTGGGGTGGCGCCACGCGCATGGCCTACCACGGCGTCAATCCGCTCAAGGATGGCAGGCATCACCTGCTGGGGGCAGAGCGCTGGAATCTGACCTTTCGCATGGCCAAGCGCTACTACGACAGTGGCGCTGCCCCCGCTGCTGCGCACTGAGGCCTTCGCGCATGAAATGCGCCCAAGCCCGGCAGGGCAGAGATGGCAAACCTACAATCGGGGGCTATGAGCCTGCCCCACTACACCCGCGCCCAAGAGCTGCCTGCCCTGCTGCAGCAACGTATTGCCATTCTGGATGGTGCCATGGGCACCATGATTCAACGCTTCAAGCTGGGTGAAGCCCAGTACCGGGGCGAAGGCTACCAAGGCGCAGATGGCGCAGGCAACCGTTTTGCCGACTTTGCCCACGACGTGAAGGGCAACAACGAGCTGCTGTCCATCACCCGCCCGGACGTGATTCGGGACATCCACGAAAAGTACCTGGCCGCCGGTGCCGACCTGATCGAGACCAACACCTTTGGCGCGACCACCGTGGCGCAAGAGGACTACCACATGGCCGATCTGGCGCGAGAGATGAACCTCAAGAGCGCCCAGCTGGCCCGTGCCGCCTGCGACAAGTACAGCGTGAATGGCCGCAAGTGCTATGTGGCCGGTGCACTGGGCCCTACGCCCAAGACCGCATCGATCAGCCCTGACGTGAACGACCCCGGTGCTCGCAATGTGAGTTTTGAGACACTGCGTCAGGCGTACTTTGAGCAGACCGTGGATCTGATCAACGGCGGCGCGGACGTGATTTTGGTGGAAACCATTTTCGACACGCTCAACGCCAAGGCGGCGCTGTTTGCGGTGCAAGAGGCGTTTGAGGCCACGGGCGAAGTGCTGCCCATCATGATCAGCGGCACCGTGACCGATGCGTCGGGCCGCATCTTGTCGGGCCAGACCGTAACGGCCTTCTGGCACAGCGTGCGCCACAGCAACCCCCTGTCGGTGGGCCTGAACTGCGCGTTGGGTGCCACGCTGATGCGCCCCTACATTCAGGAGCTGGCCAAGGCCGCGCCAGACACCTTCATCAGTTGCTACCCCAACGCAGGTTTGCCCAATCCCATGAGCGACACCGGCTTTGATGAAACGCCCGATGTCACCAGCCGTCTGGTGCATGAGTTTGCGGCCGAAGGCCTGGTCAACATTGTGGGCGGCTGCTGCGGCACTACGCCCGATCACATTGGCGCGATTGCCAAGGCGGTGTCTGGCGACAAGGGCCGCAAGCTGTTCTATCCCGCTGAAGCCTGATGGCCAGACGAGCTGGCATTGAACGCTTTCTGAGTCAGCGTTGACAGCTATTTTTTCAAGCGCCTTGGGCATCGGTACAAGGCGCTTTTTGCATGGCGGTTTGCGCGGCTGCTGAACCTCTGCGCCTGAATGCACCAAAAAAAGCCCTGCAAAGCAGGGCTGTAAAGTGCCACTCAGGAAAACACAGGGACTAGGCCTGCGCGTGGTGCACGCTCAGGTCATGGTGTTGGGGCAGGGGGCTGGGCGCATCACGCCAACTCCGCCTGCGCTTCAATGCGCGGGTAAAACTCCAGGTTTTCGCGCTGCATGCGTTCGTGCAGGCGGCGCAGTACGTTGTTGGCATCGGCCCGAAAACCTTCTGCATCCTCGCGCAGGTGCTGTGCCGTATTCCAGCGGCGCACAAACGCGTCATAGGCCTGGGCCAGCGGTGCCATCTCGGCCTGGTACATGCGACCCAGCCGGGCCAGGTCTGCATCGTCGCCGCGCTGCAGCGACGGATACAGCGCCTGATCTTCCACGGCCAGATGCAGCTTGATCACGGCGCTCATGCCGACAATGCCTTCGGCAATGGCTTGCGCGTTGTCAGCTACACCGGCATGTGTGAGCGTACGCAGGGCGGCTACGCGGCGCAGGATGTCGGTGTGCTGGTGCTTGAGTTTGTCGATCTGCATAAAGCTTCCTTGTGTGGCGTGCACCCGCCGACCAAGCGGAGTGCACGCTGCATGGTGGTTATTTGGCTGGAATGACGTTGCTGGAGGCCGGGGTGGTGCGTGCCGGGGCCGAGTGGCCCAGCACACCCTTGACCACCTGCCATGCCATAGCCAGTGCGCCCACAATGAAGACCACATCACCAAAGGTGCGCACCCAGCGCAGCGTTTCCAGCAGCGGCTGCTGCATGAAAGCTTCGCTGCGTGCCCACCACAGGCCTTCGCTCACGCTGGCGTGGAACTGCAGGACCCCAATCGGCAGCAAGCTGGTGGCAATCATCAGTACCAGACCACCGTTGAGGCACCAGAAAGCGGTTTTCATCAGGCCTTCGCTGAAGGCCATCTGGGGGCGCACATAGCGCAGCACCATCAGGCTAAAGCCCAGCGCCAGGAAACCATACACACCGAACAGGGCCGCATGGGCGTGCAGTGGCGTGGTGTTCAGGCCCTGCACGTAGTACAGGGAGATGGGCGGGTTGATCATGAAACCAAAGACGCCTGCGCCCAGCATGTTCCAGAAGGCCACAGCCACAAAGCACATCAGCGGCCACTTGAGTTGCTGCATCCACGGCGCACGGTCTTTGAGGCGCCAGTTCTCCCAGGCTTCATGGCCCAGCACGATCAGCGGCACCACTTCCAGCGCACTGAAGGCTGCACCCACGGCCATCACCGGGGTGGTGGTGCCTGCAAAGTACAGGTGGTGGAAGGTGCCGGGAATGCCCCCCAGCAGGAACAGCGAGGCCGAGGCCAGACTGGCTGTGGTGGCCATGCGGCGCGAGACCAGCCCCATGCTGGAGAACACAAAGGCCAGGCCAGTGGTGGCAAAGACTTCAAAGAAGCCCTCTACCCACAGGTGCACCACCCACCAGCGCCAGTACTCCATCACGGTCAGGCTGGTGCGCTCGCCGTAAAACAGCCCCGCACCGTAGAACAGGCCAATGGCACCGCACGAACAGGTCAGCAGGGCCAGCAGGTTTTTGTCTTCGCCATTGCGCGCCAGCAATGCGGGCAGCACACCGCGCAGCATCAGCACCAGCCACAGCAGCATGCCCACCCATTTGAGGATCTGCCAGAAACGGCCCAGATCCACGTATTCATAGCCCTGGTGACCCAGCCAGAAGTTCCACTCTGCGGGCATGACCTGGGCAATCGCCAGGTAGTTGCCGACGAAAGAGCCGACGCAGACAAACACCAGCGCCCAGAACAGCACGTCCACGCCCAGTTTCTGGAATTTCGGGTCTTTGCCGCCGTTGATGACGGGGGCCAGAAACAGGCCCAGCGCCAGAAAGCCCGTGGCAATCCAGAACAGTGCACTTTGAATGTGCCAGGTGCGGGTGAGTGAGTAGGGGAACCATTGCGATACGTCTACGCCATAGAATTCCTGCCCTTCCACGGTGTAGTGCGCGGTAAAGCCGCCCAGCATCACCTGAAAGACAAACAGCCCGACGACCAGCAGCAAATACTTGGCCAAGGCGCGTTGTGAGGGAGTCAGGGCAAAGCGCGTCAGCGGGTCTTGCACAGGTGCGGGGACTTCCTCGGTGTCCTGGTGGCGCAGGAATGACCAGCCCCACACCAGAAAGCCCACGCCTGCCAGCAAGATCACCACGCTGGCAATCGACCAGACCACGTTCTCGCTGCTGGGCACGTTGCTGATCAGCGGTTCGTGCGGCCAGTTGTTGGTGTAGGTGACTTTGCTGTTGGGGCGCTCGGTGGCGGCGGCCCATGCTGTCCAGAAGAAGAACTTGGTCATCTGCGCGCGGCGCTCAGCGCTGGGCAGGGTGTTTTCCTTCATGGCAAAGCTCTCGCGGCTGCCGCGCAGGGCGGGCTCGTCCGAGAACAGTTGCTCGTAGTAGGTGGCAGTTTGTGCCATGGCCCGGGCACGGCGTTCGCTCACGGTCAGTGTGTCGTTGTCATCGACGCGGTTGTGGCGGTATTCGGCCTGCAGCTGTGCACGCAAAGCGGCTTGCTCGCCCACCCCCAGATCGGCATAGGCCTGTTTGTGGCGCTCTTGCGCGCCCAGCTCCAGCCACGCGGTCAGTTCGCGGTGCAGCCAGTCGGCAGTCCAGTCAGGGGCCTGGTAGGCACCGTGGCCCCAGATGGAGCCCAGCTGCATGCCGCCCACCGATTGCCAGGCGGTCTGGCCGTCAAGAATGTCTTCTTCGGTGAACAGCTTTTCGCCCTTTTCGGTGACCACATGGTCAGGGATGGGCGGGGCTGCGCGGTAAATGTCGACACCCAGATAGCCCAGCAGCGCGAACATCACGATGCACATGCCAATGAGCGTGAACCAGTGTTTTTTATACGGACCCATGGTGTGGTCTCCCTCTGTGCAGTTACAGCACCTGCGCGGGCGCAAAGCGCTCGAACAGGATGTTGTTCTCGGTATGAATGTGGGCAATCAGGTCATCGCGAAAGCTGCGCAACCCGGTGTAGAGCGCGCGCCATGTGGTGCAGGCGTCGCGTGGGGTGGTGATGTTGTCGGTCAGCTCGGCCAGACGGCGCAGCTCGGTGCCGTGGTCATCGTGCTCAGAGCGCATGGCCGAAATGGGCATGCTGGCCATGCCTCCCTGCCCCCGCGTAATCATGGGAAACAGCACCATCTCTTCCTTGCGCATGTGGCTGTCCAGCTCTTGCGCCATGGCCTCCAGATGGTCGGCCAGGCCGTGGGGGCAGTCTTGGCGGTCGCCGTGGACATGTTCCACGCGGCGTGCCAGTCGAATCAGCTCGGGTAGTTGCTCGCGGTGTACAGCGTGATAGCGCACCAGCAGGTGCTCCACCAGTTGCGTGTCGCTGGCATCGCTCCAGTCTTGCTCAGGCTCTGCGGCGGCGCGCTGCTCCAGATTTTTCAGTGCATCCACCAGGGGGCGGGGATCAATGCCCAGGGTTTCGGTGGCCGTGCGCAGACTGCGGTTGCCGGCGCAGCAAAAGTCCAGCTGGTGGGCATCGAACAGACCGGTGGCCCCGGGAATACGGCGGGCGAGCTGCCCCAATGATTGCTCCATGTAAGGCATGGTGAATCTCCTAGAAAGTCGTGAAAAAAGCGGCCACAAGGGCGTGCTGTGTGCGGGGAGCTGGCCTTGCCAGAGTAGGTGTCTGGCAAGGCGTGTGGTGGTGCGCTGGGTGCGTTACAGGGCGCTGGGCTTGTAGACGCCAGGGATGCCTTCGCCCGTGACTTCCAGCACGCCGACGGCGCCTTTGCCGGTGCGCGAGAGTGCATGGTCTACCAGCAGATAGCTGCCGGGGTAGTCCATCTTCAGCTCCACAATGGTGGCGCCGCCGGGGGCAACCACGGTGGTTTGCACGCTGTGCTTGATGGTGTTGAGTGCGGCTTCGCTGTAGACCTTGTCAAACACTTCGCCAATGATGTGGAACGAGGCAATCTTGTTGGGCCCGCCCACACCGAAATAGATGCGCACGGTCTCACCCACCTTGGCCTGCATCTTGTGCGTCTTGCTCAAGGCTCCGACCGCACCGTTGAACACGTAGTAGGTGGGCAGCTCATCGGACATTCTTTGCAGGTCCACGTCCTGGTGCACCTTGGCACCAATGGGGCGCTGTGTGTACATGTCGCCTTGCATCACATAGAACTCGCGGTCTACCTTGGGCAGGCCTTGTTCGGGCTCGACCAGAATCATTCCGTACATGCCTGCAGCAATGTGCTGTGGCACCAGCGGTGTAGCGCAGTGGTACACAAACAGGCCTGCGTGCATGGCCTTGAAGGTGATGGTTTTTTCTTGGCCGGGTGCAACCTGGGTGTGCTCGCCCCCTCCGTGCCCGCCTGTTACGGCATGCAGGTCGATGGAGTGGATGGCCTTGCTGTCCTTGGCATTGGCCAGTGTCAGCTCAATGGTGTCGCCCACCCGCGCACGCAGCATGGGGCCGGGGACCTGGCGGTTGAAGGTCCAGTAAGTAAAACTGGTGTCGTCATCCAGCTTGCCGGACAGCTCCACCGTCTCCAGGCGCACCTTCTGTACTTGCGGGGCATGCGCCGCAATGGGAGGTGGCAACTGGGTGGGGCTGGCCGAGATATCAACCGCCGTGGGGTCTGCGCCCTTTTGCGGCACGGTGATGGGTGTGTACAGCGCTAAAGCCGCATCGCTGGAGGTGCTGCTGGCAGATTTGGCTGGCTGTGATTTGCCCGTGACCTGAATGGTGCCAAACATGCCGACCTGGCGGTGCCCGGGGATGGAGCAGTAGTACTGAAACTCACCCGCCTGCGAGGCCGTGAAACGTACGCGCTGTGTGCCCTTGCCGCTGAACTTGGGCGATGCCACGCCCAGCTCGTCAATGCGCAAATCATGCTCGGCACCTTCTCCGCTGGCCAGCTCGATTTCGACGGTGTCACCCACTGCCACGGTCAGCGTGGGGTTGGCAACGCCTTTGTCATCCACGTAGACCATCTTGCCGTCCACCACATTGGTGTGCAGCACAAAGCGCTTGACGCTTTGCTGGGCGCTGGCGGAGGTGCCCGCCTTTTGGGGGGCTGCTTGCAGGGTGGGGGCAATACCAGACAGGGTCAGCGCGCAGATGGCTAGAGAGAGGGTGCGCAATGTGGGCTGTTTCATGGTTGTGGGCTCCAGTGAGTGAGGGCGGGTTTGCCGTCACTTCTCACTACGCACAGAACAGGCCAGAAAAAATCAAAATAAAAACAAGTGTTTACCCAGATCAAGGTCATAACTACCCGATCCAGTTAGGGTGAAAACAACCTTAGAAAGGTGATTTTCACCATGAACCCCTTGCACGCGTTATTGCTGACCGACCTTGCCATGGAGCTGCCCATGGCCGTACGTCTGCAGCGTTTGGTAGAGCTGTTGCGCATGCAGTTTGGCTGCGGTGCTGTGGCACTTTTGAGTCTGGACAGTGAGACCAGCAGCCTGCGGCCTGTGGCGGTGGACGGCTTGTCCAGCGATGCCGTCGGGCGGCGTTTTCCGATTGCAGAGCACCCCCGTCTGGCCACCTTGCTCCAGCGGGCTGGCGAGGTGGTGCGCTTTCCGCATGACAGCAAGCTGCCTGACCCCTACGACGGTCTGGTGATCGAGCAACCGGGCCAGCCACTGGATGTGCATGACTGCATGGGCGTAGCGCTGGAGGTGGAGGGCCAGTGCTGGGGCGTACTGACGCTGGACGCGCTGACGGTGGGCACCTTTGAGGGCAAGGCCATCCGAGAGCTGGAGCAGCTGGTGCTGGTGATTGAAGCAGCCGTGCGCGTGACGCGCCTGGAGACCGCGCTGCGCGGTGTGCGCCAATCGGCAGGGGCGGTAGAGGAAGGCATAGCCTCGCGCCCCGAGGGTGAAATCATCGGGCAAAGCAAGCCCTTGCTGCACTTGCTGCAAGAGCTGCAAGTGGTGGCCGACACCGAATTGCCCGTGCTGCTGCTGGGCGAAACCGGTGTGGGCAAGGAGCTGTTTGCACGGCGGCTGCACCAGATGTCGCGCCGCAGCGGCAAACCGCTGGTGCACGTCAACTGCGCGGCGTTGCCTGAGGCCCTGGCTGAAAGCGAATTGTTTGGCCATGTGCGTGGTGCTTTTTCAGGAGCCATTGCCGAGCGCGCAGGTCGCTTTGAGGCCGCAGAAGGCGGCACGCTGTTTCTGGATGAGGTGGGCGAGCTGCCCCTGTCCATTCAGGCCAAGCTGCTGCGGGCCTTGCAAAACGGAGAGATTCAGCGGCTGGGCGCAGACCGCCCGCGCAAGGTGAATGTGCGCATCATTGCGGCCACCAACCGCAACCTGAAAGAGCGCGTGCAGGAAGGCAGTTTCCGTGCAGATCTGTACCACCGTCTTTCGGTCTACCCCGTGCCGATTCCGCCACTGCGTGAGCGTGGCAACGATGTGCTGCTGCTGGCCGGATTCTTTCTGGAACTCAACCGTGCGCGTCTGGGCTTGCGCAGCTTGCGCCTGTCGGTGGCGGCAGAAGATGCGCTGCACCGCTATGCATGGCCGGGCAATGTGCGCGAGTTGGAGCACGTGGTCAGCCGTGCAGCACTCAAAGCACTGAGCCATGGTGCACAGCGCAGTGACATTGTGACGCTGGAGGCAGACTGGCTGGGGCTGGATGTTCAGCCATTACCAATGGCCGCCACGGTGTTGCACGCGCCCATGCTGGCCCCCGCCCCTTCCATGCGCGCCGTGGTGGACAGCGCGCAGCGCGAGGCCATTCGCTGGGCGCTGGATGCCCACCGGGGGCAGTGGGCACAGGCGGCCCGTTCTCTGGATGTAGACCCCAGCAATCTGCACAAGCTGGCCAAACGGCTGGGGCTCAAGACTGCCTAGTCTCTGGCGAAGCTGCCACGCACTATTTATAAAAGGAGCTGCATTCGCATGACTGGCTTATGTTTCAGATATAAAAGATGCTTAAACATATAGCCCGTAAGCGATAGCAGCTATTTTTTTAATATTTCTTGGTTCTGTCTTGCCGCAAGTTCAGAACTGCCAGCGCAACGTACCCAGCCCGTCAAAGCTGACGGTGACCAGATCACCGGCCTGTACTTCGGGGCAGCCCGTCCAGGTGCCGGTGGTCACCACCGTGCCTGCGGTGACCGTGCCGTAGTGCTGGGTGACGTGCTGCAGCCATGCCGCCAGCAGCCATGTGGGGTCTTGCAGGCTGTGGGTGCCTGTAAAGCTTTGCACGGCGCCATCGTTGACTTGCAGCGTGCACGTTTGCAGGCTCCAGTCGTGCTGGCGCAGTGGGGCAAAGTCTTGCCAGTCGCTGATGGCTAAACCACCATGGCACTGGCCGTCTGCCAGCAGCGTCAGCGCGGGTGCAAGGGTGCCTTCGCGCCAGCGGCTGTCCACAAACTCAATGGCCACGGCGCAGGCATCGACCAGTGCGCGCGCGGTCTCGGGAGTCAGCGCTGCGGCCTGCTCGGCAGTGACATCCTGGCCCAAGCGCAGCGCAATCTCGCCTTCAATGCCGCGCAGGCTAAACACGGTGGCAGGTGGTGTAGCGGCGGTGGCGCTGGCTTGCACGCCGGGCTCTGGTAGCGGAGCGTGAATCAACGCCGCCGCACGGCTGGGTCCGCCTGATTTCCAGTAACGCGGCACGCTGCCAGCCGGCCACCACTTGCGCGCAATGGCCAAGGCGTTTTGTACGGCCCGTGCGTCTGCTGCATCGCGCAGCATGTAGGCCACATCTGCACCGTGCGCCACACGCTCGCCCAGCTTGCGGGACCACCACAGTGCATCGGCGATGGAGTAGGCGTCCTCAGGCAAGTCCGGGGCCACCTTGGGCCAGTCGGGCAGGATGTCCTCAGGGTCATCTTTGGCCAGCAGGCTCAAACCCAGTGGCGGCTGGTTGGCAAAAGGCGAAGGGGCCGTGGAGCAAGCGCCCTGGGCGCAATCTTTTTCGGAATGGGTCGACATGGGGGCAATCATGGCAAATTCATGCCGTTGAGCAGCGTGAAGGGGCGTGTGACCGCACAGGGCAGGCGGATTCCCTTGAGCAAGTCATGGGCTTGTGCAGCCATGGCGCTGTGGTCAAGCATGGGGCGTGATTTTTTCTTTTTGCAGATGTGTGAATAATGGCTGAGAAATCACGATAAATAGCGATGAAATACGTGAACTTGCATGGTTATGCGTGAAATTTATAACTATGCAAACAAGCGGCCTTGGACAGTTGAACGCTGGCTGCGTACGCTGGAACCAGCTGATCAAGGCACGCTAGTCGAGCCATTTGATCGCACTACTTTTTTGAGGTTCTTATGCCTGCACATGAACATTCCGCGCATTCGATGACACACGCATTGCCTTCTTACCTGAATCCGGACGACGTCGGCCCCTGGGGCACCTACCTGCAACAGGTCGATCGTGTCACCCCCTATCTGGGCTCGCTGGCCCGCTGGGTCGAAACTCTCAAGCGCCCCAAGCGCATTCTGATCGTGGACGTGCCCATTGAGATGGACGACGGCTCCATTGCGCACTTTGAAGGCTACCGCGTACAGCACAACCTGAGCCGTGGACCTGGCAAGGGCGGCGTGCGTTTTCACCAGGACGTGACGCTGTCTGAGGTGATGGCGCTGTCGGCGTGGATGTCGATCAAGAACGCCGCCGTCAATGTGCCTTACGGCGGTGCCAAGGGTGGTATCCGCGTGGACCCCCGCAAGCTGTCCAAGGGCGAACTGGAACGCCTGACCCGTCGCTACACCAGCGAAATTGGTTTGCTGATCGGCCCAAGCAAGGACATTCCTGCCCCGGACGTGAACACCAATGCGCAAACCATGGCGTGGATGATGGACACCTACTCCATGAACACGGGTTCGACCGCCACGGGTGTGGTTACAGGCAAGCCCGTGGACTTGGGCGGATCGTTAGGCCGTGTTGAAGCCACAGGCCGTGGCGTATTCACCGTGGGCGTTGAAGCCGCCAAGCTGATTGGCTTGCCGATTGAAGGCGCACGCATCGCCGTGCAGGGCTTTGGCAATGTGGGTGGCACTGCAGGCAAACTGTTTGCCGATGCGGGCGCCAAAGTGGTGGCTGTGCAAGACCATACCGGCAGCATCAGCAACGTCAACGGTCTGGACGTGGCGGCGCTGCTGGCGCACGTTCGCGACCAGGGTGGCGTGGGCGGCTTTGCCGGTGCGCAAGCCATTGAAGCAGAAGACTTCTGGTCGGTCGATTGCGACATCCTGATTCCAGCTGCACTGGAAGGCCAGATCAACAAGGACAACGCCCAGCGCATCAAGGCCAAGATGGTGATTGAAGGCGCCAACGGCCCGACAACCCCAGAGGCCGATGACATCCTGCACGACAAGGGTGTGCTGGTGCTGCCCGATGTGATTGCCAATGCTGGTGGCGTGACGGTGAGCTACTTTGAGTGGGTGCAGGATTTCTCCAGCTTCTTTTGGAGCGAAGAAGAAATCAATGCCCGTCTGGTGCGCATCATGCAAGAGGCGTTTGGCGCAGTCTGGCAAGTGGCGCAGGAAAACAAGGTGAGCCTGCGCACGGCCACCTTCATTGTTGCCTGCAAACGCATTTTGCACGCACGTGAAATGCGTGGTCTGTACCCATAAGCAAGGGGCAGCAACCCACACGCAAAGCGGCCCTGAGGGCCGCTTTTTTCATGGGCGTTGCTGGGCCCAGACATGGCGTTGCAAGGTGCGCTGTGCCAAATGCAGCACCGGGGCATCCACCATTTTTCCATTCACCACGCACACTCCGCCTTGGGCAAGTTCCATGGCCTGAACCACGGCGCTGGCATGGGCCACGGCGGCTTCTGTGGGCGAGAACACCTGGTGGGCCACGGCAATTTGCGCCGGGTGGATGCACAGCTTGGCACCAAAGCCCATGCGCAGTGCGCGCTGGCAGTCTGCGTCCATGTGCGTGCTGTCTTTGGTATCAACAGTGACGCCGTCAATAGCAGGTGCCAGATTGGCACGGCGCGATGCCATGACGATGGCCATGCGTGTGGGCAGCAGCTCGCCTTCATCGTCTGCGCACTGCATGCCTGCATCGACTTGAAAGTCCAGATGACCAAATGCCAGGCGAGCAACTTGCGGGGCGGCGGACAGACTGGCCAGTGCATCCATGCCTGCCACCGTTTCTACCAAGGGGATCAAGGCGCAGGCGGGGCCTGCTGTCTGGGCGATGGCGTGAAGGACAGAGACGGTCTCTGCCTTCGGAACAACCACACCAGCAATGCCCGCCGCCACCAGTTGCTTGAGCACCTGAATGTCGCCCTCATGCCAAGCGGTCTGCGCGGCATTGATGCGCACCAGCACACGCGCACGCAGCGTGGCAGACAGTGTTTGCACAGTGCCCAAAAGTGCCTGGCGTGCCGCTGCCTTGTCGCTGGGCGCGACCGCATCTTCCCAGTCAGCAATCACCATGTCAGCAGCGCTTTTCAGGGCTTTGTGCAGGCGATCGGTCTGATGGGCCGGAACAAACAAAAACGAACGCGCGTTGTGCAGCAGATCACTCATGGGAAAACCTAGCAGGCGGGTGTACAAACTACGAGATCAAACGTACTCGGCAATCTCGATCAGATTCAGGTCGGGGTCACGCACATAGATGGAGCGAATGGGGCCTCGTGCGCCGGTGCGCATCACGGGGCCGCATTCAATGTCGATGTGGTGGTTAGCCAGGTGCTGGCGGATGATTTCAAGCGGCTGTGACGCAATCAGGCACACATCCAGCGCACCGGGTGTCGGGTGCTGCGCCTTGGGTTCAAACTCTTTGCCGGCAATGTGCAAATTGATTTTTTGAGCGCCGAATACAAAGGCTTTGCGCTGCTCGCCAAAAGTCTCCAGCTGCATGCCCAGCACCTCGACATAAAACCGGATGCAAGCGGTTTCCTGTGCCGTGGTCAGCACCAGGTGGTCCATACGATCAATCATGAAAAAGCTCCACCAGCGGCGCTGTGCTGCGCCGCTGGTCATGGGGGATTACTCTGCCGTTACGCCGGTTTCCTTGATCACCTTGGCCCAGCGTGCCACTTCGGCGGTCAGGTGCTTGCGCAGGCCTTCGGGCGTGGCTTTTTCGGGCGAAACAAGGTCAGAGCTCAGGTCGGCGATGCGTGCCTTCACGTTGTCGTCCTTGATGGCCACATTGAGCGCCTTGTTGATCTTGTCGATCACTTCTTTAGGCGTGCCCTTGGGTGCGTACATGCCGTGCCAGACCTTGACGTCAAACCCTTTGAGGCCCTGCTCATTCAGGGTAGGAATATCGGGCAGCGAAGACAGGCGCTCAGGGGTGGTGACACCAAAAACCTTGACACGTTTGCCATCCTTGATGACTGGTACGGTCTGCGTGGTCTGGTCGCACAGCAGATCGACCTGTCCGCCCATCAAGTCATTCATGGCCGGGCCCGCACCCTTGTAGGGGATGGTGGTCAGGTTCACACCCAGCTGGTGCATCAGCAGCATGCCGCACAGTTGCGAGACCGCGCCGATGCCTGCGTTGGCCAGCGAAACCTTCTCCTGGTTTTTCTTGACGTAGTCCTGCAGCTCCTGGAAGTTGTTGGCCGGAAAGTCCTTGCGCGACAGCAGCGTCATGGGGACATCCAGCACCTGACCGATGTACTCGAAATCCTTGAGCGGGTCATAAGGCAGTTTCTTGTACAGCGCAGGTGCCGTGGCCATACCCATGTGGTGAATCAAGATGGTGTATCCATCATTTTTGGCCTTGGCAACGCGCGTGGGTGCAATCGTGCCGCCTGCGCCCACGGTGTTTTCTACCAGCACTGACTGACCCAGCACCTGTCCCATGGGCACAGCCAGCAGACGTGCAACCACATCGGTGGGGCCACCTGCAGAGTAGGGGACGACCAGCGTGATGGCCTTGTCTGGCCAGTTGCTGGCCATGGCGTTGCCCATGCCCAAAGTGACCAGCGCGCAGGCGCTGAGCAGGGTGCGTCGTGAAACCTGATAAGTCTTCGTTGTCATCTCGTTGTCTCCTGGTGTGTTTTGAGTAAAACGGAGTGCTGCGTGCACTCTCTGTGCGGTGTTTCCGCTTGCAATATTGCGTCCGGTGCAGACCCCCGTCTTCACCGGACACAAATGGTTCAGGCCATCAAACGACCCACACGCTTCCACTGCGCCACTTGCCATAGTTGTTCCACGGCTTGTGGTGCATTGGTTGCGTAGTTCGGGTTGCCATACACCGCCAATCGCAGTGCTTTGGCGGTGATTTCATCGCGCGACAAGGTGTTGCCTGGATCTCCCTTGGGTTCATCCACACGCCCTTGCAAGTGACGGCCATCGGTGGTTTGTACAGTGACTTTGCCAATCCAGCATTGGGGGTAAGCCGCATCAACCTCGGCATCGAGCACCATGTGTACTTTTTCGCGCAACGCCACGGTGGCAGGCGACTGGAAATGGGCATCAAACTGCGTCAGCCCCGCAAAGCCAAACTGTGCAGCCAGGGCCAGCACCGTACCCATGGAAAACTTGCTCTGGTGCACGCTGGAGGGGCTGACCACGGGGCCCAGCACGTCAATGGCGCCCTGGTGCACATGGCAGGTGACCTGTGCAATGTCTTCGGGGCGCAGCTTGTTGTGCTGCATGACTTGCAAAAGTGCATCGGCAGCCGGGTGCGTGTGGCGGCAGGATGCATGCCATTTGAAACTGGTCTCCGCCGTGGCCCAGCGGGTGCCCAAACCATCGGTGAGCTTGCCGGGGTTGGCATCGGTACTCATGCCAGCGGCCAGCCCCTGTGGGCCGGTAAAGATGTCCTGTGCGCCGGTGAACCCATCTTTGGCCAGATACGCCGCCATCAGGCCCGCAGCGGCGGCGTGTGCGGTGTGCAGCTGTTTGCTGTCGGCTGCTGTGCGCAAAAACTCCCACAAGCCTGCGGCCTGGGTGCCCGCCGATCCCAGTGCATGCTGCATTTGCACCGGGCTCAGGCCCAGCAGATGGCCCACGGCAGCGGCTGCGGCCAAGGTGCCTGCGGTGCCTGTGGTGTGAAAAATCCGGTAGTGGCTGCGGCCCAGAAATTCGCCCACGCGGATGCCCACTTCATAGCCTGCTACACAGGCCGCCATCAGTTGCGCACCAGTTGCCCCCATGCTTTGCGCCACGGCAACCGCGGGTGCAAACACCACGGCTGCCGGGTGGAAGACCGAGCCGTTGTGCACATCATCTTGCTCTGCGACATGCGCTGCTGCCGCGTTGGCCAGTGCAGCCATCATGGGCGAAGTGGTGGTGTCTTGACCGATCACCTCACAGGGCCCCTGGGCTGGTCCTTGCGATAGTGCAAAGCGCGTCAGGCTTTGTACAGGTCGTGCATTTTGGCCGGCCAGCACAGAGCCGAACCAGTCGACCCACAGGTCCTCAGCCTTGCGCTGTACGGCGGGAGGAATATCGTCCCACTGCAGCGTGGCCGCAAACTGAGCCAGGGGGTGAATGGTGATGTGACTTTCTTGCTTCATGCTGGTTCCTGTTGCAGCGTGCGCAAGCGCAGACTGCTTTTTTTGGGGTGTTGCGGCGTCACGCGCATGGGCTGTTTTGCAAGGCAGCGGCCTGCTCTGCGCTCCAGCCCAGCTCGGCCAAAATGGTGGCGTTGTGCTGGCCCACGGCGGGGACAGGCTCCATGCGGTAGTCGAAAGCGCTGTTCACGCCGGGGGGCAGCAGGGCGGGCACATCACCTTCGGGTGTCGCCACGGTGCGCCAGCGCTCACGTGCCTGCAATTGCGGGTGCCGCCACAGATCGGCCATGTCGTTGACGCGGGCGTTGGCAATGCCTGCTGCTTCCAGCCGGGCCACTACTTGCTCGGCAGTCAAGGCAGCGAAGGTTTCCACGATCACGGCTTGCAACGCAGCGCGGTTGGCATTGCGCTGGGCGTTGCTGTCAAAGCGCGTGTCGATAGCAATATCGGGTTGCAGCAGCACGGTGGCGCAAAAGGCTTTCCATTCACGCTCGTTTTGCAGCCCCAGCATCACGGTTTTGCCGTCACCGGCCTGGAAGGGGCCATACGGGTAGATGCTGGCGTGCGATGCGCCTGTACGCGGTGGCGGGGGCGCACCGTCATAGGCGTAGTACATGGGGTAGCCCATCCACTCGCCCATCGCCTCCAGCATGGACACATCAATGTGGCTGCCTTCGCCTGTTTTTCCACGCAACATCAATGCCGCCAAAATATTGGTATAGGCATACATGCCGGCTGCAATATCGGCCACCGAAATACCTGATTTGCTGGGTGTATCAGGCGTGCCGGTCACCGACAAAAAGCCTGCCTCGCTCTGGATCAGCAAGTCATACGCTTTTTTGTCGCGATAGGGGCCATCGGCACCATAGCCACTGATGTCGCACACGATCAAGCGGGGGTTGTGCGCCTTTAATTCGTCGTACGACAGCCCCATGCGCGCAGCTGCGCCAGGGGCCAGGTTCTGCACCAGCACGTCTGCGGTTTTCAGTAGCTCCAGCAGCGCAGATTTGGCCAGTGGCTGTTTCACATCCAGAGCCAGACTTTGCTTGCTGCGGTTGATCCAGGTGAAGTGCGACGACTGGCCCTTCACGCGCTGGTCATAGCCGCGTGCAAAGTCGCCGCTGCCGGGGCGTTCCACCTTGATAACGCGCGCACCCAGATCAGCCAGTTGGCGTGTGCAAAACGGAGCGGCTACCGCGTGTTCCAAAGAAATGACAGTGATGCCGTCAAGAGGTCGAATCATGTGAAATCCAATATCCGAAGTGGGCCTGCAATGCGGTGCAACCGCACAGGGGGTTGTCCATGTCAGAAAGAACGGGGCAGACCCAGCAGGTGCTCGGCCACGTACGAAAAAATCAGATTGGTGGAGATAGGCGCAACCTGGTACAGGCGTGTTTCGCGGAATTTGCGCTCCACGTCGTACTCGCAGGCAAAGCCAAAGCCGCCGTGAAACTGCAGACAGGCGTTGGCCGCCTCCCAGCTGGCCTTGGCTGCCAGGTACTTGGCCATGTTCGCCTGGGCTCCCATGGGCTCGTGCTGGTCAAACAGCTCGCACGCTTTCCAGCGCATCAGGTTGGCCGCTTCCAGCTCGATAAAAGTCTCGGCAATCGGGAACTGAACCCCCTGGTTCTGGCCGATGGGGCGGCCAAATACCTGCCGGTCCTTGACGTAGTGGGTCACGCGGTCCATGAACCAGTAGCCATCACCAATGCACTCGGCAGCAATCAGCGTGCGCTCGGCGTTCAGGCCATCGAGGATGTACTTGAAGCCCTTGCCTTCTTCCCCGATCAGGTTCTCGGCGGGGATTTCCAGATTTTCAAAGAACAGTTCGTTGGTCTCGTGGTTGACCATGTTGGGGATCGGGCGCACGGTCATGCCCTTTTTCTCGGCTTCGCGCAGATCCACCATGAAGATCGACATGCCCTCAGACTTCTTGGTCACTTCTGCCAGCGGCGTGGTGCGCGCCAGCAAGATCATGAAATCGCTGTGCTGGATACGGCTGATCCACACTTTCTGGCCGTTGATGACGTATTTGTCACCCTTTTTCACCGCACTGGTCTTGATCTTGGTGGTGTCGGTGCCGGTGGTGGGCTCGGTCACGCCCATCGACTGCAGGCGCCATTGGCCGGTTGCAATTTTGGGCAGGTACCTGTCTTTTTGCTCCTGCGATCCATGGCGCAGCAATGTGCCCATGTTGTACATCTGGCCGTGGCATGCCCCGGAGTTGCCGCCGCAGCGGTTGATCTCTTCCATGATGACCGAGGCCTCGGTCAGACCCAGACCCGAGCCGCCGTATTCCTGCGGAATCAGCGCCGCCAGCCAGCCCGCCTCGGTCAGCGCGGTGACGAACTTTTCAGGGTAGGCTCGTTCTTCGTCCACCTTGCGGAAATACTCGTCGGGAAAGGCCTTGCACAGGTCGCGGATCGCATCGCGAATTTCGTGGTGGTTGTTGCTCAGAGTCTTTTCAATCATTGCCATTTTTCGAACCTTTGGTGCCTTTGGCGCTTTGTCTGTGAGCACAGAAAGCGTCTGTTTTTGTGTCTTTTGAAGGTGCTTCAAGCCAGCGTGGCCGTGGCTTGCATGGTGAGCCAGCCTTCGTGGTCCTGCGCCCAAAGCTCCACGCTCTTGCCATCTGCCGAAGGCTTGCCGTGCACGCTGAAGCTGTGCAGGTCAAACGTTGGTCGCACGGCCTTGAAAGCAAAACTTTGCAGTTGAGCGCTGGGGTCGCTGCGGCGCAGCAGATCAACCAGCAGCGTGGCAATCAAGGGGCCATGCACGATCAAGCCGGGGTAGCCTTCGACTTCGGTCACGTATTTGCGGTCATAGTGAATACGGTGACCATTGAAGGTGAGTGCGGAGTAGCGAAACAGCAGCACGTCATCGGGCGTGATCACGCGAGACCATTGCTGCTGGCCAGCCAGAGGCGGCGTTTGCGGGGCAGGGGCTGGCTCTCCGGGCAAAGCCATTGGGCGGTAGACGATGTCGTGTTCTTCCACCAGCGACAGGCCATCGGCATTGCCAAAGCGGTGTTCAACCTGCACGAACAGCAACTCCCCCGAGCGACCTGTTTTGTGCTGCACAGACTGGATGGTGGAAACGCGCTCAGCGTCTTGGCCCACTTGGAGCGGGTTGCCCGGCTCCCAGCGCATACGCCCCCCAGCCCACATGCGACGGGGCAGGGGTACCGGCGGCAGAAAACCGCCGCGTTGGGGGTGGCCATCAGCCCCCAGCTCGCTTTGGCGGGCATGGGGCAGAAAGTACAGCCAGTGCCACAGCGGTGGCACGGTGCTGCCGGGCACCACGGGCGCATCATCACGGTCAAGCGTGGCCGACAAAGCGCGTAAAGGCGCAGGGGTGATAAGGTCGCTTGATATGTCGCTGCGGCCTTGCCACGTTTGCAGGTGTGCCAGCTGGGTGGCATCAATCAGAGGAGATGGGGTCGTCTTGCTCATGGCCAATGTGGTGCTTGGTGAGGGTGGCGCCAGCCATTGCTGACACGCTGTTGCAATGCATCTTGGACGTGGCCAATGCTTTCTACAATCACAGTTTTTGCAAGTAAGCCTTCAGTTTTTCAAAAGGCTTGGCGTTATCCGTACTAACCCGGACACCCTATGAAACTCGAATTAAAAGACTGTGTGCTGTTTGTGCAAGTGGCCAAAACAGGCAGTTTGACTAAGGCGGCCGAGCAGTGTTTCTTGTCACTGGCAGCGACCAGTGCGCGCATCAAAGCCATGGAGGAAGAAGCGGGCATGCCTTTGCTGATTCGAGAGGCTCGGGGTGTGCGACTGACGCCGCCGGGGGAGGCTTTTCTCTTCCACGCCCGTGCCATGCTGCAGCAGGCGCAGCAGCTTGAGGCTGACTTGCAGGAGTACGGGGCAGGCCTGCGCGGCCACGTGCGTGTGTTTGCCAACACAACGGCAGTGACTGATTTTTTGCCCGACATTCTGGCGGCCTACCTGATGGCGCATCCCCACATCAGTGTGGACTTGCAGGAGCGCCCGAATGCCGACATTGCTGCAGACATCCGCGAAGGCCGGGCGGATTTGGGCATCATTGCGGGCGAGGTGGACATGCATGGCCTGACCAGCGTGCACTTCAGCACCGATCGGCTGGTGCTGGTGACGCCCGATGAGGCCCGCTGGCAGGGGGTCGAGGCGCGGGGCTTTGCGGATGTGCTACATGAGCACTTTGTGGGCATGCATCGCAGCAGTACCTTGCAAACTTTTCTGGGCACGATGGGCCAGCAGCTGGGTCACACCCTCAAGCTGCGCATTCAATTGGCCAGTTTTGATGCGATGTGCCGCATGGTGGCTGCTGGCGTGGGCATTGCTGTGGTGCCTGAAAGTGCCGCACTGCGTAGCAGTACCCGGCAGCATTTGCGACAGATTGCGTTAAGAGACAACTGGGCCGTGCGCCCGCGTTACATGCTGCTGCGCGAAGGCAGCAGTGTGGCCAGCCATGTGCAAGACCTGATGCACGCCGTGCAGCAATACCACGCCAGCAGTGATGCGTAAGAGGCCTTAGAGCGTGCGCCGCTGCGCCCGGTCGATTGACCACAGGTAGTTCATCTCTGCACAAAAAGGCTGCGCGCAAATGGCCCGGCCTTGGTACTGACAGCCAGCGCGGTTGCAGAAGTTGGCCTGTTCATTGGCGTTGCGGGGCTGTTTTTTGTTGTGGCCTTCGGCCTCGGCCTGCGCCATCAGCAGCCACGGATCAGTGCTGCGCCCTTGAATCATGGCTTGCAGATCCTGCGGCAGCATGTGAGCGGGCATGTAAACCGAGGCCATCTGCGCGCTCTGTGCGGCCTGCGCCAGCGGTTGAAATTCCAGCTGCAAAATGGCACTGGTACGCATGGCTTGCGCCGCAACAGCCGCCGCAGAGCCGGGCAAGAGCTGCGGCTGCATCACCAGCCCCATGCTGCCGCTGCTCAACTGCTGCACACTGCCCGCAAAAGGCAGTGCCAGCAGGCCACCCAAGCTGAAACCACCGGGTGTGCCGGACAGCAGGCCGGGGATGGTGGACAAGCCTGCTGCTGCCGGGCTGGCACCAGCGGGCAGGGCGGTGCCCAGTGCTGCTTGTGCCTGTGCCCAGGCCACTGGTACGCGCAAGGTCAGGGTAAAGCTGCGTTCGCCATCGGCCGCTTGCACAGAGCCTTGCTGCACCAGCCAGTTCTGCAGCTGGGGCAGGCGAATGTCCGTTTTGTCCGTGGCAGCTGCCTGCGCGGCTTGGGCTGTTGTGGCAGCCAGGGCAGGGGACAAGTTACCCGCAGTGGCGGCTTGCCCGGCCAGTTGCAGCACAGCGTTGGTCAGTGCCGTAGGCCATGCCTGCAGGCTGACCAATTGCTGCGGCAGTGGCTGGCTGGCAGTGGCTTGCTGGAGCAAGGCCGTCACAAAAGCCTGTAGCTGTGGGCTGACACCAGCAGCTGGCCAGTTGGCCGGCAAGGTGGCACTGCCTGACTGGATGTGGTTAACCAAGTTGGCCACAAGCTGGTTGAAAGCGTCCATTTTGACGGCCTGCTGCGCCTGGGGCGACAGGTTCACACTGCTGGA
The DNA here is from genome assembly GCF_014836675.1 of Comamonas avium. GTDB lineage: Bacteria > Pseudomonadota > Gammaproteobacteria > Burkholderiales > Burkholderiaceae_C > Comamonas > Comamonas avium. The sequence continues at coordinate 293,501 of NZ_JACSQK010000002.1, forward strand.
CAGTGCCGCCTGCGTGGCCGCCACAATCTGTGCCACCTGCGCCGCGCTGGCTATGCCGCTGGCAGGCGCTACTGGGGCGGTGGGCGCAGCGGGTGCTGCTGTATTGGCTGCTGGTGCTGAACTGGGCGCTGGTGTGCTGGCCTGCCCGCTGCTGGCAGTACTGGTGTTGCTGGGCGGCGCAGACGCATTCCCCTGTGTGGCTGCCTGGGCGCTGGCCGCAAAGTTGGGCCCGCCTGCACTGGCGTTGCCAGTCGCGCCTTCTGTGTGGCTGGGCGCTGCTGGCGGGATGGGCAGGGCAGACGTTGGAGGGATGGCGGAAGTCACGCGCTGACTGTAGTGCAAAACAGTGCGCAGGCCCAAGTGTGGGGGCAGTGCTTTTGATAGCTTCTAGCGCTTGCTGTACCGGCGCTAGAAGCCATTTCGGTTTGCAACTGCCTCAAGTCTTGGCAGGTGGCAATTGCAGCTGCTGCACAAACAACGCAGCCGCCAGCCCCAGAGGGCGCTCTTTGGACCATACCCAGTCGACAAACAGTCGTGTGCCGTTGCTCAGGTTGGACAGCGGAATCTGCACCAGCTCGCCGCTGTGAATGTGGGGCTCTACAAAACTGTGCGGCAGCCAGCCCCAGCACAGGCCTGCGGCAATCAGGGAGCGTGCTGCGCCGTGGCTGTCGGCACGCCACAGGTGGTGCGAGAACACAAAGCGTGTATCGGTCAGGGAGGGGTCGCGGCTGGCCACCAGAATTTGCCTGCTGGCGGCCAGTTGCGCCATGTCGATGTGTGCACCGCCTTGTGCCTGCAACTGTGTCCACAGCGGGTGGCGGGTAGACATCACTGCTACCAAGGTTTCGGCGCCTTGTTCCTGAAAGTCTTCGCGTGCATCGAAAGAGGGGCGCTCAAATACCAGCGCGAGCTGCGCACGGCCTGCATGCAGCAATTCCAGCGCGTCGGCCTGCGGGGCGACCAGCACCTCGACCACCAGCGCCGGGAACTGCTCCACCACAGGCTGCAAATGCTCGGCCCACGCGGTGGCCAGCAACTCGGGGGCAATTGCCAGCGTCAATCGTTTTTCCAGCCCGGCATGCAAGGCCAGGGCTTGCTGGTTGAGCTGCTGCAGTTGCTGGGCCAGCAGGCGGGCCTGCGGCTCCAGGGCCCGCGCAGCGGCAGTGGGTTGTGGCTCGCGCCCGGTGCGGTCAAACAGTTGCAGGCCCAGTTCGGCTTCCAGATGGCCCATGGCCATGCTTATCGCTGAAGGCACACGGCCCAGCTTGCGCGCAGCGGCAGAGAACGAGCCCGTATCGAGTACGGCCAGAAACAGCGGGACTTGCTCGGGTGGAAAGGACATGGCGCGCAACTTATCAGAAAAACTGAAAGAACCTAACTTTTATCATCCATTTTCTATACATAAACTGTCGGGCTTATGTCAGTTCATACACCCAAGGCTACAGGCCTGCAGGGCGCCAAGCGCCGCGTTGTTTTTGTTGGTCTTTACGAGCTCATTGCCATTCTTTGTGCCAGTCTGCTGTTCATGGCGATTGGTCAGGACGCCAGCGCTTCTGGCGGCATGGCGGTGGCTGCATCCACCATCGCCATTGCCTGGAACATCACGTTCAACTGGCTGTTTGAGAAATGGGAGCTGCGCCAAACCAAGAAGGGGCGTTCACTGCTGCGCCGCATTGCGCATGCCGTGGGTTTTGAAGGTGGTATTGCCGCCATGCTGATTCCGTTGATGGCCTGGTGGTTCAGCATTTCGTTGTGGGAAGCCACGGTCATGGAAGCCGGTCTGCTGGTTTTCTTCATGCTCTACACCTTTGTTTTCAACTGGAGTTTTGACCGTATCTTTGGTCTGCCCGCCTCGGCGCAGTTGTTGCCGCAGCACGCATAATTCATTTTTGATAGCTACTGGTGCTTATTAGGTAAGCGCTAAACGTCTATTTGGCCTGGACTTTCAAGCCAGCTCCGCTGCCGTGCACTGGCATAGCGCTTGCCGGGTGCACCAGCACGGCTGTACGCCGTAAAATCAGTGGTTTCGCCCCAAGGAGCGCTGCAGCAGCGCGTGTGCCACTTTGGTACCGCTGTCAGGCTTGGGCCGACGGCTGCCGTACGCGCAGCCGCTCGCATGCAACTGCGTTCACCTGTCTTCCGTTTGGTTTTGATTGTTCACACAGGTGAGTGCGATGACTGCTGCCGCTGCCCCCCATACGATTCCCCCCATGCGCCTGTCGGGCCTGGAGCCCGTCTTCATTGGTGAGGACACCCTGTTTGTCAACGTGGGTGAACGCACCAACGTCACAGGCTCCAAAGCCTTTGCCCGTCTGATTCTGAACGAACAGTACGAAGAAGCGCTGGCCGTGGCCCGCCAGCAGGTGGAAAACGGCGCGCAGATTATTGACGTGAACATGGACGAGGCCATGCTGGACAGCAAGGCCGCCATGGTGCGCTTCCTGAATCTGATTGCCTCGGAACCCGATATTGCGCGCGTGCCCATCATGGTGGACAGCTCTAAATGGGAGGTGATTGAGGCCGGTCTGCGCTGCATTCAGGGCAAGGGCATTGTCAATTCGATCTCGATGAAAGAGGGCGTTGACGAGTTCAAGAAACACGCAAAATTAGTCAAGCGCTACGGCGCTGCTGCCGTGGTGATGGCGTTTGACGAAAAAGGGCAGGCCGACACTTACGAGCGCAAGATCGAAATCTGCGAGCGTGCCTACCGCATCCTTGTGGATGAAGTCGGTTTTGCGCCTGAAGACATCATTTTTGACCCCAACATCTTTGCCGTGGCCACGGGCATTGAAGAGCACAGCAACTACGGCGTCGATTTCATCGAAGCCGTGCGCTGGATCAAACAGAATCTGCCCGGAGCCAAGGTCTCGGGCGGCGTGTCCAACGTGTCATTTTCGTTTCGGGGCAACGACCCCGTGCGCGAAGCGATCCACACCGTGTTTCTGTACCACGCCATTCAGGCGGGCATGGACATGGGCATTGTCAACGCCGGCATGGTGGGCGTGTACGACGACCTGGAAGCGAACCTGCGTGAGCGCGTGGAAGACGTGGTGCTCAACCGCCGCCCAGATGCTGCCGAGCGCCTGCTCGAGATTGCCGACAGCGCCAAGAGCGGTGCCAAGGACGAAAGCAAAAAGCTGGAGTGGCGCGGCACGCCCGAGCATCCCAAGACCTTTGGCGAGCGCCTGTCGCACGCGCTGGTACATGGCATTACCGACTTCATCACCCAGGACACCGAAGAGGCCTATCAGGCCTTGGTGGTGCAGGGCGGTGGCCGCCCGCTGCACGTGATTGAAGGCCCACTCATGGACGGGATGAACGTAGTGGGTGATCTGTTTGGTGCGGGCAAGATGTTCTTGCCCCAGGTAGTCAAATCCGCCCGCGTGATGAAGCAGGCGGTGGCGCACCTGGTGCCCTACATTGAAGAAGAAAAGCGCCAGCAGGAAGCAGCCGGTCTTGACGTGACCAGCAAGGGCAAGATCGTCATTGCTACCGTCAAGGGCGATGTGCACGACATTGGCAAGAACATTGTCACCGTGGTCTTGCAGTGCAATAACTTTGATGTCATCAACATGGGCGTCATGGTGCCTTGCCACGAAATCTTGGCACGCGCCAAGGCGGAGGGCGCTGACATCATTGGCCTGTCAGGCCTGATCACGCCCAGCCTGGAAGAGATGCAGTACGTTGCCGGTGAAATGCACAAGGATGACTACTTCCGCATCAAGAAGATTCCGTTGCTGATTGGTGGCGCGACATGCTCGCGGGTGCATACGGCTGTCAAGATTGCGCCCAACTACGAAGGCCCCGTGGTCTACGTGCCTGATGCCTCGCGCAGTGTGAGCGTGGCGCAAAGCCTGCTGGGCGAGGGCAAAGACAGCTACCTCAGCGAGCTCAATGCTGACTACGACAAAGTACGCACCCAGCACGCCAATAAAAAGAAGACACCGCTGTGGCCGCTGGACAAAGTGCGTGCCAACGCAGCGGTGGTTAAACACACACCTGTCACCCCCCGTGTGCTGGGCCGCCGTGTGTTCAAGAACTTTGACCTGGCCGAGTTGGCTGAATACATCGACTGGGGCCCCTTCTTTCAGACTTGGGATTTGGCGGGCCCCTACCCGGCAATACTTGACGACGAGATCGTGGGTGAGCAGGCGCGCAGCGTGCAAGCCGATGCCAAGCGCATGCTCAAGAAAATCATTGAAGGCCGCTGGCTGCAAGCCAATGGCGTGATGGGCATCTTCCCTGCCAACCGCGTGGGTGACGACATCGAGTTCTATACCGATGAATCACGCACCGAGGTGCTGATGACCTGGTACGGCATGCGCCAGCAAACCGAAAAACAGGCGGTAGACGGTGTGATGCGACCCAGCCGCTGTCTGTCTGATTTTGTGGCCAGCAAAGACAGCGGCATTGCGGACTACGCAGGCTTGTTTGCTGTGACCGCAGGTATTGGTGCAGACAAGAAAGACAAAGAATTTGAAGCCGCTCTGGACGACTACAGCGGCATCATGTTCAAGGCCCTGGCCGACCGCTTGGCCGAAGCCTTTGCCGAATGCCTGCATGCCCGTGTGCGTAAAGACCTGTGGGGTTACGCTGCGGATGAAGCACTGAGCAATGAGGCACTGATCAAAGAACAATACAAGGGCATTCGCCCTGCGCCCGGTTACCCGGCATGCCCAGACCATACGGCCAAGATTGATTTGTTCAAAGTGCTGCAAGCCGAAGAAATTGGCATGACGCTGACCGAGAGTCTGGCCATGAACCCGGCATCCAGTGTGAGCGGCTTTTACATTGGCAACCCTGAAGCGAGCTATTTCAATGTGGGTCAGATTGGTGAAGACCAACTGGCCGATATGGCCGAGCGCCGTGGCATGGACATCGAGGCGCTGCGCCGCTTCTTGGCACCCAATTTAGGGTGATCGACTTGACACCAAAAAAGGCCGCTGATGCGGCCTTTTTTGTGGCCAGCTGACAGGGTGGTCGTTCATGTGCATGCAAGGATGCTCAGTCTTGCTCATTGACCGCCGCAAGTGTTAGCTCTTTCACCGAGCGTGACACGCCAGGGTGACATTGCAGTGCATGGGTAATGCGCAGCACATGCCATGGAAAAGTATTTCCCGGCCACACCAGTACGCGGAGATCTGAGCACGAATGCATTGACTGCCAGTGCTGGATGCAATTAGCGCTGGTGGCGCTTAAATGTCGGGCCGGATGTCGATGTTGCCGTATTCATCGTGGCGGCCTGTCGTGCTCAAAATGCGGCGTGCCTGCTCGTCTTCCACAATAAACAGCACGGGGTTCTTGGGGTCCTGGCGGGCGGTGAGCTGTACCTGATAAACACGCTGGTCGCTGAGGATGACGCCGGTGGCAGAAGGTTGGTGCGGTGGAAAAATCAGACAGGAATTGCCCGTCAGCTGACCTTGTGCACATTGCGAGGTGCCATACAGCTTGGCGGGTTTGCCTCGGTAAGTGATATCCAGCCCTGGCGGGAACATGAGGGTTTCGGGCAGTGACGCTTCCTCAAAACAGCCGGCCAAAACAAGGGTAGCGGCCATGGCCGTCAATGGTGCAAATCGCATGAACTTCTTCTCTCGGCAAGCGCGGTGGCCAGTAGGCCTGCGCTGGTTGTCAACCCGGTGGAGCGCGCCTTGGCACGCAGAGAATTCGAAGTGTAGCAATTGTTACCAATTGAAATCCGGTAGCAGCTGAGTATTTGCTGCTACCTTGTCGCCGCCGCTAATTGGACGGCTGGCTGGTTTTGCGCAGGCGGTACATGCTGCTTTGGGGAAGGGCATTGCCGGTGCTGCGCTCTCGCAGCTCAATCCAGCCTTCGGAAACCCAGAATTTGTAAGCAGGTGCCTCTTGTGCAGAGGTGCTCAGGGTGATGAGGCTGCCATGGGGGGAGTCAAAGTAAAAGGCACCTTTGTAGGTTTGGTCGGGGGCTTTTTCAATGTCGCTGCCCAGCTTACGCTCGCGCACCACGGCGGTGTGGTCTTCACGCAATTGCACACTCATGGCAATTCCGGGGCAAGCGTTGCAAGGCAGGACGGCCTGGTAGGTGCCACTCCAGTCCAGCATGTTCTGGGGGGCATCACCTACGGGCTGCTGCATCAGCTGGTCAATGCGCGGCGGGGGGACATTTTCGGTTACGGGCTTGCTCGCGCATGCGGTCAGCCACAGCACTCCGAGTGACAGAAAAACTAGACCAAGGGCGTGGCGTGTAGGAAGGCGTTGCTGCATAAATATCGGATGGGCATTCGTGTTAAACCATTGATGCCCAATGCTAAAGAGAATGTGTAGCGTACCAATCACACAGAGCAGCGAATGCTTGTAGGTCACATCTCACAATTTTTGTTTGAAAGCTGTCCCACCATGTCTCAAGCCACGCGCGGTTACGCCGCACACTCTCCCACCAGTGCCCTGGGTTTGTTCCACTTTGTGCGCCGCGATCCGCGTGCCAACGATGTGGTGATCGACATCCTCTACAGCGGCGTGTGCCACTCTGATTTGCACACCGCGCGCAATGATTGGGGTGGCACGGTCTACCCCACCGTGCCGGGCCATGAAATTGTCGGGCGTGTGGTTGCTGTAGGCAGTGCAGTCACCCAGTTCAAAGTGGGCGATGCTGTGGGCGTCGGGTGCATGGTAGACAGCTGCCACAGTTGCGGGGCATGCGCCAAGGGGTGGGAGCAATACTGTGAAAACGGCATGACTGGCACCTACAACAGCACAGACCGTATCGACGGCAGCCCCACCCAAGGTGGGTATTCCGAGCGCATCGTGGTGCGTCAGGAGTTTGTGCTGAAGCTGCCTCAGAACATGGATTTAAAGGGAGCAGCGCCTTTGCTGTGTGCGGGTATCACGACCTGGTCACCACTGCGCCACTGGAATGTGGGCGCGGGCAGCAGCGTTGCGGTGGTGGGCCTGGGTGGCCTGGGACATATGGCCTTGAAACTGGCCAAGGCGCTCGGGGCGCATGTGACCTTGTTCAGCCGCTCTGCTGGAAAAGAAGAGGACGCCAAGCGTCTGGGCGCAGACCGTGTGGTGATCAGCACCGACAGGTCGCAAATGAAGGCAGTGAGCGGGCAATTTGATCTGATCATTGACACGGTGCCGTATGCCCATGACTTGAACGCCTACACCGCCACGCTGGCCACCGGCGGTACGCTGGTGCTGGTAGGTTTTCTGGGTCAGCAAGAACCGGCCATCAACACGGTCACTCTGGTGCTGGGGCGCAAAGCCATTGCTGGCTCTGTGATTGGCGGGATTGCCGAGACACAGGAGATGCTGAATTTTTGTGGCAAACATGGCATTACCGCCGATGTCGAGATGATTGCCATGCAGGACATCAACGAAGCCTATGAGCGCATGCTCAAGAGCGATGTGAAATATCGGTTTGTGATCGATATGGAAAGCTTGAAGGCGCAGGCCTGAAAAGAACTTTGCAAGCCAACGCCCACCTTCAAGCCACAAGGACTCTGAGGCAGGCGGAGGCTGTGCTGGTAGCGATCAAGAACTGAAAAGCGTTTTGCAGCTTCAATGTTTGGAGTCGCTGGCTTGCTGGGCAATCACTTCCAGCACGGCCAATGGCCAGTGCATGGCCCAGCCAGCTGCTGCGACGGCCAGCCATTCAGGCAAGCTCCAGTCACCAATGCTTTGTGGCATGGGCATATAGGCTTCCTCTGTGCCCTGTGCACACACCACCCGGCCATTGCGCAGGAAAGCCACGCAGCCATTCACGCGGCGGTGTGACTGCAGCAGCGGGTGCTGCTCATCTGCATTGACCCAGATGATTTTGCCCGGACACGTCAGCGCCAAGCTTTCCAGCTGTGCACTGCCGGTGCTTAAGACGGCGATGCCTCCGGGGCGCACTGTACGCAGCTGTGTGGCCAAAATGCGTTGCTGCATGCTGGCTTCCAGAGTCGATTCCTCAGGACAGATGATGGCCATATCGCACTGGGCGTAGGCCCAGCCAGCTTGCATGGCGGTGAGCATGTCTTGTGCAACCACCGCCGCAGTGACGGCGCGGTGCATCAGCACACGCTCGCCCGCAGAGGGTGACTGGCTGGAAGGCTGCAGCAGGCGCTGGCCTTGCAGATACATGGTGTCGCCGCTGGCCATGCCGACATGGTGGCCCTGAGCCTGCTGCCAGGCGGCCAGTGTCTGCCCGATGCGCAGGCCCGCCGCATTGCTGGCCAGGATGCCGGTCAGGGGAATGCGGCCATCTTCTGGCTGCGGGAACAGGTGGCTGCAAATGGCTTCACCCACAGCCCGGGCTTTGCCGTGCACGGGGTACAGATGCATGAGCAGGCTTGGGCCTGCATTCACTTCCACAATAGCGCCACCTTGCGCCAGCAGGGGCTGGCGAATGTCTTGCACCACCATGTCAATGCCTGCAATGTCCAGCCCGATGGTGCGGGCCGCCATGATGGCGTGGTGCGCAATATCAGGGTGCACTTCGTCGGTGCAATCCACGGTGAGGTTGCCGGTGCGCAGCAAGACCACTTCCTGGCCCGCAGCAGGAATGGATTGGTCATGCAGCTGCTGGCGTTGCAGTTCGACCTGAATTTTGGCGTTGCTGGACAGCTCAATGCGTTCCAGCGTCATATCGATCAGGCAGCGCGGGTGCTGATTGATCTGCACTTCGACCAGTTCGATGATGGTGGACAGGCCATCGCCCTCTACAGCCAGGGTTTGGCCGCGTGTGGCTGCAACCACCTGCTCGCCAACGACCAGCACACGGTGCTCATGGCCGCGGATGCAGCGTTCCACCAGCACCTGAGTGCCTTCGCGTTTGGCCAACTGCCAGGCGGTTTCGACGGAAGCCTGGTCCATCAGATCAAGGCTCACGCCGCGCGCACGGTTGCCGTCCAGCGGCTTGACCACCACGGGCACCCCCAGGCGTTGCGCCAGATGCCAGGCCTGTGCAGGCGAGCTGGCAATGTCACCTTGCGGGGTAGGAATGCCCGCATTGGACAGCAGGCGTTTGGTGAGGGCCTTGTCTGCAGCGATGTCTTGCGCGATGGCACCGGTCAAATCGCTCTCCGCAGTCCAGATGCGCTGTTGTGCGGCACCCATGCCCAGATGCACCAGATTGCCTTTGGGAAACATGCGATATGCGGGCAGGTTGCGCTGTATGGCGGCATTGGCAATGCAGGCCGTGCTGGGGCCCAGGCACTCCTCATCGACCACGTGGCGAATACGGCCCAGGGCACCCGTCCATTGCTGGGCACGCTCAATCGATGTCAGTGCCAGCAATTCCAGTGCCTGTTGCAGTACGCAGCGGCCTAAGGGCGCTTCGCTGGCCTCCAGCACCACTGTGCCACGGCCGTTAATGAGCGGCAGGCACTGGCAGACGCGATCAGGCAAGGCGACGGCTTGAAGCAGGGCGTGCAGCATTTCTTCCAGCTGCGGCCACTGACTGTCGTCCATGTCGAGCAACTGGGCCTCCAGCACGGGGTGGGGGCTCCACAGGTTATTGCCTGTCCAGTGGCGGGTGCGCAAAACATACGCTTGCTGGCAGGTAAAGGCTTTTTCAGCGGGATGAAAATCAGACGGTGTGAGGACGCGCATACGCGACCCTCCTTGGGTTCAGTGGTAATTGGATACACCCGTTGCCAGCAGCGACAACGCGCAAGCAGCCACGACGCAATGTACCGCCGCAGCGATGCATCAGCAGATGTAGAAAAAGTGAGTGGTTCAGAGGGGTGAGCGAAAGAAATCGCTGACCTGCAGGCTTAGGTGCGCAGCCGAAGCAGCGGCCCATCCACGCAGTTCAGCATGTGAATGTTTGTCATGAAGGACTTTCCAAACCGAGCCCACGTGCGCGGACTGCTGGCTTGTTATGTTGGGCCTGTAAAAGAATCGGAGCGATGCTGCTTGGAAGTGCTGCCTCAGTGCAAGGAGCCATTCCAGAAGGTTTTCTGCCATCACTCCATGGGCAGAAAACGGACGCCAGCTTATCAGGCTGTAAACGAGTGTGGAAGCCGTGGCAGGTGGAAAGTAATCCAGAGCAGTAGGGATATTCCCGGGAAGTGGAGGTTTTGCCCGGCGGCAGAAGCGGTCTGCGCTTGCAAAGCCGCTGTCGCAGCGAGGGCTGGTGACGGGCACGTACACTCATTGAACAGCTTGGCACTGTGCCGCCAAGCGCATTGCAAAGCATCGTTCATGTCTACACCCAATACCCGCAGCTGGCTGCAAACTCTGGTGGCCTTTGACACTACCAGTCGCAACTCCAACTTGAATTTGATTGAACACGTGCGCGATGCGTTGATGGCGCAGGGCGTGCACGTGCAGTTGTTCAAATCACCGGATGGAGCCAAATCTAACCTGTTTGCCACGTTGCCAGCCCAAGACGGCAGCACCCAAGGCGGCATTGTCTTGTCCGGCCACACGGATGTGGTGCCCGTGGATGGGCAGCAGTGGGACACGAACCCGTTTGCCTTGACCGAGCGCGAGGGCAAGTTGTATGGCCGTGGCACCTGCGACATGAAAGGCTTTATTGCTGCAGGACTCGCCCTGGTGCCAGAGTTCCTGGCCATGCCCCGCAGCAAGCCCTTGCACTTTGCGCTGTCGTATGACGAAGAGGTGGGCTGTGTCGGCGCCCCCATCATGCTGGCGCAGCTCAAGCTGCAAGGCCAGCACCTGGATGGCTGCATTGTGGGCGAGCCCACCAGCATGCAGCCCGTGGTGGCCCACAAAGGCATTAACGTGTGGCGTTGCAGGGTGCATGGCAAGGCGGCGCATTCCTCGCTGACACCGCGTGGCAGCAATGCCATTGAATATGCGGCCCGCCTGATTTGCCGCATCCGCGATCTGGCAGATGCATTCAAGGCAAATGGGCCGTATGACCGCTTTTTCGACGTGCCCTACACCACCATGACGACCAACCAGATCCGAGGCGGCATTGCAGTGAATACGCTGCCCGAGCTGTGCGAGTTTGCGTATGAGTTTCGCAACCTGCCGGGCATTGCGCCCGAGGGCATTCAGCAGCAGGTCGAGGCGTATGTGCAGCAAGAGTTGCTGCCTCGCATGCGCCAGGAATTTGCCGATGCACGGATTGAATTTGAATCGCTGGCCGGTGCGCCATCGTTTGATGCTGCGGAAGGCGAAGCCATCAGCGAACTGGTGCGTGCGCTGACGGGTGACCGTGCGCAGCGCAAAGTGGCGTATGCCACCGAGGCAGGTCTGTTTCAGCAAGCTGGGGTGCCTACGGTGGTTTGCGGGCCGGGGGCGATTTCCGAGGCCCACAAGGCCAATGAATATGTGGACATCGCGCAGCTGGAGCATTGCGAACACTTCTTGCGCAAGCTGGGGCAGTCTCTGTAAAGGCTGCAAAGGTTTCAGCAAAAAGCTGCCAGCGCTTATCAGGTAGGCGCTGGCAGCTTTGTTTGAACATCCTGCGGCTGCGGATTCAGGACGTGGGCGTGGGCGTGGGCGTGGCCTCGTCGTGTGTGGCATTCACCTCGGGCAGCGGGTGTTCTGGGCCATCGTAGGGCTGCAGCGTATCGATTTCCCCGCGCAAAATACGCGCTGCAAAACCATCGACCGCCGCTTTGGCGCTGGACGGCACACGCGGGCTGTAAACCAGTCGCACCAGCTCGGGGGACTCCAGACCAAAGGCCCGGTAACCGCCCAGCGGCAGGCTCGATTGTGCAAAGTCTTTGATGGCCGCATGAATGGCTGCGCCAGAGTCGCAGATGGCCGATGCGATGAACACTTGCGGGTCGCGCTCTACCCAGTCCAGAACGTTGCCAATTTGCTGAATGCCATGCTGGCGGCAGGCTGCCGTTACGCCGGGGCGGCCGCCATCGATCATGGCGAACAAGGTGTCGATCTGGGTCTGCTGTGCCATGTCGCTGACACACTGGCGTGCCCAGTCGGGGCGGTGCTGGTGGCCGCAAAACTGCGTCGCGAAATGACCGGCAAAGCCAGCGGCATGCAGGCCGTTGGCAAAGGCGGCACGGCCGCGCAATCCCGGGGGCACTTTCTCCCCGGAGAAATGGCCGACAGCACCCGTTTGCGTGGTGTGGGCTGCCAGCACCCCGGCCAGAAAAGCGGACTGCTCCTGCAAGACTTCATAGCGGGCCACGTTGGCTGCCTGATGGCTGCCCTGGGTGACCACAAACGCTTGGCCGGGATACTGCGCAGCCAGCAGTGCCACAGGGCCATCGCCCTGGCCCCCATGGGCCACGATCAGATCGTAGGTTTTGTCGCACAGGTGCAGCATGTCGTGGGCGCGCTCCTGCGCAGACAAGGGCGCAATCCAGTGCACATCGACATCGAAGCCTGCAGCGCGCGCCTGGCTGGCGCCACGCAGGCCTGATTCATTAAAGCTGCCTTGCCCCTTGGGGCCGAACAGCACCACAGCGGTGCGGAAAGAAGCAGTCATGCCAGTCTCTCAAAGGCATGCCGCGCAGGACGCGAGCGCCATGCGTGGCATGCAAGGGTTGGTCAGAAAAGATCAGATGACAGCGCCGGTGCGGCGTGCAATCGGCCCCCAGGTCTGAAACTGGGTTTGCACCATCTGGGTAAAGCGCTGCGCATCCAGGTTTTGCAAGGCAAAGCCTTGTTGCAGCAAAGCCTGGTGCACTTGCGGGTCGCTGCACGCTTGGCGCACAGCATCGGTGATGCGTGCGGAGATGGCGCCAGACAGCCCTGCGGGTGCAGAGATACCGACAAAATTATCTCCCGCCAGTTCCGGGTAGCCCAGCTCCGCAATAGACGGCACGTCAGGCGCAGAGGCAGTTCTTTGGGACGAGGTCACCGCCAGCACCTTGAGCCTGCCGCTTTGCGCCAGAGGAATGTTCTGGGGCAGCGCATCAATCGCCAGCAGGATTTGCCCGCTGATCAGGTCCGAGCGCATGGGGCCAGCCCCGCGGTACGGCACGTGCATCATGGGCAGACCCAGGGTTTGGGCAAATTGCTCGCCCACCAGGTGGCCCACAGATGCGGCACCACCACTGCCAAATGCTACGGGCTGCTTTTGCGCACGAATCCATTGCACCAGTTCGGCGAAAGTATTGGCCGGCACCGAGGGGTGCACCACAAACACGGTAGGCACCGCACCGATATAGCCCAGGTGCTGAAAACTATTGACGGGGTGGTAGGGCGCAGGGGTGATCAGGTGCGGCGCAATCGAGAGCGCTGCAGAGTTGGACACCAGCAGGGTATAGCCATCGGCTGCGCTGTGTGCAACCAAACTGGCACCGATGGAAGAGCCCGCGCCGGGTTTGTTTTCAATGACGATGGGTTGTCCCAGCACTTGGCCCAGCTTGGGTGCCAGCAGGCGCGCCACAATGTCGCTGGAGCCGCCCGGGGGAAATGTCACAACCAGCTTGATGGGCTTGGTGGGCCAGTTAGTTGTGGCCGCCCAGCTGGTGCCCGCTATGCAGGCCATGGTCGCGCCGATGGCCCCTAAAAATTGACGCCTTTTCCATGCAACCGACATTTCATCTCTCCACACGTTGAGGTCCGGCAGCTGGTGCAACATCTGTGCCATCGTCGCGGGCCTCTCTACAAAGAGAGGGATTGGAGCTGTTGCGGCTGGTGAAGTAAAAGAAGTTTTCCGCAGTTAGTTACTTGTTTTTCGCATATGCAAGATTGCGCCCGACCTGCGCACATGCATGTGCCAAGCGGGGCATCCCATAAGTCTTTGATGCAGATGGAATAAGCCCTTGCCGCTACGCCGCGTTCAAGCGTACCGAGTGGCGGACCTTGGGCGCTCCAAACCCGCTCTGTGCGCCAAAGCAGCGCTATTTCCCAGGCTCGTGAGGGTGGCAGCCGCTTCTTTAAAACCAGAGCGGCCCTGAATGAGCAGCGTGGCACCACAGGTCGCAAATGCGCGAGAAGCGCAGGTGACTTCTCAGCGATCGGCATGGGCTGACAGCGTGCACGCCGCAGTTGGCGACACAATCGGGGATGGCTACAAGCTCTTCTTCCTGGCTGCAGCGCAGCAAGTCCCTGCTTCAACCTGTTCAGCCGCTGATTGATGCGGTGCAGTTGTGGCTGCAGGCCGATGGCATGCGAATGAGCGCAGCCATGACGTTTTATGGCCTGCTCAGCCTGTCCCCTCTGGTGCTGCTGATCGTGGGCTTGCTGGGCTGGTGGATGGACCGCAGCGTGGTGGAAAACACGGTACTTGATCAAGTGCGTGATGTGATGGGTGAGCGCGGTGCCAGCGTGGTGCAAGCTGCCATGACCAGTGCACAGGCCCCTGCACAGGGACGGCTGGCTTCGCTCATCGCCTTTGTACTGCTGTTGTCTGGGGCGACCGGGGTGTTTGTTGAGTTGCAAAACGCGCTCGACAAGCTGTGGCAACTGGGCAGTACAGAGCCTGCACCGCCACAGAAGGTCTGGTGGAAACTGGCCACCTTGCGCTTGCGCGGGCTGGCTTATGTGCTGGTGGTGGGTTTTTTGATGCTGGTGGCCATGCTGTTGTCTACGGCCATTCAGATGTTCACGCAGCTGGCAGGCACATGGCTGGATATGGAGCCACCGGGAGCCTTGATCAGTCTGGTCAATGAAGGCGTTTCATTTGTGGTGATCACGCTGCTGTTTGTCGGGCTGATGCGCATTGGTTCGGGGCGCAAACCCCGACTGCGGCATCTGGTGCTGGGTGCCATGGTGGGCGCAATCTTGTTCACCATCAGCAAGCAGGCGCTGGCGTGGTACCTGTCCACGGCGGCGGTGGTTTCTGCCTACGGCGCAGCAGGTTCGCTGGTGGTGGTGCTGATGTGGATTTATGTCACCTCAGCCATCTTGCTGCTGGCCGCCAGCTGTGCCAAGGCCTTGGACCTGCAGTCCCGGCGAAACGCGGCAGAGCAGTCTTAATCAGGCTTAGCAGGACACAAAACTCATGCGGCCAGTGCCCGCGCTTGGTGGCTGGGCTGCAAGCGAATGCGCGCGCTCCCGGTAGGGGCGGCGCGCTCGCGGCAAGATCAATCTTTGCTCAGCGTGGCATCAATGTCGGCCAGCAGTTTCAAGGCCTGGGCATGGGTGCCGCTGGGCAGCCGGTTGGTCCACTCGTGTTCGGCTAGAGGGTGCACGCTGCAGTTGCCGGGCAGGCTTGCGTCAGCATCCAGCAAGGCATGCAGGCGCGGCACAAAGACCCATTGCAGCCATTCTTCAATGCGCAAGGTGTCGTACATGAAGGGCATGGTGGACGCCATGGCCTCTTGGGAGGGGGGCTGTGCGCTCCACAACGAAGCCGCGCGCAGTTCGACTTCCAGTTGTTGCAGCTGTTGGCGCAAGGTGGTGGGTGTATCGCTCATAGGCCATGATTTTGCGCTTTCCCTCAAGTCCTGACACGCCACCGTCATTACCCTCATAAGGTTTTCCCGCAGCGCGCGTCAACTGCGTTACTCACCGCTTATCAAATCTCTCGGGGTTTGCCCGACAAGTTCCGCACAGCGGAATTTTCCGCTGGTTATTTGCAAATTGTCGCCCTACGCTGAACTTACAGCCGGTGGAAACACGGGTCTGCCAAAACAGACAAGGAGACAGGGATGCATGACAACACCAAGGTGCTCACCGCAGTAATGCAGTGCGGCCAATGCAGCGGGAGAGTGTGATGGACGCTTTTTTGCAGCAAGTGCTCAATGGCCTGACATTGGGCGGAATCTATGGGCTGGTGGCGCTGGGCCTGACGCTGGTGTACGGCATCTTGCATGTGCCTAACTTTGCGCACGGCGGTTTTTACATGATCGGTGCGTTTGTTGCTTTACACGCCATGGTCGCGTGGAGCTGGGGCTACTGGGCAGCCATGCTGATGGCCGCGGTGACGGTGGCCGTGCTCGGTATCTTGAGCGAGCGGCTGGTATTTAACCCGCTGCGCAACGCTTCGCCCCTGCACCCCAAGATTGCTTCCATTGGTCTGCTGCTGTTTTTGGAAGCCGGCGCGCAAGTGCTGTGGGGTGCTGACTTTCAGCGCATGCCAACGCCTTACACCAGTATCGTCTCCATGGGGGAGCTGACCGTGCCTGCGCAGCGTCTGCTGATCATTGGTGCAGCCTTTGCGCTGATGGTGGCATTGCATCTGTTTCTGACGCGGACGGTCATCGGTTCCACCATTGTTGCCATGGCGCAAAACCGCGAGGGTGCATCGCTGGTGGGGATTGATGCCAACCGTGTTGCCATGATGACGTTTGCCATCTCTGGCGTACTGGCGGCCTTGGCTGCAACGCTGTATGCCCCCATCAACTTGGTGTATCCGGCGATGGGTCATCTGGTGATCACCAAGGCCTTCGTGATCATTATTTTGGGTGGCATGGGCAGCATTCCTGGCGCGGTGCTGGGTGGGCTGATCATTGGTTTTGCCGAGAGCTTCGGTGCCTACTACATCTCCACCGACTACAAGGACATCATTGCTTTTGTTCTGCTGGTGGTCATTTTGTCGATGCGCCCACAGGGCCTGTTTGCAAAGAAGGGGCGCTGAGATGAAAGGCTTTATCGATAGCAAATGGGCCTGGGGGCTGTTGCTGGCCGCCAGCTTGGCTTTCCCGTGGCTTGCGGGCAATGACTACCACCTCACCGTGATGAGCACGGCCTATATTTTTGCCATTGCCACACTGGGCTTGAATCTGATTACGGGCTACACCGGCCAGCTGAATCTGGCGCACGCTGGCTTCATGGCGGTCGGTGCCTACACCGTAGGCATCTTGACGGTGGACCACGGCTGGACCTTCTGGGCTTCGCTGCTGATGTCGGGGGTCATCTGCGTAGTGCTGGGCTACTTCATTGGTCTGGTGTCACTGCGCTTGAAGGGGCACTACTTCTCCATCTTCACGCTGTGCGTGGGCTACATCATGTTTCTCGTGATCGAAAAGTGGGACGGCCTGACCCACGGCACGGTGGGCATCATGGGCATTCCGGAGCCGGAGGCCATTGGTGGACTGACATTCGACACACCTTTGCGCCTGTATTACCTGGTGCTCTTCATATTGGTGGTGCTGGTGTGGGTGATGCGGCGCATCGTCAAATCGCTGCTGGGACGCACATTCATTGCGATCCGCAACAGTGACGAGCTGGCCGAAGCGCTGGGCATCAACCTCATGCGCAACAAAATGCTGGCCTTCATGCTGAGCGTGTTCTACGCAGGCATTTCCGGCGGTTTGTATGCGGGTTTTGTGCGCTTTATCGGGCCGGACATGGCCGGTGTGCACCACACCTTTGACATGATGATTTTTGCCATGGTGGGTGGCCTTGGAACCGTGCTGGGCCCGTTGCTGGGAGCCATTGGCATGCCGTGGCTGACGCAGTCGCTGCAGTTCCTGCAGGAGTACCGTTTTATTGTGTTTGGCCCCATTTTGGTGGCGCTGGTCATCTTTCTGCCCTACGGCATTGTGGGTAGTTTTCTGGCGTGGCGTGCGCGTCGCGATGCAAAGGAGGGCAAGCCCCATGCTCAAGATTGAAAAACTCACCAAGAAGTTTGGCGGGCTGGCAGCGGTCAACGACGTCAGCACCGTGATTGAGGCTGGCAAGATCAACGCCATCATCGGGCCCAACGGTGCAGGCAAGACGACGTTCTTCAACCTGATCAGCTCCATGCACAAGCCCACCAGCGGCACCATCACCTTCAACGGGCAGGACGTGACGTCACTGCGCCCCGATCAGGTGGCCAAGCTGGGCGTGGCACGCACCTTTCAGACCACCTCGCTGTTTGATAAAGCGTCGGTGCTGGACAACCTTATTGTCGGTCACCGTTTGCGCACGCAATCCGGTCTGTGGGACGTGCTGCGCGGCTCCAGCCGGCTGCGCGAAGAAGAGCGTGTCTGCCGCGAAAAAGCGCGTGGGGCACTGGATTTTGTGGGCCTGTCCCACATTGCCCACCGCTTGGCGGGCGACATCACACAAGAAGAGCGCAAGCGCGTGGCCTTTGCGCTGGCGCTGGCCACCGACCCCAAGCTGCTGCTGCTGGATGAACCCGCCGGGGGCGTGAATCCAGAAGAAACCGAGGGCCTGGCGGAGCTGATCCGCAAGTTTGTTCAACACGGCATGACGGTGGCGCTGATTGAGCACAAGATGAACATGATCATGAGTCTGGCCGACAAAATTTTGGTGCTCAGTTACGGTGAAAAAATTGCCGAAGGCACACCCGCACAAATCCGCCGCAACCCTGCGGTGATTGATGCGTATCTGGGGAGCGAGCATGCTGAAATTTGACAACGTCTCGCTGAAGTACGGCAGCTTTTTAGCGCTCGACAAGGTGTGCCTGCATGCAGACAAAGGCGAGCTGGTGGTACTGCTGGGTGCCAACGGCGCAGGCAAGAGTTCGCTGTTTTTGACAGCCAGTGGCATCCACAAAGCTGCGGGCGGCTCCATCACCTGGGGAGCACAGGAACTGGTGGGCAGCAAGCCCTCCACCATTGTTGAAGCGGGTGTGGTGCAGTGCCCCGAGGGGCGCAAGCTGTTTGCACACATGAGTGTGCAAAAGAACCTGGAGCTCGGAGCCTACGTGCACCGTGGAGATACAGGCCCCAGCAAGCGCATTCTGGAAGAGGTGTACGCGCTCTTTCCCATCTTGCGTGAAAAGAAAGATGACGCTGCCGGCTCTCTGTCGGGTGGCCAGCAGCAGATGGTGGCGATTGGCCGCGCCATGATGGGCCGGCCCAAAGTGCTGCTGCTCGATGAGCCGTCGCTGGGCCTGGCCCCGCTGGTGATCAAGCAGATGTTTGAGGTGATCCAGCGCATCAACCAAAGTGGCACCACGGTGCTGCTGGCAGAGCAAAACGCCTTTGCAGCTTTGAAGATTGCACACCGTGCCTACGTGATGGAAAGCGGGCGCATTGTGCGTGAAGGCAAGCCCGAACAATTGCTGGCCGATGACTCGATTCGCAAGGCATACATCGGTGCTTAACGCAGGCATCTTTCGTGGCAGTGAGCGCCTTCCATCACGGCAGCTGTATCACCGCTGCGGGGCCTTTGGAGTACCGGTTTTTCTGATTTAGGCAACGCAATACCACCCATATAAAAGGAGACAACCATGCGTGCAATTTCTCGATTGAATCGTCGCCAGCTGGGCACTTTGGCACTGGCTTGTGCCGCCGTGTTTGCAGGTCCGGCCATGGCGCAGGACGTGATCAAAATTGGCTACTCTGGCCCGCTGTCCGGCGGTGCTGCGCAGTACGGGAAAAATGCCCTGGACGGCATGCTGCTTGCGGCCGATGAGCTGAACGCAGCCAACCTGGAAGTGGGTGGCAAGAAGGTGAAGTTCGAGATCGTTGCGCTGGACGATAAATACAACCCTTCCGAGACAGCCATCAACGCGCAGCGTCTGGTGCAGCAGCACAAGACGGCGGCAATCTTGGTGCCGCACTCGGGCGGTATTTTTGCCGCGCAGACGACCAATGAGCGCAATAACTTCATCGTGCTGGCCTACAGCTCGGTGCCCCAAATCACCAACCGCGGCAACAAGCTGACGCTGCGTATTCCGCCTGAATTCACCACCTACATCGAGCCGTTTTCCAAATACCTGATGGAGCAATACGGCAAGAAGGTGGCGCTGGTGGGCGCAGACCATGACTACGCCAAGGCGTGGGCTGCGGCATTCAAGCCGGGCTGGGAAAAGCTGGGGGGCACGGTGGTGGCCGAAAACCCGATGAGCTACAACCGCGCCACCGATTTTTATAGCGGTGTGAGCAAGGCGCTGGCCGCCAAGCCCGATGTGCTGTTTGTAGGCGGTGCGTCCGAGCCCACCGCGCTGGTGGTCAAGCAAGCGCGTGAACTGGGTTTCAAGGGCGGCTTTATGGTGATGGACCAGGCCAAGCTCGATGAGATGGCGCGTGTGGTGGGCGGCACGGGCATTTTGGAAGGTGCGATTGGCGTGTTGCCCGTCTCGGCCGATCCATCACCGGTGAACAAGGCCTTCATTGAGCGTTTTGGCAAAAAGTTCAATGCGCGTGTGCCGGGCTCTGAAGCGCTGTGGAACTACAGCGCAGTACATGCCACGGCCAAGGCCATGCAGCTGGCTGGCTCGGCCAGCGATGCCACAGCCATTCATGCCAAATTGGACGCTGCGTACAAAGGGCTGTCTGCCGAAGTTAACCCGGGTGGTGTGCTGGGCGTCGATGCGGCGGGCGGCACGCTGACCAGGGAGCGTGGTGGCGCTGTGAAAGACGGCAAGATCACGGTGGTCAATACCGCCAAGTAATCTCTAACCCGACCAGTCGGTATATGTGAAAAGCGCAGCTACGGGCTGCGCTTTTTTTATTTGACTTTATCTACTGGTGCGTAGAAAAAATGAGCTGCTAACGCAATGAAATCAAGCACTTCAGATAGTTTTGTATTTGAAGTGCTTGATGGGAAAGCGCTGACAGCTCTTATTTTTGGTGATTCTTAAATCAGACTGGAGCCACCATCGAGCACCAGCGCCTGACCTGTCATGTGGCGTGAAGCGTCAGACGCCAGATAAACCACCGCACCTTTCAGATCTTCTTCGCCACCAATGCGGCGCAGCGGAGCACGTGCGATGAGCTGGTCACCCAGCTTGTCGATCAGGCCGCTTGCCAGCTTGCTGGGGAAAAAGCCCGGGCAAATGGAATTGACGCGGATGCCGTACGGACCCCATTCCGATGCCAGCGTGCGCGCCAGATGCACGGCGGCGGCTTTGGAGGTGTTGTAGGCCACGGTGTTCATGCCCGGTGGTGTGCCTTTGAACGCCGCCACCGAGGCGGTGATGATGATGTTGCCCTGGCCCCTGGGAATCATCACGCGGCGTGCCACTTCGCGTGACAAGAAGAAAGGCGCTGAGACGTTGAGGTTCATCACCTTGTTCCACGCCTCGTCCGGGTAATCCTCGGCCTTGGCACCCCAGGTCGCCCCTGCGTTGTTGACCAGAATGTCGATGGTGCCCAGCTGGGCCAGTACATCGTCGATCAAGCCTGGAATCGCGTCGAACTTTTGCAGATCATTGGCGAAGGTGAACACTTCGATACCCAGACCTTCCAGGTGTGCCTTGGCTTGCGCCAGTTCGTCGGCCTTGCGGGCGGTGATTGCCAGTCTGGCGCCCATCTCGCCCAGAGCTTCGGCCATTTGCAGGCCCAGACCGCGTGATCCTCCGGTGATCAGGGCTGTTTTTCCAGACAGATCGAACAGTTGTTTGACGCTCATGCTTGTGTCTCCTTGAAGGTGGAAAAGTCGATCCGCTGGGCGGAACGCTCTAGGGAACATCCTAGGATTTGGGCGGCAAAAAAGCTGTCTTCTTGGCTACTGGAAACGTGCGGGATTACGCTCGGTAAATGGCCTGCTGCAAGCGGCGCACCATGCGCTCCAGCTCGGGTTTGGCACGGTGCAGCAGCATGTCTGAAGAAATCAGGCGCGAGGGTCCACCGCAGCTGATGGCCATCAGCGGCAGCCCTCTGCCAGGTGAGAATGCCAGCGCAATCGCATTGACGTGCGGCAGCCAGTCGCCAAACGAAGTGGTCAGCCACGGGTGCGGGCTGTCCTGGTGCTGCGGCCACTGGTGCTGCTGCTGCTCGACGGCGGCCCACTGGTCTGGGGCATGGGCTTGCAGGTAGGCCAGAGCTTGCTGGCGCTCACCCAGTGGGCAGGCCGCCAGCCAGGCGCGGCCAATAGCGGTGGTGCCCAGAGGCAGTCGTGTACCAATGTCCAAATCTGAATCCATGGGCAGCGGGCTGGGGCTGTGCTCGATGTAGAGCATGTTGTGCCGGTCCCGTGTGGCCAGGGCCACCTCTGTCTGTGTCAGATCGCTGAGCTTGTGCATCAACGGCCGTGCCAGCTTGCGCACATCCATCCCCGACAGCATGGCGCTGCCCAGCGCCAGAGTGGATGTGCCCAGGCGGTATTTGCTTTCATCGGGCACATGGATCAAATAGCCCAGCAACGTCAGCGTGTGTGTCAGGCGCGAGACCGTAGATTTGGGCAGGCCACAGCGTTTGGCAATGTCTTGGTTGCCCAGCAGTTTTTCACCGGAGCGAAAACAAGAAAGCACATCCAGCCCCCGCGCCAGGGCGGTGACATAGTTGCGGTCGGACTGGTCTTGGGCAGCAGCAGGGGCGAGAGAAACAGGCATGCTGCGCATTATGGAAACAGCGCACTTGTCGCGCTACAGGGCTTTTGCTGACAAAAGCGGCCCTCATGCCTGCCCACGTGCCTTGAGAGGATGCGCAATAAAAAACCTGCCGATGCAGTGCATGGGCAGGCAGGGTGTCGCAGCAAAGCAGGGCTTACTTTTCGACGAAAGCGCGTTCAATCACGAAGTCGCCGGGCGTGGTGGTGTTGCCTTCCTTGAAACCGCGCTCTTCCATCATCTTCTTCAGGTCCGCCAGCATGGCGGGGCTGCCGCACAGCATGACGCGGTCGGTTTCGGGGTTCAGCGCTGGCAAGCCCAAGTTTTGCGGGAAGGTGCCGTTGTTGATCAGGTCGGTGATGCGGCCCTGATTGCGGAAAGGCTCGCGCGTCACGGTGGGGTAGTAATGCAGCTTGCCCTTGACGATGTCGCCCAGGAATTCGTGCTCGGGCAGTTGCTCGAACATTTCCATATAAGCCAGCTCCTTGACCTCACGCACACCGTGCACAACGACTACGTTGTCAAAGCGCTCGTAAGTTTCGGGGTCGCGCGCCACGGCCAGCCAAGGTGCCAGACCCGTGCCGGTGCCGATGAGGTACAGGTTCTTGCCGGGCAGCAGATAGTCGATCAGCAGTGTGCCCGTAGGCTTCTTGCCGACGATGATGGTGTCACCCACCTGAATGTGCTGCAGGCGTGAAGTCAGTGGGCCGTCTTCCACCTTGATGGACAGAAATTCCAGGTGCTCTTCGTAGTTCGGGCTGGCAATGGAGTAGGCGCGCAGCAGGTTCTTGCCGTCGACCTTCAGACCAATCATGGTGAAGTGGCCGTTGGAAAAACGCAGCGCAGTGTCACGGGTTGTGGTGAAAGAGAAAAGGCGGTCGGTCCAGTGGTGAACAGAAAGGACGCGTTCTTCGAGAAAAGCACTCATGGTGGAACTGATGGCAGAGGATGCAAAAATGGGCAATGCATGCCCGGGCGTCAATAGCCAGGTGGCGAACCCAACGAGACTGCGCGTTTGGCGCTGGAGGTGCGGGGTATGGCGGGCTGGCGTTCATGCGGATGAATCCGCTATTGTCCGAGAAATGACGGCTTTAAGGCAGGATTGCGGTCTTTGGTTTGATATGGATTAGTTATAAGCACGTGCTTGCCATGCGGGGTGGGTTGCTTGACAATAATCATTGTTTGAGAAAAAGATTGGTATGTGCTGCGGCTGGCGGCACGTTTTTTTAACTAATTAATGCTCATTTTGAGCATTAATAAAAGCTGTGCACGGCGTCTTGAGGCCGACCTCGCAACAGCGCCAAGGAGGATGACAAATGCAGATACGTTGGACGATGGCCTGGCTGGCGGTGGCTGCGGCACCGGCATGGGCACAAGGCGTGCTCAAGATTGGCGAAATTAATAGCTACAAAGCTATGCCTGCTTTTCTCGAACCCTATAAGAAAGGCATGGAGCTGGCAGTCGAGCAGATCAATGCCGATGGAGGTTTGCTGGGTAAAAAAGTCGTGCTGATTACGCGCGATGACAACGCCAGCCCCGGTGATGCCGTGCGAGCTGCCGAGGAGCTATATGCGCGTGAAAAAATTGACGTGCTGACCGGCTCTTTTCTCTCGCACGTGGGCATGGCGCTGACCGACTATGCGCAGCAAAAGCAGCGTTTCTTCCTGGCATCGGAAACACTGACTGACAAGGTGGTCTGGCAAAACGGTAATCGCTATACCTACCGCCTGCGTGGCTCCACCTACATGCAAACGGCCATGCTGGTGCAAGAAGCCAAGAAGCTGAACAAGAAGCGCTGGGCCATCGTGTATCCCAACTACGAGTACGGCCAGTCGGCGGTGGCTACCTTCAAAACGCTGATGAAACAAGCCCAGCCTGATATCGAGTTTGTGGCGGAGCAAGCCCCTGCGCTGGGCAAGATTGATGCGGGCTCTGTGGTGCAGGCACTGGCCGACGCCAAGCCCGATGCGATTTTCAATGTGCTGTTCTCGGTGGATCTGGGCAAGTTTGTACGTGAAGGCAATACGCGCGGCCTGTTCAAGGGCCGTACGGTGGTGGGCTTGCTCTCGGGTGAGCCCGAGTACCTGGATGCCCTGCGTAGCGAAGCACCTGAGGGCTGGATCGTCACTGGCTACCCCTGGTACAGCATCAAGACACCTGAGCACGATGCCTTCTTGAAGGCCTACCAAGGCAAGTTCAAGGACTACCCGCGTCTGGGCACCATCGTGGGCTACAACGCCATTCAGTCACTGGCTGCAGGCATCAAAAAAGCTGGCAGCACCGATACAGAGGCGCTGATCAAGGCATTCAAGGGGCTGGATGTGCAGACTCCATGGGGCGTAATTACGTACCGTGCGCAAGACAACCAGTCCACCATGGGGGCGTTTGTGGGCAAGACCACCTACAGCAAAGATATGAAGCGCGGCGTGATGACTGACTTCTACTATGCCGATGGCAAGGATTACCAGCCGACCGATGCGCAGGTCAAGCAACTGCGCCCTGCCAGCGCGCAATAATTGCCTTTTGCTGATAGCCACGCGGATGCGCAGCCTGCAAGCTGTTGCACCGGGTGGCTTTTTCGCACCCTTTGGGGAGAAGTTTGTGAGTTTGAGGAGCGCCATCGCATGAGTGCATCTGGCCTGCTGGCCCAATTGCTCAATGGCCTTGCCAGCGCGTCGTCGCTGTTTCTGGTGTCTGTCGGGCTGTCGTTGATCTTCGGAGTGACGCGCACCATTAATTTCGCGCACGGTTCTTTTTTCATGCTGGGTGCCTACATGGCATTTACCAGCGTGGAAACACTCGCGCCCACCATCGGCTTTTGGCCCGCCTTGCTGCTGGCACCACTGGCATGTGCGGCACTGGGCGCGCTGACGGAGATAGGGCTGCTGCGCCGCATCTATAAAGCGCCAGAACTGTTTCAGTTGCTGGCCACGTTTGCACTGGTGCTGGTCATCAAAGATGCGGCCCTGTGGCTATGGGGGCCGGAGGAGTTGTTTGGCCCGCGTGCAGCGGGGCTGGAAGGCTCGATCGAGATATTGGGTCGCCAGTTTCCCACCTATGACTTGTTGCTGATTGCCGCTGGGCCACTGGTGCTGCTGGGCCTGCATGTGCTGCTCACCCAAACCCGGTTTGGCACTTTGGTGCGTGCTGCCACGCAAGACCGTGAAATGGTGGGCGCACTGGGCGTGAACCAGGCGTGGCTGTTCACTGCTGTCTTTGCACTGGGCACATTGCTGGCCGGGCTGGCAGGGGCGCTGCAATTGCCGCGTGAACCCGCCAGCCTGGAGATGGACATGACCACCATTGGCGCCGCCTTTGTGGTGGTGGTAGTGGGTGGCATGGGCAGCATTCCCGGGTCTTTTGTGGCGGCACTGTTGATTGCTGAAATCAAGGCTGTGTGCATCTGGCTGGGCGTGCAAGAGGTTGCAGGCGTGGAGGTGTCTTTTTCCAAGCTCACGCTGGTGGTGGAGTTTTTGGTGATGGCCTCAGTGCTGGTCTGGAGACCATGGGGGTTGATGGGCAAGCCACAGGCCCCTGCACGCCATGCGGGGGTGCCTGAGCAGCCCTTACGTCTTGCCGGTCGTAGCAGTACGGCGGCATGGGGTGTGCTGGTGCTGGGCTTGCTGGTGCTGCCACTGCTGGTGGGCGAAGGCAGCTACGCCACAGTGCTGATGACGGACATGCTGATTGCTGCGCTGTTTGCTGCCAGTCTGCACTGCATTCTGGGCCCCGGCGGCATGCATTCGTTTGGACATGCGGCCTACTTTGGACTGGGTGCCTACGGCGCTGCGCTGGCCGTGCGCCTGCTGCATGTACCGATGGAGGTGGCGCTGGTGCTGGGCCCGCTGATGGCCGCTGCGGGGGCTTTGCTGTACGGCTGGTTTTGCGTACGCCTGTCTGGGGTGTACCTGACCATGCTCACCCTGGCGTTTGCGCAAATCACATGGGCGATTGTGTTTCAGTGGGATGGTGTTACGGGTGGCAGCAATGGACTGACGGGGGTGTGGCCGTCTGACTGGGCATCACAGACCGAGCACTTTTACTGGCTGGCCTGGGCGCTGTGCGTGCTGGGTGTGTATGGCTTGCGCCGGATGCTGTTTTCCCCCTTGGGCTATGCGTTGCGCGCTGCGCGAGATTCCGCCATGCGTGCCGACGCCATTGGGCTGGATGTGCGCCGTATTCAATGGACCGCGTTTGTGATTGCCGGTGCGTTTGCGGGTCTGGCCGGGGCGTTGTTTGCTTTTTCCAAAGGCAGCGTAGCGCCAGACAGTCTGGGCGTAAGCAAGAGTGTGGATGCGCTGGTCATGGTGCTGCTGGGCGGCATTCAGACCCTGGCTGGCCCTGTAGTGGGTTCTGCGGCCTTCACCTGGCTGCATGACACCGTGGCGCGCAACACGGACTACTGGCGGGCATTGATGGGGGCCATCATGCTGGTTTTGGTGTTGCTGTTTCCGCAAGGTATTTCCGGATTCGCGCAGCAGTTGCAAGCCCTGTGGGTTTCCCAAAAGAAAGAACGGATCCACCCATGACACTGCTGCAAGTGCAATCACTTTGCAAAACATTTGGCGGCGTTCAGGCGGTGCATGAGGTGTCGTTCACGCTGCAGGCAGGGGAACTGCTGGCCTTGATTGGTCCCAATGGGGCGGGCAAAAGTACCACTTTCAACATGGTGGGCGGGCAACTGCAGCCAGATCATGGGCGCGTGCTGCTGAACGCAGAAAACCTGGTGGGCCTGGCTCCGCGGGCGATCTGGCGCAAAGGGGTAGGGCGTACTTTTCAGATCGCACAAACCTTTGCTTCGCTGACCGTGGTGGAGAACGTGCAAATGGCGCTGCTGTCACGCGATCAGCGAATTTTTTCATGGTGGCAACGAGCGAATGCGCACCGTCGGCCGGATGCGCTGGCGCTGCTGGCGCAGGTGGACATGGCGGCACAGGCGGATCGGCCTTGCAGCGAATTGGCTTACGGGGATGTCAAGCGTGTGGAGCTGGCGATTGCACTGGCGCACGACCCCCAACTGCTGCTGATGGACGAGCCTACGGCAGGCATGGCTCCGGGTGAGCGCGTGGCGCTGATGCAGCTGACGCGTCAGCTTGCCAAAGCACGCCGGATGGGTGTGCTGTTTACTGAGCACAGCATGGACGTGGTGTTCGGGCAGGCTGACCGTGTGGCCGTGTTGGTGCGCGGGCAATTGCTGGCTGAGGGCACACCGCAAGCCATCCGTGATGACGCCCGCGTGCAGCAAGCGTATCTGGGCAGTGGCCTGGTGCTGGAGAAGCAGTTATGAGTGAAGTGCAAACAACCCCTTCCAGCCCTTTGCTGCAAGTTGAAGGCCTGAACGCCTGGTACGGTGCCGCACACATCTTGCACGGCGTGTCGCTGCAGGTCGGGCGCGGTGAAGTGGTGGCGCTGATGGGGCGCAACGGTGCAGGAAAATCCACCACGCTCAAGAGCATTGCCGGACTGCTGGAGCGGCGCAAAGGAAAAGTTCTTTTCATGGGCAATGCAATACAGGGCAAGGCATCGCACCAGATTGCCCGCGCGGGCCTGGGGTATGTGCCTGAAGATCGACGTATCTTCACCGAGCTGACCGTGATGGAGAACCTCGAAGTAGGCCGCCAAAAAGCACGGCTGTGGCCCGACGGCAGTCCCGTGCCGCACTGGACGCCTGAAAAGCTTTTTGCACTTTTTCCCAATCTGGGCGAAATGCCGCAACGCCCGGGCGGGCAAATGAGCGGAGGCGAGCAGCAAATGCTCAGCGTGGCGCGCACGCTGATGGGGCAGCCGTATGTGGTGCTGCTGGATGAGCCCTCAGAAGGTGTTGCGCCATTGATCGTGGAGCAAATGGCCCGCACCATTTTGGCGCTGAAGGCGCAGGGCATTGGCATCTTGCTCAGTGAGCAAAACCTGCCTTTTGCACAGGTAGTGGCCGACCGTGTTTATGTGCTGGAAAAAGGCCAGATTGTGCACAGTGGGCCCATGGCCGAACTGGCGGGCCATGCGCAGGTGCGCCAGCAGTATTTAGGGCTTTGAGGTAGCTGGCTGTGCAGGCAGGGCTTGCAGTCGTGGTGATGCTGCCAGCGCACTGGGCAGCAGGTAGGTGCCACTGAGCAGCGGGAGTGCAAGCTGCGTGCGCTGCACTGGCAGCGTGATGCCTGCGTGGGCCCAAGCATCCCACGCCAAGGTGGTGCAGTAGGTGCCCTGGCTAGGGTCCAGCATGTGAAAGCGCCGGCCTTTTTGTGCCAGTGCCCAATCTACCGCACGCTGGCGTTGCTGTGCGCTGGCGGCACGCACATGAAAGACTTGAAAGGCACTGGCTCGCTGTGGGTGCAGGTAAAAGGACAGCTCATCGAGCACCACCGCATCTGGGCTGGATGGGCGCTCTGCAGGTGTGGCGTGCAGTACCTGCCACCGCGCAGCATTGCCAATCAAGACGCCGACATGGCTGTACAGCCCTTGATCGATGGCCATGACCGCATGGCTGACACCTTCAGTGCCCGTGCGAAAAATCAGATCACCCGCCTGTGCCTGTGGCGGCAGGGTGGGCAACTGCGCTACGCTGGCCGTGCAGAAAAAAACCGCCACTAAAGTGACGGTGTTGTGCGCAGTCCGCAGCATCAAAGGCGGATTTTCCAGTGGCCATCTTCCTTGAGCAGCGTAAAGCTTTCGTTCTTGGTTTTGTCATTCTTGAACGTCACTTGCACTTTGACTTTGGCGCTGTTGCCGTCTGCAGCCATGTCCTCTTGCAGCATGTCAATCTTTGCAAGACCGTTGTTGGCATCCACCACGGATTTGCCCTGCGCAACCATCATCTCAACCTTGGCTTTGACCAGGCGCATTTCATCGGCAGAGACCTGCTGGAGCGCTAGGTACTGGGTGGCTTTGTCAGCGTTGCCTGCGGCCACAGCCATGTAGAAGTCGCGGATGACGTCAATGGGCGCGCTGCCACCCAGGCAGGCGGTCAGGCCCAGAGACATGCCCATTGCAAGCCAGGTGCGTCGAGAAATATTCATAGCCAGTAGAGGTGTGGGTCAAAGAGCGCTGGCTGTAAGCCAGCGTGAACCTCTGAAGGATAACAAGCTGCCACAAGCGTGAAGTGTTCGTGATTAATGAAATGCCGTAGTCATCAAACTGGGGCGCTGCTGTATCTGCGCAAGCCATTGCTGTGTCTGCGCAGAGGTTCCTGCAGGCAGCATGCCGGGCAGCCGGAACATGACATATTCCAGTGCAACGGCCGTGGTGATTTGGTCCAGCGAAAGCGCTGTGCCGGGCAGTGCAGGCAGTGAAGTTTCGATGCGATGCAGCGCACGCGCCAGGGCTGCCAGGCGGCGTTGCCCCATGACGCTGGAGTCAGCAGCCTGCGCGCCTTCGTACTTGCGCGCAATCACCAGATTAAATGCGCTTTCCATCAGGCCATAAGCGACGCTGGTGCGTGCGAGCACACTGGCCGCTTGCTCTGCAGGCACCAAAGGTGTGCCAGAGCCACACTGGTCTAAATACTGCGCAATCAACAGCGATTCCGCAATCGCATGGCCATCGCTGGTCACCAGGACTGGAATGCGCAGCTGGGGGTGCGTGGCGAGCAGGGCGGGGTCGTTGCCCCATGGGTCGCTCCAGACCAGATCGACACGATCGGCCAACCCTCTTTCTAGAACAATCACACGTGCCACGCGTGCAAAAGGTGAGGTGGTATTTAAAAAAAGTTGCATGCTGGGTCTTGTAAAGAGGAACGCTTCCAGCGCCCGTTAGCGGGACGTTAGAGGCTGTTTTTGCTTGGAGAAAAGAATCAGAACGGCACCCAGCATCAAGGCGCTGCAGCCCATGAAAAACAGACTGCGGTAGCTGCCCGTGTGGGCGTAGATATAGGCCATGAGATAGCCTGCGGTGGCTTGCAGCAGCGCAAAGGCGGCAGTGGCGTAGCCCCACATGCGCTTGTGACGTGCCGGACCAATCAGCTGCATCAGGTAGCCCGATGTAATGGCTGCCATGCCGGGCGACAGCGCGCCAACGATAAAGCCAGAGACCGCATGCCCGGCAAAGCCCACCCAGATCAGGGGCATGCCAATGGCCATCGCTTTCAAGGCATAGGCCCCTGCTGTGGTGCGCCACCAGCCCCAGCGCGTAGCGCACAGCGATGCGCACAGTGGTCCCGCCACGGCTCCCAAACCAAAAAACGCCCACTGTGTAGAGGCATAGGTGGAGCCCAAATTCAATTCGCGTGCCAGATAGTCCACCCAAAACACCGTGTGCGGCACAAAGCCAAAGGCATCGGTGGTGTAGGCTGCCAACACCAAGATGACGGGCAGGCTCCACACAGCGGCGGCTGGCAAAGCAGGGGCCGCACCCGACGTAACCACCATGGGAATGGGGGCGGGCAGCTGGCGTGCATTGCGCCAGCCCCACCACAGTGCGGCCACGCACACCAGCGTCAGGCCCCACCACACGGCGCCAAGGCTTTGCTGGGCCAATGCTGGCACCAGCGTGGCCGACAGCAAGGCACCCACTCCAATGCCGCAAAACATCAGTGGGCCCAGTGCGGCACGGCGCTCTACGGGGGTGGCAGACATGGCGACCGAGGGGCCCAGCACCATCAAGGTGGCACCTGCAATGCCTGACAGCAGGCGCCAGACAAAGAACACGGTCATGGGTTGATCAAAACTGCAAGCCGCAAAGCTCAGTGCCACCGCAAACCAGCACCCAACCAGAACGCGCACGGCCCCCCAACGCTCGGCCATCGGCGCAGCAGCCAGCGCGCCAATCAAATAACCCAAGAGGTTGGCTGCCCCCAGATAGGCCACCTGCTCGCCGGTGAACCAGCCTGCCAGCACCATCTCTGGCATCAAGGCTGTGTAGGCAAAGCGTGCCAGTCCCACACCGCTGAGTGTGGCCAGAAAGCCGGTCAAGAAAAGCGGAAATTCAGAGCGTCGAATCACATGGAACCTTGAAGTGATGGGGCAGGTTAGGCGTTTGTCATGATCATGTCCAATGATTCAAAATGAATGCCATCATCTTTTTTTGTGATTGATGCCCCATGCAACTTAAATCTCTGCGTATTTTTGATGCCGTTTGCAGCACTGGCAGCTTTGGTGCCGCCGCACAGCGGCTGCACACCGTGCAGTCGAACGTGACAGCACACATCAAGAAGCTGGAAGAAGAGCTGAAGGTGCAGCTGATGGAGCGCAGCAATGGCCCGGTGCGCCTGACCCCCGCTGGCCATACCTTGCTGCCTCAGGCGCAGCGCCTTTTGCAGACCCACGATGACACTTGTGCGCTGTTTGCGGGTGAGGTACCGCCTGCGGGCAGCTTGCGCATAGGTGCGATGGAAAGCACGGCGGCCTTGCGCCTGCCCAGCGTGCTGGCCAAGGTGTACCAGGCCCACCCCCACATTGACCTGCAGTTGCGCACTGGGCCCACGGCGGCATTGCTGGACGATCTGGTGCGCGGAGCGCTCGACTGCGCCTTTGTGGCGGGCCAGCCACCCAACCCGCGCTGGTGGGCGCAACCCGTGTTTCAGGAGGAGCTGGTGCTGGTGGGGCCAGCGCCCATGCAGACATTGCCCGCGCCAGAAGTGCTGCTGCACACGCCATTTCTGGCATTCAGGCAGGGTTGCAGCTACCGTCAGCGCATTGAATTGTTGCTGGCCAGCCAAGGCATCACGTCCACACGCATCATGGAGCTGGGCACGCTGGATGCCATCTTGGGCTGTGTGGCTGCAGGCATGGGCTTTGCGTTGATGCCGCTGGCACTGATGCAGACCCAGCAGAGCCGATTTGGCACTCATTGTGTGCGCTTGCCTGAGCCTTTGCGCAGCCAGATCGGCGTGGTCGATACGTGGCTGGTGGCCCCTGAGCAACAGGGCTGGTCACCACAGTTGCGGGCATTGGTTGGCAAGCTCTCCCCACTGGGGGGGCGTGCCCAGGCATAGCGCCAGTCAGGCGGACGGCAGCTTGCTTGCCAGCGCAAGATGAGGGTTGCGCAGCAGCCTACTTTGCGGTGTGCAGCAGTGCTCGGCGGTATTGCATGGCCTCAGCCACATGCGTGCTGGCAATGGTGTCGCTGTGGGCCAAGTCTGCAATGGTGCGCGCCACACGCAAGGCACGGTGGGTGGCGCGGGCAGACCAGCCCAGGCGCTCTCCTGCCTTGCGCACCAGTTGATGTGCACTGTCTTGCAGGTGCAAAAATCGATCCAAAGCGTCGCCTTGCAATTGCTGGTTGCTGCAGGCCTGGCGTGCCATGGCGCGCTCACGTGCTTGCACAATGCGGCTGCGGATGGTGGTGCTGCTTTCTTCGTTGCTGGCGGACAGCAGCTCCTGCGCAGGTAATGCAGCGACTTCAATGTGCAAATCAATCCGGTCCAGCAGCGGTCCGCTGAGCTTGCCTTGGTAGCGCGCCACCTGGTCTGGAGTACAGCGGCAGGCGCGTTGGGTGGAACCCCAGAAGCCACAGGGGCAAGGGTTCATTGCGGCGATCAGCTGAAACTGTGCCGGAAATTCTGTACTGTGAGCCGCGCGGGCAATGGTGATGCGGCCTGTCTCCAGGGGCTCGCGCAGGGCTTCTAAAGCGTTGCGGGCAAATTCAGGAAATTCATCCAGAAACAAGGTGCCATGGTGGGCGTATGAAATTTCACCTGGTTTAGGTGGCGAGCCGCCGCCCACCAAAGCCACAGCGCTGGCGGTGTGATGGGGGCTGGCTGTGCGGCGCAGTCCCCATTGGTCGGCCTTGAAGCGTCCGCACAAACTGGCAATGGCGGCGCTCTCCAGTGCCTCGTGTGCAGACATGGGGGGGAGTAATCCGGCAAAGCGCTGTGCCAGCATGGATTTGCCAGAGCCGGGAGGCCCCACCATCAATACGCCGTGCTGGCCGGCCGCCGCAATCTCCAGCGCGCGTTTGGCGGATGCCTGGCCCTTGACATCGCTGATGTCGGCAAGCGTTGCATGCGCGGTGACGGGGGGCGCTGGCATGCGTTGCCAGCCTGCGCTGGTGGTGGGATCGAGTGTGGCCGTGCAAGGGAGTAGCTGTGCCACGACATCCAGCAGATGTTGTGCACCATAGACCTCAGCCTGAGGGGCGCATGCAGCCTCAGCGGCACTTTCCATGGGCAGCACCAAGCGCACAGCCGCGTGCTGCATCTGCAGTGCCAAGCTGGTAGCAAGCGCCCCGCGCACAGGCCGAAGCGCACCCGATAAAGACAGCTCTCCTGCAAATTCCCAGCCTTGCAGTTTTTTGGCATCGATCTGCCCGCTGGCCGCAAGGATGCCCAGCGCTATGGGCAAATCAAAGCGGCCAGAGTCTTTCGGAAGGTCGGCGGGCGCCAGGTTGACGGTGATGCGCTTGTTGTTGGGAAACTCCAGCCCGCTGTTGGCAATGGCGCAGCGCACGCGTTCGCGGGCCTCTTTGACTTCAAGGTCCGCAAGCCCCACCAGACTCAAGCTGGGCAGACCATTGGCAAGGTGGACTTCCACGGTGACAGACGGTGCTTGCAGTCCCAGCAATGCCCGACTTTGCACACAGGCCAAGCTCATGAACGGTCTCCTCCCTATTCCGGTGCAAGTGCGCGTCAGAAACCTGGCTCTAACTTGCACTGATTTGGTGCATTGGCGGCAAGTGGCGCGCGCTCACTGTAGGACGCTTGTAACTCTCGCTTCAATGCCGCTGGTTGGCACGCTAACTGCTTAAAGGGGTTGTCACAACACTTTTTACAACTTCCCACTTCCCGGAGGAACGTCTCATGAAAATGGTGTCAGCCATCATCAAGCCCTTCAAGCTCGACGAGGTGCGCGAAGCCCTCTCGCAGCTTGGGGTCCAGGGCATCACCGTGACCGAGGTGAAGGGTTTTGGCCGCCAGAAAGGCCATACCGAGCTGTACCGCGGTGCGGAATACGTCGTGGATTTTTTGCCCAAGGTCAAGCTGGAAGCAGCGGTGGACGATGCCGTGCTTGAGCAAGTGATCGAAGCCATCGAAGGTGCAGCACGCACAGGAAAGATCGGCGACGGCAAGATTTTTGTTTACGACCTGGAGCAAGTCGTGCGTATCCGCACCGGTGAAACCGGCAAGGAAGCGCTGTAACGCAACCCCTAATGCAAGAGACTGACATGAAAAAATCGCTCCCTGCACTCACGCTCGGCGTAGGCCTCTTGGCCACAGCCGCAGGTGCCTTTGCTCAAGAAGCTGCGCCTGTTGCAGCTGTTGTTGTAGAAGCCGTTGTGCAAACCGCAGCACCTGTGGCTGCCGCCGCGCAAGAAGTGGCCAAGCTGGACTCCGGTGACACCGCGTGGATGCTGACATCCACCATGCTGGTGATCTTGATGACCATCCCGGGCCTGGCCTTGTTTTATGGCGGTCTGGTGCGCTCCAAGAACATGCTGTCCGTGCTGGCACAGGTGTTCACCATCTTCTCGCTGATCACTGTGCTGTGGGCTATTTATGGCTTCTCGCTGACGTTCGGTGGCGAAGGCAAGTTCTACGGAGACTTCAGCAAGCTGTTCCTGGCTGGCATCACGCCCGACACGCTGTCTGGCATGCTGCCCACCATTCCTGAGTATGTGTTTGTGGCCTTCCAGTCGACCTTTGCTGCGATTACGGTGGCGTTGATCGTGGGTGCATTTGCAGAACGCATCAAGTTCTCTGCCGTGATGATTTTCTCGGTGTTGTGGTTCACCTTCAGCTACATCCCCATGGCCCACATGGTGTGGGGCGGTGGTTTGCTGGCAGCCGATGGCGCGCTCGATTTTGCGGGCGGAACGGTGGTGCATATCAACGCTGCCGTGGCTGGTCTGGTGGGTGCCTACATGGTGGGCAAGCGCATCGGCTTCGGTAAGGAAGCCCTGCCTCCTCACAGCCTGACACTGACCATGGTGGGGGCATCCCTGCTGTGGGTGGGCTGGTTCGGTTTCAACGCCGGCTCCGCTGGTGCTGCTAACGGTGGTGCAGGTCTGGCGTTCATCAACACCATCTTGGCAACTGGCGCTGCTGCCGTGGCCTGGATCGTGACGGAGTCGCTGCACAAGGGCAAGGCTTCCATGCTGGGCGCCGCATCCGGTGCGGTGGCTGGCCTGGTCACCATCACTCCCGCCGCTGGTTTTGTGGGCCCCATGGGCTCCATCGTGATGGGTCTGATTGCTGGCCCTCTGTGCCTGTGGGGGGTGTCTGGTCTGAAGCGCATGCTCAAGGCTGACGACGTGTGTGATGTGTTCGGCGTACATGGCGTGGGCGGTATCTTGGGCGCTATCTTGACGGGTGTGTTTGCCTCGCAAAGTCTGGGTGGCACAGGTGGTCTGAGTCCTGACACTTTCGCCATGGGTGCGCAGGTTTGGGTGCAGTTCAAGAGCGTGATCGTGACCATGGTCTGGTGCGGTGTGGTCTCTTACGTCTGCTTCAAGATCGCAGATATCCTGGTGGGTCTGCGAGTGGCTGAAGATGCTGAGCGCGAAGGCCTGGACATCACCACCCACGGTGAGTCTGCCTACAACCGTTAAGCATAGACAGCAGGCAGCACGCACTGCCTGCGAGGTTTGCTTGAACCGCCCCTTCGGGGGCGGTTTTTTTGTTGCTGCAGCGCAGCGTGATTCACGCAGGGCATTCAAAAAATTCACGCCCGGACAGCTGGTAAAAAACCGTGGTGTCGCTACGATTTACAGCCATGGATGCAGCCCTTCACCAGATTCAAGCGCGCGTACGCGCCGCCATTGCTGAACAAACGCCCCTGCGCATTTGCGGGGGTGGCAGCAAAGACTTTCACGCCATGCAATTGCAAGGCGACATTGTGGACACCTGCAGCCTGACAGGCATCGTCAGTTATGAGCCCAGCGAACTGGTCGTGACCGTCAAGGCTGGCACACCTTTAGCAGAGCTGGAGGCCGTACTGGCTGCGCAAGGCCAGTGCCTGGCGTTTGAGCCCCCCCACTTTGCCGGCAGTACCAACAGGCAAGCTACGGTAGGTGGCATGGTGGCTGCCGGATGGAGTGGCCCGGCCCGCGCCAGTGCAGGTGCCGTGCGCGATTTTGTTCTGGGCATTGAAATCATCAATGGCAAGGCTGAGCTGCTGCGTTTTGGTGGCACGGTGATGAAGAATGTGGCGGGCTATGACGTCTCGCGGCTCATGGCCGGTAGCTGGGGAACTCTGGGCCTGATCACGGAAGTCAGCCTCAAAGTTTTGCCCGTTGCGCCTGCAGAAACCACGCTGCGCTTTGATGGCGTGTCGCAAGCCGAGGCTCTGCAGCGCCTGAACCTGTGGGGCGGCCAGCCTTTGCCGCTGAACGCCAGTTGCTGGGTAGAAGACGCTGGTGTGGACACGCTGTATGTGCGCCTGCGTGGTGCGGTGGCAGCGGTGGATGCGGCATGCCGCAGCATGGGTGGCGTACGGCTGGACAGCGCGCAGACGGCGGGCGACTGGCAGGCCTGCCGTGAACAGCAATTGCCATGGTTCACCACGCGTACAGCCACCGAGTGCCTGTGGCGCTTGTCGGTGCCGCAAACCGCCCCGGTGCTGGCGCTGCCTGCGGGCGTCGCTGCACCGCTGGTGGAGTGGCACGGTGGCTTGCGCTGGGTGAAAGCACCACGCGCAGCCGGTGCCAGCTTGCACCAGATTGCACAGGCTGCAGGGGGTAGCGCTTTGCTATTCAGAGCTGAAAGCCAAGAGCAGATCAGCGCTGAAGCCATATTCAACCCAAATAACCAGGGCGTGGTGCAGATACACCAGCAATTGAAGCAGGCGTTTGATCCCGCGGGCATTTTCAATCCCGGGCGTACCTCTGCGTTGTTCTAAGCGCTGCGCACCGGCAATGGTCAGAATCTAGAAAACCCACGAGACAACACCCATGCAAACCAATTTGGCACCCGAGTACCTCGGAACGCCCGAAGGGCAAGAAGCGGAAGCCATTCTGCGCAAGTGCGTGCACTGCGGCTTTTGCACGGCCACCTGCCCCACTTACCAGATTCTGGGCGATGAGCTCGATGGACCCCGCGGCCGTATTTACCTGATCAAGCAGGTGCTGGAAGGGCAGGCGCCCACGCGTGCCACGCAAATGCACCTGGACCGCTGCCTGACTTGCCGCAACTGCGAGTCCACCTGCCCCAGCGGCGTGCAATACGGGCACCTGGTGGACATTGGCCGCAAAGTGGTGGACGAAAAGGTGCAGCGCCCCGTGGGCGAGCGCATGCAGCGCTGGCTGCTCAAGGAAGGCCTGACGTCACCCTTGTTTGCACCGGCGATGAAGCTGGGGCAATCCGTGCGCAGCTGGCTGCCTGAGAGCATTCAAGCCAAAGTGCCACCCAAGAGTGAGCACGGCGCATGGCCCACCCGCAGCCATGCACGCAAAGTGCTGCTGCAGCAAGGCTGTGTACAGCCGGCCATGTTGCCCAACATCAACTACGCCACCGCACGCGTGCTGGATGCGGTGGGCATTCAAACCGTGGTGGTGACACAAAGCCAGTGTTGTGGTGCCGTGAAGTACCACCTCAATGACCACGAGGGCGGCAAAGCCCAGATGCGCGCCAATATCGATGCGTGGTGGCCCGCTGTTGCCGCAGGCGAGGTGGAGGCGATTGTGAGTAACGCCTCAGGCTGCGGTGCCATGGTCAAAGACTGGGGCCATGTGCTGCAGCATGAGCCGGCCTATGCTGACAAAGCGGCCCATATCAGCGCGTTGACACGGGATTTGAGTGAGCTGCTACCCGCCTTGCTGCCGGAGCTGGCGGCCAAGCTGCAAGGCAAGGTGCAGGTGGTGCAGCAGCCCATGGCTTACCACCCGCCGTGCACCTTGCAACATGCGCAAAAGCTCAAAGGCGTGGTGGAGGCCAACTTGGGCAAGCTGGGATTTCAGCTGACCACGGCGCGCACCGAGTCCCACCTGTGCTGTGGATCGGCAGGCACTTACTCGGTGTTGCAACCGGTATTGTCCAAAACGCTGCGTGATCGAAAATTGCGAGCACTCAACGAAGCTGTGACTGAACCTGTAGCCATTTTGTCGGCCAATATTGGTTGTATTGCCCACCTGCAAAGTGGAACGCCACTGCCTGTGCGCCACTGGGTGGAAGTGCTCGATGAGGCGTTGGCTGCGATTGCTTCGCACAACTAAAGAGGCCATCGATTCGCATTGATGGCGCAATGCTGGCATCATCGCGTGTTTGATTTTTTGCACTGGCCTACCGCCCATGACCGAACCCGTGTCCTCCACCGTTGAAAACGCTGCGCCCGCCGCACCGGCGCAAGCGCCTGCCCGAGCCGACCGTCGTCCTCCCCATCACGGTGGCCGTGGTCGCCCTGCTGGCAATGCAGCTTCGCGCCCAGTGCGTGAAGTTCACCCTGTGCTGGCCCAGCTGGCACAACTGCACCCCGTGCTGTTTGGTGCCACCGTGCAGCCACTCAAGCGCGGGACATACCAAGACCTGCTGGCTTTGCACGGTGAGGCGCTGGACAAGGCGGGGCTGAAGGTTGCCATGGCGATCCACACCCGCTCGACCCGCTATCTGAATGCGGTGGCTTCGGGCGCTGCGCGCCACGATCTGCAAGGCAATCCGGTGGAAGCCATGGCACCGGAGCATGTGTTCCACGCCTTGGTGGAAGTGTTCAAGCGCAAGAAGCCCCGTGATGGCGAAGACCTGCAGGTCAAGCTGCGTCGCCGCATGGGCATGGCTTTCATGGACTCAGGCCTGAGCCGCGAGGCCTATCTGGAAGTGGTGCAGGTGCGTGATGAAGCCACGCAAACCCTGCTGGATGCCGCTTTGGACGAGGTGGCAGAGCAAGACGCCAAGGCCGAAGCTGTGCAGCGTGCCTTTGCTGGCAGCGGTGCTGCGTCAATTGAGGCATTTGCCGATATGTACGGCATGAACCCGCACGCCGTGCAGCGTCAGCTGCACCGTGCCAAGCAGTTGCAAGGCCAGCAGGCTGAGTAAAAGCCTGAGTGGCACACGACTAAAAAAAGGGCCTTCAAGGCCCTTTTTTTATGGCTGTGGCGTGCGCAGGGCCTGCTCAATATCTGTCGTCAGGCTTTGCGGAGTGTCCTTGGGGGCGTAGCGGTGCAGAACCCGGCCATCGCGCCCCAGCAGGAACTTGGTGAAGTTCCACTTGATCATCTCGGTGCCCAGAATGCCCGGTGCCTGTGCTTTGAGCCATGCAAAGAGCGGATGGGCGCTGGCACCGTTCACGTCCACCTTGGACATCATGAGAAAGTCCACACCGTAATTGCGCTGGCAAAAGCTGGCAATTTCAGTGTCACTGCCCTTGTCTTGCTGGCCAAACTGGTTGCAGGGAAAGCCCAGAATCACCAGCCCTTGATCGACATAGCGCTGGTGCAATTGCTGCAGGCCCTCAAATTGCGGCGTAAAGCCGCAGGCGCTGGCGGTGTTGACCACCAAAACCACCTTGCCTTCATAGCTGGACAAAGCCTGGCTATGGCCGTCAATGCTGGTTGCTGAAAAGTCGTAAAAACTGGTCATGGTGGACTCGGTGCAAGAAGAGGTGCAGGCATCTTGCCACCACAGCTGCTTTGCACGCCACCGCGATGCCAATACAACCAGAGAAGTTGTACCCACGTGGTATTTGAATTTCACCGTGATTTGCGTTAAATTTTTTATACCTGTTGTAGTTCATCGCAATAAAGGAGGTTTCCATGAGCCGTGGATTACGCTCTTTGTTTGAAAGCTCAACTTTTGTTTTGGCACTGGGTGTCGTGGTGTTGCTCAGCGGTATGGGGTATGGCACCTATACGGCACACAACAAACCCGAGGTGCATGTGCAAGTGATGGAGCCCATCCCTGGGCCTGCTGACGCTGCGCAGGCCACCAAGCCTTAGCCGCACCAGTTAGATCCAAAAACTCCGCACAGCTAGCCTGGCGGGGTTTTTGGATGGGGTGCAGGCTCAGCGTTTATTGCTCTGCAGCACGGCCATCAAGGCCCCGGAGATGATGAGCAGGCCACCCAGCAGCATGCGAGGCGTCAACTCGGTGGCGCCCAGCAGCCACGCCGAGCCGCTGGCAAACAGGACTTCAGACAGCATGATCAGCGACGTGGTGCTGGTCGGTACACGCGCAGCGCCGTACTGCAGCGCCCACGAGCCGATGGCCACAAAAACGGCCATGCCCAGCGCGCAAGAGACCCAGACGACATCGGGCGCAGGCACGGCAGGAAAGTAGCCCGTGACATAGCCGAGGCTGGCTGTGGCCAGGCCCACACACATGCAGCCAATGAACATGGCCAGCACCCGCGCCATGCTGGGTGCGTGAAAGCTGCGGCGCAAGATGACATTGGTGCAGGCAAAGCACAGGCCACCAAACACGGCCAGGTATTCGGACAGGCCAATGCCGGCCGTCAGGCTGTGCAGGCTGGCGCCTTCGGGCACGATCACTAAAGCCATGCCGCTGAAGGCCAGAACCAGGCGCAGCAAGCCTGCACGGGTTGGGCGCTCACCCAGAAAGCGCCAGGCCAGCAGCACGGTCCATGCGGGCATGAGATAGAACAGCAAGATCACGCGCACCACATCGCCGGTGGAGGCTGCCATGTTGAAGGACACATTGGTCAAGCCCGAGGACAAGGCCAGCAGCCACAGCGTGCGGTGGGTCAGAAATGCGTGCAGGCTGCTGCGCATCCACACCACGGTGATCACGGTCAGCAGGCTGTAGATCATGCTGGTGGCCCATGGGGCCACCAGGCCCGCGGCATGCATGGTCTGAAAGGGCCACCAAGCCAGGCCCCAGACCATGGCATTGAACAGCAGCGAGAAATAAGGCAAAGAGAAATGCATGTCAAAAATGGCTCCGGCGCAGGTGGTGCCTGCGCCGGATGCTATGGATATAGTCTTTTGTTTTAGTGGTGGTCTTTGCGCGCAATGTCTAGCAAGCGGCGCACTTCGCTGCCATGTTTGCGGCAATTGTGCAGGTACCAGCGGCCAATCAGCCACATGGTGGCTGCCACAATTGCGCCAAAACCGGTGATGGCTCCGTAGGCGGAAACACCCCACATGGTGCTCAGGCTGTACAGCGCGCCCAGGCCCAAAATACATGCTTGCTCGTTGAAGTTTTGCACCGCAATCGAGCGGCCCGCACCCATCAGGCTGTGGCCGCGGTGCTGAAGCAATGCGTTCATGGGAACGACCAGATAACCCCCCAGGCCGCCCAGCACGATCAGGAACGGAACGGCAATCCACAGGTGACCGATGAAGTTCATGCAAATAACCAGCAGGCCCATGGCGATACCCATTGGTATCACACGTGTGGCGTGCTGCAGCTTCATGCGCATGGACGCCAGCACGGCCCCCACCGCAGTGCCAATGGCGACCACGCCCACCAGCGCTGAAGCTTGTGTGGTGCTGTAGCCCAAGGCCACTGCCGCCCAGGCCAGCACGATGTAGCGCAGATTGCCCGAGACGCCCCAAAACAGCGTAGTGGTGGACAGAGAGATCTGGCCCAGCTTGTCTTTCCACAGGCGGCGGTTGCAATCCCAGAAATCAGGCAGCAGCGCCAGCGCATTGCGAAAGTTGCTTTTCTGGGAGTCTTGGCTCAAGGGCACCAGGGGGGCAGAGGTGCGTGGAATGCGCAGATTGAAGGCCGCTGCCAGAGCGTAGACAAAAATAAGCACGCCAATGGCCGCTTCGGCAGCGTTGTTAACGCCGGGAATGTGCAAGGCCAGCAAGTGCGAGGAAATGGCCGGGCCAACCAACTGGCCGCCCAGCAGCACGCCCAAGATGATGGAGGTGATGGTCAGCCCCTCAATCCAGCCATTCGCCTTGACCAGCTGGGAAGCGGGGAGCAGCTCGGTCAAGATGCCGTATTTGGCCGGGGAATACGCTGCAGCACCCAGACCGACCACGGCATAGGCTAGCAGCGGGTGGTGGCCAAACAGCATCAGCAGGCAGCCCAGCACCTTGATGGCATTGCTGATGAACATCACCCGCCCTTTGGGCAAGGCATCGGCAAAGGCCCCCACAAAAGGGGCCAGCACGACGTAAAACAGCGCGAACATGGGAACCAGAGCGGCACTTTGCCACTCGGGGGCTCCGCCCGTACGTAACAGCTCTACAGCGGTGACGAACAGGGCGTTATCGGCCAGCGAGCTGAAAAACTGCGCTGACATGATGGTGTAGAAACCGCGCTTCATGAAATGCTGTGCGCACACCTGCCCTCAGGGACAGGCGCACGGAAATGATTGTCCCGATGGCGAAAGGAGTGGCGGTTATATCACGCACACTTCGAACACTGGTGCCAGAATGGCCGCTGTTTGCTCTCGATTGTGATTTGTCATGCCGCGCCCCATTCTTGCCACCATCCATCCTCAAGCGATTCGCCACAACCTGCAACGGGTTCGCAGCGCAGCGCCAGACGCCAAGCTCATGTGCGTGACCAAGGCCAATGCCTACGGCCATGGCATTGAGCGCGCTTTTGAAGGTATGCGTGCGGCAGACGGCTTTGCGGTGCTGGAGCTGGAGGAGGCGCAGCGCCTGCGTCGCCTGGACTGGCGCGGCCCCATCTTGCTGCTGGAGGGCGTGTTTGAGCTGCGTGATCTGGAGCTGTGCTCTCGCCTGGGTGTCTGGCACACCGTGCACTGCGATGAGCAGATTGATTGGCTGGCGGCGCACAAAACGCAAATTCCGCACCGTGTGTTCTTGAAGATGAACAGTGGCATGAATCGCCTGGGCTTTACGCCAGAGCGTTTTCGCAGTGCCTATGCGCGCCTTAATGCCTTGCCGCAGGTGGAAGAGATTTCTTTTGTCACCCACTTCAGTGATGCGGATGGCCCGCGCGGCATTGCGCACCAGCTGGAAGTATTCATGCAAGTGACCGAAGACCTACCGGGCGAACGCAGCGCCTGCAACAGCGCAGGCGCCCTCATTTTTGGGAGCGATGAGCGGGCCCGCAATGACTGGGTGCGCCCTGGCATCGTGCTGTACGGCAGCGCGCCAGACTATCCGCAGCGCACGGCGCAGGACTGGGGCCTGCTGCCAGCCATGACGCTGTCCACCAAGGTGATTGGTGTGCAAAACCTCAAAGCGGGCGATACCGTGGGTTATGGCTCTGCCTTTACTGCGGATGGGCCCATGAAGCTGGGCGT
Organism: Comamonas avium; assembly: GCF_014836675.1. Lineage (GTDB taxonomy): Bacteria > Pseudomonadota > Gammaproteobacteria > Burkholderiales > Burkholderiaceae_C > Comamonas > Comamonas avium. The sequence goes on from NZ_JACSQK010000002.1 coordinate 336,572, forward strand.
GATCGCCTGTGGCTATGCCGACGGCTACCCCCGCCATTGCGGCACGGACACACCTGTGCTGGTCAACGGCGTACGCACCCGGTTACTGGGCCGCGTGAGCATGGACATGATCTGCGTGGATTTGACCCCGGCGCCAGAAGCTGGCGTGGGCAGCGAAGTGGTGCTGTGGGGCCGCAGCCCCAGCACGGGCACTTTGCTGAGCATTGACGAGGTGGCCGCCGCCGCTGGCACGGTGGGCTATGAGCTGATGTGCGCTGTTGCCCCTCGCGTGCCTGTGGTCAGCGATGAAGACGTGCTGCGCAAATAAGCACTCATAAATCACAAAGCTTTCATTAAAAATGAGAGCTACTAACGCTTGATATGTATAGTTTTCAAATGCTTTTATATTTGAAAACAAGTGCTATAAAGCGCTGGTAGCTCTTGTTTTATGGAATTTCACAGGCATTGGCAACGGTGACAAGCTGCACCGATATAGTCCTGCCATGGCCAAAGACAAAACCATTTACACCTGCAACGCATGCGGCGGCAGCACCCCGCGCTGGCTGGGCAAGTGCCCCAACTGCGGCGCGTGGAACAGCCTGATCGAAAGTGTGCCTGAGGCCGCATCGGGGGGTAAAAACCGCCTCAGCTCTCCACAGGGCTACGCAGGGTTGGCCAATGCACAACCGGTGACGCCCTTGTCCGCCATCGAAGCGCAAGACGTGGCCCGCACCCCCAGCGGCATTGAAGAGCTGGACCGTGTGCTGGGCGGCGGCGTGGTGGAAGGTGGCGTAGTGCTGATTGGTGGCGACCCCGGGATTGGCAAATCCACGCTGTTGCTGCAGGCCATGGATGCGCTGCACCGCGCTGGCTTGCCCACGCTGTATGTGACGGGCGAAGAAAGCGGCGCGCAGGTGGCGCTGCGTTCACGCCGGCTGGGCATTGATGGCAGTCAGGTAAATTTGCTGGCTGAGATTCAGCTCGAAAAGATTTTGGCTACGGTGGAGGCTACGCAGCCTGCCGTCGTGGTGATCGACTCCATCCAGACCACGTATTCCGACCAGCTCACCAGCGCCCCCGGTTCGGTCGCGCAGGTGCGCGAATGCGCTGCGCACTTGACGCGTATGGCCAAAAGCACGGGCGTGACCGTGATCTTGGTGGGCCACGTCACCAAAGAGGGCGCCTTGGCGGGCCCGCGCGTGCTGGAGCACATGGTCGATACCGTGCTGTACTTTGAGGGCGACACGCACAGCCCGCACCGCCTGATTCGCGCTATCAAAAACCGTTTTGGTGCCGTCAACGAGATTGGCGTGTTTGCCATGACCGAAAAGGGCCTGAAGGGCGTAAGCAACCCCAGCGCCATTTTCTTGAGCCAGCACTCAGAACCCGTGCCCGGCAGTTGCGTGATGGTGACGCTGGAGGGCACGCGCCCGCTGCTGGTCGAGATTCAAGCGCTGGTAGACAGCGCCGGCCCGGCAGCGCGCCGCTTGTCTGTGGGGCTGGACAAAGACCGACTGGCCATGCTGCTGGCGGTACTGAACCGCCATGCGGGCGTGGCCTGTGCGGACCAGGATGTGTTTGTGAACGCCGTGGGCGGCGTGCGCATCAATGAGCCAGCAGCCGATTTGGCCGTCATGCTGTCCATTACCTCCAGCCTGCGCGGCAAGCCTTTGCCCAAGGGCTTTTTTGCTTTTGGCGAAGTGGGCTTGGCGGGCGAAGTGCGACCCGCCCCCCGTGGGCAAGATCGCCTCAAAGAAGCTGCCAAGCTGGGCTTTACAGTGGCTGTCGTGCCCAAGGCCAATGTGCCAAAAAAAGCCATTCCTGGCTTGACCATCCACCCTGTTGAGCGCGTGGATGAAGCCATCAATGTGGTGCGCGCCATCAACTAAATGCTTGTGGACAAACATGTTTTTTGGTCAGCGGGTTGCTCAAAGCCAATATACGCACTGCCCGCAGGCGGCGGCTGGTGTGTCCATATGACAATACGCCCATGAATTTTCGCAACGTTGTAGTGCCCTTGGGGCTGGCGATCATGCTGTATGTCGCTTTTGATTCGATGGGATGGAAGGGCGTCGCCGCAATAGGCGGTGGCATCTTGATGTGGCTGCTGCTGCACTTCACCCGCTTGATGACCGTCATGCGGCGCGCCTCTCAGCGCCCGATTGGCTATGTGGGCAGTGCCGTGATGCTGAACGCCAAGCTCAAACCTAAAGTAAACCTGATGCACGTGGTGGCCATGACCCGCTCACTGGGCGTGCTCATGTCTGAGGAAGGCAAAGATCCTGAGATCTATCGCTGGACGGATGGGAGCGACTCCTACGTCACCTGCGAGTTTGTGCATGGCCGGTTGGTGAAGTGGGCGCTGGAGCGCCCCTCTAAATCTGAACCTACTATTGCGGACAGTAGTACAACGGCGGCCTGAGGCCTTTAAAATCTCTCACAACAGAGGTCCAGCCGGGTGTCGGCTGGCCTTGATTTAAAGTTCAAGCAGCCTGCATGTACGGGCTGCCTCCACCTGTGAGAGAGACGCCCACCATGAGCACTACTGCCGTTGTCGAACTGGCTGCCAAAGACCTGAACCAGCAAGGCGGTGTTTACTGCCCCAGCCCGAAGGCTGATATGAAGCTGTGGAACAGCCACCCCAAGGTCTACATCGATGTGGCCCACAGTGGTGAAGGCAAGTGCCCTTACTGCGGCACCACTTTCAAGCTGAAGGCCGGCGAGGTGTTTGCTGCAGGCCATTGATACGCGGCGTTGGCAACCCAAGGGCTTCCCTGCGAAGCCCTTCTTTTTTGAGGTCAGCGTATGCGCATTCTTCACTTCGTGACTGGCGGCTTTTCGGGGGCAACGCAAGTTGCTGTCGATCTTTGTATGGCAGCGAAAAACACGCCAGGCATGGAGGTCATGCTTGTTCTTCGACGCAAGCGCAATACAGATGCCCAGCGCGTTCAGGCGCTGCGTGACCAGGGCTTGACTGTGCAGGTGGTTTCTAACTGGCTGCACGCCATGACTGTTTGGGAGTTGCGCAAGCTGATCCGTGCGTGGAAGCCGGATGTGGTGTTTGCCCATGGTTTCAGCGACCACATATGGGGGCGCCAAGCAGCGGCTGCGGAAGGCGTGCCGCGCATTTTTCATGTGGAGCACAACGCTTATGAGCGCTACACGCCTCGCAGGCTGAAGCAGGCGTTGGCACTGTCCCCTTGGACGACAGCGCACATTGGTGTCTCTGAAGGGGTCAGGACACGGCTCATTGAGCTGGGTTTTCCAGCAGATAAATGCATGGCCATTCCGAATGGCATTGATTTGCGAAAGTTTCCGGAAACACTGCTTCCAGCTGACTGGTCTTCGCGGGAGCCTGCCATCTTGATGGCATCGCGTTTTGCGCGACAAAAAGACCATGCCAGCCTTGTTCAGGCTTTGCAGGTTCTGCGTAACCAAGGCCTCACCCCCAAGCTGTATTTGGCGGGTGGGGGGAGCAAGCGTTTGCGCCACAAGGTGGAAAGCTTGGTGGCCAAGCTGGGTCTGCAAGAGCAGGTGATTTTCTTGGGCAATGTCTCAGATTTGCCGCAGAGGCTGGCAGCCGTGCAGATCTTTGTTCTTTCGACGCATTGGGAAGGCATGCCACTGGCGCTGGTCGAAGGCATGGCCGCTGCGTGCGCCTGCATTACTTCCAATGTTCTCGGGGCAAAGGAAGCCTTGGTGCACGATGTCGATGGGTTGGTTGTGCCTCATGAAGATGTCCAAGAATTGGCTGCAGCATTGCAATTTTTGCTGCAAAACCCTTCAAGAGCGGAGCAACTGGGTCTTGCAGCGCGGGCCAAGGCGTTCCATGCCTATGGGCGCGAGCACATGTGGACCCAATACCAGGCGCTTTTGGCCGCTACCACGTAAGTGGTCTGCAATTTTTATTCTTCGACCGAAAAGACGATCAATGCTTTGGCAGCTTGGGCGAGCGTGACATTACGTTGCCTGTGAACAGCTGCACCTTCATCCATAACTTGCGAACGCGCTGTGTAGCGGATGTGCGCTCACGCTGTGCCCAGATGCTACTGACCTCGCTCAGTTCATCCAAACCCAGCACAGAAGGGTAGACGCCAAACACCTGCAAGCCGTTCTCAAACCAAAATCGGATATCTACATCTACCGGGCGGCCAAAGGGGACGCGGCTAGACAGTAACTTTTGGGCACCAGCACGGCTGATAACATAGCCCGCCGTGGAGCTGGGAACGCGTTGATATTGGATCAGTCTGTGCGTAGGTGTTAACTGGCGCTCTGCTTTTATTTTTTCTTTGGGTCGGCCAATCAGCTTGATCATGTCCCAGCCTTGTCCCAGCTGGGCAATCGCCTGGATGGCTGCTCCAAAGTCTGTGAGCAATTGAACGTCGTCTTCCAAGACCACCATCGCAGGTGCATCACTCTCTAGCAGTTGCTGCCATGCTTTGATGTGGCTGGCGTAGCAACCCTTTTCGCCGTTCACCAGCGGTTTGTAGTATTGCTTGGCGTTCAGTGCAGGGCTATACCAGCGTGCTTGTTCTTCTTCTGAGAGATTCGCCCACCAAACGGCATCGAGACGGCGGCCCTGCAAAGATAAAGCTTTAAACTGCTGCTGCAGCAGTTCTCTTCGCTCTGTGTCTCTGTCAAGATTGATAAAAAAAATAGGCAATTCCATGCGAGATTTTATGCATATTTTCGGCGTTGGAATTTCCTGAGAAAGTATTTGATGTTGGATTCTTATAAGTTTAAATCGAACATAGAAAAAAGTAGCATCTTTTTTTTGGTTTTGGCATTCTTGTTTTTGCCATTTTCGTTGGCCGCGCACAATGCATCGCTGGCGCTCACTGTATTAACTGCTCTGCTTAGTGGATCAGTTTGGAGAAAAAGAGATTCTTTGTGGAGAGAGCCCTTGGTGTGGGCGTTGCTGGCCTTGTTCTTTTGGGTGTGTGTTGGTTCTATTTATAGTCTTTCCACATGGGACGACGCGCTTGGAACAAATTTCAATAAATATTCAAAATTGTTTTTTGGCGTATTTTTGATAGCAATTCTTCTGAACAAAAGAGCTAGGGAATATGCGTTTTTTGCATTTCCTGTAGGTATGTTTTTTGTGTTGATTTCTACCTATTTGAATATATGGTTTGAAGTGCCTTGGTCGGTGACCAAGAACCAAGGATGGGGAGTGGATCATACGGTTTTTGGTAATTACATTACACAAAACATAATGATGTCTTTTTTTGCATTGCAGGGAATATTCTTTATATTTACTAATGAGATTCGGTGGAGAAAATGGTTTTGGATTATTGTCACAGGGTTGGCAATTATTTCAATAATGTATTTGTCTAGTGGGCGCACAGGTTATGTTGTACTGCTTGCTGGAATTATTTTGTATATTGTTTTTGCTCTTCCAAAGAAATGGTCTTGGTTGGGTGTGATCGCTATCGTGCTTGCCAGTCTTGTTGCGTTTAGTACTTCATCACGAGTGCAAGAACGTTATGAATTGGCTATTAGCGAAACCCAGTTGATTTTCGAGCAAAATAGTCGAGGAGAGCTACCAACTTTTTCAAGTATTGGGGCTCGTTGGTATATGTGGATGAAGTCTCTAGAGCTGGTGCAAGAGCGACCTATTCTAGGCTGGGGCTTGGGGAGTCATGGAATTAAGTGGTGTGAGAAAGCACCTGAGCCAGTCTGGTGTCAGGTGGGAGATACAACGCCTCACAATCAATTCATTTTCTTTGCTGTCGAACTTGGAATAGTTGGTTTGATTTTATTTTTACTACTTATCTCTACGCTTTGTTGGGCGGGTTGGCAAGGTGGGAAATATAGGCCGTTAATGATGGGGTTTATTGCTATATTTTTAGTGGATAGTATGGTGAATGCATCTCTTTGGAATGCTAGAGAATATAATTTCTTCATATTGATGATGTGCTTGCTTTATACGATGATTCGTTTTAAAGATAAAAATGAAATCAACTGATCAATTTTTTGAGCTGAATGATCTTGAAAAAATAGGTCAAGGCACCATTAAGAATGTTTATCAGCACCCGTTCTGCGAAGAGAAAATAATAAAGGTTATTAAACCGGAATTAGTGGCTGATGATGGTGGCTTTTTGAAGCACGGTAAAATAAAAAGAAATTTATACCAAGGCATTTATCGCCAGTTTCGTCGCGAAATTTTGCAATATCTACAACTTTGCAAGAATCATTACAGGGAAAATAATTATATTTTCCCTGTAGAAATTCCTTATGGACTGGTGGCAACTTCTTCGGGTTTAGGCCTGGTGACCGAAAAAATCTCGGCGGAGGACGGAAAGGGCTGGACGCTTGAGGACCTGGCCAAAGGCCCAGGCCTGCAAGAAAAGCATCAGAGGGCATTGGCCCAATTCTTTGATGATTGTGTGCGTCTGCATATTGTTTTTGGAGAGGTGAACTACGCAGGCTTGATGTACACAGAAAGGCGTAGCGGCCGTCCCGAGTTTGTGTTGGTCGACGGGGTTGGGGAAAAGCTGCTGATACCGATTCGAGCCATGTCTGCCTCCATCAGTGGACGTTATGTGCGTCAAGTCCAGCACAAAATTCAGCAGCAATTAAATGCAATCGCCGTAGAAAAATAAAAAGAGCCGCAGGTGCGGCTCGATTCGGATACGAAATTTCTGTGCATTACTGCGTTGGCTTCATCGGCGGCACACTCACAGCTTCATCTCATACCCTATCGTCACTGGAGCATGGTCCGAGAATTTCTGGCCTTTATAGATGGACTCTGAGCGCGCAAGCGCTGCAATAGCAGGTGTTGCCAGGTGGTAGTCCAAGCGCCACCCCACGTTGTTGGCATAGGCTTGGCCACGGTTGCTCCACCATGTGTAGCACTCATCGGTGGTGTCGGGCTGCAGGCAGCGGTAGACGTCTTGGAGACCACCCATGTCGTTGGCCGCCAGCAGCATGTCCATCCAGGCACGTTCTTCTGGGGTGAAACCGCTGTTCTTTTGGTTGCTGCGCCAGTTTTTCAGATCTTCCTTGCGGTGAGCGATATTGATATCACCGCACAGTACAAATTCACGCTCACCTTTCATGCGCATCAAATGCGTATGCATTTTGGCAAGAAAGCGAAATTTGGCGCACTGACGCTCCTCCCCTGATGAGCCACTGGGGAAGTAGCTACTGATGATGGAAAACTTGCGCTGTGGCGTATCAAAGCGGGCTTCCACATAACGGCCTTCCGCATCAAATTCCTCGGGGTCAAAGCCGACAACCACGTCGCTGGGCTCATGGCGACTGTAGATGCCGACTCCGGAGTAGCCCTTCTTTTGTGCAAAATGAAAGATGCCGCGCATTCCGGCCAGGCTGTCAAATTTACCTTCTATATCCGCAGCCTGCGCCTTCACCTCCTGCACGCAAATACAATCCGGGCCAGTGGCCGCAATCCATTCCTCCACACCTTTGGATGCGGCAGAGCGGATGCCGTTGAGGTTGAGGCTGGTCAATTTGAAAAGGGAAGAATCCATGTCAATCAATAACGCGCAACAAGACCAAAACAATCGTCTGGCGCAAGAGTTTGTGCAGTTTGCCGTAGACGCAGGGGTGCTGCGTTTTGGCGAATTCAAGACCAAGGCTGGGCGTATGAGCCCTTATTTCTTTAACGCTGGCTTGTTCGATGACGGAGCCAAGATGGCCCGCTTGGCGGAATTTTATGCAAAAGCCATTGTGGCCAGCGGCATGGAGTTCGATATGGTCTTTGGGCCTGCCTACAAAGGTATTCCGCTGGCTGCGACTGTGGCAGTCGAGCTGGCCCGCCTGGGTAGAAACGTTCCCTTTGCATACAACCGCAAAGAAGCCAAGGACCATGGGGAGGGCGGCACTTTGGTGGGGGCTCCCATTCAAGGCCGTGTGCTCATCATCGACGATGTGATGAGTGCAGGCACGGCGGCGCGCGAGTCTATTGCCTTGATCAAGGCTGCGGGGGCTACGCCACACGCCGTGGCAATTGCACTAGACCGCCAAGAGAAAGCCACAGAGAATGGCAAAGACGTTGATCACAGCGCAGTGCAATATGTGCGTAACCAACTGGGCCTGCAAGTTTGCAACATTGCTAATTTGGCAGATTTGCTGGCGTATTTGGGATCGCGGGGGGGTGAAGGCGAGATGGAGCAGCACCACAAAAGTGTGCTGGCATACCGCCAACGCTATGGAGTGAACGACTAAAAAATATTACGGCATGCGGTTGGCATCACACATTAGGTCTTTTGTCCTTTGCAAGATTGCGCTGGCCGTATTGGCGATCTCGCAGCCGTCATATGCCGCTGGCATCTACACGTGTGTGGATGCCTCGGGGCTGCGCATCACCGCGGACCGTCCGATTGCCCAGTGTGCTGACCGTGAGCAGCGTGTCCTGGGGCCCACAGGCATTGAGCGCAGTCGTGTCGGCCCGGCAATGTCCGAAGTAGAAATGTCGCAGCGCTTGGAGCAGCGGCGCAATGAGCTGCAGATGCAGCAGCGCGTGCAAGAGCAGCGCCGTCGCGATGCCGTGTTGCTCACCCGCTATCCGCGTCGTGAAAGTCATGATGTTGCGCGGCGTGATGCCCTGATACAAGTGCAAGAACAAAAGGTTCTGGCTCAGGCTCGAATGCAAGAGTTGGTGCAGGAAAAGCGAAAACTCCAGCAAGAGCTGGAGTTTTACGGCAACGATCACTCCAAGCTGCCTGCGCGTCTGCGTATTGCCGTGCAGGATGTAGAGGACGCTCAGCAGGAGCAGCGCGCACTGATGGATGAACAAAACGGACAAGTGCAGCGTGTTCACAAGCGCTTTGATGCAGAGCTGTTGCGACTGCAGCCTTTGTGGCAATCGCAGGAACCCGCATCTTCTGCCGCATCTCAGTAGCCCCAATTGCGCCAGCAGGCGCAAAAAGCACGTACTGTGACGTGCTGAGAAATCAGGTTTTTCGGATTGCTACAGTGCTTGCCATACCGTATCTCCCCCTGCACTAGAGGGTTGCGGTGCGATACCTAGTAACGCTGCATGGCGATGCAAAAGTCCATCAAAGTGCTGGACGTCGCTGTCACTCACGCTGTTTTCACCCCGGTGATAGTCCGTTGCGACTTGTGAGGTCGTAAAGCTCATTGCTCCAAACTGCTGAACTGCATTGCGCAGTTTGTCGAGATTGACGGTGGCCTGTGTGGTCATGGCAGCTCCTCAAAAGATGGATACAAAGCGTACGCCGTGAATGTGGCACGGCTTGCGATGCTTCACAAGGGTGCAGACGACAGCATTTGGGTGGTATTTCTTGCCATCGTGCCTTCACTCAATGCACGGTCATGCGGCAAGCCAGCCATCTGGGTGACGTGGATATCTACAGACAGTTACTGTGCTCAATTGCTGATGGTCTGTTGAGTGAACCATTGCCACAGCTCAGAAATTTACGGAATCGATTGTCAGAACTTGTCCGAAATGCAGTGTTTGCGCTTTTGTCTGGCGTTGGTTTTCGCCGTGCAGGTGTAGGCTGGTGTAACAGCGGTATTGAAATACAAATATGCCTGTCTGGGTGCAATGGTCGTGCCCGTATTTTTCTCCAGAGTCTGATGGCCCCTATCTATTTGCCTTTTGCAGCGTCCATCTTGCTGGCGCTGATGGCTGCCATAAGCGGCATCGTCTGGCATTACCACCGCAAGCACCTTAACTTGCTCTGTTTAGCTGGTGGCTTGCTGCTGGCCGGATGTGCCCAAGCTGTCTATGCGCTGTGGGGAGCACAGGCGGGCTGGGGGGAGCATGTGCACATGGGCTTACTCAGTGGCGCAGCGGCTGTGGCTGTGGCGCAGTCTGTCGCCATGCGCTTTGGGCGGCGTGTGCAAGTGATCTGGGTCGCTGCGGGCGCAGGGGTAATGGCGGTGGGTGCGTGGTACTTCATGCTGATCAGCCCTTCTGCACACGGCCACTGGGTTGTGGCTGCACTGGGGCTGGCATTGATCCTAGGTCATGTTCTGCCTGTGACGTGGAGTTTGGCTTCGCGCCACCGAATGGAGCGCATGCTGCTGCTGGTTTACACCGCCATCAGCGCGCTGGTGCTGTGCAGTCCGTGGCTGAATGCCGAGGCCATATCTAGCCAGGTTGCTGCGTGGATGTGGAGTCTCCTTATTCCTCTGAGTGGGGGCTTGCTGGTGGCCGCAATGGTGGGCTGCACGCTGACTGATGGCCTGCCCGTGCTGTGCACAGGCCTTGACCGTGATGCGTTGACGGGCCTGCTCAGCCGCCGCGCATTTGATGCCGTGTGCGGCAGCCACCCCGCGACACAGCAAATCAGTGTGCTGGTTCTGTGCGATCTGGATAATTTCCAGCGCATCAACAACCAGTTTGGCACTACCGTTGGCAACGAGGTGTTGCGCAGCTTTGCCCAGTTGCTGCAGTCCAGCGTTCGCGAAGGCGATCATGTGGCGCGCATCGGCGGTGAAGAGTTTGGAATGGCTTTGCGTGACATCGACATGGACAACGCTCAGGCACTGATACAGCGCATTACCCACAGCATGCGTCAGCAAAGCTGGGGCGGCACGGTTGCGAATGGGGAGCAACTGACAGCGAGCTTTGGGCTGGCCATGGTCAGAGAGAACGATTCTTTGCAACAGGGTTTGCATCGTGCGGATGTCTTGCTGTGCCAGGCCAAGGATGCGGGCAGTAACCGCGTGGGTGTGGAGGCAGTCGCGGCAGGCTCTGCACCCAGTTTTGGATAGCGTTCGAAGCCATATAGATAAACGATTGAAGCCAGTTTTCACTCCTTAAGGCATTGCATACATGCGATGCCTTTTTTGTTGGTGCTGCTTTCCCTGGGTTACCGCGCACAGTGGCGCGCAGCGTGTGCTTTGGGGCATCGCTATGTGCGTCGCCGCACCAAAAAAGGGCAGATGGCCGGTGTTAGGACTGGCGCTCATGCAATCAAGCAAATCGCAAGGCGGGCATTCCAGCGGGCATGCAAACACTGCCTGTATATAAAGCAACATTTGGTTACCGCTTGATTTTCATCAATTCGGCAAGGGCAGAGGATCGCTACGCTCCAGCCATGATCCATCAAGCTAGCGCTTGATCCGCATGCATCCGCACAGATGCATGCGCTGGGAATGCCGCAGCGCGGTATCCACACTTGTGCAAAAGCAACAGCGGCCCAAAAGCCGTGAAGGAGATGCCCCGATGCATATCGGTCAACGTTTTTGGCGCAACCAGGGTTTGGGTGCCAAGCTGGCAATTACCAATTTTGTCTGGGTGGCTGCCATTTTGGGCCTGCTGGTTTTAGGCATCGCGTGGGGCGTTAGTCAGTCGCTGCAATCCAAAATGCAAAGTGAAATGCAGCAAGGCATTCAAATGCTGCACCGCTTTATCGAGTCCAGTGACAAAGACCTGCGCCAGCGTACGCAGTTCTTAGCCAACAGCCTGGCAGACAGCCTGAAGGGGCAGCTCAGTCTGGACAGCAGCGGCACTGAGCCTTTGCTCAGCCTGGATGGTGAGTTGCTCAACGGCAATGACGTCCGCATTCAGACCTTCACACGCAGCACTGGGGCTGTGGCCACTGTGTTTGCGGCACAGGGCAGCGCAGACTTTCTGCGCATTGCTACCACGCTGAAAAGTGATCAGGGCGAAACTGCAGTAGGCACCCTGCTGGATCGAACCCACCCAGCCTACACAGCCATTCAGGCCGGTGAAAGCTACATGGGGCTGGCTAATCTGTTTGGCCGCCAGTACATGACGCACTACCGACCACTGAAAGATGCAGGTGGAAAAACCGTGGGCATCGTCTTTGTGGGTCAGGATTTTTCAGAACTGCTGGATAACCTCAAAGCCTCTATCCGGGCTTTGAAGGTAGGTCAGAGCGGTTACTACTTCGTGCTTCGCGCAGACAACGGCCCGCAGCGCGGTCAGCTGGTGGTGCATCCTGCACAAGAAGGCGGCAACATCTTGGAGTCCAAGGACAGCAATGGTCACTTGTTCATCCGAGAAATGCTGGATCTAAAGCAGGGTGCTATCCGCTATCCCTGGATCAACCCGGGAGAAAGCGCTGCCCGCGACAAGCTGGCCGTATTTGGCCACTATGCCCCGTGGAACTGGGTGTTTGCCTCCAGCGCATACACCGATGAATTTACGGCTGAAACGCAGTCCCTCATTGTCAAGTTCGCGGCCATGGGGCTGGGCGCTGTGCTGGTGTTGGCTGCTGTGTGGTTCTGGCTAATTCGCCGCATGATCGTGCGTCCACTCAATGAAGCCAGCCGCATGGCTGATGCCATTGCTGAAGGCGACCTCACCGTGCAAATACACAGTGACCGCAAAGACGAGATTGGCCATCTGCTGGAAGCCATGAACAACACCAGTGCAGGTCTGACCCGCGTGGTGCGCTCCGTCAATGAGCAAGCCCACAGCGTGGCGCTTGCCAGTGCAGAAATTGCACAGGCCAATCAAGACCTGGCCACACGCACCGAAAGCGAAGCCAGCGCGCTGGAAGAAACTGCAGCGGCCATGGAAGAGCTAGGTTCGACCGTGGCGCACAACGCCGACCATGCCCAGTCTGCAGACCATCGCACACGCGAAGCCCAGCGCGTGGTCACCGAAGGGGGTGAGGCTGTGCGCAAAGTCGTGCACACCATGCAGGGCATTGATGCCAGCAGCAAGAAGATCGCCGACATCATCGGTGTCATTGATGGCATTGCCTTTCAGACCAATATCCTGGCATTGAATGCAGCGGTCGAAGCCGCACGTGCTGGAGAGCATGGCCGAGGCTTTGCCGTGGTGGCCAGTGAGGTGCGTGCATTGGCTGGCCGCAGCGCTGATGCTGCCAAGGAGATCAAGCAGCTCATCAGCCACAGCGTGGCTGAAATCCACGAAGGCAACATCCAGGCCGCCCACGCGGGTGAAACCATGGAGCAAGCCATCACGGAAATTCAGAAGGTCACCCAGCTCATCACCGATATCAGCCATGCCAGCGGCGAACAAAGCAACGGTGTGGCACAGGTGGCAGAAGCTGTGACTCATATGGACCAGACCACACAGAAAAACGCTGCCCTTGTAGAGGAAATGGCGGGCTCTACCGAAGGTCTGCGCAAGCAAGCTGATGAACTGGTGCATGCCGTCTCCATCTTCCGTCTGCAAGGCGGCAGCGTGAACCCATTGCGCAGCCCTGTGCTGGCCACTCGAGCAGCAGCCAGCGCACCCTCAAAACCGGCGGTCGCTGCGAGCAAGCCTGGCATGCCCAAGGCACCTGCCTTGGCTCCGAGTAGTACAGCATCTGCTGTGGTGCAACCTGCGAGCAAGCCAAAGGTGGCCGCTACGACGGGCGCAGAGGACGACTGGGAAACGTTCTAAGACTTGCGGAAATCACCTTGAACGCGCGTCGTTGCCTGGCCCTGGCACACGCCGGTACTGCCTGCAGCTTCGCGCCCCGTCGTCACCGAAAATCTTGAAATTTGCAGGGGCGTGCCAGCCGCTCTGAGGTGGCTGCAGCGTTCGGCGCCAATGCGGTGCCTTCGCAGGGTGATCAGGCAATGCCTTGTGCGTGGTTCACGCGCAGGGTACTGTTTTTGGAAAAAGCACCTGTGGTGGTGATGGATAAGGCGTTGATTGCTCTTGTTTCTGAGTTATCAGGCGCAAACACGCAAGTACGTAATCCGTCCATCGGGTGTCGCTGTGCTGCGTGCGCAAGCACTGTCTGCAGGCGTATCAGGCTGGGCTGCCCCTGTAGCCTTTCAGCGGGCATCTTCTTGTGTCCAAGGCCAATGCACGGACGCAGCTACACCATACGCGGAGCACCTACCCGGCGTAGCACTACCCAGAATCCGCTGTAATGGCGACATCACATAACGGGAGCCCTGTCATGACAAGCAAGACGTCGCTGGACAAGTCGAAAATCAAATTCCTGCTGCTGGAAGGTATCCACCCCAGTGCACTGCAAGTGCTGCAGCGTGCGGGCTACACGAATGTGGAGACGGTATCTGGCGCTTTGGATGCCGAAGCGTTGCAGCAAAAGATTGCCGATGTCCACTTTGTGGGCATCCGCTCGCGCACCCAGCTGACTGAAGCTATTTTTCAGGCCGCACCTAAGCTGGTCGGCGTGGGGTGCTTTTGCATCGGTACCAATCAGGTTGACCTGAATGCGGCACGTGAGCGCGGCGTGGTGGTGTTCAACGCACCATACTCCAACACCCGCTCCGTGGCCGAGCTGGTGCTGGGCGAAGCTATCTTGCTGCTGCGTGGCATTCCAGCCAAAAATGCGGCAGCACACCGTGGTGGGTGGCTCAAAACGGCTGACAACGCCTTTGAAATTCGCGGCAAAACGCTGGGCATTGTGGGCTATGGCTCCATCGGCACCCAGCTGTCGGTGCTGGCGGAATCTTTGGGCATGCAGGTGGTGTTCCATGACGTGGTCACCAAGCTGCCGCTGGGCAATGCCCGTCAGGCCGCATCACTGCAAGAGCTGCTGTCTGTCAGCGATATTGTCAGTCTGCATGTGCCAGAGCTGCCGTCCACCCACGGCATGGTGGGCGCGGCACAGATTGCGGCCATGAAGCAGGGCAGCATTTTGATCAATGCATCGCGCGGCACCGTGGTTGATATTGACGCCTTGGCCAGCGCGCTGACAGCAGGCCAGCTGCTGGGGGCTGCCATCGACGTTTTCCCCGTAGAGCCCAAGAGCAACAAGGACGAGTTTCAGTCGGTGCTGCGCGGCATGGACAACGTCATCCTCACACCACACATTGGCGGCTCGACCATGGAGGCGCAGGCCAACATCGGCTTGGAAGTGGCTGAAAAACTGGTCAAGTACAGCGACAACGGCACCACCACATCGGCGGTGAATTTTCCGGAAGTGGCGCTGCCTGAGCACCCCGGTCACAACCGTATCCTGCACGTACACCAGAATCGCCCGGGCGTGCTGATGGCCATCAACCAGGTGTTTGCCGACAACGGTATCAACGTGGCCGGGCAATACCTGCGTACCGACGAAAAAGTTGGCTATGTGGTGATTGATGTGGACACCCAGTCCTCGGCACTGGCACTGGAAAAGCTGTCTCAGATCGCTGGGACCATCCGCTGCCGCGTGCTGTTCTAAGCGCATCAACTGATGCTCACCCCCAGCACCCGAGGTGGTGGGGGGCTTTACAGATCGTCAGAGCCAGGTTGCAGTGCCTGGCTAATTTATGCCCTGGCAGTGGTGGGTGCCTGGGCGTGGGCTTCAAAGTACAGCAGATCAAACCATTGGCGGTGCAGCTCCAGGCTGGAGCGGGAGTGGCCAAACTGGTGAAAACCATTTTTCACCAGTACGCGGATAGACGCTGGATTCTCGGGGCGTGCCGTGGCTTCCAGCCGTTTAAGGCCGTGGATGTGAAAAGCCTTTTGCATCACTGCCTGCACAGCGTCGCTGGCCAGCCCTTGGCCGCTGTGCGTAGGTGCAATGCGGTAACCCAGACTGGCACTTTGAAAATGTGCGCGCCGCACTTGTGTGAGATTGATGCGACCGGCCAGTTCACCGCCTAGCCAGATCAGGTAGTGAAACGCCTGATCTGCTGCTTGCTGCAGCAGCGCGGTCTGCAGGGCCTGATCAAAGCCCTCGGGCGTGTAAAACGTTTCAGGGCGGGCGTTGATCCAGCTTTCAAAGTACTGACGGTGGGTGGTCTCAAAGACCCAGAGAGCCTGGGCATCTTGTTCGCGGAGAAGGGTCAGTTCCACTTATAGCCTCCTGGTGCTGTAAACCTGATTGTGGGCTGAGAGCAAGGGCGCAGCAAGAGGGTGCGAGCAGGCAGCGAAAGTGACCAGAAAATGCTTGCTGCCTCATCGCATTGCCCGCCGAGATTGCAGGTGCACCCAGCGGGCATGCATGGGGCTGACATGCCCGCTGGTGTTCTGTCTCAGGCCAGCATGGCCAGGGGCATTAAAGGGGCTTCAAAGCGCTTCAAACATCTGATCCACGGGCTCGCGCGCGAAATCATTGCGCCATGCTTCGTTCTTGTCTTTAGGCACCATGCTGACCCCGAATGTGCCCTGGTATGTAAAGTTGAGCGGAATGGCATAGCCCGCTTGCAGTTGCTTCAGTCCGCTGAGGTTGTCTGCAAGAGTGCCCTTGGTGCGTACCAGGCGCTGAATGCCTTCGACCCAGGTTTCAGGCGCTTTGACCAGTGCGCACTCAAACTTCACGTTGGCGGTCAACACATCCTGGTCCATTGCCGGCTTGTCGGACTCCAGCACCTTGCATTCGGACTTCTGGCGGGCCTGCTGCACGGTAGCCATCAGCGCGGTCAAGGGGGCGCCCAATGCTTGCTGCTGTTCTGCCGGGAACAGCTTTTGCGCCATCTTGGCGACTTCACCGGGGAACTCCTCGTCGGCCTTTTTCAGGTCTGCAGCATTGGCATAGTCTGCGCTGCGGCCAGAGCGCAGGCGGTCTGCGCGCAGGTAATCATTCAATTGCTGAATGGCTTGCTCGTCATGGTTCACCAGCGTTTTGAGGTACAGGTCCACCGCCACAGCTGGTGATGGTGGCTCTGCGGCATGCGATGCCACGGCGAAGGGGATGGCCAGCAAAGCTACGGCGCTTTGTACAAATTTATTCATGGAGACGGGTACAAAAATAGGGCGGGGACATTGTGCGGTGAGCAAGGTGCACACGCACGTTCAGCATGCTGAGAGCGGGTTGGATGCAAGGCGTGAAACCGCAATCAGCATAGACAGACAAGGCCAGGCAATATCGCGCCGCAGCGCGTGCCTGCGACACTGGATTGGCGCGGAGCACCAATCCTTTAGGCCGAAAAAATCAACCGGGGGCAATAGCCTAAGTCAGGACATGGGCTCGTGCCCCCGCATCGGATGATTCGTCAGAAGTGTAACAATCCGGCTTTCCTGCGAAGCTGACGAAACGCTGAATGCGTCGATCGGTGGTTGTCAGGCTGCCCGCAAAAGCGGTGAACTGACAACCGTCAACTGGAAAGTCGGGGGGCCGCAAAAAACGCAGGAGATATGCGTGAAACCAAACCTTTGCCCGGAGACACACCGCGCTGCTTTCTTGAAAAGAACTTTGCAGCGCAGCGCTGCTGGTCATGTCAGCGCAATTGCCGCGCCGCAAATAAGGTTTGCGGGTTTACGTAGCTGTTCTGGGCCTGCACCAGTTGCAGCTCCCGGGCACCGGCGGTGTGCGTGTGCTGCAGCAGCTCAAACATGCTGGCTGTGGTGCGTTCCAGCGCCAGCTGGGCTGCGCCGCTGCGGCCAAAGTGCTGGCTGTAGTGGGCGGTAAACAGTGCGGCGGTTACATCGCCCGAACCATTGGCCTTGAACGGCAGGTGGGGTGTAGCCACCAGCCAAGCGCCCGTGGCATCGGCGGCCAGCATTTCGATGGTGCCGGCCTGAGCATCTGGGCGGTGCACGCTGGTCACCAGCACGGCACGCGGGCCCATGGCCATCACGGCATCGACCGCTGCCAAAGTCTCATCCAGAGAGCTCACTGGCATGCCCGCCAGATAGCCCAGCTCAAACTGGTTGGGTGTCACCAGATCGGCTGCGGGCACGACGCGCTCGCGCAGCAGCACGGGGATTGCGGGGTTCACAAAGCAGCCGGACTTGGCATTGCCCATGACCGGGTCACAGGTGTAGGTCGCGTGTGGGTTGAGTGCTTTGACGCGTGCCACGGTGTCCAAAATGGCATCGGCAATATCAGCGCCGCCCTGGTAGCCACTGAGCACCACATCCACCTTGGCCAGCGCGCCGCGCTGCTCCATGGCGTGCACGATGGCGCTGACTTCGCTGGCCGCAATGGGTGACCCGCCCCATGCGCCGTAGCCCGTGTGGTTGGAAAAATTGACGGTGTATACCGGCCACACCTCATGTCCCAGCCGTTGCAGCGGGAACACTGCAGCCGAATTGCCAACATGGCCATAAGAAACGTGGGACTGGATGGAGAGAATATTCATAGCGCTAGGCAGTGGCAGCACAGGGTCTGCGCGGCAATCAAATGCAATGCCGCTGATAGTAGCGCTGCGCATGTGGTGCTGCATTGAGCTAGCTGAAAACGGTGACAGTTAGTGCGTCAAATCATGGTTGACGACCCGCCCTGCCTGCCAGGGTGGGGGATGTGCTTGCGGGTGCTGTGCGGATGGCTGCCTTGGCCTTTGCCACCGGCGTGGCAAGCGACAGAGGGGCTCATTTCTGAACAGAACTCTGCAGTCTTAAGCCGCCGTCACCGATTGCAGTTGTGGGAAAAACTGCGTATATCCCGCCACAAACTTCTGGTGCTTGGTGGCATGCAGGTCCAGCTCTTCGAGCAGCTCGTACTTTTCAATCAGCTGTTTGAAAGCAAAAAACGCGTTCTTTGTGTTGTTGGTGGCGGCGTACATGGCAATGGCCTCAAAAGCCTCCTGGTTGATGATGGCCTTGAGGATGTTGGCGTAGAACATGTGGTCGGTGTGCGAGTCCTGCGGAAACTTCTGGTCTATGAACTTGAGCATTTCAAACAAGATGGATATGAAGTGGTCAATCTCGCTGTGGTCGGCCATCAGCACCATGCGCGCCTCTTCCAGCGTAGGCTGGCTGCGCGCCTGTGCCATCAGCAACTGCAAGGGGCTGCCTGCAGGCGTGTCGCCTTCGGCATCGTGGTGTTCGTTGATTTTTTCAAACGTGGTGTTGAACAGCTTGAGCAGCGAGAAGAAGGTGTTCTCAAATGCATCCAGCCGCTGCGCCCGGATCTGCTCGGTGAACAGGCGCACATTGCTCTCGGCAGCCACCGTGGATTTCTTCAGCTCATCCATCGTGGCGGTCAGTTCTCGCCGCTGCAGGCGCAAGGTGAACAGCAGGGCCAGAAACGAGAAAAAACTCAAGATGGGGTTGAGCACACCGCCTAAAAAGTCGCCCGACAGCCCCAGCGCCTCAGCACGGCTCATGCCCTCGCCGTTGTTGGCCCCTTCCAGCCAGGTCAGGTAGTTGCTCTCAAAATCGACATAGGTCTTGATGTAGAACCATGCCGTGCAAGCCAGCAAAAAGACGGCAATGAATTCGAGCAAGTGGATTTCTTGCCATGCTTTTTTGAACATATTCCCGGAGCCTCCAAGCCTGTGCGGGACAGTGTAAATGTTGGGGCTGGCGATCCGCTAAAGGATTGTCTGGCCGGGGTGCAAAGTTGCGGGTTTGCTGAGGCTTAAAGTAAATCCCTCTTTCAGCGCAGGCGGTTGAAGCGCAGACAGCTTTTTTTGATGGCTGTGCGGGCGAGCCAGCCCATCGGTAGCCAGTCTCTGTACAGCCAGCGCAAACCATCTGGGTGCTTGAAAGGAACGTTGCAGTGCATCCATGCACCACATTCAAAGTTTGCGCCGCGAGTGGTCAAGACCACTGCGTCGCTTCAGTGGGGTACATGGATCTTGGCCTTGATGTGCTTGAGGTTGGCCACGATGGTGAAGGTCATCACCACCAGCATGGACCACGAGCTCCACTTGCCCACGTGCACGGCCGACCAGGCACCCAGCTGATTGGGGTAGCTCCAGACCCCGGCGAAGGTGGAGATGTTTTCGGCCAGCCAGATAAAGAAGCCGATCAGCACAAAAGCCAGCAGCAGTGGCATGTGGCGGTCGCGGTCCAGCGGGCGAAAGGTCACGGTGGTGCGTGCGTACAGGCCCAGCGCGCAGGCGGCCAGATACCAGCGGTAGTCGCCAATGTAGTGGTGGGTGAAGAAGTTGGCGTAGATCAGCACGGCGATCAGCGCTGCCATCCAGTGCGGCGGGTGGTGCTGGATGCGCAGATCAAACAGGCGCCACGCCTGGATGATGTAACTGCCCACCGCGGCGTACATGAAGCCTGAGAACAGCGGCACGCCCCACAGCTTGGTGTAGGCAAAGTCGGGGTAGGCCCAGGACTTGATGCCGCTGGAGGTCTTGAACACCTCCAGTGCAAAACCCACGATGTGGAACAGGCAGATGGCTTTGAGCTCATCCCAGGTCTCCAGTCTGGTTGCCACCATGGCCACCTGAATGGCCAGCGCCGCCAGCAGCAGCACGTCGTAGCGCGGCATGCCCAGCACACCGCCGCGTGGCACGGCGAACACGGCCAGAAAGAACAGTCCCACAAACAGGCAACTGCGCGCCTCCTTGATGCCAAACCACAGAAACTCCAGCCCCACCCGCTGCAGCCCACGCGGCTGCCAGTGGCGCGACGGGTGCATTAAAAACTCATCCAGTCTGTTCAGGGAAGCCAGCGTGCTGGTGCTGGCAGTGGTTGAGCTCGGCGGGGGCGTGGCGGACATGCGAGAGGGCGAGCGCGGTGGCGCTGGTGGAGCGGGGTTGGGATAAGCGCGAGTATGCCTTCAGGATGCTGCTGACGCTTTTGCAGCAAGCGTGGGTGGCTCAATTTTCAGAAAACGCTCACCACACAGCGGCTAACTCAGTGCTCCACCATCGCTGCAGACAATCGCAGATCACGGCCCAGCATGCGCTCGATCAGGGCGGGCAGGCTAAAGCCGGAGGACAGTACGGCGCTCACCTTGCGCGGCTGGGTCAGCCCGGCATCCAGCTGTTCGGGCGTGCCCAGGTCAAACACAAAGCTGTAGCTTGGCTCCTGGCCCATGCGCAGGTCGGTCAGCAGCACGCGCCCTTCGTGCACCTGCATGCGGATGGGGCCTTGGGTAAAGCGCTGCATGGCCTGCACGGCGGGTACGCTAGCCCAGCGTTGCAGGTACGCGCTGCCGCGTTCTGTGGCGCTCAGGGGGATGTGATGCCCCTGATCGAGCAGGCTGTAAAAGCCCTCGTAGCTGTGTGTGGGCGTAATGGCCAGCACCCGCCACAGCACGGTGTTGAACGGCGTGGCATAGACAAACAGCTGGGCTTGCTGCACGTTGGGCACACCTTGCTCGGCCAGCGCATGCTGGGCCACGGTGCGCACATGGTGCTGTGCGCCCACGCTCCACAGCAGGTAGCAGCAACTGAAGGCCAGCGCCCAGCGGTTGGGGCCTTGCCAGTCCATCCCGCGCCGCGCGCGCAGGCCGGACAGCAGCAGGCCCAGCAGCAGCGGCAGCGTGTAGAGCGGATCGATGATGAACACGCTGCCCACGGCAAAGGCGTGGTCGGTAAAGGGCTGCATGAACTGCGTGCCATAGCTGGTCATGGCGTCAATGCCCACATGCGTGAGCAGCGCCAGCAGCCAGGCCAGTGTCCAGCGCGCCGTCAAATTCGGTGCATCCGCTGGGGCTTTGCGGTCGACCAGCTTGTGCGTCAGCCAGCCCAACAGCGGAGCGGCCAGCGTCACAAAGAACAGTGCATGCGACTCGGCCCGGTGGCGCACCATGTTCAGCAGATCGTTGCCATGGTCAATCAGCACATCCAGATCGGGCAGCGTGCCTGCTACAGCGCCAACAAGAGCAGCTTTGGTAAAGCCAGTGCGCCTGCCCATGACGGCGCAAGTGACGCTGGCGCCGAGCACGGCTTGGGTCAGAGAGTCCATGTGGTGGTGGTTCTTGCGAGAAAGTGATGCGGTGAAGGCCGGTGTGGGGGAGCAGGCCAGGCCCGTATTAGGGGAGCCGCAAGAGGGAAAGTTCTATTCAAACTCAAGGCCGCTGCCTCATCCATGCTTCATGCTCTTGGTTGAGGCTTTCTTGCGTGGCTTTTAAGAGTCTGTTCATACTGGTGTGAATATGTTCCACAGGTTCTGAGTGTGCGAGCGCATTTCTGTATTTGCGTAGTTGCCCCAGCATTTGGGCGGTTGTGTTTTTTATAATTCCAGATGCGTGAAGGTGCTTTAGATTTAATCGTG
The DNA here is from genome assembly GCF_014836675.1 of Comamonas avium. GTDB lineage: Bacteria > Pseudomonadota > Gammaproteobacteria > Burkholderiales > Burkholderiaceae_C > Comamonas > Comamonas avium. The sequence goes on from NZ_JACSQK010000002.1 coordinate 358,278, forward strand.
AGCTACCGTTTTTATTATTTTTATCAGAAAATCCAGCGTCATTGATGATGTTTCTTGCAAGTTCTTCGAGCGCATGATATTCCTTTAGGAATTGACTCGTCGGCATAAACGCATAATTATCTTCTGCTTTGTTATTTTCGTTCTCTTGATTTTCTATTTTATTTATTATTTTATTGCTGGTCTTTTCAATCGATGTGGGGTCGATAATATTTATGATGAATAGAAAATTAGATATGATGGTGGCGATTGCAAAAGAATTAGCCAAAGATACGGTGATTGTGGATAGGTTGTCGAAGTGAGGTTCGATCTTGTTGTGCAAGAACAAGGTAGAGATGCAAAAGAAAATACTTAGAAAAACCAGGATAGACAATGTTTTTAAGGCGCTGAACTGCTCCTTGTCGCTTTCCTCAATGATTTCGTGAAGCGTGGGGTCGTTGGAGGCCTTGCTGTGTTGGTTGCCAATAAAAAATATATACCCAGTTATTGTCAGGCCATAAATGGCACCCAGGGTTTGAGGCAGTAATGAGTATAGATATAAAATCTTATTTTCATTGAGCTGCTGATAGATTTCACGATTGAATAGAATCGATACCAAAGATAAAATGAATATTGAAAATAGTAAAAAATAGTCTGTTTTTTTATTCATGGTACTTCTCTTAAATAGAAAAAATGAATGGTTACAAGTTGGTGAATGCCGGTGTTTTTCAACGCCTTTAACCTGCGCTCAGGCGCATGCATGCATCGCCACCTAACTTGTCGCAACTGCCCGAGCCTAGCCTAGTCAGCGCGTAGCGTGTTTTGCGGCACCAGCCCGGGGGCTGGTGCCTCAGGTCGTTGGAATGCAGCAGGGCGAGTTGGGTGGCCGGCTTGCCGCGCGATCAGCGGCCTCTGCCAGCAAACGCCCAGCAGGGACTGAAAAATAGTGAAATCAGCCAATCACACCAATCACACCAAGCGCAGAAAGCTATAAAAATAAATAAAACAGCAATAAAAAAGCCTCCCGAAGGAGGCTTTGTCTTTCGCGACAAAAACGCCGCAACAAGCTGCCAGCGTTAAGCCAGCTTGGCTTTCAGTACTTCATTGACCTGAGCCGGGTTGGCCTTGCCCTTAGAGGCCTTCATCACCTGACCGACCAGGGCGTTGAACGCCTTGTCCTTGCCCGCCCGGTATTGCTCAACGTTGCCGGGGTTGGCGGCAATCACCTCGTCAATGATGGCCTCCAGCGCGCCGGTGTCGTTCATTTGTTTGAGGCCCTTGGCCTCGATGACTGCATCAATGTCAGAGCCTTCGCCCGTCCACAGCGCCTCAAACACCTGCTTGGCGGCGTTGTTGGAGATGGTGCCGTCCGAGATGCGGGCAATCATGGCGGCCAGCTGTTCGCTGGTGACCTTGACGGCGTCCATGCCGATTTCTTCGGTGTTCAGGCGGCGCGAGATCTCGCCCATCACCCAGTTGCTGGCCAGTTTGGCCTGACCGCAGGCCTTGGCGGTGCGCTCAAAGTAGGCGGCCATGTCTTGCGACTGGGTCAGCGTGGTGGCGTCGTACTCGGGCAGGCCGTAGCTTTCAACAAAGCGGGCGGCCATGGCGCGGGGCAGCTCGGGCATGGCTGCCTTCACTTCCTGCACCCAGCTGTCGGCCACTACCAGGGGTGGCAGATCGGGATCGGGGAAGTAGCGGTAGTCAGCGGCGTCTTCCTTGGTGCGCATGGCGCGGGTCTCGCCCGTGTCGGGGTTGAAGAGTACGGTGGCTTGCTGGATGCTGTAGCCGTCTTCGATCTGGTCAATCTGCCAGCGAATTTCGTAGTCGATGGCGATCTGCATGTTCTTGAACGAGTTCAAGTTCTTGATTTCGCGGCGCGTGCCCAGCGGTGCACCGGGCTTGCGCACGGACACGTTGGCGTCGCAGCGGAAGCTGCCTTCTTGCATGTTGCCGTCGCAGATGCCAATCCAGGTGACGATTTTGTGCAGCTCTTTGGCGTAGGCCACGGCTTCTTCGGTCGAGCGCATGTCCGGCTCGGTCACGATCTCCAGCAGGGGCGTGCCCGCGCGGTTCAGGTCAATGCCGGACTCGGTGGGGAACTGGTCGTGCACGGACTTGCCCGCGTCTTCTTCCAGGTGGGCGCGCACCAGGCGCACGGTGTGGGGCTTGTCGCCCACGTAGAAGCTGACTTCACCGCCTTGCACCACGGGAATCTCGAACTGCGAGATCTGGTAGCCCTTGGGCAGATCGGGGTAGAAGTAGTTTTTGCGCGCAAAAATGCTGCGCGGCGCAATGGTCGAGCCCAGCGCCAGACCAAGCTTGATGGCGCATGCCACTGCCTGCTGGTTCATCACGGGCAGGGTGCCGGGCAGGGCCAGATCTACCGCGCAGGCCTGGGTGTTGGGCTCGGCGCCAAAGGCGGTACTGGCGCGGCTGAAGATCTTGCTGTTTGTGGCCAGCTGGGTATGGGTTTCAAAGCCGATAACGACTTCGTAGCCCTGAATCAGTTTCGCAGTCATGTGCTGTATGTCCTAGCTGCTGTTAATTAGTGAGCTGTCAGCGCTTATGTATGCTGGTTTTCAAAGTGTTTTGTATTTGAAAACCTTATGGCACAAGCGCTGATAGCTATCAGTTCTTAAATGCCTGCGGGGCGCTGCAAGTGAAAGTCGGTCGCTTGCTGGAAGCGGTGCGCGGCGTTGAGCAGCTTGCCTTCGCTGAAGTAGTTGCCAATCAGCTGCAGCCCCACAGGCATGCCAGCGTCACCAAAGCCTGCGGGCAGGCTCAGGCCGGGCAGGCCCGCCAGCGATGCGGGCAGGGTGAAGATGTCAGCCAGATAGTTGCTCACCGGATCAGACTTGCCGCCAATGGCCCACGCCGTGGTGGGGGCTGCGGGGCCGGCGATGACGTCGCAGTCCTTGAACGCGGTCTGGAAGTCGTCGGCAATCATGCGGCGAATGCGCTGCGCCTGCAGGTAGTAGGCGTCGTAGTAGCCCTCAGACAGTACATAGGCACCAATCATGATGCGGCGCTTGACCTCGTCGCCAAAGCCTTCGGCGCGGGTCTTTTTGTACATGTCGTTCAGGTCGGCATACTTTTGCGCGCGGTGACCGAACTTCACGCCGTCAAAGCGCGACAGGTTGGACGAGGCCTCTGCGGGCGCAAGGATGTAGTACACGGGCACGGACAGCTCGGTGCGTGGCAGCGTGATGGGCACCAGCTTGGCACCCAGCTTTTCGTATTCCTTGAGCGATGCATCCACGGCGGCGCGCACGTCGGCAGACAAACCGTCACCAAAAAACTCGGCAGGCACGCCAATGCGCAGGCCTTCAATGCTGTCGTTGAGCTGGGCAGTGAAGTCCTCTGCTGGCACGTCAAGGCTGGTGGAGTCGCGGTCCAGATCTGGGCCGCACATCTCGCTCAGCAAGAGGGCACAGTCCTCGGCGCTGCGGCCCATGGGGCCTGCCTGGTCCAGGCTGGAGGCAAACGCGATCATGCCGTAGCGGCTGGCGCGGCCATAGGTGGGCTTGATGCCGGTAATGCCGCAAAACGATGCGGGCTGGCGGATCGAGCCGCCGGTGTCAGTGCCGGTGACCGCAGGGGCCAGACGGGCTGCCACGGCAGCGGCGGAGCCGCCCGAGGAGCCACCGGGCACGCGCTCGATGTTCCATGGGTTGCGCACGGGCTGGGCCGCGTCAAAGCCCACGGGGGCGATGGCCGAGTTTTCGTTGGCGCCGCCCATGGCGAATTCGTCGCAATTGAGCTTGCCCAGCGTGACCGCGCCGGACGCGGTCAGCTTGGTCACCACCGTTGCATCAAAGGGCGACTGGTAGCCCTTGAGCATTTTGGAGGCTGCGGTGGTGGGGAAGTCCTTGGTCACAAAGATGTCTTTGTGCGCAATTGGCACGCCGGCCAGACGGCCGCCCTTGCCTTGGGCAATCAGCGCGTCTGCAGCCCTGGCCTGAGCCAGGGTGGTGTCTTCGTGGATGGCTACAAAAGCGCCCAGATGCTTGTGCTGCTTGGCGCGGGCCAGAAAGTGTTGCGCGGCTTCAACGGCGGAAATTTCTTTGCTCTTGAGCTGGGCAGCCAGTTCGGCCACGCCCAGTTGGTGCAGTTCGGTATTGCTCATGTGTATTGCTTTGCCTTGTGCTTATTCAATGACCTTGGGCACGAGGAACAATCCCTCGCTCTGCGCGGGGGCGTTTTTCATGTTGGCTTCGCGCTGATTGGGCTCCCATGCCTGGTCTTGGCGCAGACGCAACACCACGTCCTGGATGGCGGCCACCGGGTGTGCCAGAGGCTGAATGCCCGAGGTATCCACAGCTTGCATTTTTTCGACAATGCCGAAAAAGCCGTTGAGTTGCGAGAGCATGCGCTCACTTTCTTCTAAAGAGAGTTCGAGCCGCGCCAAGTTGGCGATGCGGTCAATGTCGTTCGAGGTGAGTGCCATATGTTTTCTGCGGTACGAAACCGGATGTAAAGCTGTCAGACGGAGCATGCCGCCATGAGTTATTCACAGGGGATACGGTATTATCTGGTCTTTGCGCAATTACCATCTTTGGATGGTTGCGATTGTGCAGAAAAGCCTAACCCAGATTCCCCCCTGATTCCTGTTGAACTACATCCCGGCGACGGCAGGCCGAAGCGCATGCTGTGCCTGAGAGGAAAATTGAATGTTCGGAGCTTTCCGTCGGTACTTTTCTACCGATTTGGCCATTGACCTTGGCACAGCCAATACCCTGATTTTTGCCCGTGACAAGGGCATCGTGCTCGATGAGCCCTCCGTTGTGGCCATTCGCCACGAAGGCGGCCCCCATGGCAAGAAGGTGATTCAGGCCGTTGGCCGTGAGGCCAAGGCCATGCTGGGCAAGGTGCCCGGCAATATCGAAGCCATTCGGCCCATGAAGGATGGCGTGATTGCCGACTTTGTGATCACCGAGCAGATGATCAAGCAGTTCATCAAGATGGTGCACCCCCGCAATGTGATGACGCCCAGCCCGCGCATCATCATTTGCGTGCCATGTGGCTCCACCCAGGTGGAGCGTCGTGCCATCAAGGACGCTGCAGAAGCGGCTGGCGCAACCGCCGTTTACCTGATTGAAGAGCCCATGGCTGCGGGTATCGGCGCGGGTCTGCCTGTTTCGGAGGCTTCGGGCTCCATGGTGGTGGACATTGGCGGCGGCACCACAGAAGTGGGCGTGATCTCGCTGGGCGGCATGGTCTACAAGGGCTCTGTGCGTGTGGGCGGTGACAAGTTTGACGAGTCCATCATCAGCTACATCCGCCGTAACTACGGCATGCTGATTGGCGAGCCCACGGCTGAAATGATCAAGAAGCAAATTGGCTCGGCCTTCCCAGGTTCGGAAGTCAAGGAGATCGAGGTCAAGGGCCGCAATCTGTCTGAAGGCGTGCCCCGCAGCTTCACCATCTCTTCCAACGAAGTGCTGGAAGCGCTGACCGAGCCGCTGAACCAGATTGTTTCGGCCGTGAAGAACGCGCTGGAGCAAACCCCGCCTGAGCTGGGTGCTGACATTGCCGAGCGCGGCATGATGCTGACCGGCGGTGGCGCACTGCTGCGTGATCTGGACCGTCTGCTGGCCGAGGAAACCGGCCTGCCAGTGCTGGTGGCCGAAGAGCCTCTGACCTGTGTGGTGCGTGGCTGTGGCATGGCGCTGGACAGCCTGGACCGTCAAGGCAGCATCTTTACCAGCGACTGATGCACCACGTAACTTGCCGCTTCGACTTCTGTGCTCAAGCGGCAAGTTTTTGGATTGAATGTCTCCCCATGTTCTCTGTGAAAGCTCGGGCAAACAGCTGGTCGGGCGGTTTAGCCGTCTGTGAAATGGCGCTCACGCGCAGGTGGGTGCTATGAGTTTGAGAACACTGGAGCGCGATGCTCCGTCGCAGTTCAAGCATGGCGCGTCCGCAGGTACGCGCGTCTTGCTGCTCAGCACGCTGGCCGTTGTGCTGATGCTGGCTGATGTGCGGCTGAAACTCACAGAGCCGCTGCGTCAGGCGGTGTCAGTGGTGCTGTTTCCTTTGCAATGGGTGGTGATGCAGCCCGTGCAATGGCTCTCCAGCGGCAAAGATTATTTTCAGGATTTACACGAGGCTCAGACCGAAGCGGTGGAGTCTCGCAGGCTGATGGCGGCCATGACGCTCAAGGCGCATGAGGCCGAACGGCTGGAAGAAGAAAACAGCCAGTTGCGTGATTTGCTGGCGTTGCGCCCGCGCCTGGTGGTAGAGACCGTGGCGGCAGAGGTGATGTTTGAGACCCCGGACAGCTACACCCGCCGTGTTGTGCTCGACAAGGGGCAGGTGGCCGGTGTGTTGCCAGGCAGCCCGGTGATGGATGACCTGGGTGTCCTGGGGCAGGTCACCCGCGTGCAGCCGTTTTCTAGTGAAGTAACGCTGCTGTCTGACCGTGAACAAGCCATTCCCGTGATGGTGGCACGCACGGGTGCGCGCAGCGTCGCTTATGGCGATGCCTCTAACTTGCGTACCGACGGGATCGAGCTGCGCTTCATGTCCAATGATGCGGATGTGCAGGTGGGCGACGAGCTGGTCACCAGCGGTGTAGACGGGGTCTACATGGCGGGTCTGCCAGTGGCACGCGTGGTAGAGGTAGAGCGCCGCAGCCAGTCGCCGTTCATGCGTGTGTACTGCGAGCCCAAGGCTCGGCTGGATGGCGCACGCCATGTGGTGGTGCTGACACCTTTGGATGCGCTGAAGGCCGAGCATGCGCCGCAGGCTCAGCGCATTGAGCCCACGGCGGCGCAGACCCAGCAACAGCGTGAAGACAAATCTGCCCAGCGGCGCGCCTCAGGCTCTGCCAACCTGCCGGGCCCTGGAGGTCAACGATGATCATGCCGCGTGGTCAGCAGTTGCTGATGCCGGTCAGACCGGCTTTTATTGCGTTCAGCGTGGCAGTGGTGTTTTTGCTCAGCCTGCTGCCCTTGGGCGGTTTCGTCTGGATGCCTGATTTTCTGATGCTGGTGCTGGCGTTCTGGGCCATGCACCATCCCCAGCGCATGCCCATGAGTGTGGCTTTCCTGTTGGGCCTGGGGGTGGATGTGCAGCAGACGGCATTGCTGGGGCAGCACGCGCTGGCTTATGTGCTGGTGGTGTATGTGGCGCAGCGTTTCAGCCGTCGCATGATGTGGTTTTCGCCTGTCACGCAGGCTTTGCAGATGCTGCCGGTGTTTGCGCTGGCGCATCTGCTGCAGATGCTCATTCGCATGCTGTCTGGCGGCATGTTTCCGGGCATCTCGATTGCGCTGGCTCCTGTGCTGGAGATGTTGCTGTGGCCCATCGTGAGCGCTATTTTGCTCGCTCCCCAGCGCCGTGCCCCGGATGCAGACAGCAACCGGCCCCTGTGAAGATGGTGTGATGTACTGCCCAGTTTTGTCCCCATGCACCAGGAGCTGCCATGAGTGGCTTTGAAGTGCGCAACAGCGAGGTGGAGCTGCAAAAGTTCCGTCTGCGCATCTGGGTGGTGGCCCTTGTGGTGCTGCTCTTGCTGGGTATTTTGCTGTTTCGCCTGACGGTCTTGCAGGTGGTGCGCCATGACGCGTTCGCAGAGCGTGCCGAGAGCAACCGCACGGCGGTGGTGCCGATTGTGCCCAATCGCGGAAAAATTCTGGACCGCAACGGCGTGGTGCTGGCCACCAACTACTCTGCCTATACGCTGGAGATCACACGCTCCAAGATCAAGGATCTGGAAGAAACCATCGAAGCCTTGTCTGAACTGGTGGAGATCACGCCACGTGATCGCCGCAAATTCAAGCGCCTCATGGAGGACTCCAAACGCTTTGAATCGATTCCCCTGCGCAGCCGGCTGACAGATGAAGAAGTTGCGCGCTTTACGGCGCAGCGCTGGCGCTTTCCGGGCGTGGACATCAAGGCGCGGTTTTTCCGCAACTACCCGCTCGAAGATGTCGGCGGGCATGTAGTGGGCTATATCGGCCGTATCAACCAGCGCGAGCAAGAGGCGCTGGAAGACAGCGAGGACTATGCCAACTACCGGGGTACGGAAGTGATTGGCAAGCTGGGCATTGAGCAAAGTTACGAAAAACAGCTGCATGGCCTGACGGGCTGGGAGCAGCTGGAAACCACGGCCGGTGGCTTTGCGGTACGCCGCCTGAACAGCCGGCCCGCCACCTCTGGCGATACCGTGGTGCTGAGCCTGGACATTGGCCTGCAAAAACTGGTGGAAGATGTCTATGGCGAGCGCCGCGGTGCGCTGGTGGCCCTGGACCCCCGCAACGGTGAAGTGCTGGCCATGGTCAGCAAGCCGGGCTACGACGTGAACCTGTTTGTGGACGGCATTGACCAGGAAAACTGGGATTTCCTCAACAACTCGATCGACCGTCCGTTGCTCAACCGGGCTTTGCGTGGCTCCTACCCTCCCGGCTCTACCTATAAGCCTTTCATGGCGATTGCAGGTCTGGAGTCGGGCAAGCGCAAGGTGGACACCATCATTCAGGACAATGGCAGCTGGACCTTTGGGGGGCACACCTTCCGCTCAGGCCACCCCAACGGCCCGACCAACTTGCGCCGCTCCATCATCAAATCCTCCAACGTGTACTACTACATGCTGGCCAATGACATGGGTGTGGACACCATCCATGAATACCTCTCTCCCATGGGCTTTGGGCAGCAGACGGGCATTGACCTGGTGGGTGAAGCGCGCGGCGTGCTGCCCAGCACCGAATGGAAACGCAATACCTACAAGCGGCCGGAGCAAAAGAAGTGGTATGCGGGCGAGACCATCTCGCTGGGGATTGGCCAGGGCTACAACCACTTCACCATGCTGCAACTGGCACATGCCACGGCCATGCTGGCCAACCACGGCATTCAGCACCGCCCGCATCTGGGTAAGGGCACGGTGGATGCGGTCACCCGCGCGTACAGCCCGCTGTACAAGGATGCGGGCACCTCCATGGGTTACAAGCCCGAGCACGTGGAAGCCGTGCGCAGCGCGGTCGCTGCAGTGACGGTTGAAGGTACTGCGCGTGGTGTGTTTGGCGGAGCTCCCTATACCTCTGCGGGCAAAACAGGCACTGCACAGGCGGTGAGTGTGGGCCAGAAAGACAAGTACAACGCGGCCAAACTGGCTGAACACCAGCGTGACCATTCTTTGTACATTGCCTACGCGCCAGCAGAAAACCCCAAGATTGCCTTGGCCGTGATTGTGGAAAACGCAGGCTTTGGCGCGGCCGCTGCTGCACCTATTGCCCGGCGCGTGTTTGATTACTGGCTGCTGGACCAGTACCCCAGCGTGGAAGACATGGCTGCAGTGCGCAAGGGCCAGGCTTCTCGCCCCATTGGTGTGCCACGCAGTGGGCAAGAGATGATGGCGGCGTTTGAACGCATGGAGCTGCCCGGGCTGGGCGCTCCCCGTGTGATGGAAGGTTTAAGCGGTGGTGACATGGCCTCCCCCCGCGCTCCTGACACTGCACCCGCCAGCTTGGAGCCAGAGGCCGAGGACTAAAACCTGCTGCCCGTTGCACAGCGAGGGCATGCGCACTTTCTGGGTAACGTCTGGCTGCATCCCCGGCTGAAACCCCGGCTCTTGCACGGTGGCCGTTCCTTGTTCACCGCCACCACCTGCACCTGGGCAGCATGGACTGCCTCAAGCCATGCGTGCATCTGACTGCGCAGTGGGCAGCTGGGCCAGCCCATGCCTGAACCAGCCAATGTGCTCGGTCTGGCGTACATCCAGCGCGGGGACATAGGGCTTGATGTCCAGCACCGGCGTTCCGTCCAGCATGTCGTTGCCCCTGAAGTGCAGGCAGCCTTCATGCACCCTGATCAGTTGCACGATGGACAGCCCCATGCGGTTGGGTCGTGCAGGGGCACGTGTGGCAAAGACGCCGTGGCTCTGGGTGTCCATGAAGGGCACCACCTCCAGTTTCTCGCTCGCCTTGTGCAGGTGCGTGATCAGGATCAGGTACTCAAAGCCTTCAATATCCCGCAGACCTGGCTGAAACTGCGGCAGCACTTGCAGTGCGCCCTCAACGTGGGTGGCGGACACAGTCTGGATGGGCATGCCCTGCACCGACTGGAACGCGCTGCGGATGAAGCCAATGGGCTGAAGCTCAATCTTGGGAGGGTGATGCGGGGTGTCGGTCATAAGCGTTGGCAGAAAGAAAAGCGCCTGCAATGGCAGCCTGGGTGCAAGACACGGCAGCTGTGCGCAGGGGGCAGTGATTTGGCGGATTGTTTCGCTATTCAAAAATAGAATAGCGCTGCGGTATTATTGCCTGTCATGTGCCCAGTTGCTGTCTGCGGCTGGCACTCAAGCCGCCTTGCCTTGCGGGCGGCAGGCACACATTCCCACTCTGTCATATCTAGCGCCTTGTCCAGGCCGTGGAGCCCACATGTTTCGACGTTTATTTTTGTGCTGCGCCGCGCTGGCGCTGGCCGTACCTGCCATGGCCGCTGATGGCGTACTGGTGGCCGCGGGGGCTGGTTACCGCAAGCCCGTGCTGGAGTTGCTGCAGGCATTCACCAGTGCCACCGGCATCAAGGCGGAGGCCAGTTTTGGGAACATGAAACAGGTGCAGGTGCAGGCGCAGCAAAATCCAGACATCAGCGTGCTGATTGGTGACCGGGCGTTTCTGGAGCCCATGCAGCTGGCGCAGACGTTTGAGCGCCTGGGCAAGGGCCAGTTGGTGCTGGTGGCCTCCAAGGCCCACGCCCTGAAGGACTTGGCAGACCTGAGCCTGCCGCAGTTTCAACGCATTGCCGTGCCTGACCGCAATAAGGCGGTGTATGGCAAAGCGGCCTTCACGTGTCTGGAGCGCTCCGGGCTGGCTGCGGCCTTGCAGGGCAAGCTGCTGGAGGTCTCCACCGTGCCCCAGGTCAGCGCCTATTTGCTGACAGAACATGTCGATGCAGGTTTCGTGAATGCGACGGAAGCGCAGTCGCTGCAGGGCAAGGCTGGCTCCAGTCTGACCATTGCACAAGACTGCTATGACCCGATTGAGCTGAGCATGGCCGCAATCCATGGGCGCGCAGACAATGCCGCCACGCAGGCCTTGCTGGCCTTCATTGCCACGCCGCAGGCGCGTGCAGTCATGCAGCGCCACGGGCTGTAAATCGAACGGTGGCGTTCGGCGCACCCATGTTCTGCACCAGCGCACCGGTGTGGCTGACCGCCCAGGTCATAGGCTGGAGTCTGCTGCTGCAATTGGTCATTGGCGGCGCCATCAGCTGGCAGCTGGCACGCCGCCAGTGGGCCGGCAACCCATGGCTGGATGTGCTGGTCACCCTGCCTCTGGTCTTTCCGCCCATTGTGCTGGGCTACGCCATCTTGCTGCTGCTGGGGCGCCATGGCTGGCTCATGCAGGCGCTGCCGCACTGGATGCAGCCAGAGGTCATCTTTACCCCTGCAGGCTTGGTGGTGGCCGCTTTTGTGGCCGGGCTGCCCTTGATGGTCAAACCCACACAAAACGCCTTTGCCAGTACTCCCTCCAGCCTGCGCGAGGCGGCGGCCACTTTTGGGCTGTCTGCATGGCAGATTTTCTGGCGGGTAGAGCTGCCGCTGGCCCGGCGTGGCATTGCTGCCGGGCTGATGCTGGCGGGTGGGCGCGGGCTGGGCGAGGTGGGGCTGTCTTTGATGCTGGGCGGCAACATTGTGGGGCGCACGGAAACGCTGTCGCTGGCCATTTTCAATCAGGTGCTGGACGGCAATCTGGCATGCGCCAACCAGCTGTCGCTGCTGCTGTGCGTGCTGGTCATTCCCGTTTTTCTGATGCTGCGCCGCTGGGGGTCTCTGTAGTCTGAGCCTCCCTCAATGAGGGGGCGACACCAGCTATTTATGCCTATGACGGATCTCAATTTTTCTTTGACTGCGCTGTTTGCCGCCTCGGTGGTGTCCTTGCTGGTAACGCCGGGGCCTGTCACTTTGCTGGTGCTGCGAGCCGGGCTGGCGGGCGGTATGCGCCATGCACTGCAGACCATTGCCGGCACCAACGCAGCGTCGCTGGTGCTGATTGCCGTCTCTACGCTGCTGATCAAGGGTTTGCTGGTGATGGACGATGCTGTGATGGTGGGCATTCGCCTGCTGGGCTGCGCGTACATCAGCACGATTGCCTGGGGCATGGTGCGAGAGGCGCTGCAGATGCCGCAGACCGCTGCGCCTGCAGGCGGTCAGGCCTCCGCGGGCCTGGTAGCCGCACCCGCAGGCTTTGTCCGGGGCTTTGCGCTGGGCATTTCTAACCCCAAGGACATCATCTTTTTTGCGTCTTTTCTGCCGCAATTCATGGGGGTGCTGCCGTCGCCGGATCACAGCATTGCGCTGCTGACCGGGCTGTGGATCGTGCTGGATTTTTCAACCCTGCTGCTGCTGACACTGCTGGTGCGCAAACTGGTGCGGCCCGCACTGCAGCGGAGTTTGCTGCTGGTGGCGGCCGTGCTGTTGCTGGTGATTGGCGTGGGTGGTCTGGTGCATGCCTTGCACGGCATGTTGTGGGGCTGAGCACGCAGCACGCACCATGCACCATGCACGCACGCAAGCAGCGCACGGCAGCCCAAGGCGTTCAGGTGCCGTGCCGGGCGGTGTCGGCAGGTGTTGTGCGCTGGCCTGTCCGCGAGGGTGGTGGGGTCCACTGGCTGAAAATCAGGGCCACCACAATCAAGGCTGCACCGCCAAAGGCGAGCATTGCCATGCGTTCGTCAATCAGCCACCAGGCGGTGAGCGCGGCAAACACCGGCTCCAGTCCATACACAATCGCGCTGCGCATGGCATCTACGCGCTGCTGGCCCCAGGCCTGAAAGATGACCACCATGGCGCTGGCAATCAGCCCCAGGTAAATAAGTGCACCCCAGGCATTGGCAGACAGCGCCATGGCCTGTGTATGCAGTTGGGCCATGCCGTTAGGTTGCACCAGCAGCATCAGCGTGGTGCATACCCACATGGAACCCGCCAGCGCTGCCGCCATGCGCGTGGCGCGCAGTGGAGCGGCCTGATTGCGCAGAGCGGCCGCTTCCATGGTCAAGATATAGACGGCGTAGACGCCAGCGCTGCACAGGGTGAGCGTGTCGCCCCAATTCCACGGGCTGTCTTCAAAAAACATCAGGCACATGCCGGCGACGGCCATGGCACAGGCGGCCCACACTTGCCAGCCCATGCGCCGGCGCAGCACCAGCCAGGCGATCAAAGGCACCATCAGCACGTTCAATCCGGTGACGAAGGCGTTGCGGTTGCTGGTGGTGTGGCTCAGCCCTTCAATCTGCAGCCAGAAGGCCAGGAAATTGAGCACGCCCAGCCCCAGGCCCCAGCGCCATTCGGCCCTGCGCATGCCGCGCCACAGGGGCAGCAACACCACGGCGGCCATGCCAAAACGCAGCCAGATGATCTGCAGCGCAGACAGGTCTGCCGACAGCTGCTTCATGGCCGGAAAGGTGGTGCCCCAGACGACGGTGACGGCCAGCAAGGCCGAAAGGCCCCAGCGTTGAGTGCGCATGTGAAAAGGCAGATATAAAAAAAGAAGCAGTCAGCGCTCATGTTCTCTATGTTTCAGCATCAAAACATGCTGAAACTCTGAAAACACAGGCGCTAATAGCTCCTTTGTTTGATAGCCCGCAACGGGTGTGAAAACAGCGCCTAGTGTGCCACGCGGCCGATGAATGCGGCAATGCGCTCGTTGGCAGGGCGGGCAAAAAACTCTGCCGGCGGTGCTTCGTGGGCAATACAGCCTTGGTCAAAGAACATCACGCGGTCGGCCACTTCGCGGGCAAAGCCCATTTCGTGGGTCACCACAATCATGGTCATGCCTTCCTTGGCCAGACTGCGCATCACTTCCAGCACTTCCTGCACCATCTCGGGATCGAGCGCGCTGGTGGGTTCGTCAAACAGCATCACCTGTGGCTCCATGGCCAGCGCACGCGCAATGGCCACGCGCTGCTGCTGACCACCCGAGAGCTGCCACGGGTACTTGTGTGCATGGTCCTGCATGCCCACGCGTTCGAGCAATTGCATGGCTTTGGCGTTGGCAGCGCTGCGCGATATCTTGTGGATGCGCCGGGGTGCCAGCGTCACGTTGTCCAGCACCGTCATGTGACCGAACAGGTTGAACTGCTGAAACACCATGCCCACTTCGCAGCGCTGCTTTTGCAGCGTGGCTTCGTGGTCGGTGACGGGCACGCCGTCGATGGTGATCGTGCCGCCGTCGTGCGGCTCCAGGCGGTTGAGTGCCCGCAGCAACGTGGATTTGCCCGAGCCAGAAGCGCCGATGATGACGGTTACTTCGCCCTTGCTGAATGCGGTGGATACACCTTGCAGCACCTGGTGCGTGCCAAAGCTTTTGGTCACCTTGTTGCAGACGATGTAGGGCGTGCGGGTATTGGCAGCTTGGCTCATTTTTGGCGGCCTTCCACGTCAAAACGGTATTCGATGGCTGCGGTCACCTGGGTCACCAAAGTGGTCAGCACCAGGTAGGTGACGCCCACCGTCAGCAGCGTTTCTACAGGCTGAAAGGTAGACGACTGGATGCGGTTGCCCACGTTGGTCAGCTCTACCACGCCAATGGCGTAGGCCAGCGAAGAGTCTTTGAGCAAAGCCACAAAGTTGCTCACCAGTGGAGGCAGCGAAATCTTGAACGCCTGCGGGAACACCACATCGGTGAACACACGGGTTTTGGGCAAACCCAGCGCACGGGCGGCTTCAGCCTGCCCGCGGGGCACGGCGTTGAGGCCGGCGCGCACGGCTTCGGCGTTGTAGGCCCCCACATTGAGCGCCAGCGCAATCACCGCAGCGGCAAAGTCAGGCAGATTCAGGCCTGGCACAAGCACCGGCAGGGCAAAGTACATGAACAGAATCTGTACCAGCAGCGGCGTGCCGCGAATGATCCAGATGTAGGTGCTGGCAATGCTGCGCAGCAGGCCATTGCCCGAGGTACGGGCCAGCGCTGCAGCCACGCCCAGCAGCAGGCCGGCAGAGCCACTGATCAAGGTCAGGTACAGCGTGGTGCGTGCGCCTTCGGCAAATTCGCCGGCGTGGTCACCAATTGGTTCGGGAAGCAGGGCCAGCAACTGGCCGAGTGCAGACACCACCACCACCATCAGCAACAGGGCTGTGACCAGGGTGGCGTTGCTGCGTTGGGTGCGGCTCCAGTGGGTGGGCCAGATAGCAGTAAGCATAGAAAAACCAGAATGGAAAAACGAAAACGCCCTGGAGCAATCTCTTCAGGGCGTAGGGTGCAGTGGCCGGGCGCTAGCGCTGACGGACCACGGGGCTACCCATGCTTCGTTATTCCGGGCAGCGGATGTCTTCCTGGAACCACTTTTGCGAGATCTTGGCGTAGCTGCCATCTTTCAAAGACTCGGCAAATGCCTTGTTCCATGCGGCTGCCAAAGCCTGGTTGTCTTTGGAGACAGCCGAGGCAACGCGTTCGACAAACAGCAGCTCGCCCTGGTTGAACTTGATCTTGCTGTTCTTTTGCAGCATTTCCTTGGCCAGGAAACGCTCGGTCACCCACGCGTCAACGCGCTTGGTCATCAGCGCATTGAGGGCGGCTTCGTTGGTGGGAAAGTTCACCACACGTTGGACACCGGGCACGTTCTTTTGAACGTAGTCCAGGTAGGTCGTGCCGGTTTGCGCAGAGACGGTCTTGCCGGTCAGATCCTTGGCACTTTTGATAGCGTCGGTCAGTGCAATCACCTGAGCCCCTGAGCAGTAGTGCGGGGCGGTGAAGGTGACGGCCTTTTCACGCTCGGGGGTGATGCCGTGCGAGGAGATCACCAAATCCCAGCGGTCTTGCTTCAGGCCAGTCAGCAGGGCGTCGAAGGAAATGGTTTTCCATTCGGTCTTCAGCCCCATTTTCTGGGCCATCAGCTCGGCCAGCTCCACCTCAAAGCCGGTCAGCTTTTTGCCTTCAAAGTAGGCAAACGGGGTGTAGTAGCCTTCAGTGGCCAGACGGATAGTGCCGTCTTTTTGGATGGCTTCGAACGAGCGGGCGTGGGCACCAGCTGTAGCCAACACTGCAACGGCGGCAGCGGCGATCAGGGAAATGCGTTTCATGTGTAGTTCCTGGAGACATTCGCAGGGTCCAGACCCCCGGCCCCAGAGATGGGGCCTCCGCACGCACCACGCGGCGCGGAAAAAAATAGAGGCCACAGCCAGCACACAACAGTGCCCGGCAGTGCCGCTGGGTGTTGGTGTCAATGCACCAAAAAAGAGCGGCTTGGCGGCGAAAGCAACCCGCAATTATAGAAGTGAGACTTCGCCAGCGCAGAAGGCTGCCTGAGCAGCCCCCAAGGGTTTGCGTCTACGAGGCTCGGGTTTACCCGCCAAAGGCATCCCAGCCGGTTTTACAGATCAGCAGGCTGACCACCACAATGAAAATCACGCGGACAAAGCCTGCGCCATGGCGCAGCGCCATCCAGGTGCCCAGCACGCTGCCCAGCACGTTGGCAATGGCCAGGGGAATGGCAAAGTGCCACCACACGTGCCCCTTTATCGCAAACAGGGCAATGGCCGCCAGGTTGGTCATCACGTTCATGAGCTTGGCGTTGATGGACGCGTTCAAGAAGTCATAGCCCAGCAGACGGACGAGCAAGAAGACAAAAAAGCTGCCCGTGCCAGGTCCAAAAAAGCCGTCGTAAAACCCGATGACCAGACCGATACCTGCTGTCAGCCACTGCGCAGCGCGCTGGCTGCGGTGGGGGGTGTGTTCACGGCCCAGCTCTTTTTTGGCCAGTGTGTAGATCAGCACGCCCAGCAAGATGAAGGGCAGCAGCTTGCGCAGAAAGTCGGGGTTGACCAGGGTCACGGCCCATGCACCTGCAAAGGCACCGACACCTGCTGCCACGATGCCCGGAATGATGGTGGGCCAGGTGATGGAGATGCGGCGGCTGTACTGCCACGTTGACATGGCCGTGCCCCAGACCGCAGCACTTTTGTTGGTGCCAAACAAGGTGGCGGGTGCAGCGGTGGGAAATGCAGCAAACATGGCGGGCACCAGTATTAGCCCGCCACCGCCCACGATGGCATCCACAAAACCAGCCAGGGCTGAAGCCAGAGAGATAAAGATCCATTCCATGGTGGTCGATTGTGCGCTGCCCTGACGGCGTGAAGCTGTCACTTGCCCAAACAAAAAGCGCCGGGGGTACCGGCGCTTTGGAAAGGCATCTCATTGGCGGATGCTTTTTAGATATTGGTCTGTTTGTGGATCGAGTTTGTCTCCTCGGGCCCTCTTTGCTACACCTTGGTGCAGCGCTTGAGTGGATGGACTGTAACGGCTGCATCGGTCTGGTGCATCGGGGATTTCCCGCAAGCTTGTTCGGAAACGTCTGACAGCCATGTGGTGGGGGCGCAGCTAGCGCAAAGACAGCCGGGCACAGCTTGTGCTTGGTGGCTGTCACCAAAAAGCAAAGGGGGATGGACATGAAGATGCACAACACGCTGGGCTGGATGGTGCTTGCTGCTGCGCTGATGGCACTGCCCGTGCGGGTGCAGGCGCAGCACATGGTGGGGTTTGACGAAATTCGTGGTGCCGACACGGCCTGGGTGCTGGTATCTGCGGCGCTGGTGCTGCTGATGACGCTGCCCGGCGTGGCGCTGTTTTACGCGGGCATGGTGCGCGGCAAAAATGTGCTCAACACCTTGGCGGCAGTACTGGGCGCTGCTTGCGTGGTCAGTGTGGTGTGGTTTGCCGTGGGCTATTCGCTGGCTTTTACGCCCGGTAACCGCTGGCTGGGAGGGCTGGAGCGCATCTGGTTTGCGGGGCTGGATTACCAGCTGGCGGCGCAGCAGCTGTCGGTCAGCCACATGGCTGCGCATATTCCGGAGGCAGCCTACGCCCTGTTTCAACTGACGTTTGCCATCATAACTGCTGCGTTGATCGTGGGGGCTGTTGTAGAGCGCATGCGGTTTGGTGCGCTGATGCTGTTTATGGCGCTGTGGAGCCTGTGCGTCTACGTGCCCGTGGCCCACTGGGTGTGGGAGCCCGGTGGCTGGCTGGCGCGCATGGGGGCGCTGGACTTTGCTGGCGGGGCCGTGGTGCATGTGAATGCGGGCGCTGCAGGGCTGGCCTGCGCCTGTTATCTGGGCAAGCGCACGGGCTATGGACGCGAAGCGTTTCAGCCCTACAACCTGGGCTGGACCATGCTGGGCGCATGCCTGCTGTGGGTGGGCTGGTTCGGTTTCAATGGTGGCTCTGCCCTGTCAGCCGACGGGCGCGCAGCACTGGCCATGGTGGTGACCCATCTGGCAGCAGCCGGCGGTGCGATTGGCTGGGCGGCAGGCGAGTGGATGTTCCGCCGGCGCGTCTCGCTGCTGGGCTTGTGCTCGGGTCTGGTTGCCGGTTTGGTGGCGGTCACGCCCGCAGCCGGTTTTGTGGACATGGGCTCGGGGCTGCTGATTGGCGCGATGGCTGGCCTGGTCTGCTACTGGGGCGCAACGGGTTTCAAGCGCTGGCTGGGTGCCGATGATTCGCTGGACGTGTTTGGCGTACACGGCCTTGGGGGCATGGTGGGCTCCATCCTCACCGGGGTGTTTGTCAGCAGCACCATCTCGGGCGCCAGTGGCAACCTGCTGGCGCAAACCGTGGCCGTGGTTGCGGTGGCCGTGTACAGCTTTGTGGCCACCTGTGTGCTGATGTGGCTGACCGACCGGGTGACCCCGGTGCGGGTGGAGCTGCACGATGAGCAGCAAGGTCTGGACATTACCCAGCACCGGGAGCACGTGGGGCAGTAAGCATGAACCCGATGCTCCAGCCTGCGGCGTGCGGTGGGAGACCGCCATGCCCTGGAGTCACAGGGCTCGGTGCAGCAATCAAGCAAGGAGTGGGTGATGGCAAACAGTGAACGTGTGGCAACGGCAGCACACCTGCATGTAGCCTTGCGGCGCAAGGCGGGCCGTGTGACCGATACCGACTGGATGGCCGAAAACGACGACTACGCGCGTGAAGTGGTGCGCGTTGCACGGGCCAAAGCCCGGGAAGACGGAGATGCGCAACTGGCTGACCTGGCCAGCAAGCTGGAGGCGCTGCTGCCGACCGGTGCACAGCCAGCCTCACCGTCCGTACCGCCGCTGGCGCAGCGGGCGAGCCGAAATCTGCGCGAAAGCAATGCGCCGGGGGCTGGCGATGCTGAACGCTATATCGGGGGCTTGCGCTGAGTGCTGTTGCCCGTTACCCGCCGGTGCGAGGCCATTGCCATGCAGGCGCTGTGGCTTGCCGCCTGGCCCTGCACGGCATCGTGTGTAAAAAGCGGCGGTGATTAAAAGTGAGCTTGTATCGCTTATGCAGTGGCGTTTTTAAATACTTTTATATCTGAAAGCGTTGTGTATTAAGCGTTAACAGCTCACTTTTTAAGTGGATCTGCGCTTCAGTTGTTTTGTAGTCGTCAAACCGTCAGGGCGTGAATGGGCTCATCCATGGCAGAAGCGACAGCCGTTTCCACTTTGGCGTTGCGTGCCTTGCGGTCTGCGCGAATCCATTGCGCCGCTTTTTCAGCCAGCATCAGCGTTGGGCTGTTGGTGTTGCCGCTGGTGATGGTGGGCATGGCACCGGCATCCACCACACGCAGTGCCTGCACGCCACGCACACGTAAATGGCTGTCAAGCACGGCCATGCTGTCGCCGTCACGCCCCATCTTGGTGGTGCCTACGGGGTGGAAGATGGTGGTGGCAATGTCGCCCGCCAGCCGGGCCAGCTCTTCATCGGTCTGGTATTGCGTGCCCGGCTTCCATTCCTCTGGCTTGTAGCGTGCCAGCGCAGGCTGGCTGACGATGTTGCGCGTCACGCGCAGGCTGTCTGCTGCTACCTGGCGGTCATGTGCCGTGCTCAGGTAATTGGGGGCAATCGAGGGTGCGTCCTCAAAATTGGGGCTCTTGATCTGCACCGTGCCACGGCTGGAGGGGTTGAGGTTGCACACGCTGGCCGTGAAGGCGGGAAAGCTGTGCAGCGGCTCGCCAAACGCATCCAGCGACAAAGGCTGCACGTGGTATTGCAGATTGGGGTGCGGCATGTCGGGGTGGCTGCGCGTGAACGCACCCAGCTGTGAGGGTGCCATGCTCATTGGCCCCGTGCGGTGCAGCAGGTATTCCAGCCCGATGCGCATCTTGCCCCAGCGTGTCGCGGTCAAGGTGTTGAGCGTGGGCGTGTCATTGACCTTGTAGACCGAGCGGATCTGCAGGTGGTCTTGCAAGTTGGCCCCCACGCCCGGCAAATCCAGCGTGACTGGAATGCCCTTGTCGCGCAGTAAATTGGCCGGGCCAATGCCCGACAGTTGCAGCAACTGCGGTGAATTGATGGCCCCCGCGCACAGGATGACCTCTTCCGTGGCCGTGAGGTGTTCCAGCTCATCGCCAATCCAGGCTTTCACTCCGGTGCAGCGCAATGAGCCATCGGACTGGCGCTCTGTGACCAGACGGGTGGCCTGGGCCATGGTCCACATCTCGAAATTAGGGCGGCCATAGCATTTCGGGCGCAAGAAAGCCTTGGCGGTGTTCCAGCGCAGCCCATCTTTCTGGTTCACTTCAAAGTAGCCCACACCTTCGTTGACTCCGGTGTTGAAGTCCGGGGTGGCAGGAATGCCCGCCTGCTGTGCAGCCTCGGAAAAGGCATCCAGAATGTCCCAGCGCAGGCGCTGTTTTTCGACGCGCCACTCACCCTTGTTGCCGTGCCAAGCGGCAAACGCCGCATCGTGGGGCTGGCCTTCATCCAGTCGCCAGTGGCTTTCGTGCTTTTTGAAGGCAGGCAACACGTTGTCCCAGCGCCACGCGTCATCGCCCGTCAGCTGTGCCCACTGGTCGTAATCGCGGGCCTGACCGCGCATGTAGATCATGCCGTTGATGCTGGAGCAGCCACCCAGTGTTTTGCCGCGTGGATAGCGCAGGCTGCGTCCGTTGAGCCCGGCATCTGGTTCTGTCTGATACAGCCAGTCTGTGCGTGGGTTGCCTATGCAGTGCAGGTATCCAACGGGGATGTGGATCCAGTGGTAATCGTCTTTGCGACCCGCTTCGAGTAATAAGACCCGCACATTGCGGTCTGCGCTGAGGCGGTTACACAGCAAGGCGCCTGCGGTTCCGCCTCCGATGATGATGTAGTCGAAAGTGGTGTCGCTCATGATCTTCGCCAGCGGTAACTGGCCTAAAACAAGCATCCGAAGTGGATGCTAGTGCTGCCATTTTGAAGAGATGCTGCCGTCTGTCGATAGGGAAAGCGTGTAGTCCCAGGCTTACGGATTAGTAAGGTTGTTGCCAAGTGGCTGACACGCCTGCCCGCGCTCTGCCTTCGGACTCTTCGTAGAAAACTTGTAAGCTTGGCGCACTTTGGCTTTGCACGTTGCTATGACAGACACCACTCCACGCTTGACGATCACCTCGGACGACCAGGGTGCGTGGGCGCTGCTGCAAGGGCGCTGGGGGGCCGCAGAACTGGGGCAGCGCAAACATTGGCAAGCGCTGCAAAAAGCCTTGAAGGCCTGTGGTGCCAACCCTGCACAAGGCTGGGATCTGCAGGGGCTGCAGTGGCTGGACCACGTGGGTGCGCAGTTGCTTTGGAACCACTGGCAGCATGCATGGCCACAGAATCTCAGGCTCACAGACGGCCAGCGCGCCATGCTCACGCGCGTGGCCTCATTCCAGCAGGCCCCCGCGCCGGCGCGCAAGCCCTGGTGCTGGATGGACCAGGTCAACCAGCTGGGCCTGCTGGTGCTGCATTCGCTGGACCACTTGCTGCATCTGGTGGAGCTGGTGGGCCAACTGGCGCTGGATTTCGGGTCTTTGCTGCGCAATCCGCGCAAGGGCCCATGGCGCGATTTTTCGGGTCACCTCTACAGCATGGGGGCTACGGCGCTACCCATTACAGCGCTGGTGGGCTTCCTGATCGGGGTGGTGCTGGCCTATCTGATGGCCTTGCAGCTGCGTCAGTTCGGGGCGGAAGCCTTCATCGTGAATATTTTGGGCATCTCTTTGATCCGCGAGCTGGGGCCACTGCTGGCTGCCATCTTGGTGGCGGGGCGATCAGGCTCTGCAATTACGGCGCAAATTGGTGTGATGCGCGTGACCGAGGAGCTGGATGCCATGCAGGTCATGGGCATACGCCACGGTTTCAGGCTGGTCATGCCGCGCGCCATGGCCCTGGCGGTGGCCATGCCCTTGATCAGTTTGTGGACCACGCTGGCCGCTCTGGGCGGCGGCATGCTGGCAGCGGATTTGACCATGGGCATTTCTGCAGGGTATTTCTGGCAAACGTTGCCCGACGCGGTGGAGGTCGGCAATCTGGTGCTGGCCATGTCCAAGTCTGTGGTGTTTGGCATCTTCATCGCCCTGATCGGCTGCCACTGGGGCCTGCGGGTGCAGCCCAATACCCAGAGCCTGGGGGAGGGCACCACGGCCTCGGTGGTGTCATCCATCACCATGGTCATCATCGTGGATGCTATTTTTGCCATTGCGTTCAAGGACGTGGGGTTCTAGGCCATGACAGCAATGCACAACACCGAACCCGTCGTCATCGTCGACAAGCTTTGGAGCATCTTTGGTGAGGGCGATAAAGCCTTTGCAGTGCACCAGGATCTGGATTTGACGGTGTTTCGCGGAGAAATGCTGTCGATTGTGGGGGGATCTGGCACGGGCAAGACCGTGCTGCTGCGGCAGATTCTGGGCTTGCTGCACCCCGGCAAAGGCAGTGTCACAACGCTGGGCAAACCTGCGGCGCAACTGTGCGGTGAGGGCGCTGCCGCCCGTGTGGGCATGCTGTTTCAGCACGGGGCACTGTATTCAGCCTTCAATGTGCTGGAGAACATCGGTTTTGCGCTGCGCGAGCAAGGCACGCTGCCAGAGGCCATGGTGGATGAGGCCGCCATGATCAAGCTGCAGATGGTCGGCCTGAAACCGGAGCACGCCACGCGCATGCCTGCAGATCTTTCGGGTGGTATGGTCAAGCGCGTGGCGCTGGCTCGCGCCTTGATCATGGACCCCCCGCTGCTGCTGCTCGATGAGCCAACGGCTGGGCTGGATCCCACCAGTTCTGATGAATTTTGTGCGCTGCTGCGCGAGCTGCACGCCGAGCTGGGGCTGACCGTCATCATGGTCACGCACGACTTGGACACCTTGTTCGCTCTGTCCAGCCGCGTGGCCGTGCTGGCCGAAAAGCGGGTGCTGGTAACAGGTACGCCGCGCGAGGTGGCGCAATTTAAGCATCCGTTTATTGAAACGTTCTTTCAGGGTGAGCGTGGTCGTCGTGCCATGGCGCCAGTCCCGCAAGGAGGGCATTAACCATGGAAAACAAATCCCATGCCATGGCCGCAGGCACATTTGTGCTGGCGCTGGCTGTTTTGCTGGCAGGTCTGGCCTTGTGGCTGACCCGCGATCGCCATGAATACAGGCTCTATGAGCTGTCCACGGCGGATGCCATCAGTGGGCTGCAAAGCCAGGCGACGGTGCGCTACAAGGGGGTGGCCGTCGGGAAGGTGACAGACATTACGTTTGACGATGCGCAGCAAGGCAACGTGCTGATTCGCATTGCTGTGGACAGCAAGGCCCCAGTCTCCACCACGGGCACGTTCGGCATGCTGGGCTATCAGGGAGTGACGGGCATTGCACACATTCAGCTCGATGATCTGACCCCGCCGGGCGCAGAGATGCCCCCCGGGGAAAGCGGCCTGCCCCGTCTGCCCATGAAATCTTCCCCTCTGAGCGTGCTTGCGGATCAGGGGATGACGATTTTGAGCAAAGTGGATGAGGCGACCAAGCGCATCAACCAGCTTTTGGGCGATGACAATCAGGCGCGGTTCAGCAGCTTGCTGTCGAACCTGTCGGACGCCGCAGGCAATGTGAGCGAGGTGACGCGGTCCATGAACATCACCTTGCGTGAGCAGGTCGTGCCCGCGGTGCGCGAGTTTCCCGCCATGGCGCAGGATGCACGGCGTGCCATGCAAGCGATGGAGCGCGCAGGCGACGAGGCGGGCGCACTGGCCAAAGATGTGCGCAAGATGACTTCGGCTGTGCAGGAGCCCGGTGGGGTGCTGGAGCAAATGACCGCCGGCTCTCAGTCCATGGCGCGTGCAGCAGAGCGCTTTGACCGCGCCACTTTGCCCGGTATCAACCAGGCGGCCACTGACGTGTCCTCTGCGGCACGGCAGCTGGGCAGTGCAGTTTCTGGCATTGGAGACAACCCCCAGGCCTTGATATACGGCGTGGGCGGCAAGCCTGGTCCGGGTGAGCCGGGTTTTGTTGCCCCGCCAGCCAATCAATGAGGATGCAGCATATGCAAACAATGAAATCAGGCCTCTTGAACGGGCGCAGCTTGCTGGCTGGTGGCTTGCTGGCGGTGCTGCTGGCGGGTTGCAGCAACTTGCCACAGCCTCCCCAGGCGGTTGCGCGCTATGACTTGGGTGTGCCCCCGGCCTTGGCCCCTGCCAGCGATGCGCTGCAGCCCGTGGCGCTGGCCAAGATGCAGGCCCCTTTGCAGTCAGACGGCAATACCGCCGTGCGTTACCGGCTGGCCTATGCCGATGCCCAGGTGCTGCACGCCTATGCCCAGGCCCGCTGGAGTTTGCCGCCCGCGCAGATGGTGTTGCAGCGGTTGCGTGAGCACCTGGGCCAAGGTGGGCGGGTCGTACTGTCTGCAGAAGCCGGGGAACTGCCGCCCAGTGTGCAGGGCAGACAGGTTCCGGTGTTGCGCTTGTCGCTGGAAGAATTCAGCCATGTGTTTGCCAGTGCACGCCAGAGCGCTGGCTGGGTGCGGGTACGCGCCACCCTGGTCGACCCCGCACCGCAAGGCGATGTGCTGCTGGCGCAGCAGGTCTTTGAAGTGCGCCAGCCAGCCGCTGCGCCCAATGCATCGGCGGGCGTACAGGCTCTGGCGCAGGGCGTCGATGCGATAGGCCAGCAAATGCTGCTTTGGCTACAGACCGTAACGGCTGTCAGCAAGCGTTGAGGCCTGCCTTGCAGCCATGGGCGGCATGGTCTTACCGTCCGTCGCCTGCAGTGACTACGTCTGCCACCCACGTGACTCAGTACAGTGAATGTTCGCGCTGCACAACAGTAAAGCCATGATTTATTTGGTTTTTCTGCTGTGCGGCATGGATGAATGCACGTAAAGGAGTCGCTATGAATGAAGACCGTATCTCAGGAAACTGGAAACAATTCAAAGGCAAGATGCGTGAGCAGTGGGGCAAGCTGACGGACGACGACGTCGATGTGATTGCAGGCAAGCGCGACCAGTTTCTGGGCAAGCTGCAAGAGCGGCACGGTATCGCCAAGGAAGAGGCAGAAAAGCAGCTGACGGATTGGCAAAAACGCCACCCCGACTTCCGTTGGGACCAGTAAGCCATTGAGGGCGCAAAGCATGGGCGCGTGCCGCCCATGCTTTTTTTATATCTCTGAGACAAGGAGTCGCTATGCAATTCACCCCAAAATTAATAGCAATGACCGCAGCCGCATTGATGGCTACCTCTGCTTTTGCACTGACTGCAGAAGAACATAAGGCCGAGCAGCAGCGCATCACGGCCGAATACAAGGCAGCCAAAGCGCAGTGCACATCGCTGACCGCGAATGCCAAGGATGTCTGTGAAAAAGAGGCTGAGGGCCGCGAGAAAGTAGCCAAGGCAGAGCTGGAGCACCGCAAAGATCCAACCGAAAAGCGGCGCTACAACGTTGCCAAGACCAAGGCCGATACTGCCTACGCAGTGGCCAAGGAAAAGTGTGACGACCTCAAGGGCAATGCCGAGGATGTGTGTGAAAAAGATGCCAAGGCACAACACGTGAAAGCTCTGGAAGCGGCCAAGGTAGCGGATGCGCGGGCAGACGGCAGCAAAGATGGCAACGCCAAGGCGGCGCACGTGTCTGAGGTTCGCAAGGACGCAGCACAGAATGTGCGTGAAGCCGACTACAAGGCGGCCATGGAGCGTTGCGATGCCCTGTCGGGCGACGTGAAGGACAAATGCCAAAACGATGCCAAGCGTACTTTTGGCCAGTAATGGCTGAAATTTGACGCTGCATGGCGCATGACACATGACGTGTGGCATATAGCGTGCACAACCAAGCCCTGCAATGCAGGGCTTTTTGCTTTAGGGAAAACAAGGCTGTAGGTCAATGCCTTGGGCTGGTCAGAATTTGATGTGACGCAAATCCCTAAGAAATCTCCTCTTTAAGCTCGGTTCACTGAAACAAACCCATAAGAAGGAGTTGCACTATGGCGACGTTGGAATGGAGCGCAGCTTTGGAGCTGAACGTTCCTGCCATGGATGAAACGCACAAAGAGTTTGTCGATCTGCTGGCGGCTGTGGAAAGCGCTGCGGACGAAGAACTTGAACCGCTGTGGCAAGAACTGATCGCGCATACGGAAGCCCACTTTGGGCAGGAAGACCGCTGGATGGAGGCCACAGGCTTTTCTGTAGGCAACTGCCATGCCACCCAGCACAAGGTGGTGCTGGAAATCATGCGAGAAGGTGCCAAGAACGGTGAGCAGGGCAACTTCACCATGATTCGCGGCATGACGCCGGAGCTGGCCTCCTGGTTCAGCTACCACGCCCAGACCATGGATGCGGCCTTGGCGCAGCACATGCAAAGCGTCGGCTTTGACCCGGAGACGGGCGAAGTGGCCCACACGGAGTCTTTGCCCGAGCAACTGATCAGCGGTTGTGGCGGTGCGTGTTCCAAGCCCGAAGACCATGACCAGCATTCGGTTCAGGCACACAAGGTAGCGCAAGCGGCGGCGTAGCCGCCCGGGCTGCTTGGCACGCACGGCGGCAACCGTGCGTGAACAAAAGCCTAGCCTGCCAGGACGGGAAAAATCTTCACCAGGCCGCCCGCCATCACTTCGATGGCCAGCGCGGCCAAAATCAAGCCCATCAGCCGCGTCATCACATTGATGCCGGTTTTGCCCAGAACGCGGGCGATGGGCTCTGCCATCGAAAAACTACCCCACACGCAAGCGGCCACCACAATTCCATAGCCCACCAGTGCCAGGTGTTGCCAGAAATTGGCGGCCTGATCGGCGTAAATCACCACGGTGGACATGGCTGCGGGGCCTGTGAGCAGGGGGATGGTGAGTGGAACGACCGCAATGCTGTTGCCCATGGCCGCTTTTTCGGCCCCGGCTTCCAGCGTGGCTTCGTGAGGGCGGTCTTCTGCAGGGCGTGCGTTCAGCATGTTCATGGCACTGAGCAGCAGCAGCAAGCCGCCGCCGACCTGAAAACTTTGCAGCGATATGTTGAAGAAATCCAGTACCTGCAGGCCAATCAGTGCGCATGCGGCAATCACCACAAACGCGCTGAAGGCCGCGGTGCGGATGGTTTGCGTGCGCTGCTCAGCGTTAAATCCCTGGGTGTAATGGATGAAAAACGGCACGATCGCCAGCGGGTTGACGATGGCGACCAGGGTGATCAGCGGTTTTAAATCCATGGGCGGTAGGCGTTGGGAGTGAATGGGCTAAGTGGAACGCAGATTGCTTAAAGTTACCAGTGGTGTGGTCGAAGTGTAGGTAAGGTTGGTGCGGATGAGACCATGGCACAACGACAACATACAAGGGGCAGGCATGGGACAGTTTGTACAGCTAATGGCAGCAGACGGGGTGCAAATCCCTGCATGGGTGGCACAGCCCGAAGGGCCGGTGCGCGGCGCACTGGTGGTGGCGCAGGAGATTTTTGGCGTGAATGCGCACATCCGTGCCGTGACCGATCGGCTGGCTGCGCGGGGTTTTGTGGCGATTGCTCCGGCACTCTTTGCACGGCTGGAGCCGGATGTGGATCTGGGCTATGACGCCGAAGGCATGGCGCGCGGCAAAGCGCTGAAAGCGGCCGCAGAGGCTTTGCCGGGTGAGGGCGTGCTGCAAGATGTTCGGGCTGCCGCGCAGTGGGTGCAGCAATCGAGCGGCGAGCGTGTGGGCATGCTGGGGTTTTGCTGGGGCGGCCTGCTGACGTGGCGCGCGGCGCAGCAGCTCGATGAGCTTTCTGCGGCTGTGTGCTACTACGGGGGCGGTATGACGGTTGCGCCTGACATGGCGCGCATGCCACGCATTCCGGTGATGGCGCACTTTGGCACGCTGGATGCGCATATCTCGGTGGACAGCGTGCAGGCCTTCAGCCATGCACACCCGAGTGTACAGGTGCATTTGTACGAGGCCGACCACGGTTTTAACTGTGACCAGCGTGGCAGTTATGACGACATCAGCGCGGTGCAGGCCAAAGACCGCACGCTGGCATTTTTTGACCAGTATTTGCGCCGTTCGCTGTGATGTGCCATTAAAAGAGAAGCTGCTTGCGCTGTATTCATAAGCATTTCAAATACTTTTGTATTTGAAGTTATTGACTCATAAGCGTTAGCAGCTCTTCTTTTTAATCATTGTTGCCCAGCAAGCTGTCTTTTTCAATGTACCGGCGGCGCCAGAAGAACACCAGCAGCACCAGGCCAATCAGGCCCATGGCGCCCATGGCCCACCAAAAACCATCTTCTTTGTGCACCAGGGGCAGAACGTCAAAGTTCATGCCGAACACGGCCGCAATCAAGTTCAGTGGCAGAAAGATGGCGGTCAGTGTGGTGAGGGT
The DNA here is from genome assembly GCF_014836675.1 of Comamonas avium. GTDB lineage: Bacteria > Pseudomonadota > Gammaproteobacteria > Burkholderiales > Burkholderiaceae_C > Comamonas > Comamonas avium. The sequence continues at coordinate 386,757 of NZ_JACSQK010000002.1, forward strand.
GCGCATGATGTCGTTGGCACGGTTGCTCTGTGCGGAGAAGTGCATTTGCATGGCGGCTTCGGCACTTTGCTCCATGCGGTGCACGTGGTGAATCACGCGTTCAATGTGCTCCAGCACGTCGCGCGAGCGCACGCGCAGCAGCTCCAGCGCGCGGCGTGCGGTTTTGCTGCTGTCTTCGCTGCTCCAGCCGTCCAGCGAATCAATCCAGTCTTGCACGGCAGCGCGCTGGTCTTCACAGATTTCATCGAGCTGGTGCAGCCCCAGGCGCGCCTGCAGCACCTCGGCCCAGTCGTTAAAGCGGGATTTGGGGTTGAGCAAGGCCATCTGCCAGCCATCGATTTGCTTGGCCATGTCGCGGCGCAGGCTCTGGTAGCCGTCCACCATCTGGTCGATCTGGCGCAGCATCAGGTCAGCACTGCTGGGCGGCAGGCGGCTGCCTGCGCTGCGTTTTTCGGGGAAAGTGCCTGCAGGCGAGAGCAAGCGCTGCAGGTAGTGCTCACGCACGGGGCATGCGCTGGGGTGCACGCTGAGCAAGATCTCGTCAAACACCGCAAAGCCCACGGGCGCGGTAGGCAGCCCTTTGGTGGTGGAGGGCGCTTGGGCCTGCGGCAGGTCCAGTCGGCGAAATACCAGCACGTCGTAATCCGACGTGAAGTCAAACGTGGATGGGATGTGTGCGTTCAGCAGGTCGGAGATGTGCAGATCCACCAGCGGTGTGCCGCACAGCGACAGCAGCAGTGGCTGAACAGCCGCTAGCTGCGCCTCAAATTCGCTGCGCTCGCAAGAGAGCCAGTAAAACGCACCGGCCTCGGGGCGCGGCAGGGCGGTGGACTCGGCGGGCGGCCAGGTGCCCAGGTCTTGCACCTGTTTGGTGGCAGGCTGAATCAGCAGCAGTTGCATAGATGTAAGGTCAAAAAGGCCAAAAACGCAGGCTGTTCAGGCGCTGACAGCTATGAAAACCGGGCGGCTGTGCAGCCACCCGGTGCAGGCCCAGAGGTTACAGCCCGCGCAGCTTCTTGGCCGCGTCGATCGCAAAGTACGTCAAGATGCCATCGGCCCCGGCACGCTTGAAGGCCAGCAGCGCTTCCATCATGACGGCGTCGTGGTCCAGCCAGCCATTCGCTGCAGCGGCCTTGATCATGGCGTACTCGCCGCTGACCTGATAGGCAAAGGTGGGCACCTTGAACTCATCTTTGACGCGGCGCACGATGTCCAGATAGGGCATGCCGGGCTTGACCATGACCATGTCTGCACCCTCGGCAATGTCCATGGCCACTTCGCGCAGGGCTTCATCGGAGTTGGCCGGGTCCATCTGGTAGACGTTCTTGTCGGCCTTGCCCAGCGCACCACGCGTACCAACGGCATCGCGAAAGGGGCCGTAGAAGGCACTGGCGTACTTGGCGCTATAGGCCATGATGCGCGTGTAGATGTGGCCTTGCAGCTCCAGTGCTTCGCGGATGGCGCCAATGCGGCCGTCCATCATGTCGCTGGGGGCGACCATGTCGACACCGGCTTCGGCGTGCGTGAGGGCCTGGCCGACCAGCACTTCCACGGTTTCTTCATTGAGGATGTAGCCGGTTTCATCCAGGATGCCGTCCTGACCGTGGCTGGTGTAGGGGTCCAGCGCCACGTCGGTCATGATGCCCAGCTGGGGGAACTCTTTTTTCAGTGCGCGCACCACACGGGGGATCAGACCATCAGGGTTCAGCGCTTCTTTGCCGTCAGGTGTCTTCAGGCTGGTGTCAATGGCGGGAAACAGCGCCAGCACTGGAATTTCCAGCTTCACACACTCTTGGGCCACAGGCAGCAGCAGGTCCAGGCTCAGGCGCTCTACACCGGGCATCGAGGCAATGGCCTCGCGGCGGCTGCTGCCCTCGTGGACGAACACCGGGTAAATGAAGTCATGGGCTGTCAGGTGGTTCTCACGCACCAGGTTGCGGGTGAAAGCATCACGGCGCAGACGGCGGGGACGGCTTTGCGGAAAAGGGGTAGGGCTAGACAGATGCATGCCTGCCATTGTGCTCCTGTCGATACTTCTGTGTGAGCGATCCCGGCACAGCCCAGTCAAGCTTGTCCTTGGGGATAGTCCCGGTGCGCGTGCCCAAACGCAATGCTAGATTGGCCTCCGAGCGCGGCTTGCCGCATTCCCTGCTTCACCTCCCTGAGCAGGCCTCTTTCCAGAGGAATTTTCACGCCCGGCCTTGGCCGGGCTTTTTTTGCGCCAAGTCTGCGCCTTACACTGTGCCCATGTTGTGGGTCAAAGCTTTTCATATCGTCTTCGTGACCAGCTGGTTTGCTGGTCTTTTCTACCTGCCGCGCATCTTTGTGAATCTGGCCATGGTGACGCCGGGCTCTGTGGCAGAGCGTGAACGCCTGATCGGTATGTCGCAGCGATTGTTGCGCTTCACCACCATCTTGGCGATTCCTGCCATTGCACTGGGCCTGTGGCTGCTGCTGGGCTTTGGTTTTTGGCAAGCGGGCGGCTGGGTGCATGCCAAGCTGGTGTTGGTACTGGCCGTAGCGGGTTATCACTACAGCTGCGGCGTGTTGCTGCGTCAGTTGATGGCCGGAACATGCCAGCGCAGCCACCGCTGGTTCCGCTGGTACAACGAACTGCCCGTGCTGCTGCTCGTGGCCATCGTGATCCTCGTCGTTGTGAAGCCTTTTTAAACCTCGTCCGCCCACCGGAAAGGGGCAGCCTGTGTTCAAGACCTCGGCATGGCCACTGGCCATGCTGTACATCGCACTGATTGTCTTCGCCAGCTTGTTTCCGTTCGACGGCTGGCGGGTGCAGGGCATTTCGCCCTGGGTGTTTGTGACGGCGCCACTGCCTCCTCCGTACTGGACGTGGTTTGACGTCAACACCAACATTGTGGGTTATGTGCCTTTGGGTTTCCTGTTGGCGCTGGGAGGGCTGCGCAGTGGCTGGCGGGCCTGGTCCATTCCCGCCGCATTTCTGAGTGGTGCAGCGCTGTCGCTGAGCATGGAGTTTTTGCAAATCTACTTGCCGCGACGTGTCCCCTCCAATCTGGATTTTGTGCTCAACGCCGCAGGCGCATTGATGGGCGCTTTGCTGGCTGCCGCCTTGGAGCGGCTGGGTGCTCTGGAGCGATGGAGCGTATTTAGGCAGCGCTGGTTTGATCAGCAGCCCCACGGGGGACTGGTGCTGATTGGTCTGTGGCCCATTGCTCTGCTCTTTCCGGCGACGCTGCCTTTTAGCCTGGGGCAGGTGCTGGAGCGGCTGGATAAAACACTGGACGAATGGCTGGAGGGTACGCCCTTCATGGACTGGCTGCCCCTGCGCGAAGAGCCGCTGGTACCGCTGATGCCCAGTGCAGAAATGCTGTGCGTCATGCTGGGTTTGCTGGCGCCTTGTCTGCTGGGTTACATGCTGATGGTCCATCGCGGCCGTCGGGCGGTGTTGGCCATCGTTGTCATTGCGGCGGGCATTGCGGCCACTGCGTTGTCATCGGCCATGGCTTATGGCCCCAACCACGCCTGGGCGTGGAACACGCTGCCCACACAGGCGGGAATTGTGGCGGCCATCTTGCTGGCTGTCTGCGCGCTGCCAGTGCCACGTCGCTGGTGTGCAGTGCTGCTGATTTTGGTGCTGATGTGGCAGCTCAACTGGCTCAACCAGGCACCGCTTAACCCCTACTTTGCCGACACCCTGCAGTCTTGGGAGCAGGGACGCTTCATGCGTTTTTACGGGCTGGGGCAATGGCTGGGCTGGGCCTGGCCCTATGCTGTGCTGGGCTATGTGGCGCTGCGCCTGACACAGCGGCAACCTGAGCCTAGCTAGGGCACCTTTTCACTGGCCCAGTGGATTGCATGGCCACGGCCTAGAATGTTTGCACCATGAGTGAACACACCTCCAGCGGCTACTACAGTCGCCATATTTTCTTTTGCCTGAACGAACGCCCCAATGGCGAAGACTGCTGTGCTTTGCATGGCGCCAAGGAAGGCTTTGACCACTGCAAAAAAGCCGTGAAAGATGCCGGCCTAGCGGGCAAAGGCCAGGTGCGCGTGAACAAGGCAGGCTGTCTGGATCGCTGTGCTGCAGGCCCGGTCGCCGTGGTCTACCCCGAGGGGACGTGGTACACCTTTTTCGATACCGCAGACATTGACGAAATTGTCGAGTCACACCTGAAAAACGGCACAGTGGTTGAACGTTTGCTGGTTCCCCCGGAACTTGGCCGCTGAAACCGACTCACAGCCCCAATCCCAAGTGTTTCTGGCCGCCAGTGCTTATTCATAAAGCGCAGGTAGCTATAAATTAGGTAGTTGCAATTGAACGCCCAAACAGAACGATTCACCCTCGCCGGCGCTGCCGGTCTGATCGAAGCCCTGCGTGACCGCCCTGCGGGCACGCCCAAAGGCGTGGCGGTGATCGCCCATCCGCACCCCTTGTTTGCCGGCACCATGGACAACAAAGTAGTGCAGACCTTGGCACGCGCCTTTGTGCAAGCGGGCTGGGAAGCCATTCGTTTTAACTTTCGCGGCGTCGGTGCCAGCGAAGGTGTGCACGATGCAGGCAAGGGCGAGGCCCAGGATTTGATGGAAGTGGTACGCCAGGTGGCGCCCCAGGGTGCAGTGGCGCTGGCAGGGTTCTCCTTCGGTGCATTTGTCACCACGCACGCGGTAGCTGCTTTATGGGATGAGGCACGGGTTGAAAAAGTAGTACTGGTTGGCACGGCTGCCAGCCGCTTTGAACCCGCCACGCTGCCTCCGGCTGCCCATGACCGCACGCTGGTGCTGCATGGTGAGAAAGATGACACCGTGCCGCTGCAATCGGTCATGGACTGGGCGCGCCCGCAGATACTGCCTGTAACAGTTGTCCCGGATGGGGGGCATTTCTTCCACGGACAATTGCCTTTGCTCAAAGGCTTGGTGCTTCGTCACCTGAGTGCTGTGCACCTGTGAGTGCGCAGCTTTTTTCTGCTGATTTTTTGATAACCGAGTTGTGTTCATGAAGCCTGTTTTCTCGACCCTGCGCACGCTGGCATTGACCGCGGCCATGGCGCCTTTGTGGGTGAATGCCCAAATTGCACAGTTGCAGCCGCCAGAAATTGCTGCGCGCACCTATATGCTGGTGGATGTGACGGCCAACCAAGTGCTGGCATCCAAGGATGTGGACGCTCCTGTAGAGCCTGCATCGCTGACCAAGCTGATGACGGGTTACCTCGTGTTTGATGCACTGCGTTCCAAGAAGATCACGCTGGAGCAGCGCCTGCCTGTGAGCGAGCAAGCCTGGAAGATGCCTGGCTCGCGCATGTTTATCGATCCCAAGATGCAAGTGCCTGTCGAGGACTTGATCAAGGGCATGATCGTGCAGTCTGGCAATGACGCCACCATGGCGCTGGCCGAGGGCGTGGGCGGTACCAAGGAAAACTTTGTGCGCCTGATGAACGAGCAGGCTAAAGCGCTGGGTATGACGGGTACCGTCTACAAGAACCCTGAAGGACTGACCGAGCCCGGCCATCTGACGACCGCGCGTGACCTGTCTATTTTGGCAATACGCCTGATGCGTGACTTCCCCCAGTACACGCACTACTACGCCATCAAGGAATACCGCTATCAAGGCACGCCAGCGGCCAATGGCCGAAACCGCAATACCTTGCTGTTCCGTGACCCTACGGTCGATGGCCTCAAAACAGGTCACACCAATGCTGCAGGCTACTGCTTGGTTTCTACTGCCAATCGCGAAATCCCCAACGTGGGTGGTCGCCGGATGCTCTCTATTTTGCTGGGTGCCGCCAGCGACAACGCGCGTGCCAATGAAAGCCAGAAGCTCTTGAACTGGGGCTATACGGCCTATGACGCAGTCAAGCTGTTTGATGCAGGGCAGGCGATGGAAGAGGCGCAAATCTGGAAGGGCACCAAAGGCACCATCAAGGTCGGGCGTGAAGGCGCAACTGTCGTGACAGTACCTTCGGGAAGCTCTGGCAAGGTCACCACCCAGGTGGTGCGTACTGATCCTTTGTTGGCACCGATTGCCAAGGGCCAGCAAGTGGGCACTTTGAAGGTGCTGGTGGCAGATCAAGTCGCTGCTGAATTGCCCATCGTTGCGCTGGAAGGCGTGGATGAAGGTGGTTTCTTTGGTCGCACCTGGGATGCCATCCGACTGTGGATTCGTTAACGCGAGCCACGAAAGCGGCAGGAGCCTAATACTTGGGTGCCTGCCGTTTAATCACATATGACTTGCTCTGGGTTTGCCAAGCTGGTACATTCGAGAGCTTTTCGGAATTTCCGAAGGGTTTCACGTTTTCGTTTTTTACGTTTAGGGACGTTATTTAATGCCAACCATTAACCAACTCGTGCGTCAGGGCCGCACGGTAGAAGTTGTTAAATCCAAGAGCCCTGCTATGGAAAACTGCCCCCAGCGCCGTGGCGTGTGTACCCGTGTGTACACCACGACACCTAAGAAGCCTAACTCGGCTTTGCGTAAGGTGGCTAAGGTGCGTCTGACCAACGGTTTCGAAGTTATTTCGTACATCGGCGGTGAAGGCCACAACCTGCAAGAGCACAGCGTGGTGCTGGTGCGTGGTGGTCGTGTAAAGGACTTGCCAGGTGTGCGTTACCACATCGTGCGCGGTTCGCTTGACCTGCAAGGCGTCAAGGATCGCAAGCAGTCCCGTTCGAAGTACGGTGCTAAGAAGCCTAAGGCTAAGTAAGCCCTGGTTTCGAAAAACAAACGGTGTTTGATTCGCCTGACTGGCGCGGTCAAACGTAGTGACCCGAAGCGCAAGTGTTTTGCGTGGGTCGAGTAAGTGAGAGTCTTTGATTAGCTCTCGCGGTGTCTGAAAAGTCACCAACTGAAGCAAAGATAGAGGTGAAAAATGCCACGTCGTCGCGAAGTCCCCAAACGTGAAATTCTGCCGGATCCTAAGTTCGGTAATGTAGAGCTGTCCAAATTCATGAACGTGATCATGGAAGGCGGCAAGAAGGCTGTTGCAGAACGCATCATTTATGGTGCTCTGGAACTGATCGCCAAGAAGCAGCCTGAAAAAGATGCTTTGGAAGTGTTCGTCACAGCCATCAACAACATCAAGCCCATGGTGGAAGTGAAGTCCCGCCGCGTGGGTGGTGCTAACTACCAGGTGCCTGTTGAAGTGCGTCCCGTCCGTCGTCTGGCTCTGTCCATGCGCTGGTTGAAGGAAGCTGCCCGTAAGCGTGGCGAAAAGTCGATGGCCCAACGTCTGGCCAACGAAATGATGGAAGCCACCGAAGGTCGTGGCGGCGCCATGAAGAAGCGTGATGAAGTGCACCGTATGGCCGAAGCCAACAAGGCCTTCAGCCACTTCCGCTTCTAATCTGCTTATTGCAGTTTGAAACAGACGGGCCGCTCGCAAATTTTGCCGGCGGCCTTGTCTCGATTCAAGGCGCCCTCATATAGAGCTGCTGGTCCCGGCGCCACAAGGCTGGGTGATCAGACTCTCTCCCCCCCATACGATCAATCAAGGATCAATCATGGCTCGCAAGACCCCCATTGCCCGTTATCGCAACATCGGTATTTCGGCGCACATCGACGCAGGTAAGACCACTACCACTGAACGTATCCTGTTTTATACAGGCGTGACCCACAAGCTGGGTGAAGTGCATGACGGCGCTGCGACCACCGACTGGATGGAGCAAGAGCAAGAGCGCGGCATCACCATTACTTCGGCTGCTGTGACTTGCTTCTGGAAGGGCATGGACCTGTCCTACCCCGAGCACCGTTTCAACATCATTGACACCCCCGGCCACGTGGACTTCACTATTGAAGTGGAGCGTTCCATGCGCGTGCTGGACGGCGCTTGCATGGTGTACTGTGCTGTGGGCGGCGTGCAGCCTCAGTCTGAAACTGTGTGGCGTCAAGCTAACAAGTACAAAGTGCCTCGCCTGGCCTTCGTGAACAAGATGGACCGTACCGGTGCCAACTTCTTCAAGGTCTATGAAGGCATGAAGACTCGTCTGAATGCGAACCCAGTGCCTGTGGTGATCCCAATTGGTGCTGAAGACAAGTTCGAAGGCGTAGTTGACTTGGTCAAGATGAAGGCCATCATCTGGGACGAAGCTTCCCAGGGCATGAAGTTTGAGTACCAGGACATTCCTGCTGACTTGGTGGAAACTGCCAACAAGTGGCGTGAAAATCTGGTCGAAGCTGCTGCTGAAGCCAACGAAGACCTGATGAACAAGTACCTGGAAGAAGGTACTTTGTCTGAAGAAGAAATCAAGGCCGGTATCCGTGCCCGTACGCTGGCTGTTGAAATTCAGCCCATGCTGTGCGGTACTGCCTTCAAGAACAAGGGTGTGCAGCGCATGCTGGACGCCGTGATCGACTATCTGCCAGCGCCTGTGGATATCGACGACGTGACCGGTACCGATCCCGACGACGAAGAAAAGAAGCTGAGCCGCAAGGCTGACGACGAAGAGAAGTTCTCTGCGTTGGCGTTTAAGCTGATGACCGATCCGTTCGTGGGTCAGCTGACTTTCGTGCGCGTGTATTCGGGTGTTCTGTCCAAGGGCGAAACCGTTCTGAACTCTGTAAAGGGTAAGAAAGAGCGTATCGGCCGTATCGTGCAGATGATGGCCAACGATCGCGTGGAAGTCGACGAAATTCGCGCCGGTGACATCGCCGCTTGCGTGGGCTTGAAGGATGTGACAACAGGCGAAACCCTGTGTGCATCCGATGCGCCTATCGTGCTGGAGCGCATGGTGTTCCCTGAGCCCGTGATTGCACAGGCAGTGGAGCCAAAGACCAAGACTGACCAGGAAAAGATGGGTATTGCCCTGTCGCGCCTGGCGGCTGAAGATCCTTCCTTCCGTGTGCGTACCGACGAAGAATCGGGCCAGACCATCATTGCTGGTATGGGCGAATTGCACCTGGAAATTATCGTGGACCGCATGAAGCGCGAGTTCAACGTGGAAGCCAACGTGGGCAAGCCCCAGGTTGCTTACCGCGAAACTGTGCGCAGCACGGTCAAGGATGTGGACGGCAAGTTTGTTCGTCAGTCCGGCGGTAAGGGTCAATACGGTCACGTGGTGTTCACATTGGAGCCACAAGAGCCAGGTAAGGGCTTTGAGTTTGTTGACGCCATCAAGGGTGGTGTGGTTCCTCGCGAATACATTCCTGCTGTTGAAAAGGGTGTGATCGAAGCCCTGACCTCCGGTGTGCTGGCTGGCTACCCCGTTGTGGACGTGAAGGTTACTTTGACCTTCGGTTCGTACCACGATGTGGACTCGAACGAAATGGCGTTCAAGATGGCCGCTATCTTCGGTTTCAAGGAAGCAGCTCGCAAGGCCAATCCTGTCATCCTCGAGCCAATGATGGCCGTGGAAGTGGAAACGCCAGAAGACTACGCCGGTACTGTGATGGGTGACTTGTCTGCCCGTCGTGGTCTGGTGCAGGGCATGGACGACATGGTTGGTGGTGGTAAGGCGATTAAGGCAGAAGTGCCTTTGTCCGAAATGTTTGGTTACGCTACTTCGTTGCGTTCACAGACACAAGGTCGCGCCAGCTACACCATGGAGTTCAAGCACTACGCTGAAGCTCCTCGCAACGTGGCTGAAGCCATCGTTGCAGCTCGCGCTAAGTAATTAGCAAATCGGTCATAATTGATCGGTTGTCCGCAGTCGTTTTTTGCGACTGCGGGCAGATTGCCGGTCTGCGATCGCGTGCCACTTTGTTACCTGTGCGAAGTGAATTAGCAATGCGATGCAGACCTTAAAACCACACACAGGTCTGCTCTTTTATTCGGAGAATTTGCAATGGCAAAAGAAAAATTCGAACGTACCAAGCCCCACGTGAACGTGGGTACTATTGGCCACGTTGACCACGGTAAGACTACCCTGACAGCTGCTATCGCTACTGTGCTGTCCAAGCACTTCGGCGGCGAAGCTCGTGACTACTCGCAGATCGACAACGCACCCGAAGAAAAGGCTCGTGGTATCACGATCAACACTTCGCACGTTGAGTACGAAACTGCAACCCGTCACTACGCTCACGTTGACTGCCCAGGCCACGCTGACTATGTGAAGAACATGATCACTGGTGCTGCTCAGATGGACGGCGCTATCTTGGTTTGCTCCGCTGCTGACGGCCCTATGCCCCAGACACGCGAGCACATCCTGCTGGCTCGCCAGGTTGGCGTTCCTTACATCATCGTGTTCCTGAACAAGTGCGACATGGTGGACGACGAAGAGCTGCTGGAGCTGGTCGAAATGGAAGTGCGCGAGCTCTTGGACAAGTATGACTTCCCAGGTGACGACACTCCAATCATCCGCGGTTCGGCTAAGCTGGCCCTGGAAGGTGACCAGTCCGACAAGGGTGAGCCTGCTATCTTGAAGCTGGCTGAAGCTCTGGATACCTACATCCCAACACCTGAGCGTGCTGTGGACGGTGCCTTTGCAATGCCTGTGGAAGACGTGTTCTCGATCTCCGGTCGCGGTACCGTGGTGACAGGCCGTATCGAGCGCGGCATCATCAAGGTCGGCGAAGAAATCGAAATCGTCGGTATCAAGGACACTGTCAAGACCATCTGCACTGGCGTGGAAATGTTCCGCAAGCTGCTGGATCAAGGTCAAGCTGGTGACAACGTGGGCCTGCTGCTGCGCGGCACAAAGCGTGAAGACGTGGAACGCGGCCAAGTGCTGTGCAAGCCCGGCTCCATCAAGCCCCACACACAGTTCACTTCCGAAGTGTATGTGTTGTCCAAGGACGAAGGCGGTCGCCACACTCCTTTCTTCAACAACTACCGTCCTCAGTTCTACTTCCGTACAACTGACGTGACAGGCTCCATCGAGCTGCCAGAAGGCAAGGAAATGGTTATGCCTGGCGATAACGTGTCGATCACTGTGAAGCTGATTGCTCCTATCGCTATGGAAGAAGGTCTGCGCTTCGCTATCCGCGAAGGTGGCCGTACTGTTGGTGCCGGCGTTGTTGCCAAGATCATTGCTTAATTCTTAGCAAACTAGGAATTAACAATGTCCAAGCAAAAAATCCGTATCCGCCTGAAGGCTTTCGATTACAAGTTGATCGACCAGTCTGCAGCCGAAATCGTTGATACCGCCAAGCGTACTGGCGCGATCGTTAAGGGTCCTGTGCCATTGCCTACACGCATGAAGCGCTTCGACATCTTGCGTTCGCCCCACGTGAACAAGACTTCGCGTGACCAGCTGGAAATCCGCACTCACCAACGTCTGATGGACATTGTCGATCCTACCGACAAGACTGTTGACGCACTGATGAAGCTGGATCTGCCAGCCGGCGTAGACGTCGAAATCAAACTGCAATAAGAACGAACTGGCACTGTCCGCAGTGCCTTGTGAGGTCTTCTTTTAACGCGAACTTGCTTGAAAAAGCAGTTCGCGTTAAAATTTGGAGCTTCGCCAAATTGGGCGGAGTTTTATTAACCTTCTTTCGTGCACTTCGGTTATCCGATGGGGTGCAACGCTGGGCCAATTGCAGTTACAGCGGCGAAAGTTTTGGAGCAAACAAATGAGTCTGAGCAACTCCCTGGGGTTGCTGGGCCGCAAGGTGGGCATGATGCGTCTGTTCACTGATGATGGGGACGCAGTGCCTGTCACAGTGGTGGATGTTTCTAACAACCGAGTGACCCAGGTTAAAACCCAAGAGAACGATGGCTATGTGGCTTTGCAAGTCACTTTCGGTACACGCAAGGCTTCTCGCGTGACCAAGCCTGAAGCCGGCCACCTCGCTAAAGCGGGTGTGGAAGCCGGTGAAGTTACCCAAGAATTCCAAGTTACCGAAGAGATCGCTGCTAAGTACGCGGCAGGCGCAGCCTTGCCCGTGCTGGATCTGTTCAGTGTTGGCCAGAAGGTAGATGTGCAGGGCACTTCTATTGGTAAGGGCTTCGCTGGCACGATCAAGCGTCACAACTTTGGCGCACAGCGTAATTCCCACGGTAACAGCCGCTCGCACCGCGTGCCTGGCTCTATCGGTATGGCACAAGACCCAGGTCGCGTGTTTCCCGGTAAGCGCATGACAGGTCACATGGGCGTTGAGACCGTGACTACACAAAACCTGGATGTGGTTCGTATTGACGAAGCACGCCAACTGCTCTTGATCAAGGGCGCTATTCCCGGATCCAAGGGTGGATTCGTGTCTGTGCGTCCAGCTATCAAGGCTAAAGCTTCCAAAGGAGCGAACTAATGCAGCTCGAACTCCTGAATGAACAAGGCCAAGCCGCTTCGAAGATCGATGCGCCTGAAACCGTGTTTGACCGTGCATACAACGAAGACCTGATCCATCAGATCGTCACTGCCTACCGTGCCAATGGCCGTCAAGGTACACGCGCTCAGAAGGATCGTGAGCAAGTTCGTCACAGCACTGCCAAGCCTTTCAAGCAAAAGGGTACTGGCCGTGCACGTGCTGGTATGACTTCCTCGCCTCTGTGGCGTGGAGGCGGACGCACCTTCCCTAATCTGCCTGAAGAAAACTTCACGCAAAAGATTAACAAGAAGATGTACCGCGCTGGTATGGCTTCCATCTTGTCCCAGCTGGCCCGCGATGGTCGTCTGGCCGTGGTGGAATCGTTGACCGTTGACACTCCGAAGACCAAGGCTCTGGCTGACAAGTTCAAGTCCATGAACCTGCAATCGTCGGTGATGGTGATCACCGAGGAAATCGACGAGAACCTGTATCTGGCTTCGCGCAACCTGAAGAACGTGTTCTTGGTGGAACCCCGCTACGCAGATCCCGTTTCTCTGGTGCATTACAAGAAAGTACTCATCACTAAGGGTGCTATCGACAAACTCAAGGAGATGTTCGCATGAGCACACTCAAGTTTGACGAAGGTCGTCTGATGCAAGTGCTGGTCGCTCCTATCGTGTCCGAAAAGGCCACCATGGCAGCCGAGCAGTCCAACGCTGTGACGTTCAAAGTGCTGCAAAACGCTACCAAGCATGAAATCAAGGCCGCTGTGGAATTGATGTTCAAGGTTGAAGTGGCTGGCGTTTCTGTAGTGAACACCAAGGGCAAGACCAAGCGCTTTGGCAAGACCATTGGCCGTCGCGACAACATTCGCAAGGCTTATGTTCGCCTGAAGCCCGGTCAAGAGCTGAACCTGTCCGGGGAGGCTGCTTAATCATGGCTGTTATCAAACTTAAACCTACTTCGCCCGGCCGCCGTGGTGCAGTTAAGGTAACTCGTGACCACCTGTTCAAAGGCCCAGGTTTCGCTCCTCTGTTGGAAGCGCAATCGGAAAAAGCCGGTCGTAACAACAACGGTCACATCACAACACGCCACAAGGGCGGTGGTCACAAGCACCACTACCGTGTGGTTGACTTCAAGCGCAACAAGGACGGCATCCCCGCCAAGGTTGAGCGCATTGAGTACGACCCTAACCGCTCTGCGCACATCGCTTTGGTGTGCTATGCCGACGGCGAGCGTCGTTACATCATTGCTCCTCGCAACCTGGCCGTTGGCGCCAGCATTGTGAGCGGCTCTGAAGCACCGATTCGCGTGGGTAACACCTTGCCTATCCGCAACATCCCTGTGGGTTCGACCATCCACTGTATCGAACTGCAACCTGCAGGCGGCGCGCAAATCGCCCGTTCCGCTGGTGCGTCCGCTACATTGCTGGCTCGCGAAGGCGTCTACGCTCAAGTGCGTATGCGTTCTGGCGAAGTGCGCAAAATTCATATCGAATGCCGCGCAACCATCGGTGAAGTTGCCAACGAAGAACACAGCCTGCGCCGTTACGGTAAGGCCGGTGTGAAGCGTTGGATGGGTATTCGTCCTACCGTCCGCGGTACTGCAATGAACCCAATCGATCACCCGCACGGTGGTGGTGAAGGTAAGACAGGCGAAGGCCGTCACGCAGTTGACCCATGGGGTAACCTGACGAAGGGCTACCGTACCCGTAACAACAAGCGCACACAAAGCATGATTGTGTCGCGTCGTAAAAAGTAAGGGGTAGCAAATGACTCGTTCTCTTAAAAAGGGTCCGTTTGTTGACCATCACTTGGTTGCTAAGGTTGAAAAAGCCGTCGCTACCAAGGACAAGAAGCCAGTTAAGACATGGTCGCGTCGCTCCATGGTTCTGCCTGATTTCATCGGTCTGACCATCGCTGTGCACAACGGCAAGCAGCACGTGCCTGTCTACATCACCGACCAAATGGTAGGTCACAAGTTGGGCGAATTCGCTCTGACTCGTACCTTCAAGGGTCACCCCGCCGACAAGAAGGCCAAGAAGTAAGGAACGACCATGTCTGAAACACGTGCAGTCCTCCGTGGCGTCCGCTTGTCGGTTGACAAGGGTCGCCTCGTCGCGGATCTGATCCGCGGCAAGAAGGTGGATCAAGCTCTGAACATCTTGACTTTCACGCAGAAAAAAGCTGCTGTGATCGTCAAGAAGGTTCTGGAATCCGCAATCGCCAACGCTGAGCACAATGACGGCGCCGATATCGACGAATTGAAGGTCAAGACCATCTACGTTGAACAAGGCACGACGCTCAAGCGCTTCACAGCGCGCGCCAAGGGTCGCGGCAATCGCATCAGCAAGCCTACATGTCACATTTATGTGACAGTCGGTAACTGAGGCCAAAAGGAAGAATATGGGACAGAAAATCCATCCTACCGGCTTCCGCCTTGCTGTAAGCCGTAACTGGGCTAGCCGTTGGTACGCTAGCAACCGTGACTTCGCCGGCATGCTGGCTGAAGACATCAAGGTTCGCGAGTACCTGAAGGCTAAGTTGAAGAACGCTGCTGTGGCACGCGTGGTGATCGAGCGTCCTGCAAAGAACGCCCGCATCACAATCTACTCGGCCCGTCCTGGTGTTGTGATTGGCAAGAAGGGTGAAGACATTGAGGCCTTGAAGAAGGAACTCACTGCTCGCCTGGGTGTGCCAGTTGCTGTGAACATCGAAGAAGTGCGCAAGCCTGAAATCGATGCCAAGCTGATCGCCGACTCCATCTGCCAGCAGCTGGAAAAGCGCATCATGTTCCGTCGCGCAATGAAGCGTGCGATGCAGAACGCCATGCGTCTGGGTGCTCAAGGCATCAAGATCATGTCGTCCGGTCGTCTGAACGGTATCGAAATCGCCCGTACTGAGTGGTACCGCGAAGGCCGCGTGCCATTGCACACTCTGCGTGCTGATATCGACTACGGCTTCTCCGAAGCTAAGACCACCTACGGCATCATCGGCGTGAAGGTTTGGGTTTACAAGGGTGATACCTTGGGCCGTAACGACCTGCCCGCAGTTGAGACTCCCCGTCCTGATGACGAGCGTCGTCCACGTGGCCCCCGCCGCGATGGTCGTCGTGACGGCGCAGGTCGTGGTGCCCGCCGCCCCACAGGCGGTAACGCAGCTCCCGCTGACGGCAGCGACAAGCCAGCCGGCGCAGGCGCTGACTCCGTTAAGCGCGTTCGCAAGACTGACGCGCCCGCTACAGCAGCGGACGGTAAAGGAGAATAAACATGCTGCAACCTGCACGCCGTAAGTTCCGTAAGGAACACAAGGGCCGCAATACCGGTATCGCTACACGTGGCAACGCAGTTGCTTTCGGCGATTTCGGTCTGAAGTCTACCGACCGTGGTCGTCTGACAGCTCGCCAGCTGGAAGCCGCTCGTCGTGCGATTTCGCGTCACGTTAAGCGTGGCGGCCGTATCTGGATTCGTGTGTTCCCCGATAAGCCAATTTCCACTAAGCCTGCTGAAGTGCGTATGGGTAATGGTAAGGGTAACCCCGAGTACTACGTTGCCGAAATCCAGCCCGGCAAGATCATCTACGAAATCGTGGGTGTGTCTGAAGAGCTGGCCCGTGAAGCGTTCCGCTTGGCTGCTGCAAAGCTGCCTCTGCGCACAACCTTCGTTGCCCGTCACATTGGTGAATAAGGAGAGATCACATGACTAAAGCTGCTGAACTCCGCCAAAAAGACGTGGCCGCTGTGGAAGCTGAAGTGAAGTCCTTGCAAAAGGCTCACTTCGGTCTGCGTATGCAAAAGGCCACGCAACAACTTGGCAACACTGCCACGCTCAAGGCTACACGCCGCGACGTAGCTCGTGCCAAGACCATTCTTGCTGAAAAGCAAGCCGCCAAGTAAGGAGCCGACATGACGGAAGCTAAAACATCCCTCAAGCGCACCTTGGTTGGCAAGGTGGTAAGCGACAAGCGCGCTAAGACAGTAACCGTAATGGTGGAGCGTAGCGTTATGCACCCCCTGTACGGCAAGATCGTGGTTAAGTCCTCGAAGTACCACGCTCACGACGAGCAAGGTGAATTCAAGATGGGCGATACCATCGAAATCACCGAAAGCCGTCCGCTGTCCAAGACCAAGAACTGGGTTGCAACCCGCTTGGTGCAAAAGGCTGCTCTGGTTTAAGCGTTCAACCGCTTTGACTGCATAGTCTTAAAAAGCGACCCACAATGTGGGTCGCTTTTTTGTTTTCTGCCCTGTCCCCATGCGTTTTGCAGCGGGGATACAAGCAAGGCAATTTCTCGTTAATTGAAAGACACACATGATCAAAGTTGGAGACACACTGCCCGCAGTGAAGCTGATGGAATACGTGGAAGTGGAAGGCAATGGCTGCAGCATTGGCCCCAACCCCGTAGAGCTGCCACAAGCGTTGGCTGGCAAGACCATTGCGCTGTTTGCAGTGCCCGGTGCCTTTACTCCTACGTGCTCGGCGCAGCATCTGCCTGGCTATATCGAGCAAGCAGACGCTTTCAAGGCTGCTGGTGTGGATGAAATCTGGTGCGTGGCCGTGAACGATGCCTTTGTCATGGGCGCCTGGGGCCGTGATCAAAAAGCAACCGGCAAGGTTCGCATGATTGCCGACGGTGATGCCGCTTTGGCCAAGTCGCTGGGTCTGACTTTGGATTTGAATGGCAAGGGGCTGGGTCTGCGCAGCAACCGTTACTCCATGCTGATCAAAGATGGCAAAGTCGTCACTTTGAATGTGGAAGGTCCTGGCAAGTTTGACGTCTCGGATGCCAATACCTTGCTGGAGCAAGCCAAGGCTTAAGCTTGCGTATTACGTAAGCACATTAAGAAAGCGCTGCAGTTGCAGCGCTTTTTATTTGGGCTAATCGCTCGGACCTTCACGTTTGGGCAGGGGGGCAGCGAGAGCACCATGCTCGGGTCTCCATCGCCCTGTTTGCAGTACCTGTGCCACTCCGCGCGAGCGCGCTTCCTGCTCCACGGTATTGCGCCAGTTGTTGAGCTCTTGGCTGCGCATATCACTGCTTTGCACCTGTAAAACGGTACGCAGACACTGCATCAGGCGCTGGACCATGGCGGAAGGTTGCGCGCCCGGCCTCATCCAGCGGTAGCCAGCAGAGGCTTCGGCCCCTAAGTGAGTAGAAAACCGTTTCAGCTCAATCGGGGATGCTGAGCGCATGAGGTCAAAAACTTCAGAGGCATGGGGCTTGGCAGGGAGCAGGGCTTGCACTAGCTCGGGGTGCTGTACCAAAAGCCGTACCAAGAGTGCCAGTGAGGGATCACTGACTGGCTCCTCGGGTGCGTTGCGCACCATGTCTGTCCAGCGCGTGATGGACAGGTTCAGCAGCCAGATCGTGTCGTGTGTACTCAGGCCAAAAGCTAGACGCAACGTTTCCAGGTCACGCCCAATGACGGGGCGGTTTGATGGAATCAGACTGGATTGGAGCATGCACAAAGCCTTGGGATTTTCAGTCAGGATGCATGCGTGAGCCGCCGCAGATGTGGGCATCTGTGCATGGCATTAGAAAATATTGGCTTTGAGGTAGTGCGCCCCGGGGATGGGGTTGTAGTAGTACGGCTCAATGCTTTCAAAGCCCAGGTCAGTGTACAAGTTGCGCGCGGCTTCCATGTCATCCAGGGTGTCGAGCAGCACGCTGGCATAGCCCGCTTGACGGGCTGCATCCAGTGTGGCTTCGGCCAGCTGACGGCCCAGGCCAAAACCGCGAAAGGCTTTGCGCACATACAGGCGCTTCATTTCAGCAGCGTTGGCTGTGTCAGCGCTATCCAGTGGCCGCAGGGCGCAGCAACCTGCCAGCGAGCTGTCAACGTACGCGAGCAAAATCACACCGCGAGGGGCAGCGTAGTCACCGGGAAGGTGAGCAAGCTCATGCGCAAAATTTTGAAAAGCCAGATCAAGCCCCAGGCTGTCTGCGTATTCGCTAAACAGCTGGGCTGCGCTGGTCATCTCCTGGGCGGTGGTGGCAGTTTCTATGGCCACACAGTGCTGGTCCACGTTCAAAACAGGGGTGCTTTAGTTGGAAGAAACAAGTCCACAGTGTAGCCACACAGGGGCAGCAGGGACATAGGGTTAGAACGTGGCCCGCGTCCACACCCAATAGGCCATCACAGCGCAAGCTGCTGCAAAGAAGAATGCGGGCAGCACAGCGGCCCAGCCATCGCGGCTGGGAGGCAAGTCTTGTGGCTGATTGAGCTTGTCACCGTGCAGCATGGCTGCAACCAATGGCTTGCGTTTGACGATGCGGTAAAAAACCAGCGCGACAATGTGTAAACCCAAGATGGCATACACCAGCCATTGGCCCCAGCCTTTATGCCAGACGCTGGCCCACGCAATGGTGTCACCCGAGACGTAGCGTACCAAAGAGCCTGCAAAAGCAATTTCATCATCGCTGACCAGCCCTGTGCCCACTTGCATGCCCAAAATGAGCAGCATGGCGATGACCGAGAGTGCCCCGAGCGGGTTGTGGCCAGCATTGTCTGCAGGTGTGCCTTGGCCTTGGAGATAGCGCACCAAGCGCGCCGGGCTGGGGATGAAAGTGGTAAAGCGTGACCAGTAGCCACCCGAAAAGCCCCAGATGATGCGAAATAGCAGCAAAGCCAGCACAGCATGGCCTAGACGCAAGTGCCACTCCATGGCGTTGCCGCCGATTTGGGCGGTGACGATCAAGGCGGTGGTGCACAAAGCCAGCAACCAGTGAAAGAGGCGGGTGGGCAGATCCCAGATGCGCAGGCGAGGGGTGGTGCGAATACTCATGCGGTGACTGTACGGGGTGAAGGGTGGCAGTTGCTGCGGAGCGTCAAAAAAATGTCAATGGCTTGGGCAACTGCGCTGGCACAACGACAATCCCTGTGGATTGCTCGATTATGTCGGTCTGTTTCATCACAAAAAAAGGAAGTTCCCACGTGTCATACAAAACCTTGTCTACGCTTGCTTTGGCCTTGTCGGCTGCTTTGATGGGTGTTTCGGCTTCTGCCGATACGTTGAAGTTTGGCAAGACAGAAGACGCCATCAAGTACCGTCAAAACGCCTTGTTCGTCATGAGTCAGCATTTTGGCTCGCTAGGTGCTATGGCCAATGGCCGCGCGGAATTCAACGCCGATCTGGCCAAGCAAAACGGTGCGGTGCTGCAAACGTTGGCCGCCTTGCCTTGGCAGGCGTTTGGGAAAGGCACCGAGGGCGGCAAGAGCAAGCCCGAAATCTGGAAAGAAAAGACCAAGTTTGACGACCATGCCAACAAGTTCGTGGCAGAAGCCGGCAAGCTGGGCGCCGCCGCAAAGACTGGCGATCTGGCGCAGCTGAAAGCCGCTTTCGGCCCTGCAGCGCAAACTTGCAAGGCTTGCCACGACGTTTTTCGCAACCGTTGATTGCGGAAGTTGCCCAAGCCAGGACCTGTAAGGCACTGGCATAAAAAAGAGCTACCAGCGCTGGCAGCTCTTTTTATTGCACTGTGGCTTGCTTAAGCCTGTGCAAGGAGTTTTTCGATCAGCTTGTGCAGCTCTTCAAAATTGGGCTGACCAATATAGGTCTTCACAATTTCACCTTGTTTGTTGACGATGTAGGTAGTGGGGGTCAGCTTCACATCGCCCCAGGCCTTGGCCACGGCACCTGTGTTGTCCAGCGCCACGTTAAATGGCAGCTGGCGCGATTGGGCAAAGTTCACCACGTAGCTCGGCGGGTCGTAGCTCATGGCTATGGCCAGCGTGTCAAAACCCTGGTCTTTGTACTTGTTATGGGTGGCGATGATTTCGGGCATTTCTGCCACGCAGGTCACGCAGCTGGTAGCCCAGAAATTGACCAGGGTGACCTTGCCTTTGAGGTCATTGGTGCTTTTGCTGGAGCCATCGAGCAGCACAAAATTGGACTGCGGTGCGGTTTGCGAGCTGTCGCTCAAAAAGACATAGCCGCCCACGCTTGCGAAAGCTGCAAGCACCACGCCTGCCACGATGTGTTTGATTGCCATAGCCTCTATTGTGCCCAGTTGAGATAAATGTAGCTGGGCAAGCCCGAGCATTGTTCTAAACGATGGAGTGAAATAAGCGGGGAAAGTTCGCTATCCAGTTTGGGGCATGACTGCCGATAATGCAGATATGAGCAAAATCCAAACCCTGATGCGTTGCGCAATGGCTGTTGCCACTGCGGTGGTGTTGACCGCCTGCGGCGAGCAGGGGCCGCAACTGACGTGGCAGCCCGTGTCGCTGCAAGATGCCCATTTGGAGATGAAGTTTCCCTGCGATCCGCAGTTTGCGCGCACGCCGGTGGATTTTGGAATGGAAATGGGCAGCGTGCCTGTCAACATGATGGGCTGTGACGCGGTGGACTCCACGTTCGCGCTATCGCACTGGCTGCTCGAAGATGGCAAGCAGGCGGACGACGCGCTGGCATTTTGGGAAGCCGCTGTGCTCTCGCGGCTGCAGGCCGTGGATGGCAAAGACGACAAAAGTGGCGCTCCCTTTGTGCCTCAAGGCGCTATGGATTTGCCACGATCCATCCGCGCGACGGTGCAAGGCATTGGCCCAGCCGGGTGGACGGTGACCACCCATGGCGTGTGGTTTGCGCGCAAGGAAGGCGACAAAGCCCGCATTTTTCATGCGGTGGTGTATGCACCCAAACCCGCGCACGAAGCGGCAGGTACTTTTTTCAAAAGCATTGCACTGAAATAAAGAGCGCTGGTGTGTGTGGCTGACTGCCATGCAGGCCTATGCTGCAGGTGCAAATACAGTGCTGCGCGCCATAATGGCGATGAAAAGATACCTATGACTACGACTGCCAACCACATTCTGTTAATTGCCCATGCACCTTTGGCGCAAGCCTTGCGCGAGTGTGCGCTGCACGTGTTTGCAGACTGTGGGGACGATGTCAGTGTGCTGGATGTGCCTCCCAACGAAAACCCTGAAATCACGCTGCAAGTTGCGCGGGTGCTGCTGGCCCAAAGCGGCGCTGAGCGCACGCTGGTGCTGTCAGATGTGTTTGGGGCCACACCCAGCAATGTGGCGCACCGTTTGGTAGAAGGCAGCGCTGCGCGTTTGTTGGTGGGGGTGAACTTGCCCATGCTGCTGCGCGCACTGTGCTATCGCCATGAACCATTGGAGCAGCAAGCCGCTCGCGCATTGGCCGGTGGCCAGCAAGGCATGCTGCAAGTGGGGTGCGGCAATGCGCCCCAAAACCAGACTTCCCGGAAAGAACATGGTCAAGACAGAGATCACCATCAGCAATAAATTGGGTTTGCATGCACGCGCGTCTGCCAAGTTGACCAAGCTGGCAGGCAGTTTTCCGTGTGAAGTGTGGATGAGCAAGGGCGAGCGGCGCATTAACGCCAAAAGCATCATGGGCGTCATGATGCTGGCGGCGGGTGTGGGCTCGGTGGTAGAGCTGGAAACCGACGGAGACCAAGAGCAAGAAGCGCTAGATGCTTTGGTGGCACTCATCAACGATAAGTTTGGTGAAGGCCAGTAAAGCTGTCGCGCAGACTTGAGTCTGCCGTCTTTCCCTTCATCAAGACTTGCATTCGGCGCGGCACAAAGCCGAAAAGGACAAAGGCATGACATTTGCCATCCATGGATTGCCGGTTTCACGCGGCATAGCGATTGGCCGTGCGGTGGTGGTTGCAGCCAGTCGCGTAGAGGTTCGCCACTATTTCATCGAAGCCTCGCAGGTGGCCACCGAGCTGGCGCGCGCACGCAAGGCACGCGATGCCGTGATCGATGAGCTGCAGCGCCTGGTCAGCGACTTGCCCGAGGATGTGCCGGGGGAATTGGCCGCCTTGCTGGAGGTGCACCTCATGCTGCTGCAAGACGAGATACTGACTTCGGGCGTGCGCCACTGGATTGCCGAGCGGTTGTACAACGCCGAGTGGGCGCTGGTAACGCAGCTGGAGCAAATCTCGCGTCAGTTCGATGAGATGGAAGACCCTTACCTGCGCGAGCGCAAAGCCGATCTGGAGCAGGTGGTGGACCGCATCTTGCGGCATATGCGTGGCATTGCAGCCAGCCCGGTGTCGCAACCACCAGCGGTGGCACAAGACGGCATGCAGCCGGTGCTGGAAGGCATGGCCGATGCGCCCCTGGTGCTGGTGGCGCAAGACCTGTCGCCTGCGGACATGCTGCAATTTAAGCGCAGCGTGTTTACCGGGTTTGTCACGGCCGTCGGGGGCAAGACAAGCCACACGGCCATTGTGGCGCGCAGTATGGATATTCCGGCTGTTGTCGGGGCACGCGCTGCCAGCCAGCTGATTCGCCAGGATGACTGGATCATCATCGACGGCAACGCTGGCATTGTGCTGGTTGATCCTTCACCGATCGTGCTGGAGGAATATCGCTTTCGCCAGCGACAAGACGTGCTGGAGCGCCAGCGTCTGGCCAGGCTGCGGCATACGCCTTCGGTCACTTTGGACGGGCAGAAGATTGAGCTGCTGGCCAACATTGAACAACCGGACGATGCTGCCGCTGCCGTGCATGCAGGCGCCGTGGGTGTAGGCCTGTTTCGCAGCGAATTTTTGTTCATGGGCAGGGAGGGAAAACTGCCCGGTGAAGAAGAACAGTTTGCCGCCTACAAGGCAGCGGTAGATGGCATGCAAGGCTTGCCCGTGACCATTCGCACCGTAGATGTCGGGGCAGACAAGCCACTGGACAAGAAAAGCTCTAAAGATGCATCGCTCAACCCTGCGCTGGGTTTAAGGGCCATCCGCTGGAGCTTGGCAGAACCGGCCATGTTTCGCACCCAGTTGCGTGCCATTTTGCGGGCGGCTGCTTTTGGCCGAGTGCACTTGCTGTTTCCCATGGTGTCGCACTTGCACGAGGTGCACAGCATCGTGGCCCAGGTCAAACTGGCGCAGGCCGAGCTAGATGCTCGTGGCGCAGCTTACGGCATGGTGCAGTTGGGCGCGATGATTGAGATTCCTGCTGCCGCCATCATGGTGCGCAGTCTGCTCAAGCACTTTGATTTTGTCTCGATCGGCACCAATGATTTGATCCAGTACACGCTGGCGATTGATCGTGCTGATGAAGCTGTGGCGCATTTGTATGACCCGCTGCACCCTGCTGTACTGGGTTTGGTGGCGCAGGTGATTGAAGCGGCCAACGACATGGGCAAGCAAGTGTGCGTGTGCGGAGAGATGGCCGGTGACGCGGGCATGACGCGCCTTTTACTGGGGCTGGGGCTGCGCAGCTTTTCCATGCACCCGGCGCAGATATTGAGCGTTAAGCAAGAAGTGCTGCGTGCCGATACGCGCAAACTGCAGCCTTGGGCCCAGCAGGTGCTGTGCGCCGATGCACCGGCGGCCATGCTCGAAGATGTGGGTAAATAACCGTTGGTCGGGCGATGACCTTGTTTGCGAAGAAACTATTTGCGATTAATTCTCATTCAGTGTTATAGTTCACTCACTGAGTCCGCTAGACATTCTCTGGTGGGGAAGCTCCAAGGACTGCAGTGGTTTTAAGTTTCATCGTGGGGCGACAAGCAGGCCTGTAAAGCCTGTAAGTCGTTTTTTGCCAGCCAGCGGATTGCCCGGTTAGCCACGCATTTTTTCTTGCGATGCAACGTCAGGTACACAAAATGAGAGCTATTAGCGCATAAGACCAGGCGCTTTCAAGTATGAATGACTTGTAAAGCAAGGCTTGATCAGCGGTAGTAGCTACAAAAAAAGCAACCTTTGGGTTGCTTTTTTTGTGGGCAGCGTGCTTTAAACGCCGGCTGCGTGGGCTTGCTCGTCGGCGTGGTAGCTGGAGCGCACCATGGCGCCTACGGCTGCATGCGTGAAGCCCATTTTGTAGGCTTCTTCTTCAAACATCTTGAACGTGTCGGGGTGTACGTAGCGACGCACTGGCAGATGGCTGTTGGTGGGCGAGAGATACTGGCCAATTGTCAGCATCTCGATGTCGTGCGCACGCATGTCGCGCATGATTTGCAAGATTTCTTCGTCGGTCTCGCCCAAGCCCACCATGATGCCGCTCTTGGTGGGAACGTTGGGGTGCAGTGCCTTGAACTTTTTCAGTAAATTGAGCGAGAACAGGTAGTCCGAGCCGGGGCGCGCTTCCTTGTACAGGCGGGGCGCTGTTTCCAGGTTGTGGTTCATCACATCGGGCGGGGCTGCCTTCAAAATCTCGAGGGCGCGGTCATCGCGGCCGCGGAAGTCAGGCACCAAAATTTCAATTTGCGTCAGTGGCGACAGCGCGCGAATTTGCTGAATGCATTCCACAAAGTGGCCAGAGCCGCCGTCCCGCAGATCATCGCGGTCCACGCTGGTGATCACTACATATTTCAGGCGCAGGCGGGCAATGGTCTCAGCCAGCTTGCGCGGCTCGTCCACATCCAGCGGGTCGGGGCGGCCATGCCCCACGTCGCAAAACGGGCAGCGACGCGTGCACTTGTCACCCATGATCATGAACGTGGCCGTACCTTTGCCAAAGCACTCGCCAATGTTGGGGCATGACGCTTCTTCGCAAACGGTGTGCAGCTTTTGCTCGCGCAGGATGTCTTTGATTTCGTAAAAGCGCGTGGTGGGGCTACCCGCTTTGACGCGGATCCAGTCCGGCTTTTTCAGCGTTGGCGCGTGCTCAACCTTCACGGGAATGCGTGAAAGTTTGGCGGCCGCCTTTTGTTTGGCCAAGGGGTTGTAGTTTTCGGCGGACTGCGCTTCGCGCACGACTTCGTTGCTGCTCATGGTGTAGGTCTCAGGGCGCGAGGCGGGTGATCAGCTGGTTGCCGAACACTTGAGCCACCTCGTTCCAGGTTGTCTGGACGCCAATTGTAGAAAGATCAACAGTTGCCATCTCTGTATAACCGCAAGGGTTGATACGGCGGTAAGGCTCCAGGTCCATGGCCACGTTCAGTGCCACGCCGTGGTAGGTGCAGTGGCGGCTGACTTTGATGCCCAAGGCCGCAATCTTGCCCAAACCTGTGAAGTCTGGCTGCGGGGCGGGGTTACTGGCGTCACGGTGCTGCGGGCGCTGCGCCAGCATGGCATGGCTGCGTGGGTCGTCCAGTCGCACATAGATGCCAGGGGCGCCACCTACGCGGTGACCTGTGATGCCGTAGTGCGCCAAGGTGCGGATCACAGCTTCTTCCAGGCGGTAAACATACTCTTTAACGAAATAACCCCTGCGCTGCAGATCAAGCAGCGGATACGCCACCACCTGCCCAGGCCCGTGGTACGTCACCTGGCCGCCACGGTTGGTAGAGACGACCGGAATGTTGCCGGGCACCAAAACATGCTCGGCTTTGCCTGCCAAGCCTTGTGTGAATGTGGGGCTGTGCTCACACAGCCATAGCGCGTCAGCAGTAGATGCATCGCGGCTGGCGGTGAAGGTCTGCATGGCCGTGTTGCAGGCGGCGTAGTCCACACGCCCGAGCAGCCGTGCGTCCATAGCCGGTGGCGGCAACTCGTTCAAAGAACAACCTTCACCATGGGGTGGCTGGTCAAAGCACGGTAGAGGTTGTCCAGCTGTTCACGGCTGGTGGCGGTCACGGTAATGGTGACGCCCAGATATTTGCCGGTGCTGCTGGGGCGCAACTCCACCGTTGCTGCATCAAAGAAAGGGTCAAACTCTTTGGCGACCTGGGTGATGGCATGAACAAAATCATCCGCATGCAAACCCATAACCTTGATAGGAAACAGGCTGGGGTATTCGATCAGTGAGTCCTTGCGCGGATCGGTGCTAGCGGAAGTGTCGGTCATGGTGATGATGGGGTTGGAAGCAAAGGGTTTTGCTTGGTACGTCGGTCATTGTGCGCTATGGTTGCGCCGCTGGTCTCAGGACTGAATAAACAGTCCTAAATGTCATTCTTTGAGGCTGCGCAATAGGGTAAGCCCACGATCTTGTTGGCATCTGGATACATGCCTGCGAAAATTGTCCGTGAAAACCCCCGAACGATGTCGGAGGTAGCCGGTTCAAAACGGGTTTCTACGTATAATCAGAGGCTTTGTAAAAATTCCGATTGAGTTTTGGCTCGTGAACACATGAAACATCAAGCCCCTGAATCGGAATTTGAGGACGAAGAGCCGCAAATCAAGCCCCTGACGCCTGAAGAGGCAGCAGAGTGGCGCAAACGGCAGCCCAAGATGTCCATGTGGCGTGTTTTGGCTGTGCAAGCACTGGTAGGTGTTGCGGTTGCGCTGGTGGCTTGGTGGTTTGTGGGTCGTGCCGCTGGATGGTCTGCCGCTTATGGTGCGCTGGCTATCGTGCTGCCCGCTGCGTTGTTTGCCCGAGGTGTCGCGCGCAACAGTGGTCGTGCAGCAAATGCGCCGGGTGCGATCGCAAGGCTTTTTGCCTGGGAATTTGTCAAGCTGGTGCTGTGCATTGCCATGTTGGCGGCAGCACCAGGTTTGGTGCCAAACCTGCATTGGCTGGCGTTGCTGGCAGGAATGGTTGTAACGATGAAAACGTACTGGCTGGTCTTGCTTGCAGGGCGAGCCAGTGTCCGAAAAACCGATTGATATTGAGAGAAGAGTTCACAGATGGCAGCCGACGCGCACGCTCCAACAGCAAGTGAATACATTGTTCACCACTTGCAGCACCTGCAAAATATCAAGCAGAACTCCATCATCGATTTCTCGGTGGTGAACCTTGACTCCGTGGTGGTTAGCTTTATCTGCGGCGCGATCGGTTTGTTCGTGTTGTGGCTGGCCGCTCGCAAGGCAACGTCTGGCGTGCCAGGCCGTTTTCAGGCTGCAGTCGAAATGCTGGTCGAAATGGTGGACAACCAGGCCAAGGCCAACATTCACAGCGCTGAATCGCGCAAGTTCATTGCGCCTTTGGCGCTGACCGTGTTTGTCTGGATTTTCCTGATGAACGCCATGGACTTGTTGCCCGTCGATTTGCTGCCTTTGTTGTGGCAAACCGCCCAAGGCGATTCGCACGCTTACCTGCGTGTTGTGCCTACCGCTGACTTGTCGACAACACTGGGCCTGTCCACCGGTGTGCTGCTGCTGTGCTTCTACTACAGCGTAAAGATCAAGGGCGCAGGTGGCTGGGCCCACGAACTGGTGACAGCACCTTTCGGTACTTCCAAGAATCCTGTCTTCGCTCTGATTTTGGGCGTGATTAATCTGCTGATGCAGATCATTGAATATGTTGCCAAGACTGTCTCGCATGGCATGCGACTGTTCGGCAATATGTACGCTGGTGAGTTGGTGTTCTGCCTGATTGCCCTGATGGGTGGCGCGGCTGCCATGTCTCTCTCTGGTGTGTTGCTCCCTGTGGGGCACATCATTGCAGGCTCTATCTGGGCGATCTTCCATATTTTGATCATCACCCTGCAGGCCTTCATTTTCATGATGCTGACGCTGATTTATCTCGGCCAGGCGCATGAAGCCCACTGACCTTCCCCTTTCAACTTCAACTTTCCTTTAATCTCTAGGAGTCATCATGGAAAACATTCTCGGTCTCGTCGCTCTGGCTTGTGGTTTGATCGTTGGTCTGGGTGCTATCGGCGCTTCGATCGGTATTGCTCTGATGGGCGGCAAGTTCCTGGAAGCCTCGGCTCGCCAGCCTGAGCTGATCAACGAACTGCAAACCAAGATGTTCATCTTGGCCGGTCTGATTGACGCTGCTTTCCTGATCGGTGTTGCTATCGCTCTGCTGTTCGCTTTCGCCAATCCCTTCGTACTGGCCTAAGCTCCGATCAACGCCCTAGAAAGAAAGGTGTTGCCGTGAGTATTAACGCGACCCTGTTCGTTCAGTGCATCGTCTTCCTGATCTTGGTGCTGTTCACGATGAAATTCGTGTGGCCCCCGATTGCGAAGGCCTTGGATGAGCGAGCCCAGAAAATCGCCGATGGCCTCGCTGCTGCCGACAAGGCCAAGTCCGAGCTGAGCGCTGCTAACAAGCGCGTTGAGCAGGAACTGAGCCAGACGCGCAACGAGACAGCATCGCGGCTTGCGGACGCCGATCGCCGCGCCCAGGCCATCGTTGAAGAAGCCAAGGCCCGCGCGACAGAAGAAGGCAACAAGATTGTTGCTGCTGCCCGCGCCGAAGCTGAACAGCAAGCTATTGCTGCCCGTGAAGCGTTGCGTGAGCAAGTGGCTGCATTGGCTGTCAAGGGCGCTGAGCAAATCCTCCGCAAGGAAGTGAATGCCAGCGTCCATGCTGATCTGCTCAGCCGCCTGAAGACAGAGCTGTAAGGAAGCAACATGGCAGAACTCGCCACCATTGCCCGCCCTTATGCTGAAGCATTGTTCAAGGCCAGCTCCGTCCCCGGTGTTGACTTGAACAGCACTGTCGCTTGGGTGGAGGAATTGGCGGCGATTGCCGCTAATCCGCAATTGCGTCAACTGGCCGACAGCCCCAAGGTGACGGTCGAGCAAGTGCTCGGCGTCATCACTGGCGTGGCCCGTTCGGCTTTGCCCGATGCCGCTCGCAACTTCCTGCGCGTCATCATCGAAAACGGTCGTCTGGACGCACTGCCCGAAGTGGCTGTGCAGTTCCGCGGCATCGTTAACCGCCTCAATGGCTCGTCCGATGCTGTTGTTGTCAGCGCTTTCCCGATTGAGGAAGCCGCACTGAACGACATCAGCACAGCGCTGGAAAAGCGTTTCGGTCGCAAGCTGAACCTGTCTGTCGAGATCGATGCATCTTTGATTGGCGGCGTTCGTGTGGTGGTGGGCGACGAGGTGCTGGACACCTCCGTTAAGGCTCGTCTGGAACAAATGAAAGCGGCCCTCACTGCGTAAGCAGATTGAGGTCTCGGCTAACCAAAAGAAAGAAGGAAAGAGTCATGCAACTCAATCCCGCAGAAATTTCTGAACTGATTAAGAGCCGCATCGAAGGGCTGGAAGCTAATGCCGATATCCGTAACCAAGGCACGGTCGTGTCGGTTACGGACGGTATCGTGCGCGTGCACGGCTTGTCGGACGTGATGCAAGGCGAAATGTTGGAATTCCCCGCTTCGGCAGATGGCCAGCCCTCGTTCGGCTTGGCACTGAACCTGGAGCGTGATTCCGTCGGTGCAGTGATCTTGGGTGAGTACACCCACATCGCTGAAGGTGACACTGTCAAGTGCACCGGTCGTATCCTGGAAGTGCCCGTGGGCCCCGAACTGATCGGCCGCGTGGTGAATGCACTGGGCCAGCCTATCGATGGCAAGGGTCCAATCAACGCCAAGATGACCGACGTGATCGAAAAGGTTGCACCTGGTGTGATCGCACGTCAATCCGTGGATCAGCCTCTGCAAACCGGTATCAAGTCGATCGACTCGATGGTTCCAGTGGGCCGTGGTCAGCGCGAGCTGATCATTGGTGACCGCCAGACTGGTAAAACAGCTGTTGCGATCGACGCGATCATCAACCAAAAGGGTCAGGGCGTTACCTGTATCTACGTTGCAATTGGTCAGAAGGCTGCTTCTGTCAAGAACGTGGTGCGTGCGCTGGAGCAAGCTGGCGCGATGGAATACACCATCGTTGTGGCTGCTACCGCCTCTGAATCGGCTGCCATGCAGTACGTGTCGGCCTACTCGGGTTGCACAATGGGCGAGTACTTCCGCGACCGCGGTGAAGATGCTCTGATCGTTTATGACGATCTGTCCAAGCAAGCTGTGGCTTACCGTCAGGTATCGCTGCTGCTGCGTCGCCCACCAGGACGCGAAGCGTTCCCTGGCGACGTGTTTTATCTCCACTCGCGTCTGCTGGAGCGTGCCGCTCGTGTGAACGCTGACTATGTGGAAGCCTTCACCAAGGGTGAGGTCAAGGGTAAGACTGGTTCGTTGACTGCACTGCCTATCATCGAAACACAAGCGGGCGACGTGTCTGCTTTCGTTCCTACGAACGTGATTTCGATTACTGACGGTCAGATTTTCTTGGAAACCAGCCTGTTCAACGCCGGTATCCGTCCTGCGATCAACGCCGGTATCTCGGTGTCCCGCGTGGGTGGTGCTGCTCAAACCAAGCTGGTCAAGGGCCTGTCCGGCGGTATCCGTACCGACTTGGCTCAGTACCGTGAACTGGCTGCGTTCGCGCAGTTCGCCTCCGATCTGGACGACGCAACCCGCAAGCAACTCGATCGTGGTGCACGCGTGACTGAACTGCTCAAGCAGGCTCAGTACTCGCCATTGAGCACTGCCTTGATGGGCGCTACGCTGTTTGCCGTGAACAAGGGCTTCATGGACGACATCGCAGTCAAGCAAGTGCTGCCTTTTGAAGCTGGTCTGCACCAGTTCCTGAAGACCAGCCATGGCGCACTGCTGGATCGTCTGAACGAAAAACGTGCTTTCGACAAGGAAGGCAAGGACGAAGCTGAATTGAGCGCGGCTATTGCTGCGTTCAAGAAGTCGTTCGCTTAATCCGGACGAGGAGCCATCATGGCAGCAGGCAAGGAAATACGCGGCAAGATCAAATCGGTGGAAAACACCAAGAAGATCACTAAAGCCATGGAAATGGTAGCTGCATCCAAAATGCGCAAGGCGCAGGAACGGATGCTGGCTGCCCGTCCATACAGCGAAAAAGTCCGCAACATTGCAGCCCATCTTGGCGAAGCCAACCCTGAGTACGTGCATCCCTTCATGAATGTGAATGTGGATGCAAAGAAAGCCGGCGTCATTGTTGTGACGACCGACAAGGGGTTGTGCGGCGGCATGAACACGAACGTGTTGCGTGCCGTGACCACCAAGTTGCGTGAACTGCAGGATGCAGGCGTTTCCGCTGAGACAGTGGCCATTGGCAGCAAGGGACTGAGCTTCCTGAACCGTATTGGTGCCAAGGTGGTCTCTCAAGCCACAGCACTGGGCGATCAGCCTCACCTGGACAAGCTCGTTGGGCCTGTCAAGGTGCTGTTGGACCAATACGCTGAAGGTAAGTTGAACGCGGTGTATCTGAGCTACACCAAGTTCATCAACACCATGAAGCAAGAGTCGGTGGTGGAGCAATTGCTTCCATTGTCGAACGAGCAAATGCAAGCCGAGAAGACGGGTGCATCGTGGGAATACATCTACGAACCTGACGCACAGAGCGTGATCGACGATCTGCTGATTCGTTACGTAGAGTCCCTCGTGTACCAAGCTGTTGCGGAAAACATGGCGTCCGAGCAATCGGCGCGCATGGTGGCCATGAAGGCCGCGACCGACAACGCTGGCAGTGTCATTGGCGAGTTGAAGCTGGTCTACAACAAGACGCGTCAGGCTGCTATTACGACCGAGTTGTCGGAAATCGTGGCTGGCGCTGCCGCTGTGTAAACGGCTTTAACAGACAAACAGATTGGAGCAAAGAATGGCTCAAGTACAAGGCAAGATTGTTCAATGTATCGGCGCCGTGGTGGACGTGGAGTTCCCACGCAGCCAGATGCCCAAGGTGTATGACGCCCTGAAGCTGGAAGGCTCGGCTCTGACTCTGGAAGTACAACAGCAGCTGGGTGACGGCATTGTCCGTACCATTGCGCTGGGTACATCCGATGGTCTGAAGCGTGGCCTGATGGTGACCAATACGGGCTCTGCCATCACAGTGCCAGTGGGCAAGGCAACACTGGGCCGCATCATGGACGTGCTGGGTAACCCCATCGACGAACGTGGTCCTGTGGATCAGGCACAAACTGCCCAAATCCACCGCAAGGCTCCTGCATACGACGAACTGGCACCTTCACAGGAACTGCTGGAAACCGGCATCAAGGTGATCGACTTGATCTCTCCTTTCGCCAAGGGCGGTAAGGTGGGTCTGTTCGGTGGTGCCGGTGTGGGCAAGACCGTGAACATGATGGAATTGATCAACAACATCGCCAAGGGCCACGGTGGTCTGTCGGTGTTTGCTGGTGTGGGTGAGCGTACCCGCGAAGGCAACGACTTCTATCACGAAATGTCGGACGCCGGCGTGGTGAACCAAGAGTCGCTGAACGACTCCAAGGTTGCCATGGTTTACGGTCAGATGAACGAGCCACCAGGAAACCGTCTGCGCGTTGCGCTGACTGGCCTGACCATGGCTGAAGCGTTCCGTGACGAAGGCAAAGACGTGTTGTTCTTCGTGGACAACATCTACCGCTACACACTGGCCGGTACCGAAGTGTCCGCGCTGCTGGGTCGTATGCCTTCGGCTGTGGGCTACCAGCCTACGCTGGCCGAAGAAATGGGCCGTCTGCAAGAGCGTATTACATCGACCAAGGTCGGTTCGATCACTTCCATCCAGGCCGTTTACGTGCCTGCGGATGACTTGACCGATCCATCGCCTGCCACGACGTTTGCTCACTTGGATTCAACGGTTGTGCTGTCGCGTGACATCGCTTCGCTGGGTATCTACCCTGCGGTGGATCCTTTGGATTCCACCAGCCGCCAGCTGGACCCTCAAGTTGTGGGCGAAGAGCACTACAAGGTGGCCCGCGAAGTGCAGGGCACTTTGCAGCGCTACAAGGAACTGCGCGACATCATCGCGATTCTGGGCATGGACGAACTGGCTCCCGAAGACAAGCTGACTGTGGCTCGTGCTCGTAAGATCCAGCGTTTCCTGTCGCAGCCTTTCCACGTGGCCGAAGTGTTTACTGGCGCTCCTGGCAAGTACGTGTCTTTGGCCGAAACCATTCGTGGTTTCAAGATGATCTGCGCCGGTGAGTGCGACCATCTGCCCGAGCAGGCTTTCTACATGGTTGGTACCATCGACGAAGCCTTCGAAAAGGCCAAGAAGCTGGCTGCTTAATTGGCAAGGCAGACCGGGGCGAAATCCTCGGTTTGCTCTGTATTAAGCCCAGTCCCCCCTTTTCTGAGGAGCAAAGATGAAGACCATCCACGTTGATGTGGTAAGTGCCGAAGAGTCTATCTTCTCGGGTCCAGCGCGCTTTGTCGCTCTGCCTGGCGAAGCAGGCGAATTGGGCATTCTGCCCAAGCACACACCGCTGATTTCTCGCATCAAGCCCGGTTCTGTACGCATCGAATTGCCCGATGGTAGCGAAGAGTTCATCTTCGTGGCCGGTGGCATTTTGGAAGTGCAGCCCAATTGCGTTACGGTTCTGTCTGATACCGCCATCCGTGGCAAGGATCTGGACGAGCAAAAAGCAAAAGTGGCAAAGGCTGCTGCAGAAGAAGCCATGAAAAACGCAAAAAATGACGTTGATCTGGCCAAGGCTCACTCCGAGCTGACTGTGCTGGCAGCCCAAGCGGCAGCGCTGCGCAAGTACCGCGGCAAGCACTGATCGGTGTCCCGATAAAAAAAGCCACCTTTGGGTGGCTTTTTTTATGCCTGTTATCAAAATGAAAGCGCTTGGCGCTTGCCTATAAACAGTTTCAAATATAAATAGTATTGAAACTGTTGATGCATAAGCGCTGGCCACTCTCTTTTTAATTTTCATGCGCTATCTTGGTACTTTGGTGGAGTGGAATGACCAGCGCGGCTTTGGTTTTGTCCAGGCCGATGAGGGGGGAGAGCGTGTGTTTGTACACATCAGTGCTTTTCAGCCCAGACCTTCTGCACTGGCGCGGCCGCAGTGTGGCTGGCGTGTTGATTTTGCCGTCGGGGTGCAGAGTGGCAAAAAACGCGCGCAAAACGTTGTTTGGCGCAATGTAGAACGTGCAGCGGCGCCAAAGGCCCCTTCAAAAGGGGGGCGTTCACACGTTCATGCGGATAGCAGTTACTTGGCAATCTTGGCTTTTGTACTGATTTTTCTGTGTGTGGCCGCGGTGTGGGGCATGCATGCATGGGTGGCCTCGCTCTATGCAGTGCTCAGCCTGATCACCTTCTTTGCCTACTGGAAAGACAAAGCAGCGGCGCTGGCTGGCCGTTGGCGCACGCCGGAATCAACCTTGCATGCATTGGCTGTGCTGGGCGGCTGGCCGGGTGCCATCCTGGCGCAACAGTGGTTGCGTCACAAAAGCAGCAAGGCGCAATTTCAGCTGATTTTCTGGCTCACGGTGGTACTTAACGTGGCAGCCTTGGTGTGGCTGCATTCGCCATGGGGCCGTGAATGGTTGGCCTTATTGCACGCACAAGGGCGGTGAAAAGTTTTTTGCACCTTGCTGTGACGCACACAGTCACACAGTCTGAGGTAGTGAGCACACAGCCAGGCGAGGTGAAAAGGATTTGCCGACTTACCGATCTTTGCTAAACCGTCCTTGCACGACGGGGGCATCCGGTAAGCCGGGGTCACAAGAATCTGCGTGGCATGCCGCGTTGCGTGGAAAGTGTGCGATCAGCAGCGCAGAGACGCGTTCCAGCGCACGTTCCATGCCGTCTGCATAGGCGGCCTGCTGAAAAGCTCTTTGCATGTCTTGAAGCAGCGCATCCCAGGTGGCCTGAGGCACGGCGCGTGCGGCTGCGCGGTCAGCAATGATTTCAATGGCGTGGTCCGCAAGCAGCAGGTAAATCAGCACACCGTTGTTGTGCTCCGTATCCCATGTGCGCAATTTGCCAAACAGCCCGACAGCCCGCTCCCGGGCCGTGGCGTTGCGCCAGATGTAGCTGTAAGGTAGCCCGCCTTCCACACACAGACGGATTTGACCGGTATGTTGGGATTCACTCTGGGTGACTGCGTGCTCTAGGCGTCGCAGTACTTCGGGAGGAAATGCAGCTTTGACCTGGCCTTCTGTCCAGCGATGGCGCCACAGGCGAGCAATGCGTTGTATCAGTGATGCCATGTTCTACCAGCTCCCTGAGGCACCACCGCCTCCAAAACTACCACCCCCGCCGGAGCTGAAACCTCCGCCGCCAAAGCCCCCACCACCGCGCCCCCCGCCAAAGCCGCCGCCTCCTATGGAAGGGCCACCGCCACCACGTCCTCCGCCGCCCGAGCCATTCGCCAGCAAGGTGACCAGTAACGCGATGACGCCTGCTGCCCCGGCCAATATGAAGCTGGTGGTGAAGATAAATGCCAGAAAGCCAGCGCCGCCGCCCACAATGGCCGAGCCCATTTTTCTGCCAAAGATCCTGCGTATGACTGGCGCAATCACCATCACGGCAAAGAACAGAAAAATGGCCAGACCTTCAAGGTCTACGCTCTGCGATGTCTGGCTGGGCGTAGAGGATGTCGGTGGGGGTAATTGCTCACCGGCGATGCGAGCGGCCACTTGGTCGAGTGCCGCCAAAATGCCGCCAGCATAGTCGTTTTGGCGAAAGTGCGGCCCCATTTGCTGCTCAATGATGCGCGATGCAGCCAAGTCCGGAATGGCCCCCTCCAGCGCGCGCGCTACCTCCATGCGCATGCGCCTGTCATTCTTGGCAATGACGATCAGCAGCCCATCTCCCACGTCTTTGCGGCCAATTTTCCAGGTGCTGGCTACCCGGTGCGCATACGGTGCAATGTCCTCCGGAGAGGTGCTGGGCACTATCAGCACCACGACTTGCGAGCCAGATTTCTCTTCGATCTCGCGCAAGCGCAACTCAATGGCCGCGGCCTGTTCTGGGCTGAGCGTTTGGGTTTGATCGATCAGCCGCGCAGTGAGTGCTGGCACTGGTTGCAAGGCTTGTGCACTAGCGGAGTGCCACGGCACCAGCACTGCAAGAAGTAAAGCTGCCAGCGCGCGCCAGATATGCGCAAAAGCCATATGTGATCCTAAGTTGGAAGGCAGCCCGTTACAGGCTGCAGACCCTTATTTGGTGCCAAAGTCCACGGTGGGTGGGCGAGCAATTTCAGCTTCGTTTTGCACGGTGAAAGTGGGCTTGGCCTTGTAGCCAAACACCATGCCGGTCAGATTGGTGGGGAAGCTGCGCGCCAGTACGTTGTACTGCTGCACCGACTGGATGTAGGCGTTGCGTGCCACAGTAATGCGGTTTTCTGTGCCTTCCAGAGTTACGCGTAAATCACGGAATGCCTGGTTGGCTTGCAGTTGTGGGTACTGCTCAGCCACCACCATCAGGCGCGACAGCGCACCGGTCAGTTCGCCCTGGGCTTGCTGAAATTTTTCGAAGGCAGCGGGGTCATTGATCAGCTCGGGTGTCGCCTGGATGGAGGTGGCCTTGGAGCGTGCCTCAATCACCTTGGTGAGCGTTTCTTGTTCAAAATTAGCTTCGCCTTTGACAGAAGCGACGATGTTGGGGACCAAATCTGCACGGCGTTGGTACTGGTTAAGCACTTCACTCCACTTGGATTTGGTGTCCTCATCCAGGCGCTGAAAGTCGTTGTAGCCGCAGCCCGTCAAAGCGGTGGCAACCAGTAACAGTGCAAGCAAGCGTTTCATGGTGTGTCCCTTAGATGTGTGATGTGTTGGGGCGTATTGTGGCGGTCTCGAATAGCCGTAATTTGTAGGGCAACAGCGTGCAAAGCAGCGTGTGTTGCGGTTATCTTTAACTTCTGCATGATTACAGAGACAAAAGAATCGCCGTTATGGATGACATCGTAAAACAAGCGTTGACGAAATGGCCCAATGTGCCTGACTGCTGGGGTTGGTTGGGCCTGGATATGCGCGGCAACTGGTGGTTGCGCGATGCCCAAGCACAGGCCCAAGGAACATTTGCGCAGAGTAAGGGCGCGTTGTTAGAGCACGAGAAGCTGAAAGCCTTTATTGGACGCAATTACGAGGTGAATGCGCAGGGCCACTGGTTTTTTCAAAATGGCCCGCAGCGTGTGTACGTTGAGCTTGAAAATACGCCAATGGTGTGGCGCGTACATGCGGACGGCCACGTGGTGGCGCATACCAACCAACCTGCGCAGCAAGTGCAGCAGTGCTTGGTGGATGAAGTGGGGCACGTCTATTTGCTGTGCGATGGTGTACTGGGCATTGTGCACACGCAAGACATGGTGCACGTTGCGGATGCGCTGGAGTCGCAGCGATGGACTGCACAGGAGGTGCTGATGCGCAGCTTGCCTGAACGCTTTGGTTTTGTGCGCAGCCCGCAAGCACTGTCCACTGCTGCACCCTGAAAAAGAGGGTGCAGATTTGAAAAACAAAAAGGATCCGTGAGGATCCTTTTTTGAGCTGAGGCCGCAGGCTAATTACTTGGCCGCTTCGCCCTCTTTGGCTTCGGGCTGTGGTTCTGGGAAATTGCCGCCAGCGGAGTTGGCCATGAAAGCTACGCCGCGGGAAATTTCCAGGTCATTGAACTCACCACCACCTTGCGGGGACATTGCTCCCTTGCCCTTCAACGCAGAGTGAACCAGCGTCTCAAAGCCTTGGGCCAAGCGTGGGCCCCAGTCACCAGCTTCGCCAAATTTGGGCGCGCCTGAGACCCCAGTTGCGTGACAAGCAGCACACTGGACCTTGTACACCTCTTCACCAGCACGCAGTGGGCGGTCTGCATCACGAATTTCAATCGACCCCACTTTTTGGATGCGCTGGGCTTGCGCCAGCTCTTGCATGCCAACACCAGCGCCTGTTTTGGGGGCTGAGCCCACAAAGTTCACCAAGCCGATGATCAAAATCACGGGCAGGATAAAGGCAAGTGCAACCGTGATCAGCAGTTGTTTGGAGTTCTTGATCGGGCCTGTATGGGCTTCTTCGTGGTGCTTGTCGCTCATAGCGTCCTCTGGTTATCGGGGGCGGGAAAAACCAACGGAGAATTATATCGATGGGCTTTTTTGGACCCCTCGCCACAGTGACCGTTTAGCCGTCACTGTGGCGCAGAGTTGACGCACCTCAACGATTGTTGACTTCCTGCTTGCCAAGGCTGGCTTCTGACCAACCACCGCCCAAAGCCTTGTACAGGTTGATCTGATTGAGCAGTTGCGTCAGCCGGACTTGTACGTCGGCTTGCTCCAGCGCAAACAGCGAGCGCTGTGCATCCAGCAGGTCAAGGTAGCTGGCAACACCATTGCGATAACGCAGGTCAGACAGGTAAAAGCGTTTGCGCTCTGCCTCGGCCTGCGCCGTTTGGGCACGTGCTTGCTCTGCCAGCGTGGTGCGCCCTGCCAGAGCGTCAGACACTTCCTTGAAGCCTGTTTGAATCGACTTTTCGTACTGTGCCACCGCAATCTCGCGACCGGCTTTGGCCGATTCGAGATTGGCCGTCAGGCGTCCACCTGTAAAGATGGGCAGGTTGATAGAAGGGCCGATATTAAAGCCCCAGGTGCCGCTCTTGAACAGGTTGGACAGTTCATTGCTGACGCTGCCGTACTGTGCGGTCAGAGAAATACTCGGGAAGAACGCAGCACGTGCCGCGCCAATGTTGGCATTGGCTGCAATCAGTTGCTGCTCTGCAGCACGAATGTCGGGGCGGCGTGCCAGCAAATCCGAAGGCAAGCCGGCGGGAATGTCCGCCATGGGGGTTGTCTCAGCCAGCTTGGCACCCTGAATGCTGGTGAGCAACTGCGCAGGTATTTGCTGGCCGAGCAGCAAAGTCAGTGCGTTTTCGTCCAAGGCGCGCTGGCGTTGCTGTTGGGCGAAAGTAGCGCGAGCAGCTTCTGTCAAAGACTCCGCCTGGCGGTAATCCAGTTCAGACGAGAACCCCGCATCAAACCGCAGCTTGGCCAGTTTGATGGACTCTTCTCGCGTCACCAGGGTCCGGCGGGAAATGTCCAGCAGTTCCTCATCGGCAATCAAGGCCAGCCAGCCTTGGGCCACGCTGGTGACCAGCGTGAGTTCGTAAGCCTTGCGGCCTTCATCCGTGGCCAGGTATTGGGCCAAAGCGGCTTCTTTCAGGCTGCTGATGCGGCCAAAGAAGTCGAGTTCCCAGGCGGACACTGCCAGCCCTGCGGTGAAGGTATTGCCCAGCTCACCGGTGATCTGGCTGTTGCCACGGTTGGCGGACGCCACTCCTCCCACACTGGGAAATAGTGCAGAGCGTTGAATTTGGAACTGGGCGCGAGCCTGTTCTAAATTCAAGGTGGCAATGCGCATGTCTCGGTTGTTGGCCAGTGCCAGGTCAATGAGCTGCTGCAGGCGTGGGTCGGTGAAGTAGTCACGCCATGCCACAGCTGTGTTTTGCCCTTGCGCAGAGGCCTGAGGATAGGCCTCTGGAACAGGCGCAGTAGGGCGCTCGTAGGTCGGAATCAGCGAGCAGCCTGACAAGAGCGCTGCAACGGCTACCGCGATGAGTGAAAAGTGCTTAGGCATGGTGATCCACTCCTGCTGTGCCAGCGGGGGCGGTTGTAGTCGGTGGTGGGGTGGGCTTGCCCTTGAACAGGGTTCGAACCACTACAAAGAAGACAGGCACAAAGAGCACTGCAAGCACCGTGCCGGTGAACATGCCGCCCAGCACGCCAGTGCCGATGGCACGCTGGCTGGCTGAGCTGGCGCCTGTCGCAATGGCCAGTGGCACGACGCCCAGACCGAAGGCCAGCGAGGTCATGATGATGGGACGGAAGCGCAGATGGGCAGCTTCAAGCGCAGCTTCAATAATGCCTTTGCCTTCCGCTTGCAGATCTTTGGCAAATTCAATAATCAAAATCGCATTCTTGGCTGACAGGCCAATGACTGTAATCAGCCCCACCTGGAAGTAAACGTCATTGGCGTAGCCGCGCATCAACGTTGCCAGCAGCACACCGATTACGCCCAAAGGCACGACCAAGATGACCGCCAGTGGAATGGTCCAGCTTTCGTACAGTGCCGCCAAACACAGGAAGACAGCCAAGATGGCAAAGCTATACAAAATCAGCGATTGCGATCCTGCCTGCTTTTCCTCGTAGGACTGGCCCGTCCATTCGTAGCCAAAACCTTCTGGCAGCTGCGAAATGATGCGCTCGACTTCGGCCATGGCTTCACCCGTGCTGTAGCCTGGGGCTGGAGCGCCCGAGATCTTCATGGCTGGGTAGCCGTTGTAGCGAACCGTTTGCTGAGCCCCATTGACCCAGCTGACAGTTGCAAATGCAGACAGCGGCACAGGTTGACCCTGGTCATTGGATGCGGTGATCTTGAGCAGATCATCCGGTTGCATCCGTGAGGGGGCATCTGCTTGCACTACCACACGCTGCAGGCGGCCACGATTTGGAAAGTCGTTCACGTAGGCAGAGCCCATGGCGGTAGACAGTGTGGTGTTGATGCTGTCAAAACCGACGCCAAGCGCATTGGCTTTGTCACGGTCAATCTCCACGCGGATTTGCGGAGCATCTTCCAAACCGTCAGGTCGCACCTGCGCCAAGATAGGACTTTGTGCGGCCATGCCCAGGAACGTATTGCGTGCATTCACCAGTGCGTCGTGTCCCAGGCTGCCTCGGTCTTGCAGACGCACGCTAAAGCCCGAGGAGACTCCCAGTTCCGGTATCGGAGGAGGGCTGAGGGCAAAGATGAATGCGTCACGCACGTTCATCGTGGCGCCCATGATCCGGCCGGCTACGGCATCTGCATGCTGCTCGGGCTTGGTGCGCTCGTTCCAGTTTTTCAGCGTAATGAACGCAAGGGCCGCATTTTGACCCTGGCCGGAAAAACTAAAGCCTACGACGCCAACCATGCTGCTGACTTCAGGCTGTTTCA
The DNA here is from genome assembly GCF_014836675.1 of Comamonas avium. Classification (GTDB taxonomy): domain Bacteria; phylum Pseudomonadota; class Gammaproteobacteria; order Burkholderiales; family Burkholderiaceae_C; genus Comamonas; species Comamonas avium. Next base: position 427,181 of record NZ_JACSQK010000002.1, read on the forward strand.
GCACAAAGTCTTCCACTTGTTTCATGACGTCTACCGTGCGTTCAGCGGTTGCGCCAGCAGGTAACTGAATGTTCACAATCACTGTGCCCTGATCTTCACCGGGCAGGAAGGACGTGGGCAAGCGGTTATAGATGAGCGCCACGGCACCAATGATGGCTACGTAGATGATGAGGTAGCGCGTAGCCTTGTTGAGCATACGGCCAACCAAGCTTTCATAGCGCTTGGCACCCTTGGAGAAGGTGCGGTTGAACCAGCCGAAGAAACCTTTGCCTTCAAGGTGATGGCCTGCCTCGACAGGTTTGAGCAAGGTGCCGCACAGTGCAGGTGTCAACGACAAGGCCATGAATGCCGAAAAGCCAATCGACGCGACCATGACCGTTGCAAACTGGCGGTAAATATTGCCGGTGGAACCCGCAAAGAACGCCAATGGCACGAAGACCGAAATCAGTACTACCGTCACACCCACAATGGCGCCAGAAATTTGGCCCATCGCCTTACGAGTCGCTTCCTTGGGAGGAAGGCCTTCCTCGCTCATGATGCGTTCCACGTTTTCCACCACCACGATGGCATCGTCCACCACAATGCCGATGACCAGCACCATGCCGAACATGGTCAGCACGTTGATCGAGAAACCCAGTGCGAGCAAGGTGGCAAAGGTGCCAAGCAGTGCCACAGGGACCACGATCGTCGGGATGATGGTGTAGCGCCAGTTTTGCAGGAACAAGAACATCACCAGGAACACCAGGCCCACCGCTTCCAGCAGGGTGTGCGCAACCTTGGTGATGGAGATGCTCACGAAGTTCGAGCTGTCGTAAGGGATGGAGTAACTCATGCCCTCAGGGAAAAACTTCGACAGCTCTTCCATCTTGGCTCGCACTGCGTTGGCCGCAGCCAAGGCATTGCCCGAAGGAGAAAGCTGCACGCCAATACCGGCTGCTGGCTGGCCATTCAAGCGCGCTGTTGTTGCGTAGCTCTGCCCTCCGATTTCAATGCGTGCGACATCTTTCAAGCGAACTGCAGCACCAGAGGTGTTCGCTCGCAAAATGATGTTGCCGAACTCTTCGGGGGTAGAGAGCTGGCCGCGCACAGTCACCGTGGCCGTAATGCCTTGGCCTGCAATGCCTGGGAGATCGCCAATGGCTCCTGAGGACACTTGCGCGTTCTGTGCGCGGATCGCAGCGATGACTTGTGCGCTGGAGAGTTTGAATCCTTCCAGCTTGGCTGGATCAATCCAGACGCGCATGGCTTGTTCGGAGCCGAACAATTGAACCTGTCCGATGCCTTCCAGACGCTGAATTTCAGGCACTACGTTGCGCGATGCGTAGTCTCCAATGCGTACAACGTCCCACTCGGGGTTCGAGGAAGACAGCATGGAGAACAGCAAGAAGTTGGAGGCGGACTTGTCCACCTTCACGCCTTGCTGTGTCACTGCCGCAGGCAGGCGAGGCGTGGCACGAGATAAGCGGTTCTGAACGTCCACTTGTGCCAGCTCAGGGTTGGTTCCCTGCTCAAAGCTGATCGTGACAGAGCCAGTACCGTTGGATTGAGCCACGGACTCCATGTACAACAGCCCTGTTGCACCGTTCATCTCGCGTTCAATCACCGACAGCACACTGTCTTCCAGTGTCTGTGCTGAGGCGCCTGGGTAGACGGCACTCACCACAATGGCAGGAGGGGCGACAGGAGGGTATTGCGCAATAGGCAACTGAGTGATGGCGACAGCGCCGACCACCATGATGAAAAGCGCGACCACCCAGGCAAAGATGGGGCGCTCAATAAAAAATTTAGCCATGTGACAAGGTCCTCAGTTACTTGGCGTCGGTGCCTTGTGCAGCCGCTGCAGGTGCTTCAACTGGTTTGGCAGCAGCATCAGCTGGTGTCCATGGAACTGCCTTTACGGGGGTTCCTGGTGGCAGCATTTGCAGTTTCTGGAAGCCATCCACCATGACTTGTTCTCCGGCTTCAAGCCCTTGCTGAATCACCCAGCGGTTGCCGCTGGCCATACTCACCTTTACGGGGCGAACGCTTACCTTGCCATCTGCCGAGACGACGCGCACTGTGTCGCCTTGCTCGGTGCGTGTCACGGCTTGCTGGGGTACGGTGATGGCGTTGGTGGCTTGTGCCTGTTCCATGCGAATGCGCACATACAAGCCTGGAAGCAGCAGGCCCTTTGGATTGGGGATTTCTGCGCGCAGTGTGACTTGCCCGGTGCTGGCGTCAACAGCCAAATCGCTAAATAGGAGTTTGCCGGGTGTGCCGTATTCGGAGCCGTCATCCAAAATGACATGCACTTCGGCAGCTTGCTGTCCAGCAGACTTCAGTTTCCCCTCAGCCATGGCTTTTCGCAGCTTGAAAGCATCAGTTGCAGACTGTGTGAAGTTGACATAAACAGGGTTGATTTGTTGAATCACGGCCAGGGGCGTTGCTTCACCTTGTCCAACCAGCGCGCCTTCAGTTACCAGTGCTTGACCAATGCGGCCTGCAATAGGTGCCGTGACGTTGGCATACCCCAGGTTGATGTCTGCGCTGCGAACCGTTGCTTTGGCAGCAGCGACTTCAGCCTGCGCTTGCTTTTGTGCAGACTCGGCGTTGACAAAATCTTGCTTGCTAATGGCGTTGGCCTCGACCAAGGGGCGAAAGCGCTCTAGCTGGGCAGTGGTCTGAACCAGATTGGCTTCTGCGCGGGCTAAGCTGGCGCGTGCATTTTGTGCACTGGCTTCGTAAGGTGCCGCATCGATGCGAAATAGCGGTTGACCGGCCTTGACGTCAGATCCCTCGGTAAACAGGCGTTTTTGCAAAATACCTGCACTCCGAGCGCGCACTTCGGCGACACGAGAGGCCTCAACACGGCCTGGCAGCTCTGTAATGAGACCTACTTCGCCGGGTGTCGCCGTCACTACGCCGACAGGTACTTGTGGTGCTCCTCCTCCTTGTCCCCCAGCTGGCGATGACGTGGTGTCATCTTTGCCGCAAGCGGTGAGGGCAAGGGCGCATGCCAAAGCAATCGGGGCAGGGCTGAAAAGGCGTGCCCACGCATTGGTATGACCGGAGCGGAAGAGGTTCATGATTGTCCTTAGAGGAATGGGCCTAAAGCTACACGCGCAGCAAGAACGCAAAGGTCAGTCAACTGCTTGCGTTCATTTGAAAGATGGATATACATACAATAATGAATGTATATCGGTGATTAATTGTAGCCGTGCTCCGGCAATTGATGCGTAGGCCTTGATTGGGAGTACATGCGAAAGGGGCAGAAATGGCGCGGCGAACAAAAGAGGATGCGGAAGCAACCCGCAATAGGCTGCTGGATGCTGCGCAGGAAGTATTTCATGTAAAGGGTGTAAGGGGTGCGTCTTTGCTTGATGTGGCGCAGGCGGCTTCCTTGACACGAGGCGCCATCTACTGGCACTTCAAGGACAAGGCGGACTTGTTTGACGCCATGATGCAGCGGGTTACATCGCCATTCGAACAAGCATGCTTTCCTGAGCAGGGCGGATCTGGCAGCCAAGCTTCTGCTCTGCAGGGGATTTTAGATGTCCTGCGTATGGTGCTGCATTCTGTGAATACAGACGCTGCGATACGCAGTGTGTTTGAGATCGCACTCTACAAGGTGGAGTGCGTTGGTGAAATGTTCGCTGTGCGAGAACGGCGGATGATGGGCGTCATGCGGTTCAACTCAAGGCTTGAAGGTGCGCTCATGTTGGCTGCTGAACAAGCACGGGTTGAGCTGCCAGTTTCGGCAGCCAGCGCTGCTATAGGTCTGCATGCAGTATTTGACGGAGTTTTGCATGCGTGGCTGCTTCACGATGCCAGGCCTTTTGATCTTGAGACGGAGGGGATGGCTGCGGTTTCTGTATATCTCAAGGGCTTGGGTCTGGGTGCTGCAAAAGAAATTGCGTGAATCTTTCTAAACTGGCGATATGTAAGGGTTAGAATCAGGGCTGCAGATTTTTTGGTAGTTCGCGTGCAGCGGGCGTCGTTAGCGGCTGTAGCTCAGTGGATAGAGTATTGGCCTCCGAAGCCAAGGGTCGTGGGTTCGATCCCCGCCAGCCGCACCAAGACTTAACTTGAAAAAATATCTAAAAATATTTTCGAGAGCAAAAAGTTTGCTACAATAGAAATCTCTACGGAGGGGTGCCCGAGTGGCTAAAGGGGGCAGACTGTAAATCTGTTGGCTTACGCCTACACTGGTTCGAATCCAGTCCCCTCCACCATCTTTGATGGATAGAGATAAGTAAGCATCGCAAGGCGGTGTGCGCAAGCAAAAGTTTGCGGGAGTAGTTCAATGGTAGAACCCTAGCCTTCCAAGCTAATGACGCGGGTTCGATTCCCGTCTCCCGCTCCAAGATTCGTGAGTTTGCATATGCAAACTTATGCCCATGTGGCTCAGTGGTAGAGCACTCCCTTGGTAAGGGAGAGGTCGGCAGTTCAATCCTGCCCATGGGCACCAATTTACGTGGTGCTTCTGTGTCAGATGGTTGCGCCGAAACCTCGTTAGCATTTGGTTTTTTTCGGAGTCGAAAAAATGGCAAAAGAAAAGTTCGAGCGCACCAAGCCCCACGTGAACGTGGGTACTATTGGCCACGTTGACCACGGTAAGACTACCCTGACAGCTGCTATCGCTACTGTGCTGTCCAAGCACTTCGGCGGCGAAGCTCGTGACTACTCGCAGATCGACAACGCACCCGAAGAAAAGGCTCGTGGTATCACGATCAACACTTCGCACGTTGAGTACGAAACTGCAACCCGTCACTACGCTCACGTTGACTGCCCAGGCCACGCTGACTATGTGAAGAACATGATCACTGGTGCTGCTCAGATGGACGGCGCTATCTTGGTTTGCTCCGCTGCTGACGGCCCTATGCCCCAGACACGCGAGCACATCCTGCTGGCTCGCCAGGTTGGCGTTCCTTACATCATCGTGTTCCTGAACAAGTGCGACATGGTGGACGACGAAGAGCTGCTGGAGCTGGTCGAAATGGAAGTGCGCGAGCTCTTGGACAAGTATGACTTCCCAGGTGACGACACTCCAATCATCCGCGGTTCGGCTAAGCTGGCCCTGGAAGGTGACCAGTCCGACAAGGGTGAGCCTGCTATCTTGAAGCTGGCTGAAGCTCTGGATACCTACATCCCAACACCTGAGCGTGCTGTGGACGGTGCCTTTGCAATGCCTGTGGAAGACGTGTTCTCGATCTCCGGTCGCGGTACCGTGGTGACAGGCCGTATCGAGCGCGGCATCATCAAGGTCGGCGAAGAAATCGAAATCGTCGGTATCAAGGACACTGTCAAGACCATCTGCACTGGCGTGGAAATGTTCCGCAAGCTGCTGGATCAAGGTCAAGCTGGTGACAACGTGGGCCTGCTGCTGCGCGGCACAAAGCGTGAAGACGTGGAACGCGGCCAAGTGCTGTGCAAGCCCGGCTCCATCAAGCCCCACACACAGTTCACTTCCGAAGTGTATGTGTTGTCCAAGGACGAAGGCGGTCGCCACACTCCTTTCTTCAACAACTACCGTCCTCAGTTCTACTTCCGTACAACTGACGTGACAGGCTCCATCGAGCTGCCAGAAGGCAAGGAAATGGTTATGCCTGGCGATAACGTGTCGATCACTGTGAAGCTGATTGCTCCTATCGCTATGGAAGAAGGTCTGCGCTTCGCTATCCGCGAAGGTGGCCGTACTGTTGGTGCCGGCGTTGTTGCCAAGATCATTGCTTAATTAGTTCGGGTTTAGGGGTATAGCTCAATTGGCAGAGCGTCGGTCTCCAAAACCGAAGGTTGTAGGTTCGATTCCTACTGCCCCTGCCACCATGTAGTGGTAACGCTAAGCCCGCCAGTAAATGGCGGGCTTAAGTGTCTTGTGCTCCAGCATAGTTGGAGTGAGAAAAAGTGAGATATGGCCACATCGCAAGTAGAAACAGTTCGCACAGGTGCCGATAAGATCAAGTTGGTTGGTGCATTGCTTTTGGTGGTTGCTGCAGTAGCCGGGTTTTATTTGCTATCAAAGCAAGGATCTTTTGCTCAATGGGGTGCGCTGACGGTGGGGCTGATTGCTGCCGCCGCGACATTCTTGGTTTCTGAGCAAGGCAAGCAATTGCTGGCCTTTGGTAAAGATTCTTGGAAAGAAGTCAAAAAAGTAGTGTGGCCAACTCGCAAGGAAAGCTTGCAGATGACCCTCTACGTTTTTGCGTTTGTAGTGGTCATGGCACTGTTTTTGTGGCTGACAGATAAAACGCTTGAATGGGCTCTTTATGATCTCATTTTGGGCTGGAGAAGCTAATGACTGATTCGATCGAACCTGTGTCGGGTGAGGCCGGTGCGTCTGCTCCTGTCAATCCTGATCTGCGTTGGTATATCGTGCATGCCTATTCGGGCATGGAAAAGGCGGTAGAGCGCAATATTACTGAGCGCATCAATCGCGCAGGTATGCAAGATAAGTTTGGTCGTATTTTGGTTCCCACCGAAGAAGTGGTGGAAATGAAAAATGGCCAGCGCAAGACAACGGAGCGACGCCTATTTCCTGGCTACGTCTTTGTCGAAATGGTCATGGAAGATGACACTTGGCACCTGGTCAAGCATACGAGCAAGGTTACTGGGTTTGTGGGCGGTGCAAAAAATCGCCCAGCACCGATCTCTGAAGCTGAAGTTCAGAAGATTGTGAGCCAGATGCAAGAGGGCTCCGAAAAGCCTCGCCACAAGATTGAGTTTATGGTTGGTGAGTTTGTTCGCGTGAAGGAAGGTCCTTTCACGGACTTTAACGGTAGCGTTGAAGAAGTGAACTACGAGAAAAGCCGGTTGCGAGTTTCTGTAGCTATCTTTGGCCGCTCTACGCCGGTTGAGTTGGAATTCTCTCAAGTCGAAAAAACTTGAGATACGTTTTTAGTCCCGCGTATTGAAACAAAGGGGCTGTAATCACGGGGAGCTGCACTTTGCTGTGTAGCGTTACTACCCGTTAGGAGCTAAAAATGGCGAAAAAAATCGTCGGCTTCATCAAGCTGCAAGTGCCAGCTGGTAAGGCCAACCCATCCCCTCCAATCGGTCCTGCGCTGGGTCAGCGCGGCCTGAATATCATGGAGTTCTGCAAGGCATTCAATGCGCAGACTCAAGGTGTTGAGCCAGGTCTGCCTTTGCCAGTGGTGATCACTGCTTTTGCTGACAAGAGCTTTACATTCGTTATCAAGACGCCTCCAGCAACTGTGCTGATCAAGAAGGCAATCAAGTTGGATAAGGGTTCTTCGAATCCTTTGAAGGCTAAGGTTGGCAAGATCACCCGCGCTCAGCTGGAAGAGATCGCTAACACCAAGATGAAGGACATGAACGCTGCTAACGTTGACGCTGCTGTGCGTACGCTGGCTGGTTCTGCTCGTTCGATGGGTGTGATCGTGGAGGGTTTGTAAAATGGCCAAGTTGACCAAGAAGCAAAAAGCCCTGCAGGGCAAGGTGGACTCCACCAAGCTGTACGCATTCCCTGAAGCTGTGGCTTTGGTGAAGGAAGCCGCTACTGCCAAGTTCGATGAATCCATCGACGTGGCTGTTCAGTTGGGCGTTGATGCCAAGAAGTCGGACCAAGTGGTGCGCGGCGCTGTTGTGCTGCCTCACGGTACTGGTAAGACGACTCGCGTTGCTGTGTTCGCTCAAGGTGCTAAGGCTGAAGAGGCCAAGGCCGCTGGCGCAGACATCGTTGGTATGGATGATTTGGCTGCGATGGTTAAGGCTGGCGACATGCCTTTCGACATCGTGATCGCTGCTCCAGATGCTATGCGCATCGTGGGTCAGTTGGGTCAAATCTTGGGCCCACGCGGTCTGATGCCTAACCCTAAGGTTGGCACTGTGACTCCTGACGTTGCTACGGCTGTGAAGAACGCCAAGGCAGGTCAAGTGCAGTATCGCGTTGACAAGGCCGGTATCATTCATTCGACCATTGGCCGTCGTTCGTTTGACAACGATAAGCTGCAAGCCAACTTGGCTGCGCTGATTGATGCTCTGAACAAGTCGAAGCCAGCAACTAGCAAGGGTCTGTACCTGCGCAAGGTGGCTGTATCCTCCACCATGGGTGTGGGTGTTCGCGTTGAGACACAATCCATCGCAGCTTAATTGCTAAAATCTTTAGCTCGCCAGAAATGGCGGGCTAATGTGGTGGGCTGAATGCGTTGCTTGGCAGCGTCTTCAGGTCATCCAAGACCGCTGGTGTGGCTTGCCACTTAATACTTCCAGCGCAGATGGCGATCCCGCTGCAGATGGATAAATGTCCTTCTAACAGTTGGTCGCTGCAATAAGAGCGCACACAAAGGGAATTCTCTGCGTGTGCATTTTAAGGAGTAGACCTTGAGTCTGAATCGCAGTGAGAAAGAAGCGGTCATCGTTGAAGTGACCAGCCTCGCCGCTAAAGCTCAAACGCTTGTGATCGCGGAATACCGTGGCATCACGGTCGCCGACATGACCAAACTGCGTGCTGATGCTCGCAGCAAGGGTGTGAGCCTGAGCGTGTTGAAGAACACGCTGGCCCGCCGTGCTGTCGCTGGTAGCGCGTTTGAAATTGTGGCTGACCAGATGACTGGTCCTCTGATCTATGGCTTCTCTGAAGACGCAGTGGCTGCCGCTAAGGTGGTGGCCGACTTCGCGAAGACCAACGACAAGTTGGTAATTCGCGGTGGCGCTTTCGGTGGCAAAGCCCTGGACGTGGACGGTGTGAAGCAGTTGGCAAACATTCCTTCCAAGGAAGTTCTGCTGGCGCAAGTGTGCGGCTTGCTGATGTCCCCCATGTCGCGTACAGCCGTTGTGCTGGGCGCTCTGGCGGCTCAGAAGAGCGAAGGCTCTGCCGAAGTGGCAGCCGAAACAGCCGAAGCCTAAGCGCTCGGCAAACCAACAAATTTGTTAGGAAATCAAATGGCATTCGATAAAGACGCATTCTTGACCGCCCTGGACAGCATGACTGTTCTGGAACTGAACGACCTGGTTAAGGCAATTGAAGAGAAGTTTGGCGTGAGCGCAGCTGCTATGGCCGCTCCTGCTGCTGCTGGCGGCGGTGCTGCTGCTGCTGCTGAAGAAAAGACCGACTTCAACGTCGTTCTGACTGAAGCTGGCGCAAACAAGGTTTCCGTGATTAAGGCTGTGCGTGAAATCACTGGCCTGGGTCTGAAGGAAGCTAAGGATCTGGTTGACGGCGCTCCTAAGGTTGTTAAGGAAGCCGCTCCTAAGGCTGACGCTGAAGCTGCTGTGAAGAAGCTGATCGAAGCTGGTGCAAAGGCTGAACTGAAGTAATTCAGTCCAATCCTGAGGCTGGAGTGTCTGAAAAGGCACTCCAGCCTTTGGCGCTTGTGGATATGACTTTTAGAGCACACCAGAAAGCCGTGTTATTTAACGGTTTTCTAGTGTCTTCTGACAACCCGACAGCAGAAGACGCCTTGGTTCGGGCGATGTGCAATGCACCGCCGTCAGCCATGGTTGGTAGTGGCCAACCGCCAAGCCGGCAAAAAAGCGCTCGCCCATTTGCTGGACCGTGTCGTCGCAGACCCAGGACTCATGTCTTTGCCCGGAGATCTCATGGCCTATTCTTATACCGAACGCAAGCGAATTCGCAAGAGTTTCGGCAGCCGCGACAGCGTGCTCGAAGTGCCTTACCTGCTGCAGATGCAAAAAGATGCCTATACCGCATTCCTGCAAGCAGATTCAGCCCCCAAAAAACGTACGATGGAAGGCCTGCAAGCGGCTTTTGAATCGGCATTTCCTATCGTCTCCCACAATGGATTTGTGGAGATGAAGTTTGTTGAATACAACTTGGCCAAGCCTGCGTTTGACGTGCGCGAGTGCCAGACGCGTGGTTTGACGTTTGCGTCGGCTGTGCGTGCCAAGGTTCAACTGATCATTTACGACCGCGAGTCTTCGACCAGCCAGTCGAAAGTCGTCAAGGAAGTGAAAGAGCAAGAGGTCTACATGGGCGAAGTGCCCCTGATGACTGACAAGGGCTCGTTCATCATCAACGGTACTGAACGCGTCATCGTGTCTCAGCTGCACCGTTCGCCTGGTGTGTTCTTCGAACACGACAAGGGCAAGACGCACAGTTCGGGCAAGCTGCTGTTCTCGGCACGCATCATCCCTTACCGTGGTTCTTGGCTGGATTTTGAATTCGATCCCAAGGATTTGCTGTATTTCCGCGTGGACCGTCGTCGCAAGATGCCTGTGTCGATTCTGCTCAAGGCGATTGGTATGTCGCCCGAGCAAATCCTGACGCACTTCTTCGTCAACGACAACTTCCGCTTGATGGACAGTGGCGCACAAATGGAATTTGTGGCCGATCGTCTGCGTGGTGAAGTTGCACGCTTCGACATCACCGACAAGTCGGGCAAGGTCGTGGTTGCCAAGGACAAGCGCATCACTGCGCGTCACACCCGCGAGCTGGAGCAATCGGGCACCAAGTACGTCAGCGTACCTGAAGACTTCCTGATCGCCCGCGTGCTGGCCAAGAACATCATTGACCCTGATACCGGTGAAATCATCGCCAAGGCCAATGAAGAGCTGACCGAAGCTTTGCTCAAGAAATTGCGCAGTGCTGGTATCCAGGACATTCAGTGCCTGTACACGAATGAGCTGGATCAGGGTGCGTACATTTCGCAAACCCTGCGCACAGACGAAACAGCGGACGAGTTCGCTGCACGTGTAGCCATCTACCGCATGATGCGTCCCGGTGAGCCTCCAACCGAGGACGCCGTACAAGCTTTGTTCCATCGCTTGTTCTACAACGCAGACACGTACGATCTGTCGCGCGTGGGCCGCATGAAGTTCAACGCCCGCGTGGGCCGCGATGGCGCAACGGGTGCCATGGTGCTGTCTAACGAAGACATCTTGGCTGTGGTCAAGTTGCTGGTAGACCTGCGTAACGGCAAGGGTGAGGTCGATGACATCGATCACCTGGGTAACCGCCGCGTACGCTGTGTGGGCGAACTGGCCGAAAACCAGTACCGCACAGGTCTGGCACGTATCGAAAAGGCTGTGAAGGAGCGTTTGGGTCAAGCAGAGCAAGAGCCTCTGATGCCCCACGACCTGATCAACTCCAAGCCTATTTCTGCGGCTCTGAAGGAGTTCTTCGGTGCATCGCAGCTGTCGCAGTTCATGGACCAGACCAACCCTCTGGCCGAAATCACCCACAAGCGCCGTGTATCGGCCCTTGGCCCAGGTGGTTTGACACGTGAGCGTGCAGGCTTTGAAGTGCGTGACGTGCACGTGACCCACTACGGTCGCGTTTGCCCTATCGAAACGCCTGAAGGTCCAAACATTGGTCTGATCAACTCGCTGGCGCTGTACGCTCGTTTGAATGAGTACGGCTTCATCGAGACGCCTTACCGTCGCGTGGTCGATGGCAAGGTGACGATGGAAATCGACTACCTGTCCGCCATTGAAGAAGGCAAGTATGTGATCGCTCAGGCTAACGCCGAGCTGGACACAGAAGGCCGTCTGGTAGGTGATCTGGTGTCGGCCCGTGAAGCGGGTGAATCGACGCTGCTGTCGCCTGAGCGTGTGCAGTACATGGACGTGTCTCCTGCACAGATCGTGTCGGTGGCTGCTTCCCTGATTCCTTTCCTTGAGCACGATGACGCGAACCGCGCGTTGATGGGTGCCAACATGTCGCGCCAGGCTGTGCCTGTGCTGCGTCCTGAAAAGCCCATGGTCGGTACCGGTATCGAGCGCGTTGCTGCGGTTGACTCGGGCACGGTCGTGACTTCCAAGCGTGGCGGTATCGTGGACTACGTCGACGCCACCCGTATCGTGATTCGTGTCAACGATGAAGAAGCGGTGGCCGGCGAAGTGGGTGTAGATATCTACAACCTGATCAAGTACCAGCGTTCCAACCAGAACACCAACATCCACCAGCGTCCTGTTGTCAAGCGTGGCGACAAGCTGGCCAAGGGTGATGTGATTGCTGACGGCGCATCGACCGACCTGGGCGAAATCGCCATTGGTCAGAACATGCTGATCGCGTTCATGCCATGGAACGGCTACAACTTCGAAGATTCGATCTTGATCTCGGAACGCGTGGTGGCTGAAGACCGCTACACCTCGATCCATATCGAAGAACTCGTGGTGATGGCGCGTGACACCAAGTTGGGTGCGGAAGAAATTACCCGCGACATCCCCAACCTGTCTGAGCACCAGCTGAACCGTCTGGACGAGTCCGGCATCATCTACGTGGGTGCAGAAGTGCAGCCCGGCGATACGCTGGTTGGCAAGGTGACGCCTAAGGGTGAAACCACGCTGACGCCTGAAGAGAAGCTGCTGCGCGCCATTTTTGGCGAGAAGGCTTCGGACGTGAAGGACACTTCGCTGCGCGTGGACCAGGGTTCGTCTGGCACCGTGATCGACGTGCAAGTCTTCACCCGCGAAGGCATCCAGCGTGACAAGCGCGCTCAGCAGATCATCGACGATGAACTCAAGCGCTTCCGTCTGGACCTGAACGACCAGTTGCGTATCGTGGAAGCCGACGCGTTCGATCGCATCGAAAAGCTCTTGCTGGGTCGTACTGCCAACGGTGGCCCGAACAAGCTGAGCAAGGGTGCCAAGCTGGACAAGGCGTACCTGGACAGCGTGGAGAAATTCCACTGGTTCGATATCCGTCCTGCGGAAGACGACGTAGCTGCTCAGCTCGAATCCATCAAGAACTCGCTGGAGCAAACGCGCCACGAATTCGATCTGGCCTTCGAAGAAAAGCGCAAGAAGTTGACACAAGGCGACGAGTTGCCTGCTGGCGTGCTGAAGATGGTCAAGGTGTACTTGGCAGTCAAGCGTCGTCTGCAGCCGGGTGACAAGATGGCCGGCCGTCACGGTAACAAGGGTGTGGTCTCCAAGATCGTGCCTGTGGAAGACATGCCTTTCATGGCTGATGGCTCCACCGCTGACATCGTGCTGAACCCATTGGGCGTGCCTTCGCGTATGAACATTGGTCAGGTGCTGGAAGTGCACTTGGGCTGGGCTGGTAAGGGTCTGGGCCAACGCATTGGCGACATGCTGCGCGATGAAGCGGCAGTGGCTGAAGTGCGTGCCTTCCTGGAAGAGGTCTACAACTCGCGTGGCCGTAAGGAAGATCTGTCGCTGCTGAGCGATACGGAAGTCCTGAACATGGCTGAAAACCTGAAGACCGGCGTGCCATTCGCAACGCCAGTGTTTGACGGTGCCAACGAGCAGGAAATCAAGGACATGCTGAAGCTGGCATACCCTGATGACCTGAAGGCGCGCAAGGGTCTGACCGAAGCCCGCACACAGGCTTACCTGTTTGATGGCCGCACTGGTGAGCAGTTCGAGCGTCCAACGACCATTGGCTACATGCACTACCTGAAGTTGCACCACTTGGTGGACGACAAGATGCATGCCCGCTCCACAGGTCCTTACTCGCTGGTTACGCAGCAACCTCTGGGCGGTAAGGCTCAGTTTGGTGGCCAGCGTTTCGGTGAAATGGAAGTGTGGGCGCTGGAAGCTTACGGCGCCGCTTACGTTCTGCAGGAAATGCTGACCGTCAAGTCCGATGACGTGGTGGGCCGTACCAAGGTGTACGAATCCATCGTCAAGGGCGAGCACGCCATCGAAGCGGGTATGCCAGAGTCGTTCAATGTGCTGGTCAAGGAAATCCGTTCCTTGGGCTTGGACATCGAACTCGAGCGTTCCTAAGGCCTTATAAAAAAGTAAGCAGCCATCGCTGATAAGCAAAGGATTTACGCATGATTGAATACGGAAATCAGCGCAAATACAGCGATGGCAGCTATTAATTTGGATGAAAAGGGAAAGAGTTACATGAAATCGCTACTCGACCTGTTCAAGCAATTCACGCCGGATGAGCATTTCGATGCCATCAAGATCGGCATGGCTTCGCCCGAGAAAATTCGTTCGTGGTCTTTCGGTGAAGTTAAGAAGCCAGAGACCATCAACTACCGCACGTTCAAGCCCGAACGCGACGGCCTGTTTTGCGCCAAGATCTTTGGTCCTATCAAGGACTACGAGTGCCTGTGCGGTAAGTACAAGCGCTTGAAGCACCGCGGCGTGATCTGCGAGAAGTGCGGCGTTGAAGTCACACAGACCAAGGTTCGCCGCGAACGCATGGGTCACATCGATCTGGCCGCACCTTGCGCCCACATCTGGTTCCTGAAGTCGCTGCCATCGCGCCTGGGCCTGGTGCTGGATATGACACTGCGCGACATCGAGCGCGTGCTGTACTTTGAAGCATATGTGGTGACCGATCCCGGCATGACCCCGCTGAAGAAGTTCGGCATCATGACCGAGGACGACTACGACGCTAAGCAGCAAGAATTTGGCTACGACGAATTCACTGCCAAGATGGGCGCTGAAGGTATCAAGGACCTGCTCGATGGCATTGATATCGACAGCGAAATCGAGCGCCTGCGCGGTGACTTGACCGGTTCTGAAGTCAAGGTCAAGAAAAACGCCAAGCGCCTGAAGCTGCTGGAAGCGTTCAAGAAGTCTGGTATCAAGCCCGGCTGGATGGTGCTGGAAGTGCTGCCTGTGCTGCCTCCAGACCTGCGTCCGCTGGTGCCACTGGACGGTGGCCGTTTTGCTACGTCCGACCTGAATGACCTGTACCGCCGCGTTATTAACCGTAACTCGCGCCTGCGCCGCCTGCTGGAGCTGAAGGCTCCAGAGATCATTGCTCGCAATGAAAAGCGCATGCTGCAAGAAGCGGTGGATTCGCTGCTGGATAACGGTCGTCGCGGCAAGGCCATGACGGGCGCTAACAAGCGTGCCCTGAAGTCTCTGGCCGACATGATCAAGGGTAAGAGCGGTCGCTTCCGCCAGAACTTGCTGGGTAAGCGCGTCGACTACTCCGGTCGTTCCGTGATTACCGTGGGTCCTTACCTCAAGCTGCACCAGTGCGGTTTGCCCAAGTTGATGGCGCTGGAGCTGTTCAAGCCCTTCATCTTTGCCCAGCTGGAACAGCGCGGCATTGCGACCACCATCAAGGCTGCCAAGAAAGAAGTCGAATCCGGTACACCCGTGGTTTGGGACATCTTGGAAGAGGTCATCAAAGAACACCCGATCATGCTCAACCGTGCGCCTACGCTGCACCGTTTGGGTATCCAGGCGTTCGAACCTATCTTGATCGAAGGCAAGGCCATCCAGCTGCACCCACTCGTCTGCGCGGCGTTCAACGCTGACTTTGACGGTGACCAGATGGCTGTTCACGTGCCTTTGTCGGTTGAAGCACAGATGGAAGCCCGCACTTTGATGCTGGCCTCCAACAACGTGCTGTTCCCCGCTTCGGGCGAGCCTTCCATCGTTCCTTCTCAGGACGTGGTGCTGGGTCTGTATCACGCCACGCGTGACAAGATCAACGGCAAGGGTGAAGGCATGGTGTTCATGGACACCAACGAAGTGCAACGCGCTTTGGATTCTGGCGAAGCAGAACTGCACGCCAAGATCAGCGTGCGCCTGCCTGAGTGGACCAAGGACAAGGAAACAGGCGAATTCGTCAAGACCGTGAGCCTGGTGGAAACCACCGTGGGCCGTGCGCTGTTGTCGGAAATTTTGCCTAAGGGCCTGCCTTTCAGCCACATGAACAAGGCGTTGAAGAAGAAAGAGATCTCCAAGCTGATCAATTCTTCTTTCCGCAAGTGTGGTCTGAAGGCGACCGTGGTGTTTGCTGACAAGCTGCTGCAAAACGGCTTCCGTCTGTCGACCCACGCGGGCTTCTCGGTGTCGATCGACGACATGCTGGTGCCTCCACAAAAGGCCGGCATTTTGGCCAATGCCGAATCCGAAGTGAAGGAAATCGAGCAGCAATACGTCTCCGGTCTGGTGACGTCGGGCGAGCGTTACAACAAGGTGGTGGACATCTGGGGTAAGGCTGGCGACGACGTGTCCAAGGTGATGATGGACCAGTTGAAGGTTGAAAAAACCATCGACCGCCACGGCAACGAAGTGGACCAAGAGTCGTTCAACGCGATCTACATGATGGCGGACTCGGGTGCTCGAGGCTCGGCCGCTCAGATTCGCCAGTTGGCAGGTATGCGTGGTCTGATGGCCAAGCCAGACGGCTCGATTATCGAGACGCCTATTACCGCGAACTTCCGCGAAGGCCTGAACGTGTTGCAGTACTTCATCTCGACCCACGGCGCCCGTAAGGGTCTGGCCGACACGGCGTTGAAGACAGCGAACTCGGGTTACTTGACACGTCGTCTGGTCGATGTGACGCAAGACTTGGTCGTGACCGAGCTCGATTGCGGCACCTCCAATGGCGCGCTGATGCGTGCCATCGTTGAAGGCGGTGAAGTGATTGAGTCCTTGCGCGATCGCGTGCTGGGTCGTACCACGGTGGAAGAGGTGCTGCACCCTGAAAACCGTTCGGTGCTGCTGGCTGCGGGCGTCTTGCTGAACGAAGACATCATTGAAGCGCTGGAAGCTCAGGGCGTAGACGAAATCAAGGTTCGCACTGCGCTGAACTGCGAAACACGCTACGGCTTGTGCGCCAAGTGCTATGGCCGTGACCTGGGTCGCGGCGGTATGGTGAACCTGGGTGAAGCAGTGGGTGTGATTGCTGCGCAGTCCATCGGTGAACCCGGTACACAGCTGACCATGCGTACGTTCCACATTGGTGGTGCGGCTTCGCGTGCAGCGGTGGCCTCGAGCGTTGAAGCCAAGTCCAACGGTGCTGTCAGCTTTAACGCCACCATGCGTTACGTCAGCAACTCCAAGGGTGACCTGGTGGTGATTTCCCGTTCCGGCGAAATCGTGATCAGCGAAAACGGCCGTGAGCGTGAGCGTCACAAGGTCCCTTATGGCGCCATCTTGACCATCAAGCCTGACGAAACCGTCAAGGCCGGCAAGATCCTGGCGAACTGGGATCCATTGACCCGCCCGATCATTACCGAATACGCCGGTCAGGTGAAGTTCGAGAATGTGGAAGAAGGCCTGACTGTGGCCAAGCAGGTGGACGATGTGACCGGTCTGTCGACCCTGGTTGTGATCGACCCCAAGCGCCGCGGTTCTGCCAAGGTGGTACGTCCTCAGGTCAAGCTGATCGACGCCAACAACCAAGAAGTCAAGATTCCAGGCACCGATCACTCGGTGACGATTGGCTTCCAGGTGGGCGCGCTGATTCAAGTGCGCGACGGCCAAGAAGTGGGTCCTGGCGAAGTGCTGGCACGTATCCCTGTTGAAGGTCAGAAGACCCGAGACATTACCGGTGGTCTGCCTCGTGTGGCCGAGCTGTTCGAAGCTCGTACACCCAAGGACAAGGGCACACTGGCTGAGATGACTGGTACCGTGTCGTTCGGTAAGGAAACCAAGGGCAAGATCCGCCTGCAGATCACCGATCTGGAAGGCAAGGTCTGGGAAGAGCTGGTTCCTAAGGAGCGCAACATTCTGGTCCACGAAGGCCAGGTGGTGAACAAGGGCGAATCGATTGTGGACGGCCCAGCTGATCCGCAAGACATTCTGCGTTTGCTGGGTATCGAAGAGCTGGCCCGTTACATCGTGGACGAAGTTCAGGATGTGTACCGTCTGCAAGGCGTGAAGATCAACGACAAGCACATTGAAGTGATTGTTCGTCAGATGCTGCGTCGCGTGGTGGTCGAGAACACGGGCGAATCCACTTACATCGCTGGCGAGCAAGTGGAGCGTTCGGAAATCCTGAACACCAACGAAGCGCTGCAAGCCCAAGGCAAGATCCCTGCCACGTACTCCAACGTGCTGCTGGGTATTACCAAGGCTTCGCTGTCGACCGATTCGTTCATCTCTGCGGCTTCCTTCCAGGAAACTACCCGCGTGTTGACCGAAGCTGCGATCATGGGCAAGCGCGACGAGTTGCGCGGCCTGAAGGAAAACGTGATCGTGGGTCGTCTGATCCCTGCCGGTACAGGCTTGGCTTACCACCAGGCGCGCAAGGCCAAAGATGCCATGGACGACGCAGAGCGCCGTGCCATTGCCGACGCTGAAGCCGCTGAAATGGCTGGCGAGGTGAATGCTTCTGAAGACAACGCCGCCTAATCGCCGCGTTGCCTGATTAGGCACCATCGCCCTGCGCTCCCTACTTGCCTTATGGTGGGTAGGGAGCGTTTTTATTGGTATTTATCCTGTGTTTTCGACCATGTGGATCTTGTCGCTCGAATGGCTATTGCTCGCGCTGCTAGTGTTTTGGATCACTGGCGCATGGAAGCGCATGAAACGCATGCGTGCTGCCTGCAAAACGGCCTTTGTCGCTGTGGAGGTGCAATTTGTGCAACTGCTCGACCTGCTGCGCAGCTGTGCCAACGCACAGTTGCCTGAACAAGAGGTGCAGCAGTCTTCTTTGCAGCACGTCAGGCAGGCACTGCTACCCAGTGCGAACCTGCTGGAAGCGGCGTTGCACCAGGCGAAGCTACAACCACTGCGACCGGAGACAATTGCAGCGCTGGATAGTGCATGGCAAGGTGTCCAGGTGGCATGGCAGGCGTATGTGCAACTGCATGGCGCGCAGGCACAAGTGCAGTCGGATGAGCAGCAAGAATGGGAGCTGCGGTGGACGCAATTGATTACCTTGCAAAGCCACAGCACAGAGCAGTTCAATACAGCGATTCATGCATACAACGAGGCAATCGCTCAGTTTCCTGCATGTGTCATCGCACGACTTAGTGGCCTGAAACCTGGCCGAACTTTTCAGAAAGATGCTGCATTGCTGATGCAGCCACCCGCATGACGCGAAAGATTTTTCAAAACGATGCTGCTGCAGCGCAGGCTGCAGCACCGATTCCTTTGTGGCAGCAACTGGCGGCGGTTGCTCAAGCCCTGCAAATGATTTTGTCGGGCCAATCCGGCACAGCAGCTTTGGCCGAAGTACCCGTGCGTTTGCGCCCCGGTGTGCAGGCATTGCTGTTTCAGGTGCTGCGTCAATTGGGGCGTGCGCAAGCGCTGCGCAGGCAGCTTGCTCCAAAAGCGCCGCCAGCCAAAGTGGATGCATTGCTGTGCACCGCGCTGGCTTTGGCGTGGGATGCAGATCAGGCACCCTATGAACCCTTTACCCTGGTCAATCAAACCGTAGAAGCAGCCAAGCGCGGTAGCTTGCTGCGCCAGGCGGGCTTTTTGAATGCATGCTTGCGTCGTTTTTTACGAGAACGTGATGCCTTGGTGGCCGCTACGGACAACGACAGCCTGGCGCGCTGGAGCCACCCGCAATGGTGGCTGGATCGGCTGAAAAAAGACTACCCCCAAGACTGGCAACGCATTCTGAAAGCCAACAATGCACAGGCTCCGATGAGCCTGCGAGTGAACCAGCAAAAAACCACGCCACAGCAGTATCAGAAAGCGCTGGCAGCCATAGATATTGAATCCACGCTGTTTGGTCAAAATGGTGTGCAGCTGGTACGGGCGCAGCATGTGCAAGCGCTGCCAGGCTTTTCAGAAGGTGTGGTTTCGGTGCAGGATGGCGCTGCACAAATGGCAGCACCACTGCTGCTGCAGGGTCTGGACCTGAGCTTGCCGCTGCAGGTACTGGATGCCTGTGCAGCACCTGGAGGCAAGACCGCGCATTTGCTGGAGTTTGCCGGTGCAACTTCACCCCTACAGGTGACCGCTTTGGAAGTGGATGCCCAGCGCAGCGAACGCATCCACGACACCTTGCTGCGCATAGGCCTGCAAGACCATGCCAAGGTCATCGTGGCGGATGCCGGGAAACCCTCGCAATGGTGGCAGCAAGCCAACGGCAGCCAGCAATTTGACGCCATCTTGCTGGATGCACCCTGTACCGCGTCTGGCATTGTGCGCCGCCACCCGGATGTGCGCTGGTTGCGTCGTGAAAGCGATGTGGACCAGCTGGCCGCAATTCAGGCGCAGATCCTGGACGCCTTGTGGCCGTTGCTCAAAGCAGGTGGACGCTTGTTGTATTGCACTTGCTCTGTCTTTAAAGCCGAAGGGGATGAACAGGTGCAAGCGTTTCTTGCACGCAACACACAGGCGCAGTTATTGCCGTCACCTGGACATTTAATTCCGGGAATTACGGCGCAAACTGACCTGCTCCCGGACAATGACGCAGGTGACCACGACGGCTTCTTCTACGCACTGCTGCAAAAAAACGTCTGACTCTTTGTCTGCACAAGGAGAGCAGCGCCGTGCTTTGGCGCTAGCGATGGTGGCTGCGGTGGGCGCAGCCACCATCACGCCGTGCATTGCGCGTGCGCAAGACGCGGACGCACATGGTTCAGAGCTGATGGACAAGGATGGCAGGTATGGGGTTCAACTGCTGCGCGATGGCGATGCGTTGCTGCTGACGACCACCTTGAACTGGTCATTGCCTGATCTGGTGCAGGATGCTTTGCTCAAAGGTATTCCTGTGCACTTCATTGCTGAAGCCGTCATGCTGCGCGAGCGCTGGTACTGGAGCGATCAGGAGCTATTGCGGGCTGAACGCTTTATGCGGCTGAGCTACCAGCCATTGACCCGTCGCTGGCGGCTGTACACGGGCAGTCAGCCCTTTGAGGGGCAAGGGTTGGGTGTCGCGTTATCCAGCTCTTTTGAAACCTTGCAGGATGCGGTGCAAGCCATGCAGCGCATTGTGCGTTGGCGGATCGGCCGGACGGCAGATTTGCTCTCCAGCGGCAGTGCCATCTTGCAGCTGCGCTTTCGGATTGATCTCTCGCACTTTCCCAGACCTCTACAAATTGGTGTCTTGGGTCGGGCGGATTGGAACTTGCTGGTGACGCACCGCGAGCGTGTGGATTTGAGTCAGTTTCAATGAGCGCTTCTTCAATAACGACATCTTCTGCATCGCGCAGGTCAACCCGCTGGGCTTTGGGCGTGGCGGGTGCGGTGATGTGTGCGATCGGACTGGTGCTGCTGTTTTTGCTGATGCAGGCCACGAACAATCGTGAGCTGTATGAGCGCCACTATGCCTGGCTGTTTGGCTTGAATGTGCTGGTGGCAGTGGCGCTGTCTTTGGTGTTGCTGTGGATGGCAGTACGTCTGGCAGTGCGCTGGAAGCAGCGCAAATTTGGCAGCCGATTGTTGTTCAAGCTTGCAGCCATCTTCGGGTTGGTGGGTGTGATACCCGGTCTGTTGATTTATGTGGTGTCCTACCAGTTTGTATCGCGATCGATTGAAAGCTGGTTTGATGTCAAGGTCGAAGGGGCGTTGAGTGCCGGCGTCAATCTGGCCAGCGTCACGTTGGAAACCATCGCCAATGACATGGCCAACAGCACGCGCACGGCGAGTCAGCAATTGACTCAGGTACCAGATGCTGGGGCAGGTCTGGTTCTTGAGCGTATTCGCGAACAATTAGGTGCCACCGACGTGGTGCTGTGGAACGACGCTGGTGTGGCCGTGGCCAGCGCGGGAACTTCTTTGCTGGAGCTTTCGCCAGCCAGGCCCAGCAGCCAGCAGTTGCGCAGCTTGCGCTCGGGCTTGAAAGCCATGGCCAACATCGAAGGCTTGGACGAGGTTGCAGCCAGCAATACGCGTGAAAACATGGACAGCGTGCATGTCAAAGTTCTTGCTTTAGTGAGCAACTCCCGATTGGAGTTGCTGGCAGAGCGACGCTTTTTGCAGGCCTCTATCCCTTTGCCCAGAGCGCTGGTGACCAACGCCCTTGCGGTGCAAGACGCCAATCGAGAGTACCAGGAGCGCGCCTTGGCACGCCAAGGCCTGCAGCGAATGTACATTGGTACGCTGACGCTGAGCCTGTTTCTGGCCGTGTTTGGTGCCGTATTGCTGGCAGTGCTGCTGGGCAATCAGCTGGCTCGCCCTTTGCTCGTGCTTGCACAAGGCGTACGGGATGTGGCACGGGGTGACTTGACCCCAAAAATTGCGCTGCAGACCAAAGATGAACTGGGGGGGCTGACCCGGTCGTTTGCCTTGATGACGCAGCAGTTGCTGGACGCGCGCACCGCAGTCGACAAAAGCATGATCGAAGTGAATGCTGCACGGACCAATTTGCAGACCATCTTGGACAACCTGACATCAGGCGTTCTTGTCTTGGACGATCGATGGCATGTACTGACCATTAACCCTGGCGCTACGCGCATTTTGCGCATGCCCATGGCGGTTTACATAGGTCGGAAATTAGAGGATGTACCGGGCTTGAGCACATTGGCAGACATGGTGCGCGAGCAGTTCGATATCTTTTTAGGGGAGCGTGGGGCTGCCAGCGGGCGTGACCGCTGGCAGCAAGTGCTGGAGCTGTCGCTAGACCACGTGACCAGTGGGCAAGAGGGTGAGGCAGCGCAAGGAAAAACCACCTTGGTGGTACGCGGCGCGGAGCTGCCACAGTCACGGCGGCTGATTGTGTTTGACGATATTTCAGAAATTGTTTCTGCACAACGCTCAAAAGCGTGGGCAGAAGTTGCGCGCCGTGTGGCCCACGAAATTAAAAATCCGCTGACCCCCATTCAGTTGTCTGCCGAGCGGCTGGCAATGAAACTGACGGACAAACTGGAGCCGCCCGAGCAGGCGCTGCTCAACCGTTCCGTCAAAACCATTGTGGATCAGGTCGCCGCCATGCTGCGTCTGGTCAACGAGTTTCGTGACTATGCACGGCTGCCAGCCGCCGAGTTGCAGCCCGTGGATTTGAATGCACTCGTATCTGACTTGATGCAGCTGTACGGCGAAGAAAACGCGCAGGTGCCGGTGCATGCTCAGCTGGATGGGCTGGCCCCATTGGTGGCGGGAGATGCACAGCAATTGCGCCAAGTCATTCATAACTTGGTGCAAAACGCGCAAGATGCGACACTTCAGCAGGCAGAAGCTTTGGGCATTGCGCCCGCGCCGGTAGAAATATCTACCCAATGGATTGAAAGCAGCAAACGTGTTCGACTGAGCATCTGCGACAGTGGAGCGGGTTTCCCTCCGCATATCTTGCAGCGTGCGTTTGAACCGTATGTGACAACCAAGGTGCGGGGCACGGGCTTAGGCCTGGCGGTAGTCAAAAAAATTGCGGATGAGCATGGCGCACGCATTGATTTGGCCAACCGTATGGATAACGGCATAGTGCAAGGTGCACAAGTGTCGCTATCATTTGTCCCTGTAAACACCGAGGCACCGTGAGGGGCGGTGAACCTAAAACCTGTAGACATAGGCTTTTCGAAACTCATGGCAAACATACTGGTGGTGGATGACGAACTGGGCATCCGAGATCTCTTATCTGAGATTTTGAATGATGAAGGGCACAGCGTGGAGCTGGCAGCCAATGCCACGCAAGCGCGCGTGGCCCGCAATGGCGGCATATTTGATTTGGTGTTGCTGGACATCTGGATGCCCGATACCGATGGCGTATCACTCCTGAAAGAGTGGGCGGCTTCGGGCCAATTGACGATGCCAGTGATCATGATGAGTGGCCACGCCACCATTGATACGGCTGTTGAAGCAACGCGGATTGGCGCGTTGTCATTTTTGGAAAAGCCCGTCACCATGCAAAAACTGCTCAAAGCGGTGGAGCATGGTTTGGCAAAAAATGCCAGCACCCCTGCGGCCAAACCTGCGGTCGCATCCATTGGCATGCCTTCCGCGGGAGCTGCGCATGTGAACGATACGGTGGGCAGCATCAATGATGTGGGTGTTCGTCCGCTGGCAAGCTTGCGCAATCAGGCAGACAGCATGCCGGACGCGCACCAGGACTTTGATCTTGATCGCCCCCTGCGTGAAGCACGTGACGGGTTTGAAAAGGCTTACTTTGAGTTCCATCTGGCCCGCGAGGGTGGCTCCATGACCCGCGTGGCTGAAAAAACTGGATTAGAGCGTACCCACCTGTATCGCAAGCTGCGCCAATTGGGCGTGGACTTGGGGCGCAGCCGCCGTGGATAAGAAATTTTGAAAAATTTTCGGAATTTTCTTTGAAGGCTTAAAAGTGTGCCTATAATCATGGCTTCGGCACAACGACAGACTACTCTGAAGTTGCAAAGGCCCGGTAGCTCAGTTGGTAGAGCAGCGGATTGAAAATCCGCGTGTCGGCGGTTCGATCCCGTCCCAGGCCACCAAATACGATTCCACTGGAGTCCGGTGGAATCAAAAAGCCCTAAGTTTTCATAAGCTTAGGGCTTTTTTGTTTCTATCGTAGGTCGCAAAAGTTCATAGGCTTCCACGCAATCGTGCAGTAACTTTTGCAGTAGCTCGTGCGAAACGGCTTCTAGGCCAAAAAAGTTACTGCATTTCCCTCTGTAGGCAAGGCAGGCGGTTACTGCACACCACCGTCTCAGGCCTGGCGAGTGGAGGGTGGGCGCCAAGGGCAATCTCTGCGCTCACTTCTGGTCAGCACGCCCAAGTTGGCCCCCAGCTCCTTCTTAACCCCCTGAGTGTTGGTCGGCACAGCCTGCACACCTGGCCAAAGCCACTTCTGGGCACACCAATCTTTATTTAAGCCTCTTAGGCGACGCACGCAGCAGGCAGAGAGTGCGGCTCGAATTACCCGCTCCAGGGTTCTTTGGGCAAGGGCCCGTGGCCTTGAGTCACCCAAGCCCTTCAGGTTCATCGCCAAACACTGGGCAAGCGCGTCTCGAATGGTCTGCATCCACAAATTCATGCGTTTGCCACGCCGCTCTCTGCGACACGGCTAGCCCTTGGCATAACGTCAAGCCCACCAACAAGAAAGCATGGTCAGCCCCGTCGTTTGCAATGCGCTCGGCTAACGTTCTTCGGTCTTATGCTCTTTTTTCGGGAGATTCTGCGAGAAAACTCAAGAAAACAATAATAAGCTGTTGATGTATAAGTATTAATTTGATCCCGTTCAACCGTGGGAACAAGCGGCTTGGGAGAGGGATGGAAGCAAAATATTCCTCAAACGACAGCTCATCGGCTTTAAGACTCAATCGCCGATGAATATGTGTCGCTTGAGGGGGTCTCACTAGCCAGTGACAGCCTGTGCCTCAATCTCTATGAGCCAGTCTGAAACTGCAAGTCCAGACACTAGTACCCAAGAAGATGCGGGTAGTGCTTCTCCGAACGCATCAAGCAGTGCTCTTGAAATGTCATTTTGAGACTGCTGATTGCTCGCGTCTGCTCTGATATATAGCCTGAGCATCGTCACATCGCTGAGACTGGCAGGCACTTGTGCCAACAACTTTTCAATGCTTTTTAAACATTGGGTAGCTTGCTCATACATGCCCGTACTATGCAAAGACTGGTCTGAGTTGGCTGCAACTTGCCCTGATAAGAAGATGTGATTTTTCCCTGTTGATACAACTGCTTGACTGAATCCGTACTGGGTGCTGTTGAATAAAAAATCTGGATTGATTCTTTTGTGCATGAATGTTTACACCAATGTGTAATGCCTTAGTTGAGACTGTTTTCCGTTCAGCTGCTCCATGAGTTAAGTCATGGTTGCCGGGGTTAACGCCTGTTGAATGGCCGTTGTCGCCTGTTTGCAGCTCGTTAATGGTATGCCACCCTGCAAATATGCGGGTATGCAGCAGCAGAAAATGGCCTCCTGAAGAAGCCCCTTTATCTCATCCACGAGAGCTGCAGGTGCTCAAGCATTCACCTGTGAGGGAGCAGTTACTTGGCGTTGGCTCTCTCCGCCTGGGTGATGGCCGCAATTTGTTGGTTCATGTGAGCTGCGTGGCAGTGATCGCACCAAACTGGGCCGTGGCCTGCTTTTTGCGGGGTGATGAACCCACAGACTCAGCGCTGGGTGCTTGCAGTGGCGCGCTGCCCACGTACACCGTGCGTGACACGGAATCACCAAAAGAGAGGTTGGTTTCTGGGGCGTACCCAGCGAGAGGGTTTTGTGCCCACCATGGATGGCGCAGTAGAGTCGCCAGTCGTGGGCGCCGCCTTTGACGGAAAGCAGCAACCAAAGATTCTGGCTGCCTGTTGAGCGCTTGCGCGGGTCGCCGGGCTTGACTCCGCCAATGGCGTTGTCAGGCAGGGGGTAAATTGGAAATGCAGTAACTTTCGCAGTAGCTACTCCAGCTCAGAGTCCCTTGTTCAGTATTCATGCGGTCTGGCAGGAATGATCCGATCTCGCCCGAGCCACCAGAATCTAAGCCCCAGATCAACAATGATCAGGGGCTTTTCAGCTTGTGATTTTGATATCTGCTGCCCGTAAAGCTTGCGTAAAGCATCGTGAGGACTTTGTTGGATGGCTAGGCAAGCGGGATGTATAACTTTAGAATAAGAATAATTATCATTTATAACATTCTGGGAGCTCGCAGGTATGCGAAACAATCGGAACTCCAGCACGCCTTGCGCAGGTGATCGCTGGTTTTTTTGTGTCTGCGCATCGTTGGAGGCGCGATGAGCAAGCAGGCTGCAATGTCGCACAACGCTTCGCTCGTGCGCTATCGCTTGGCGGTGGCTTCTCGCGTGCTGGCGGCTTTTGGTGGGGGCTACGGTTTGAGTGCAGTATTTGCTGCCGCCTGTGGACTAGTGTGCGTGCGCTGGCTGGGTGTGACAAGGGCCGATGCGGTGACGCTGTCGACCATGCTGTCATTCGTGGTCTTTACCGTGGCGGTGCTGTGGGCTTTTGCCTGTAGCAGTAGTCGAAAGGCATGGCTGGGCATTGTGGTGCCCGCAGCAGTTCTGGGTGTGTGCACCTGGGCTTTGTACGGAGGCCAAGCATGAGAGTGGATGGAAAACCTGAAGGCTTGCGCCAGTCCATGTCTTGGCTGCATACATGGAGCGGTCTGCTGCTGGGGTGGCTGCTTTACGCCGTGTTCTTTACGGGGACGTTGAGCTATTTTGTCGATGAGATCAATGACTGGATGCGGCCAGAGCTGCATGTGTCTGTGGCACAGGCCGACACCGCCGAGAAAGCCATGGCTGGCATGCAAAAGCTTGCCCCAGACGCCAGCAGCTGGAGCATCAACCTGCCTGATGAACGCCATACGGCCGTTGAGGTGTCGTGGCGTCCCAAAGGGGCTGCACAGGGGCGCGAAGGAACGAAGCGTGCGCAACTGGATGCATCAACGGGGGATGTAATTGCGGTGCGTGAGACACGTGGGGGCAGCTTTCTGTATCGCTTCCACTTTGAGCTGTATGCCATGCCGCGCGTCTGGGGGCGGTGGATAGTGGGCATTGCCACGTTTGTGATGCTGGTGGCCATCATCAGCGGTGTGATCACACACAAGAAGATTTTTACGGATTTCTTCACTTTCCGTCCGCGCAAGGGACAGCGGTCGTGGCTGGATGCGCACAACGCCACAGCAGTGCTGGCCTTGCCGTTTCACATTGTCATTACCTTTAGTGGCTTGTTGCTGCTCATGACCATGCTGATGCCCTGGGGGGCCTACGCGGTTTATGACGGTGAGCCACAGCGCTTTAATGCAGAGCGCAGAGGCATGCAGGCGGCCCCGGCACAACAAGGCGGGCCGCAGCAAGCTGCGCGTGAAGGCCGGGGTGAGGGCCGTGAGCGCAAAGCGGCTGAGCCTCAGGCCATGGCTCCGATTGGCCCCATGCTGCAGTTGGCGCAGGCGCATTGGCAAGGTGGGGCGGTGGGCAGTATCTCCGTACAAAACCCCAACACACAGCGTGCGAGCGTTGAATTGCGCGCAGAAAGGGCCGATAGCCTGCTGCTGGGCCGTGCAGGCAGCCAGAAGGTGGTGCTGGACGGGGTGACGGGTACGCTGAAAGAGACACCAGAGGCGCGGCAGCCCTCCGCTGCGATGGCGGTGATGAACAGCATGGTCAGCCTGCACCTGGGGCGTTTTGCGGGGCCTGCGGTGCGCTGGCTGCTGTTTCTGTCGGGGCTGGTGGGCACTTGCATGGCGGCCACAGGGCTGGTGCTGTGGGTGGTGAAGCGCCAGCCTGATCGACGCAAGCTGGGCTACACGCCCAAGGGGCACAGGCTGGTGGAGGTGCTGAACGTGGCGGCCATTGCGGGGCTGTCTGTCGCGGTGGCAGGGTACTTCTGGCTGAATCGCTTGCTTCCTGTGGGGCTTGAGGCGCGCAGCAACGCAGAGATCAATGGCTTTTTTGCGATCTGGCTGGCTTGCCTGGTGCACGCCGCGTTGCGTCCACATGCCAAGGCATGGCTGGAGCAAATGGCGGTGGCGGCGCTGGCGTTTGCCTTGCTGCCGTTGCTCAATGTATGGACAGGTGGCGCAGGGCTGTGGCTGACCTTGGCACACAGTCAGTGGAGCGTGGCTGGATTTGATTTGATGATGCTGGCACTCGGGCTGGTGCATGCCGCTGTGGTGATCAAGCTGTGGCAGCGCAGAAAAAAATCGGATGCCGTAGCGGTGTCCGCTGTGCGCCAGGGTGTGGCATCGCAAAAAACCGTGCTGCAGGCACCGGAGAGTCAAGCATGAGCGCGTGGATTGCATTGTTGCTGGCAGTGCCCGCGTTTGCGGCACTGAGCCAGGCCATGGAGCGCCATGGCGCGCAAGCGCGCAGTGGCCTGCCTTGCGCCCGCGTTTTATGGGGCTGGCGTGCAGCGGGCGTACTGCTGCTGCTCATGTCGCT
The DNA here is from genome assembly GCF_014836675.1 of Comamonas avium. Lineage (GTDB taxonomy): Bacteria > Pseudomonadota > Gammaproteobacteria > Burkholderiales > Burkholderiaceae_C > Comamonas > Comamonas avium. Next base: position 455,531 of record NZ_JACSQK010000002.1, read on the forward strand.
GGCCGCGTGCCTGCACGCGTGGGGCACGTCTGTGGCAGTGGCCGCGTGGCTGGGTGTGCTGACGTTTGCTGCGCTGGCTGTGGCACTGGTGCTGACTTATGCAGAGAACCGTCTGCGTGCCATAGCGTGGTGCAGCTTGGTTCTAGCCATCTTGGCAATGGTGGCAAGTGGGTGGCTGCATTGATGTAAAAATGAGCGCCTATCGCTTGTGTATAGGATGTTTCAGATACTTTTAATGCTGAAATTGGCTTTGCGTATACGTTGGCAGCTCATTTATTTAAATCTCTCCTGACTGTATTACGCTTGCTTGCTCATCATGAGCCACCGCAGTCTTGCGGACTTGATACCAGCAACGACATCCACAGGGAGAGGCTTCTTTGGCAAGCTCAATCGCACCGGGCCTTGTGGCCTTGCACGGCAACTGCACCGAAACACTGGCTGACACGCTGATGGCGTGGATGCAAGCCCATCCCCTGGAGCCGCTGGAGCAAGAAACCGTGCTGGTGCAAAGCAATGGCACGGCTGAGTGGTTCAAGATGCGCATGGCAGAACAACTGGGAGTGTGCGCTGCCGCCAAGGTGGAGCTGCCTGCGCGCTTTATCTGGCGCACCTACCGACAGGTGCTGGGCAAGCACGAGGTGCCACCGTCTTCTCCGCTCGAAAAAATACCGCTGACCTGGCGCCTGATGCGCTTGCTGCCCGCATGTCTGCATGCGCCAGCTTTTGCCCCGATTGCCAATTTTTTGCGCCCAGGCGAGCCTGAGCGTCTGCTGCAGCTGGCAGAGCGCCTGGCGGACTTGTTTGACCAGTACCAGATTTACCGCAGCGACTGGCTGGATGCCTGGCAAGCCGGGCGCGACGTGCTGCCCCAGACCGGCAAGCCAGATCAGACCATCCCCGCTGGCCAGATGTGGCAGCCCCAGCTGTGGCGTGCGGTGCTGGCTGACCTGACGGAGTCTGAAAAAGCCGCTACACGCACGGCACTGCAAGCTTTGGTGTTGCAGCGCCTGCGCGAAACTGCACCGGGTGCGCTGGTCACCCCCCGGCGGGTGGTGCTGTTCGGGCTGAGCCATGTGCCCTTGGCCATGCTGGGGTTTATGGATGCGCTGTCGCGCCACTCACAGGTGGTGCTGGCAGTACCCAACCCCTGCCGGTACCACTGGGCGGATGCGATTGATGGGCGCGATCTGCTGCGCATGCAGCGTCGGCGCCAGCCTCTTAAAAATGGCCAGGATCTGGCGGCGGTACCGCTGGAATCCATGCACACCCATGCACACCCGCTGCTGGCGGCCTGGGGCCGGCAAAGCCGTGACTATGTGCGCTTGCTCGACGCGTTTGACACCACGCTGGAAACTGCCAACGCTTCGATCTGGCCGCGTGTAGATTTGTTCGACGATACCCCTGCCGATCAAGGCACGCTGCTGCAGCAGGTGCAGCGCAGCATGCGCGATTTGTTGCCGCTCAGTGAGCATCCGCGTACCACCCAGCCTGGTCACCACATTCCTGCCAGTGATGGATCCATCGTTTTTCACAGCACCCACAGTCTGGTGCGTGAGCTGGAGGTGCTGCACGACCAGTTGCTGCACATGCTGGCACAACCGGCCGCTGCGGGGCAGGTGCCGCTGCAGCCGCGCGATGTGATCGTCATGCTGCCCGATATCGAGAAAGCGGCACCGTCAATTCGTGCGGTGTTTGGCCAGTATGGTCGCACCGATGCCCGCTACATTCCCTTTGATATTGCCGACCTGAGCGCCCGCGCCGCCAGCCCCATGGTGGTGGCGCTGCAATGGCTGCTGTGTCTGCCCCAGCAGCGCTGCCGCCTGAGTGAACTGTGTGACCTGATGGATGTACCTGCCATTGCCGCACGTTTTGGGCTGGCGGCGCAAGATGTGCCGCAGCTGACGCAGTGGATGGCGGGCGCAGGCATTCGCTGGGGCTTGAACAGTCAGCAGCGCGAAAGTCTGGGGTTGGGCAGTTGTGGCGAGCACAACAGCGCCTGGTTTGGCTTGCGACGTATGTTGCTGGGCTATGCCAGCGGCAGCCGCAGCGTGCAGACAGAGGCAGGCCTGCAGCAGGCCGCAGCATGGGGAGAGATTGAGCCTTATGACGAGGTCGGCGGGCTGGATGCGCAACTGGCAGGTGTGCTGGCTGCTGTACTGGAGCGCTTGATGCACTGGTGGAATGAGGCGTTGCAGGAGGCGGTGCCCGATGTCTGGGCGCAGCGATTGCGTCAGTTGGCACAGGACATGTTTGACCCGCAAGATGAGGTCGAGCAAGCCTTGCTCGATGGGTTGGAGCAATCCTTGTCACGCTGGCAGAGCGCTTGTGAGGAGGCCGCCTACGCCCAGCCCATTCCTTTGGCGGTGGCGCAAGAAGCGTGGCTGCAAGCGCTGGAGCAGCCTTCGCTGGAGCAGCGTTTTCGCGCCGGTGGCGTGACTTTTGCCACCCCCATGCCCATGCGCGCCATTCCGTTTGAGGTGGTGTGTCTGCTGGGTATGAACGATGGGGACTATCCCCGCCGTGCAGCACGCAATGACTTTGATTTGATGCAGCAAAGCGGCCAGTACCGCCCCGGCGACCGTGCCCGCCGTGACCACGATCGCCAACTGATGCTGGATGCCGTGCTCTCTGCGCGGCGCACGCTCTACATCAGCTGGGCGGGCCACCATGTGCGCGACAACAGCGAGCAGCCTGCGTCGGTGCTGGTCTCGCAACTGCGCGAGTATCTGGCTGCTGGCTGGCGCGGCGAGCAGGACTTGCTGCAAGAGCGCACGTGGAGCTATCCACTGCAGCCTTTCAGCCGCCGTTATTTTGAGGTGGGTGCACCGCTCACCACTTACGCCAGCGAATGGCGTGCTGCCCATGCACAGGCCTTGCAAAATGCGCCCGTGCCCGAGATGCCCGCCTTTGTTCCTGATCCGCAAGTGCCTTTGACCGTGGCGCAGCTGACCGCCTTTGTGCGCAACCCTGCCAAGGCGTTTTTCCGTGAACGCCTGAGCGTGCACTTTGAGCAAGATGACAGCGTCGTGGACGATGACGAAGTGTTTCAGCTCGATGGCCTGCAAGCCTATGGGCTGGTGCAAGAGCTGCAGCAGCAATTTGTCGCGGACTGGGAGGGCTATGGTGCACCCAGACACCCGAACACGCAGTACATCGATGGCGATGCCACGGCGCAGTTGCTGCAGGCCCGCATCCAAAGTCTGCAGCGTGCAGGACGCCTGCCATTGGCGGGACTGGGCGAGCGTGAGGCACAGCAGTTGCAAGCTACCCTGCTGCCGGGTTTGCGCACATGGCAGCAGCTGCGCACGGACTACCCCCTGCCTGCCGAGCGCCAGCGCCTGCACTTCACACACCAGAACGTTGTGCTGCAAGACTGGCTCGATCAGCTGTGGTTGCCGTCTGCGCAGTCGGCGGGCGTGCTGCCCATCTGGTTGTTGATAGACCCGCGCGATGTGCTCGACGCCAAGCGCCAGCCCCGGCGCGATCGGTTGCTGCCCGTGTATATCCGCAGCCTAGTGGCCGCGGCATGCGGCGCTGAGGTGCAAGGCATGGTGGTGGGGCGTGATGCCTGTCTGCACGTACAGCCGATGGATGAGGCCGAGGCGCGCAGTACCTTGCAGACCTTGCTGCAGCTGTGGGTCCAGGGCCATGACCAGCCTTTGCCACTGCCTGCCAAAACCGGGCTGGCACTGGCAATGTCTGATCTGAATGCTGCCGTCAGTGCCTACGAGGGCGGCTTTAAACACCGTGGAGAGTGTGAAGACATGAGCTGGCAGCGCCTGTTCCCTGATTACGCCGCCTTGGCTGAAGACGGTCAGCTTGAACCGTTGGCACAGTCCGTGTATGCCCCGATGCATGCCTGGTGTGCCAGCAGCCTCGCGGTGGTGGACTGGACGCAAGATCTGGCGCAAGGAGCTCCGGCATGAGTGAGCGCCAGATTCTGGATGCGGCCAGCTTTCCGCTGCATGGCAGCCGCCTGATTGAAGCCAGTGCGGGCACCGGCAAGACCTGGACGATTGCCGCGCTGTACCTGCGCCTGGTGCTGGGCCATGGGGACGCCAACGGTTTTGGCAGGGCCTTGATGCCCTCTGATATTTTGGTGATGACCTTCACACGTGCAGCCACGCGGGAGCTGTCAGACCGCATTCGGGCGCGGCTGGTGGAGGCCGTGGCCTGCTTTCGGGGCCAGCAGGCCGTGGCCACGCACGACAGTTTCTTGCAAGCACTGATCCACGCCTACCCTGAAGGTGTGCAGCGCGAGCAGGCCGCATGGCGCTTGGCGATGGCGGCGGAGTGCATGGACGATGCTGCCATTTTCACCATCGACGCATGGTGCCAGCGCATGTTGCGTGAGCATGCATTTGACAGCGGTAATTTGTTTGATGAAGTGCTCGAGAGCGACGAAAGTCAGCGTTTGCTGGATGCCTGCCATGACTACTGGCGCCAGCAGTGCTACCCCTTGAATGGTGCGCAGCTGGAGGTGGTGCTGGATGTCTGGAACGGTGTGTCGGCGTTGCTGCAAGACATGCAGGCCCTGGGCCGTGACAGCGTGGATGTACAGCACGGCGCAGGCAGCTTGGCGCAGTGCGTACAGCAAGCGCAGCAAACCCACGAGGGTACGCTGCAGACCTTGTCACAAGGCTGGGCGGACAAGGCGCAACGCCTGCAGCATTGGCTGGATGCACAACTGGATGGGCAGGCCTACCTGTGGGACAAGCGCAAGCTGCAGCCCGCGCGCTATACCGGATGGCTGCAGGCGCTGGGCGCATGGGCGCAAGACCCGCTGAACACGCCCCTGGCGCTGACAGAAGCTGCACGCCATCGCCTGAGCCCGCAAGGCATGGCCGAAGCCTGCAAAGGCTCCACCATGGACGTGCTGTTGCCTACCGAATTTTCCGAGCTGCAGCAGTTGCTGCAAGAGCTGGACCGTCTGCCGCCATCTTCTGTTGCCATTCGTCTGCACGCGGCGGCACAAGTGCAGGCCCGTATGCAGTGGCTCAAACGTCAGGCCGGCACCTTCGGTTTTGCCGATATGTTGCAACGTCTGGATGTGGCACTGTCATCAGAGAATGCGGCCAATTTGCGCAGCAGCATCCTGGCGCAATACCCGGTGGCGCTGATTGATGAATTCCAGGACACCTCGCCGCTGCAATACCGCTTGTTTGACCGTATTTACAGCACCGCTGACAACCACCCGGAAAGTGCGTTGCTGCTGATTGGCGACCCCAAGCAATCTATTTATGGCTTTCGAGGGGCTGATATTTACAGCTACCTGCGCGCCCGTCAGGCCACGCAGGGCAGGCACTATGTGCTGGATGTGAATTACCGTTCCACGCATGCAATGGTGCAGTCGGTGAACCAGTGGTTTGCGCAGGCAGAAGTCCGGCCGGGGCAGGGCGCTTTCATGTTCCGCAAGCAGCAAGAGGGAGCAAGCACCAACCCCTTGCCGTTCGACCCTGTGCGTGCTCATGGCCGCAAAGAGCAACTGGTGCACCAGGGGCAAGTGGTGCCCGCGATGCACGTACTGTGGCATGACGCAGAGGGCGAGCCGGTGAGCAGTGAGTTGCTGCGCCAGCACATGGCGCAGGCATGTGCCCAGCAGGTGGTGCAGTGGCTCAATGATCCCGATGTGGGATTTGCACAAGACGGTCAGGCTTTGCAGCGTTTGCGCCCACGCGATATGGCGGTACTGGTGCGCACAGGGCGTGAGGCTGCAGCTGTGCGCCATCAGTTGCAGCGCCGTGGCGTGGCTTCTGTCTATTTGTCTGACCAGGAATCAGTATTTGGTAGCGACGAAGCACAGGACTTGTTGCTGTGGCTGCGTGCGGTTGCATCCCCCCTGGATGTGCCGGTTGTGCGCGCCGCACTTGCAACACGCATGATGGGCTTGAGCCTGCCCGAGTTGGCCTGGCTGGCCGCCAATGACGAAGCCTTTGACAGCTACAGCGAGCAATTGCGACACTTGCACGGGGTATGGCAGCGACAGGGAGTGCTGGCCATGCTGCGCCAGAGCTTGCACCGTATGCAGCTACCCGCCCGCTGGCTGGCGGACATGGGCGGCGAGCGCCGTCTGACCAACGTCCTGCACTTGGCGGAGTTGCTGCAAAACGCCAGTGCCACACTGGAAGGCGAGCAAGCGCTGATTCGCTGGCTGGCCACGCAGATTGAAGACCCGGGTGCCGGTGTCGAAGAGCAGATCGTGCGGCTGGAAAGTGATGCCGATCTGGTGAAAGTGGTGACCGTACACAAGAGCAAGGGTTTGGAATACCCCGTGGTGTTCTTGCCGTTTGCGGCGGACTTTCGGGCCTATAGCGATGAGCTGGTGCGCTTGCCACAGGCGGATGGCAGCAAGCTTTTGAAGCTCAACGCCAGCGAGCAAGACAAGCAACTGGCAGATGCCGAGCGCCTGCGCGAAGATTTGCGGCTGTTCTATGTGGCACTGACGCGCCCGCGTCACACCTTGTGGCTGGGATTGGGCGCACTGCGCAAAGGCAGTTCCAGCCGCTGTGTGAACCACCAGGGGGCCAGCGGCTATTTGCTCAATGGTGGTGAACAAGCGCCAGCCAGCACGTGGTGGAGTGCGCTGCAGGCACTGGCGGGGCAATGCCCGCAGATGTCGCTGCAGCGCTTGGAGCTGCCGGTAGACAGCACCAGGCTGCTTGCCCGAGACCAGGCGACACCGTTGCATATGCCGGCCGCTTATGACGGCGAATTTGATCGCAGCTGGGGCATTGGCAGCTTTACGGCCTTGGTGCGCGGAGCCAGCAGCAAAGCCAGCGCAGTGCTGCCTGTGGCAGCCTTGCGCCCGGCCGATGATGAGCGCATGGCGCTGGAGCTGCTGCCTGCCAAACCCAGCTTGCTGAAAGCACAGGCCGATGCACCCGTGTGGCACCGCTTTAAACGAGGAGAGCTGGTGGGCAACTTCATCCACGACCAGCTGGAGTGGCTGGAAGGTGAAGACTTTGCCCTGTCTGCGGACGGCCAGGGCCCGTTGGCGCAGCGTTTGCTGCGCCGCTGTGAGCATGCGGGCCGTGGCGATGAAGCGCAAGACGTGGTGACATGGCTGTCTGCGGTGGTTCACCACCCATTGCCTGTCATCGACTGCAGCCTGGCGCAGATCACCACACGCTTGGCGGAGATGGAGTTTTGGCTGCCACTGGCGCAACTACCCGCTGCGCGGGTGGATGCCTTGTGCCATGCCTTTATCCTGCCCGGCCAAACCCGGCCTGCCCTGCCGCAGCGCAGCCTGCACGGCATGCTCATGGGGTTTGCAGACCTGGTGTTTGAGCACCAAGGCCGGTACTGGGTGATGGATTACAAAACCAATCATCTGGGTGTGGATGCCGCAGCCTATACCGACGCAGCCCTGGCGCAAGCCATGCTGCAGCACCGGTATGACGTACAGGCTGCCTTGTACATGCTGGCACTGCACCGATTGCTGCAAAGCCGCATGGGCGCAGCCTATGCCCCCGATGAGCACCTGGGGGGAGCGCTCTACTTCTTTTTGCGAGGCATGGATGGTGCCGCGCATGCCATACACACCGTACCGCCTGTACTGCCTTTGCTGCAGGCCCTGGAAGATTTGTTGCAAGAGGTGAGTGCATGATCCGCAAGCGCGCGCGAGATACCGATACGCTGGATTTGTTTGCCGCTGCAGTGGAGCAGGCACAAACCCTTTGCACAGCCGATACGCTGGATTTACTGCGCCACTGGGCAGATGCCGGTGTGCTGCGTCGGCTGGATGTGGCGCTGGCAGCATGGGTGCACGAGCAAGATCCACATATCGCACCCTGTGCTGTGGTGGCGGTCACGCTGCTGGCACACATGGAAGGGCGTGGTTACAGCTGCCTGCCTCTGGCCGATCTGGTGCATACCCCGAATGCAGTGCTGGGCTGGGAGGCGCAAGAGCTGCCGGCATTGCAGGCACTGTGGACGCAATTGCCATTACGTTTGGACGATTGGTTGCAGGCCTTGCAAGCCAGTGCCCTGGTGCGTGACGTGGGGTTGCAGGCTGACCATGCACAGCCTTTGGTGCTGGCCGCATCGGGTACGCCACAGCCGCTGCTGTACCTGCGCCGCTACTGGGACTATGAGCGCATGGTGGCAGCGCACATTCTGCAGCGCAGTCAGGCACCCACCGTGGCACTGGATGAACCTTCGGCACGGCAGTGGCTGGACAAGTTTTTTCCAGCCACACCAGATGCTTGTAACTGGCAGAAGGTGGCATGTGCCTTGGCGCTGCGCGGGCATTTTTCGGTCATTACGGGTGGCCCTGGTACCGGTAAAACCTACACTGCGGCCCGGTTGCTGGCCTTGCTGTTTGCCACTACGCCGAATGCCGATCAGCTGCGCGTGGCACTGGCGGCGCCCACGGGCAAAGCGGCGGCAAGGCTGAAGCAGTCGATTGAATCTGCTTTGCAGCACTTGCAGGTCAGCGTGGGCTCCGCGCTGAATCTGCCTGCGCTGGTGCAACGCGTGGGGGCAGCACGTACCTTGCATTCACTGCTGGGCGCACGCCCTGGCACGCGGCACTGGGGCTACCACGCAGGGCGACCGCTGGATGTGGATGTGCTGATCGTGGATGAGGCCTCCATGGTGCATCTGGAGATGATGTCCGCACTGCTGGAGGCGTTGCCTCCCAATGCGCGGCTGATTTTGCTGGGCGACAAAGACCAGCTGGCATCGGTGGAGGCGGGGGCAGTTTTGGGTGACCTGTGCCGCGACGCAGCGGCTGGGCGCTATGGCACGGCCACGCTGGGTTTTGTGGAGCGCGTGGCTGGTGAAACGATTCCGCAGAGTTTTCATGCACTGGGCGCCGCCCCTGCGTTGGCGCAACACACGGTAATGCTGCGTGCCAGCCGCCGTTTTGATGGGCCGATTGCAGCCCTGGCCATGGCGGTGAACGCAGGCGATGCGGCAGACAGCCTGCAAGTGCTGCAAGACGATGTGACGCAACACGGAGAACGCGCGCGCATTGCGCTGCGCCAGGACGGATACCTGCCCGCAGTGCATGCACTGGCTTTGCTAGGGCGCGGTGATGCTCCGGGCTATGGGGCCTATGTGGAGGCATTGCAACGCTGGGCGGATGTGAAAAACGGTGCAGAGATAGAGGCGGTCCACCACCGCTGGGTGTGCGATGTGTTGCAGGCGTTTGACCGCTTTCGCTTGCTGTGTGCGGTGCGTGAAGGTGCGTGGGGCGTGGCAGGCCTGAACCAGTCCATTGTCAGTGCCTTGCGTGCGCAAGGCGTGATTGCGCCAGAAGGGGAGTGGTACGCGGGGCGTCCTGTGATGGTCATGCGCAACGATGCCGCACTGGGTGTGTTCAACGGTGACATCGGCATGGCCTTGCCCAGTGCGGCGGCTGGCAATCCTTTGCGGGTGTATTTCCTGCAGGGCGATGACTTGCGCTCTGTGAGCGTGGCGCGTCTGGCGCATGTTGAGACGGCCTTTGCCATGACGGTGCACAAAAGCCAAGGCTCCGAGTTTGAACATACGGCGCTGGTGCTGTCTGCACATGCGGGCGGCGTGCTTGGGCGTGAACTGGTCTATACCGGTATCACCCGGGCACGGGAGCATTTCACGCTGATGGCGGAGCGCCCCGGATTGCTGAGCACCGCCATTGCCAGCCCGACGCGCCGTGCCAGCGGGCTGCTGCGATTCCTGCAAGGGGAGTTGCACTCCTGAAATGAGCGCTTCCAGTTTGGAGGGAGGCGGAGCTGAAGACGGATTGCATGGAAAGCATGGGGTGATGTTTTCATGCGCTTTGCCCGCTGTATCTAAAATGCCCTCCATGCTTTTTTTGCCCGCTTCGCACCTGTCGCGCCGCACCATCACTGGTGTGCTGGCGCTGTGGCTGTGCGTGGTTGCGGCAGGGGTATGGGCACCGCTGGCACGTGCGCACATGGCTGCCCAAGGGGTCGAGCGCCTGTGCTCTGGCGAGGTTGTTCCGCAATGGGCGCCCAATCCAGTGGCGCACGCAGAGCATGGCGACGCTGGTGCACTGCACCATTTGATCGATTGCCCTTTGTGCTTGCCGGTGCTGGCACCACCGCCCGGGGTGCACAGCAGCCCGCAGCATGCAGCGCCGCAGCTGGTGCCGCCAGAGCCAGTGGCAACTGCGCACATGGCCATGCCTGGACAGTGGCCACCGGCTCGCGGACCACCTGTCTAGACACACTTTCTTTGCATGAATGTGCGGTGCAAGATGTGCACTGCGGGTGTTGGATTTTTTGAAAGAATTTTGTGATGTCTAAGACAACAACATGGCTGTCCTGCGCGCTGCTCAGCGCTTGCTTTGTCGCCCCTGCGTGGGCCCACCCAGATGCTGCCCATGTGCAGGCAGACAACGCATGGGCGCGTGCCAGCGTCACGGGGCAGCATGCCTCAGGGGCCTTTATGCAATTGACGGCACGAGAGCCATTGCGGCTGGTAGGGGTAGAGACACCCGTTGCCGCTTCGGGTGAAATCCATGAAATGAAGATGGACGGCGATGTGATGCGCATGCGCCAGATCGACGCGCTGGAGCTGCCCGAGGGGCAGATGGTGGAGCTCAAGCCCGGTGGATACCACTTGATGTTCCAGCAGCTCAAAGCGCCTTTGAAAGATGGCTCTGACGTGCCTGTGACCTTGGTTTTTCAGGACGCCAAGGGCGCTACGTCGCGGCTGCACCTGCAAGTGCCCGTCAAGCGCACAGCCCCAGCTACCGGGCAGCCAGGCAAGTCCACGGCTCCAGCGCATGGACATGGGAACGGGCACGGGCATTAAGCACAAAAGTCACAAGATGTACGTGCGCTGCAAGGCGTGAGCACTTGTGCATTAAGCTTGTCATAAGCAGCCCGGGTATCTTGGTGCCCGGGCTTTTTTCTGGCTTAGTGCAGGAGGTAGGTATGAGCGATTCATCGGCTTTTGGCTTTGGCAAATTCATCCCGGGTTTTGATTTTCTGCAAAACCTCGGCACAGCCGGGCAGCCTCCTGCAGCCATGCCTTCTTTTTCGCACTGGGTGGCACCCACCATGAGCGTAGAAGAAATCGACAAGCGCATTGAAGAGCTCAAGGCTGTGCAGTTCTGGTTGGAGCAAAACAACCGCGCACTGAGCGCCACGGTGCAGGCGCTGCAGGTGCAGAAGATGACGCTGTCTACGCTCAAAGGCATGAACGTCAATCTGACTGATCTGGCCAAAGCATTTCCTTTCGCGGCCGGCGCAGCGGCGGCAGTAGCTCCAGCGGACGCGGCCAGCCATCTGTCGGGCTGGCCCCTGTCGGGTGCAGCACAGCCTGCAGCAGAACCCCCAGCCCAGCCATCAGCAGCGCCTGAGCCAGAGGCCCCCAAGCCAGAAACGCCAAAGACCGAAGCAGCAGGTGCAGCGCCAGATTCGGCAGCGCAGGCAGCCAACATGGCCACGGCCATGCAATGGTGGGGCGCGCTGACGCAGCAGTTTCAGCATATTGCGCAGCAGGCAATGCAAGACCCCGCGCAGCAGCAAGCCATGGCCAAGGCAACGCAGATGGGTTCAGAGTTTGCCAAGACTGCGGTGAAAACGGCTGGCGACATGGTACGCAAAGCGGTAGCGCAGGTGCAACCTGCCAAGGCAGCATCGGGGGCAGCGAAGGCAGCGCCCAGCAAGGCGGCACCCAGCAAGGCGGTGCCGGCCAAGAAAGCGGCTGTCAAGCGCAGCGCGCCAGCGAAGAAAGCGGTGCCTTCTGACAAGAAACCGGTCTCTGCGGCCGCCAAAAACAAGGGTGCTGCGGCTAAAAAATCAACTGCCAGCAAGACACGAGCGCGCTGATCGTTTCCAGCCTCCTGCCGGAGAAGCGTCGCGCACGCCATGCATGCGCAAAGGAGTCGTCGCTTGATGCCGTTTTTCCCCTGTGCCCATGCTGGACACCCGCTGTGGCCACACGCTGTCAGGCAAGTGGTGGTGCAGCTGGGTGCGCAAATCAGCATGCAAAATCTGCAAACTCCAGCAAGTCTGGGGCTGGTGTATGTCTCAGCCTCGTATGCCGAGCATGCGGGCGAGATTGTGGCTACGCTCTCCAAAGCCTTTCCTGAAGTGCAGCACTGGGTGGGGTGTGCGGCCCATTCGGTGCTGGCAGGCGACATGGACTATGGGCACACCGGAGCCATTGCGGTCATGCTGCCGTACCTCAATACGCAGGATTACCAGGTTTTTTCTGGCATTGCGCCCTGGCACCAGGGTGCATTTACTCCGCACTCGGCATTGATTCATGGGGATGCTTCTTGGCCTAGCATCGGGCAGCAGGTGCACGCCTTGGGGCAGCACATGGGTTGCGATGCACTGGTTGGCGGTCTGTGCCATTTGAGCCATGAGCACAAGCAGTGGTCCTGGGGCGCACGCGTTGCAGGGGGCACGCCCTCCAGCATGGGAGGCGGCCATGGAGGCATTCAGATGGGTGGTTTGTCCGGTGTGGCCTTTTCTGCCAATGTGGACTGTCTGACCGTGGGCATGCAGGGGTGCAAGCCTGTCGGTGCCACCCACACCATGACCCGGGTAGAGGGCGATACCGTGCTGGAGCTGGATGGGCAGCCTGCATTGGAGGTGTTTTTTGGCGATATGAACTGGGGTGAAGTGCTGGCACAGCAGCACCCGAACATTGAGGCGCTCTGGCGCAAGGTACAGAACACCTTGCTGGCCACAACGCCCTCTGGTCGCTATGTGCAGGGGGGGTGTCTGGCCTCTGATGCCCGGGTTGTGCGTGTGGCGGGTGTGAATCCATGGCGCCAGACCATTGTTCTGGAAGGCACACCGGTTCAGGGGCAGTCTTTGACCATTTGCCAGCCTGATGCGCTGGCCGCACGAGCGGATATGCGGCGTGCTTGTGCTGAGCTGTGGGAGTCTCTGACAGCACCTGTGGCCCAGACCTGGCTGGATAGCGAGCCTGTGGCAGCGAGTGGACGCAGCATTTGTGGGGCGGTCTATATTCGCAACCAGCAGCGCCAGTTATTACCGCGCAGTCCTCGGGTGGATGCAGAGCTGCAATGGATTCGCCATGCCTTGGGACCGGTACCTTTGCTGGGTTTTTCGTCAACCCATGAAATTGATGCCGGTCAGGTGCAGCATTTGAGTGCACAGTTGCTTGTTTTTACCCAGCCACTTCAGGCTTTGTCATGAGTGATCACACCCCGCAGTTTGGGCTGCTGCGTCAGCGGCGATTTGGCCCTTTTTTTGCCACCCAGTTTCTGGGGGCCGCAAACGACAACATGTTCAAGTTTGCGTTGACGGTTTTAGTGACCTACCAGTTGCAGGTGGGCTGGCTGCCTGCCTCGGTTGCGGGGCTGGTGATTGGCGCTTTATTCATCCTGCCTTTCGTGCTGCTGTCGGCCACAGCCGGCCAGCTGGCAGACCGGATGGACAAAGCCGTGCTCATGCGACGGGTGAAAGACTGTGAGGTAGCCATCATGGCCACCGCCTTGCTGGGCTTTGTCATGCAATGGCCTGCATTGTTGCTGGTGTGTCTGGTGGGCATGGGTGTGCACTCCACGTTCTTTGGCCCGGCCAAGTTCGCCTATTTGCCGCAGGTGCTCAAGCCCTCAGAGCTGACAGGCGGCAATGGCATGGTGGAGATGGGCACTTTTGTGGCCATCTTGCTGGGCAACATGGTGGGTGGTGTTTTGATTGCGACCCCTGAAGTGGGGCGCGTGCACGTGGCGATTGCCTGCCTGTGTCTGGCGCTGGTCGGGTGCTGGACGTCCCGCTCGATTCCCAACCAGGCCAAGCCCGAAGTGGTGCAGCGCATGAACTGGAATCCATGGTCAGAAACCATGGCCAATCTGCGTTTGGCCCGTACCGATGGTCTGGTGTTTCGCGCGGTACTGGGCATCAGCTGGATGTGGTTTTTCGGCGCAGTGTTTCTGGCGGAGTTCCCGGTGCTGGCCAAAGAGGTGCTGCATGGCAATGAGCAGGTGGCAGCATTGCTGCTGGTGGTTTTCTCACTGGGGGTAGGTACGGGGGCATTGCTGTGTGAATCGCTCTCACGAGGGCGTGTGGAGCCGGGGCTGGTGCCTATCGGTGCGCTGGGGATGACGGTGTTTGCCATTGATCTGTGGTGGACATTGGAAGGCCTGTCTGCGGTCACGCACGTTTTGACGCTGAGCGCATTTATCCATGCTCCGGGGCGCTGGCATGTGCTGCTGGATTTATTCGGCTTGTCTCTGGCAGCCGGTGTTTACAGCGTGCCTTTGTATGCACTGATTCAGCAACGCAGCCCAGTGACACACCGTGCGCGCATCATTGCTGCCAACAATATTTTGAACGCCCTGTTCATGGTCTCTTCTGCCGTGCTGGCAGGTGGCTTGCTGGCAGCGGGGTTGAATGTGCCGCAGCTGTTCTTGAGCATGGGTGTGGCCAATGCGGTGTTTGTGGCCCTGATGTGCTGGCGCGATCCGCAATACCTGCGGCGCAGTAAAAACTGGGTGCTGCGCAGTTTGGGGCGCATTCATACCCCATCCGCATAATGCACACCAAGATGTGGAGGAAATAAGAAATGGCGAAGTCTTTGCGATTGTCGGAAAAGTGGTTCCAGCGTGGACTGTGGGTGGTAGCACTGGTTTTTGCCAGCTTTCTGATTGGCTTGGGTTCTGCCGTGGTGGACGATCTGCCGCAGGTAGAGCAGCGGCTGGAGCTGGATGATTTTCTGGATCTATCCACAGTGCAGCCTCTGCGCCTTGAGCAAGAAGCTTTGCATAGCGTGCAGCGTAAAACCATAGAGGCGCGCGATCAGGCGCAGTTGCAGTGGCAAAAGGCGCGCAGTGACACGCAGGCCGCACGCGATAACTTCAACAGCTGGATTGCCACACGCTCTGCCACACAGCGTAGCGAGCAAGACCCCGACGTCATTCGCCGCACGCAAGAGCTTGAGCAGTTGCGCGCGTTAGAGCGCAAAGCCCAGCAGCAGCTGCAAGATCAGGAGCAGATTTTGCTCAACACCCGCCAGCAGGCGCAGCGTGTCAGCAACACGCTCGGCGAGATCGAACGTGATGCACACGAGCGGCTTAACAAGGCAGAGCGTGCCCAAGAGCTGCGCGTGTTTCTGTACCGTCTGGCCATCACCTTGCCTTTGCTGGCTCTGGCTGGCTGGTTGTTTGTGAAAAAGCGCAAAAGCACATGGTGGCCCTTTGTATGGGGTTTTATCTTTTTTGCGCTGTTTGCCTTCTTTGTCGAGCTGGTGCCTTATCTGCCCAGCTATGGCGGCTACGTGCGCTATGCCGTGGGCATTGTGCTGACCGTGCTGATAGGGCGCTGGGCCATTGTGGCGTTGCAGCGCTACCTGGAGCGCCAGCGGCAGGCAGAAGCCTTGCCTGCCAGCGAGCGGCGCACGCAGATGACTTATGACAAAGCCTGGACGCACCTGAGCAAAGGGGTGTGCCCCGGCTGTGAGCGTCCTGTGGATCTGAAAGATGGGGTGACCGATTTCTGCCCCCACTGCGGCATTGGCCTGTTTGAGCCATGTACCGCCTGCAATGCGCGCAAGAGCACGTTTGCCAAGTTCTGTTTCAGCTGTGGCACCCACGCGCCAGCCACATCGCTAGAAGAACGTAAAACTTGAAAAATGAGCGAGCATCGCTTGCCTATAGGTGATTTTAGATATAAATCACATTGAATTCCTTTGATTTAAAGCGATGCAAGCTATCTTTTTAGATGGCTGATGGTGCCAGTGCCGGACCATATTGGCGAACCTGATCGCGCCCGCTGTTCTTGGCCACATACAGCGCCTCGTCGGCCTTGGACAGCAAATGCTCCATGCTGTCTTGCGGGCCAATGCAAGAGACCGAATGCATGCCAACGCTGAGCGTGATGCGCATCTGGTCCTGATTGGGCAGCGGAAAGACGTGCTCACGCAAGCGCTCGCACAGGCGCTGACCTACCAGCAAGGCCTGGTCGTGGGTGGTGCGCGGGAGCATGATGGCAAATTCTTCTCCGCCCATGCGCCCGATCAAATCTTCGGGGCGCAGCGCATCGCGAGCGAGAACGGCGAACTCCTGCAGCACCACGTCGCCCTGAGAGTGACTATAGCGGTCGTTGACGGCCTTGAAGTGGTCAATATCCACCATCAGCATGGCAACTTGCTGGCCTTCCTCTTCCAGACGTGTCAGCAGTTTTTGTCCACGCTCCATCAAGGCACGCCGTGCCAGCACGCCCGTCAGAAAATCGTGATTGACCGCATGGTTGAGCTTGCGCAGCGCCTGTGTGCGCAGCGAGTAGGCACAGGCGACAGCCAAAGGGGCCAAAGAAAGCAGCGCCAGCCCTGTGCGGTAAGAGGTCGATTCCATCAAATTACTGGGGGCAAAGCCGAAGGCGTCGCTGGCTAGGAACAGCGATGCCGCCTTCCATGAGCAGACCAGCAGGCTGAGCACTGTGGTTGGAAATACGCCGTACGCAATGGCGCACCAGACCATGGCAGGCATGATGAAAGCAATCGCCCCGGGGCCGCCAATGAGCAGGCTCATAGCCTCGCTCACGAGCAGCGCCAGCAAGGGAAGCACGTTGGCTAAAGACCGTTGTGTGATGCTGCACTTCCATTGCCAGAGCCAGCCTTTTGGGGATGCCAGAAAGACGGGGATCAGCAAGATGTAGTTGTAGAACTCTGAGGAAAACCACAGGAAGAAGGAGCGCCACAACGGCAGGTTGAAAGCAATGCTGCCTGGCCAGGCACCCACAGCCATGCAGCTCAGTGAGGCCAGCAGGCACCCCGTGAACACCACCAGTACCGAGCGCTGGCGCTGAAAATGCAAAACCTCTGACGATTGCCGGTGCAAAAAGAGCCAGCCCACCCAGACGCCTGCGACATTGGCGATGTTCAAAATGACTGCGACAAAAACGCTGGCACCCGTCAGCAGGTCTGCGCTGATGTAGGTCAGCAGGGCAAGGGCCCAGGTACTAGCACTGCGTGCCCATGCCGGGTGACGCAAAAGCAGACCCAGCATGATGGCGTTGGCGGGCCAGAAAGATGCCAGAAAACCGACGGGGCGACTGAAGATGCCTGCCAGACAGGCGGCAAAAATGCAGGCTGCCAACGCCAGTTGCCCGTGCCACAAGGGGGGCTCGTTGCTGCTGATAGAAAAATTGGTGGTCTGCACAGACTGAGAATCTTTCGGGAGGCGAGGATAGGCAGGTTTTCCACATGCACGCAAGATGCACCTCCCATTGGATGGGCGCTTGTGCTGAGCATCAAGCGCTCTGGAGACACTGGGGCTCAGGTGCTGCAATGGTTCAAGTTTGGCGCAAAAAAAAAGCCTCCCAAAGGAGGCTTTTGTTGTGCATGTGTGCCAGCAAAAGCTTACACACCGCGTGCGCGGTCTGCTTTGAATTTGGCGCGAAAGGCCGTGAAGCTGCCAGCATCCAGCGCATTGCGAACTTCCTGCATCAGGTTCAGGTAGTAGTGCAGGTTGTGGATGGTGGTCAGCATGGGGCCCAGCATTTCGCCGCAGCGGTCCAGGTGGTGCAGATAGGCGCGGCTAAAGCCGTCGCGCCCGCCGTCGTCCCAGCTCACGCCGCTGGTACCTGCGCATGCGTGGCAGGTGCAGGTGGTGTCCAGTGGCTGGTGGTCGGTCTTGTGGCGTGCGTTGCGCAGCTTCAAATCGCCGTAGCGGGTGAACACGGTGCCATTGCGTGCATTGCGCGTGGGCATCACGCAGTCGAACATGTCCACGCCATCGGCCACGCCCTGCACCAGATCTTCTGGAGTGCCCACGCCCATCAGGTAGCGAGGCTTGTTGGCAGGCAGAAGGTGCGGCGTGTGCGCCATGATCTCCAGCATCTCGTCCTTGGGCTCGCCCACAGAGACACCGCCCACGGCATAGCCGGGGAAATCCATTTCCACCAAAGCGTCCAGTGACTCCTGGCGCAGATTGGTGAACATGCCCCCTTGCACAATGCCGAACAGGGCGTTGGGGTTCTCCAGGCGCTCAAACTCGTCTTTGGAACGCTTGGCCCAGCGGCGGCTCATTTCCATCGACTTGCGTGCTTCGGCCTCGGTGGTTTTGTGGCCGTTGGTCTCGTACGGTGTGCACTCGTCGAGCTGCATGACGATGTCTGAGTTCAGCACCGTTTGAATCTGCATGCTCACTTCGGGCGACATGAACAGTTTGTCGCCGTTGACGGGGCTTTGGAAATGAACACCTTCTTCGGTGATCTTGCGCATGGCTCCCAGGCTCCACACCTGAAAGCCGCCGGAGTCGGTCAGGATGGGCTTGTTCCACTTCTCAAAACCATGCAGGCCGCCAAAGGTCTTCATGATGTCCAGTCCCGGGCGCATCCACAGGTGGAAGGTGTTGCCCAAAATGATCTGCGCCCCCATCTCTTCCAGGCTGCGAGGCATGACACCCTTGACGGTGCCATAGGTGCCCACTGGCATGAAGATAGGTGTTTGCACCTTGCCATGGTTGAGGGTCAGGGTGCCACGGCGTGCGTGGCTGGATGGGTCGGTGGTGAGGAGGTCAAACTGCAGCATGATGGCCTGCATTGTCCCTCAAGCGCACTTGGCTGCGCTGAGCTTGCCCGTGAGTCGGGGTGGTCTATAGTGGAATCAAACGTGAACTTCATACAAGGAAAACGCCCATGTACACCCAAATCATGATTGCCGTGGATGGCTCCCCAGAGTCGCTGGAAGCAGTGCGCCAGGCCTTGGCTCTGGTCGCGCGCGGTTTGCGCGCTGAGATTGCGCTGGTGAATGTGCAAGAAGCCGCCTCTTTGCTGGAACTGGCAACGCATGACTCCGATGCCATCGCCGCAGCGGCAGTCGCTGCGGGTGAGCATTTGATGGCCGAAGGCGCTGCGCTGCTGGATGCGGCAGGCGTTGGTTACTCCATGGAAGTGGTGCTCGGTGAGCCCGGTACCGCACTGGTGGACCTGGCAGAGCAGATCAATGCAGACATGGTCATGCTCGGCGCGCGCGGTATGGGTGCCGTAGAGAGTGTGCTGGTGGGCTCTGTCTCTAAGGCGGTGCTGCACCGCTGCAGCAAACCGGTCTTGATTGTGCGTGTACCTGAGGAGCTGGAGGTTCCGACAGACGAGGCAGACGCCGAGCCAGAGGCGGCGTAAGCAAGGCGGCTTTATGCCGCTTTGCGCTGCCAGTTTTTGGCACCGCTGTGTGTCTTGCTGTAGCTGCTGTGCTGTGGCGCGGGGCGTTGCTGGAGCTTGCCGTGGGGCAGCTGAGACAGTCGCTGCAACAAGCGTCGGCAGTAGCCTTTGATCCACAGGCACTTGTTGATTTCTTCGACGGGAAAGGGGCCGCTGATGACCACAATGTCTTCGGCCTCTTGCCACAGCCCTGCGGCACGCAGTCGACGCCGCGTGTTGCTGGCCCACGACTGAATGCGTGAGGGGGTGCCGTGCTGGTGCACTTCCCCGGTGTAGCTGTCAAAGGCGATGGCCAGAAGATCTGTTTTGAGCTTAAAGCGGCGCTCGCCTGTGACTGCGCTGGGGGTGTCGCGCATGTCGTACAGGTAATAGCTGCCGGCCTTGAGCTGGTATTGCAGGTTCATGGTCATCCTTGGTGTCGCATTGTCTGCGACGGGCCAGGTATCCAAACACATGAAATGGCGGTACAGCGACGGCCAGTTCACGGGAGTGCTTTGGGCTTGCCAAAACGTGATGCAGATTCTGCGCCAAGAGCGCGGGTGCTACAAGCACCGCCAGTGCGCTGATGCGGTGCGGTGACGATTGTCTACAAAAAAGCTTCAAACGCTTGTGAATCAAGCGCTTGAAGCTATATTTTTTTACAGGCTGGGGATTTAAAAATCGAGCAGGCTCAAGCCCACTGAAAGCGAAGTTCGCTTGCGGTTGTAGTCGATCAGGCTTTCTCCATAGCCGCTGAACAGCTGAACATGCAGACGCAGATTGCTTTTTCCGCCATTCCAGCCCTGGCCGATGGTGCGCAGCCACTCCAGCCGTCCTGAGCCATAGCCTTTGCCCACGCTGCCGCGTGCTGTCAGCCCCAGCGTGTTGTTTTCGTTGGGCTGCCAAAGCAGCTTGAGTTCGCCACGACCCCAGTAGTTCTGAATGCCGGGGTTGTCATCGTCAGGGGTGCTTTCTGCCATGCGCTTCCACAGCTTGGCATGCACTTGCCAGCGGTTGCTCAGCTCGGCTCCGGTCATCAGGTACCAGCGGTTCCAGCTGCGCGAGAGTGGTTCGCTTTGCCCGTTGGAATGGTGCACCATGCCAATGCCGCTGTAGCGCAGCTGCCAGCCAAAGGGCAGTTTGGCCTGCGTGGGGTAGACGTAAAACACCTCCGGCTCGTGGTCGGTGGTGCGAAATGGGCGCGAGAGGGCGGGGCTGAACACCTGCCAGTACGACTGCTGGGTGTAGCCCACCCAGACAGAATCCTGCAAGCCCGATGTGGGGTTGGTCAGCAGGCCTGATGCGACTTTGGTGCGTGCAGACAGCTGGATGCGCAACTCTTCCGGACGGTAGTTCTGTGCCGTTGCGGGGGGCTTGCCGGGGCTGCTCGGCTGTGTGTTGACGGTGTCGGCGGTGATCACGGCAACCGAAAGTGGCTTGTAGCCACGGAAGGAGAAAGTGCCGCAGTCTGTGCCTGTTTCCAGTTCAAAAAAGCGGGACATTTCGCTGTAACGCGGGTCACGGCACCCGCCGTTGGTGGGCACCAGTCCTGGGTCAGCGACCACGTCAGCTTGCACCATGGGCGCATTGGCAGCCTGTGTGAGTGCCGCAGGTGTCTGTTGCTGGGCTGATGCAGCTGGCGCCTGCCAGCTGGTGGCTGGCGGCGGGGTCAGCGGTTGCTGCTGGCGCGCCCAGGTATCAAAGCAGGCCAGGCGTGTGGCATTGTCGGTGGTGGCAGCACATTGCTGCCATGCCTCGGTCAGGACAGTGGCAGCAGGCGCCGTTTGCGCCTGTGCGGCTGGCACAAGTGCTGCGCAGGCGAGTGCCAGCCATGTGTGTGAAGTCATTCGGATGTGGATGGTGTGCATGCAAGGCCCTCTCCGGCGTAGATTCGCGTTGCGCAGCTTACTGGGTCTGCAGGTTGCGCTGCGTCAGTCAACAACGCGCGACAGGGGTTACGGGATTGACGTCGGCTGCAAACTCGGGCTGGGTATGCGCTGGCAGAGGTGCAATGCATCAATGGCTTCAAATCTGTTTCGGTGCCGCGTCGACTTTGCGCGCCAGTTGCTCGCGCAGCTGGCGCAGTTTTTCGCGCGGGTCTTCGCGGGCGGTGCTGGCATCGAGATTCATTTCTTTGATGAAACGGCTGGGCTGGCACTGCACCATTTCACGGCCTTTTTTGCGGCGCTTGGTCCAGCTGACGGCCAGCGTACGCTGCGCACGGGTAATGCCCACGTACATCAGGCGGCGCTCTTCTTGCAAGCGGGCGGCAATGTCGTCGCTCACCTTTTGCTGTTTGCCATCGTCATCGTCGAGCTTGAAAGGCAGCATGCCTTCGGTCACGCCCACGAGCATGACGTGCGGCCATTCCAACCCCTTGGAGGCGTGCAGCGTTGACAGGATCACCATGTCTTGCTCTTTTTCACGCTCGCTGATGGTGGACAGCAGGGCAATGTTTTTCGCAATTTCCAGCAGGCTTTTGGTTTCTGTCTGTGTGGTGGTGCCTGCCGCATCTTCAATCTGGCCCCCGGCGCGCTGGCTCATCCAGTCACAGAATTCCAGCACATTGGTCCAGCGGGCTGCGGCCACGGTTTCGCTGTCTTCACTGTCGTACAGGTACTGCTCGTAGCCAATTTCCTTGAGCCAGTCGAGCATGAAGCTGCGTGAGGCCTCGGCCCCCAGCGTGTGGCGGGCCCGGTATTCCAGGTCATTGATGTAACGACCAAACTCCAGCAGGCCTTCGTGTGCTTTCTTGGGCAGAACGGCTTCAAGCATGTGGCTGAACAGCGCACCAAACATGGACAGCTTGTGCTGGCCAGAAAATTCACCCAGCTTGCCCA
Organism: Comamonas avium; assembly: GCF_014836675.1. GTDB lineage: Bacteria > Pseudomonadota > Gammaproteobacteria > Burkholderiales > Burkholderiaceae_C > Comamonas > Comamonas avium. Next base: position 477,447 of record NZ_JACSQK010000002.1, read on the forward strand.
AGGTGGTGTGGCCGATACCGCGTTTGGGCGTACCAATGGCTCGCAGGAAAGCGGGGTCATCGTCGTTGTTGATCCACAGGCGAAACCACGCGCACAGGTCTTTGATTTCAGCCCGGTCAAAGAACGATGTGCCGCCTGAGACCTTGTAGGGAATGTTCAGTTTGCGCAGCGCTTTCTCAAACGGTTTGGCCTGATGGTTGGCGCGGTACAGGATGGCAAAGTCCTTCCACGCGGGCTGTGGATTGGTTTGCGCGCGCAGGCTTTGAATGCGCAGGGCCGCACGCTCGGCCTCGTGCTCTTCGGTGTCGCAATCCACAATGCGCACGGGCTCACCCTCACCCAGTTCCGAGAACAGGGTTTTAGGGAAAAGCTTGGGGTTGGGGCCAATTACGTTGTTGGCCGCACGCAAGATGGCGCTGGTGGAGCGGTAGTTCTGCTCAAGCTTGATCAGCTTGAGCGCGGGGTAGTCCAGGGGTAACTTCTTCAGGTTATCCAGCGTGGCACCGCGCCAGCCGTAAATGGACTGGTCATCGTCCCCCACGGCGGTGAATTGCGCGCGCTCACCGACCAGGAGTTTGAGCAACTCGTACTGGGTGGCGTTGGTGTCCTGGTATTCGTCAACCAGCACATGGCCCAGCAGGCGCTGCCATTTTTCACGTACTTCAGCGTGGTTCTTCAGCAGGCGCATGGGCATGCCGATCAGGTCGTCAAAGTCCACGCTCTGGTAAGCCGTCAGGCGCTCTTCATAGCGCTGCATGATCAGGGCAATGCTGCGCTCGTGGTCGTCCTGCGCCATGGCCAGGGCGGTGCGGCTGTCCCAGCCGGCGTTTTTCCAGTTGCTGATGGTCCACTGCCACTGGCGTGCCGTGGCTGCATCGGTGCCGCCGCCGGCACAGTCCTTGAGGATGCTGGTGACATCGTCCGTGTCCATGATGCTGAAGCTGGGCTTGAGGCCCAGCGCATGCCCATCTTCACGCACCATGCGTACACCCAGTGAGTGAAAGGTGCAGATCAGCACATCTTTGGCCGGCTTGCCAATCAGCCCCTTGGCACGCTCGCGCATTTCAGCGGCGGCCTTGTTGGTAAAGGTGATGGCCGCAATACGCTTGGGGGCCATGCCGCCTTCGATCAGGCGGCCAATCTTGTGGGTAATCACGCGGGTCTTGCCCGAGCCAGCGCCCGCCAGCACCAGGCAGGGGCCTTCGGTGTAATGGACAGCTTGAAGTTGGGCGAGGTTAAGACCAGCGGACATGGCAATCGTTCTAGGCAGAGAAAACAAACGCCTGAAAAGCAGGCGCGAAGCCATCATACGCAAGCCCATGCGGGCAGACCCCTGGCGTGTTCCATGCCCGTGCCACTCAGAAGTTTGCACATCGCAACACTTGTCGCCTCGGCGTAAGCGATGTAGCGCAAAGCACCCGTGCAACTGCGAAAATCTGCAACGTGCTGCCTATTCTTGCGATCACCTTTCCTTTCTTTGCCCTCGTGCTATGCGGCTTTGTCGCCACGCGCCGGGGTGTTCTGCCGCTGGCGGCCATCCCCGGCCTGAACACCTTTGTGCTGTACTTTGCGCTGCCATGCATGCTGTATCGCTTTGGCGCGCAAACACCGCTTGCGCAGTTGCTTGACCCCGTGGCCGCCAGTGTCTATCTGCTGTGCGGGCTGCTGATGGTGGCCGGCACCATGGTTGTGACGCACAAAAAATGGGGCTGGAACGATGCAGCCTTCGGGGCTTTGGTCGCTGCGTTCCCCAACTCGGGCTTTATGGGAGTGCCGCTGCTGGTGGCCCTGCTGGGTGCTGCCAGTGCGGGTCCCGTGATTTTGACCATGGCGATTGACATGGTCATCATCAGTTCGCTGTGTATTGCGCTCTCGCGTCTGGGGCAAGGCGAAAAGGGCGTGGCACAGGCACTGCGCAATGCGCTCAAGGGCATCGTGACCAATCCCATGCCGTGGTCGATTGCTTTGGGTGCTGTGGCATCGGCCTGTGCCTTTGAATTGCCTGGCCCCATCGATCAAACGGTGGCCATGCTGGCAGGGGCAGCGTCTCCTGTGGCTTTGTTCACCATTGGCGCGGTGCTGGCGCGTTCGCAGTGCAATCAGCACGAGCATGTAGCACCGCGTCACTATGTGCCGATTGCTTTGGCCAAACTGCTGCTGCACCCGGCATTGATGTGGCTGGCTTGCCAGGTCGTGATGGCTGCTGGCTGGCACATGTCTGCGTTGACCGTCACCGCTTTGGTTCTGGTGGCCGCGCTGCCCAGTGCCAGCAATGTGTCGCTGCTGACCGAGCGTTTTGGTGCCCACGGAGGCCGCGTTGCCCGCATTATTTTGGTGAGTACGGCGCTGGCGTTTCTGACATTTTCTGCCAGTGTGGCTTTGCTGGTGTAGCCCCCGTATGGTGTGAACCTGAGTCACATCGTGTCCTGCCCTTGTGAATTGGGGCAAACTACGCGCAGTTTTGCTTGCCAAAACCCACAGCGACAGCCAGTGCATGGGGCGTTTTGTGGAGTTTTTGCGCGCTGCGTGTGATCCGCTCATGGGCTGGGCACAGCGCATATCTTTGTTTGTCACTATGTCTTCATCTTCCACTCCGACCCCGCAACCCCTGCTGACGCGCTGTCTGTTGATTGCTGCGGCACTGTATGTGCTGGTGTGGTCACTGCTGCCGCCTTTGCTGTCACAAAGCTTGCCACTGGATGTGGTGGAGAGCTTGTCCTGGGGGCGGGAGTGGCAGTGGGGCACGTACAAGCACCCCACGCTGGGTCCCAGTGTCTTGCACGTGTTTTACATGGCGTTTGGCAAGGTTGGCCCTTTCTTGCTGAGCCAGCTGTGCATCGTGGCGACGCTGTGGATGGTGTGGCTTACCGGCTGTCGCCTGATGAGCCGTGAGCGCGCTTTTCTAGGGACGGTGCTGACCATGGGCGTGGCCTATTACGGCTGGCCCGCCATTGAGTTCAACCACAACATTGCGCAGATGCCTACGTGGGCTGCGCTGGGCTATCTGTATGTAGCGGCCCTGCAGGATGGCCGTTTGCACCAATGGCTGCTGCTTGGTTTGATGGCTGGTTTGGGCATGCTGACCAAGTATTCCATCGGCATCATCTTGGCCTGTATGGGGCTGTACATCTTGCTGTCTGCGTACCGCAAGGTGCTGCTAGGCCCGGGCCCATGGCTGGCCCTTGTGGTGTTGTGTGTGGTGATGGCACCGCACCTGTACTGGCTCAAAACCTCTGAGTGGCTGCCCTTTGCCTATGCGGGCGAGCGTGCTGCCACCGCCAGCGACAGCCCGCGTTTAGCGGCGCTGGGTTTCTTGCTCACCCAGTTCCTGAATCATTTGCCTTTGCTGTGTATTGCGGGCTTTGCCGCACTAAAGGCCCGCAAGCAGTGCCAAAAGGAAGGGCTAGTTGCCTCGCCTTGGCACCTGCATACCCAGCATCCTGCCTTGTTGCTGGTGCTGGCGTTGGGCCCCGGCTTGCTGGTAACGGTGCTGGGTGTGACCTTGGGTATGCGTTTGCGTGACATGTGGGGCACCACCATGTGGGCCTTCAGTGGCCTGGTGGTTGCCGCCTGTGTGCCGACGGCCTGGCTGGGTGTCATGCGGCCCAGGGTTGTGCGTGGCGTGGGTGTGTGGCTGGTGCTGCTGACGATTTTTGCAGGCATCTACCTGACGTACGGGGCGCAATTGCGCAAGCGCCCTGCGCGCATGGACTGGCCTGCGGTAGCTTTGGCGCAGCAAGCCCAGCAAACCTGGAGCCAGGTGAGCAGCTGTCGTCTGGATGTGGTGGCGGGGGACTATTGGCTGTCCGGTCTGGTGGCTACGGCGATCGGCTCCCATGGCCCTTCGGTGCTCATCACGGGGGATGCGCGCTATTCACCATGGGTAACGCCACAGCGATTGCAGCAGCATGGTGCCCTGTGGCTGCGCCAGGAAAAGGACATGGATGTCTACACCAGCCCCCCTCAGCCGCTGGAGGCTGTGGCGCAATCGACGGACTTTACGGTCATTGACGGGACATGGAACATTGCCTGGGCTTATGACTCCAAAGCCCAGCCCTTGACGGTGCGCTGGCGCGCATATGTGCCCGCATCCTGTGTGAAATAAGAAGTCAGGCAAAGCGATGCAAAAAAATGAAATGAGCCAGCCTCAGCCCTCTGTCGATGTCTGCCACGCAGCCTATATGCCGGCAGCCCCGCATGGCGTCGTGCCCCGTGCACCTTTGCTGCTCAGCTGTGTGGTGCCCGCCTACAACGAGCAAGAAAACCTGGAGGGTTTCTTGCGTGCCTTGATTCCGGCTGTGCAAGCCCTGACGCCGCACTTTGAGGTCATTGTGGTCAACGACGGCAGCAGCGACGCCACGCACGATGTGGCGATGCGGCTGGTCAATGAAATGCCTGTGCGCTATCTGGCGCTTTCGCGCAACTACGGAAAAGAGGCCGCACTGTCTGCAGGTATTGACCATGCGCGCGGCAATGCGGTGCTGCTGATTGATGCCGACTTCCAGCACCCGCTGGAGCTGTTGCCAGAGATGCATGATTTGTGGCTGCATGGCTACGAGATGGTGTATGGCGTGATTGCCGATCGAGGTGCCGAAAGTGGTGCCAAGCGGCTGGGTACCGAGCTGTTTTACAAGCTCATGAATTCGGGAAGCAGCGTCAAGGTGCCGCCCAATGCGGGCGATTTCCGCTGGATGGACCGCAAAGTGGTCGATGCACTCAAGGCCTTGCCTGAACGCAATCGCTTTATGAAGGGTCTTTATGCTTGGGTGGGCTTCAAAACGGCGGCTTTGCCGTTTGTTCCCAAAGACCGTGCGGCTGGGGCATCCAGTTTCAACCTGCGCCGTCTGGGTGCGCTGGCCTTGCTGGGGCTGACCTCATTTACCACGCTGCCACTGCGCGTGTGGAGCGTGATTGGCGGGCTGGTTGCCTCGATTGCACTGGCTTATGGCGCATGGATCACGATTGACACGTTTTTGTTCGGTGCGGACCTGGATGGCTGGCCTACGCTGGCGGCGGGCATCATGCTGTTTTCTGGCGTGCAGCTGATGTCCATTGGTATTTTGGGTGAATACATTGGCCGTATCTATGACGAAGTCAAGTGCCGGCCCACGTATTTGGTGGCGCGTGACGAGGATCACAGCCCTTTGCGCGATCAGGCATGACAGGCTGGCGTTTGGTATTGCAACGCCTGCAGGCGCTGCCCCAGTTGCTGCAGTTCATTGTGGTGGGCGGCAGCGCTGCGGCCACCCATCTGGCGACGGTTGGCGTTGTGGTAAGTCTGACGGGCATGCCCCCTTTGTGGGCCAATGTGCTTGGCTTTCTGGTGGCATTTATCGTCAGCTACAACGGCCATGCATGGTTGACTTTCTCCGCTGCGCAAGCGCGTGGCTGGGCCACGGTGGCACGGTTTTTTGCCGTGGCGTGCCTGGGTTTTGTGGCCAATGAATCGTTGTACGCCATCGCCTTGCATGGTTTGCACTGGCACTATTTCTGGAGCCTGGCAGGCGTCTTGGTGCTGGTGGCAGCAGGGACTTTCGTTTTGAGTAAGTTCTGGGCTTTTAAAGCGCGAACAGCATGACCCGTCCGAATGCGCTGCGTGCGCTGATTTTGTGTGCAGATGATTACGCCTTGCACCCCCTGGTGGATGCTGCGGTGGAGCAACTGACGCTGGCCGGCCGCCTGTCGGCCACGAGCTGCATGACCACGTCGCCGCGCTGGGTGCAAGCGGCCCCACGTCTGAAAGCACTGCGCCCCCGCTTGTCTGTGGGGCTGCATTTCAATCTGACCGAAAGCCACGGCGGTGCCGTGCCTGCGTATGCGCTGGGCGATGTCATCAAAAAATCCTATACCCGCCAGTTCTCAGCGGCCGCGCTGCGCCTGCAGTGGCAGCAGCAGCTGGATGCGTTTGAGCAGGCTCTGGGCACAGCTCCTGATTTTATTGATGGCCACCAGCATGTGCACCAGTTGCCGGGCATGCGCGATGCCATGCAGGAGGCGCTGCACCAGCGTTATGCAGGCTCAGAAATGCCGTGGGTGCGATCGACCGCACCAGCCGGTGGTTTGTGGCGCAGCCCCAAGGCGGCCATCATTGCGTTGCTGGGGGGCTGGACCACCACGCGCCAGTTGCAGCAATCTCATGTGCCTGTCAACACAGGTTTTGGCGGTGTGTATGGGTTTGATGCCCCTGATGCCGCCAGCTATGGCGCACAGATGGCGCAGTGGCTGCCACAGCTGTGTGATGGCAGCCTGGTGATGTGTCACCCGGCCACCGATGTGGTGCAGGGCGATGCGATTGGCAGGCAACGCCCGGTGGAGTTTGCCTATCTGATGTCTGAGGCCTTCGCTGCGCTGTTGCAGCAGCACCATGTACAGGTGGCACAAGGTCCCTTGCGCCACCTGATGAAAATGTAAAAACAATAGCTGCCAGCGATTGTTTATCAAGCACTGGCAGCCAGTTTTATCAATATTCCCAGAAGATGCGTTGCAACTGCTTGGTGTCCTGTGTCTGAGTCAGCGCCACTGCAGTCAGCAAGCGGGCTTTTTGCGGATTCAGATCGTGGGCCACCACCCAGTCGTACTTGTCGTCAGGTTGCTCGGCATTGCGCAGTACAAAGCCTGCAGGAATGCGTGAACTGCGCACGATGATGGTGCCTTTGCCACGCAATTCATTGAGCTTGGGCACGATGCGGTCAGCGACCGAACCATTGCCCGTGCCCGCGTGCACGATGGCTTTGACGCCCGCTTTGCCCAGCGCCTCGATGGCGGTGGGCGGGACGTTGCCGTAACCGTAGACGATATCTACAGCGGGCAGCTCGTTGATCTGCTCAATGTTGAATTCGCTGGCGCTGGTGTGGCGCTTGACGGGTGCGCGGAACCAGTAGGTCTTGCCTTCCACCACCATGCCCAGTGGGCCCCACTGGCTGGCAAATGCATTGGCCTTGATGTTGGTGAGCTTGGCCACATCGCGCGCGGTGTGGATGTCGTCGTTCATGCTGACCAGTACCCCCTTGCCGACAGAATCCTTGGCCGCAGCGGTGGCGACTGCGCCCAGCAGATTGAGTGCACCATCTGCTGAGATGGCGGTGCCAGGCCGCATGGAACCCACCATTACGATGGGTTTGTTCGTGCGCACGACCAGATTGAGGAAAAACCCGGTTTCTTCCAGTGTGTCGGTGCCATGGGTGATGACGATGCCGTCCACATCGGCGCGCTTGGCCAGCTCGTTCACGCGCTTGGCCAGTGTGACCAGTTCTTTGTTGGTAAAGCTTTCCGAGGCAATCTGAAAGACTTGCTCGCCTGTCACGGTGGCCAGATTGCCCAGCTCTGGCAAACCGGCCAGCAATTTGTCGACCGGTACTTTGGCTGCAGTGTAGGTGGCGCTGTTGACGGCGCTGGCACCCGCGCCGGCAATGGTGCCGCCGGTAGCCAGCACCACCACGCGCGGTTTGGCGGCGGCGGCAGGGGCAGCGCTGGGCGCTGCGGTGGTTACAGGGGCTGGCGCTGCAGCGGTGGAGGCTGCAGGTGCGGCGGTCTGGCTGGCACAACCGGCCAGTGCCAAGGCCACGGAAATCAGGGACAGGCGAAATGCGGAAGGAAAGCGCATAGGTGCTCCAGAGATGCACCACCCGGCGGGTGGTTGCTGGTGGTGCACCTTGCAACATCTGCGCCTGACTGGCATTCGGACAAACACCAAGAGCTATTTTTCAATACCCACACCGGGGCTGTCAGTGCCTGCTGTGGTGAGGGCGCAGGCCTGAAAGACGGCAGCCATGAAAAATGCTTTTCAAAGCGACAGCGGATCTACATCGACCAGCCAGCGCACCACGCCTTTGTGCTGTGGCTGCCCGCGCACCCAGTGCAGCCACGGCTGCCACGCATGCAAAAATCTTTGCAGGGCGCGGCGGTCGGCGGCCTCAATCAGCATCTGGGCGCGCTCCACATTGGCTACGCGCTGCATGGCCATGGGAATGGGGGGGTAGACAAATACATCGTCCAGACAGGGCAACTGCCCCTGGCGTGCGGCATCGGTGGCGGCACGCAAAAAAGCCTGGGCGGTTTCCTGCGTCCTGGCATCGGCACGGACCAGCGCCTGGAATGCATAAGGAGGCATGCCCGCGTCCTGGCGTTCCCGCAACTGCTGGGCCGCGAAGGCCGGGTAGTCATGCTGGCGCAGGGCGGCGAATACGCTGTGCTGCGGCTCAAAGCTTTGCACCCACATTTCTGGCTGACTGCCTTGGTCGCTGACATAGGCGGCATCCCGGCCAGCGCGGCCAGCGGCCTGCATCAGCAGGCAAAACAGGCGCTCGGGTGCCCGGAAATCGCTGGAAAACAGAGCGCCATCGGGCTGTACCGCTGCCACCAAGGTGATGCGACGAAAGTCATGGCCCTTGGCAACCATTTGGGTGCCCACCAGCACATCCACCTCGCCGCTGTGCACCAGCGCCAATTGCTCTTGTAATGCCCCTTTGAGCTTGGTGGTGTCGGCATCAATGCGTGACACACGGGCCGGCTGGCCGTCTGGGCGTTGCACGTTGCGCAGCAGACGCTCCAGCTCTTCTTGCAACTGTTCCGTACCTTTGCCCAGGGGAAGGATGTCAGGGTTGCCGCAGCTGGGGCAGGCGTGTGGCACACGCTGGGTGTAGCCACAGTGGTGACAGCGCAAGGTGCGGTCACCCTTGTGAAAAACCTGGTGGGCGCTGCAGTGCGGGCAATCGCTTTTCCAGTTGCAGTCTGCGCAGTACAGCACCGGGGCAAAACCGCGCCGGTTCAGCAAGATCAGGCTTTGCTCGCCCCGTTGCACACGCTCGGTGATGGCTTCCAGCAGGGGCTGTGAAAACACGGTTTTCTTGGGCTGCTGGGACATGTCCACCAGGCGCACCCGCGGCAGTGCGCCTGCACCAATGCGGCTGGGCATGTGCAGCCGCAGGTAGCGAGCCGGCCCGCCACTGCTGGCTGGCTCGCTGGCGTGCCAGCTCTCCAGCGAGGGTGTGGCGCTGCCCAAAATGACCTGTGCTTGGCAGGCATGACCGCGCCACAGTGCCAGGTCACGTGCGGAGTACCGCGCACCCTCTTGCTGCTTGTAGCTGGGGTCGTGCTCTTCGTCGACCACAATGACTTTCAGCCCGGGCAGGCTTGCAAAAATCGACATGCGCGTCCCCAGCACAATGCGTGCGGCCCCAGTGTGGGCGGCCAGCCAGCTTTTCAGGCGCTGCACATCGGTCATGCCGCTGTGCATGCTGACGACGGCTTGAGCGCCAAACATGGGCATGAAGCGCGATTCAAAGCGCTCTTGCAATTGGGGCGTCAGGTTAATTTCAGGCACCATGACCAGCGCCTGTGCCTGCGGGCTGGCCTCCAGCGCCTGTTGCACCACGCGCATGTAGACCTCGGTCTTGCCACTGCCGGTGCTGCCGTACAGCAAGAAGGGGCCTGGATTTTGGATGATCTGGCTAAAAACGCTTTGCTGTTCAGCACTCAGTGCTATGGATTCTGAATGGTCTTGAGATGGCTCAAGACAGTTATCCACAGCCTGCTGTGCTGCTGCTGCCGTTGCTGCTGCGCCTTTTTTGGATGGTTTTTTGGGTTTGGGCGGCTGCAGTCGTTTGGCCAGTTGCTCGGCTGTCATGTCGCGCAAGGCTGGTGGCAGGCCCGCCATGGCGATTTCGCCCACGCTGCGCTGGTAGTAGCGGGCTGCAAAGCTCACCAGACGCTGCCACGTGGTGTCCAGCGCAGGCAGCCCCTGCATGACGGCTTCAATGGCACGCAGTTTGGCGTGCTCAGGCGGCGGGGCTGCGTCCTGCGGTGCTGGCCACACGACGCCCAGCAGCTGGCGCGTACCCAGCGGCACGCGCACCAGCGTGCCAGGGGGCAACGGGTGGCTGTGGGTGTAGCTCAAGGGGACTCCCACGCCGCTGTGCACAGGGGTGTGGACTGCCACATGGACCACATGCAATGTAGGAATCGGGTCAGACATCAGCGCCAGAGGGGAAAGAAGTCGAGGCTATCCAAGTTTCTGTGGATAACTTTGTGGGGATTGTTTACCACAGCCGCTGTGGCTCAAAGTGAACATGACGGCTTTTATTTTTGTGTGACAAGATTGTCATGAAATTTATTGATTGAAAACAACGACTTATTATGCTGGCTCGTGTTTTTTTGCTATCGCCTTGTGAACACTGAAGTCAAGCCACCGCACGCACCAAGTTGTGCATAAGTTGAAATCTGTGCCCCTGTCAAGTGCGTGAAAGTAATAAGCAGATGCGGTAAAAAAGCGCGAATTTGTTGTTTTTTGCGCGGATGAACGAGAATTCTGAAGGCGGCGAAAAAAAACGACCCGTAGTCCAGTGCCTACGGGTCGAAGTTGGTAAGTACTTATTTATCGGTGAAGCATTAGACCGCTTGGCGCTGCTGGCGAGAGTGGCTGTGCACTGCCTCTACCAGCGCAGCCACATGCTCGGGCGGGGTGAACTGGCTGATGCCGTGGCCCAGATTGAAAATATGGGTGGGGCCGTTCGTCGTTTTGTCGGTGTGGGGCTTGCCAAAGCTGTCCAGCACGGCGCGGGCCTGCTCGGCGATCTGCTCGGGAGATGCAAACAGCACATTGGGGTCAATATTGCCCTGCAATGCCTTGCCGGGGCCCCCGGCTTGACCGCCCACAATGGCGCGGGCCTTGCCCAGATTGGCTGTCCAGTCCAGACCCAGCACTTCGCAGTCCATGTCCTTCATGTCCTGCAACCAGATGCCGCCGCCCTTGGTGAACACCAGGCGGGGCGCATCGGTGCCGTCCACGCCGGTGCGCTTGAGCTGGGCCAGCACACGCTTGGTGTAGGCCAGACTGAATTGCTGGAAAGCGCCGTCGGCCAGCACACCGCCCCAGCTGTCAAAAATCATGACCGCTTGTGCGCCGGCGTCAATTTGTGCGTTCAGGTACGCAGCGACGCTGTCGGCATTGACCTGCAAGATCTTGTGCATCAGGTCGGGGCGGCTGTACATCATGGTCTTGACCATGCGGTAGTCGCTGCTGCCTTTGCCTTCCACCATGTAGCAGGCCAGCGTCCAGGGGCTGCCCGAGAAACCAATCAAGGGCACACGGCCATTGAGCGCCTTGCGGATGCTGGTGACGGCATCAAACACGTAGCGCAGCTTGTCCATGTCCGGCACGGCCAGCTCGGCCACGGCGGCTTCATCACGCACCACCTTGGCAAAGCGCGGGCCTTCGCCTTCGGCAAAGGACAGGCCCAGGCCCATGGCGTCAGGCACGGTCAGGATGTCGCTGAACAGGATGGAAGCATCCAGCGCAAAGCGGTCCAGCGGCTGCAGCGTCACTTCGGTGGCGTAGTCCACGTTCGTTGCCAGGCCCATGAAGCTGCCGGCTTGCGCGCGGGTGGCTTTGTACTCAGGCAGGTAGCGACCGGCCTGACGCATCAGCCACAGCGGGGTGTAGTCGGTGGCTTGACGGCGGCAGGCGCGCAGGAAGGTGTCGTTCAAAAGGGGGGCAAAAGACATGGGCGCTCACACTGAGAAAGGGCCAGCACCACAGCGAAAGGCTGCGGCGCAAGGGCGGTTCTTGGGAACCGGGCAGTTTAACGGAAGGCCTTGGACTACCTTGTGCTCAGGGGCTAGTGCAGCGCGCTGTCTGCACGTGTCCTGATGCAAAGCAAGGCAAAACGCTCTGCATGGCGTGTCATGCACAATCGCAGGCTTTGTTTTGTGACCTACTTTGCCACGCCGTGACACTACCTGAAACCCTGCACATTCCCGCTTTCCAAAGTTTTACCTTGGCCATCTTGCTGTTTTTTGCAGGGCAAAAAATCGCCGAGCACTGGAGCGTGGTGCGCCGCTACAGCATTCCAGAGCCTGTCGTGGGCGGTTTTCTGTGTGCATGCGTGGTGGGGCTGATGTATCTGACGCTGGGCACCAAGGTGGAGTTTGATCTGAATGTGCGGGACACCTTGCTGCTTTACTTTTTTGCAGCCATTGGGTTGCGCTCTGACCTGGCGACGCTCAGGGAAGGCGGCAAGCCTTTGCTGATCTTGCTGGTGCTGGCTACGGTCTTCATTGCGCTGCAGAACATGCTGGGCATGGGTGTGGCGCAGTGGTTTGGGCTGGATGCGCGAGCGGGGTTGATGACGGGTTCCATCTCGTTGACCGGTGGTGTTGGCACCACGCTGGCCTGGGGGCCGGTCTTTGTGGAGAAACTGGGCATCAGCAACGCAGTGGAGCTGGGTATGGCCAGCAACATGGTGGGCATGATTGCGGCCTGCACCATTGGTGGCCCTATCGCCAGTTACCTGCTGCGCCGCCACGGCATTGCGGGCAGCAATTCACGCGCGCTGGATGTGGGGGTGGCCGTGCAGCGCACCGCAGTCACGCTGGACTATTACGGTGTGTTGCGTGCCTGGCTGTGGCTGAACATGGCACTGATGATTGGCGGTGTGATCACCCCGCTGTTTCATGAGGCGGGCCTGCAGTTGCCCATGTTTGTGGGGTGCTTGCTCGGCGGCATTATTTTGCGCAATACGCTGGGGCAATGGATGCTTTCGCGCAAGCGCCGCAAGCTGGGGCAGTTCCACTGGAACAGCATGCGCCAGGGGTTGCTCATGATTTCGGATATTTGCCTGGGCATGTTCCTGACCATGGCGCTCATGGGCCTGCAGCTGTGGGCCTTGCAGGGCGTGATGGGCTTTGTGATGACGGTGCTGGTGCTGCAGATTTTGATGACCATCGGGTTTGCACTGTTCGTGGTCTTTCGCTGCATGGGCAAAGACTATGAGGCCGCAGTCATTACCGCCGGCTTTGGCGGTATTGCCCTGGGTTCTACGGCAACAGCGGTGGCCAATATGACGGCCGTGGCGCGCAGCCACGGGGCAGCGCACCGCGCCTTCATTGTGGTGCCGCTGGTGTGTGGCTTTTTTGTAGACATCGTCAACGCAGTGATTATTCAAGCGCTGATCTGAGCGTCACATGCCTGTCATGCAGGCCGTCAATAATTGCCAGCGTGGGCCGATGAAGAAATTTGGGTGAAGGCAGGGAGATCCCCTTCACAGACACCGAACCTTGGTCCACGCCAATACCGAGCCGCTGTTTGCATGCATTGCAGACAGCGGCTTTTTTATTAAAGATAGCTGTCAGCGCTTGTGCTGCAACGGTTTTAGATAGTTTTATATCTGAAACCGTTGTATTTAATGCCTTGGTAGCTATTATTTTGTTAAAGCATCTGAAGTGCGTTGTGCACTTCTTGCTTGCTGGGCAGCTCACTGAGCACCACGGGCGCTTGCCCCGGTGCCAGCAGCACATACACGGGCACACCGCTGCGGCCCAGCTGGGCCAGCGCCTGGGTAATGGCCGGGTCACGGCGTGTCCAGTCGGCACGCAGCAGCGCAACGTTGTGCTGTGCAAAGTTGGCCAGCACGTCACTGTCAGACAGCGTGGTGCGCTTGTTGTACTGGCAGGTCACGCACCAGGCGGCGGTGTAATCCACAAAAACGGGGCGGCCCTGGGCCAGCAGTTCGGCTTGTTTGGGGGCTGACCAGGCTTGCCAAACATCTTGCTGCTCGGCAGCAGCAGCGACAGGCGCAGGCTCGACCAGGGTGCGGCCCGTGCCAACCATCAGCAAGCCGCCGCATACCAGTACAACAGCGGCCAGCAGCACGCGGGTTGTGCCGCGCAGCGTCAGGGCCCATGCCAAGGCGGCCAGGCACAGCAGCAGGGCCAGCAAGGCGGCAGCGCCGTCAATGCCGGTTTGCTGGCCAATCACCCACACCAGCCAGACCACCGTGGCGAACATGGGAAAGGCCATGGCACGGCGGAAGGTGTCCATCCAGGCACCGGGACGGGGCAGCCAGCGCATCAGTGCAGGCACCCAGCTCACCAGCACATAAGGCAGGGCCATGCCCACGCCCAGCGCTACAAAAATACCCAGTGCCTGCGCTGCAGGCATGCCCACAGCAAATCCCAGCGATGCGCCCATGAACGGTGCGGTGCAGGGCGAGGCAATGGCCACCGCCACCACGCCGGAGATGAATGCATCGCCCAGCGGATGGCGTGCGTGCAGGTTGGCAATGCGGTCGGGCACCACGTGGCCCAGCTCAAACACCCCGGCGAGGTTCAAGCCAATCAAGGTAAACAAGGCCGCCAGCCCGGCCACCACCAGCGGCGACTGCAGCTGAAAGCCCCAGCCCAGTTGCTCGCCAGCCGCACGCAGTGCCAGCAGCACAGCGCCCAGCGCCACAAAACTGATGATGACCCCGGCTGCGTAGGCCAGGCCATTGCTGCGCTGTGCGCGCACGTCGCTGCCATGGCGCGCAAAGCCCATGAGTTTGATGGCCAGCACGGGGAACACGCAGGGCATCAGGTTGAGCAGCAGGCCGCCAATCAGTCCTCCCAGCAAAGCGGCCAGCCAACCGCTGGTGCTGACACTGGTGCTGGGTGCGGGCAAGGGGTTGGTGCTTTGCGATTGCTGATTGGCCGCCAATGCCGCTGCCAGCGCGGGCGACACTTGTGCCAGATCGGCGGATTTCCACTGGCCTTGCACGGGGCCGCTCAAGCGCCAGGCCTGTACGGGCGGCGCATGGGCCACATCACCGCCTTGTGCAGGCAGGCCGAGAACAAAATCGAGCTGAGCAGGGGTGTCGCCCCGCATGTCTGACAGCGGCAGCTGCGCCGTCCAGGTGGTGCCTTCCCAGGCCTGTGTCCAGTCTTGCCCCAGCACCGCTGCGTGGTGGAAGGTGTCGGCCGCTTCAGGGTAAAACGCCAGCGTCTGTGCGTGGGCTGCAGCAGGCAGCCCATCCACACGCAGCTCAACCCGGTCGCCGCTGGGCAGGGCCGTGAAGCTGGCCTGGGCCTGCGCCAGTGCAACGGGGGCCTGAGCGTGAGCGGCGGCAAACTCAGTGGCCCACTGCGTGTCAGCGACATCTGCAGGGACCCGCAGCTGGAACTGCCCGTCTTCTGGAATGCATTCCACACGGCATACCAGCCACGAGGCCGTCAGGCGAATGTCGATGTTGCCATCTGGGTCAGGCCGAAAGTCATCGGTAACTTTGACCGTAACGGGCAGCAGCACCGTGCCTTCGTAGCCATAGTTGAGCATGTCTCCAACGCGGATCTGCTGGGGAACAGGCCATGCTATGTCTGTGGCCTGCATGCCCGCTGGCAGTTGCCAGTCCAGCTGCGTAGGCAGGCCGGAGTCACCCGCGTTCTTCCAGTAGGTGTGCCAGTCAGGCTGGTGCTGAATGCGCAACCCCAGCTCCAAAGGCTTGCCCGGGGCAATACCTTGCGGTGCCAATGCCACCAGCTGGGCCTGCACGCGCGGGGTGACCACGGTGTCAGACAGGGCGGTGCTGGCGCTGCCCAGTTTGAGCTGAATTTGCGCGCTGGCAGTTGCAGGCAGTAGCACGGCGCACAAGGCCAGCAGGCTGAACAGCCAGACAGCAGCGAAGTGGTGGGCGCAACGATGGGGGCGAAGGAGGGGAGAAATTGGCATGACGAAGCTTGGAGCCATAAACCGCATTGTGGTTCCTGTCATCGTTGCGTGCGGCTATTTCAGCGGGTGTCCGAAGTGGTGGTGGGTGTTTGCGCAGACAAAAGTTGACGTGGCGCACAGACCGGGTTGGGCGGCTGGGCGGCCACCTCCGACGGGGTTGCCACGGTTTCGGCATCGTCTGCAGCCGGGTTGAGCATGCGCGCCTCGCGCCAGCGCCCCCATTTGTAGTAGGCCATGCTCATCAGCATGGCGCAGATGGAGCTGGCTGGAAAGCTCCACCAAATGGCATCAACACCCAGCCAGGGCTGCAGCAGCTTGGCCAGCGGCACGCGCACGCCCCATAGTGCAATGCCCAGAATGATCAGCGGGGGAATCACCGCGCCCGTAGAGCGCACCACGCCCGAGAGCACAAAGGTGACCCCAAAAAACACGAACGAGCCCACCGCAATGTGGTTGAGGTGGCGCGCAGATTCCAGTGCAGCGCTGCCATCGGGCAAGAACAGCGCCAGCACATGGCGGTCCAGCAAGAGCATGGGCACGATGAGTGCGCCCGTCATCAGCACATTGCACAGAACTCCTGCTTTGGCGGTGCCATCGACACGTGCCCATTGCCCGGCCCCCACGTTTTGCGCCGCCATGCTGGAGCAGGCCGCCCCAATCGCCATGGCGGGCATTTGCACATAGGTCCACAGCTGCAGCGATGCGCCGTAGGCAGAAGAGGTTTCAACGCCATAACCGTTGACCATGGTCATCACCATCAGCATGGCCATGGAGATCATCACCATTTGCACCCCCATGGGCAGGCCTTTGATGACTAGGGCTTTGACAATGACTGGCTGGGGCACGAAAAAATGCAGCTCATGGCTGCCAATCCACAGCGGGTGCTTGCGCCAGTACAGCCACAGCAGCATGGCCGCAAAGCTGATGGCGTTGGACACCAGCGTGGCCATGGATGCGCCGGTGATGCCCATCTGGGGGAATGGGCCTAAGCCAAAAATCAGCACCGGGTTCAGGACAACATCCAGCACCACGACCAGCAGCAAAAAAATAAACGGGGTGCGGGTATCGCCTGCGCCGCGCAAGATGGCCGAGACAAAGGCAAACAGGTACAGCAGCGGCATGGCCAGAAAGATGACGCGCAAATAGCTTTCGGCCAGCGGTAAAGCCACATCGGGTGTCCCCATCCACTGCAAGATATGTCGCGAGAGTGGATAGCCCAGCAAGGCAATGAGCAGCGAGATAGCTCCAAAAAACGTAGCGCTAGAGCCAATCACTGTGCGCGCTTGCGTGAGATTTTTGGCCCCCATGCTTTGCGCCACCAAGATGGTGGCTGCCATGCCCACGCCAAACACCAGGCCAATCAGCAAGAACATGATGTTGTTGGCATTGGTGGTGGCGGTGAGGGCCGCCTCTCCCAGGTATTTGCCCACCCACATGGCATTGACCGAACCATTGAGGGACTGCAGCACATTGCCCGCCAGGATGGGCAGAGAAAACACCAGCAAGGTGCGAGCGATGGGGCCCTGGGTCAGGTCGCGGGTTGGGGAGGAAGACATGCAGGGATTGTGGAGCGGCTTGCTATCCAGTCTGCCGGACAGCGCCTAAGATTGCAGCATGTGCCAAAAAACCCATGCCCATTTTTCAGCGGACATTTCTGATCAGCCTGATTTGCAGCGCTGGCCTTCGCGCCGTTGGGCAGAAGTGTCTGCACGTGATTTTGCGCTGGCGCAGCGCAATGGCCTGGCCGCACAGACCGTGGCGGTCTTGCCGGTAGGGGCGGTGGAGCAACACGGCCCGCATTTGCCTTTGAGCGTAGACACGGCGCTGGCCGATGGCATCCTGGCAGCAGCTTTGCCGCAGGTGGCTGCCGATGTCCCGCTGCTGGTCTTGCCCACCCAGTCGATTGGATTGAGCCTGGAACACCAGGACTATGCCGGTACGCTGGGCCTGTCGCCCGCTACGCTGCTGGCTCTGTGGACCGAGCTGGGCGTCTGTGTGGCCCGCGCGGGGATTCGCAAACTGCTGATTTTTAATGCGCACGGCGGCAACGTCAGCAGCATGGACATCGTGGCGCGACAGCTGCGCATGCAGTGCGGTCTGCTGGTGTACCACTGCAGCTGGTTCAACCTGCCGCAGCCGGCAGGGGTCAATGAATCCTTTAGCGCGCACGAGCACCGTTTTGGGGTGCATGGCGGAGAGACTGAAACCTCCATGATGCTGCACTTGGCGCCAGAGCTGGTGCGCATGCCGTATGCACAAAACTTTGCCAGCACCTCGCAGGAGCGTGCCCAGCGTTTCCCTATTTTGGGCAATGGCAAAAGTGCCAAGCTGGGCTGGGCCATGCAGGACTACAACCCTCTGGGCGCAGCTGGCAATGCCGCTGCAGCCGATGCGCAGCGGGGTCAGGCCTTGGTGGAGGGCGCAGCGACGAGTCTGGCGCAGTTGCTAGAAGAAATGCACGCTTTGCCTGCTGCAACGGTCGGTACGCAGCCTCAGCCTTTGGGTGATTGAAACGGGACTGGCAAGTGAGGCAGCAGACGAACCGCACCCAGCTGCCAGTGGTGCAGTACCTCGCGCAAGATCAATAGCGCGGCGGCCCAGCGTGGTGACTGGGGCAAGTCACCCAGTGGCGCATGCGGATGGCTCGCCTGGCGTGCGAGCAGATCAAATTGCGCTTCAATCGCCTCGCGGCTCAAGACCGGCAGCCGCCCGGAACTCTGCCATGCATCCTGCAAGTCTCGAATACCCAGTGCATGCTGGGCCACCTCCAGCAGGCAGGGGTCGTGTGTCACGAACACGTTGCTGCTAGGAATCAGGCGCGCCACGGGCATGACCGCATCTTCTACCAGCATGAT
Organism: Comamonas avium; assembly: GCF_014836675.1. Classification (GTDB taxonomy): domain Bacteria; phylum Pseudomonadota; class Gammaproteobacteria; order Burkholderiales; family Burkholderiaceae_C; genus Comamonas; species Comamonas avium. The sequence continues at coordinate 495,780 of NZ_JACSQK010000002.1, forward strand.
CCCTTGCTCCAGCTGCGCTTCACTGGGCATGTGCTGCTTGAACGTGCGGGTGGCCAGCAAATCCATGCCCAGTTGCAGGTGGTGGAACACCGGCTGAGGATGACCGTTCTCTCCCTCGCTGATCATCAGGCGGCAGCGCTTGTCACCAACGTCCAGCATGGCAATGGCCTGGTGGCTCTGGATGGCATCGCCCAGCATGGTGCGCAAAGAGGCCATGTCTGCCGCAGAAAGCTGGGGCTCCAGCGCATCATCGTCGCAAGGGGTCAACATGAAAGCTCCATAAGGCATACGTGTTTTCTAGCAAGGAATCATCGTAAACCTTGCGAAAAAAATGCGCTGCTGTGTGCCGCAAAGCATGCGCATGCATGCCTGAGCAACCGTGCTTTTTTATGCGAATGTCACCCAGCTGTGGGTCTCGGTGGTGTCGAGGTGGTTGAGCGTATTAAAGGTCTGCAGCATCAAGCGTTTGGGGCTCATGCTCAGCTCTGTCACCGCCGTATTGCGTATGCGCATATTGAGTGCGATCGACACCTCGGGCGGGCTGCCCAGCACTAAGCTGGTGGCGGTAGAGATGGGCCCGCCACTGCTGACGAGCAGCACATTACCTGCGTGGTGCTGGTGGCGTATTTGCTCCAAGGTGTGGCGAATGCCATCTGAGAAATCTTCCCAGCTGGGCATGCCTTCAGGGCTGATGACGCCCGACATCCACTGTGCAATCGCATCACACAGCAAGCGAAAGTGCGCGCGGTAGGTCTCAGGTGTATCTGCCGGACCCAAAGGCTCCGGGTGTATGCAGCGAATCAATGCGTGGCTGTCGTATTCATTGAGGGCAGGTAAGGCCTGCGCCTCAGGCAGGCCTGGCAATGCCTCACGTATGCCTGCCAATGTTTGTACGTGGCGTTTAAGTGTGCCGGTATAGACCGCATCGAAGTGCATCGAGCGTTCTTGCCAGTAACGGCCCAGCTGCTGTGACTGCTGTGCCCCCAAAAGGCTGAGCTGGTCATAGTCTTTGGCCCCAAACGATGCCTGGCCGTGGCGTACAAGGTAGATGGTTCCCATGGGTGCCAATTGTGAGGAATCTCATCTGGTCGGACTGTCTTGCGGGAGACCTGTTTTAGACCCGTGTGGCGTTGTTGCGTAACTCGTCGCCAGGGTCGCAGGTTTTGGTGATGAGGTAACGCAGCAACTCTAAGACCCGTTACCGGACGACCAGCTGGAAGCAATGCAACGCCCAAGAGATTGATGCCTTGGTGGAGTGGCTTCGAGTGTTGTAGCTATCTATTAGCGTTGAAAGCGATGAATGAGCCACCGTGGAACCAGTGCTTGTTGCGAGAACTGGCCCCACGGCTTTTGAGCGCTGTAGCGTTTAAATCTGCACCCAGTGGTTATCGAGTGTCAGATGGGCGGTGCTGGCGACGGCGTTGCGCTGGGGCCATTGCAGCACCTGCTGGGCACCACCAGACCACAGGGTGCTGGTGCTGGGTTGCAAGGGGTGGATGACGCTGTCATTGCTGACGCAGTACACGCCTTGCTGGCTGTCCTGGCGCAGGCACTGGCCTGTGGCTTGCGCAGTGGCGGGCACTTGCCACCATGTGAGCTGATCTGCACGGGGACAGCTCACAGCAAAATGCTGACCGTGGCAACTGATGTCACCGCCGTAGCCTTGCCATTGAGCCCCGGTGGGCAAGTCTGCGGCATGCAGTTGCTGTCCATCAAACAGCGCCAAAACGGGGGCTTGCTGTTTTTGCTCGGCACTGTCGTGTTCGGCCTGCAGCGCAATGCCCAGCCAGCGGCGCTCTGTGGCCCAGGCCACCTCAGGCCCCCAGGCCAGGTGGCGCAAACTCAGCCGGGTATCGGTCAAGCGCCATTGGCCAGCAATCTGACCATCTTGCGCAGGCAGCAGGCGCGCAATGGAAGAGTCCATGTGCGTGAGCTTGAGTTTGCGACGGCCCGTTTCAGGCTGGGTGGGAATGCCGCCGTTGGCCACCATCAGGCTGCCGTCACGGTCCAGCAGCAACTGGTGGGGGTCCATGCCGCCGGTGCGCCATTCGGCGATTTTTTCCAGCGTACGCACATCGCGCACACCGATCAGCCCCTGGCTGTCGGCCAGATCCGTCTCGGTGGTGTACAGGTGCATGCCATCATGGCTGGCAATGACATGGCCGTTGAAGGCGCGGTCAGCTTCAATCCAGTGCCACTGTTCTTGACCGTTCGGGTCTACGCGCAGCAGCCAGTCCCCGGGGCGGCGGCTGGCAAATAGCAAGCTGCCATCGGCCAGTTGTGTCATGCCATGTGCGCGGGTGGGTATGGCGTGCGCATGCTGAATGCGCAGACTTTGATCGGGGGAGGCAGGCAGCTGCAAAACCCCCACATAAAGCTCTGCGCCCACGGCCCATGCGGCTGCGAATCGGGGTGCGTTGTCGGTATTGGCCCAACTGGCCAAAGGCATGCTGGCCAGGACTGCCATGCCCTGCAGCCATTGCCGGCGCGTGCTGAGCATGGGCCTAATCCCCGTCTGCGTCAGAAAAACCGATGGTGACGTCCAGCGACAAGGCGACGTCGTTTTCCACCAGGTGCTTGAGCTGCTTGAGCGCCTTGTTGGCAGGGGTGATGGCGTTGAGCGAAACCTTGTCGATCGATTGCATGGCGCTGTCAGCTTGCTGTACAGCAGCGCGCAGCTCATCAGCCAGGTGCTGCCAGCCCTGTACTTCCACCAGTCTGGCAAGGCTGACGTTGTCAGGCATTTGCGGGTTGCCGATGGCCAGTGTGCGCAGGCCGCTCCATTGTGCTTTCCAGCTGGTCAGTGTGCCTTCGCTGGCGGCACGGGTGACTTGCGCCGGCTTGCTGGCGGTGGCGCTGCGCAGGGGTTTTTCCATGGCTTGCCAGCGCAGTCGCTCGACGCCGCCAATCCACTGGTTCAGAAATTCAGCCGTACTGTCAAAATCCAGCGCCGTGAAGTTGGCCGCTGCCTGGTTGGCTTGGTGAAGCTCTTGCAGCTCCTGCGTCAGGTCGGCAGCCACCAGACGGGCGTACTGGCATGTTGGTGTCTTGGGCGCAGCCACGTCGACCCACAGCAGATGCTCAAGCGCAGGAAAACCTTTGGCAGGGGCCCCGATGGTTTCCATTGCCGCGAGATCTTTCGGCGCTTTGCGCAGCGCCGCCTTGAGCAGCGGCAGGCGCATGGGCTGAAAGTCCACCATGCGGGCGGTACGGTGTTCAATCTGCGGACCCATGGCGACCGCAGACAGGCGCTCCCAGTCTTGGCTGGCCTGTGTGAAGTCCCCGCGCACTTTCTCCAGGCTGGCCGTGCCGGTGCAGTACTGCTGCAACTGGCTTTGCAATTGCTGGGCTGAGGTGCTGGCCTGTGCAGACTGCGGCACAAACCATTGTGCGTATAACGCCTGCGCAGCTGCGCCCGAGGTCAGAGGCGGGGCTGGCGGTGTTGCGGCATGGCTGCTCACAGCCATGCACAGCGCGATCAGACTCAAAGAAAGTGGGGCAAAACGCATTACAGGGATTCCACAAATTGAACCAGGGCTGCGCGGTCAGGCGCAGGCATGTGGCGGAATTGTTCACGCGCTGGCTCGGCTTCACCGCCGTGCCACAAAATTGCCTCGGCAACACCACGGGCACGGCCATCGTGCAGCAGACGCTGGTGGTTGTTCACTGCGGGCAGCAAACCAATGCCCCACAGGGGCGGGGTACGCCATTGCTGGCCGTTGGCGGCAAAGTCAGGGCGGCCATCCGCCAGCGCCGGACCCATGTCGTGCAGCAGCAGGTCGGTATAGGGCGTGATGTCCTGTCCGGACAAGGCCTTGCTGCTCAGACTTGGAAACAGTGTCTCACTGGTGCGATAGCTGGGGCGGTGGCACTGGGCACATTGCGCGGCATGGAACAGCGATTCACCACGCAGCACTTGTTCATCTTGTGCGTTGCGACGTGCTGCAGGGGCCAGGGTGGATTGGTAGAAGATGACCTCGTCGAGCACATAGTCTTCAATTTCGACGCCGTTTTTGCCTTTGGCATTTCCTGTGGGGGCTTCCAGACAGTCTTTTTGTGCAGGGGTGCAAGTCTGGTGCGGAAAACGTTTGGACGTAATGCCGATATCGCCCAGAAAAGCGGCGGACGACTGGTGCGCCACGCTGGCGACATTGGCCTTCCAGCCAAAACGGCCAAGCATCATGCGCTCGCCATAGGCATCCCAGACATAGTTGGGCTGGCCTTTGATGGTGCCTGCAGTGGCCGCCTGTGCCTTGGCATTGGCCAGAATGTCTGATTCGGCAATGGCTTCCAGCAGACCCAGGCCAATCACCTGGGGTGCAATCCGGGGGCTGACCATGACGTCGGCCGCCATGGGGCCGTAACCCAGGTCCGTGAGATGGTAGATGGGCTTTTCCAGGGCATATGCCGTGCCATCTGCGTATTGACCGGGGATGGTTTCGTAGCTCAGAGTGAGCGTGCCTTCACCTTTGACCCCGTTCACACCCATGGTGTTGAATTGATCGCCATACACGGGTTCATGCTTGGGGCCGCCGTGTGCATCGGTGCCGGGCACCGACAGGCGCATCAGCAGGCCAGCAAAAGGCTGTGGTGCCAGTGGATTGTGAAAATCAGGCGGCTGCGCGCGTCCATCTTGTACATGGCAGCCAGCGCACGAGCGCGCCAGAAAATGAGGGCCCAGTCCATCACGCGCAGTGGTAGACGCCGGGGCTTGTACCCAGTTGCGTTTGAAAAACGAGTTGCCCACCACAAAGCGTGTGCGCTCTGCATCGTTCAAATTGGCGGCGGGCAGAGAAAACGCATTGCGCCCATTGGAGTACACCGTCGTCTTGCCGCCGGGCTGTGCGTCGGCGGCAGGGCGATCAAACAAAGCGCTGGGGGCTTCAGAGGCAGTGGAGCTGGGGGCCGATTGTGCAGTGCAGCCTGCCAAAACCAGGGCAGCGATCAATGCCGAACCGTACATGTGCAAGGGCGTCATAAAGCGTTCAGAATTTCTAACAAATACACCGCAGGTTCAGACCTGCTCACTCCCACCTTGAAGTGGGGTTGCTTGGCCTTGGCGTACTGCTTGTACTGCGTGCGGCTTCGCGCTCTGTCCCCCGCGCAAATCTTTGATTTGCAGGGGAATGTGAGTTTGTGTGAGTGGTTCTTAATATGCCCAACGGGCGGCAGCGGTGTATGGCAGACGCAACCGAAGTTGCGTGCGATCAGGGTTCAACCAGATTCAGTTGCTCAATGCCGACAGCCTTGGCAGCATCGACCAGGTCTTTGCTTTGCTGAGTCAGCGAGTCGATGGTGGCTTGAATCTTGGCGCGTGCAGCACTGTCGCGTGCGCCTTGAATGGCTTGGTCAAACGGTGCTGGAATGGCTTGGGCAGAAGCTACGGATTTGGCAATTTGCAGCGAAGTCTTCTGAGCCGCGACTGCGTCGTGTGCTGCCACCCAGTCGCGCAGACCGGGGCCCTTGAGTTCAGAGCCGTCCAGGCGCTTGTAGCTGCCTAGCCAGACGTTCTGGATGCCTTGTGCGTTGGTGACTGCATCGCGGTGCGTGTTGTCAGAAAAGCACGAATGCTCATCTTCCTGGTCACGGCTGGCCATGGCCACTTCCAGGCGTTCACCAGCCAGCTCTCCGCGCGACAGTGAACCAAGGCCTACAAAAATCTTGCGCAGTGACTCTTCTCCCCCCTTGGAGAACTCTGCGCGAAAGTTCTTCTTCATGCCCGGTTTCCACTGATCAGCCACCGATTGCAGATCATCAATCAGCAATTCGGTGACCACCTTCAGGTAGGCACGGCGGCGGTCGGCGTTGGGTTTTTTACCGTCAATGAAGTCGGTAAAGGGGCGTGCGCCGGGGCCGGTGTCGCTCAAATCCTGCCCCCACAGCATGAACTCAATGGCGTGCCATCCGGTGGAAATGTTCTCTTCGCCATCGTGCTCGTTCAGATCTGCCAGGCGCTTTTTGGTGATGGGGATTTTGCGGTTGTTGATCAAGCCGGCGTTGTCATCACCCACCACGTAATCCACGTATGACTCATCCATGGGCCATGCATTGATCTGGCCTTCGGGGCCGTCTTCGTTATCGATAGGGCCGTCATAAAAGCGAAAGGCTTCCGTCTGGCCGTAGAACTCGCGGGCATCCAGCCATGCCTGACGGGCTGCATCCTGCGTGGCCTGGCTAGGTTTGACCAAAAAAGCATGGATGGCTTTTTGCATCTGCTTGGCCGCAGTGATGGTGTCGCTGTAATTGGCATACACCAGCGTGCTGTAGTGCTGTACCACGTCCTGTGCCTTGAGTTGACTGGCGCTTGCGCTGGCGGCGGCTACAGGTTGAGCGGCAAAAGCGGGCGTCGCAGTGACGGCACCCAGGGCGAGCGTGCTGGCAATCAGGTAGCGGTACATAAGGGCAATAGATATGAGTGGAAGAAGGAAATGGGTATTTTATGCGATTGATAATTATTTTTATTTGCCTTTGAGCAAAAGGAGCGTTTACAAAAGGACAGTGCCATTCACGCAAGTGACCGTGTGGCCGCCGATCCAAAGTTGTTTTTTTGCGTCACGCTGGACAGACACCCAGCCGTCACGACCCATGCAGGCACCTTGATTGGCCATATAGGGCGGGGATAGATGCCCCTGATTGATGAGCCACTGTGCCAGGCTGCCGTTGAGGCTGCCGGTGACCGGGTCTTCCATGCCCGTGGTCGAGAAAGCGCGCACTTCCAGCTGTGCTGGGCCCTGTGCAGGACGGGCGCGCAAGCCAGTGGCAAAAGCCTCGGCTTCCCGGCAGGCACGCCCAATCAGGGGCGCGGCATCGCTGTCTTGGTAGAGGCTGGCAACGCCGACTTTGTGGCCCAGCGCTTTGATCTGGGCCATGTCTGGCTCCAGAGACAGAACGGTATCGGGGCTGTCCAGCAGCAGGCACAGCCACTGGGGGCCGTTGTCCAGATAGGCTGCATCGATCACTTGTTCGGTGGTAATGCCCAGTGCGCGATACACCTCGTGCAAATTGTGAGGTAGCGGCAAGGCGCGGGAGTCAGGGGTTGCAAAGGCCAGCCCGGAGTGTGTGCGCTCAATGGTGATCAATCCTTTGGCGCACTCTTGCACGATGGTGCCCGTTGACTGTGGCTGTCCGCCACTGGCCAGCCACGCGTGGCAGGTGCCCAGCGTGGGGTGGCCAGCAAAAGGCATCTCTGCCGCCGGCGTAAAGATGCGCACGCGGTAGTCCGCGCCTTGTGCGCGGGCAGCATCGCTGGGGGGCAGAACAAAGGTGGTTTCCGACAGGTTGGTCCAGCGTGCAAAGGCCTGCATGACCGATGTATCCAAACCTGTGGCATCCAGCACCACTGCAACCGGGTTGCCTTTGTAAGGGATGGCGGTGAAAACATCCACGGTCATGAACGGGCGCGATAGGGTGGCAGTAGTGGGCATGTGATGAACTGCTGAGGAAAGCCGAAGAAAAGACAAAGAAAAAGCGCATCACCTGCGGCAGGGGATGCGCTTGGAACGATACGCCACTGAGAGCCGCTAACACACCACCCTGGATACGTCGTTGCTTTGCCTTGTCGTAGGCCTGTACTGCCTGCGGCTTCGCGCCTCGTCTCCAACACAAATCAGAGATTTGCTGGATGGTGTGAGCGGCTTTTCAGGCCGCGCCGTTGGGGGCTGTGAATTACTTGGCCAGCTGCGCGCGGATGGCCGCAGCCAGCGCGGCAATGCCCTTGTTGATTTGCTCAGGCGACACGGTCACGTACGACAGGCGCAGTGTGTTGTGCTCTGCTTCATCTGCATAAAACGGAGCGCCCGGCACAAAGGCCATGCCACGTTCCACAGCCTCAGGCAGCAGGTCTTGGGCATTCATGCCCTGGGGCAATGTGACCCACAGGAACATGCCGCCAACGGGGCGTGTCCAGTGCACATCCAGACCTTCCATTTCACGCTCCAGCGCCACCAGCATGACATCGCGCTGCACCTTGTACATGGCGCGGATGGTGGGGATATGGCTGGCCAAGAAGCCATCCTTCATCACCTCTGCCACCACGCGCTGGTTAAAGCTGGGGCTGTGCAGGTCAGCAGCCTGCTTGGCCTGGGTCAGCTTGCCGTACACCGACTTGGGAGCCACGATAAAGCCCACGCGCAAGCCGGGGGCCAGCACCTTGGAGAACGAACCCATGTAGATCACGCCCTCAGGGTTACGAGCCGCCAGAGGCAGCGCAGGCTCGCCCTCGTACCACAGGTCGCCGTAGGGGTTGTCCTCTACCAGCGGGATGTCCAGTTCCTTGGCTTTGTCCACCAGGGCCTGGCGACGTTCCTCGCTCATGGTGCGACCGGTAGGGTTCTGGAAGTTGGGCAAGATGTAGGCAACGCGCGCCTTGTCTTCGCCAGAGCCAACTTTGGCGGCAAAGTCGTCAATCAGCATGCCTTCGCTGTCGCTGTTCACACCCACTGCCACAGGTTCAAAGGGGGTGAAGGCTTGCAGGGCACCCAGATAGGTGGGTTTTTCCACCAGGATGCGGCTGCCCTTGTCCATGAAAATCTTGCCGATCAGGTCCAGTGCCTGCTGCGAGCCCGTGGTGATCAGGATCTGCTCAGGGCTGACATCCCAGGGCAAGAAGTCCGCAATTGCCTGGCGCAGCGCGGGAAAACCTTCGGTGGTGGAGTATTGCAGTGCCGCGGCACCATCACGCTCCATGACCGTGTTGCACGCTTGTGTAAAGGCAGAGATGGGGAAGCTGGCAGGCGCTGGCAAGCCGCCGGCCATGCTGATGATGCCGGGGCGGTCAGTCAGCTTCAGGATCTCGCGGATCGCGGAGGAGTTCATCTTGGCAGCACGTGCTGCCAGTGTCCAGTTCGTCATAACTACTCAATTTCAATAAGCAGCGCGCGCACTGTGCGCGTGCTGGCGATGGCTTGTTGCAAAGAGCATACCGTTGTGCAGCATGGCCAGATAGCCCCTGAAAGTACGGATGTCTGGGGCGCATTGGCATTGGGCGTCAGACCGCAGGGTAGGCGGCGGCGCCGGTGCAGCTATTGTGGAGCCAAGCGCCACAGCTTGCAGGGCTGCCACAGAAAAAAATGCGCAATTTAGGCGCGCAGCATCCAGATGGCGGTGGCGATCAGCAACACAGCCATGCCACGGTTGAACCAGAGCAGGCGCTGGCCGCGTGCCAGCCATTGGCGTAAAACCGCGCCAATACAGGCATACAGCAGGTTGCTGGACAGGGCGTAGAACGCCATGACGGGCAGCACCACCAGCATGCGGGCGGTGAAGTCGACTTGGCCTGCCACCCAACCTGCGACGATGGTCAACGCCAAAAGCCATGCCTTGATGTTGACAAATTGCAGCAAAACCCCTTGCACAAAGCCCACTTGCAGCTGCGATGGTCGCGCTTGCGCCAGTTGCTGGCTGGCCGACAGCTTCCATGCCAGCCAGAGCAAGTAGCCAATGCCCACCGCTTTGATGCCCCAGCGCAGTGCAGGCACGCTGGTGACCAAGGCTCCAACGCCCAGGGCGCACAGGATGAGCAGCAAAGTCCAGCCGACGGGCACAGCGACCACAAAGCGCAGGCTGCGGCGCAGGCCGTGGTTGGCGGCAAGCGCGGTTGACAGGGTGGTGTTGGGGCCGGGCGAAAAGCTCATGGCGGTAGCCAGAAGGAGCAAAGCCGAAAATTCTTGCAAAGACATGGCGCACAAAAAATGAGTGCCTTACTTTAGAGGGGCAGGTGCAGCGCTGCCAGCGCGTTTGTACCGATGCTAGGCGTGAAAGAAAAAACAGAAGCTGTTAGCGCTTACCCAGTCTAGATTTTAGATAGTTTTGATACTGAAATTCTTGTGTATAAAGCGCTGGCAGCTCTTATATTTTCATTAACGGCCAGCCCAGCTGGGGCGCTGGTTGGGCCATTCGCAGACCAGGCGCAGCAAGCTGCGGTTGACGTGCTCGATGGAGATGTCATGTTCTTCGCACAGTGCACGAATGGTGTCTGCGCCATCTTCGCGCTCCAGGGCCTGTGCCAGTTGCAGGCTGGGGGCGTAGGGGCCTTGACCGCGTACGGCGGCGTCGGGAATGCGTTCAGACAGCGGCAGCCGCGTGAGCGTGGTCTCCAGCGGTTCATCGAGCACTTCATGCAGGCGCGAGAACAGGCCGCACAAATAAACTTCGCTGCGCAGCTCCTGGCTGACGCCGGCATCCAGCAAATGCGAGGTGAGCTGGGCGCGCATCACGCTGGACAGGCGGATGGGTTGCAGGTCTTTTTCGTGGCTGGCGTGCACCAGTTGCGTAGCCAGCCATTCTTTCAAGGTGCCGTAGCCGAGCATGACCAGCGCGCGGCGCAGTGAGTTGATCGGGTTGCGTGCCCCCAGAGCTGCCGAGTTGGCGTACAGCATGAAGCGGTAGGCCAGCAACGGGTCTTCACTGAGGATGGCTTCAAATGTTTCCAGCGACTGGTCGGCGTCGACCGCTTTCATCAGGCGCAGCACGTGTTCGTGCGAAGGGTGCAGCACACGGGCACCACGGATGCGGTGCAGCACGTCTTCGGTGGGCCAGCCCGCAATGGCGCTGGCGTGGTAGTGCTCCAGACAGCGACGCGCCAGCGACTGGCTGTGGATGTCTTCATACATCTGGCCTTCCAGCAAGGCCAGGCGCTGCGGCACGGGCTGGTCAACGGTGGCGCGCATCAGGATCAGTGCGTCCTGGGGATCCAGGTGCAGCAAACTGCAGGCGTAGTCATTGGCTTCAGCGGTGGTGGGCAAATGGTTCATGCCGCCACGCCACACCAGGGCAATACCGCGCTGCGCCGCCTGTGCCACGCTGGCTTGCAGATCGGTGGAATGCGCCAGCCAGGCCGATTGCACCTCCAGCACCCATGAGGGGCAGGGCGTGATGTGCGACAGCAACGCCTGCAGCAATTGCGGCGATTGGGGCGACAGCAGCAGCAGCGGTGAGGCTGGGGCCCACATTTCGCGCAAGATGCGCAGCAAATGGGCGCTGTCCACCGGCGTTTGAGGGTCGTCGTGCAGGAACAGCTGCACGCCGCTCAAATGCCGCTCGGCATTCCACAGTGGGCGATAGCCCATCACCAAAGCATTCAGAACAAATTCCACGTTGCAGCCCTAGGGTGTCAGGTGATGGTGCCAGCTTATCGGATGTAGTCGAACAGCGACAGCTTCTGGATCGATGCGTAAGACTGCAGGGCTGCTGACACCGCGGTTTCCTGCGACTTCAGCTGCGACAGTGCCTTGACCATGCCTTCAGCGTCGTAGTCCTCCGCCGCCACACGCTGTGCTTCCATCTGCTCGTCGCGCAGCAGCAAGGTGTTGCCCATGCGTTTGGCCTGGTTGAGCAAGTCACCAGCAACACCACGCACGGTAGAGACGCGGTTGGCTGCGGTGTCAATTTCGGCCAGCGATTTGGCAATGCCATGCGCCAGTCCACCATGGGCCGTGGTGCCGTCTGTCTTGACGTTGTTTTTGACGCCAGCAATGGCCTCATCCAGTACGTCAAAGATCGACTGTGTTTCGCTGGGCTTGACCGTGAAAGTGTCACCCGCTTTGGGCTCACCAGTGATGGTCAGCTTCATGCCCGCCACGTTGATGGCCTCGCCAGACTTGTAGGCCACATCGGTCACTGGGTTACCGTTGGCATCCTGCCAAGGAACGGTCAGGAAGGTGCCGGGGTTGGCGGGGTCTTCTTGCTGGTAGGTGATGCTGTAGGTGGGCTTGCCATCAGCGTCTACGCCGAACTTGATGTCCAGTGGGCCAGTGGCGGTCAGGTCTGTGGCAGCAGGGTCAGAGATGGTGCCGATATCTGCCCAGGCCGTGCCGGTGTTGCCACTGCCAATGTCGACAGCCAGCACACCGTTGCCCGTTTTGCCATTGAAGAATGCCAGGCCACCATCGAGCGAATTGGTGATGGTGTATTCACTGCTGTTGGGCTGGCCGGTCTGGATGCCATTGCCGCCGTTGGGAAACGGGGTATTGGTTTCCGTGTCCAGACCGCGAAACAGAGGCAGGCCATTGCTGTCTGTGCGGTTGCTGTACTTGAGGATCTGGTCGCGCAGACTTTGCAGCTTCTCGACCAGCGTATCGCGTTGTGTCTGGTTGTAGGTGCCATTGCCGGCTTGCACCAGCAGTGAACGGAATTCCTGCACGGCATCGGTAATTTCGCCCAGTGTGGACTCGCCGTATTCGATGGTGGCGGTTTGCGCATTCAGCATGCGCTTGTCGGTTTCGATGCGGTCCATGCGCGTGCGGGCACGCTCGGCCTGCGCAGCTGCAACCGGGTCATCACTGGCGCGCAGCACGCGCTTACCGGCAGAGGCATGCTCCATCTGGCTGGCCAGGGTGGCTTGCTGCTTGCTGATGTTGCTGATGGTGCGGTCATACATGTTGGCCGTACCCAGGCGTGAAATGCTCATGTGGAACTCCTAAAACCTAAAAATCAGCCGCCAACGGCGTTCAGCACGCTGTCGAACAGGGATTGCGCTGTTTGAATGATCTTGGCCGATGCCTGGTAGGCCTGCTGGTATTGCAGCAGGCGGGCAGCCTCTTCGTCCATGTTGACGCCAGAGACGGCGGTGCGATCGGCATTGAGATTGGTGGCCACCGTGTCAGACAGCTCGGCAGCGAGTTTGGCGCTCTGGGTGCGCGTGCCGATGACTGCCATGGCTGTCGAGAAACCGTCGCTCAGCGTGGTGCCACCGTCAAAGATCACGGCATCGCGCAGACCCAGGAAGGCCGAGGCGTTGCCTGCGTTGAGCTTGTAGCCATCGCCCAGGTCCAGTGAATTGCTGACTGTGACCGTGTCGTTGGCATGGGGCGTGCCTGTCAGGGTAATGCTCCAGCCATCAATGGTGATGGGCTGGCCCGTGGTGAAGGGCTGAGGTGCAGATGCCGGGCTCCACGCATCCGTGGCTGCGTCATAGGTGGAGTAGCTGAAGTTGCCAGCACCGTCAAAAGTGATGCGTACGGGCTCGCCCTGTGCGGGCGCAGGCAGCGTCTGCATGGTCAGGCGCGACAGTTGCAGCGTTCCCTTGTTGCCACTGGCAATTTCTGCGGTCACCGCGTTGGAGACGGCCAGATCGCCGGGGCTGTGCACCAGTGGCTGGATTTCGTCTGCGGCCTTGTTGAAAGGCTGGAACAGAATGCTCTGGCCTTTGGCGGCCGCACCAGTGACGGTGGCCGGTACGTTAAATTGCAGGCCATCGACCTCGACGCTGATGCCCGTGACCGGGTCCACCGTCAGGTCGGTCGTCTTTCCGTCAGACAGGCGCACCAGCTGGGCTGTTCCGCCGCTGTTGAACAGAATTTTGTAGTCTGAGGCCACCAGATTTTTCGAGTTGGTGACATCAGCACTGGCTCGGTTGGCTGCATTGCCCACGTCATAGCCTGCAATGTTGCTCCAGCCCACAGTCTGGGTGGTGAGCTTGAACAAATCACCGCCGTAGTTACCCGACAGTGTCAGCCCCAGCTTGTTCTGGTTATTCAGCTCTGTACCAATGGCCAGCGCCAGGCGCCCCAGCAGGTTGCGGCCTGCGACCAGATCGTCGTTGTTGAACTTGAGCAGCCCGGCAATCTCGCCACCACCGACCATGGCTGGTGGCAGCTCCACCTTGTCTCCATTGGGCTGGCTGAAGTACAGCGACAGCTTGCCGCTGCCGGGGTATTCCGTGGTTTCGGCCACGCTCAACTGGCCCGTGCTGCTGCCCAGCACCAGTGGCTGGCTACCGCCAATAAACAAGTTGATGCCACCGCCATCGGCGTCGACCTGGCTGGTCTGTACGTACTGGTTGATCTCGCGGATCACCTGGTCGCGCGCATCCAGCAGATCATTGGGCTGGTGGCCTGTGGCCAGCGCACGGCTGATCTGGGTATTGAGCGCAGCCACCTGGCTGGCCAGATTGTTCACCAGCGTTACGTTGTTGGTGATTTGCTGCTGCGTGCTGTAGTCCAGCTCTTTGAGGGTGGACGAGGCGGCGCGAAAGCGTGAAGTCAGCTCGCTCATGCGGGTCAGCACAACGTTGCGCGCCGTGCCGTCAGAGGGGGCTGCCTCCACATCGGCAAACGCGTTCATCATGCTGTTGATGGCGGCACCCAGACTGCTGTCGCCGCCAGAGTACACATCCTGCATTTGCATGAGTGACTGGTAGCGCATGGCATCGGCGGAGCTGGCTGCATTGGCCGCGTTGGACTGCCTGCTGAGCAATTCGTTGTAGTGGCGCATGACCGTTGCCACCTGAACGCCCTTGCCTACGTAGCCAGCGCCTGTGTTTTGACCGATCAGGGCTGAGGTTGCAACCGTCTGGCGGGAGTAGCCCGCCGAGTTCACGTTGGCAATGTTGTGCCCCGTGGTGGTCAGGGCGTTCTGGTTGGCAACCAGGGCTGAAATGCCGACGTTCATCAAGCTCATTGGTATATCTTTCTAGCTTTAACCTTGGGTGCCCTGCTGCGCGTTCTGTGCACTCTGGATGGCACGTGACAGCTTGCTGGCGTAAAGAGGATCGGTGGCGTAGCCCGCCTTTTGCAGTGCCGTGGCGTAGGCCGTGGCGCTGCCGGTGCTTTGCACAGCCTGGGCGTAGCGCGGGTTTTCGGTGATCAGCCGTGCGTAGTCGCGAAACGAGTCTTCGTACGAGTCATAAGCGCGGAATTTGGCCTTGACCTTGCGGGGCGCTCCGTCGATGTATTCGGTGGTGGTGATTTCAGCCACCTTGCCGCTCCAGCTGCCCGTGGCTTTGATGCCAAACAGGTTGAAGGAGTTGGTGCCGTTGTCACCACGAATCTCGCTTTTGCCCCAGCCGGTTTCGTGACCTGCCTGGCCCAGCATGTAGCTGGCGGGAATGCCGCTTTCACGTGCCACACGCTGTGCGGAGCCGCTGTGCGATTGCACAAAGTTGTCGCGCCCCTGTGGCGATGGTGCATAGGCGTCCAGAAAGGCGGTGTTGCCGCCCACGGGTGATGCGCCGGACAGGCCCGGATAGCGTGCGCTTCGGCCCGCAAAACTCACGGTCGATGGAATGCTGAAACTGCGCTCCATCCCGCCCAGTGCAGTGGCTGCGCTGGTGCCAGAGTCATCAGGGTCCAGCCCCATGGAGCGGGCGATCTGTGCGGTGATGGCATCGGTCAGACCGCCGGGCATGCCAGACATGGAGACGGACAGCTGCTGGTCCATCATGGAGTCGGCCAATTTGGAACTTTCGTTGTCCAGCAAGCCACTTTTCATGGTGGCCTGGCGCATGCTCTTGATCATCTCGTGCATGAACAGCGACTCAAGCTGCTTGGCGGCTTCCCGGGCGGCTTGCGGATTCTTGGCATTGGCCTGATTTTTCAACCCGTTCAGCGAGTTGACATCGGTGGCCAGCGCATTGTTGGCATTCAGCATCATGCTCATATCACCTCCAGCTCTGCGTTCAGCGCACCCGCTGCCTTGATGGCCTGCAATATGGCCAGCAAATCCTGGGGCGTAGCACCCAGCGCGTTGAGTGAGCGCACCACATCGGTCAGCTGTGGCGACGAGGGCACGCGAATGATCTTGCCGGGCTCTTGCGTGACGTTGATGTTGGTTTTCTCTGCCACCACCGTCTGGCCTTGCGAGAAGGCACCGGGCTGGCTGATCACGGGGGTGGAGTCAATCGTGATGGCCAGATTGCCGTGCGCAATGGCGCAAGGGCCCAGCGTAACGGCCTGGTTCATCACGATGGAACCTGTGCGTGCGTTGATTACCACCTTGGCAGACGGCTTGTTGATGGGCAGATTCAGCTCCTGAATGTCTGCAATAAACCCAACGCGTGCGCTCGGATGCTGCGGTGCCCGCACTTCCACTGTGCGCCCGTCCAGAGCCATGGCCGTGCCTGCACCGTGGCGGTTGTTGATGGCGTTGACCACCTGATTGGTGGTCTGGAAATCGGTGGTGTTCAGACCCAGCTTGATCGTGTCGCCATCGTTGATGGGCGTGGGAATGGCACGTTCAACCTGTGCGCCCTGGGGAATGCGGCCTGCGCTCAGGTGATTGATCTGTACCCTGGAGCCGCCTTGCGACGCCCCCGCACCGCCCACCACCATGTTGCCTTGGGCCAGCGCGTAAATTTCACCATCTGCACCGCGCAGGGGGGTGGTGATCAGGGTGCCGCCCTTGAGCGATTTGGCGTTGCCCATGGACGAGACGTTGATGTCAATGTGCTGGCCGGGGGTAGCAAATGCTGGCAGCTCGGCCGTCACGATGACGGCGGCAACGTTCTTGAGCTGCAGATTGTTGGTGTTGGCCGTGGCGGGCAGCGTGATGCCCATTTGCTGCAGGTAGTTGGACAGCGTCTGGGTCGTGTAGGGCATCTGGGTGGTCTGGTCACCCGTACCATCCAGACCCACCACCAGGCCATAGCCGGTTAACTGGTTGGACCGTACGCCCTGTACCGAGGCCACTTCCTTGATGCGCAAGGCGTGGGCGGGTGACACCAGCATGCCGCCGCTGAGGGCCAGCAACGCCAGGGCCAGGCGTGCGGTGCGGAATGTGGGAAGCGTGGACAGTACTTTCATACTGCCCGATTTTGGAGAGCTTTAGAAAGGGATAAAGCTCAAAAAGAAGCGCGACAACCAGCCAATTGCCTGTGCTGAATTTTGCTGGCCACGGCCACGCGATTCCACGCGCACATTGGCCACCTGGGTAGAGCTGATGATGCTGTTGGGTGCCAGCTGGTACGGGTCTACCGTGCCGGTAAAGCGCAGCACGTCCACGTTCTGGTTCACGCCAATCTGCTTTTCGCCGGTCACGACCAGATGGCCGTTGGGCAGCACTTCGGTCACGGTGGCGGTGATGGCTCCGGTGAAGGTGTTGGCGCTGGTGGTGCCGCCGCCGCCTTCAAAGTCGGCATTGCTGCCCACGCCCAGTTTGCCCAGTCTTTGGGCCGTAGCCAGCGCACCGCCTGTGAGTACGGGCAAGTCGGTGATGCCGGCGGACATGCTGCTGTCGCGGTTGACTGTGGACGAGGACTTCTGGCTGGCGGTGACTTTTTCAGCAATTTGAATGGTCACCATGTCCCCCACCAGACGGGCTCGACGGCTTTCAAACGGGGGGCGGTAGCGGTTGGACTGGAACAGCCCGCCCGTGGCTTGCTGCTGCTGCTGAGGCACGGCAATGGCAGAGGAAGGCAAAGGCCGCGTCTGGTCGTACAAATCCACTGGCGGCGGGTCATTGAACGCACAACCGCTGACCACCAAGCTGGCTGCACCCCACAGCGTGATGCGAGGGGCACGCTGAGACAACGCAAAGACTTGGAACAAGGTGCGAGAGGCGGACATAAACGCTCCGAAGAAATACAAAACTAGAGCGGGTAGCGCAGGAGCATCAAGCGTTTCAATGTGTTTTCTATTTGAAAGCGTTGATGGGCTTGCGCTAAGCGCTATCCATATAAATTGATTACAGCTGCGACAGCTTGGCCAGCATCTGGTCGCTGGTGGAGATGGCCTTGGAGTTCATCTCGTAGGCGCGCTGGGTCTGGATCATCTGGACCAGCTCTTCCACCACGTTGACGTTGGAGGACTCCAGAAAACCCTGCATCACCGTGCCCAGGTTGTTGGTGCCTGGTGTGCCTGTTTGTGGCGCACCCGAGGCGGCACTTTCGCGGTACAGGTTCTCGCCAATGGGCTCCAGACCGGCTGGATTGATGAACGAAGCTGTATTTAACTGGCCAATTTGCTGGGGCAAAGGGTTGCCTGGCACGGTGGCCGAGACCACGCCACTCTTGCTGATGCTCAGCTTGGTGGCGTCTTGCGGCACGGTAATGCCGTCCAGCAGCGGGTAGCCGCCTGCGGTCACCATCTGGCCGTTGGCATCTTTGCTGAATGTGCCGTCGCGGGTGTAAGAGGTGGTGCCATCAGGCATCTGTACCTGAAAGAACCCGTCACCGCTGATGGCCACGTCCATGTCTTTGCCCGACTCCAGGGGCGTGCCCTGTGTGAAGTTGCGGGTGGTGGCAACGGTGCGCACACCCAGACCCAGGTGCATGCCGGTGGGCAGAATGTTTTGTTCGTCGGCTTGCGAGCCGACCTGGCGCAGGTTTTGATAGATCAGGTCTTCAAACACTGCGCTCTGGCGCTTGTAGCCGGTGGTGGAGACGTTGGACAAGTTGTGCGAGACCACGTCCATTTGGGTCTGCTGGGCAGACATGCCGGTCTTGGCAATCCACAGGGAATTCATCATGGTGAAGTTTCCTTCCGTATTCGTTGGTCAGCGGCCTTAGCCGTTCATGCTCAGCAATTGGCTGGCCGTCTTGTCATTGGTTTCTGCCGTGGTCAGCAGCTTCATCTGCTGCTCAAACTGGCGCGAGGCGGCGATCATGCCCACCATGGCTTCCACCGCGTTGACGTTGGAGCCTTCCAGTGCACCGGCCACCATGGTGGCGTTGACGTCGGCTGGCAAGTCACCCTGCGCAGAGCGGAACAGGCCGTCATCGCCGCGCTGAATGGTTTGCTCCAGATTGGGTGTGACCATCTTCAGGCGACCAATGTTGATGGGGTCCTGGCCATCCAAAGTGGCCACCACCGTGCCATCACCGCCAAAGCTGATGCGGGCGTTCTGGGGAATGTCCACCGGAGCGCCGCCATCGGTGAGCACAGCCAGGCCGTTGGCTGTGACCAGCTGGCCTTCTGCATTTACTTCTAACGCGCCGTTGCGCGTATAGGCCTCCAGACCATCCAGACCCTGCACGGCAAACCAGGCATTGCCACGGGCCATCAGGTCCGTGCTTTTGCCGGTGGTCATGGCGGGGCCGGGCTGGTCCAGGTGGCCTGAGGTGGCATCCAGACCAAACACGCGCGTGCTGGAGCCCTGGCCTTCCAGTGGCACCGAACGGAAGGTGCTCAGCTCGGCACGGAAACCCGTGGTCGAGACGTTGGCCAGGTTGTTCGACAGCACCGCCTGCCGTTGAGCAGCGGCGTTGGCGCCGGTCATGGTGGTGTAGATGATGCGGTCCATGAATAACTCCTATGTGCGCGTGTTCAGTTGCGCTTAGCGCAGGTTGACCAGGGTCGAGAAGATCTGGTCCTGGGTCTTGATGGTCTGAGCGTTGGCCTGGTAAGCACGCTGGGCGGTCATCATGCCCACCAGCTGTGCAGTCAGGTCGACGTTGGACTCTTCCAGCGCGCTGCCGGCGATGGTGCCGAAGCTGCCGGTACCCGCTGTGCCATACACCGGTGGGCCCGAATCATTGGAGGCCACCCAGTTGTTGTTGCCATCGGGCTGCAGGCCCTGGCTGTTGGTGAACTTGGCCAGCGCCACCTGGGCTTCTGCGCGCGTGATGCCGTTGGAGTAAGTGGCCAGCAAGGTGCCATCCGAGGCGACATTCACCGAGGTGAGTTCACCCGAGGCGTAGCCGTCTTGCGTCAGCTTGGCCACCGAGAAGGCGCTGCCTCGCTGAGACACGCTGCCCAGGTCAATATTCACGTTCCAAGGCCCGGGATTGGGGTTGTTGGGGTTGGTGGTGGCAACCTGGGTGGACAAGGTGGTGCCTGTTGGGGTGCCGAAAGTGTGCGTGGTTTCGTAACCTGCATCACCGGGGTTCAGACCATTGGGGTCGACGCCCAGACCTGCGTAGGGGGCAACACCGTCGAGCTTGCCGGTGGAGTCAAACATCAGGCGGCCAATAGGCGCTGCGTTGGGGTCCAGGCTGTCGTACACGTCCCAGGTATTGGCACCTGTTTTCTGAAAATACATGGACAGCGGTGTCGCCATGCCCTGCTCGTCAAACACTTCCAGAGAAGTACCGTATGTGGCACGTGGAGGCGCGGGGTTGGCGTTTTGGTCCACGCGCGCATCCAGATTGAGCGTGGCCTTGACGTTGTCGGTCTGCTTGGCCGCAATCGGGGTGCCGGTAGGGAACACCAGATTGGTCAGGCTGACGCTGGTGCGCAGACCGGTGTTTGGATCGATCGGGTAGCCCTGCACCTGGTCGCCATTGACCGTGACCAGCTCGCCGCCCTTGTTCAGCTGGAAAGCGCCGTTGCGGGTGTAAGCAATGCCAGTGCCGGTTTGCACCACAAAGAAGCCATCGCCGTTGATGGCCATGTCCAGGCCGTTGGCACTGGGGGTGATCACGCCTTGTGTGAACTGTTGCGATACCGCGGCCACGCTCACACCAATGCCGGTGTTGTTGCTGCTGGATGCGCCCATGGCGCTGGCCACCATTTCATTGAATTCAGCACGCGAGCTTTTGAAGCCCACGGTGTTGCTGTTGGCGATGTTGTGGCCAATGACGTCCAGGTTTTTGCTGGAGGCGTTCAGGCCGGAAAGACCGTGATGGAAACCCATGCTTAGCTCCTAGAAATTTAGAACACAGCTTTGACGCTGTTGTAGTTAATGCTTTGACCGTTGGCCAGCTCCAGCATGAGGCCACCATTGGTGATGCTGGTGGCGACCACGGCGTTGGGCGACAAAGTGGTGGACTTGACCACCGCGTCGCCATTGGTGGCGGTGACCTTGAAGCGCAGGTCCATGCTTTCGCCGGTGTACTTACTGCCGTCCCAGGTGAAGTAGTTGCGCCCTGCAGTTGCCGAGCCCAGATCCATGGTCTCCACCACTTCGCCGCTGGCGGTGGTGATGGTGACGGTGACGTTGGAGGCGGAGCCATCCAGGTCAAAGGCTGCTGTGCCGCTCAGGCGCTTGGTGCCGTCTTCGTTTTCGGAGGCAGACAGGCCCAGCTGGTTGCCGTCGGACAGCACGGTGTGGCCAATCATGGAGATGCCTTGCTGCATCTGCATGGAGGCGAACTGCTTGGTCACGCTCTCGACGGTGCTGTTGAGCTTTTCAATACCGCTGACGGTGCTGATCTGTGCCATCTGCGACGTCAGCTGCGCGTTGTCCATGGGACTGGTGGGGTCCTGGTTTTGCAACTGCGCAACCAGCAGGGTCAGAAACTGATCCTGCATGTCTGCTGCTGTTTTGGGCGAGCTGTTACCGCCAGATGAGGTGTTGTTGGATACGCCGGAAATCATGCGTGCCTACTTTCTGTATGTGCTTATTGGCCCAACTGCAGCGTTTTGAGCAACAGCGATTTGGCGGTATTCATCACTTCCACGTTGTTCTGGTACGAGCGTGATGCAGAAATCATGTTGACCATCTCGTCTACGGCATTGACGTTGGAGTGGGTGACATAGCCCTGTTCGTCGGCCAGGGGGTGCTCTGGGTTGTGCAGGCGGCGGCCGGGGGTGTTGTCTTCGGTGATGCTTTTCACCTTGACGCCGGCAGCACCTTCGCTGCCCATGGGCGCTGTCTGAAAGACAACCTGGCGGGCCTTGTAGGACTGGCCATCGGGGCCGGCGACAGCATCAACGTTGGCCAGATTGGAGGCCACAACGTTCAGACGCTGCGATTGCGCGCTGATGGCACTGCCAGAGACGCTGAAAATGGAGAACATGGACATGGCGATGGTTTCCTTGTGTCAGTGCGGCTTACTGGCCGGTGATGGCGCTGAGCATGGTCTTGGAGGTGCCGTTGAGAAAGCGCAGCGTCGCTTCGTAGCGCACGGCGTTGTCCACAAAATTGGCGCGTTCACGGTCCAGATCCACGGTGTTGTTGTCCAGACTGGGCTGTGATGCCAGCGAGTAACCCAGGCGGCCCTGGCCGTCATTGCCAAACTTTTCCGTGGGCAGGGGCATGTGCTGAGCGTGCGAGGTGCTGGCTTCTTGCAGTGCCTGGCGCACTGATCCGTTGTCGCCCTGCGCTGCCTTGAGCGTTTTGGCGAAGTTGAAATCGCGCGCCACATAGCCGGGGGTGTCGGCGTTGGCAATGTTGCTGGAAATCACACGCTGGCGCTCTGCGCGCAACAGCAGAGCGTCGCTGTGGAAGTCCAGACGGCCGGTCATTTTGTCTAGCATGTGATTCCTTGCTGAAGATGAAAACAAAAACGGTGGCACCTGGCCACTGCGGACTTTGGTGCGTGCAGCGATTATGGAAACGCACTGCTTTTGCTAAAGCGCGAAGAAAGCGTGGTTGCACGGGTACTTCAATGCTTTAAAAAATGGCGCTCGCTCTAAAGTCGCTGTCATGCCCCATCTTGTATTTGCGACTCTCGCCGTCTCTTCACGTCTCTCGCGCGCTGTGGTGCGTGCGGCTGCCTGTGTACTGGTGAGCGGTGGTGCGGCTGTGGCGTCGGCCCAGGACCTGACGGAAATCAGCAGCCAGTGGCTGCAAGGGGCGCTGACCGATCAAACTGCAACGCAAACCATGCCGCTGCGCATGGAAGTGCAGGTGGGCAAGCTGGACCCCCGGCTGAACCTTGCGCCATGCCAGCGGGTAGAGCCTTATCTGCCCAGCGGCAGCAAGCTGTGGGGCCGTACCCGCATTGGAATGCGCTGTGTAGAAGGCGCACGACCCTGGAACGTGTTCTTGCCCGTCACCATCAAGGCACTAGGCCCTGCATGGGTGCTGACCAGCAATGTCAGCATGGGCGAGCAATTGACCCACGATCACGCAATGCAAAGCGAAGTCGACTGGGCGGAGTCGCCCCATTCGATCATCGCCATGCCAGACGACTGGGTGGGGCAGACCGCGGCACGCAACTTGACGGCAGGAATGGCCTTGCGCCAGACCATGGTCAAGGCCCCCCAGCTTTTCAAGCCGGGTACAGGTGTCAAAGTCTTGGCACAAGGCGGTGGTTTTACGGTCACTTCGTCTGGCAAGGCGCTGGAAGGCGGCTCTGTCGGACAAACCGTGCGCGTGCGCATGGACAACGGACGAACGGTGACCGGTACCGTCAATCAGCAAGGCGATGTCGTCGTTGCACAGTGATACAAGACTTTTTGAAAGAAAACACTCAAGTTCTCTTTCAATGGGTCGAAAGCTACACTACGGAGCCCTTGAGCGGGCGATTGGAGTAGGAAAATGAAGGTCGGACAAAATACCAACGTAGAAATGCTGGCAGCCAAGCTGCAGCAAAACGCTACGCAGCAAGCGCAGCAAAGTAAAAGCGGCACCGCCAGTGAGGTGGTGCAGCAAACCCGCAGCAATGCTGCGGGGGTGCCTGTGACTGTGTCGAACTCGGCACGGTCGCTGGACCAGAACGCCAAAACGTCGGCGGATGTGGACATGGCCAAGGTCAATGCCATCCGTGAAGCGATTGCCAATGGCACTTTCAAAGTCAATGCCAGCGTGATCGCCGACAAGATGCTGGTCGATACCGCCGACCTGCTGGGCGCGGCACGCGCTTAAACACCCACATCGGGCGCTTTGCGCCAGTCAGCCTTATCCGACCTTCGGCTGCACTGGTACCAAGCGCCCGAACTCCGTCTCAACCGCTCAAACACCCCCGACACCATGAAACTCAGCGAAGCCCTGGAACAGATTGACGGCATGATCGACCTGGTCAATGCCCTGATTGTGAAGAACCAGCCCGACTCCACCGAAGCTGCCATTCGTCAGCTGCGCGATGGCATGCAGGCTTTTGCGGGCTTGGCCCAGCGCTTTGGTGCGGAGCAATTTACCCCTGAGAACGTGCAGCGCATGCAGGCCATGTCCGAGCGCCTGACGCAAATGCGCGGCCATATCGCCAAAGTCTCTGCCATTACGGCGCAGCAGCTGGCCACCTTGATACCAGAGCAATCGGTCAGCCACACTTACGGCGCCAGCAAGCAGCCGGGTGCTACTGCTTCGGTGGCGCGGATGTACCACATCAGCGGTTAAGCATTAAATTGCATAGCTGCTTGCGCAGTGTTCATCGCATTTTCAATGTGAAATGTATTTGAAACGATGGACTGATAAGCGCTGGTAGTTATCAAAATAAAAAAGCGCCTTGTTTGGCGCTTTTTTTTGTGGGCAGATGCTTGTCAGTGTGCGCGCATCTTGGCGCGCAGGCGGGCAATGGCCTGGCTGTGCAGCTGGCATACGCGCGATTCGGTCACTTCCAGCACGGCCGCGATCTCCTTGAGGTTCATGTCGTGCTCGTAGTACATGCCCATGACGTATTTCTCGCGCTCTGGCAGGTTTTCAATGGCCTGCACCAGGGCGCTGCGCATGCGGTCATCGCGCAACATGCTGAAGGGGTCGGCATCGGCGTCGGCCACATGGCGGTCGAGAAAGCTGGAGCTGTCTTCTTCACCGGCAGAGATGTCTTCCAGATAGATCAGCTGGGTGCCGCGCACTTTGGACAGCATGGACTGGTAATCCACCAGCTCCATCTCCATGAAGGCGGCAATTTCCGATTCCCGGGGGGCTCGGCCCAGTTGCTGCTCCAGCCGGCGAATGGCCGATTCAATGTCTTTTTGCCCCTTGCGGGAGCTGCGGCTCATCCAGTCGTTTTCGCGCAGCTCGTCCAGCATGGCACCGCGAATGCGCTGGCCGGCAAAGGTCTCAAACTGCACGCCCTGGCTGGTTTCAAAGCGCGACAGTGCATCGGCCAGGCCAATCATGCCCACCTGGATGAGGTCATCCAGTTCCACATTCGGCGGAAGTTTGGCAATCATGTGTTGCGCAATGCGACGCACCAGCGGGGCATGCTGGCGAATCAGGGCATCGCGGTCCAACTGGCCATGGGCGGTGTACATTGACTCAATGGCTCCACACAGCAGATGAAGAAAGGGGGCTGACTCCAGCCGTTGCGCCATCTTGCGGGGCGTTCACGGTTTCGGAATGCTCCAAACATTGTAGGGCCCAGCGCTGCAGCTGTCGGGCTTGCAGCGGATCGAATTGCTCGCACAAAGGTTCGGTGTGCAGATGGCGCATGGCGCACTGCGACAGCGATTTCAAAACGTGGTCCAGCCCGTAGCCCGCCGGGCGCAGCGCCACCAGGCGCGGCATCAGGCCGCAGCCCATGTACAGCTGCTTGAGTGCGCGGTAGCTGCTGACCACGTTGCGTGACTGTGAAGGCACCAGCTGAATGGGGGGCTGCGTGCAGCCTTGCAGCATGCCTGCCAGCAAAGAGGCGGGAGCCCACAGCACCACCACCGCATGGTTTTGCACAAAGCGAAAGAGCAGATCGAGTGGGCGCTCGCCCGTGATCGATGCCTTGTGCTGCAGTTGCACCATGCCGCGTGCGGCGGGCAGTGTGGCAACGCTCAGCGGGTTGCTGATGTCTGCGGTCAACGTGGTGAAGGCATAGCCCTGACGGGGCTGCAGCATGTCCTGCAGACCGGGCAGTGAGGGTGACTCTTGCTCCGTGCCATCCAGCACGACCACGGGGTAGCCTTGTTGTTGCAGCTGCGCGCAGGCCATCCACAGTGCGGTGGCATCTGCGCTGTCACCGGATGGCACCACGGGCAGCACGCGCAGCGACGACTGTGCGCCTTGCCAGTGCAAACCGGTTCCCTGGTGCCAGACGCTCTCAAGCATGCATCGCTCCCTGAGACTGGCCCATGGAAGATTCGGTAAAGTAAAAATCCATGTCCAGCGATGAGGGGTCAAACGCCGACTTGGTGTGCGCGCGCATGGACGTGGCGACCAGTTCGTTGGCGTTGGCGCGCGTAAAGTCTTCGGGCACGCGCTGGCCGTTGGTGATGCCGCGCAGCACAAGCTGGTGGCGGATCAGCGCGTCCAGCGCCGGGGCCAGCTTCACGGCTTCATCCACCTTGGACAAGATGGCCTGCTTGCAGCCCACGCGCTTGAATGCGGCCAGTGCTTCGTCCAGCGTATCACCATGTGCGCCTGCGTTGGCGACCAGCAGACGTTCAATGCCTGGCAGGTTGAGCACTTCCAGAATGTCGTCCTTGCGAGGATCGCGGGGGGCCACGCCGGTAGTGTCGATGATCACCATCTTCTTGCCAGCCAGCAGACCCAGCAGGTCTTGCAGTGCGGCCTTGTCGTGGGCCAGATGCGCGACCACACCGAGCATGCGGCCATAGGCGCGCAGTTGTTCATGACCGCCGACACGGTAGGTGTCCAGCGTGATCAGGCCAACGCTGTTGGGGCCATGCTTTTGGGCGCACAGAGCGGCCAGCTTGGCTGCCGTGGTGGTCTTGCCTACGCCGGTGGAGCCCACCAGTGCAAACACGCCGCCCTTGTCCCAGATGGGAGCTTCGGCGTTGTCGGTGCGCAGATTGCGCTCCAGCACCTGTACCAGCCACTTCATGGCATCTGCAGGGCCCGCATTCTGCGGCAGGCGCTCCATGATGGTGCGCGACAACGCAGGCGAGTAGCCCGAGCGAATCAGCTTGAGCATCAAGTTGCTGTGCAGCGGATTTTGGCGGGTCTGGTTCATCCAGGTCAGGGTGTTGAAGCGCTCTTCAATCAGCTCCTTGACGGATTGCAGCTCATGCATCAAAGCCGGAGCCGCCGCTGGGGAGGCAACTGCCTTGCGGGGCTGCTCTGTGGGCAGCTCCAGCGCCAGACCGCGCAATGGGTTGTGCTTGATCACGGAAGGCGTAGTGGGCAGCGGTGCGCTGTCGCGCACGGTGTCGAGGCGGTTCTTGCGAGCAAAAGTGGGCAGCACTTCCTGGGGCAGCTCGCCCGTCATCTCTTCATTGCGGCGGCGCAGCATGCGTTCACGCACATAGTCCTGGAAAGACAGGGTGCTCATGGCCAGTTGCTCCGTGTCTTCTGCCACGCTTTGGCGTGGGTTGGCTTTCACGGCCGGCTTGGCTTGCTGCAGCAGGGCCTCCATGCGCATGGGCGCTTTGGGGGCTTGCTTGGGAGCACGGGTTTCATCGGCCTCGCGGGCCTGAATGGCGGCCATCAGGCCTGGGCTGGTGTGGTTGCCCTGGTCCAGATTGCCGAAGGTTTCTTCGGCAGTCGCCATGACTTCCACGCCGTTGCCCATGGGGCGGTTGGACAGGATCAGGGTGCTTTCACCAAAAGCGGCACGCGCCTTGTCCAGGGCCTCACGGGAAGTCGGGGCTATGAAGCGTTGGATGTTCATGCGTTTGCACCTTTAAGAATGGGGCCGATGCGGATGGTGTGGGTCTCGGGAATCTCACTGTGCGCAAGCACTTGGAGGCGAGGTGCCACACGGCGCACCAGGCGCGCGATAGCGTTTCGAATGGCGTCGGGCACCAGCAAGCAGGCGGGCATGCCCAGCTCTTCTTGCTTGTTGGCAACTTCGGCTGCACGTTGGGTCAGCAGGTCTGCCACGCCGGGGTCCAGCGACGGGGCCTGGGGGTTGCCCAGGGCTTGCACCAGCAGGCGTTCCAGTCCGGGCTCGATCGCAATGACGTTGAGTTCACGGGTGGGGCCGTAGATCTGCTGCACGATGGCAGGGGCCAGTGCAATGCGCACACGGCGGGCCAGCTCGACGGGGTCCTGGGTAGATGTGGCGTGTTCGGCCAGTGTTTCGATGATGGTGCGAATATCACGAATGTGCACAGCGTCTTCCAGCAGCAGCTGGAGCACTTTCTGGAACGATGTGATGGGCACCATTTTTGGAATAACTTCTTCGATCAACTTGGGCGCGGACTTGGCCACATGCTCCACCAGTTGTTGCACCTCATTGCGGCTTAACAGCTTGGCAGCATGTGTTTGCATCAAGTGTGACAAATGTGTCGCCATCACGGTTTCCGAATCAACGACGGTAAAACCAGCCATTTGTGCCGCTTCCTTTTGGCGTTCGTCGATCCAGTGCGCGGGCAGACCAAAGGCAGGGTCGGTCGTCGGAGTTCCGATCAACGGTGTGCTGATGCCTCCGGGGTTGATGGCCAGGTACATGCCGGGGAAGGCTTCGCCTTCGCCCACCATCACGCCGCGCAGCGTCAGGCGATAGGCGCTGGGCTTGAGCTCCAGGTTGTCACGCACGTGTACGGCAGGTGGCAAAAAGCCCACTTCCTGTGCAAATTTACGGCGCACCCCTTTGATGCGGGTGAGCAAATCGCCCTGGCGCTTCTTGTCTACCAGTGCAATCAGGCGATAGCCCAGCTCCAGCCCCAGCAGATCCACGGGCTGCAGGTCATCCCAGGTGGCTTCGCTATCTTGCTGAGGTGCAGCCAGCGCGCCGGGCATGGGCGCTTCAGCCGCGCCGCCGGACTGGGCTTGTTCGGCCGTCTTTTGGTTCCTGCGGTAGATCAGCCATGCGCCATAGGCAAACAAGCTACCCATCCCCAGAAACACGGTGTGGGGCATGTTGGGGATCAGACCCAGCATGATCAAAATCGCTGCAGTAATGGCCAGCGCACGGGGGGTGCCGAGCATTTGTGCCGCAATTTGCTGGCCGGTGTTGTTGTCTTTGCCCACGCGCGAGATCACCATGGCTGCAGCCACCGAGATCAGCAGGCCTGGAATTTGTGCGACCAGCGCATCGCCCACAGCCAGCAAAATGTAGCTGTTGGCCGCCTCACCAGCGCTCAGGCCGTGCTGTGCCATGCCGATGATGAAACCACCAACGATGGTGATGACCAAAATCAAGATACCGGCCATGGCATCGCCGCGCACAAACTTGGAGGCACCATCCATGGAGCCGAAGAAATTGGCTTCTTCCTGCACTTCCAGACGGCGGCGCTTGGCTTCGGGTTCGTCAATCAGGCCAGCGTTCAAGTCGGCGTCCACGGCCATCTGTTTGCCGGGCATCGCATCCAGCGTAAAGCGCGCAGACACTTCAGCAATGCGCTCCGCGCCTTTGGTAATCACCACAAAGTTGATCACCACCAAAATCGCGAACACGATCAAGCCCACAGCAAAGTTGCCGCCGATCAGAAAGTGGCCAAAAGCTTCAATCACCGCACCCGCTGCGCCTGGGCCGGTGTGGCCTTCCATCAGCACGACGCGGGTGGATGCCACGTTCAGCGACAGGCGCATCAGCGTGGTCAGCAGCAGCACCGAGGGAAAGGCCGCAAAGTCCAGCGGCTTGACCATGTAGGCGGCAATCATCATCACCATCAGCGCGGTGGCAATGTTCAGCGTAAAGAACGTGTCCAGCAGCCACGGTGGGATGGGCAGGACCATCAGGGCCAGAATGGCAATCACCAAAACGGGCGCAGCCAAGCTCTGGATGACCGAGCCGTTCTTGGTGTTCCACGCTTGCAGGTTCTTTATCAATGCAGTGCTCATGGGGTGCAGTGCTTTCTATCGCTTAAGGCTTCGCTGCCGCAGCACGCTTGGTGTGCGGATCAAGTTCTGGGGGCACGTGGGGTTGCGTCAGCTCGCCCGGTGCAGGAGCCTCGCCGCGCATGGCGGCCTGGAGGCGGTAAACATAGGCCAAGACCTGTGCCACGGCGGTGTACAGCGTGGACGGAATGGACTGATCAATTTCGGCATGTGCATACAGCGCACGGGCCAGCATGGGCGACTCCAGTACAGGAATGTCGTGGGCCTTGGCCACTTCTCGAATCTTCAGCGCCACCAGATCTGCACCCATGGCAATCACTTGCGGGGCGGACATGGTCTTTTCGTCGTAGCACAGAGCCACCGAGTAGTGCGTGGGGTTGGTCACCACAAAGTCAGCGCGGGGCACGGCCGATACGCTGGCGCGCTGGGCGATTTCGCGCTGTTTCTGGCGAATCTTGCCTTTGAGCTCGGGGCTGCCCTCGGACTCTTTGTGTTCTTGCTTGACTTCCTGGTGGCTCATCTTCAGGCGTTGCAAGAACAGCACCTTTTGCAGCGGTACATCGATGACCGCCACCACAAACACCACCACCAGCAGCATGATCATGCCGCTGACAATCCAGTCACCCACCTTGGCCAGCGCGGCCGCCCCACCCAGGGCAGGCAGGCTGGACAGATCGACAATACCGGTTTTGATATGGAACCAGCCGACGGTGGCCAAAATCAGGGTCAGCACCACATTTTTTAGGGCTGTGACCATCTGCTGTTTGGAAAATACGTTGCCAAGGCCTGCAATCGGATTGATGCGGCTGAACTTCGGCATGATGGGCTTGAAGCTGTAAATCCAGCCGCCCGACGCCAGTGTGGCAATGATGGATGCCACGTTGATGACCGTAGCAAAAATCACGCAGCCCATCACGCCCACCATGGCCATCTCCAGCAGGCGCTCCACCATCAATTGAGGCACCAGCACGGTGCTGGCATCAAAAGACAGTTGCTTGCTGATGGCAATGCGCAGGTGGTGCATCAGGGTCGGGCCGCCCATCATGACCAGCAGCGAGCCCACGCCCAGCACCGCCAGGTGGCCGAGGTCGCGGGAACGCGAAGTCTGCCCGTCATCGCGGGTTTTCTGCAGTTTCCGGCCTGTGGCTGGGAGGGATTTATCTTGGCTCGATTCCATGACGGCATGAGGGAAAGGTCTCATGCCATTGTCCGCAAGCGGTCAAATCGCTAAAGCGGGAAAAGCGAGCCACAGGGGGTGCTATTTCAGCGCCCGCAGCGGTGGCGGGTGCCGTGCAATCTGTTAGGCGGCAGTAAATTGCTACATTAAAACGAGCTATCAGCGCTTATGAAATGGATCTTTGCAAGCTAAAAGTATGTGAAACGTCCATTAGATAAGCGTTGGTAGCTCTTGTTTTTAAAAACCCAGGCTGGCCAGCAAATCATCCACTTGGGATTGAGAGGTCACCACATCTTCCGCGTCTGGGTTGACCACGGGGCCTTCCAGCTTGGGATGCACGGGCTGTGCCGTAGGCGGGGCTGCTGGCTCGGAAGACTCGGCCAATGCAGCGGCCCACAGATCGTCTGCCTCGTCGGCAGCAACCACCGCAGCGGCCGCCACCACAGAAGGGGCCACTGCTGCGCTGGCAGGTTCAGGTGCCTGAGGTGCTGTCTGCACCAGCAGCGTGACTAGCTGTGACTCAATGGAAGCTGCCAGCGTCACCACCTTGGCAATGACCTGCCCGGTCAGATCATGAAAGTCCTGGGCCATCATGATGTCGGTTAACTGGTTGTCCACGATTTCCGTGGATTTTTCCATGTCTTCCAGGTAATTCATGATGTGCCCCTTGGCCACCGCGGCCACCGGGTCAGCAATCATCGACTGGCGCATCTTCTTGGTCTGCGCCACGATGTCGGTCTGTCGGTCCTTGGCGTCATCCACCAGCGTCAGCACCTTCTCGGCCGCTTCTCCGGTCAGGCGCGCGATATAGGACAGTCTGTTTTGTGCATCCGGCAACTCTTGTGCTGAACCGCGCAAGCGCTCCGCATAGCCAAGCTCACGCAGCGCATCATGCAACTGACGCGTCAGCAGACCAATCTGAGTGTGTACATTGCCCTGGTCAAAGCCCGCAGGTAATGTATCGCTGGGGGGCGTTGCTTGGTCCATGAACTTAGCCCAACCCAACCTTCTTCAAGATCAGGTTGACCTTTTCTTCCAGCGTTGCCTTGGTAAAAGGCTTGACGATGTAGCCGGCAGCACCACCTTGGGCCGCAGCGACGATGTCTTCCTTGCGGGCTTCGGCGGTCACCATCAGGACGGGCAGGTGTTTGAGCTTTTCATCTGACTTGATTTCCGTCAGCAGCTGAAAACCATTCATGTTCGGCATATTGATGTCAGTAACGACAAAGTCGAACTTGCTGTTGCGCAGCTTGTGCAGCGCAACGACACCGTCTTCAGCCTCATCGGCCTCGGTGTAACCGCTTTCTTTCAACAAATTACGCACGATACGGCGCATGGTGGAGAAGTCGTCAACGATCAAAAAGCGAAGGGCATTGTTAGCCACGGGGGACCCTTTCGGTCAAATATGCACTGAATGAAGCCTGTGCAAAGCACGGGTTTCGTCCGATTTCACAAATTGTCACGGAGTTTGCGATGCTGGAGGGTGATTCTCCTGCTTTTCCGTATTCAATTTGCTGTCTTGGTAGACAGATGGGGTTTGCTTGCCTAGCAAACGCTCTTCTGCCTCGTGCGTGAGCACGGTAATAGTGATACGCCTGTTTTGTGCGGCGCGTGGTTCGTCAGGGTAGAGCAAATCGCTGGCCGCCAAACCTACTACGCGCGCCAGCTTGTCATTGGGCATACCGGCCGAGACCAGCTCGCGGCGCGAAGCGTTGGAGCGGTCTGTGGACAGCTCCCAGTTGCTATAGCCTTTGTCACCCGAGCCGTACGGCGCTGCATCGGTGTGGCCAGCCAGGCTGATGCGGTTTTCCACCCCACCGAGCGCAGAGCCAACTTCGCGCAATATATCTCGCATATAGGGCTTGACGATGGCGCTGCCGATGTCAAACATGGGGCGATTTTGTTCATCCACAATCTGGATTTGCAAGCCATCGGGGGTCACGTCCATGCGGATTTGTGACCGGTATTCGTTTAGCGTGGCATTGCTGGAGATCATCGCGTCAATCTTGGCGCGCAATGCCTTGATGCGCTGGGCATCCTGCTGTGCACGCTGCTGGCGCATGTTTTTGCGGTTCTGGTCGTTTTCATCCGCCTCGGAGCGTTTGACCTGGCCATGCACCTTCGCCAAATCAGTACCACCGCCAGGAATGATGCTGGAGCTATTGCCCGAGCCATCACCCCCGTTCATCGCCACTTTAAGTGGTGAGTTGAAATAAGCGGCAATGCCTTGCAGATCACCTTTGGAAGTGGAGCCCAGCAGCCACATCAGCAAAAAGAACGCCATCATCGCCGTCATGAAGTCGGCATAGGCAATCTTCCACGCACCGCCATGGTGGCCGTGGTCACCCTTCTTGATGCGCTTGATGATGATGGGCTGCAGCTTCTTTTCATTAGCTGCACCGGACTGAGCACCGCCGGGGGCGTTTGGGGGCGGCATCGCTTACTTCCTCTTGACGTGCTCTTCCAGCTCCAGAAAGCCGGGACGTTCGGTTGAGTAAAGAACCTTGCGGCCAAACTCAATGGCGGTGGGCGGGTTGTAGCCTTGCATGCTGGCAATCAGGGTGCACTTGATGCACTCGAACTCTTTGTGACCGTCCTGCTGGCGCTGTTCAACCAGCCCTGCCAAAGGCTCGACCAGCGCATAGGCCAGCAAGATCCCCAAAAATGTACCCACCAGTGCAGAGGCAATCATGCCGCCCAGCACAGAAGGGGGCTGGCCAACCGAGCCCATGGTGTTCACCACACCCAGCACCGCAGCCACAATACCGAAGGCCGGCAGCGCACCGGCAAGGCGCTGCAGCGCCACGACAACGCGATGACCTTCCTGGTGGTGGGCTTCAATTTCGTTGTCCATCAAGGACTCGATCTCATGTGAATTCAGATTGCCCGACACCATCATGCGCAGATAGTCGGTAATGAATTCGACCAGATGGTGATCGGCCATCAGGTCTGGATATTTTTGAAAGATTTCAGAGTTTTCAGGCTCTTCCACGTCCATTTCAATGGCCATCAACCCTTCTTTTCGGGCTTTTTGCAGCAAGTCATAGAGCAAGGCCAGCAAGCTCATGAAGCGTGCTTTGGTAAATTTGGATCCCTTGAGCGCTGAAGGAATCGACGCCATCGTGGCTTTGAGCACCTTGGGCTGGTTGCTCACAATGAAGGCGCCAATCGCTGCGCCGCCAATGGTGGCCATTTCGAATGGGAGGGCTTTGCCCAGTACGCCCATGTTTCCGCCATGAAGAGCGTAAACACCGAAGACGCAGCCGAAGGCGATGATGTAACCAATAAGGACAAGCATGGTGGTGATTCTGTCAGACTGAATGCCAATCAAAAGACGGAACTGGCACAAAAGCCAGCGTTTCTTTTTTGGTTTGGGTTGGGCCTGAGGGAGTCAAGCTCGGATAGGCTGGAGATATATGTCTATCGGCAGATCACCCCATTTTCTTGAGTACTGTGTATGAGCGCCCCCATTTTTTCTGCTGCCCCAGTGACGCTGGAGCAGGAGTTGCATCGAATCAACACCACGCTAGTGCCCCAGCATCAATTTCTGGAAGCACTGACGCAGTTGATGCTGCTGGCCAAGGAGCACGTGGCTGATGCTCAGTTGTGGCTTCTGATTGGGCACGTCTACACACGCATGGCGCACTGGACCGATGCCATTGCCGCACTGGAAACTGCCATTGCCTTGAACCCGCAATTGCATGCGGCCAATCGCTTGCGGGCTTTGGCGTTGTTCAGCATGGGGCAGCAGCAACAGGCATGTGATCTGATTGATAAAGTCGTGAAGAAGTCATCGGAGAGTGGCGACTGGATGCTGCGCGCCTACCTGCATGCGCACACCAGCCGCGACCCGATGAAAGCACTGCAAATGGCCCGAGACTGGGGCAAACGCTTTGCCGATCCGCTCACGCGCAATGCCAAACCCTTGAAAGTGGCAGACCGCAATCCGCGAAAGAGACTCAAAGTTGGCTATGTGACGGCAGACTTTCGAGAGCACTCCGTGGCATTTTTCATGCAGCCGGTGCTCGAGCATCACAACCCCAATGATGTGGAGGTGCATGTTTATTCCAACGGCCCCTCGGATCAAGTCACCACGCAAATGCGCGCCCTGGTGCCGCACTGGCATGAGATACAGGCTGACAGTGATGAAACGGTCTGCGAAAAAATCCGGCAGGACGGCATCGACGTACTGGTGGACTTGTCCGGCTTTACCCATGGCCATCGCCTGGGTGTATTTGCCCGGCGCGCAGCGCCCGTGCAAGTGACCTGGCTGGGTTATATGCAGACACTGGGCATGAAAGCAATGGACTACCGGCTGGTGGATGCTGGCGTAGCACCTCCAGGCCATGGTGGTTATTACTCAGAAGCGTTGTTTTACTTATTTTGCATGTCTAGCTATGTGCCGCCTGCGTATGCGCCGCTATCTGCAGAGCCTCCCATGCTGCGCAACGGCTATCCCACCCTGGTGTCGCTCAACAACTCTGCCAAAATTACCGATGCGACGCTGCGGATATGGGCTCGGATATTGCAGGCACGCCCCGACGCTCGTCTCATTATTGTGGTCAAAGAAGAAAACGCGGACGCAGCCCAGGCGCATATGCAGCCGCGCGTGCAAGCAGCGGGTATGCCATTGGAGCGCGTGTCAGTGCTGCAGCAGCAACCGTTGAGAAACTTTATGGAGCTGGGTCACATTGCCGATGTTGCACTGGACACTTCGCCCATATCCGGAGGCACGACTTCTTTGCATACTTTGTGGATGGGCCTGCCTATTGTTGCCATGGATGCTGTGCGCGCTGTAGATGCATCCACGGCACGCATGTTGCGCGGAAAGCTTGCCCCTCTGGGCGAAGTCGCCAAAGATGCGCAGAGCTACATCGATGCGGCGCTGAGCTTAATGAATTCGCCACAGCGTCTGGTGCAAATAAGGGCGCAGTCGCGCACTTGCCTTAAAAAATCTGTATTGATGGACTATGGTTCCCGCACGAAGGAGCTGGAGAAGGCTTATCGGCTTATGTGGCTGAACTATTTACATGGTCACCGCAAAGCGCTAAGTACCGAGACTGCTTTGAGCTCATTGCTTGCTGACACGGAAACGATGTCATGAGTGAGCGAAAAGAGTCGACCTGGATACCTCTTTTGGTTCCGGATATGCCGTCTCCGCAGGAGCTGCTGCCCTGGCTTGAGCGCATGCACAAAGCTCGGCAATATTCGAACTTTGGTCCCTTGGTCCAGGAGCTGGAAACAGAGTTTTCTGTGCAGTTCGATGTGCCGAAAGAGCAGCTTGTCACCGTTGCAAATGCAACGCTTGCCTTGGAATTGGTATTGCAAGCGCTCGATCTGTCTTCGGGCTCCCGCATATTACTGCCTGCTTTTACCTTTGTTGCTACGGCCACGGCAGTGATCCGAGCTGGGCATCAACCGGTGCTTGCGGACGTGGATGCGAGCACATGGATGCTCACACCTGAAATTGCGCGTGCTGCTTGCGAGCGCATGCGCATAGATGCTGTATTGCCTGTAGCCACGTTTGGCATGCCGCATGACATGCAGGCATGGCAAGAATTTGAACGAGATACAGGTTTGCCGGTCGTCATAGATGCAGCAGCGGCATATGGCAGCCAATCGCTGCAAAATGCAGAAGGAACCTTGGTTTTCAGTTTGCACACCACGAAAAGCTTGCCATCGGGTGAAGGAGGATTGGTTATCTCCACTCGTCCAAATCTAGCTAATAAGGTACGCCAGCTTTCCAATTTTGGTATCAATCTTAATTCTTCTGCTTCTGTGCCTTCCGGTTTTCTAGTCGCTCCTGGAACTAATGCCAAAATGAGCGAATACCACGCAGCTGTTGGCTTGGCTTCTTTGAAAAAATGGGAAATTTATGCCAGCAAACGACGTGAGTTACAGGGTGATTTAATAAGAAAAATAAACCTAATCAGTGATCACACCTTGTCTTGGCAGGCGGAGGGCTCCGGAGGACCGTTAAAAGCACCTACGTTGCTATGCGCCAAGTTGCCTAATATGGCTGCACGCCATGCATTAGAGCAAGCATGCCAAAGAGGCAATGTCATGACGCGCCGCTGGTACCAGCCCCTGCTGCATCACATGGATGCATTACAGCATCGGTGCTTGTCGTTGGCAGTGCCAAATGCTGAAGCACTGACACAGACCGTATTAGGATTGCCTTTCTTTACTGGCATGAGCCAAAATCAGTGTCAGCGAATAATCGATGTAATAACTGATGCAGTAAAAGCACAGGATTAATTTACTGTTTTATGCATTCCAGAATGCTGAGATCAAATACATTGGTTTCTTGCATATCTCGTATTTTCAATCCAGAACGTTGAAGTAAATTTTCGAAATCGGAAAGCGTTCTCAATTTTCCGCAAGTCCAGATGGCTTGTTCATAAGCACGGGCCTGCATGAGCACATTGTCCTTGTGCTGAGGTTGTTTGACGCCTTCAATGATGAGTAGCCGGGAAGATGAATCCATTGCCTGAGCAATATTCATGAGGACAGTGCAAACTGATTCATCGTCCCAGTCATGCAAAGTATGCTTAATCAAATAGGTGTTGAATCCTGTGGGAATGTGCTTGAGCATGTTGCCAACAATAAATGTTACTTGCGGCACCCCAGCTTGCTCTGCGACTTCTAGTGCATGTTCTTGGAATATAGGTTCCATATGGGGCTGATCAAGCACTGCACCCACCGCTTGAGGGTTTTGTATAGCCAGTTGAAAGGCCAATGCACCTTTGCCCCCTGCAATATCCAAAAATCGTTCGCCTGCATGCAATTGAATGATTTTCGTCAATTCAGGAAGATGTGCTAAGTGAGAAATTCGATCCTGAAATTTTTCAAATGATTTGCCTAGCGCGCGATTGGTGCGGTAGTGCTCCCAGATAGTGGCTCCATTCGCCGCCTCATAGGCATTCATGTCCTGTGTTAACCATGCTGGAGTTTGCGCTGCCGCAGATTGCAATCCCTCAGCCCAAATAGTGAAATAGTCACGTTCCCATGAATTGACCGCTCGTGTTAGATTCATCCCCTTCTTTCTTAGGAAGTAACAATTATCCTTTTGACCAAGGAAATCCATTGAAACTGCCAAATCTAATAATATTTGCAACTTTGCAGCATTGATGCTGCATGAGTTGGCAAGGTTCTGGGATGAGGATTTTCCGGCAATCAGCTTATCAAATATGTCTATTTTTATGAGTGTGTAAATACTTTGGGCGATATAGGTTGAATTTATTAGATCAAATGTGCTAAGTTTTTGAAGCATGATACAAGTGCCTGGGTATTGATATTTGATAAGTTTCTTTGATTTAGAGTTTTCTATGAACTTTGTTTCATGAAAAACACATCTGAAAAATAATTCAAAAATCGATAAGATAATTCTGGATCAATGTCTAGTGAATACTGTGCATTAAATAGTACAAAATTTGCAGTAAATTCTTCCAAACTTACGCCAGTTGTTTCCACGAAATATGAGTGTACGATTTTGGATATTGTCTCGTTCGAAAAATAATCAATAGTATTCGTTCTTCTCTTGACAGGGTAGCCCATGCCAACTTTAGCAATTGCCCAGCCAGCCCAATCGATAATTCGGAAATCATCTTTTGGCAGAATTAAGATATTAAATCTGTGAAGGTCGCTGTGATAAATGAATGAGCGAGATTTCTGAGATATTGAAAATATATTCTCAATATAGTTATTGACAGACGCGTTATTATTTTTATTTTTTTCTGAAAGTAATAGTGTTATTCTTTTTTTATCAATTGGGATTTCGTTGAATATTGAAGTGAATTTGGCGGAGGCCGTGTTCCAGAGATGGATGATTGACTTTTTATGCCATGTATCCTGGAATTCTTCTAAATCCGGGTGGCGTCCATTTTCTATATATTCATCAAAACAGAAGTAATAGTCGCCCTTCTGAAGCACACCGAGGGATTTTGCTGATTTAAGTTGAAGATTTTCAGTTTTTATAAGCGTTTGAAGAGTTTCAATTTCTTGAATATTAACTCTGTCTGCGTATATTCTTTCTATAATTTTTATTTCTTGCCCATGTTGAGTTGCTGTATGTAGCAAGATATCTAAGGCTGCATTGCCACCATTTAAATTAATGGTGTTTTTCCATAAAAAATCTGGATTTATCTCAGTTAATCGCTTCCGGAACTGTATGGGATTAAAGTGAATTCTTAAATATTCCTTTTCGTATTTTAAAAGATTTTCTAAATTTCCTGTGACCCAGGATGGGAGATTTTTTTTCGAATCATCATCTAAGCATTGAATAAAATAATAAACTCGATCAATATGCTTCTTGTCAAAAAAACTATAAATACAGCGCATCATGTCTGATTTTGAAATACTTATTTTTTCTGCAGGTGGCTGACCCAAAGAAATCTGGTGATGCTGATGGTTTATTTCTGTATTCATTTTAAAGTTATTTATAAAAATCGCGCCAATATGGCGCGATTAATTATGAGATTATGATTGTTATTCGTTTTTGTTGTATTGGAAAATAAAGAATGAACGTCTTCTTTTGTTGTCGTCCTTAAGAATGCCCTGGTGAATAATTGAAAATTTAGCTTCTAAGAAGGCTGGCATATTTCGGAAGAATTTAAGAAGTTCGGCATCATTGGTTACATCGTGGCTTTCTATCAAAACAAAACCATTGGGGTTGAGTAAGTTTTGCAGTATTTCAACATAGCCCTTCATGGGCAATCCGATCCATCCATGAACAGCGAACGAGAAAATAAAATCGTATTTTTTATCGTTGTTTTTGATGAAGCTGTGAAAGTCAGTGGTGAGGAAGTTGCAGTTCTTTATTTCTTTGTTCAGAGCAAGGGTGTTAGCAATTTCGATCAAATCAGGATTAATGTCGAACCCAGTATATTGAGCGGATATTTTAGAAACCTCAATGCCAAAGCAGCCGATATTGCAGCCTATATCAAGAATGTCGTGATGAGGTTGAATCCATTTTTCTAACGAATATTCTTTGATTCTTTCTAGTGTGGGGCGCTGCCCAGGCAAACCCCATGCTTCGTGGCCCTGGTAGAAAGCATACTTGGATCCAAACTGCTGATTATTCTGCGAGAAGATAGAATGGATTTTTAATTTGCACTCCAGCCATGCATCTTGTGTTTCAGGCTTTTGGGAAAAATAGCAAATAATAGATTCACCACCTTGGATATCCAACGAAAGGTCTTCTTCGGTGAAGAAATCTATTTCTTGATCGTCGCTGGGATATTCTGGCAATCTGAAAATTACAGGAATAGTCTTTTCTTTATGATAGATGAATCCTGCGTAATACCAATATCCAATAATTATATTTGGGAAATTCTTGTAATCGCCTGGATAATCCATTGCAGCGCCGGGTTCGTATGAACATGGTGCAATAGATTCTTTAATTTTCTTGATGGATGTCTTAGAGAAAATTTTATATTTATAAAAATTAACAGACTTCCAGGAGAGAATTTTTTTAATTAAATCCTCACGATGGGGATTGCTATTCCAAACTTCTTCTTCATGAGGATTTTTATTATTTTTGTTTTCAG
The DNA here is from genome assembly GCF_014836675.1 of Comamonas avium. Taxonomy (GTDB): domain Bacteria; phylum Pseudomonadota; class Gammaproteobacteria; order Burkholderiales; family Burkholderiaceae_C; genus Comamonas; species Comamonas avium. Next base: position 535,440 of record NZ_JACSQK010000002.1, read on the forward strand.
TTAATGAAAAAATTCCTTGCGTGACTCGGTAATCATTATCTGGCGTTAAATTTTTCTTAAATAATTCAATTCTTTTTTGGCGAATTTTTTGTAAAGATGGGTCGTGAAAAAAATTCAAACTGACGGACCAGTGATAGGCCTCATCAATTTTTCCAAGAAATAGAGATAAATATGCAGCTTTTTTACGAAGCAGAAGACTGCTAGGGGTTGTTTCCAATTTTTTTATGGTTTCAAAATATTGGTCTTCGTAAGTAGTATGTGAGGCTTCTGCAGGTGTAGACATTTATATTCCTGGGTTGCTATTGATGCTGAAAATTTGATATTTATTTAACAGGCACTTTAAAAAGTACGGAAAGAGTAGCCAATCCCAGCTATCAAGGCTGGAGTCTGAAAACCAGGTTCCAAGAAAGCGCCATCCTGAAGTGGCTTATTCCATATGGTTCCTGGTTGATCAATGATGCAGTGATTGCCTATTTCCAAATCTTTACCAATATGTACATTGCTTCCAATCACACAATGACGTCCAATCTTTGTTTGAGAGCTAACGCTACTACCAGCACCGATGAAGCAATGCATACCTATCTGCACACTATTTTCCAGGCGTACTTGAGAGGAAATTAATACATTGGCTCCCAACGTGCACTTGCTGCTGATGATGGAGTGAGAGCCAATATGCACGTTTTCACCAATCTTTGCGCTGGGTGAAACATAAGCATTGGAGTGAATAAGACTGATTAACTTGTGGCCAGCAAGCTTGGCAGGCATGTACAGCTGCTCCAAGCGTATGTAGTTCAGTGCATGTTCATCAAGTGCGACGAAAACAAGGGACTTCTGTGGAATTTTAGAAAAAATAGAAGCGGATGAATTTTCGGTTAATGAAGCAATGCTTTCTATGCTGTGAGAAATAAGCTCGCTAGAAATAGAATAAGCGGCTTTGTCTGCGACGATTTCATCAAAAAGAGTGCCGTAACCTATGATGTGAACAGATTCTTTTATTTTTTCTGTAATTACCATGGACGCTCTCCCTTCAAGAGTTTTTCATAAACCTGTGCGAAAGATATAAGATATCTTTCATATTGCCCATGATGAACTTTGGGGCTTCCCGCATGAAGGCCTTTTTGCAAGCGTTCAAGATACATTCGATCTTCATGAAGCACATTGACATCATTGCGTATGCATCCACTCAAAATTGCAGGTAATGCACGAATACGTTGTTTTTCTTTTGCAACCGCCATTGTGAATCGAACAGCTGTACGGCTTGGGGTCAAGGGTTCATATTGTTCAATCTTGAAAACCATGCCCTCTGCGCAATTGAAATTCACATTGGGGAAAAGAAAGAAATTCTCGAAAAACCCGCCTTCGCCATAGCGATCAACCATAGAGTGCCATGGTTGAGGGGGGATTTTCAATGCTGCCCTGGTGTGGTAGCTTTGAGCATTTAGCGTGCTGGGTACATCGGGAAAAAATGGAATAGATGGCTGCTCGATTTTCTTTTTTGTTAAATTCGAGGAATTGTCTTTTGTTAATAAAGGAAGAAATGACTGGGGATGAACGTACGGAACATGGTTGTAATCTAAGACATTCTCATATTGAAGCTTCCAGTTGTAGTCAACTTCAACTGTTATGTGAGCTGTTTGTGCAGAGAAATGCGTGGATATATCCCGTAATTTGTCGAGAATTTCTGGGGTGAATTGCTTTTCGATCGGTAATGGATTTTCACTGAGATTGATGAAAATCATGTTCCCCACGATCTCTACTGCATAACGTTTCATGCATAATTTTTCTCTTTCTTCTGAGGAAAAATTGTAAAGATTAGATTCGTGGGGTATGCTTTTAACCGACCCATCATTATTGAATGTCCAGCCGTGATAAGGGCACCGCATGGGAGATTGCCCAAATCCTTCAGCCTGCAAGGGCACAAGGCGATGCGGGCATTGATTTTTAAAAGCTCTAATTTCTCCATTGCAATTTTGAATCAGTACAGGCTGCCCAGCCAAAGAGAGAGAGGCATACGCATTGGGAGCGGCCAAAGTACTACTCAGACAAGCAAAAAGCCAAAGCTGACGAAATATTTTGCTTCGCTCTTGTTCAAGAATCCCGGGGTCGGTGTAATGAAAATGGCTGAGTATGGATTGCATGGAACTGACTGAATTACGATGAGAATATGGTTCGCGCAGGATTTCCGAAAACAGTTGTTTTTGATGGGACATCCTTAATAACCACAGTACCAGCTCCAACGATAGCTTCCTCTCCTATCTGGACACCGGGAAGAATAGTCGCATGAGGATGTATGGTCGCAAATCGTCCTATTTTGGCTCCGCCACCAATAAATGACATGGCTCCAATCTGTGCATATTCTCCGACTTGCACATCGTGGCCTAGGATGGTTTGGCTGGAAATATTGGAGAAATTTTCCAATATCACATCCGGCCCTATTTGCGCGTATTCCGCAACAAAAACCCCATGACCAATTTTTACGCGTGGGGAGATATGACTTCTGGTAAGAATTGGAAAGAATTTACCATTCTTCAAGAAAAGTGGTTGTGAATATTCTTTTCGATCTTTTGGATTCCCTTGAGCGCAAACAAATGCATCCCCTAACTCCGGTTCATAAGTTAATGGGTTTCCTAGGATTGAAATATTGCAGTCATATGCTTGGAGAATGTCTTTGCGGCTATCAAGAAACCCCTTGATAGTCCACGAGATATTGAAGGAGGGGTCATTTTGCATCTGAGCAAGAACTTCTCTCCCCCAACCACCAGCACCAATAATGAGAATGTTGTCCATGAATTTTTATATGTGCTGTGTGGATGAATTAACTAATGGTCAGACCTCCATCCATGACCAGTGTTGTTCCGGTGATCCAGCGGCTGGCGTTAGACAGCAGAAAAACCACTGCATTTGCCACGTCCTCAGGTTTACCAAAGCCCAGCGGGTAGTTGGCACGCTCTTGCTCCAAAGAGCCGATCATGGTGGCGGTGGCTTCCAGTAGCGGGGTTTCGACCAGTGCGGGGGAGAGACAATTGGCACGGATGCGGCGTTTGATAACCTCCATGGCCAAGCAGCGCACCATGGCCAGTAGCGCTGCCTTGGTACCCGAATAGGCGGCAACACCAGGGACGCCAATGTGTGCGGCAATGCTGGCAATAAACACCATAGAACCATCTGCAGCTACTAAATTGCGCCTTAGCAGAGCCTGGGTCAGTAACATGGGGGCATCTACATTAATAGATTGAACCTCACGCAGGTGCTGCTCAGTCATCATGCGTACAGGGCTTAGGCGTGAAATGCCTGCACTGTGAACCACGCCATTAATAGTGCCTCCCGCCCCAACAAGCGCGACCAATTCATCGCGTTCAGAGGCTTTTGTCAGATCTGCCTCAATGGCTTGGTGTGCATGTGGCGAGATTGCTTTTAATTCTGACAGTGTCTGCGCCAGGCGCTGGGCATCGCGGCCAGTGCAGATGATTTCTGCCCCCATGCGAGCACAAGTCAATGCAATGGTTTTACCCAGACCTGAAGATGAGCCCGTTACCAATATGCGGTGACTCGCCAGAGAAAATGGATTGAAAGTGGGCGTCATTGCGTCATGCTTCCAGCATGGGAGGTAAGACGGCATTTTCTAAATCAAGAATGCAGGAACCCCACGAAAGACCAATACCAAATCCAGAAAGCAGCAGCTTGTGCCCGCGCGTGGAGAGGGTTTCATGCAGCCGCGCTGTCATGGTGACCGCTAGCGATGCGCCGCTGGTATTGCCTAGATCTGGCAAAGTGGATGGCACTTTCTCAGCACTAAGCCCCAGCTTTTTGCGGATGGTCTCGTTGATCATCCGGTTGGCTTGGTGAAAAAGAAAATAGTCGATTTCTGCCTTATCTACTTGCGCGTATTGCAGTAATCGCTCCACAGCAGGTGGCACTTGCTGGGTAGAAAAACTCAATACAGCCGGGCCATCCAAAATTAGGTCAGCAGGCCAGTGCATTACACCGTGTTCGTCCCTTTTTGGAATCAGGTGCTGTACACCAAAGGGTTCGCGGTGGCCGCCGGCTGGCAGCATGATCGCTCCTTTGCCGCGGCCATCACTATTGAGGTCGAAATACATCGGTGGTGCGTCAGGATCAAACTCTAATGCTGTGGCGGTGCCAGCGTCTGAAAAGAGTGGGTCCTTAACGTTGGCGCATTTGTCACCAACTAGCAACAGGGCTTTTTTCACACCGCCAGCAGAAATCATGCTGCCCAGCAGATGCAGGCCGAATGGGTAGCCGGAGCAGCCAAGATTTACGTCAAAAGCAATGGTTGATTGAGACAGCCCCAGCCTGTCTTGCAAAATGATGGCAGTGGAGGGGATCAGGTAATCGGGGGACTGGGTTACGACGATCAGCGCGTCGATTTCCTCGCGATGCCAGTGCAGCTCTTCCAGTAACTTTTCTGCAGCTACCAAGGCCAAGTCTGAAAAGGTCTGCCATTCAGGGCAGATACGCCGCGTCTTAATGCCGATATTTCGTACCAAGCGCTCTCGCTCTGAGCGTTGCGAAGGTGGACAGTCGCGAATGTTGTCCAGTACGCGGTGTGGAACGCAGCTCGCCATGCCTGCGAAGCGTACGTTGTGCAAAGTGGAAAGCGCCATGGGCAGTCCTTTAGTGTGTGGATTCTTAGCCCAGCAGCTTGTGCAGGTCAGCCACCGTCGTGCAAGTTTTAAGGTCGTCGCCTGTAATGGCTTTGCCAAATTCCACGTCAAACATCACGATCACTCCCAAAGCCGCCAGTGAATCCCACTCGGGCAGACTTTGGAGTTTGGTCTCTGGCGTTACTTCAACAACTTCTTGAAAATCCACGGCGGTCAGAAAGTTGTCAATGAATTGGTCGATAGAGGGGGTTGTCATAGGTAATCGGGGTGTAAAAGTTAATAAAAAAACCGCTTCGGCGCCAATGATAGACGCTGAAGCGGTTATGCCCTGGCTCAGAAATGGAGCCTGCTAGGCTTAGCCTTGCAGCAGCTGAAGCACGTTTTGCGGGATCTGGTTGGCTTGCGCCACCATCGCTGTGCCAGCTTGCTGCAGAATCTGTGTGCGGCTCAGGTTGGCAGTTTCAGCCGCAAAATCGGCGTCAATGATACGACCGCGTGCGGCAGAGAGATTTTCTACCTGAATGTCGATGTTGTTCACCGTATTCTCAAACCGGGCCTGTACTGCGCCCAGTGTGGCGCGCGCACCGTTGACCTGGTCAACTGCGCTGTCAATCTTCTTGAGCGCCACCCATGCGCCCGACTGGGTGCTGACATCCACATCTTCAATGCCGCGCGCATCCATCACTGAGCTTGCGCCAGCAGTACCACCGGCGATGTTAATGTTCGCAGTGTCTAAGCCAGTCATTGCGGCTGTAAAGTCTGCCCCGGGGCTGCCAAATGTTCCTGTGGGATCAGCTGGATCAGTAATGCTGCCAAACTGAACTTGTACGGGGCCGCCATTGGCGTCAAGCTTTTCAGACATGAACTCGACTTTATAGTTTTCGGTGCCCTCAATCTTGGTCAAATACGCACTGACACCTGTATCAGCGCTCTTTTTATTGATGGCTTCTACCACTTGGCCCAAACGCTGTTGGGGGCTGTCCGCGGCAGGCAGCTTGCCCAAGGACACGGTGGTCGTGGTGCCGCCAGAAGTGATCTGAATGCCAATGTCTCCTACCGACGGTACGGTGAAATCCGCCAAAGGCTGTCCTGCCGCGATCGGAGTGGCTGTTCCAACGCTTGCTTCTTCGGTTTTGGCATACGACACCGATGACAGCTGTGACGAGCGTGTATCTACCAGTGCGCCCAGCGTGATGTTGTCACCTGAATTAGCGCCGACCTGAAAGACGGCGCCAGCAAAGCTGCCGTCCAAAATTTTGGTGCCGTTGAAGTTGGTTTGCTTGGCCACCCGGTCAATTTCAGCGCTGAGCTGGCTGACTTCAGCCTGCAGTGCCTTGCGGTCGCTGGCGCTGTTGGTGGCGTTACCGGCCTGCACAGCCAATTCACGCATGCGCTGCAGCATGTCCCCCACCTTGCCCAGCGCGCCTTCGGCGGTCTGCGCTAGCGAGATGCCGTCGTTGGCATTACGCGAGGCCACTGTCAGGCCTTTGACTTGGGTATTCATGCGCTCAGCAATTGCCAGGCCAGCCGCATCGTCCTTGGCGCTGTTGACGCGCAGGCCAGACGACAGGCGCTGCATGGTCGTGTTGAGAGACTGGCCCGACAGCGCAAGGTTACGCTGCGCGTTGATCGAGGCGATGTTGGTGTTGATAGTTGCGGCCATTGCTGTGTTTCCTTTGGAAAAGCGGGTTGCTTTGCATCGCTACAGGCACCATAGGCACGAATACGTAGCAGGCAACGCTAGCGATGGGGACGATTCTTCCTTGACAACGCCATCCACATACCGTGAATAAGCGCTTGGTTTACCTACTTTCTTGGGGCTTTGCATGCAGTGATCACTGGCGGTGATGCCATTCCTCAGAGGGAAGTTGGGGAGTAATGAAAAAAAAGCTAAAGAAAAAAAATAGTGATCCGATAACAGTCTTGTACGGAGCAGGCATGCAGCACTTAACCAAAGAAGCGCTGCCAACTAAGGCACATAGAGGCCTGAGGCCATGCTCCGGCAGACCAAGCAATCATTCATTGAACACCGTTAGCACGTAAGGAATCGCATCATGGCCATGACCATCAACACCAACGTCGTCTCGATCAACGCACAACGCAACCTGGGCCTGTCCGGTAGCACGCTGAGCACCTCCATGCAGCGTCTGTCTTCGGGCCTGCGTGTCAACAGCGCCAAGGACGATGCGGCTGGCCTGGCCATTGCTGAGCGCATGAATACCCAGACACGTGGTCTGACTGTGGCTGCTCGCAATGCCAACGACGGCATCTCGCTGGCCCAGACCGCTGAAGGCGCACTGGGCAAGGTGGGTGACATGCTGCAGCGCATGCGTGACCTGGCCGTGCAGTCGAGCAACGCCACCAACAGCAAGAGCGACCGTGAAGCTCTGCAGGCTGAGCTGTCTCAGCTGCGTGGTGAAGTGGACCGTGTTGCCAAGACCACTACGTTCAACGGCTCCAAGCTGCTGGAAGGCAGCTTCACCGGCGGTGTGTTCCAGGTGGGCGCCAACGCCGGCGACAACATCACTGTCGGCGCATTGAGCGATGTACGTGCTGACAAGCTGGGTACTTCGGTGTATGGATCTGGCGAGATTGCCGCTACGGATGTGACGGGTGCAGCAGGCATGTTCGGCACTGGTGCAACCGCCAGCATGACCGCTGCGGATACGACCATCAGCATCACAGGTGCAGGCGCAGGTGCCGTTGCCCAAACGGTGACTATCAAGGCTGATGCCAATATGACGGCCGAGCAGGCTTTGGGTAAGGCTGTCGAGGCGATCAACTCCAAGACTGCAGACACAGGCGTAACAGCGTTCATCGAGAAGAACGCCGCAGGTGTCAATCAGATTCAATTCCGTGCTACCGCTGACAAGGCTGGTGAAGTTGACACCATTGCCATCACTTACAGCCGTGGCGCAGACGTGACCGGTGTTGGTGGAGGTACTTTGGTGGCTGCTGGAGCGATTGACGATATTGCTGCGGGCCAGGAAAAAGGTATTGATGGGATTGACATCAGCACCCAATCTGGCGCATGGGAAGCCTTGCAGCGTATCGACAAATCGATTGACCAGGTCAGCTCCGCACGTGCTCAGCTGGGCGCTATCCAGACACGTTTTGAAAAGTCGATCGAGAACATCGACATCCAGAACGAAAACATCACTGCAGCACGCGGTCGCATCATCGATGCTGACTTCGCTTCGGAAACAGCCAACCTGAGCCGCTCGCAAATCCTGCAGCAAGCCGGTACAGCCATGGTGGCCCAGGCCAACCAGTTGCCTCAGCAAGTGCTGAGCCTGCTCCAGTAACAAGACAGCGAACGTGTCAGGGCCTCTCTGCCAGACACGTTCGCTTTACCAAACATGGGCCATGCGCAATACCTGAACGTGCGGCGCAAGGCTCTTGAAGAACGGGTAGTCAACTGCCTGATAAAGAAGGTCTGGAGGCTTTGTATGCAGGGTTTTTCCTTGTGCGGGGATCGCCAGAACCGTCAATTACAGAGTGAGCGTTAGTTAAAAGGGGAAATCAAATGGCAATGACCATCAACACCAATGTTGTGTCCATCAATGCACAACGCAACCTGGGGCTGTCTGGCGGTTCGCTGAGCACTTCCATGCAGCGTCTGTCTTCGGGCCTGCGTGTTAACAGCGCCAAGGACGATGCGGCTGGCCTGGCAATTGCTGAGCGCATGAGCACCCAGACACGTGGTCTGACTGTGGCTGCCCGCAATGCCAACGATGGCATCTCGCTGGCACAAACGGCAGAAGGCGCGCTGGGCAAGGTGGGCGACATGCTGCAGCGCATGCGTGACCTGGCTGTGCAGTCGAGCAATGCAACCAACAGCAAGAGCGACCGTGAAGCTCTGCAGGCTGAGCTGTCTCAACTGCGTGGTGAAGTGGACCGTGTGGCCAAGACCACTACGTTCAACGGCTCCAAGCTGCTGGAAGGTAGCTTCACTGGCGGCGTGTTCCAAGTGGGTGCGAACGCGGGTGACAACATTACCGTAGGTGCATTGGGCGATACGCGTGTGGACAAGCTGGGTAATTCCATCTACGGCAAGGCTGATGCCGTTGACGTCGATTTGGTGAAGGGTAATACGGCTGCTGGTTTGTATGGCACAGGTACGACTGCCATGACTGCTGCAGACACCACCATCACGATTACGGGCTCTAACGGCACTGCAGTCACCGCGACTGTCAAGAAAGATGCCAACATGACGGCGGATCAGGCCTTGGGTAAGGTCGTTGAAGCCATCAACTCCAAGACGGCAGACACTGGTGTGACCGCTTTCCTGGAAAAGAACGCGACTTCTGGCGATATGGAAATCAACTTCCGCGCTACCGCTGATAAAGAGAGTGAACTGGCGGCCATTGAAGTCAAGGCTCAGGTGACGGGCGGTGCAGAAATTGAATTGGTAGCGGCCAATGCCATGGCTACCAACGCTGGTGGCGTAGGTATCGATAAGCTCGATATCGGTACCCAGTCTGGTGCATGGGAAGCGCTGCAGCGTATTGACAAAGCGATTGACTCGGTCAGTTCCGCTCGTGGCGAGCTGGGTGCTATCCAGACCCGTTTCGAGAAGGCTGTTGAGAACATCGACATCCAGAACGAAAACATCACTGCCGCTCGTGGTCGCATCATTGATGCTGACTTCGCTTCTGAAACAGCCAACCTGAGCCGTTCGCAGATTCTGCAGCAAGCTGGTACGGCCATGGTGGCCCAGGCCAACCAGTTGCCACAGAACGTGCTGAGCCTGCTGCGTTAATCACGGTTTCTGTCCATTCGGCTCCCATGGGGGCTGGATGGACGGAGCGAATGAACGTTTTGCTTTTAATGGCAGCCTTGTGCAGACAAGGCTGTCTTTTTTTTGGTTTCTATCTTGGTAGCGCTTGAGTTGTCTGCTTTTTTTTCTGCGTGAAATAATGCTTTTTTTGCCTTGACTGGCGGTAGCTGTGGGGCTGTCAAAACATCTCAAGTTTTGCCATGGCGTGTCGATACATCAGTCATGACGAGGGGCGTTGCGCTGTGCTCGTAAGTCGGATGGATTGGCGGGTGCTACAGGTTTTGTTTGGGCTTTTGCGTCTGAACGGCTTGCGTCACAATAAGCGGCGGTGCAAGCTGTCTGCTCAGGGTGACGCGACACCTCAGGCAAAACGTCGCACTTTATTCAGGAGGTTTTCACCATGGCAATTTCATCAGCGGGTATCGGCAGTGGTCTTAATGTTGCAGAGATCGTTGAAAAAATGGTGGCTGCCGAGAAAACCCCACTGAAAAAGCTGGAGACGCGCGCCGAAGGAATTCAGACCCAGATTTCGACCTACGGCGAGATCAAGTCGCTGACATCGACGCTGGGCGATATCGTTTCCAAGCTGGCGCGAGACAGTGCCTGGAACACGGTGAATATCAGCTCCAGCAATTCCACCCTCTCAGGGGTGATGACAGGAATTGCCACGCCTGGTACTTACAACATCAAAGTGACCCAGCTGGCGCAGTCGCAAACCACGGTCATTGGTGGTGCAGGTGCTGCAGCATTGGCCAAAGATGAATCCATGGGCAGCTCAGGAAAAATGAAGCTCACCATGGGAACGACGACCAAGGAAATTGATATTTCCAGCTCTGACACCCTGACGCAGATCGCCGCCAAGGTGAATGAGGCGGGCATGGGCATTCAGGCTTCCGTGATCACGGATGTGGACGGCAAAGAGCGCTTGATGATGCGTTCCAAGGAAAGCGGTACAGATAAGGCGTTCAGTGTCGATATTGATGCTTCACTGACCAAGCTGGGGCAAAACCAGGCCCAGGCGGCACAAAATGCCAAGGTCGAGTTGAATGGCGTGGTGGTGGAGTCGAGCTCCAATACGTTTGCCAACACCATTCCGGGTTTGTCCTTTACTGCATCTGAAGTGACGGCGAATGCCGCGACGCTGACGGTCAAGGCCGACACCGAGACGATGAAGAAGAACATCAAGGAGTTTGTAGATGCCTACAACGCCTTGAATGATCTGTTGTCCAAATCCACCAAGGGCTTGCGCACAGAGGCGGGCAAAGTGGATGAGGCTGCGCAAAGTACGGGCGCCGGCGTGTTGCAAGGTGATAGCGCCACGGTAAGTTTGCAAAACTCGCTGCGTATGCTGACCATGGGTGTGTCTGGAACCAGCGGTGCGTTCAAGAGCTTGTCTTCCATCGGTATTCAGATGCTGGAAGGCGGCAAGTTGTCGGTGGATGAAACCAAGCTGGATAAAGCAATTGTTTCTGTAGACGACCTGCGCGGGCTGTTTGCGGAAAAAGCAGATTCCATGGGGCAAAACGGTGGCATTGCGGTGAACTTCAAGGCTTTCACCGACAAGCTGCTGGCCTATGAGGGCACACTCAACGGCAAGGATGATGCGTTGAAAAAAGCACTCAAAAGCAATGGCGCAGAACAAGCCAAGGTGAATGATCGTGCGCAGGCGCTGGAAGAGCGGCTGTACAAGCAGTACACGGCGCTGGATGTGAAGATGTCTTCGCTCAACGCGTTGGATTCCTACGTCTCGCAGATGGTGACGAGCTGGAACCAGTCCAAGTAACGTCGCAAGGACCAAAGTCGGACACGCTTGAGTATTCGACGGACCAATTTTCTGAATGGGCGTGTGATCCCTGCGACAGGCAGGCCAGGCGTCATAGAACAAGAGTTAAGGATCAACATGTTTTCATCTCCAGGTTTTAGCAAGGCCAATACCTACCGCCAGGTGGGCGCGCATTCGGGTGTGGAGAACGCTTCGCCGCACCAGTTGATCCAGATGTTGTTCGATGGTCTTTTCCAGTCCCTTAATGCCACGCGCGGCGCGATGGAGCGCGGTGATGTGGAGGAAAAAGGTCGCCATATCAACAAATCTGTGCGCATTTTGCAAGAGGGCCTGGTGCTGGGCCTGGACCTTGAAAAGGGCGGTGAATTGGCTGCTAATTTGCGGCTGCTTTATGACTATTCTGTGGCCCAATTAACGAAAGCCAATGCCCACAATGATGTGGTTTTGGTGGAAGAAGTTATTAAGCTTTTGCAGCCCGTGGCGCAAGGCTGGAAAGAAATTGGACCCACTGCGAATCAAACCGTGTGAGGTGGTGGCTGTGCAGGAGAACAGATTGCTTGATTACTACAAGGCTATTGAGGCAAAGAGCGCTCAGATGTTGTCCGCTGCCATTCAACAGAACTGGGATTCTGTGATGGAGTGCGAAAGATCGTGTGCGGTGCTGATTGGTGAATTGCGCGTGCAATCCCATGAGGTGCAATTGACGGCACTGCAGCGCAAAGAAAAGACACGCATCATGCAGAGCATTTTGCGCAATGATGCACAAATTCGTGTGCTGGCCGAACCGTGGCTGGCAACGCTGGAGCACATGGGCAAAATGCCTGCAACCTCTGCGCTGCACTGAGTCATTACGTTGTTATCGCGATACCCTCCAAGGTTTTGCGAAAGCCCATTTGCCGCAAGGTGAATGGGCTTTTTTATTGGCGCAGGCAGGACTGTTTTAATTGCATAGCTGTTAGCGCTTATGTATCAATGATTTCAATGCTAAATAGTGCTGAAGTCCTTGTATATATTGCGCTGCTAGCTCACTTTATCTATATCTTGAAGGTGTTGAACCACGCTATGCGCGAGATGTCCGCACGTATGCAGGCAAAAAAAAGACCGCAACCCGAAGGGTGCGGCCATAAATTACAGAGTGAGCGTTGGGGCCTGTTGCTGGCCACGGGGGGGCGAGCAACATGCACAAGCAGGTGCTCAGACCTGCATGTTCATGACGTCGGTATAAGCCTGAACCAGGCGGTTGCGGACATGCAAGGTGGCTTGAAAGCCGATTTGTGCTTTTTGCATGGCAACCATGGTTTCTTCCAGGCTGACCGAGGGGTTTTCCAGCTGCACTTCTTTTTGCAGATGGGTGGAGTGGTTTTGCGCGGTGCTCACCGAGCGCAGCGCGTTTTCAAGTGCGGAGCTAAAACCATGGCCTTCAGCTTCTGCGGTTTGCACAGGTTTGGTCAACCGCTGGGCCATGTCGCTGGACAGTGTGGTCAACGGTGAGGTAGCGCTATGAAGTCGAAGGTCCATGATGTGTTTCCTTGATCTCTTTATGTGATCGATGGCGCAATCGTAGGCAATTGCAAACAAAGCATCTGCGCAAATAAGTGGGGAAACGGGCGCTTTATCTGGGGAACGGAAAAGCAGGAAGTTTGAATAATCGGCAACACGTTGGGTTCCGTGTCGAGCCCAAGCACTCCATCTGGAAAGAACATGTCTGCTGTTGCCGAAATTCCTGTTGCACAAACTCCGCCCGCCACAAGCCTCAGCGCATGGCCGCAGCGGGTAGCAAGTCTCGACCGCAACCAGCGCATCATGATTGGCGCGGTGGCCGCTCTGGTTGTGGCTGGTTTGGTGGCTGCCTTGATGTTTAGCCGTCAGCCTGATTACCGTGTGCTGTTCACCAATTTGAGTGACAAAGACGGTGGTGCGATCGTGGCGCAGCTGACCACCATGAATGTGCCCTACAAGTACACCGAAGGTGGCGGCGCCATCATGATCCCCGCAGACAAAATCCACGATGTGCGATTGAAGCTGGCTACGCAGGGCTTGCCAAAGGGCGCAGTCTCGGGCTTTGAGATCATGGAGGCCAGCAAGTTTGGCATCACACAGTTTCAGGAACGTGTGAACTATCAGCGTGGGCTGGAGGGCGAGCTGACACGCTCGATCCTCGGTTTGTCTGCGGTGCAAAACGCCCGCGTGCATCTGGCATTGCCCAATCAGAATGGTTTTTTCCGTGAGCAGCAAAAGCCTTCGGCTTCGGTGCTGCTGACGCTGTACCCCGGCCGCATGCTGGACCGCACGCAGATTGCCGGCATCGTGCATTTGATTGCTTCGAGCGTTCCAGAAATGGTGCCCAGTGCAGTGAGCGTGCTGGATGACTCTGGCAAGCTGCTCTCGCAAACCACCAACCCAGATGAAAGCCCGGTGAATGTGCAGCAGCTGATGTACCAGCAACAGCTGGAAAAGCAGTACACACAGCGCATTCTGGATATTTTGGAGCCCGTGGTTGGTAAGGGTAATGTCAAGGCCCAAGTGACTGCGGAACTGGATTTCTCGCGCTCGGAGTCCACGTCTGAGTTGCATGCCCCCAACCAGGGTCAGGCAGCTAGCGCGGTGCGAAGCCAGCAGGTGCTGGAAGCTACCGGTGAAAAAGAACCTGTGCCCCCGACAGGTGTGCCTGGTGCAACCAGTAACCAGCCACCCCAGACGGCTGCTGCACCGATCAATGGCGCTGCGCAAACACTGCAGGCTGCCAATGGTCAGAACACCAATATCTTGACGATTCCTGGCAGCAAGCGTGAATCGGTCACCAACTACGAAGTGGATAAGACGGTTCGAGTGACACGCAACAGCACGGGGTCTATCAAGCGCATGACAGCGGCTGTGGTGGTCAATTACCTGCCAGGTACCCCGGTGGAGCCAGGTGCGGCAGCCTTGCCGCAGGCCATGTCAGAGGCGCAGCAAGCGCAAATGCTGGCCTTGGTGCGCGAGACCATTGGTTTCAGTGCTGAGCGCGGCGATTCGGTCAACCTCATGAACACGCCTTTCCAGCAGGAGCTGCGTCTGGCCTCGGATCTGCCGGTGTGGCAGCAGCCCGAAACCCTGGCATTGGTCAAGTCTGTGCTGTGGCCCGTAGGCCTGGTTCTGGCTGCTTTGATTTTGATGTTTGGTGTGGTGCGACCCATGCTCAAGGCGCGCAAGAAGAAAGAGCTGGCGCAGCAGCTGGATCTGCTGGAAGCCGAAGAGCTGGAGCGCCCGGCGCTGGCACCACCGGCCAAGCCCGGAGAGCCCACAGTGGAAGAGTTGCGTTTGGAGCAAGCCCGTGCGCTGGCCAAACAGAATCCGATCGCCGTGGCGAATATCGTCAAGACGTGGGTCAATGGCGAGAACAGCCACTAAGTCCTGACAACGTGCGCTTAACTATCTACGGAACACAAAGAGTTTGTTATGGATGATCGAGGTCTGAACGACGCTGCCATTTTGCTGATGTCCCTGGGTGAGGAAGAGGCAGCCGAGGTCTTCAAACACCTGTCGCCCAAAGAAGTACAAAAGCTCGGCGAGACCATTGCGCGCATGCGCGGTGTTTCCAAAGAGAAAGTGGACTTTGTGATTGCGCGCTTTACAGATGATTGCGCGGCCCAGAGTCTGCTGGTGGAAGACGCCAGCGACTATGTCAAAGCAGTGCTGCGCCGTGCCCTGGGTGACGACAAGGCGGCCTTGCTGCTGGATCGTATTTTGCAAGGCGGCGACGTATCCGGCATTGAAAGCCTCAAATGGATGGACCCTGTGTCGGTGGCGGAGCTGCTGCGCAACGAGCACCCGCAGATAGTGGCGGCCATCTTGGTACATCTGGAATATGACCAGGCTGCCGCTGTGCTGATGCAACTGCCCGAGCGCATGCGCAGCGAAGTGGTGCTGCGTGTGGCCACGCTGGAAGGCATTCAGCCTTCGGCGC
The DNA here is from genome assembly GCF_014836675.1 of Comamonas avium. Classification (GTDB taxonomy): domain Bacteria; phylum Pseudomonadota; class Gammaproteobacteria; order Burkholderiales; family Burkholderiaceae_C; genus Comamonas; species Comamonas avium. The sequence goes on from NZ_JACSQK010000002.1 coordinate 550,574, forward strand.
TGAAAGACCTGAACGAAGTGCTCTACAAGGTGCTGGCGGGTGGCGACAAGATTCGCAAGACCTCACTGGGTGGCGTGAAGACGGCCGCGGAAATGATCAACTTGCTGGGTGGCAATTCTGATGTGGCCGTGCTGGACACCATCCGCAACTACGACGCAGATCTGGCACAAAAGATCATGGACAAGATGTTCGTGTTCGACGACCTGGTCAAGCTGGACGACCGGTCGCTGCAGCTGGTGATGCGCGAAGTGGCGTCCGAGACGCTCATCGTTGCGCTCAAGGGCGGTTCGATGGAAGTGCGCGACAAGATTCTGGCCAATATGTCCATGCGTGCGGCCGCTGCACTGCGCGAAGACCTGGATGCCCGTGGCCCCATGCGCCTGTCCGAGGTCGAGGCCCAGCAAAAAGAAATTCTCAAGGTGGTGCGTCGATTGGCCGACGAGAACCAGATCACGCTGGGCGGTGGCCCGGAAGACAGCTTTGTCTGAAGCCCGCCAGAGATTTGATGATTAGACGCATATGACACGTTTTATTCCCAGCGAAGAAATTGACAACCAACGTGTTCGCCAGTGGCGCTTTGGTGGTGTGAGCAGTGGCGCGCGCAAGGGTTTTTCTGCGATGCCGGAAATGACAATGGATCCAGCTTTGCTGCCTGTGGCGCAAGAGGCTCCAGACATTGCGGTAGATGAAGTGCTGGAAGAATTGCCGCCAGAAACGGTGGCTGAAGAAACGCCGCCTGCAGCACCTGTTTTTTCTGAGCAAGAGCTGCATCAGCAACTGGAGCAGGCGCGCCAGGAGGCCTACCAGCAAGGGTTGGAGCAAGGCCAGCAGCAGGCTGGCCAGGAATGGCAGGCGCGCATGGCCGATTACCAGAACAATCTGGGGCGTGACACTGCGCAGCGTTTGAACGAAGTACTGCACGCGGCGCAATCGTCCCTGCAGGGGCTGCAGCAGCAAATGGCCCCCGATCTGCTGCAGCTGGCTACCGATATTGCACGCCAGGTGGTGCGCCAGGAGCTGCGTTGCAATCCCCAGGCTCTGCAGCCTGTGGTGAGTGAAGCGCTGGATATGCTGGGTGCGGAGACCAAGCCGGCGCTGGTGCGCTTGAACCCCGAAGACTTCAAGCAGATGGAAACACATTTGCGTGCGGCTTTGCCTAATCCCAAAGTGGAATGGCTGGCAGACCCCAGCGTGGCTGTGGGCGGCTGCCTGGTAGAGAGCCAGGGCGCGCAAATTGATGGCAGCCTGGAGCGCCGCTGGCAGCGTGCTGTGGCAGCGCTGGGCTTGGTGTCCACGTGGTACGAAGGTGCGAACCATGGCAATTGACAACGCCCCCTTCACCTCTACCATCGCGCAGCTTCAGGACATGCTGCGTGTGGGCAGTGAGCGGGTGAACCAGCCCATGCCATTGCACAGCCATGGCACGCTGACCCGCTTGACGGGACTGGTGCTGGAGGCCAGCGGCCTGCGTGTGCCTGTGGGTTCGCAATGCCATTTGCAAATGCCCGGTGGGGAGCCCATTTTGGCCGAGGTGGTTGGCTTTGCTGGCGACAAAGCGTTCTTGATGCCTGCGGGTGACATTCAAGGGCTGTCTTGCGGAGCCACCGTCACGCCTGCCGAGCCATTTGTCTCGCCCCTGCGGTTTGGTGACACCGAAGCACCTTCACTGGCCAAAGGCTTGTTGCGTCTGCCCATGGGCAATGGTTTGCTCGGTCGTGTGGTGGACTCGCAAGGCTTTGCGCTGGATCACGTTGGTGATCTGGTCGATGTGGTGGCGCAGACACTGGATCGCGAGCCGATCAATGCCATGGAACGCGCGCCGGTGCGCGAAAGCCTGGATACAGGCGTGCGCGCAATCAACAGTTTGCTGACCGTAGGCCGTGGCCAGCGTTTGGGCCTGTTTGCGGGCTCGGGTGTGGGTAAATCGGTGCTGCTGGGCATGATGGCGCGTTACACCCAGGCTGACGTGATCGTGGTGGGCTTGATCGGTGAGCGTGGCCGAGAAGTTAAAGAGTTTGTGGAAGACATCCTGGGTGTCCAGGATCGTTCGCGTGCCGTGGTCGTTGCGGCGCCCGCTGATGCGCCGCCGCTGCTGCGCATGCAAGGTGCCACCTACGCCACCGCGATTGCGGAGTATTTCCGGGACCAGGGCAAGCATGTGCTGCTGCTCATGGATTCGCTCACCCGCTATGCCCAGGCCCAGCGTGAAATTGCGCTGGCTATTGGCGAGCCTCCGGCTACCAAAGGCTATCCACCATCGTGTTTTGCCAAACTGCCGGCATTGGTTGAGCGCAGCGGCAATGGCTTGAATGGTGTGGGCTCCATCACCGCGTTCTACACCGTGCTGTCAGAAGGCGATGACCAGCAAGACCCGATTGCGGATGCGTCGCGCGCCATTCTGGACGGTCACTTCGTCTTGTCGCGTGCGCTGGCCGAGCAAGGCCATTACCCGGCAATTGACATTGAGCAATCGGCATCGCGGGTGATGCACAACGTGGTCAGTCGCGAGCACTTCGAGTTAGCTAGACGCTTTAGAGCCGTCTATTCGCGCTATCAAAAAAGCAAAGATTTGATACAAGTAGGAGCTTATGCCAACGGCTCCGATCCGCAGGTGGATGAGGCCATACGGCTGCAGCCAGCAATGGCCAATTTCCTACAGCAAACCATGTTTGAGTCTGCTTCGATGGAGCAGTCGCTGGCGGAGATGGCTGCGGTTTTGAATTAGCTGTAATAGACAACGAGAGGGATGTGGATGTCGTCGCTCAATGCTTTGATGATTGCCATTGAAATGGCTGTACGTAAACGAGACGAAGCGCGTCAGGCGCTGCGTGAGCGTCAGCGCGCCTGCGATGCGGCGAAATCCCAGATGGAGCAGCTCGACAATTACGCCAGTGAAATGCAGCAGCGCTGGGGTGCCAGCGAGGGTGCTGCAATGAAACCAGAGGTGATGTTTCACCATCGGCAGTTCATGGAGCGTCTGCAGCATGCCATCGATTTGCAGACCAAGGTTGTAGCGGATCAAGCCATTCGCCTGGAAGCCTCGCAAAAAGGCCTGATGGCAGCTGAGCTGCGATTGAGCAGCTTGAATAAAGTAGTGGAAACCCGCCGGCGTGACATCGCTTTGGCGCAAATGCGCCGTGAACAGAAACAGACCGATGAGCGCGCAGCTTTGCAGTTCATCGGGCGCACTTTCGGAATGCAATTCCAAGAGGCATAAACCATGGCCATTCAGCAAACCACAGCCCCTGCGGCTGCCAAGTCGCAGCTGGCAGATAAGGCAGAAAAACCCAAAGAAGCCAAAGACGGGCAGGTGTCTGCGCCCGCTTTCTCCAAGCTGCTCAAAGGTGCGCAAAGTGAAGGCGGCGATCTTGCGCAAGCGTTGCAAGTCGGAAATATGTCTGCGCTGGCCGGCATGGATACCGACACGTTGCCCTTGAGTGACGCAACCTATGTGCCAGGGCTGGAGCTGCTGCAAGGCGCATGGGGTTTGGACAGCCTGGTGGGGCAGACCCAGCGTTTGGATGTTTCAGACGCCGATGCCGCCTTGCAAGACGGCAGCTTCCTTCAGGCCAGGCAGGACGCGGGTCTGGCGGGTGTCCTGACAAATAATTTGATGTGGGGTGCACAGCCCAATGTGGCTCTGGGTCAGAGCGTAGCCACCGTGGCTGCCGGGGTTCAGTCTGCTTTGAATGCCCCTGTCGAGGCAGATGCCAAGACTGCGATGGCGGCAGCATCGGCGTTGCTTGCGCAAGCTGCAGACGTTGCTGAGTCTGTGGCGCAGGCGGTGACCGAAGGCTTGAAGACCGATCAGGCCAGCGAGGGCCGTGTTGCTTTGCAAGGGGCGTGGAAACTGGAAGATCCCCAAGCCATGGCCAATCCTGCATTGCATCGGGTGATGGGGCAGATTGAGCAGTGGGCTGCGGCCAGCGCCGGGGTACAGCCCAAGGCGACAGAGCGTGTTGAAGGCAAGAGCGCTGGCGCCGCGGCTGAGTGGCTGTCTGCAGGGCAGGGTAGTGGGACAAGGCTCACTGAAAATTCCGTGCAGGAGACGCAGCAAACCCAAGATGCCGCATTCGAAGCGCAAGCCGATGCGCCGGTTGAAGACATGCGCTTTTGGCTGCAGGGCAAACAGCAGCGTGCCGAAGTCGTCTTGGATAAAGATGGGCAGGCTGTGCGCGTGCAGGTGAGTGTGCGTGGCAATGAGGCGCACGTGACTTTCCGTGCCGATCAGGCCCAGACCCGTGAGATGCTGGATGCCAGTGTGGCGCAATTGCGAGAAATGCTGGAGCAGCAGGGTGTGCAACTGGCGGGTGTGTCGGTGCAGGCCGATGACCGCGGGCAGCAGCAATCTTCAGGCCAGCAGGCCTCGTCGGGTCCCTGGCAGGGTGGGCCAGCACAGCATGCGCAAGTGGCGGTTCCCGTTGCTGAAGTTGCGTCAACGCGCCCCCAGCGTGCGCAGGGTTTGGATTTGTACGCCTAAGATCGACATGTTCATGCGCGCCTTGCGCAGCGCATGGGCTGTCAGAGAAGCTCAGACGATTTGTTTACCGGCTGTTTGAGCCTTTTATTCTGGCTATGATTTCGCGCTATTCAGCCAATAATGAGCCTATGACTGTGTTGCATGCGCAAGCACAAGCGCTGAGTGCAGGCTCAGCCCAAGTTTGGTGAAACAAACTTTCTTATATCCATCAAGGAAAACAACGTGGCCGCAACCAACTCTGCCGCCGCTCCGGCACAAGCCAAGAGCAAGAAATTGATCGTTATCGGTGCCGTGGTCGCCTTGCTCGTTGTCGTTGCTGCAGCGGTGCTGCTGTTTACAGCCAATAAATCGCACGATGACCCTTATGGTGACGGTGAAGAGTCATCGGCCAAGGCCGTCTCTGTAGTGCCGACCTTTTTGCCCCTTGAGAACATGGTGGTGAATTTGGCAGACCAAGGCGGTGATCGTTTCGCACAGATCGGCATTACGCTGGAGCTGCAAGACGAAGCCACTGCGACGTTAATCAAGCAATACATGCCCAGCATTCGCAATGGCGTGTTGATGCTGGTTTCGCAACGTACGGCGGATGAGCTGCTACTGCGCGAAGGCAAAGAAAAACTGGCTGCCGATATCTTGCGCGAAGTGACGCGCCCTCTGGGCATGGGTGCCACAGCGGCACCAGCGGAGGAAGAGGCCGAGCGCCCCCGTCGCCGTGGTGGCAACGTGGTACGCCGTGTGCTGTTTTCCAGCTTCATCATTCAATAAGCGCAAGGATTCATTGGTATGAGTGATTCTTTTCTGTCGCAAGAGGAAGTAGATGCCCTTTTAGAAGGGGTAACGGGCGAGCGCCAGAAATCCGATGCCGAAGAGGTGGATGAAGGCTCAGTCCGCAATTACGACATTTCCAGCCAGGAGCGCATCGTGCGTGGGCGTATGCCCACCATGGAAATTGTGAATGAGCGTTTTGCGCGCAATTTCCGCATTGGCTTGTTTAACTTTATCCGCCGCAGCCCTGAAGTCTCGGTCGGTACGGTCAGTGTGCAGCGCTACAGCGCTTTTCTGCGCCGGCTGGCGGTGCCTACCAATTTCAATATCGTGGCCATTCGGCCGTTGCGCGGCAATGGTTTGATTGTGTGTGAGCCATCACTGGTGTTTGGCATCATCGATACCTTGTACGGTGGCGCTGGCCGCTTGCAAACACGTATTGAGGGTCGAGATTTTTCTGCTACCGAGCAGCGTGTGATCAATCGTCTGGTGGACGTGATCAGCGATGAGTACAAAAAAGCATGGCATGGCATCTACCCGCTGGAGCTGGCTTATCAGCGCTCGGAAATGCAGCCCCAGTTCGCCAACATTGCCACGCCCAGTGAAATCGTGGTGTCGACCGCGTTTCAGCTGGAAATTGGTGATGTATCTGGCTCTATCCATATTTGCATGCCCTATGCAACCATGGAGCCGATCCGCGACATCCTGTATTCGTCAACACAAGGCGACTCGATTGAGGTGGATCGCCGCTGGGTCAAAGTGCTGACGCGAGAAATTCAATCGGCCGAGGTGACCCTGGTGGCTGAGCTTGCCCGTGCAGATGCAACGGTCGAGCAAATGCTGGCCATGAAGCCTGGTGACTTTATTGAGCTGGATCGTCAGCCCCGTATTCGTGCATCGATTGGCGGTGTGCCAGTGTTTGAATGCCAGTACGGTACGCACAACAACAAATACGCCGTTCGCATTGAGCAGTGTCTGCGCGGCGTAGACTCGAATTGGACCGGAGATAAGAATGGCAACTGACCCTAACAACAACGACAGCGTTTCTGGTGATGACCCTTTCTCGGATTGGGCCGAAGCTTTAGAAGAGCAAAAAACCACCGACGACGGGCAAGCCACCCTGGACGCTGAGCAAGGCGGCCCCTTGTCTGGTAATCCCACCTACAACACGGGTGCAGCTGGTACAGAAGTGCCCGTGAACGACATCAACATGGTGCTGGATATTCCAGTGCAGCTGTCTGTCGAGCTGGGTCGCACCAAGGTGCCCATCAAATACATCCTGCAACTGGCACAAGGCTCGGTGGTCGAGCTGGACGCTTTGGCGGGCGAACCCATGGACGTGCTGGTCAACGGCTACCTGATCGCCCAAGGCGAGGTGGTGGTTGTGAACGACAAGTTCGGTATTCGCCTGACGGACGTGGTCACCCCTTCTGAGCGCCTGCGCCGCGTCAGCCGTGGGTAGCGCCAGCTTTACCTCCTCGCTGCTGGTGCTGCTCATCATGATCGGTGCCTTGGCGACGTTGCCCTGGTTGCTCAAGCGCTGGCAGCAGCGCCAGCAAATAGCCCGCACGGGTTCTGCTGTCAGTGCGCAAGTGCTGGCATCGGTGGCGGTGGGCCCCAGTCAGCGTGTGGTCACGGTAGAGGTGGGGCAAGGTGCACACAAAACCTGCTTGGTGTTGGGCGTGACTGCCCACAATGTTCATTGTCTGCACGTGTTGGGGCAGCCCGCGTCTGCGCAGCCCGCGCCCATCAGTTTCTCGGGTGCGATGGCGCAAGCCCAAGAGACGGTGCAACCTCCGCAACCATGAGAGCTCGCATGCGATTAGGCTTTCTTGCCTCCAAAGCCCACTGGGCTGCACCGGCCGCCGCTTTGGCGGCTTTTTGCTTGATGCCGGCAGCCGCTTGGGCGCAAACTTCTGCGCCCAGTCTGCCTTTGCTTGTGGGCTCTGGCTCGGGTGGCAACAGTTTCTCGGTGCCTATTCAGACTTTGCTGTTCTTTACGGCACTGTCGTTTTTGCCCGCTATTTTGCTGATGATGACGGGCTTTACCCGCATCGTGATTGTCTTGAGCTTGATGCGTCAGGCGCTGGGCACGCAGTCTGCACCGCCCAATCAGGTGATCATCGGCCTGTCGCTGTTTTTGACGCTGTTTGTCATGGGGCCGACGCTGGACCGTGTGTACCAGGAGGCCTATTTGCCTTACAGCAAGAACACCATGCAGTTTGAAGAGGCGGTAAAGAAGGCCGAAGCACCCATGCGCGATTTCATGGTGCGCCAGACACGCCAGACGGATTACGCCCTGTTTGCGCGTCTGGCCAAGCTGGAGCCCGGCACGCAGATTGAAGATGCACCGTTTCGCGTGGTGGTGCCAGCTTTTGTAATCAGCGAGCTGAAGACGGCGTTCCAGATCGGCTTCATGATCTTTATCCCGTTCTTGATCATCGACATGGTGGTCTCCTCCATCCTGATGTCTCTGGGCATGATGATGCTGTCGCCCGTGCTGGTGGCCTTGCCCTTCAAGATCATGCTGTTTGTCTTGGCTGATGGCTGGAATCTGCTGGTAGGCTCGCTGGCCGCCAGTTTTGCCATTTAGCGCTGAAAGGTTTGTGTCATGACTCCTCAGATGGTGCTGACTTTCGGGCGTGAGGCGCTCACGCTCTTGTTGATGATTTCGCTGCCTGTGCTGCTGACGGTCTTGGCTGTGGGCCTGGTGGTCAGTATTTTTCAGGCGGTTACGCAGATCAATGAAAACACCTTGTCCTTTGTGCCCAAGCTGGTTGCAGCTGTATTGGTGTTTGCAATTGCCGGGCCGTGGATGTTGAGTACGGTGGTGGACTTTATCCGCCGCACGATCGAGAACATTCCCAACGCGCTGGGCTAAGGCGGCACAGTTTGCTGAGGGTTCTAGCGTGATTGGTATCTCAGAAGAGCAGTTGATGGCGTGGCTGTCGCCCGTTATCTGGCCGTTCTTGCGCACCCTGGCCATGTTCACCGCTGCACCGGTTTTTTCGCAAAAAGCCATTCCCATGCGCGTCAAGGTGGGGCTGGCCTTTTTGGTGGCCGTGTGCGCCCAGGCGGTGCTGGATCAGCCCATGGTGGCAGTCAATTCCCCCGAGGCATTGACATGCGTGATTCAGCAAGTGGGCATTGGCTTGGCGATTGGCTTTAGCGCGCGCCTTGTGATTGCGTCCATGGAAGTGGCGGGTGAAGCCATTGGCTTGCAGATGGGATTGAGCTTCGCCTCGTTCTTTGACCCCACCAGCGGCGCGCAGCTGAGCGCGGTGTCGCGCTTCTTGGTGCAGATCTTCACGCTGTTTTTCATTGTGGTGAACGGACATCTGTTTGTGCTGATGGCCGTGATCAAGAGCTTTGAGGTTTTTCCAGTCGACGGCTCTTTTCTGCAAGCCGTGGCACAAATGCGTTTGCACGAGCTGGGCAGTGCGGTTTTCTCCAGCGCCCTGTGGATTGCGTTGCCCATGATGGCGTTGTTGCTGTTTGTGAATCTGGTCATGGGCGTGATTGCCCGGATCGCGCCACAAATGAACGTGTTTGCGGTGGGTTTTCCGGTCACGCTGACGGTGGGCATGCTCGGTATTACCGCTACCTTGCCGATGATGGAGCAGCCGTTCCTTAGCCTGATTGAGCGCACGCTGTCCGTTTTTGGTGGTGGTTTTTTATAAACTCAGAAAAAATAAGAGCGCCTGGCGCATAAGGTAAAAGGACTTCAGGCACTAAACATGCTGAAGTCCTTTTGCCTTATGCGCTGGAAGCTATTGTTTTAGACCAGATTGTTGCGAATGGCGTAAACCGTCAACTCTGCGTTGTTGCTCAGTTGCAGCTTTTCAAGCACCCGCGCGCGGTACACGCTGACAGTTTTGGGGCTGAGCATCAGCTCTTCTGCAATATCGGTCAGGCGTTTGCCGCTGGCCATTTTTTGCAGGGTTTGCATTTCTCGCTCAGACAGGGTTTCGTGCGGTGCCTCAGGGCTGGGCTGCGCCAGACTGTCTGCCAGCATCTGGGCCACTTCCGGGGTCAAGAACTTGCGGCCCATGCTCACGGTGCGCACGGCCTCGATCAGTTGCAGGGGGTCACCAGCCTTGTTGGCATAGCCGTGTGCACCTGCCTTGAGGCTGCGCAGCGCGTATTGGTCTTCAGGGTACATGGAGACCATCAGCACTTTAATGTCGGGGTAGCTCTCGCGCACGCTGACGAGCACTTCCAGGCCATTGCGCCCCGGCATATTGATGTCCAGCAGCAGTACGTCGCAAGGGGTGTTGCGCAATACGTCGCGTAGTTCGGTGTAGCCTGCGGCCTCACCGTGTACCTGAATGTCGGTGACCTCAGACAGCGTGTCGCGAATGCCCCGGCGCAAAACGGCGTGGTCGTCGCAAATCACAACATCAATCAAGCGTGCTCCCTTTTTTCGGCCTCTTGGTGCAGCATCTTACGTGAGTGGCACGGAAACAATAATGCTTGTGCCTTTTCCGACTTGACTGCTTATATCCAGCCAGCCACCCACTGTGCGAGCCCGCTCAGCCAGACCGCGCAGACCAAAAGCTTTGGGTTTGCTGCGCTGCTCAAGGGAAATGCCGCAACCGTTGTCGCGCACTTCCAAAGTGAGGTGGCCTTCTGTATTGGATAAGTCAATGTGCACCATGGAGGCTTGTGCGTACTTGCCCACGTTGGTTAAAGCTTCCTGGGCGGTGCGATAGGCCACCACCTGAATGTCGGCTGGCACGTCAATGTGGGCAGGGGCATCTAATCGAGTCACGATGCCCGTGCGGCGCTCAAAATTCTCTGCCAGCCACTGCACAGCGGCAACCAGCCCCTGATCCAGCACGGGCGGGCGCAGGTTCATCATGATGCGCTGGCTGGCACCCAGGGCATGGTCAAGCATGTCCAGTGCAGCGTGGGCATGGTTCTGGACCTCGGGGGCTGTCGCATTTCGGCCAATCCATGAGAGATCGAATTTGACGGACGTCAATGAACCGCCGATGTCGTCATGGATCTCCCGTGCAATGGCGGCCCGCTCCTGCTCGATCGACTGCTGCAGGTGCTCGGTCAGTTCTGCCAGCTGGCGCTCAGAGCGGGCTAGTTCAAGCATGGCATGCTCCTTGGCGCGGAGCGCTTCATGCACCTCCAGCGTGCGCAAGAGCACATGGGGCAGGCGCGACATATCGTCTTTGAGCAAGTAGTCCGCAATGCCTTGGCGGATAGCGTCTACAGCGGCTGTCTCTCCAATGGCGCCCGATAAAAGAAGAAAAGGAGGGCACTTGGGCAGTGCGCGCGCTTTGTCCCAGGCGTCCAGCGCTGTGAAGCCCACCAGGTGGTAATCGGCCAGGACCAGGTCGAAAGTGTGTGCTTCAAGCAGGTCGAAAAAAGTCTCCAGACTGTCGGTGCAAATGATCTCGCAAGCGATAGCTGCCTTGCGTAAAGTGATTTCCGCCAACCGTTGGTCTGCTTTTGAATCTTCAAGGTGAAGTACAAGCAGGGGCTTATCTGTTGGATTAGCAAGCGCGGAGGGCGCTATCATTGGAAACATCTTGGAACAAACTTTTCGGGGTGTGGATTCCTTCATGCCATGAGTCACAGCTCATGGCAAGCGACGGCAGCCGGACTGGCTGCTTTCGTGTCTGGAAGACATGCTGCGGTTCCACCATCTTGGAGAAACGATGCAACCAACGCAAATACCTGCAGCAGAACCTGTCGTTCAGGTGCCTGTCATGGTTGCGGCCGAATTACAGGATTCCCTGTTGGTCGTCATGCGGGACTTGCACCGTTTGGAGGGCTTGCTCAATCATGCCACGACCAATTTGCTGGAACGATTTGGCGAAGCCAATGTATTGCTTTCCGGCAATGGCATTGCCGATGACCCAGGGCTGGATGCCGCCCGTACCGCTTTGCGCAGTGCGGTCACTGAATTGCAGTTCCACGATATGGCGACTCAGCTGATTGGGCACACGACACGGGTTTTGCAGGGGTGTGCTTTCCGCTTAGCGTCGGAAACCATGGGGCGTGAAGAAGACGAATTGGAAGCGCCAGTCATGTCCATTCAGCCAGAGCGGCCCAATCCAGTCACGCAAAGCGAGATGGATGCCGGTTCGATCGAACTGTTTTGATCTCTAGAGCCTGAATACATTCAAAACTTAAAAGTCCGTTGGAGCTTTACATGCATACGATCCTCGCTGTTGATGACTCACCATCCATGCGAAAAATGGTCTCCTTCACCTTGGCAGGGGCCGGCTACAAAGTGGTCGAAGCGGTGGACGGAATGGACGCCCTGGAAAAAGCCGAAGCGCAGCACGTTGATTTGGTGCTGGCTGACCAGAATATGCCTCGCTTAGATGGCATTGGCCTGACACGCCGCCTGCGTGAGCACCCCCGCTTTAAAAACACGCCCATTCTGATTTTGACCACTGAGTCCAGCGATCAGATGAAGCAAGCGGGCAAAGCCGCAGGCGCGACGGGTTGGCTGGTGAAACCGTTTGATCCCAACCGTCTGATTGAAGTATTGCAGAAGGTGATTCGCTAACACCAGTTCAAGCGGATGCTAGGAAAAAGATAGGAACCCAAATGGCGGATACACATCAAGGCGGGGCAGAAGCCGATTTCGACCTGACCCAGTTCTACCAGATCTTCTTTGAAGAAGCCGGTGAGAACCTCGACCAGATGGAGCAGATGCTGCTCAATCTGGACCTGAACGAAGCCAATGACGAAGAACTCAACGGAATTTTCCGTTGTGCGCACTCGATCAAAGGTGGCTCTGCAACTTTTGGTTTTTCGGACGTTGCTGAGCTGACGCACAAGATGGAGTCCTTGCTGGACCGCCTGCGTCGCCATGAGATCACGCCTGTCCCCGAAATGGTGGATGTGCTGCTGGAATCTGCAGACGCCTCGCGCAGCCTTTTGGCGCGCCATCAGGCTGGTGGTGAAGGTGAAGTCATGCCAACAGCGGATCTGGTGGCTCGCATCAGCCGCCTGGCCGCTGGTGAAGGCGGAGAAGCTCCGGCGCCAGCGCCTGCACAGGCTCCAGCGGTTGTGGCACAGCCCGTCTTGGTGGCAGAGTCTGCACCCGCCCCTGCAGCAGCCGTTCCCGGCGGTTTGCGTCAGCTCCAGATCAAGATTGGACCTGTCGAGGTGCTGGAGTCGGTAGATGCCATTAAAGAGCTGTTTCGCGATATTCCCGGTCTGGGAGACATCGAGGATCTGCCCTGTGATGAACCGCAAACGCGCTTGTTTGCAGTGCAGACGCACTCCACGGACGATGACCTCCTGGATTTGATGGCTTTCCACGTCGCCAAGGAGCAGGTCCAGATTACGGCTCCTGCTGCCGCTGCCGCAGTGGCAACCGTTGCATCCGTTGCGACACCGGAGGCGGCGACCGCTGCTGCGGTGCCAGAAACCGAGCATCTGAGCCCGGCTTTGCTCCCTGAAGGGGAGGCTTATGGCATTTTTGAAGGTGCTCCAGGTGCCCCAGCCATCAAACCCGCGGGCAGCGCAGCCAAGGCGGCGACACGGCCCAACATGGCTCAGATGGAGTCCACCAGCATTCGTGTGGATGTGAAAAAAGTAGACCAGCTGATCAATCTGGCTGGCGAGCTGGTGATCATTCAAGCCATGCTGGCGCAAAACAGCCGGGCATTGGATCCTTCAGCCAACCAGCAGCTGCTTGCTGGGCTGGCAGATCTGGATCGCAACACCCGTGACTTGCAAGAAGCAGTCATGTCTATCCGCATGATTCCCATGTCGACGGTGTTCAGCCGCTTTCCGCGCATGCTGCGTGATTTGGCGAACAAGCTGGACAAGAAGATCAATTTGGTCACGCAAGGAGAGGCGACCGAGCTGGACAAGGGGCTGGTGGAAAAAATCACCGACCCATTGACCCACTTGGTGCGTAACAGCCTGGACCATGGCATTGAAATGCCCGAAGACCGCATCAAGGCAGGCAAGTCTGAAGTGGGCACGCTGACGCTGGCGGCTTCGCACCAGGGGGGCTCTATCGTCATTGAGGTGCGCGATGACGGCAAGGGCATGAGCCGCGAGAAGATCCTGCGCAAGGCCCGTGAGCGCGGCATGGATGTCTCCGACAGCATGCCTGACAGTGAAGTCTGGATGCTGATTTTTGCTCCTGGCTTCTCGACGGCCGATGTGGTCACCGACGTCTCAGGCCGTGGTGTGGGCATGGACGTGGTGCGCAAGAACATTGCGGCGCTCAACGGCTCGGTAGAAATTGACTCCGTTGAAGGCGTTGGCATGCGTGTATCGATCCGCCTGCCCCTGACGCTGGCCATCATGGATGGCATGTCCGTTGGTGTGTGTGACGAGGTCTATATCTTGCCGCTGTCATCGGTGGTGGAGTCATTCCAGGTCAACGCGGCCGATGTCAGCACCGTGACCCAGGGCTCGCAACTGGTCAAGGTGCGTGACGAATACATGCCTGTGATTGGGCTGGAGCGGGTCTTTGGTGTACCGCGCGGTGAAGGCAGCAATCGCAGTGACATCATGGTCGTGGTGGAGTCCGACGGCATGCGTGTGGCGTTGCTGGTCGATGAGCTCTTGGGCCAGCACCAGGTGGTGGTCAAGAACCTTGAGAGCAATTACCGCAAGGTGCCCAACGTCTCTGGCGCAACGATTCTGGGTGACGGGACTGTGGCACTGATTTTGGATACCAATAGCTTGGTCCGCCGGGCGCGTTAAAAACAAACCAAGTGGCTCAGAGGTAGCGCAGGGCTACTTCGGGCCATCAGTTAAACGATAATTTTTGGTGGTTCTGAAGGCGTCTTCAAAGGTCCACCGATTTAGGAGAAAGCAATGAACATCATGGGAAAGAATGCAGAGAGCAAAGCTTCAGGCGCTCGCGAGTACCTCACCTTCCGTCTGGGCGATGAGGAGTACGGCATCGACATTCTCAAGGTGCAGGAAATCCGTGGCTATGAACAGCCGACACGCATTGCCAACGCGCCGGAGTTCATCAAAGGCGTGGTGAATCTGCGCGGCACGATTGTGCCGATTGTGGACATGCGCTTGAAGTTCAACTGCTCGGAAGTGGAATACAACAGCTTTACGGTGGTCATCATCTTGAACCTGCGCAATCGCGTGGTCGGCATCGTGGTGGACTCCGTCAGCGACGTGATGGCTCTGGCCCCCGAAGCCATCCGCCCCGCACCCGATATTGAAAGCGCCATTGACAGCGGCTGCATTCTGGGCCTGGGCTCGGTGGGCGATCGTATGCTGATCCTGCTGGACATTGAAAAGCAAATGTCCAATGTGGATATGGGCTTGGTCGCTCCTGCGGAATAAGTCGCGGCAACGCCTTTTGGTAGTCCGCCATGCGCAGGGCTGTTTAGTTTTTTCGCGTAGCCTCTTCGCGTGCACTTTGGTTGTAAATATCCATGCGTCAAACCGATCAACTCTCCGACTCCGTGCTTGGTTCAGGGGGCGGGCCTATGAACCAAGGTCGAGAGTTCACCTGGGCGTCATCGGACTTCGTTCGTGTGCAGGCGCTGATTTATAAGCATGCAGGGATCAGCCTGCACGATGGCAAGCACGCCATGGTCTACAGCCGCCTCTCGCGCCGTCTGCGAGAGACTGGCCACGAAAGCTTTGACGAGTATCTGACGTGGCTGGAAAAGCAGGGTGATGCGCACGAGTGGCAGGAGTTTGTGAATGCGCTCACCACCAACCTGACCTCGTTCTTCAGAGAGCAGCACCATTTCGATATCTTGGCGCAGCACCTCAAGAGCAAGCCCGCCAGCACACCGTGGCGTGTGTGGTGCAATGCGGCCTCGACGGGCGAGGAGCCTTACTCCATCGTGCTGACTGCACAGGAAGCCTTGGGTGCCAACGCCAACTTCAAATTGACGGCCAGCGATATTGACTCGAAGGTGCTCAACACGGCCTCCAACGGCGTCTACCGGATGGAGAACGTCAAAAGCCTCAGTCAGGAGCGATTGCACCGATTTTTCATGCGCGGCAAGGCTTCTAATGCGGGAATGGTCCGCGTCAAGCCTGAGCTGAGACGCATGATCGACTTCTTGCAGGTCAACCTGATTCGTGACGACTGGCCGTTCAAGGAACCGTTTGACATTGTGTTTTGCCGCAACGTCATGATCTACTTTGATGCAGCCACGCAGCGCAAAGTGCTCGAGCGCATTCACCGGGTGATGAAGCCCGGGGGGCTGCTGTTTGTGGGGCACGCAGAAAATTTCAGCGAATCACGTGACCTGTTTATCTTGCGTGGCAAAACGGTGTACGAGCGTATTTAAATGGCCTTTATCCGCACTCACTGCCTTGGCAGGACGATCAAGGCCCAGCCATGAATCCCCAACCACACGTGGCGCTGAAGGGCACCAACGCACCTTGGGCTAGCCGGTCTGCGCCGCTGGTGCCCGCACCGCCAGCGTCGCTGGACATGCTGCGCAGCCGCTCGCGCAAGCCAGGAGAGGCTTCTTTCTTTTATTTTGATCACCACTTTCAGTACAACGCCGTCAAGGTGTTGCCAGGCGAGTATTTTGTGACTGGCGAGAACATGGTGATCTGCACCGTGCTCGGCTCCTGCATTGCTGCCTGCCTGTGGGATCGCACCTTGAACATCGGTGGCATGAACCATTTCATGCTGCCCGAGGGTGACAGCACCGATGTCAGCGGGCGCTACGGGTCATACGCAATGGAGTTGCTGATCAATGAAATGATCAAGCTGGGTGCACGGCGCGAAACCATGCAGGCCAAAATTTTTGGAGGTGGTCAGGTGATGGCCAACTTCACGACCATGAACGTCGGTGAGCGCAACACCGACTTCGTGACCCAGTATTTGCAGACAGAGCGGATTCCTATCGTCTCGGAAGACGTGCTGGACATTTATCCTCGCAAGGTGGTGTATTTTCCCGCCACAGGCAAGGCCATGGTCAAACGTTTGGCCCATGCGCACCCTGAGACTTTGGTGGAACAAGAGCGTTCGCGCGGCAGTGCTGCACAGTTGGCCAAGACCAACGCAGGCGGCAGCGTGGACCTGTTTTGAGAGAGGCTGAATAGAAAATGAACCGAAAGACCCGGGTGATTGTGGTGGACGACTCTGCGCTGGTGCGCAGCCTGCTCGCAGAAATCATCAATCGCCAGCCAGACATGGAGTGCATAGGCACCGCAAACGACCCCTTGGTTGCGCGTGAAATGATTCGTGAGCTCAACCCGGACGTGATCACTCTGGACATCGAAATGCCCAAGATGGACGGCATCGATTTCCTGGGCCGCATCATGCGTCTGCGCCCCATGCCCGTGCTGATGATTTCGACGCTGACCGAGCGTGGCGCAGAAATTACCATGCGCGCGCTGGAGCTGGGCGCGGTGGATTTTGTCTCCAAACCCCGCGTGGGCGTGGCCAATGGTTTGAGCCAGCTGTCCACCGAGATCGTGGACAAAATTCGCATTGCTGCTTCTGCGCATGTGCACCGCATGGTCAAGCCCGCAGCCACAGCCACTGATACCGGCACCGCAGCCACGGCGCGACCGGCCTTCAGCAGTGCTACTTTGCTGGGCAAGCTGTCTACGGAAAAGTTGATTGCCATTGGTGCATCCACCGGCGGCACCGAAGCCATCAAAGAGGTGCTGACGAACATGCCTGCCGATGCGCCCGCCATCGTCATCACCCAGCACATGCCGCCCGGCTTTACCACCAGCTTTGCCGCACGGCTCGATAGCCTGTGCCAGATCACCGTGAAAGAGGCCAGCAATGGCGAACGCCTGCTGCCCGGCCACGCCTACATTGCACCGGGCGGCAAGCAGTTCGCCATCTCGCGCAGCGGCGCCAACTATGTGGCGGTGGTCGACGAGCAGGCTCCTCCCGTCAATCGCCACAAGCCATCGGTTGAGGTGCTCTTCAAGTCCGTGGCGCAGTTTGCCGGGCGCAATGCCACCGGCGTCATGCTGACCGGCATGGGCGCCGATGGTGCTGCCGCCATGCGCGAGATGAAAGATGCGGGCAGCTACAACTACGTGCAAGACGAAGCCAGCTGCATCGTCTTTGGCATGCCACGCGAAGCCATCGCCCATGGTGCGGCCGATGAAGTGCTGCCACTCACACAGATCGCCCCCGCATTGCTGACCAAGCTGCGCGCATCGCCAGACGTACGCCACCGCATCTAAAGCAAACAAAAAAGGAGCTGCTAGCGCTTTACAAGCAACAGTTTCAGATAGAAAACTATTTGAAACTGTTGATGCAAGGGCGCTGGCAGCTCCTTTTTTTTGTTTTTCGTTTTAAGCCGACAAACTTTCCCAGCGCTCTAGTGCCTGCAGCAAGGCCTCATCAATCTCACCATCACGGGCATGCAGTTGCATGGCGCGGGCATTGTCCTGGGCGTACAGCGTGCCGTCTTCCAGCGTCTTGCGGATTTCTGCTTGCTCTGCTTCCAGCGCAGCAATCTGTTCAGGCAGCAGCTCCAGCTCTCGCTGTTCTTTGTAGCTGAGTTTGCGCTTGGCCACCGCTGCAGGCACAGCTGCTGCAGCGGGTGCGACAGCTGTTTCTTTGGCAGATGGCTTGCCTGCGCCCTTCTTGGCTGCTTGATCTTGCAGTGCCTTGGCGCGCTTGGACTGAACCAGCCAGTCCTGCACACCGCCTTCGTACTCGCGCCACTTGCCATTACCTTCTGCGGCAATCGTGCTGGTCACCACGTTATCCAGGAACGTGCGGTCGTGGCTCACCAGGAACACCGTGCCGTCATAGTTTTGCAGCAAGTCTTCCAGCAGCTCCAGCGTATCGATGTCCAGATCGTTCGTGGGTTCGTCCAGCACCAGCACATTGGTTGGGCGGGCAAACAGACGGGCCAGCAGCAAACGATTGCGCTCACCACCCGACAGGCTGCGCACCGGCGAGTTCGCACGCGCAGGCGAGAACAGGAAGTCACCCAGATAGCTCTTGACATGCTTGCGCTGGTTGCCAATTTCAATCCACTCGCTGCCAGGGCTGATGAAATCCTCCAGCGTAGCGTCCAGATCCAGCGCATTGCGCATCTGGTCAAAATAGGCCACGGTGATATTGGCGCCTTGGCGCACGGTGCCCCAGGGGCTTTCGCCCGGCTCAGGTGCGGGTGCATTGGCAGGTGCCGCATCGGGTTGCAATTGCCCCAAGATGAGTTTGAGCAGGGTCGTCTTGCCGGCACCGTTGGCGCCCAGCAAGCCAATCTTGTCGCCGCGCAAAATGGTGGCGCTGAAGTCGTCCACGATCACACGGTCGCCAAAAGCCTTGCTCACATGGGTAAGCTCAGAGACCAGCTTGCCGCTTTTCTCGCCACTGCTCACATCCATCTTCACACTGCCTTGGGCATTGCGACGGGCTGCGTGTTCGGAGCGCAGCTCCTGCAGACGCACAATGCGGGCCGTGGCCCGGGTGCGTCGAGCTTCAACTCCCTTGCGAATCCAGACTTCTTCTTGCGCCAGCAGCTTGTCTGCCTTTGCGTTGATCACTGCTTCTTGTGCCAGTTGCTCCGCCTTGTTGGTCACATAGGCGCTGAAGTTGCCAGGGAAAGACATCAGGCGACCACGGTCCAGCTCCACAATGCGTGTTGCCACGTTGTCCAGGAAAGAGCGGTCGTGGGTAATCAGCACGATCGAGCCCTTGAACTCTTTGAGCAGACCTTCCAGCCATTCAATCGAATCCAGATCCAGGTGATTGGTTGGCTCGTCAAGGAACAATACGTCAGGCTGCATCACCAGCGCCTGCGCCAGTGCCACGCGCTTGCGCACACCGCCAGACAGGCTGCTGACCTTCGCTTCCGGGTTCAAGTGCAGGCGCTGCAGCGCCTCTTCTACGCGCTGCTCCCAGTTCCAGGCGTCCTGCGCCTCAATGCGTGACTGCAATGCATCCAAATCCACA
This sequence comes from Comamonas avium, assembly GCF_014836675.1. GTDB lineage: Bacteria > Pseudomonadota > Gammaproteobacteria > Burkholderiales > Burkholderiaceae_C > Comamonas > Comamonas avium. The sequence goes on from NZ_JACSQK010000002.1 coordinate 569,683, forward strand.
TCATCCGCCCCCGACAGATACAGGTCACGGATGGCCGCCACCTCTGCCAAACCTTCAGAGGCCGATTCAAAGACCGTGTGCTCTGGGTTCAGATTGGGCTCTTGCGCTACATAAGCAATGCGAACGCCTGTTTGCACTTGTAACGTGCCATCGTCTGCATGTGCCATGCCGGCCAGGATTTTCAACAGCGAAGACTTGCCGGTGCCATTGCGCCCGATCAGTCCAACGCGTTCATTGGTTTCCAGAGAAAAACTGGTGTGATCCAGCAGTGCCACATGCCCGAATGCGAGCTGTGCGTCTATTAAGGTAATGAGTGCCATGTTGCCTCCATTATCCAAGGCAGCGCAAAGCGCTGCCTTATCCAAAGCCTTCTTGAAGGTTTTGGATGAAAAGGATTTTTCTAAAAAGCTGGCCAAACGGTGCTATAGTTCGCTCCCTTGCTAGTGCAGTGCAGTTTTCTGCGCAAGTCGCTGAAAAGTTTTTTGCAGGAATTTCTGCAGAGCTTCAAAACGATGTACAATGCAAGTCTTCGCTAGTTCAGCAGTGCTGCTTCTAGCGGAAAGTTTCTAAAGTTTTTTAGAAACGCACGCTGAAAAGCGTGCTACAATACAAGGCTTCGCTGATCGCAGCGGGGTTAAGTTCCAAGAAGAGATTTTTGGGATGTTTCTTTAAAAAGATACAGCCGATAAGCGTGGGCGTTTGAAGGCGA
>NZ_JACSQK010000003.1:0-182662 GCF_014836675.1 Comamonas avium
AGGACAGTGAAACGACTTTGCGCCGATGATAGTGCGGGTTCCCGTGTGAAAGTAGGTCATCGCTAGGCTCTTACAGCTGCAACACCCCCTGACCTTGAAAGAGGCAGGGGGTTTTGTTTTTAGTAAAAGCACAATTTTTAGCTGGGCAGCACCGAAGTGTTGCTGCTTGGCAGACAGTTATGCCTGATGACCATAGCAAGTTGGTCCCACGCCTTCCCATCCCGAACAGGACCGTGAAACGACTTTGCGCCGATGATAGTGCGGACTCCCGTGTGAAAGCAGGTCATCGTCAGGCCCTTACCGTGACAAACCCCTGACCTTGGCAAGAGGCAGGGGTTTTTGTTTTAGCGGTGAGGGAAAGCGTACTTAGTGCTCAAAAGCAAAATCACAAAAAATAAGAGCGCACTGCGTGCGCTCTTATTGAAGTTCAGATAGTTATCTATCTAAAACTAAATACAGGGGCGCGTAGAGCGCTCCTTTTTTATTTGTTCGCTTGATGCTGCCCCAAGTACAAGCGGCCATCGACAAAGACATTGACGATGCCTTGCTCGAACGCCGTCCAGCATTCGTTCTTGGTTAAAGGTGCGGTGACAATCACGGCGACTTTGTCCTCGGGCGTGGTTTCGCTGGAAAAATCCACACTCAAGTCTTCATCGGCCAGATGGGCTGCTGCAAAGGGGTGGCAGCGCTCGGTAAAGAATAGCTGGGTGGTAGCGTGCGCCCACAGTGCCTCGCCGTTGGAGAGTAGAAAATTGAAGGTGCCGTGTGGAGCGATGCGCCTAGCCAGCTCTTGCAAGGTGATCGTCAGCTCTTCAATGCTGGGCACTCCGGCGTGCGATTTCGACAGTTCTTGCATGATCCAGCAAAAGGCCAATTCACTGTCGGTGGAGCCAATGGGCTGAAAGTGCGTGTGCAGCTTGGGGGCGAAGTGTTTCAGGTCACCGTTGTGGGCAAAAACCCAGTTGCGGCCCCATAGCTCACGCACAAACGGGTGGCAGTTTTGCAGACTGACCACACCCTGGGTGGCTTTGCGAATGTGGGCGATGACGTGTTTGCTTTTGATGGGGTATTGGCGAATCAGTTGAGCGACTGGGGAGTCCACCGCACGTTCGTGGTCGACAAAGAGACGCAGTCCCTTGTCTTCAAAGAATGCGATGCCCCAGCCGTCAGTGTGATCCCCGGTATTGCCCGCGCGTTGTGCAAACCCACTGAAGCTGAAGCGTACATCAGTGGGGGTGTTGCAGTTCATTCCTAAAAGCTGGCACATGGGCGCGGATTCCGTCTCAAGCAATCAAAGGGATATAGCCTAACGCGCCTTGTGTTGCTTGTGTGCAATGCTGCGGTTTAAGCAGCAGATTTACGGGGCGGTGAACGCAGCTGCGTGGCAGCGACGAAGGCCACTAAACACAGCAAGGTGAGCATGACAAAGCTTTCATGGAATGCCGTGATGCGGCCTTGTGACTGCGTGATGGCAGGGTTGGCCGCTTGCACTGCCAAGCGCCACTCCAGCACGATGCCGCACAGGCCTACACCTACGGCTCCACCGAGCATCCGGATAAAGCTGATGGTGCTGGAGCCTTGGGCGATGAGTGATTTATTCAGTGGCCGCATGGCGCCCAGATTCAGGCTGGGCAAGATGAAACCCAGTCCGATTCGACCTACGATGATGAATGCCGCAAGTACCCACAGGGCCATGTCCTGGCCTGTCCACAGCATCAACGCAAACGAAGCGGCCAGCAGCAACATGCCAATGCTCACCAGCCAGTGCGTGGGCTGGGTGTCTGCCATGCGCCCCACCAACGGAATGGTGATGGCCAGCACAATGCCCGCAGGCAGCAGCAAGTTGCCGGCGTAGCTGGCAGAAAGCCCCAGCCCCATTTGCATGAAGACGGGCAGTAAATAGGTGGAGCCAAACATGGCCGTGCCGTAGATGAAGGCCACTATGCAACCCATGACAAAGGGGCGATAGCTAAAGAGGCGTAAATCCATCAGCGGTTTTCGGTTTGTACGCAACAAATGTTTTTGCCATGCCACGAAGCCTGTCAAAGACACGACGGCAACGGCCAGCAACACGCCAGCCTGACTGTGGCTGTGATGAAAAGCGACCAGTGCGTTGAGCAAACTGAGAGAGCCTGCACTGACCAGCGCCAGGCCCCACATATCAAGCTTGCCGCTGTCTTGGCCGCTGGTGTTGCCACCGGGGGCTGAGGAGGGCACATATTTCCATGCCAGCCACAGCGACAGCAAGCAAGGCGGAACCACCATGAAAAAGGTGCTGCGCCAGCCCATCCAGTCCACCAGCAAACCGCCTAGCGCTGGCGCAAGCGCGGGGGCCAGTACCACGCCCATGCCAAATACGCCACCAGCCCGCCCTTGTTCATGTGTCAAAAAGGCGTGCAGGATGATCACGGCCGGAATAGGCTGAATGAGGCCAGCGGCAATGCCCTCGGCCACACGCGAAAACAGCAGCACCTCAAACTGCTGGGCCACACCGCCAGCGATACCGCCGACGATCAGCAAACTGATTGCGCCGGCATAGGTGGCGCGATAGCCGAACCGTGCAAGCAGCCAGGGCGTGACCAGCATGGCGACGGTGGAGGCCACCATGAAGGCCGAGGTGATCCATTGCGCACGCTCTTGCCCCAAACCAAAGTACGCACTCATGGCAGGAATTGCCACATTCACACTGGTGGAGGGAATGATGGAGGCGATCGTACCCACCATCACAGCCATCAACAGCAGCCAGCGATAGCGTTCGCCGTAACGGTCTTTGAGGACGTTGGAAGGCGATGGTGCGAACAAGGACATAGATAGTTCGGCGAATAAGTGAATACAAGAGGCCTGCAGCCTACGCGCCTGGATTCAGCTTGGCGTGCCTGTGGGAGACAGGCCTTGGCCACAGGCCGGGCATACGCACGACTGGCGGCGTTGTGCGGCTGGAATACGCTCCAGAACCTGTGGCGCGATGCGGGTTTGCATGCACCAGCAGTCTTGCGCGGGCAAGCCTGCGGCTACGGCGCATTGGTTAGCTTGACCGCACAGCGGGCAAACAGAAGTGTTGATCTCGGCAGACATGGCACGCAGTGTAAGGGGCACTCCGCCAATGGAGTGCGCCACACAGCGAGCAAAAATTTAGATGAAAAGTGCTTTTAACGCTTTCCAGCTTAGCGTGACAGGCTATTTGTTTGGTGGTGACTGGCCCCATTGAGCACGCAAATCAGCGCAGTGGTCTTTGTCTGCCAGTGCGGGTGTGCGCACCACGTAATCACTCTCAGCGCGATCAGCTTGGGCCTTGCCACCCGCTTGGCCAATGGCGATCAGGCGTGAAATGTCTGCTGGCAGCCAGGTGGGAATGCCCATGCTGCGCAATACGTGCCCCCGCCCTGCAATCAAGAGCACGGTTTTCCCCGCCTGCACTTGCGGCGCAATGGTTTGGGCCATGCGTGCATCTTTGGCCAATTGAATGCGTGCCATGGGTGTGATTTGGTTCTCGGGTAACAAATCGCAATGACCGCTGCGAATGGCTTGGCGTTGTTGCTCCCAGGCTGCGGGGGGCAAGTGACTGTCCCAAGCGCTGTCCTGCATGACCTGGCGCATGTTTGCGCGTGGCAGGTTGCCGCCAAAGACGGGAATACCTGCGCGTACAGCGGTCATGATCGCCGGGCCATAGGCTTGCCAAGGCCAGCCTTTGTCGTTCCATTGAAGTGCTGTCTGTACCTCTTGTTCTGTGGCTGTGCGTGGCAGCTTGTCGGTGTCTTGGCCTTGGTCTGCCATTTCCAGCACGACGGCGGCCAGTTGCTGGCGGGCAATCAGGTTTTGCGCGGTGGCGTGTTGCCACTGCTGGTGCTCGGGCGCATCGTGTTGCTCACCCAAAAGCAGGACTTGGGGTGGCGTCACGCGGTGCAGCACGCTGGGCCATTGGTCGGCACTGATCTCAGAGTTAGATGGCAGGTTGGTGCAGCCCAGCGTGAAGCTGGCTAGGCCTGTGACAAGCAGGCTACGAAGGAGGAAAGAGATGCGCATGGGTCGCTATGCTAGATCAGGCGTGGAGAAAACCATCTGCTTTACATGGGATGAGACCGTCATAGCAGTGCGGGGGGCACCAGAACCACGCATGAAAAAGGCACCCGAAGGCGCCTGATGGAAAAGCCCGAAGAGTGTTTAGTTCTTGAGGTATTTCGGAGAGCGTGGGCCGTAGAGCAAGCCATCGCGTCCGCCGACCGCCAGGAGCCGGTTGGTGGCAACGCCTGCCACAGGGTGCGAGACGTCAGAGACGGAGTTGACGATTTGCTTGATCAAGGCTGTGACCAGCATACCGACCAGGCCACCGCCAGAGTTGTTGCCACCTTCGTCGCTCGACGCGTAGGCTTGGCCGGTCCACAGCTTGGTTCCAGTACGCAGATCAACCAGCCGCGCCTCAACACTGACGACCGCGACACTGTTGATGACTTGGTAGCTGACGCCATATTTGTCGACCTTGATGTACAGCGCAGTGTCCGCACCAAAGATTTCATGCAGTTTGGCAGGCGCCACCTCATGGATGTCGCTCGCAATTTCCAGGCCGTTTTGGCGGAAAGTTTCGGTCACCAGCGTCACTGGCATTACGTAGTAGCCGGCTTCTGCCAGGGGCAGTGTGGTGTGCGATAGCACGCTGGCGGTGGCCTGCACGTCCGGGGAATCGTTTAACGGAGGCAGTACCAAGATGGACTGGGGTTTGGCAGCACGGAAGGCAGAATAGTCTTTGCCAGGTGCAGTGGTGGTGGCACAGCCTGTCAGCCAGGCCGCAGTGATGCCCAGCAAAAACCAGCGCAGCGCTAAGGGGAGGGAAAGGCGTGCCATCAGCTTTTGTTCTTCTTCATGTTGTTGATGAGGTAGTCGATGTAGGGCGTGGACTCCGGAAAGTGGGCCTTTTCCTGCGACCAGGCGCTGAGTGCTTGGTCGGTCCGACCAGAGTTCAAGTACATCAGTCCCAAGTGCGCGTAATACCCAGGAGGCAGGGCACGGCCTTTGGCGCTGGCTTCCTGGGCACCTTTTTCCAGGGCCAGTACCTGCTCTTCGGGCGATGCTTCGCTTTTCAGGTAGCTATAGACGTGATCGCTGTAGCCATTCCAGCTGTACAGCGTGGAAGGTGCGCTAGCACATGCAGCCAGCGCACTGACCAGACCCAGCGCTACGCAGGAGCGCATCAAAAGAGAAGACATGGATGCGCTCTTTAACGATTGCCGAGTGCGCCAGCGTCTACGGCTTCGCCCAGTCGATCAACCGCTTCGCGGATGGCCAGATCCAAGACCTTGCCGTTGAGGGTGGAGTCGTAGCTGGCAGTGCCGCCAAAGCCCACAATTTCTCGGTTGGACAGCTGGTACTCACCAGCACCTTGCACCGAACGCACGACTTCCGAAGTACGAATGTTGACGATGTTCAGCGTCACCTTGGCATAGGCAGTTTGTGTCTTGCCACGGCCCAACACACCAAACAGTTGCCTGTCTCCGGTTTCTTTGCGGCCAAACTCTGTCACATCGCCGGTGACAACGTAGTCGGCACCTTTGAGTTGCTGTGCGGTGCCCTGGATGGTGGCTTCTTGCTTGATTTCAGCCATGTTGTCGCGGTCCAGAACGGTGAAGCGATTGGTTTGCTGCAGGTGGCCCATCAAAATGGTTTTGGCCTGGCTGCCCAGACGGTCGACACCATCAGAGAACGCACCGCGCAAATAGCTGGAACGGTTGTCAAACTTTCCCACCGCGATGGGTGTACGGGGGCCTTGGTAGCTGCGTGTGGCCGCTTGTGTTTGCGCAACGCTCAGCGATTGGGAGCTTTCCGTGGCACAGCCAGACAGCAACAGGGGGGCGGAAATCGCCAGGGCGGAGGCAGAAACAAGCAGGCGCATGGGAGGTCAGTGGCGTTGAGACAGAGCTTGAAACTGTAACCACAAATCCCTCGTGCAACTTGCAAATGAAAGTAGTTCTCAATAAAAAAAGACACCCGGAGGTGTCTTTTGTTGTAGGTCAGGCCTGCTGCTGGCACATGTACGGCTGGCGTCAGCAGCTTGGTTTGGGTTAAGCGCCGGCCTTTACTTTCAAGCGCCATGCGTGCAGCAGTGGCTCGGTGTAGCCGGAAGGCTGCTCTTTGCCTTTGAACACCAGATCCAGTGCGGCCTGCATGGCTGCACCGTTGGGGTTGGCGGCCAGACTCTTGTAGCTGGCATCGCCGGCGTTCTGGCCGTCCACCACCTTGGCCATGCGGGCGAAAGTGTCGCGTACCTGCTGTTCGGTGACGATGCTGTGAAGCAGCCAGTTGGCAATGTGCTGGCTGGAGATACGCAGCGTGGCACGGTCTTCCATCAGGCCTACGTTGTGAATGTCCGGCACTTTGGAGCAGCCCACGCCAGCGTCCACCCAGCGCACCACGTAGCCCAGAATGCCTTGCACGTTATTGTCCAGCTCTTGCTGTTTTTCGGCGTCGGTCCACTTGGGGTCTTTGGCAACGGGAATCTGCAGCAGATCCGCCAGGATGTTGGCGCGCTCGGTGTCTGCATTGGTTTTTTCCAACTCCTTTTGCACATCGGCCACATTGACTTGGTGGTAGTGCAGTGCGTGCAGCGTGGCGCCTGTAGGTGAGGGTACCCAGGCTGTATTGGCTCCGGCCTTGGGGTGGGTAATTTTTTGCTCCAGCATGGCCTTCATCAGGTCGGGCATGGCCCACATGCCCTTGCCGATCTGGGCGCGGCCGCGCAGGCCCATGGTCAGGCCGACCAAGACGTTGCTCTTTTCGTAGGCTTGCAGCCAGGCGCTGGTCTTCATGTCGCCCTTTCGCACCATGGGGCCAGCTTGCATGGCGGTATGCATCTCGTCGCCGGTACGGTCCAGGAAACCGGTGTTGATGAACGCCACGCGCGCAGGGGCGGCGGCAATGGCGGCCTTCAGGTTGACGGAGGTGCGGCGCTCTTCGTCCATGATGCCTAGCTTGACGGTGTTTTCTTTCAGGCCCAGCACCTGTTCAACACGGCCAAACAGTTCGTTGGCAAATGCGACCTCGACAGGGCCGTGCATCTTGGGCTTGACGATGTAGACGCTGCCAGTGCAGCTGTTCTTGATGCCGTTGGCACCCAGACCTTTGAGGTCGTGGATAGCGATGGTGGTGGTGACCATGGCATCCAGAATGCCTTCGGGGATTTCTTTGCGTTGCTCGCCCCACAGAACAGCGGGGTTGGTCATCAGATGGCCCACATTGCGCAGGAACATCAGCGAGCGGCCATGCAGCTTGACGCTCTGGCCATCGGCGCCTGTGTAGCTGCGGTCACCGTTCAGGCCACGGGTCAGTGTTTTTCCGCCCTTTTCGAACGATTCGGTCAGCGTGCCCTTCAAAATGCCCAGCCAGTTGCTGTAGCCCAGCACCTTGTCTTCGGCATCCACCGCGGCAACAGAGTCTTCCAGATCCAGAATGGTGGACACGGCGGCTTCCACCACCACATCGGCTACGCCAGCGGCATCGGACTGGCCAATGGGGGTTGCGGGGTTGACGATGATGTCGATGTGCAAGCCGTGGTTCTTGAGCAGTACCGAGGTGGGAGCCGTGGCATCGCCCTGGTAACCGATGAACTTGTCAGCCTCTTTCAGCCCAGTTGCGCTGCCATCTTTCAGAGTGACTACCAGTTTGCCACCGTCGACCTTGTAGCCAGTGGAATCCTTGTGCGAGCCTGTAGCCAGTGGCGCAGCCTGATCCAGGAAGTTGCGCGCAAACTCAATCACTTTGGCGCCGCGCACGGGGTTGTAGCCCTTGCCCTTTTCAGCGCCGCCGTCTTCGCTGATGGCATCGGTGCCGTACAGCGCGTCATACAAAGAGCCCCAACGGGCGTTCGCTGCGTTCAATGCGTAGCGGGCATTCAAAATTGGCACTACCAGCTGAGGGCCGGCCATGGTGGCCAGCTCGGCGTCGACGTTTTCGGTGGTGGCCTTGGCGTCCTTGGGTTGCTCGACCAGGTAGCCAATTTGCGTCAGAAACTGCTGGTAACCCGCCATGTTGGTGATGGGGCCGGGGTTGGCTTTGTGCCAGGTGTCCAGTTCGGTCTGCAGGCGGTCACGCTCGGCCAGCAGGGCGGCATTCTTGGGGGCCAGATCGGCCACGAGTGCATCAAAGCCCTTCCAGAACGTGGCAGTGTCAACGCCCGTGCCGGGCAGAACCTGTTCGTTGATGAAGGTATGCAGCTCGTTGGCAACTTGCAGTCCATGGACTTGGGTGCGTGCGGTCATGGTGTGGTCCCCTTGGATCATTGAAAAATCGTGGCATCTCAAAGTGATGCAGCCTCGCACACCACTGTATTGCAAAGCTAAGGGTTAATAAATCGCGCAAAAAGCTCTAAACTGATGACTTTTACGCAAAAGTGGGCAACACTGTCATCGATGCGCAACGATGCCGTGCTACATAAAAAATAGCTGCTGACGCTTGTGCAGTAAGTGCCAGCATTTAATTCGATGCATAAATCTTTGGGACTATGGACAAACTCAAAGCTTTCGAATCCTTTGTCTCTGTTGCCACCCGCGGCAGTTTGACGGCCGCCGCCAAGGCAGAAGGTGTGGCCCCGGCGATCATGGGCCGCCGTCTGGATGCGCTGGAAGCTCATCTGGGTGTCAAGCTCATGGTACGCACCACGCGGCGCATCAGCCTGACACACGAAGGCAGTGCCTTTCTGGAAGACTGCCAGCGCTTGCTGGCCGATGTATCGAATGCCGAAGCGAGTGTTTCGGCCGGTGGCATCAAGGCGACGGGGCATTTGCGTCTGACTGCTCCTGCTGGCTTTGGTCGCCGTCATGTGGCATCGCTAGTGCCGTTGTTTCATGATTTGCACCCGGATGTGACCATCTCGCTGAACCTGAGCGACCGTGTGGTGGACCTGGCGGGTGAAGGATATGACTGCGCGGTGCGCGTGGGAGATTTACCCGATTCATCGCTGATCAGCGTGCGCATGGCTGATAACCGGCGTCTGTGTGTGGCCACGCCCGCGTATTTGCAAAGCCATGGCATGCCCAAACACCCGTCTGAGCTGGCACAGCACCGCTGCCTGACGCTGTCCAGCGATGCATCACAGACCCGGGGCTGGGCCTTTCGCCTACCCAGCCGCGATGGCGGCACAGAGGTGGTGCACTTCAAACCTGCGGGGCCACTTGATTGTTCAGATGGGCAGGTGCTGCATGATTGGTGCCTCGGTGGCTGGGGTATTGCATGGCGCAGCACGTGGGAAGTGGAGGCTGAAATTGCCGCAGGTCGTTTGGTGGAGGTTTTGGCTGACTTTGCTGCGCCACCCAACGGTATTTACTTGGTGTTTCCACAGCGCAAGCACATGACATTGCGCCTGCGTTTGTGGATGGACTATCTCAAGGGGCAGTATGAACGCCCCGAGTTTTGGAGCAAAGGTGTCGCACGATGACTCTCGAAGCATTTCTGGCCAGCCTGCACATAGTGGCTATTTTGACCCTGGTGGTTTTCCTGTCGAGCGAGGCCGCCTTGTGCCGCTCCGAGTGGATGAATGAGGCGGTGGTGCGCCGCCTGGCCAGGCTGGACATGATTTATGGCATCACGGCGCTGGTGCTGCTGCTCACTGGGATTGCGCGCATTGTCTGGGGTGCCAAGGGTTTGACGTGGTATGTCTCGCAGCCGCTGTTTCACGTCAAGATGACGCTGTTCTTTATCACTGCGCTGATATCGCTGCGGCCCACGTTCACGATTCGTCGTTGGCTCAAAACCCTCAATGCCACGGGTGCGCTGCCTGCTGAGGCCGCCATCAAGTCAGCACGTCAGTGGATCATGGTGCAGGCGCACATCATTCCGGTCATTGCCGTGGTTGCTGTGTATTGGGCGCGGGGCATGTGAGCGCCAAGTCGGCTCTTGTATCAGCTGTGCACAAGCCGGCAGAGGGGCTGGCCTTCACCAGGTTTAGATATGAATAAGCGCGGTCGCTATCCTTCCCCTGGCGTTGATGGGGATGCGATCGTGCAGCTGGTGTGTGGGCATAGACCAGAATTAGGGTAAATTGTTTTTTTAAAAACAATAGCGCGCTATCTAACAAAAATAAGCACCAGAAGTGTTTTCTATATAAATTTTTGACTGTGCAGGCACACTGACTGCAGCACTGGCGCGACAACGCCCATGGCATTGCTTGGCCGGTCTATCTGGACAAAGCGATGTGGCACGTAAAATCGCCCGATGCTTTCCGTCAAACAGGATTTGCTCGCGGCCCTGGCTGCTGAGCTCGAAAAATTGTCGCCCGGCGCTGGTGCGCGCGCTGCGTTTGAAAACCCCAAGGTGGCAGCCCATGGCGACCTCGCCTGTACGGCAGCCATGCAACTGGCCAAGCCCCTGAAGGCCAACCCCCGTGCTTTGGGTGAACAGCTCAAGGCCGCGCTGGAGGCCACCCCGGATTTTCAGAAATGGGTGGATGCGATCGAGATCGCGGGCCCCGGCTTTTTGAACATTCGTCTCAAACCTGCAGCCAAGCAGGAAGTTGTGCGTGAAGTGCTGGGGCAGGCGGACCAATTTGGTCACCAGACGGCCCGTGGTGAGAAGATCGTTGTGGAGTTCGTTTCTGCCAACCCCACCGGGCCGCTGCACGTGGGCCATGGCCGTCAGGCGGCGATTGGCGATGCCATCAGCAACCTGTACACCACCCAAGGCTGGAAGGTGCACCGCGAGTACTACTACAACGACGCGGGCGTACAGATCGACACGCTGACCAAGAGCACGCAATTGCGTGCCAAGGGCTTCAAGCCAGGCGACGACTGCTGGCCCACCGACAGCGAAAATCCGCTGGCCAAGAATTTCTACAACGGCGACTACATCGCTGATATTGCCCAGGCGTTCCTGAACAAGGAAACCGTGAAGGCCGATGACCGCGCGTTCACCGCCAATGGTGATGTTGAGGATTACGACAACATCCGTAACTTTGCGGTTGCCTACCTGCGCAACGAGCAGGACAAGGACTTGCTGGCCTTCAACCTGAAGTTTGATGAGTATTATCTTGAGTCCAGTCTGTACGAAAACGGCCATGTGGACGAAACCGTCCAGCGCCTGATCGCCAGCGGGCACACCTATGAGCTGGATGGCGCGCTGTGGCTGCGCACCACCGATTTTGGGGATGACAAGGATCGCGTGATGCGCAAGTCCGATGGCACCTACACCTACTTCCTGCCTGATGTGGCCTATCACACGCAAAAGTTCCTGCGTGGCTACGGCAAGGCCGTAAACATTCAGGGGACCGACCACCATGGCACCATTGCCCGCGTACGCGCGGGGCTGCAGGCCGTCAATGTGGGAATTCCAAAGGGCTACCCTGACTATGTACTGCACACCATGGTGCGCGTGGTCAAAGGGGGCGAAGAGGTCAAAATCAGTAAACGTGCGGGTTCGTATGTGACGCTGCGTGACCTGATTGAGTGGACGAGCAAGGATGCCGTGCGCTTTTTCCTGCTGAGCCGCAAGCCCGATACAGAGTACACCTTTGATGTGGACCTGGCCGTGGCGCAGAACAATGACAACCCGGTGTTCTATGTGCAGTACGCGCATGCCCGCATCCAGTCGGTACTGCGTAGCTGGCAGGAAAGCGGTGGCGCTGGTCTGGCCGCTTTGCAAGGCGTGGATTTGTCTGCGCTGCAGGGCTCACAGGCTCAGGCCTTGATGCTGCTGCTGGCCAAGTACCCCGAAATGCTGACGGCAGCTGCCAATGGCAACGCACCGCATGACGTCACTTTCTACCTGCGTGATTTGGCTTCCGCCTACCACAGCTACTACGACGCAGAGCGTATTCTGGTGGACGACGAGTCAGTCAAACTGGCCCGTCTGGCACTGGTCGCTGCTACGGCGCAGGTGCTGCACAATGGCTTGGCTGTGCTGGGTGTGAGCGCACCTGAGCGCATGTGAGAAATACTACAAGTAACGTGACAGGCGGTTTTATGGTTAAGCAGCAGCGAGGTGGAACGATCCTCGGTCTCATCATCGGCCTGATTTTGGGGTTAGGCATTGCGCTGGGCGTGGCGGTGTACGTCACCAAGGTGCCTGTACCTTTCCTCAATAAGGGTGACCAGCGCAATACCGAGGCCAGCGAGAGCGAGCGTAACCGTAACTGGGACCCGAATTCGCCACTGTACGGTAGCACTCCTTCGCGCAACGCGCCGCCAGCACCGGCGACAGAGCCGGGCGCTACCACCGCAGCACCGGTCATTGACCCCGTGGCACAGCCGCCTGCGGCATCAGCAGATCCGCTGGGAGATTTGGCGAAGGCGCAGGTCAAAGCGTCAGAAGCAAAGGTCGCCGCAGAAGCTAAAGCTGCCAGCGCAGCCCCTGCTGCTGCGGATGGCTTTAGTTACTTTGTGCAAGCAGGTGCATTTCGCACACAGGCCGATGCAGATGCCCAGCGTGCCAAATTGGCCATGCTTGGCTGGGAAGCGCGTATCAGCGAGCGTGAGCAAAACGGCCGCCCAGTGTTTCGCGTGCGCGTGGGGCCTTTCACCAAGCGCGGTGATGCTGAGCAGCTCAAGCAAAAGCTCGATGGTGCAGGCGTTGACTCCGCACTGGTGCGTGTGCAGCAGTGAACTTTTTGAGTTTTCTAAGCTCTGACTTCCCATATTTCCTTAAGGAGCCTTTTTGATGCAACGCCGCCAGTTCTCTTTGGCTGCAGCTACTGCTGCTACTTCCATGGCTTTTGGAGCCAACTCCGCACTGGCGCAGCAAGCTGCGCCTCAAGAGGGTAAGGAATACCTGCGCTTGTCCAAGCCAGCGCCTGTCGATGCGCCTGCTGGCAAGATCGAAGTGGTGGAGTTTTTCTGGTACAGCTGCCCCCATTGCAATGTGTTTGAACCGACGTTTGCGGCCTGGAAGCAAAAAGCACCAGCGAACGTTGTGGTGCGTCGCGTGCCTGTGGCGTTCAATGCCAGTTTTGTGCCGCAGCAAAAGCTGTATTTCGCGCTGCAGTCCATGGATAACTTTGACGCCATGCACGTGAAGGTGTTCCACGCCATCCATGTGGAGCGCAATAAGCTGGCAAAAGATGAAGATATTTTCAACTGGGTGGGCAAGCAAGGCGTGGATGTGAACAAGTTCAAGGAGGTCTACAACTCCTTTAACGTGTCCAGCCAGGTGCGCAAGGCCACGCAGCTGCAGCAGGCCTACGACGTGGAGGGCGTGCCTTCCATGGGTGTGGCTGGCCGCTACTACACCGACGGTCCTCGTGCGGGCAGCATGCCCAACGTGCTGCGTGTGGTGGAGTATCTGGTGGCACAAAGCGCCAAGGCGTAATGGTCAGGGCCGGTTTTTCCGGCTCTTTGCTACATCGACAGCCCGCCTTGTGCGGGCTTTTTAATGGAAAACGAGGATGCGTGACTACAATGTGCTGCAAGAAACGTGCCCTGCCCATGACATCAAAATTCATCACCTGCCTCTTGTTGACGGCCCTTGCGGGGGCTGCAGGCGTAGCGCATGCTGAGCGTGCGGATCGCGACAAGCCCATGAACATTGAGTCGGACGCACTGCGCCACGATGAATTGACGCAGACCAGCGTATTCACCGGCAATGTGGTCATGACCAAGGGGACCATTGTGTTGCGCGGTGCGCAGCTGGATGTGCGCCAGGATGCGCAGGGCTATCAGCATGGGGTGGTGAAGGCTGAAGCGGGCAAGCGCGCTTACTTTCGTCAAAAGCGCGATACGGCGCCCGGTGCCCCCGATGAAGTGGTCGAGGGTGAAGGCGAAATCATTGAGTACAACGGCAAGACCGATGATGTGAAGCTGATTCGCCGTGGCCAGTTGCGCCGTTATACGGGCGGTAAGCTCAGTGATGACATCATGGGCAGCGTCATTACCTATAACAATCTGACTGATGTGTTCACTGTGGATGGCGAAAAGCGCACCAACGAGCCGTCGTCAGCACCAGCCGGTTCTGGCGGCCGTGTGCGTGCCATCCTGGCACCCAAGGCAGCGCCCAGTGCGAGCCCTTCTGCCCCCGTGCCTGCACAGCCCTTGCAGCCTTCTGGTAATTTGAATCTACAAGGCAAGTAATGGCTGAGAACACCCCGGACACTGTGGCCTCCAGCAAGCTGGAAGCCCGCCACCTGGCCAAGTCGTATGGCAGCCGCAAGGTGGTGAAAGATGTGTCAATGACTGTGCAAAAAGGTGAAGTGGTGGGTTTGCTCGGCCCCAATGGTGCAGGCAAGACCACTTCGTTTTACATGATCGTGGGCCTGGTGCGCAGCGATGGTGGGGATGTATTCATCGATGGTCATTCCGTGGGCAGCATGCCAATTCACCAGCGCTCGCGCCTGGGCTTGTCGTACCTGCCGCAAGAAGCTTCCATCTTTCGCAAATTGAATGTGGAAGACAACGTGCGCGCGGTGCTGGAGCTGCAAAAAAATGATGCGGGCCAGTCTTTGTCCAGAGATGAGATTGAAAAACAGCTGACGTCCTTGCTGCAAGAGCTGCGCGTGGACCATCTGCGCAAATCGCCTTCGTTGGCGCTGTCTGGGGGGGAACGCCGCCGCGTGGAGATCGCCCGCGCTTTGGCCACTAACCCGCGCTTCATCTTGCTCGACGAGCCTTTTGCCGGCATCGATCCGATCGCCGTCATTGAAATTCAACGCATCATTGGTTTTTTGAAGGAACGCGGCATCGGTGTGCTGATTACCGATCACAACGTGCGTGAAACACTGGGTATCTGTGACCACGCTTTCATCATCAGTGATGGCACAGTACTGGCGCAGGGAACGCCACAGGAAATCGTCGAGAACCCGGATGTCAGACGGGTCTACCTCGGCGAACACTTCAGGATGTAGCCCTCTACGGCAGTTTTCAGGAAAAACAACAAGGGTCGAAAGAGGGGGTACAGCGTTGAAGCCAGGTTTGTCACTGCGGGTCTCACAGCATTTAGCGCTGACGCCACAACTGCAGCAGTCCATCCGCCTCTTGCAGCTATCTACGCTGGAGCTTTCCCAAGAAGTCGAGCAAATGCTCGACGAGAATCCCTTTCTTGAGGTGGCCAATGAGGAGGCCCCTTCTGAAGAATTTGGTGTACCCAGCGTTGATGCAGCACCTGAATACGATGCACATGCGGCAGATGAGGCGCAGTACTCCATATCGGATAGTGCAGGCGCAGCAGGCGCTGATGGACAAAAAGAGCAAGATGCCTCCGCCTCTGAAAATGATCTTCCTAACGATTGGGAAGGCGATGGCAGTGTGGACATGGCGTTCGATGACAGCGAGTGGGGTGGCGATGCCCTGCCTCGCGGCACCCGCGATGATGACGATGCGCCCACCGCGTTGGAGCTGGCAGGCACCCATGAGTCTTTGACAGACTTTCTGCTCCAGCAGTCGCTGTCCCTGCGGTTGTCCGAGCTGGATCGGTACGCGCTGCGTTTTCTGATTGAAAACCTTAACGACGATGGGTATCTTGAAGATTCACTGGAAGAGCTGGCCCTGGGTCTGGCAGGCCCCTCGGATCTGGAGCAGTTAGAAGAACTGGTGCACCGCTTTACCGTTGCTCTGGGTTTGTTGCAATCCCTGGAACCAGTGGGCGTGGGCGCGCGTGGATTGTCAGAGTGCCTGCGCCTGCAGCTTCAGCACCTGCGCCACCAAGGTGGTGACACCGACCTGATCGATATAGCGCTGCAGCTGTGCGCGCAGCCCTTGGAGCTGCTGGCTCGGCGCGATGTTCGCAAACTCATGCAGGCCTGCGGTCTGCCTGAAGCCAAGGTGCGCGCTGCGCTGGGGGCAATTGCACGGCTAGAACCTAAGCCTGGGCGTCGCTTTGTGAATGTGGAGCGCAATGTGGTGGTGCCTGATGTCATCGTCAAGAAAGCCGCGCGCCGCGGGGCTGATGGCATGGCTCAGTTCAGTGTTCAACTCAACCCCGATGTCATGCCCCGCCTGCGTGTGCATGACATCTATGCCGGTGCACTGCGCAGCCATAAGGGCAGCGAGGGGCATGCTGGGCTGCAGCAGCGTCTGCAGGAGGCGCGCTGGTTTATCAAGAATGTGCAGCAGCGTTTTGACACCATCTTGCGGGTGTCCAAAGCGATTGTGGATAGGCAGAAGAACTTCTTTGTGCATGGCGAGCTGGCCATGCGCCCCTTGGTGCTGCGGGACATTGCCGATGAGCTGGGGCTGCATGAATCGACCATCAGCCGCGTGACCACGGCCAAATACATGTCCACCCCTCATGGCACGTATGAGCTGAAGTATTTCTTTGGCTCGGGTCTGGGCACGGAAACGGGGGGCAACGCCTCCAGTACGGCGGTGCGGGCGTTGATCAAGCAGTTCGTGTCGGCGGAGAGCACCAAAAAACCGCTGTCTGACAGCCAGATTGCCGAGATGCTCAAGGAGCAGGGCATTGAGTGCGCACGCCGCACGGTGGCCAAATACCGCGAGGCGCTGAAGATTGCGCCAGCAAATTTGCGCAAAGCGCTGTAAGCCGGGAGAGCATCCCGTTGCGCCTGTGTTGGTTTGTGCTTACTGTTTAGCTAAGCTTGCTAGCGCTCGATAGAATCGCGCGAGTTGAATCAAAATGCGCTGCCTGTGGGCGGCGCTTTTGTTTTCCCAGCTTGTGTTAACCAGTTGAGCGCGCAGCGCGCTCGGAGAACCACCATGCAGCAACGTCGTCACACCCTTTTGGCCATTGGGGCCGCCACTTTGGCCGCTTTGGGCGCTATTGCGCCTGTGGCCCATGCCGAAGAAAAGCCCAAGGTGGCGCTGGTCATGAAGTCGCTGGCCAATGAGTTTTTCCGCACCATGGAAGACGGTGCCAAGGCGCACAACAAAGAACATAAAAATTATGTGCTGGTGAGCAACGGTATCAAGAACGAAACCGATACCGCCGCGCAGATCAAGATGGTTGAGCAAATGGTGGCGCAAAAGGCGCAGGCCATCGTGATTGCGCCTGCTGACTCCAAGGCGCTGGTGCCAGTGCTGAAAAATGCAGTGGACAAGGGCGTGATTGTTGTGAATATTGACAACCGCCTGGACCCTGAAGCCCTGAAGGAAAAGAACCTGAACATTCCTTTTGTGGGGCCTGACAACCGCCTGGGTGCCAAGCTGGTGGGCGAGCGTCTGGCCAAGGAGCTGAAGGCGGGTGACAAGGTCGGCATCATTGAAGGCGTCTCTACCACCACCAACGCACAGCAGCGCACTGCAGGCTTTAAAGATGCCATGGATGCTGCCAAGATGAGCATCGTGGGCGTGCAGTCCGGTAATTGGGAAATTGCCAATGGCAACACTGTTGCGGCTGGCATGATGCGAGAGAACCCAGACCTGAAGGCCTTGCTGGCGGGTAATGACTCCATGGCCCTGGGCGCTGTGGCTGCGGTGCGTGCGGCAGGCAAGACGGGCAAGGTGCTGGTTGTCGGTTACGACAACATCCAGGCCATTAAACCCATGCTCAAGGATGGCCGCGTGCTGGCCACGGCAGACCAGTTTGCAGCCAAACAGGCCGCGTTTGGGATTGATGTGGCGTTGAAGGCCATCAAAGATAAAACGCCGCAGGCACAGCTTCCCGTTGAGGTGAAAACCGACGTGGTGCTGGTCACCAAGTAAGGGCGGCTTTCATGGCATTCCCAACTCCTGCAGACCGTGGCAGCGTGGTCATGCGCCTGGAAGGCATTGGCAAAGACTACGGCAGCAGCACGGTGCTGGATGGTGTGAGTCTTGACCTGCGTGCGGGTGAAGTGCTGGCGCTGACCGGTGAAAACGGGGCAGGAAAAAGCACCTGCTCCAAGATCATGTGCGGCCTGGTCACTGCAACTCGTGGGCAGATGACCTTGATGGGCCAGCCTTTTGCTCCCGCCTCGCGCGCCGATGCGGAGCGGCAAGGTGTGCGCATGGTGCTGCAGGAGCTGGGGTTGGTGAATACGCTCAGTGTGGCTGAGAACTTGCTGCTGGATCGATTGCCGCACCGCTGGGGCGTGGTTGATCACCGTCGCTTGAACGAGCTGGCGCGCGAGCAACTGGCCAAAATGGGGCTCAATCACATTGATCCGCGCACCCAGGTGTCCGAGCTGGGCATTGGCATGCAGCAGATGGTGGAAATCGCCCGCAATCTGCGCGATGGCAACCGTGTGCTGGTGCTGGATGAGCCCACAGCCATGCTGACGGCCAATGAAATTGAGCATCTGTTCAAGCAAATTGATCTGATGAAGGCACAGGGCGTGGCGCTGATTTACGTCTCGCACCGTCTGGAAGAGCTGCAGCGCGTGGCCGAGCGCGCTGCCGTGCTGCGCGATGGTCGTCTGGTGGATGTCCTTCCCATGCAAGGCCTGTCGGAAGCTACCTTGGTGCAGCGCATGGTGGGCCGCCATGTGGAAACGCTGGACGACAAACCCCGGCGCAAGGCCGGCCCTGTGCTGATGCGCGCAGAGAACATGTCACGCGGTGATGTGGTCAAGGATGTGAGTCTGGAGCTGCACGCGGGCGAAGTGCTGGGTGTGGCTGGCTTGGTGGGCGCGGGCCGTACAGAGCTGATGCGGCTGCTGTACGGTGCTGACAAAGCCGATACCGGAAGTATTGAGCTGACTGGTCAGCACCCCGATCAACAGCCCCAAACAGTCACTCCCAACTGGCGCAGCCCCATGCAGGCGGTGCGCGCAGGTATTGGCCTGATTACCGAGGACCGCAAAGCACAGGGCTTGCTGTTGCCCCAGTCGATTCGCGTGAATACCTCGCTGAGCCATCTGGGCTCGGTTTCCGGTGGCGGCTGGCTCAATCGCTCACGCGAAGCACAACTGGCCAAGCAGATGGTGCAGCGCTTGCGTGTGCGCGCGGTCAATGCGGAACAGCCGGTGGGCACCTTGAGCGGCGGCAACCAGCAAAAGGTGATCTTTGCGCGCTGGCTGCACCGGGACTGCCCCGTGGTCTTGCTGGACGAGCCCACGCGTGGTGTCGATGTGGGTGCTCGCGCTGATCTGTACGCCGAGATCAACACCATGACCCACCAGGGCAAAGCAGTGATGGTGGTCTCCAGTGACCTGCGGGAGCTCATGGAGCTGTGCGACCGCATTGCCGTCATGTACCAGGGCCGCATTGTGGCTACCTTTGAGCGCGGAGCGTGGAGCCAGCAAGCCTTGCTCGCCGCGGCGTTTGGTGACGTCACTGCACAAGTGCCCGTAACGGCTGCCGCCTAAAACAATACTTACCTCACCCAATGTCTTCCTCTACTTCTATCTCCACCCCGGCTGCAGCGCGTAGCCCATGGCGCCAGGAAATTGGCACCTACCTCGGTTTGCTTGTGGTGCTGATCGCCATGGTGGCGCTGTTCAGCTCCATGTCGGACTACTTTCTCACCCAGGACACGCTGCTGTCCATTGCCAACGAAATCCCTGCGCTGGCTGTGATGGCCGTGGGCATGACTTTTATCTTGATCATTGCGGGCATTGATCTGTCGGTGGGCTCTGTGCTGGCGCTGAGCGCGGCGGCTGCGGCCGCAGCCATGCTGCAATGGGAGTGGGGAGTCTGGGGGGCTGCAGCGCTGGGCCTGATGGTGGGTGTGGTCTGTGGTGCGATCACCGGGGGTATCTCTGTGGCATGGCAACTGCCCAGCTTCATCGTCTCGTTGGGCATGCTGGAGGCGGTGCGCGGTGGTGCTTATCTGGTGACAGATTCACGCACCCAGTACGTGGGTGACGCCATGGGCGGCTTGGCCGCTCCGTGGCTGGGTGGGCTGTCGGCCTCATTTTTTATCGCCATCTGCGTGGTGATCATTGGCCAGCTGGTGCTCAGCCGTACCGTGTTTGGCCGCTACGTCGTTGGCATTGGCACCAATGAAGAGGCCATGCGTTTGGCTGGTGTCGACCCCAGACCCGTGCGCATTGCCGTGTTTGCAGCCATGGGCTTTTTGGCCGCATTGGCAGGTCTGATGCAATCGGCGCGACTGGAAGCGGCCGACCCGAATGCGGGCTCTGGCATGGAGCTGCAAGTGATTGCAGCGGTCGTGATTGGCGGCACCAGTTTGATGGGCGGGCGTGGCTCCGTGATCACTACCTTCTTTGGGGTGTTGATCATTGCGGTGCTGGAAGCTGGGCTGGCACAAATCGGTGCCAGCGAACCCAGCAAGCGCATCATTACAGGTGCCGTGATTGTGGTGGCGGTGGTGGTCGATACCATTCGCCAGCGCCGCAGTCAGCGCAAGCATTAATCCCGGGCAGACGAGAGATTTGGTGATGACGCAATCTTCCAAGACCCGCATTGTGGTGCTGGGCAGCTTGAATATGGATGTGGTGCTGCGCCTTGCGCGCATGCCTGAGCGTGGTGAAACGGTGCATGCCCAGGGCCTGAGCTACATCCCCGGCGGCAAGGGTGGCAACCAGGCGGTGGCTTGTGCGCGCCATGGTGCCCAAGTGGCGCTGGTGGGCTGTGTGGGCCGTGATGCGCATGGCGAGGTGCTGCGTGATGCGCTGACAGCCGATGGTGTTGACGTGTCCAATGTGGCCGTGCATGACGGTGCTGCCACAGGATCGGCCGTTGTGATGGTGGAGGCCGATGGCAGCAACCGGATTGCCGTCATTGCCGGCGCCAATGCACTGGCCGACTTGCCTGCCAGCTTCAGCGAAGTGCTGGCGCAGGCCGACTATCTGGTGGTGCAGTTTGAAACTCCGCTGGAGGTGCTGGATCGTGCACTGGCCATGGCCCGGCACAGCCATTGCAAAGTGGTGCTCAACCCTTCGCCGGTCAAAGCTGTGCCCAGCCAGTGGTGGTCATGGATTGACACGCTGGTGGTCAATGAACACGAAGCCGCAGAGCTGTCTGCCATGGCGGTGACGGATGCAGCTACGGCTGTGCGCGCTGCCCAGTATTTCGTAGAGCAAGGTGTCCGGCAGGTGGTGGTCACCATGGGCAGCCAGGGTGCGGTGGCAGTCAATGCCGCAGGTCACAGCATTCACCCTGCGCCCAAGGTTGAGGTGGTGGACACGACTTCTGCGGGCGACACCTTTCTTGGCACCATGGTCACCCGTCTGGGGGAGGGCAGCACATTGGCTCAGGCGGTGCAATGGGGCATCCGCGCTGCCAGCCTGTGCATTGGCCGCGCAGGGGCGCAGCCCTCTATCCCTGAGCGTACGGAAGTTGAACAGCAATGAAAAAAACCAAACTTTTAAATGCCGCACTCTCGCACCTGATTGCGCAATTGGGGCACAACGATGTGGTGGTGGTGGGTGATGCGGGCCTGCCAGTACCGGCGGGTGTACCTTGCATTGATCTGGCGCTGATGCGCGGCTTGCCCAGCATGGCCCAGGTGCTGGAGGCTCTGGAGAGTGAAATGCAGGTGGAGCGCATGGTGCTGGCCAAAGAAACCTTCTTTGCCAACCAAGGCGAGCTGCCCGGCTGGCTGCCCCCGGAGTGGCGTGAGCTGCCGATTGAGCAGGTGGCGCACGAGGTGTTCAAACAGCGCAATGCGCAAGCGCGTGCGGTCATCCGCACGGGCGAATGCACACCGTTTTCCAACGTGATGTTGGTGGCGGGCGTTGCTTTTTAAGCTATATTTTTTACAGCGAAACCAAAACGCAGCCCGCAAGGCTGCGTTTTTTGCTTTCAAAGCGTGTCAACCAACAGCCGTACAAGGGCAGGGTGACTCGCGTATGCTTGGTCCCCTGCTATGAATCAACTGCATCTGTTTTTGCCCTGCGCCGCCGGCGTCGAGGGTTTCTTGGCCGACGAAGTCCGCGCCATCACTGGCGTGGGCAACGGCGATGTGCTCACCGGCCGCGGCGGTGTCAGCGTGCGCGGCATGTGGCGCGATGCCATGCTGCTCAACCTGCACAGCCGTCTGGCCCAGCGCGTGCTGGTGGAGCTGTCGTACACCGAGTACCGCAATGAGAACGACCTGTACCGCGCAGCCAGTGAGGTGGCGTGGGAAATCTGGTTTTCTCCTAAAGAGACTTTCAAGATTGAAACCACGGCCCAGCACAGCCCGCTGACCAGCCTGAACTTTGCCGCGCTGCGCGTGAAAGACGCGATTGCCGACCGCTTTCGCGCCAAGCGCAACGGCGTGCGTCCCAGCGTGGAAACCAACCACCCCGATGTGCGCGTGCACATGCACCTGACCACGGACAGCTGCACGCTGTACATGGACACCACGGGTGAGGCGCTGTTCAAGCGTGGCTGGCGTGAAGACAAGGGCGATGCGCCTTTGAAGGAAACGCTGGCCGCCGCCATGATTGCCGCCACCGGCTGGAACCCGCACGGCGCCAACCCGCAGCCGCTGTATGATCCCTGCTGTGGCTCGGGCACGGTGCTGATTGAGGCTGCGCAGATTGCGCGCAAGATTCCTGCGGGCATCCTGCGCCGCTTTGCGTTTGAAAAGCTGGTGCCTTTTCAGCGCCATGTCTGGGAGCAAATTCTGGACGAGGCCGAAGCGCAGATTCTGGATGAAAGCCCTGTGCCTATTTTTGGCTCGGACATTTCGCACCGCATGGTGGACTTTGCCCAGCGCAACGCCGAGCGTGCGGGTGTGGCAGACACCATCAGCCTGCGCGGTGGTGATGCACTGCAGCGCATGCCCCCGTGCGAGCAGCCCGGCATGATGCTGCTTAACCCCCCCTATGGCGAGCGTATTGCTGCAGCGGGTTCTGCCGGGCGCAACGCCGCAGAGCGCATGGGCGTGATGGAGCGTGCAGGCCGCGAGACCGCGCAGACCGAAGATGGTGGCGAATTCTTCAGCCAGCTGGCCAGCCACTGGAAGAAGAACTACAGCGGCTGGACGGGCTGGATGCTGACCCCCGACCTGAAGCTGCCCGGCAAGATGCGCCTGAAAGAAT
This sequence comes from Comamonas avium, assembly GCF_014836675.1. GTDB lineage: Bacteria > Pseudomonadota > Gammaproteobacteria > Burkholderiales > Burkholderiaceae_C > Comamonas > Comamonas avium. Next base: position 22,772 of record NZ_JACSQK010000003.1, read on the forward strand.
CGCGCCGCACACCCATGTGGAACGGCCCGATCGAGTGCCGCCTGTTCTGCTTTGAAATGATCAAGGGTGCGGTCAAACCACGCAAGTCTGAAGGTGGTGCCGAGAGCGAGTCGGCATGAAAATCGTGTTGAAGTGGCCTGCATGCAATGCGGGCTATGAAGGCCCGTGGCCGCGCCCCATGGTGCTGGACACCAACGTGGTGCTGGACATGCTGATTTTTGACGACCCGCACATCCCACCTATTCGCCAGTTGCTTGCGCAGGGCCAGGTGCGCTGGATTGCTGACGAAGCCCAGCGCATTGAGCTGGGCCGTGTGCTGCACTACAGCCAGATTGCTCCGCGTGTGTCGTTCTACGGCAAAACGCCCGAAGGCGTGATGGCGGCGTTTGATGCGGCGGTGGAATATGTGGCGGCAGCGCCCAAAATTCGTTTTACCTGCACCGACCCCGACGACCAGCATTTTCTGGACCTGGCCAGCCAGCACCAGGCGCTGCTGGTCAGCAAAGACAGGGCTGTGCTCAAACAGCGCAAGCGTGTGGCACAAAACTACGGTGCCACCATTGGCAACCTAGTGCTGCTGGAGCCTGCAGAAAACGCACTGGCGGCGTGAGGTGATGCAGGCTGCAGCGTTGATACATCAAGCGCTGCAAGCTATGTTTTTATAGACGTCTCACCTGTGCTGCAGGCCGGCACATCCCCAAAGCGCATGCCTGCATAGGGCGCAGCTTTGCATTGGGCAATGCGCGAAGCCAGAGAACCCACGTGGACTTCTAGCTGGTGGCCATCAGGGTCGAGAAAGTAGAACGAATCGCCTTCGCTGCGGTTGTTCTTCCAGGCGATCACGCCATGCTTTTGCGCGTGCACAACGAAGTCTGCAAAGTGCTGCTGCTCAATTCCAAACGCGTAATGGGTGTAGTCACGCGCAGCGGAGGGGGCGCTGTTGCGCGCTGGGTCCAGCGACAGGCAGAGCCAGAAATCCCCGACGCTGAGGTACGCCCCCGTGTCCCATTGCGCGTGGCACGTGCAGGCCAGCACATCCCTGTAAAACTGCACGCTGCGCTGCAGGTCGCAAACGGCCAAGGTGAGGTGGTTGAGTCCTGTCAGCATACAAAGGCAGTGCAGTGAGTGGGTCGGGCGCACAGTATCGGTGACGCGGCGTCCTGTGCATCTTGTTGTGTGCAGAGAGGCCGCCATAAATCGCTGATGCAGCGAACTGGAATGTGCCGCTGACGCTCAAGCCAGCAGAGCCGGTGATGCGTGATGGAGGATGCAGCAGATCTGTGTGCTGTCTTTGCACGGGGCTGACTGCCACCGGCAGCGGCCCAGGGGCAATTGCATGTGCATGGGAGAGCAAGCGCTAGGGGGCTTCAAGCCTAAGCCGTATCAGCGCCATCTGCTATGGTTTTTTAAGAATGCGCATGCCGGCCTATCCCGCCAGACTTTGCCGTGGCGACTTTGGAGCGGCCGGGCGACAATAGAGGGATGATTTCCCACACGCCCACCTTGAACAAATCCGTCGCACAGCCCACTTTGGACACCACCCGCATTGATGACACGCGCATCAAAGCGGTGCGTCCGCTGATCACGCCTGCACTGCTGCAGGAATGGCTGCCCGCAACCGAACAGGCCCTGGCGCTGGTGGAAAGCAGCCGTCAGGCCATCTCGCGCGTGCTGCATGGGCAAGATGACCGTCTGATTGTGGTGGTGGGCCCTTGCTCGATCCACGACCATGACCAGGCCATGGAATATGCGCACCAGCTCAAGGTGCAGGCCGATGCGCTGTCGCAAGACCTGCTGGTGGTGATGCGCGTGTACTTTGAAAAGCCACGCACCACGGTGGGCTGGAAGGGCTATATCAACGACCCGCATCGCGATGACAGTTTTGCCATCAACGACGGTCTGGAGTTGGCGCGCAAGCTGCTGCTGGATGTGGTTGGCTTGGGCCTGCCCGTGGGCACAGAGTTTTTGGATCTGCTCTCGCCGCAGTACATCAGCGATCTGGTTACCTGGGGCGCGATTGGTGCGCGCACCACGGAGAGCCAGAGCCATCGCCAGCTGACCAGCGGGCTGTCCTGCCCCGTGGGCTTCAAAAACGGTACTGATGGCGGCGTGAAAGTGGCATGCGATGCCATCCTGGCTGCGCAAGCACCCCATGCCTTCATGGGCATGACCAAGATGGGGCAGGCAGCGATTTTTGAGACACGCGGCAACGATGACTGCCACGTCATCTTGCGCGGTGGCAAGCAGCCCAATTACAGCGCCGCCGATGTGCAGGCCGTGAGCGAAGTGCTGGAAAAAACCGGCCTGCGCCCGCAGGTCATGATTGATTTCTCGCACGCCAACAGCAGCAAGCAGCACCGCCGTCAGATTGATGTGGGTGCCGACGTGGCCACACAAATTGCTGCGGGAGATGCGCGCATCACCGGCGTGATGATTGAAAGCCATCTGCATGAAGGCCGCCAGGACATTGTGGAAGGGCAAACGCTGCAACACGGCGTTTCGCTCACCGATGCGTGCATCAGCATGGAGCAGACCATTCCGGTACTGCAGCAACTGGCCGATGCGGTGCGCCAGCGTCGTTTAAAGAAATAATAGCTAGTAACGCAAGCTACAAGCCACTTTCAGATATAAAACATACTGAAAGTGGCTTGGGTAAAGCGCTAATAGCTATCAAAGATTAGTCTTTGAGTTTGATCTTCTTGTCGATCTTGGTGGTGGCTTTTTCTTCTTGCTTGCGGCGGTTGAACACCTGCTTCATGTAGCGCAAGTCACTGGCCGACAGGTGCTTTTGCGCGGCCACAAACTGCTCTTGCTCCTCTTCACGGATGTGGTGCAGGTATTCATCGCGCAGGGCCGTAAAACGGCGCAGCCATGCGGGTGAAGCCATGTCGCGCGCAGCCAGATCGGCCAGCATTTCATCGATCTCTTTGTGCTCACTGACGGCGTGGCGGGCATCGTCGGTGGTCTTGGGGTTGCGCATCACGCTGGACCACAGCGCCTGCTCTTCGGCAGCGGCGTGGCTTTTAAGCTCCAGCGTCAATTCCTTGAACAGTTTCTGGCGCTCTGTGGATTTTCCAGACGTCTGGGCCACCATGGCCAGCAGCGCCCGGTGGCGGTCGTGGTCTTGCACCAGGCGACCGAAAATGTCGGCATCGCCCCGGAATTTGGTGGCGGGCGTGCTGCCTATGCGTGCGGCCACATCGGGCGCCACCGCCTTGGCTTTGGCGATGGCCGTGCGTTTGGCCTGCACTGGCTGGGTGGATGGCTTGCGTGCCGATGAGGTGGGCGTGCGCGCAGCGCTTTTGACGGTGCGCGCTCGTGAGGCTGTCGTGGGCATTGTGTTCACTTCTCCAAAGTACGGCGTTGCTGTCGCCTGTACTTAGGTTGTAGCGAAAGATGCTGCCAGGACATGGTCAGAGCGGGGGGCTGTGACCTGTAGGAGTGGGCACCATAAAACTCAGTACTTGTTAGAGAAGTTGGCGCTGATGCGCTGCTTCAAATACTCGGCGGCGGTCACGTCCGGGTACTTGCCGCTGGGGCTGGTGATGACTACGTCTTCATTGGCCTGGCAAAAGAACGCCAGGCTGTAGCGTGCGCCCTGGTATTCGCCCGGTGCTGGGTTTTTGACGCGGTGAAAATTGGAGGGCAGCTGGTCATCGCTCCAGCGCATCAACATATCGCCGATGTTGCAGGTGATGACGCCTTCTGCGGGCTCCACCGGTGTCCAGGCGCGGCCTTGCATCTCCTTGCCGGGTAGCACCTGCAAGCCGCCTTGGCCGGGGCGCTGAAACAGCAGGGTCAGGCAGTCGTAATCGGTGTGCGCGCCGGCACGCCAGCTGCCGGCAGGGGTGTCTGCAGCCTGGGCAAAGTAGTGCAACATGCGCAGCGTGCTCTGGTAGTGAGGGCTGCTGGGGTCGTGGGCGCGGGTGAAGAAATCGCTGTTCAGTTGCAGCTTGTCGGCAAAGCAGGACAGCACCTGCATGCCTACAGCCCAGCACTGGGCCTCAAACGCCAGTGCTGCTGCCTGAAAGCCGGGCAGTTCGGCCTCTGATGGCCACAAGCCTTGCATGCGCGGGCGTGTGATCTGGTAGGACTCTTTTTGGTCTGCCGTGCGCGTGGACGGGCGGATCTGCGTCATGCTTTCCCAGCCCGCGTTGCGAGACAGCGGCCACTGCGCCTTGCTGGTGCTGGGCAGTGCAAAAAAGGATTCAGACAGCGCAAACGCTTGGCGCACGGCTTGCTCGGTAATACCGTGGTTGTAGACCTGAAAGAAACCAATTTCTGTGGCCGCACTCCACAGCTGCTCGGTGATTTCGGCCTTGCGCTCGGCAAAGTTGGACAGGTCGATGCGGCGGATTTCGCGTTGCACCGTGGTGCCTTCGCTGCCCATCAATGATTCCTTGCGCAACTCTTCCAGCGCATAGTCAGAGGTGGTGGTGTTGGGGGGTGTCGTCATCAGCATGGCGGGACTTTCTGTGGCAGGAGGGGGTGATGCCCTGAAAGCCTGTGCTGGCACACAAGTGGTGCATCAGCGCAGGTCTTCAGACCTGTGGCGCACCGTTGGAGGTGCGCCCGCTGAGCAATTTCCGGCGCTGAAACTCCTGGTGGGCTGCAGTGCTGAACGCTTCTACTCGTGCAGGCTTGTACCAAGCCAGATTCGTGCCAGCTGCGTGGCTGCTGATGTTTGCGCTGGCGCAAAACACGCTGGCACAGGATGTGCTTGAACGCTGTTTGAGTAGAAGCGTTCAGCGCATGCATGGTTGCTGCCATGCCGCCCGGAAATTGCTCACCCCCCAAAGTTGCAAGACGGCTGGGACGGGGTGGCATACGCTGCACATCCTCGTTTGCGCTGGCTTGCTGCCACCACCGATGAAGGAGTTTTGCCATGCAACGCCGCCACTTTTTACGCACTGCGACCTGTCTGTCTTCTGCCGCCGCGCTGCTGCCTGCCAGCAGCTGGGCACAAACGGGCAAGAAAGCGCTGGTTCCTGTGAAGTTCACGCTGGACTTCAAAGTCACCAGTCAGACATCGCCTTTCTTCCTGGCGGCCTCCAGGGGCTACTACGCCGAAGAAGGGCTGGATGTGCAGATTGATGTGGGCGCAGGCTCGGTTGCGTCGATCACGCGGGTGGCCTCAGGGGCATATGACATGGGGCTGGGCGACATCAGCTCATTGATCGAGGCGCACGCCAGCGGCACCATGCCCGTGCAGGCCGTCTACCAATACTACAACCGCGCACCCTTCACCATCATTGGTCGCAAGGACAAGGGCATCACCAGCAGCCTTGACAGCCTCAAAGGCAAGAAAGTGGCGGCGGCTGCCGTCGAGGCGACACGCCGCTGCTGGCCCATGGTGGCCGATCAGCAAAAGCTGGCAGAGCCTTTCTTTGACTGGGTGACCACCGATTTCAGCGCGCGCGACAACGTAGTGGTGCGTGGCGATGTCGATGCCGCCACCTATTTTCACGACTCGGCCATCTCGCTGTTCATGCGCATGCCGCCAGAGCAACTGAGCGTGCTGTCCTATGCCGACGCCGGTGTGCACCTGTATGGCAATGCCGTGCTGGCCAGCAGCAAAATGCTGGCAGAAAAGCCCGAAGTGGTGCGTGCATTTTTGCGCGCCACCCAGCGTGCGCTGGTAGAGACGCTGGCCAACCCCGATGCCGCGCTGGCTGCCGTGCGCACCCGCGAGCCGCTGCTGCGCGCAGATCAGGAAAGCGCCCGCTGGGCCATCACGCGCACCTATCTGGCGAATGCGGAAACCGCCCGCGTCGGCCTGGGGCATATTGATGCGGCCGTGTTGACCCGGCAAATTGCGCAGGTTGGCAAAACCTTTGCGCTCAAGCAATTGCCGGCCACTGAGCAGATATGGAATACGGCCTTTTTGCCAGCAGCGGTCAAGCACGGTGGTGCGGCATGAGCGCCGCTGAAAAGCCCTTTGCAGGTTTCCTGCCCGAGCAGACTGTCAGCGAGCGTGATGGCGTCTATCTGCGTCAGGCCATTGGCCTGTCGCGCACGGCGCGCGAGCGGGGCAATCGGCCCTTTGGCTCGCTCATCGTGGCGCGCGACGGCACGGTGCTGGGGCAGGGCTGGAACAGCAACAGCGAGTTGCGCGACTGCACCGCGCACGCGGAAGTGCAGGCCATTCGCGATGCCAGTCAGCGCCATGGCCGCGAAGCCCTGGAAACCGCCACCCTCTACGCATCGGGCGAGCCTTGTGTGATGTGTGCGGGTGCCATCTTCTGGGCCAATCTGCGCCGGGTGGTGTACGGTATTGATGACCAGCGGCTGCGCATCTTTCGGGGAGAGCGGCTGGACCAGCGTGATGTGGAGCTGTCGTGCCGCGATGTGTTTCGTGCAGCGCCGTTTGACATCGAATGCGTGGGCCCCGCATTGATCGATGAAGCCAGCCAGCCGCACGTGGGCGCGTGGAAGTGAAAACTTCTTTGCACACTGTGGCGTAACAACCACCCAGGCGCGATAGCACCATTGCGGGGATGAGCACCTCCACTGGGGTGCTCTGCCTACAATCGCAACATCTTCAGCAGTGCAACACTGCCTAGCCAGGGACGACCTTGGTGAGCTTTGACCATCACGGGACGACCCGCACCTTCATGCAATGCAAGGAGCTTCGTATGGCTTGGCTTTATCTCGTGGTGGCGGGTTTGTTGGAAGTTTTGTGGGCCTTCACCATGAAGCAGTCCCATGGTTTTTCCAGACTCACCCCCAGCATCATTACCCTCATCGCCATGATTGCCAGCTTTGGTCTGCTGTCCATGGCCATGCGCACCCTGCCCTTGGGTACGGCCTATACGATCTGGACAGGCATTGGCGCGGTGGGTGCGTTTGTGGTGGGCATTACGGTGCTGGGCGAGCAAATTACACCCATGCGCATTGCAGCAGCGGCACTCATCGTGAGCGGGCTGGTGCTGATGAAGCTGTCGTCTGCTGATTAATGCCGGCTTGATGGCGCGAGCGTTGCAGTGGTGCTGGCGGGTCAGTGAATGATCACGGCAGTGCCGCTGGCTGACACCATCAGCATGCTGTTGGCAGCGCCCAAAATCTCATAAGTTAACGCCACGCCCACCACGGCGTTAGCCCCAATTTGAATAGCATGCGCCTGCAGCTCTGACAGTGCCACCTCGCGGGCCTTTTGCAGCTCACGTTCGTTGGAGCCCGCCCGGCCACCTGTCAGGTAGCGGATGCCGGCAAACATGTCCTTGAATACATCGGTGCCCAAGATGACCTCGCCTGCCACCACGCCGCAGTACTTGCTGATGGTCTTGCCTTCTACGCTATGGGTGGTGGTGACAATCATGGAGCGCCTTTGTCTAACAGGGTGAATGCATGCTGCATGCTGTGTGCACGGCCGGTGCCCGGGCTGTAGGACTGCCGCGCTAACGCAGCCGCCGCCCTCCCACACCCCGACGAACGCGCCTTGCGGATGTGCATTGCCGCGCCAGTCCGTAAAGCAGGGTGCCGTTGCAGTCCAGGGCGCTGCTGCGGCCCTGAAGTCACCCGTGCTGCCAGCGATCCCGTCGGACTCATGCAAAACCCCCGTGGCAACCGCCCGGTGCAAAGCGCAATGTGCGGGTCTGGGCACTGCGCCTGTCGCAGTTAGAGGGGCGTGCTGGGTGGGGCATCGTTGCGTCAAAGCCATAAAACCCGAGGGGCTGTGCAAAAAATAAGCATGTGGTTTATACTTACGGCTACGGGTTATCACTTAGTGGTTATTCCGTAGTTGTGGACAGTTGAGATGCTTGTCCACAGCCACTTAGAAAGGCATCTCGTACACAGAAAGAACTGTCATGCGCCAAGCCATCAACTCCCTGATCGAATTCATCCAAGAAGCACGTGCTGCCCACCTGGAAATCGCTAGCCAGTAATCAGGCGTCGATCACAGCCATGCGGGCTGTTAAAACTGCGCAATAGGAAGTGCCCTCCAGCAATGGCTGAAGGGCATTTTTGTTTGGAGCGTGTCATTGCCTTTGCGTTATCGGCAAAGCAGCCATGCCTGCGGCGTGGCAGACTGCGCGACATGTCAGAACCCACCCTGCTGGTCGCCGATGACCACCCCCTTTTTCGTGCCGCCGTGCTGCACGTGCTGCGCGAGCGTTTTGCGCAGTACCAGACCCTGGAAGCCGCCAGTGCAAGCACGGTCAGCAGCTCTTTGCAGGAACACCCTGAGGTGGAGCTGGTACTGCTGGACCTGACCATGCCCGGTGCGCGGGGCTTTTCTACCTTGCTGCATGTGCGCGGGGAGTACCCCGAGATACCCGTGGTCATCATCTCCTCGAATGACCACCCGCGCGTCATCCGCCGTGCGCAGCAGTTTGGTGCAGCGGGTTTCATTCCCAAATCGAGCCCTGCAGAAGACATTGGCAACGCCATTGACGCGGTGCTTGAGGGCGGCAGCTGGTTTCCGCCGATGGCGGCAGAGCGCTCTGAGGCCGATGCCGAACTGGCTGCGCGTCTGGCGCAGCTCACTCCCCAGCAGTTTCGCGTGCTGCTGTGTTTGGCGGATGGACTGCTCAACAAGCAAATCGCCCATGAGCTGGGTTTGGCCGAGAACACCGTGAAAGTGCATGTGACGGCAATTTTGAAAAAGCTTGAGTGCTACTCACGTACGCAGGCTGCCGTGCTGGTCAAGAGCCTTGAGAACGACGCAGATATTTGAAGCGCCGTGTTTATCGACTCTGGTGTGATGGATAGGGCGCAGGCAGACCTTGTTTTGCATGCCGATGCAGCGCTGACGCATATCAGGCACTGCATTGCTGCTTGAGCGCCGCACAACGGTGGCTGGGGCGGGGAAAAACCATGCCGTACAGTGCATGCATGCGAAAAATCACAGCCAAGGCATTTACCGGCACGCGAGCTTGGGAGGCGTTGCCGATTGAGACAATCACCGGCAATACCACCGTCCGTTTGCACTGGACAGATCAGCCCTACCAGTGGCACATCAACGATGGCCCCGAAGTCTTTGTCGTCCTGGATGGCGTGGTGCACATGCATACGCGCAGTGATGGTCAAGAACGCGTGCACCGGCTGGAGGTGGGCGATATCTTTCATGCACAAAGCGGTGATGAACATGTGGCCCACCCTCAGGGGGTGGCCCGTATTTTGGTGGTGGAGCGCGAGGGCAGCGTTTAAACGCTGCTCATACCAGCTGGAACAATGCCGCCAGCAGGCCGGTAGAAAGCGCGCCTACGTGCCAGTGGCGCAGGCGTTGCCATGTGGCGCTGGGGCGTTCGGTCCACTCGTACAGCACTGCACCGGCGGCAATCGATAAGGCCACCGCCATCAGCATGCCAAGGCTGTTTGCGGCCACGCTGTCGGGCCAGGAGGCGGAGACCTCAGCGCTGACCAGCAGACACATGGGAAAGTGAATCAAAAAGATGGAGTACGAGCGCTGGCCAATCCATGTCAGCGGTGCCCATTGCCACGTGCGCAGTGTTTCTGGCCAGCGCAGATTGCCGCTGATGGCCAGTACCAAGGCACTAGCCACAGCCAGCGCAATGCGGTCACGCCACTGCACATTCAGGGCGGTCAGCCCCAGTGCAGCAATGGTCACCACCCACAAGGTGCGTTGCGCGCTATGTTCGCTGTGGGTGGCCCACCAGGCCATCATGCCCAGCCCGTAAGCGCCTAAAAAGTACAGCGCCCACATATCCAGTTCAGGGTTCAGGTTCCACACCCACAAAGAGGCGGCCGTGGCGGCTGTGATTGCGGCTTGGCCCCAGCTCTTCCATGCAGACTGCTTGCGGCTGAGCCACAGCCCCAGCAGGCACAGCACGTACAACTGAAAATCAATGGCGACATACCAGACCCCGGCCGAAATGGATTCCCAGCCACCAATGCTGTGCAGCAGCAGCAGGTGCGCCATCACGCTGGCCCAGGTGGGTGTCTGTGACACGGAGTCATGGTCAAACCCCAACCCGTGCACCGTTTCATTCACCACCATCGCCACCACCAGTGCTGCGCTGTATGGCAGGCTCAAACGGATAAAACGCTTGCTGATCACTGGCCAGAGCTGGTCATGCCTGCCCACGCCCTGTGGCGCCAGCGCAGCGGCTGCAAAGTAGCCACCAATCACCAGGAAAATTTGCACGGCCATGCGGCCATATTCATCCAGCCATGCCATAACGCCGGGCAGCGCAGGACGCAGAACATCTGACATCGGGCCATAAAACGCCAGGTGGTGGCAAACAATCAGCAAGCAAGCGATGGCTTTGATTTGATCAAACCAGGAATTTCGGGTGTTCACGTGGCGCAGACTGGCTCGGTGGAAGTACAAGGCAGAAAAGCGGACACGCTTTCCCTTTGTCTGACATAACGTGCGAGCGTGCTCAATGGCTGACACCTGGAGAAATTGTGCTTTCCCGCAGAGCCGGGTGTACGTACATTGGGCATGAACTTCACCCAAGGAGACGATGATGCAAATTTGTGAAACTTACCGTGGCCGCTTGATTGACCACCTGCAAATTGTGGTGCCCGATTTGCCGCGTGCGCAGCGTTTTTACACAGCAGTGCTGGAGAGTCTGGGCATACCTGTCAGCGGCACGGGAGATGGATTTTTTTGGGCCGATGAACTGTTCGTTTCCACTGCAGACGGCACTGTTGCACAAGGCCATGTGACAGGTCGGCACCATCTGGCATTTCAGGCACAAAACCGTGCCATGGTGGATGCGTTCTATCAAGCCGCCCTGGCGCATGGCGGGTCTGACAACGGGGCTCCGGGCGAGCGTTCCTACCATCCGGGCTATTACGCGGCTTTTGTACTGGACCCCGACGGCAACAACATCGAAGCCGTCTATCACGGTGAAGCGCGGCGCAGTGCGCCCGCCGTGCATATTGAATTTGAGGCTTGAGCAAGCATTTGCTGGATGCGCAGATGAGCATGAAGATGGCTCGCCTGGCATCTTCGCGTACGTAAATGCTCAATGGTGGGTCATCGAGCTATCCATTCGTTGACTGTCCGTAGCGGCGGGTCATCCACCACCACAGCAGTGCAGCGCAACTAACCGCGGCACCCAATGCGCATACGCCCAGCCAGCCATGGTGTGCGTACATGGCAGTGGCGCCCAGTGCGCCAGCACCGCTGCCCGCGGCATAAAACAGCATGTACAGGCCCACCAGCCGGCTGGGGGCGCTGCTCGATTGCTGAAAAATCAGGTGCTGGTTGACCACATGCAGGGCTTGACCACCCATGTCCAGCAAGACAATGCCCAGCATCAGCGCCATCACAGACTGGGGCATATACGCCAGCGGCCACCACGCCAGCAGCAGTACCAGCAAAGCTGCCAGCGTGGTGCGCTGGCTCCAGCCACGATCGGCCCAGTGCCCGGCGCGTGTGGCTGCCAGGGCCCCCACCACACCGACCAGTCCAAACGCGCCGATGGCGGTGTGCGAATAAGACCACGGTGCTGCAGACAAGGGCAGCACCAACGCACTCCAGAAAATATTGAATGCGGCAAACATGCACAGTGCCAGCATGCCGCGCACCTGCAGTACCCGGTTGCTGCGCAGCAACTGCCACATCGACGCCAGCAGTTGCTGGTAGCTGAGGGTGGGCTGGGCATGTACGCTAGTGACCGGCAACTGCCGCCACAGCAGCACTGCCAGCACCAGCATGCCGGCAGCAGACACCATGTAAACGCCGCGCCAGCCAGCCATGTCGCTCACAGCGCCCGAAAACACCCGGGCCAGCAGCAATCCAGCAAACACACCGCTTTGTACGACTCCCACCACCCGGCCACGCTCTGCAGGAGCTGCAATGGCTGCGGCATAGGCGATCAGTCCCTGGGTCATCGCGGTGCCCATCAGCCCGATAGCCAGCATCCCGACCATCAGGCCTGTGGCTGACGACGCCAAGGCTACGCCCCCTAATGCCAGCACCAAGCCTGCCATTTGCGCCAGCATCAAGCGGCGTCGCTCAATCTGATCGCCCAGCGGTACCAGCAGCACCAAGGACAGCAAGCAGCCCAGCTGGGTGGCGGTCACCACCCCGCCGACTGCCCCATGGCTAATGTCAAATGCGGCGGCCAGGGCATCCAGCAAGGGCTGCGCAAAATACACGTTGGCCACACTGCAGCCTGCTGCCAGCGCCAGCAGCCAGATGGGGGCTAGCGCTGGCGTTTGTGTGGAAGGTGGCGCAGCGCCGCACAAATGAGAGGAAGGCATGAATGCAGTTTGGTTTCAAATTAAAACTAGTCGCAGCATACGCGGATTGGTTTTAGAATGCAACCAGATTGGAGTCTGAGCTGATGACTGTTCCTGCTGTCGATGACACCTGCCCTGTGGGCCGCGCTGCCAACTTGATGGGAGACCGCTGGTCGTTGCTCATCGTGCGCGATGTGATGGATGGCCTGCACCGCTTTGGCGATTTGCAGCGCAATCTGGGCGTTGCGCGCAACATACTCACTGACCGCCTCAAGCGTCTTGTAGATGCCGGGGTGCTGGCCACCGAGCCTGTGGCGGGTGGTTCGGCCTACCAGCAATATGTGCTCACGCCAAAAGGGGCGCAGCTGTTTCCGCTCATCGTGGCTTTGCGCCAGTGGGGCGAGCAGCATTTGTTTGCTGCCGATGAGCCACATTCCGTATTGATTGACACCGCCACGGGTGACGTGATCGCGCCCATGCACGCCACCAATCGGCAAGGTCAAGTGCTGCAGGCATCGGGCACGGCAGTGCAGCGATAGTGGTGGTGGCTGGGTGCCTGTGGCACATGTGTACCTGCCGGCAAGGCGGGTCTATGGACCCCATGCCTGAAAGGCTGCGTCAAGACCCCCCTATTTCTGCAATCCGGGCCACCGCAAGATGAGTGCTTACTGGCGATGAATTGCAATAAATCCAGGTATTGGCGATTTCTCAGTCAGCGGTAGATCCACTTTTTGAACCATCAATCCTCGCGGATACGCAGCAGTGTCTGGCTCATCAGCGCGCGCAGCGCTGGCGGTCTGACGGGTTTGGCCAAGAAGCCCCAGCCTCGCTCGGCGGCCTGGCGGCGCAGTGATGCATCGCGCTCGGCAGTCACCAAAATCACCGGAGGCATCTGCCCCCACTGCTCACACAGCTGTGCATAAATGTCTGGCCCATACAGGTTTTTGCCCAGGTGCACGTCCAGCAGCACCAGTTGCGGTACATCGTGGGCGTTGGCAATAACCAGTGCATCGTGCGGACCTCCGGCGTAGGGGACCTCGCAGCCCCAGCGCTCCAGCAGGGCGCGGGTGGCAGCACAGGTCTGCGGGTCATCGTCGATGTACCAGGCTACGCCACCTTGCAAGGGGGCATCGTTTTGGCTATGCGTGACAGTGCTGGGGCGCACGGCAGGCTGCAGGGTTTGGGCGTTGCCCAGCGGCACCTGGACCCAGAACACACTGCCTTTGCCGAGGGTAGAGCGCAGCCCAATCTCGTGGCCCAGCAGCTTGCCCAGACGCTCCACAATCGCCAGTCCCAGGCCTGTGCCGCGATCATCGGCGTGGCCTTCGTCAAGACGGCGAAACTCTTCAAAAATCTCGCGCTGCAGGCTCTCGGGAATGCCTGGTCCCTGGTCATGCACTTCAATGCGGACATGGTTGCCCGCACGGCGGCAACCGATCAGGATGCGGCCCTGTCTCGTGTAACGAATGGCGTTAGAGACAAAATTTTGCAAAATACGGCGCAGCAGCGCCTCGTCACTGCGCACGATGAGGTGGCTGGAGCGGGTGCGCAACTTCAGCCCCTCGCTTTCGGCCAGCATGCCAAAGTTGTTGTGCACCACATGCAGGAGAGAGTCGAGCGCAAAGTCCCGCACGTGCACCTCAAGCTGGCCGGACTCCATGCGGGCAATGTCCAGCAGGCTGTTCAAGATGGCGTCTTGCGAGGCCAGTGCGGCGTCAATGCTGTCAGCCACGTGGCGGCCCGCATCGTCATGCACGTGGCTGGGCAGCAGGCTGGTGAACATGCGTGCTGCGTTCAGGGGTTGCAGCAGATCGTGCACGGCAGCGTTCACAAAGCGGGTTTTGTAGCGGTTGGCCTCTTCGGCCTCGCGTTTGGCCTGGGTGAGGTCATGGGTTCGCTCCTCTACACGCCGCTCCAGTGCATCGGCCAGAGAGCGCAATTCTCGGGCTGCATTTTTGTAGCTGGTGATGTCTGCATAGCTGGTGACAAAACCACCATCGGGCAGTGGGTTGCCACGAATTTCCAGCACCGTTCCATCACCTTTTTCGCTCTCGTGCAAATGGGGCTTGCCACTGCGCAGATGACCCAGGCGGCGCTGGATGGCCTCTTCCATCGGTGCGGTGCCCAGCAGGCCACGCTTGGCGTTAAAGCGCAGAAGGTCTTCAATCGGCTGGCCTACGCGGACCATTTCAGGAGGGTAGCGAAAGAGGGCAAGGTAGCGGGAGTTCCATGCCACCAGGTTCAAGTTGGCATCGATGATGACAACCCCTTGGGGCAGGTGCTCCAGGCTGCGTGACAAGCCTGTGTCGGCCTGCTGTGCAGCTTGCACAATGCCGTCCTGGGCGGTGCGCAACTCTTGCGCGTGTTGCTGCAGCACGGTCTCCAGCTCCTGGCGGCTGCGCAGGCGCAGGCGTGTGATGCGCTGGCGCTGGCGCACAAACAGCACCAGCAATCCGCCTGCCAGCCACAGGCCTCCTGCTGCGCCGGCAGCCCACCAGCTGGTGGTGGCGCTGGTACTGGTGTCGTGCAGCAAATGCATCTGCCACTGTCCGTGCAGCAGCCCCACGCTTTGCAGCAGCATATGACGGGGCAGGTCAGGGTCTTGCACATCCACCAAGCGGCTGCCATTGTCCAGTTGCTTGCGCAGTCGCAAGTGCAGTGGCGTCAGCTGCTCGTCCTGGTACTGGCGGGTTGCCGCCAGCTGGATCTGGGCTGCGTGGGTCAATGGGCGCAACAAGCGGTAGCGCCACGGCTCACGGCTAGTCAGAAAGATGACGCCATAGTTGTCGGAGACGAACACGATGTCAGCGGCATTGGGCCATTGGCGTTCCAGCTCTTGCAGTGCAATCTTGATTGCAATAAGTCCAATGGCGTTGCCGGTGTCGTCGTAAATTGCTTGCGATAAAAAATAGCCGGGCACGGCAGTGGTGGTGCCAATGCCGTAAAAGCGTCCACTGCCATTGGCCAGCGCTTGCTGCACATAGGGACGGTAGCTGTAGTTTTCCCCCACATTGCTTTGCGGGGCATGCCAATTGCTGGCGGCTATCGCAATGCCTTGCTTGTTGATGAGTGTGAGTGTCGAGGAGCGAGTGGCGCCGTTGGCCCGCTCTAGCTTGCGGTTGAGGTAGTCCACATCCTTGGCGGTCAAGGGGCGCTGCAGGGCCTGGCGCAATTCGGTGTCAAGCGAAAGCACCTCGGGCAGGGTGCGAAAACGGTCCACCCGCTGGGTCAGCACCTGGGCGCGCACTTCCAGCTGGCGTTGAAAAATTTCACTCTCGTTGAGCAGTGCATGTCGCCATGTCAGCCAGCCCACAACCAGCATGCTCAGCAGCATGCCAGCAATCAGGGGAGCGAAAGGCCACAGCTGGCGGCGGCGAAGGCGTGAAAACATGGCGCAAGTGTGCCTGTGCTGGCAGCGGTTTGGCCAGTTGCAGGCTGTTGATGCAGTCGAAATGGGTTCGTATTTCTACGTATTTTTAGGCACTTTTGCCGCGAAAAACGGGCATCTAATACCAATAGGTTATCGGCGTAAACGCGGGCCAGCAGTACAAACCCCCTCAGTTGCACCGCCAAGGTGCATTTTGTTTGCACTTTCGGAACCCGTAGCATGCACCCCATCCAATCTGAAGCCATAAGCACTATGCGTTTGCCGTTCTACCGCCAGCTGTATGTGCAGGTGGTGGTTGCCATCGTTGTCGGTGTTTTGCTGGGCCATTTCTCACCGGAATACGGCGCAGCCATGAAGCCCTTTGGCGATGCGTTCATCAAGCTGATCAAGATGATCATTGCTCCGGTGATCTTCCTGACCATCGTGACCGGCATTGCGGGCATGACGCAGCTGAGCACCGTGGGCCGCGTTTTTGGCAAGGCCATGGCGTATTTCCTGACCTTCTCTACGCTGGCGCTGGTTGTCGGCATGGTGGTGGCAAACGTCTGGCAGCCCGGCGCTGGCATGCACATCAACGTGGCCGATCTGGATCAAAAAGCCGTACAGGGCTTTGTGGCCAAGACGCACGACATGACGCTGACCGGCTTTGTCATGGACATCATTCCCAAGACACTGATCAGCCCATTTGTGGGTGACAACATCTTGCAGGTGCTGCTGGTGGCGGTGCTGTTTGGGGTGGCGCTGGCCATGGTGGGTGATGCTGGCAAGCCTGTGCTGAACTTCTTTGAAGCGCTGGCCAAGCCCGTCTTCAAGCTGGTGGCGATTGTGATGAAGGCCGCTCCTATTGGCGCTTTCGGGGCCATGGCGTTCACCATTGGCAAGTTTGGTCTGTCCTCGCTGGTGAATCTGGCAGAGCTGGTCGCCGCTTTCTACCTGACGTCTTTCATCTTCGTGACCGTGGTGCTGGGTGTTGTCGCGCGCCTGTGCGGCTTCTCGGTATTCAAGCTGTGTCGCTACCTGAAGGAAGAGCTGCTTTTGGTGCTGGGTACTTCGTCGTCCGAATCGGCGTTGCCCAGCTTGATGCAAAAGATGGAAAAAGCCGGCTGCAAGAAGTCGGTGGTCGGTCTGGTGGTTCCTACCGGTTACTCCTTCAATCTGGATGGCACCAACATTTACATGACACTGGCTGCGCTGTTCATTGCCCAGGCCTGTGATGTGGAGCTGACGCTGGGTCACCAAATCATGCTGCTGCTGGTGGCCATGCTGTCGTCCAAGGGCGCGGCGGGTGTAACGGGCGCGGGCTTCATTACGCTGGCTGCAACGCTGGCGGTGGTGCCTGAAGTGCCAGTGGCCGGGATGGCGCTGATCTTGGGTGTGGACCGTTTCATGTCTGAGTGCCGCTCGATCACCAACTTCATCGGGAACGCGGTTGCGACCGTGGTGGTCTCTCGCTGGGAAAATGGCGTGGACATGAAGCGCCTGAACTCGGTGCTGGATGGCGAGCCTGTTGCTGAACTGGATCCCGTGCCCGTCGCTGTAGCGGCCAAGGCCTGAGTACTTTTGCAGATGCCATCAGCGGGCCGTGAATGTGTTCGCTGACCAAGGGGTGCTGAGGCACCCCTTTTGCATGGGGCTTCAGTACAGGCGTAAAAAAAATCCCTGACCAAACATGATCAGGGATTTTTTTATTGGTTGCGAGGGCCGGATTTGAACCAACGACCTTTGGGTTATGAGCCCAACGAGCTACCAGACTGCTCCACCTCGCGGTAATTTGTGCATGACCACTGTCTTTGGAGACAAGGTATCAAGTGCGAAGCCCGAATAATACCACCAGTAATAAACCCTTGGTTTTTTATTCTTTAAATAAATAAAGATATCGGCATTCCGCAGAGCATCAGGGGGCCAAGTGCGTCAAGACGGTCACGCGCCATCGGCTCAGCTGGTTGCAAGGATGCACAGTAGGTGGGCGTCGTGGCGTTGCAGCCCTGCGGGAAAGCTCGGTCATGAATGGCTCCAGACAAAGCCCCTATCCGCGGCGTCAGCCAGTTCGGAGGGTGTTATGGAATGCGCAAGAAGGCTGCACAACGGTGATGGAGCGCATCACCGCTGCCGCCAGCTCTGCGCAGCAGTAGTGAGGGCGGGGCAGGCAGGTGTGGCATCGCCTGCAAAAAAGGCTGGGCGGCTGAGCTCGATACTTTGGGAGACAACGCGGTTGCGCCCCTGTTTTTTGGCCAGATAAAGCTGCTGGTCCACCGCTTCAATGAAGTCAATGCTCTGCGTGCCTGACTGCGGCACGATGGTGCCCACGCCAATGCTCGCAGTCACACGTTGCCCATGGGGTGAGCCGGGATGCGGGATCGGGTGCTCCTTGAGCTGGCGCATGAAGCGCTCTGCCACCTGGTGCGCAATGTGCGCAGGAACCTCCGGAAGCAGCACCACAAATTCTTCGCCACCAAAGCGTGCAACCAAGTCAGATGGGCCATCCAGTGTCTGTGCCAGCATTTGCGCAATGTCGACCAGGCACTGGTCACCACGGACGTGGCCGTAGTAGTCGTTGTATTGCTTGAAAAAGTCGATGTCCAGCACCATCAAGGACAGCGGATGCTGCGTTTGCATCGCACGCTCCCAGTACTGCGCCATCGCATCGTCAAAGCGACGGCGGTTGGCAATATTGGTCAGCCCGTCCTTGTATGACATGACTTCCAGCTCTCTTTGCAGGCTCAGCAGCTTCTCTTCGGTGATCTTGCGTTCGCTGATGTCAAACATAAAGCCGATCAAGGCCTCGGTCTCACCCTGTGCATTGCGCAGGACGTGCACGGTGTCGCGCATCCAGACGTAGCGCTGATCGGCCGTGAGCGCCCGGTAGTCGGCTTCGTGGTCAACGCCCGCGATGGACAGCTCCACGCAGTGCTTGACCACTTGCTCCCGGTCTTCGGGATGAATGCGGTCTGCCCAATCTTGCACGGTGACCCAAGTGCCCACACTCCAGCCAAGCAGTGCTTCGATTTGCGGCCCCACATAGACATAGCGTTTGGTGGCCCAGTCGATCTTCCAGGGAATGGCCTTGGTCGATTCCAGCAACGTGCGGTACACGCCATCGTTGTCGTGGGGGAGATGGAGCAATTGTGTCTCTGTGAACATATGTGTCGTCCTCTGGCAGCGCGTTGTCCCAGCATGTGGGGGGCGGCTGTGCTGTGTAGGCAGGGTGTTTTCATAGACGGGAAACTGGCCTTGTCTTCACGCAGCAAAGCTGGCATCTGCATGCAGTCTTGATGCACATCACTCCGGAGTACCAGCTGGGCGCGGAGGTTGTGGTGCAGGTCAATGCATGGTGTTTTATTTGTGCTAGGCGGAGGTGGAATGTACAGGGCCAAGTCTGGTTACATTCATTAACCCGATGAGCGGGAAACGCCTGTCCGCTACCAGTAGCGTGTCACTGATGCGATCAACGGTTTTTTCTCGTTGAAACCAATGAAAAATATATAAAAATCAATGGCTTGCACTTTGCTGCAAACCTTTGTTAACTGGCTATTTGGTGTGTACTTTAAAGGTGACAGATGCACTAAAAGGACGCCGTACCGCTCATGCGTCGTTGCGATGCTGGGCACAGGTGGCATGGAGCGGCAAACCAGCATGGTGGTTGCCGTCGTCGCTGGCATGCATGGCTATGCACTGAGTGTGGATAGCCGCAGGCTTTAAACAGCGGCAGCGCATGGCGCTGGTTGTGCATGCAATAGAGCAGCCCAAAGAGGGGGCTGGCCACGACGGGCGGCTTTAAACGTCTGCGCGCAGCAGCTCAAACGCCATGCGGATGCGCTGGCCGTCACGGCCCAATTTGCGGTCGGTGGGCAAACGGCCGGCCCATGCCATGCGTGCAATCGATTGCTGCAGGACCTCACGGGCTTCGGGCTGCAATGTCTGCACCCAGGCTTGCCAGTGCTTGCGCGCTTCAGGCATGGCGTGGGCTTGCTCCAGAATCCATGCGGTGGAGTGGACGTAGCACAGGGCATCACGCACTTGGCACACGGGAAGGGGCAGGTGTGCGGTGGGGTCGTCTTCAAAGTCGATATAGCCAATGACGCCGTCGGGGCAGCGCACCAGATTGCGTGCAAAAGCCTGGCTGAGTGTGGTGCCCGCCTTGTGCACTTTGGCAATGGCTTGCAGGCCTTGCTTCCACAGCGCCAGTACGGCATTTGCTCCACGGGGGATGGCTTCTTGCAGCTCATTGCCCAGACTGGGGGTAGCTTGACCCGCAGCGCCCAGATGGCGCATGACAAAACCATCTTCATTGGTAGCCAGCACTTGCGGGGCGCGCAGCCCCCGCGCAGAAAAATCGCGCAGGCGGCGCACTTCGGTGGCCACTGCCACACGGCCACCAGGATTGGGTACGGGGCTGAGCACCGGCATTTTGAAAACTCTGGCCAGTGCTGCCAGCACGCGATAGCGCCAGCGCGGGTTGAGCGCACCAGCTCGCTTGACCCACAGGGTCTCACCTTCTTGGTCATAGCGCATGACGCTGTGCGGCTGGCTCAGTACATGGGCGCGAAGGAATGCGTCGTAATCAATCGGGGTGTTAGAAGCAGGCACAGGCAGCACGTCGGGTCAAAGCAAGCGGGCCCCAGGGACGCGGCCCTGTGGTCAATTCAGGGATTGTGCCTTGTTCATTGGCTGCGTTGCAGAGGGCTTGAGTGGCGGAGCAGAGATTTGGAAAGTCTGGGCTGTAGCACGGCCCCAGTACATTTTGAAGACGTTGTGCTGCTCGTCCAGTGGCCCCAGCAATGCCCCAGGCTCGACCCGCAAGATGGTGTTGGCCAGCTGGTGTACCTGTGAGTCATTGGTGCGGCGCACGATGTGGTGGGCGGTGATGTCGCCCGGGTGGCGCAGGCCCGCCGCTTGCACCAGCTCTTTCAGTGCGTGCATGGTGCTGCGGTGAAAGTTGGCCACGCGTGTGCCCTTGTCAGGCACGACCAGGGCTTTTTGGCGCAGCGCATCTTGCGTGGTAACGCCGGTGGGGCAGTGGCCGGTATGGCAGGTCTGTGCCTGGATGCATCCCAAGGCCATCATGAACCCACGCCCTGCGTTGCACCAGTTGGCACCCAGCGCCATCATGCGGGCAATGTCAAACGCTGTAATCACTTTGGCGGCCGCACCAATTTGCACGCGGTGGCGCAGGTTAACGCCCACCAGGGTGTTGTGCACCAGCAGCAATCCTTCTTGCAGCGGCACCCCGACGTGGTCGGTGAACTCAACGGGTGCAGCCCCCGTGCCCCCTTCGGCACCGTCCACCACGATGAAGTCGGGGGTGATGTCGGTTTCCATCATGGCTTTGACCATGGCAAACCACTCCCAGGGATGGCCCACGCACAGCTTGATGCCTACGGGCTTGCCTCCCGATAGCTGGCGCAGCTTGGTGATGAACTGGAGCATTTCGATGGGGGTGTGAAAAGCGCTGTGGCTGGAGGGGCTGATGCAGTCAACGCCAACCGGAATGCCGCGTGCAGCTGCGATTTCCGGGGTCACCTTGGCCCCCAGCAGCATGCCGCCATGTCCGGGCTTTGCGCCTTGGCTGAGCTTGAGCTCAATCATCTTGACCTGTGGGTCGGCTGCGTTGGCGGCAAAACGCTCTTCGCTGAACGTGCCATCTGGGTTGCGGCAGCCAAAGTAGCCTGAGGCCACTTGCCAGATCAAATCACCGCCGTGGACGCGGTGGTGCTGGCTGATGGACCCTTCCCCCGTATCGTGTGCAAAGCCGCCAGTACGTGCCCCCAGGTTCAGTGCCAGCACGGCATTGGCAGACAAAGCACCAAAGCTCATGGCTGAAATATTGAATACGCTGGCGTGGTAGGGACGGGTGCAGACGCCTTTGCCGCTGAGCGGCTGCTCAGGCGTTCCTCCAATCCATACGCGAAAGTCCTGGCTGTCCAGTTTGCTGGGGGCCATGGAATGGTTGATCCATTCGTAGCCTGGAATGGAGACATCCAGCAGCGTGCCAAAAGGGCGGCTGTCAGGCTCGCCCTTGCTGCGCTGGTACACCAGGGAGCGCTGTGCACGCGAAAAGGGCAAGGCCTCGTGATCGCCTTCGATGAAGTACTGGCGCATTTCGGGGCGGATAAATTCCAGCAAGAAACGCATGTGCCCGATGACCGGGTAATTGCGCAAGATGGCATGCCGCTTCTGGCGCAGATCCGCAAAGCCAATCACGGTCAGCGCCGTTGCAATCACCGGCACCAGCCACCACCAGTGGCCCCAGGCCAGCGCGGCGATCAAGCCCAGCACACTGCTGGCCATGCACAGCGCCAGTACGGTGTAACGAACGGGAAACAGACCCCGTGAACGATAAGGTCCATGCAGCATGCAGACAACTCCTGTGTAACAGGCACGGGCTTGGCCTGCGGGCTACACTGCCCGCTATCGGCCACACATGCGTTGCGCATGCAGTCCCGCCCCCTTTGCATTGATTGTGCGAATGACAGCGCCATCACCATGCAGGAGACCGCCGAATTCGCACATGGGCTTGTGCCCGCCAACCACCTGAATATAGATACACCATGGAAAACAACCAAACTGACGCCCCAGAAGTCGAAGCTGCGCTGAGCACGGAAATGCTCGAAGAGCTGGACAACATGCTGGAAGAAATGCGCGAACGCGCAGAAGAAATCCCGCAGTGGGAGTTCTGCGACGGCTTTCTGACGGCCGTCATCTGCACACGCCGCGACATTGCGGCCGCCGAATGGCTGCCCATGCTGCTGGGCGACGGCGAAACGCTGGAAGTGGCGCAAGGCCAGCCATTGCCCAAGATTGAAGCGTTCAAAGATGCGGCCCAGCAAGCGCGTTTTCTGGAGCTGGCGCAGCTGCGCATGGACGAAGTACGCGGCCAGCTGGATACTGAAATCAAGTCGCTGGAAGACCAGGCCGCTTTCCAGCCTGAAGTGATGGACACCCGTGGCGCACTGCTGATGCTGCCCGAGGCCGAACGCGCCGAGCTGGAAGACGAAGAGATTCCTTCGCTGGGCCAGGTCTGGGCGCTGGGCTTCATGTTTGTGGTGGAAAACTGGGCCGAGGAGTGGGCTGCACCGCGCGACAAGGAAGCTGCACAGTGGCTGGATGCGGCCATGGAGTTTCTGGTCAACCTGACAGAAGACGACGACGGCGAAGCCACTTTGAACCTGTACGACGAAACCGGCCCCGCATCGACCAGTCAAGAGCGTCTGGACGCGTTTGGTGAAACCGTATGGGCCGTGTATGACCTGCGCCAGCTGTGGCGCAGCATGGGCCCCCGCGTGGAGTCCATCGTCAAGGGTGAGCAGCCCGGCCGCAACGATGCCTGCACCTGTGGCAGCGGCAAGAAATTCAAGAAGTGCTGCGGCGCTTGATGCATTGACCGAATGCCCGTATTTTTGAGGGCGTGAGGCCTTCTTAAAAATAGGAGCTTCTATCGCTTGCACTGTATAGTTTTCAGATATCTTTCTATCTGAAAACAAGGTGTAGTAAGCGATAGAAGCTCCTTTTTTATTTCTGTGCGGTGCGCCAGCCAGGCCCTACCATCACGCTCCAGTACGTTTTCTCTGCGTTGTATGTCCTTGCCTTTGATAGCCCGCCTGCGCGCGGAATGGGCGCCCAGCATTCCGCGTGAATTGCTGGCCGGTGCCGTTGCCACGTTTGCATTGATTCCTGAGGTGATTGCCTTCTCGTTTGTAGCGGGGGTGGATCCGTCGGTGGGCCTGTTCGCCTCGTTTGTCATCAGCATCGTGATTGCCTTTTTTGGTGGACGCCCGGCCATGGTGTCAGCGGCGGCGGGCTCGGTTGCGCTGGTGGCGGCGCCCTTGGTGGCTTCACACGGCATTCAGTACCTGTTTGCTGCGGGCTTGCTGGCGGGGGCCATGCAGATCGTGTTTGGGCTGTGCAAGATGGGCGTGCTGATGCGCTTTGTCTCCAGCTCCGTGCGCACGGGGTTTGTGAACGCGCTGGCCATCTTGATCTTTGCCGCGCAATTGCCGCACCTGCACAACGCCAACGTGCCCACCTGGGCCATGCTGGCGCTGGGCTTGCTCATCATTTATGGCTTGCCCTGGCTGGGGCAGCTTTTGCAAGTGAAGGCGCTCACAGCCATTCCCTCCCCGCTGATCTGTGTAGTGGTGCTCACGCTGCTGGCCTCTGCGCTGGGCTTGCCTGTGGCGACGGTGGCCGATCTGGGCAAGCTCCCCGATGCCCTGCCGCTGTTTGGCCTGCCGCAGGTGCCCGCCAGCTGGGACACGCTGCGCATCATCGTGCTGCCTGCCCTGGCGATTGCCATGGTGGGTTTGCTGGAGTCGGTGCTGACTGCTGCCGTGGTGGATGAAATGACCAACACCCCCAGCGACAAGAACCGCGAGTGCACGGGCCTGGGCATGGCCAATATGGCCTCCAGCGTGTTCGGTGGCATTGCAGGCTGCGGCATGATTGGGCAGGCTGTGGGCAATGTGAAATACGGCGGTCGCGGTCGCTTGTCTACGCTGTTTGCAGGGGTGTTTCTGCTGATCTTGATGGTG
Organism: Comamonas avium; assembly: GCF_014836675.1. Classification (GTDB taxonomy): domain Bacteria; phylum Pseudomonadota; class Gammaproteobacteria; order Burkholderiales; family Burkholderiaceae_C; genus Comamonas; species Comamonas avium. Next base: position 46,847 of record NZ_JACSQK010000003.1, read on the forward strand.
GTGCTCAAGCCCTGGGTGTCGCAGGTGCCGGTGATGGCGCTGGTGGCCATCATGGTGATGGTGTCGGCCTCTACCTTTGACTGGAAATCGCTACGCAACATGGTGCGCTACCCGCGCCTGTCCAGCGGGGTGATGCTGGTCACCGTCGTCATCACGATTGCCACGCATAACCTGGCCGCAGGCGTGATTGCGGGGGTGCTGCTGTCGGGCGTGTTCTTTGCCGTCAAGGTGTCCAACATGCTGCAGGTCACCTATGAAGAGGACGCAGCAACGGGTTTGCGCACATGGCGCATCAGCGGGCAGGTATTTTTTGCTTCTGCCGACGCTCTGGTCGAGCGCTTTGATGTGCGGGCGGTGGCCGGCCAGCCCGTGCGCATTGATGTCAGCGGGGCGCACTTTTGGGACATTACGGCCATTGGCGCGCTGGACAAAGTGGTCGAACGTCTGGAGCAGCACGGCTGCACCGTGGAGCTGACTGGCATGGACGCTCAGAGCCAGCGTCTGGTGCAGCGCATGAAGACGTGATGGCCACGGCTGTAACTGCATAGCTCTACAACTCCACAGCCGCAGGCTTGTAGCCCCACCACTCCATAAAAAAAGCCCGTTGATGCGGGCTTTTTTTATGGGGAACGTGTGACCAGTCAGCTCAGCACATCTTCCGAAAATATCTGCCAGCGGCCTGCGTTCTTGCGCCAGTACTGGCGTACGGTGGGGCTGCTGTTGCCCTTGGCGATATGCAGGTTGACGATGCGAATCTCACCGGCATCTTCTTGCCAGTTGTAGACCGACATTTCATCCACAGCCAGCTTGGACAGCGGGCCAACGGCAGACAGGCGGCTGCGGCGTTTTTCCAGAAGATCGGCGCCGCCCGCCATTTCAGCGCTGTAAAGGCTGTTAAGGCGCTGGGTATCGCCTTGGCGCCAGGCTGTTTGCCAGTGCTCAATTTCCAGCATGAAGCTGTCTTTCTTGCGCTGCTGTATGGTCCATTGCGGCGTGACCCAGTTGAGCTTGTCGGCAATCAAGACCGGAGTGCGGCGGTCAATCGATGCCATCAAAAACGCAATGTCCGGGTTGGAGAGCACCACACAGCCATCGCTGGCTTGGGGCACACGGGCAAACTGGTCAGACGGTACGCCATGCAGCCAGATGCCGCTGCCAGTGCGGCCCTGAACGCGATCCCAGTCATTGGGGTAGTTCACGGTCAGTGCGCCTTTGCCGTACAGCTCAGGCAGACGTTCTCCAGGAATCTGGCGGCCCACAAAATAGACCCCCAAGGGCGTGCGCTGATCGCCTTCGGCGCGCTTGTCCACGCCGTTGCGTCCTACCGTTACGTAGAAGTTGCCCAGCAGCGTCATCCCCTGCGGGCCGTTGGCAAACACGTACAGGCGCGAGCGGCTGGCATCCACGGCAATGGCATGGCGCACGTTCGGGCCGAGATGCAGAAAATTGCTCGGAATCATGCCCGGAGGGGGCAGGTCCATCGAGGCTTGACGGCGGCGTTGCAGCTCGTTCTTGAGGCCTTGGTAAAACTCAGATGGTGCAATGCTTTGGTCGGCCACGCCCATGTTGCGCTTGCTGGGGCTGGCTTGAGATTGCGCAAGCTGCTCACCCATGGGGGCGGCACCTGTGCGCAAACGCAGCAAATCGGCATACAGCAGTTGTGCGGCCCGAAAGTTGGGTACTTCCTCGGTCAGCTCTGTCACGGCACGAAACGCCTCGTTGATCTCACGGCGCTCAATCTGCGCCAGGATTTCAACCAGACGTTTTTCTGCACGCGCCAGTTCCTGGCTGGAATGGGTATTGGCCGATGCCACCCCGCCCCAGCTCAGGCAACTGGTCACAACAGCAAGACCCAAGAGTGTGTGCAGCCGGTGGCTGCGCAGCCACGCTGAAAAATGGTTCAGATTGCAGGGCATTAGCGGCCAGTTTCTTCTCGGGTGATGCGCCACTTGTCGCCTTCGCGCTGCAGACGGAGGGTTTTACGTGTGGTTGCTTTGTAGCCGCCGGATGCGTAGTACTGGCGGAAGCTGGCCGTGGCCCGCTCACCTTGCACCGAAGTCTTGAGGTCATTGACCGTCACAGTGATGGCGGGCTTGCCAACAATGCGCTCTTTGCGTTCGATCTTCCAGGCCGCCAAAGTAGAACCCTGGGGCTCAAAGCGACTGCTGTAGGCGTTGTAGTACGCCTGCATGTTTTGCTGTTCCCAGGCGTTGGCCCATGCCAAGACAGACTTTTCAACGGCCGCAATCGCCTGGCTGTCTGCTGCGTCTTTGGTGGCCGCTGGACGGGCCGCGACGGCCGCAGTTGCCTTGGTGGTTTGAACTTCAGGTGCAGCTGGAGCCGCAGCCGATGCAGAAGCTGCCGGAGCTGGAGTCGATACAGGCGCTGGAGCCGATGCAGGCGTTGGAGCCGATGCAGGCGTTGGAGCCGATGCAGGAGCTGGAACGGGTGCTGGCGCTGGCACCGACGCAGCAGCTGGGGCTGTAGCCGGTGCCGATGCAGGCGCTGCCGTGGCAGCCGCTATCACGACGGGCGCGCCCTGTCCGGGGAAAATTTGCTTGATCAGTGCCAGCTTGGGCTGAATGGCCTTGCGATTGTTGTCCAGCTGCAAGGCTTTGGCGTAGGCGTCACTGGCCATGCGCGCGTACAAGTCACCCAGGTTTTCATGGGCCGTCGCGTAGCTGGGATTGGTGCGAATCGCCTGCTCCAGCACTTGGGTGGCTTTGCGTTCTTCGCCTTTGGCTGCGTACAGCACCGCAAGGTTGTTGTAGGGCTCTGGCAGTCCCGGGTACTCCTGCGTAAGCGCCGTGAAAATTTGAATGGCCTGGTCAAACTTTTGCTGCTCAGCCGCGATCACGCCCTGCAAAAAGCGCATTTGCACGTCGTTGCTGTTTTTCTTGAGGTGGCTTTGAACGCGTTGCGCAGCTTCGTTGACCTTGCCACGCTCGAGCAACTGGTTGACCTCGGCCACAGCCGTTTGTGACGCCTGCACCAAGCCACTGCCAAATGCTGTAGCACAGATCAGCCCTGCAGTTGTTACAGGTCGTAGCCAACGACTGAACGCGTGAGGCTTGCTGAGCAAGGAAAGCACTGAGGCCAGGAACATAGATGCACTTTCAACGACTAGGAAATTTGATTCTTCGCTTTTTCATCTGTAAGCCAGTTGCTTACAAAGTGCGAATTTTATGGGCAATTGTGAATGTTGCCGTTGGAGGGGCGATGCGGTCCACATGAGTTGGCGCAGTGAGTGTGTCCAAATGTGTGACTTTGTGCACATGCTGGGGACGTTGCTCAGGCCTTGAAAGTGGCGCTTGGAAACAGGCTGGATAGGGCTGAGCAGCCTGAATTTACCGCTGGTTTTTCAGGTCACTGTTGCACAAAGGCCTTTGTCGTAGGTGATTGCTTCAAACGCTGAAAGTGTTTTTCCGGCAAGGGGTGTCAGAAAATTTCTTTAAATCATTAGGCAATATCAATCAAAAATGGCTTGTTGATTTGTGACTGTCGCTGAAACTGTTGTAACCAATTGATTTTATTGTGCTTCATGTTTGTTGGCCCGTAACTTTCTATTGGCTGCGTTGCTTTAATAGCTTTGAACAACTTCCGCAGCGAAAAGTGTTTTCTTAGTATTTAGTCACCAAGTGTTTCATTAATTTTTTTCAGGAGACTGCAATGAGACTGAATTTTTCAAATTTTTTGCGCGATGAAGAAGGTGCAACAGCCATTGAATATGGGTTGATTGCAGCCCTGATTGCCGTGGTTGCCATGGTTGCCATGGGCAATGTGGGCACCAGTCTGGAAAAAATATTTAGTTCAATCGCTACCAAGCTTGGGTTTACTGCTCCTAGCGGTGGTGGTGGGACCGGTGGTTCTTGATGGTGGGTGTCGTATTGCTTCTCCTTCTTTGCCATATTGCATTTCTGGATGTGGCAAAGAGGAGAATTCTTAATTTCTCTGTAGCTAGTGTTTTTGTTCTGGGTGGTTTGAATCTGATATTCAAAGACGTGAGCTGGATGGTGGCGGACTGGCGAGTAGCGGCTTTCTCTTGCTTGGTTGTTTTTGGTTTCTTTTTCTTGTTCTACGCCTTCGGAATCATGGGCGGCGGAGACGTCAAGCTGGCTGCAGCACTGGCCTTTTGTCTGGGGCTGGAACAGTTCTTTTGGATATGGGTGGTGAGCGTTGTCTTTGCCGTTGCGTACGGGCTTGTGTGGAAATTGCTCATAACAATTGAATTGACGTATGGGCGGGTTCCATTCAGTTTTTCGAAGCACGGCGTGCATCGATTTGTTCCTTACGGTGCCTTGCTGTGTGTTTCAGTTTTTATTGTGATTTATAGCGGTGCTTGATATGAGGAAAAATCACAAGAAAAAATACGGACGTCATTCGAGCAGTGGAGTTTCTGCTGTCGAATTCGCTTTGATTTTTCCTGTGCTTTTTTTAATGCTGTATGGCCTTTTGACCTATTCAATTATTTTTGCCATTCAACATTCTTTATCTTTGGCTGCAGCAGAAGGCGGGCGTGCTGCAGTGCGTTTTTCACAAACTCAGGATGTGCTGGCCACAAGAATCAATGCGGCTTGTGAAGCTGCAAAAAATTCATTGCTATGGCTGGAACAAATAGGGGTGGCCAACAACTGCACTTCAGGTTCAGGCAATAGCGTTCGTATTGATGTTCTTGAAAAAAATTGCCCCGCAGGGGCAGTCAATGCCAATCGGCATTGCCTTGAGATTTCCGTGTCATACGCCTATCGCACGCACCCGGTCATTCCCGTCTTGTTGCCGGTTCCCGCCAATCTGACGGGCCAGTCCTTTACACAGATTGCACTGGCGTATTGACATAAAAAACCAGGAGTGGCCATGAGTAGGTTGACTAAATTTGCAGCGATTGCCTTGTTGCTCGCAGGTGCCTTGCTCGCCGTTATGGCTTTGCTCAATACGCAGCAAAGCAGCCAGTCAGAGGCGTTGCCCGCGCCTCAGGCTGCATTGCCCCAGGTTGCGGTCGTCGTGACAGCCCGAGATGTGCCCGCGGGGCAGGTTTTAACGGCGGCTGATGTCTCGGTGCAGAACATGGCGCAAATGCCTGCGAACGGTTTTGGCAATGCGTCCATGGTGGTGGGGCGCAGCACTTCTGTAGAGCTTGCTCAGGGCACTCCGGTGGCAGCACACAGTTTGCTGGATGGTCTGGCCGGAATGCTGATGGTGGGCGAGCGGGCAGTGTCCATCAAAGTGGATGAGGCATCTGCCGTTGGGCACAAGCTGCAGCCCGGAGACTGGGTCGACGTTTTTGCGGTGTTCCGCCGCGATAGCCAGGAGGTAGACACAACCCAGGCCCGCATGTTGCTGCCGCGTAAAAAGGTACTGGCTTACGGTGCGCAGTTGCAAACACTCCCCCTGGGCGATGGAAAGAAGAAAGAAGAGGCGAAGTCTGCAGACCGGCAGAACCCGCCGGTGGCGCGCACCGCTGTGATTGCGGTCCCCGTGGAGGAAGTCAACCGCCTGTTGCTGGCAGAGCAGCAGGGGCAGGTGTTGCTGGCGTTGCGCAGTCCGCTCGATCAACACGAGCCTTCGTCTGACAAATTGAAACACATTGCCGGACTTGGCGTGGTGGCGCCATTGCATCAGGATGTAAGCAAGGAGTCGGCAGCGCTGGATGCCAGCCTGACTGCTTTGACGATGGCGGATTTGGCCAAGGACACCGCGGCCAAAGCCACGCTCTCGGTCAAGCAAGCTCAGCCAGCCAGCGTGAGGCGAACCCATGTACGAGCTGCGCCGGGTGGTGCCAATGTGGAAGTGATTAAAGGTGTACGCAAAGAGACTTTGAAGTATTGAGAACCGCTGATCCGTGTGCGCCAAAAGGAATGCTGATGAATCAAAAGAACTGGGAGACGTACCTGCTGATGCCGATGCTGCTGTGGTCTTTGAGCAGCAGCACCCATGCACAGGTGATGCAGGAGCGCGAGGTGGTGATGGGCGTGCAGCAGCACCTGGACTTTCCACAGGGCATTCAGCGCATTGCCATTGCTGACGATGCGGTGGTGAATGTGGCGGTAGAGCGCGCGCAGGGGGCCGGGAACCCCGCCAGGCTGTTGCTCACACCGCTGAAGCCGGGTACGACTTCATTGATGGTGTGGGGGATCAAAGAAGACAAGCCACGCTCATGGCTGCTCAACGTCAGCCCCTCTGTGCAAATGCGTCGCAGCAAGTATGAAGAGCTGACGGAGATGGCGCTTCGGGAGGCGGCGCTCAAACCGGCTGCGGGTGCCGCCGGTGCCGCAATCAATGCCAGCGAAGTGGTGCACAAGAGCAATGTGGTGCAGGTGGACGTGAAGGTGGTGGAGCTCAATAAAAACCGCCTGCAGCAAGCGGGGCTTAATATTTTCAGCACCGCAGCGAACAGCCAGGGTTTTAGTTTCGGGCTGCTTTCGCCAGGCGTTGCGGGCAATCCTAATTTTGCCGGTGGTGCTTTGCAGGGCATCACAGCCTCACCTTTTTCGCAGGCTTTTGGGCTGTTGATGAATTTTGGCAAGGCCAATATCGGCGTGAATCTGGGGATGCTGGAGGGCAGCGGCATGGCGCGCGTACTGGCTGAACCATCTCTGCTGGCGATCTCCGGTCAAAGTGCCAACTTTTTGGCGGGCGGAGAAGTGCCAATTCCTGTGGCACAGGGCAATGGTGCCATCAATATTGAATACAAATCGTATGGCGTGGGGTTAACGGTTTCTCCCACCGTGCTGGATAACCAGCGGATTGTCTTGAAGGTGGCCCCTGAGTCGAGCGAGCTCGATTATGCAAATGCTGTCACGTTGCAAAGCGTCTCGGTTCCAGCGCTGACGGTGCGCAAAGCTGACACAACAGTCGAGCTGGGCGATGGTGAGAGCTTTGTGATTGGCGGACTGGTCAGCCAAAGCACGAACAGCAGCATCAATCGAGTGCCTTTCCTCAGCGAAATTCCGATCTTGGGGATGATGTTCAAACGCCAGGAGTTTTCGCGCAAAGAGCGAGAACTGGTGATCGTGGTGACACCGCGTTTGGTAAGGCCCATCGCTGCCAACACGTCTTTGGCTGCACACATGCCAGGTGCGGCACAGGCTCAGCAAGCCACTTCCAACTTTTGGTCAAAGTATCTGGGCCCCACAGGCGGCAGTGACCAAGTTCCTGGTTTTTCACAGTAGGCGCAATGGCTATGGGCGCATCTCTTCCATCTAGCAGCGTGCTCACCAGTGGCACGCCCCCTCCGGTTGCGCGCCGTGTCTTGGTCGCGTCGCAGGACCCTTCGGATGCGCAGTGGCTGCAGATGCGGCTGGGGCAGGCACTGCAGATTGAGCACTGCCTGGTCAGTGTTGAAGCCGTTGTGGAGGTGATGGCGCAATCCGTGTCTGCGGTGGTCGTGATGTTTGATGCGCGCTCAGATTTAACGCAGCCTTCGCAAGTGGTGCAGTGGCTGCGCAAATACAAAACAGAGGTCTCGGTGCTGGGTATGGGCTATGCCAACAGTGCGGCTGTACCCCTGGCCGCCTTGCGCGCGGGAGTGAAAGACTTTCTGGACATCAGTGCCACCGACGTGGAAGACATCCGCAAGCCTGTGTGGGAGGCTTGCATGCGCGGCAACGTGGAGCGTGCAGACGTCTCTCGTGGCAAGGTGCTGGCCTTGGTTGGCGCACGCGCGGGCATGGGTGTGACCACTTTGGCCGTCCATCTGTCTGCAGCGTTGGCAGCTTTGCACGATGCAGCCCCAGCCACTCCAGGCTATGAGGCCGCTTCTGAAGACCTGGGGATTGGGCTGCTTGATCTGGGCTTTCCACTGCGTGATGGGCAGATGCTGCTAGGCCTCAATGGCCGCTTTCACATGGTGGATGCCGTGCAAGGGGTCAATCGCCTGGACAAGGCCATGCTCGAGGCCACCTTGCCGCGCCACATCAGTGGCACTACGGTGCTTTCCTGGCCAGCGCAATCGCACGTTCTGCGCGAGGTCTCGCCGTTATCTACGTCTTCGATCATCCAGCGGATGCGGGGCTTCTTTGCCTGGCAAGTGGTGGATGTGGGTGGCTTTCCGTCGCCAGACATTGTGCAAGAAGTGGTGCAGGCGGCAGACCATGTGTGGGTGGTTTGCGATCAGTCTGTCGGCGGCATTGTGTCGCTGTCAGAGCTGCTCAAGAACCTGCGCTCCAACGCCGCAGTCAAGAGCATTGATGGACTGGTGGTGAACCGCGTCTACAAGACCCAGGGGCTGCCTCCCGCAGATATAGCCAAACGCTTGGCGTTGCCCTTGCTGCATGTTTTGCCGCATCGTGAAGAAGCCCTGCTCAAATCCAGCAGTTCAGGCCTGCTGCTGTCCGAGAGCGTTCCCTCGGACCCCTATGTGCAAGACATCAAAAAGATGGCGGTGAGCCTGGTTGAAGCGAATGCCTCATCGCACCGGGCTGACGGGAACTCTGCGCAGATGAAGTCAGGCAAGGGTTGGCTGAGCTGGGTGTCAGGCAAAGGGGGCACCGCATGATTCACTTGACGTTCCAGGAGTGTTCACCCGGGTTTGAAGGCTCACGTGAGTACCTCTCCATCAAAGCCAAAGCGCATGAATATTTACTGTCCCGTGTTGAAGATGTGGGGATGGAGTTTTCGCAATGGGGAGAGCAGCGGGTCAAAAATTTTGTAGACAGTGAAGTTGATCGATTTGTGCAGCAGCAGCGCGTGCCCATCAACTCGCACGAGGCGCAGCACATTGCACAAGAGCTGTTCAAAGAGATCAATGGACTGGGGCCACTGGATGACTTGATGGGCGATCAATCGGTGGAAGACATCTTGATCAACGGGCACAGGCAGGTTTTTGTGTCTCGCAACGGAGTGATGCAGTCGCAAGTGCTGCATTTTGCCGATGATGCGCATTTGCTGCGCATCATTCAGCGCGTCATCGCCCCATTGGGGCGGCGTCTGGATGAGTCCACGCCCATGGTGGATGCTCGCTTGCCCGGTGGCGGGCGATTGAATGCGGTCATTGCGCCATTGGCTCTGGATGGCCCTCTGGTATCTATCCGCAAGTTCCGCAAAGATCCTTATGGCATGGCCGATCTGGTACGCCTGGGTTCGCTGAGCGAGGACATGGCGCAACTGCTCGAGCATGCGGTGCGCAACCGCTGCAATGTACTGATCAGCGGTGGCACCAGCTCAGGCAAGACATCGATGCTCAATGCATTGGCAAGCTACGTACCGGCCACGGAGCGCGTTGTCACCATCGAGGACACGGCGGAGCTGAGCCTGAAACACCCCCACGTTGCACGCATGGAAAGTCGTCCTTCTGGGCTGGATGGACACGGTGAAATCAATACCAGAGACCTGATGCGCAACAGCTTGCGCATGCGCCCCGACCGCATCATTGTCGGTGAGGTGCGCGGGGCTGAAGTGATGGAAATGCTGCAGGCCATGAACACCGGGCACGATGGCTCCATGGCGACAGTCCATGCCAGCTCCCCCAGGGAGTGCCTGTACAGATTGGAAATGCTGGCTGGTTTTGCCGGCTTTGCCGGCAGTGAGCTGAGCCTGCGCAGACAGATCGCTTCTGCGTTGAATTTCATTGTGCAAATTGGCCGTCTCCCGAATGGCAAGCGCCGTGTGGTTTCCATTACGGAGGTGTCGGGGGTCAATGACAACGTGATTGCTTTGCAGGAGCTTTTCAAACACGACTACACCGAGCAAGCTGATGGTGAGTTGGTGGAGCACTGGACGGGCGCAGGCCTGCTTCCGCAAACGCCTAAGCTGGCTAAATTGCGGCAAGAGATGGCGAATAAAAATTCGAGCCAGTCGCATGGCGGGTGGCTGCTATGAGTAACCTTGCCTGGATCAGCATGGCGTGTTTGCTGCTGGCGGCAGGCATCGGCCTGTTCGGCTATGCACAGCACAAGCAAAACGTGCAGCTGATTTCTCAGCGCGTGCAGCGTGTTCTGGATGCAGAGCCTACGCTGGTGCTGCCTGCGGCGCTGGACAAAGAGCAGCAGCAAAAGCGGCATGAATGGCTGCAGTTTGTGCCGCCCTGGGTGCAGCAGGCATTTTCTCCACGGCAGTGGGTGCTGATTGCCCTGACAACATTGTGTGCGACAGGTTTGGTGGCATGGATGGCCAGCCTCGGCATCGCTGCAATTGTGCCGCTGCTGGTACTGGGCATTGCCTTGTTTGCTGCCTGGCTGCGCTGGCAGCGTTTGCGTGCACGCGTGGTGCAGCAATTGCCGTCTTTCATTGATGGCATGGTGCGCATGGTGGTGCTGGGGCATGCCACACAGTCGGCCTTTGTCATGGCCACTGCAGCTGCCAAGGAGCCGCTGGCCTGCATCGTGGTCAAGGCCGCAGCTTTTACCAAGGCTGGCATGCCGATTGACCAGGCCCTGCAGGCGGCCACCCGAGAGCTGAAATTGAATGAATTCAATCTTTTGGCAGCCATCTTGCAAGTGGGTGGACGGTTTGGCGGGCGAGTAGATCATCTGCTCGAGCGTGTTGCACACCTGATGCGTGACCGGGAGCAGGCTGACCGTGAGCTGAAAGCGCTGTCAGCAGAGGTGCGCGTTTCTGCCTGGGTATTGAGCCTGCTGCCAGTAGTGGTGGGCGGCGTGATCATTGTGCTCAACGCCAGCTATTTTATGAAGATGTGGGATGACCCCTCAGGCAAGTGGCTGGCCTTGGTCAGTCTGGGCCTGCAAGTGCTGGGGTCGGTGGTTTTATATCGTTTAGCCAACCTGGACGACTGATCAAGGAGCCACACGCATGACGATGAACGCGCAATGGATGGGTGTCCTGGGGCTCGTATTGGTTGCAGCAGGGGCGCTGTTGCTGCTGTCTCATTATGGAAAACGCGGCGGGCAGCGCAGGCATATGGACGCCTTGCTGGATAGCCAGAAAGCGTTGGCTGAAAGTGGCTTGCAGCCTGAGCGGTCTGGTCACTGGCTGGAGCGTCTGGTGCAAGAGCCTGCCGCCTGGCTGGATACGCGCTGGGGCAGGCAGTGGGTGGCACAGGAAGACCGGGCCTTGCTGGTGCAGTGTGGCTATCAGAGCAGCCTCAGCCGCGCTTACTTTTTGCTGGCACGTATTGCCTGCTCTCTGGTTTTTCCCATGGTGGCCATGCTATTTGTGCCCGTCTTTGAAGATCAGGGCCACAGGCTTTTGGCATTGTTTGCTGCCGCTGTTCTTGGCTTTCTGGTCCCGAAGTGGTTTTTGAGAAGCCGAGCCGCCAGGCGCTGCAGGCAGGCAACCAAAGAGTTGCCCGTATTGGTGGATTTGCTGGGCTTGCTGCAGGGCGCGGGGCTGGGGATAGACCAAAGCCTGCACTTGATTGCCAAAGATTTTCGCTCCGTCATGCCCGTGTTGACGGGTGAGCTGGACATGGCCAATCGTTTGCATGCCAGCGGTCGATCGCGTGAGCAAGCTCTGATCCGTATGTCTGAGATGTTTCAAAGCGATGCGTTGACGGATCTTGCTGCGCTGATTGTCCAGATTGACAAGCACGGGGGTGCGGTGCAAGAGCCTTTGCGTCAGTTTGGAGAGCGTTTGCGTGAGCAGCGGCGCATGCGCATGAAGGAAGACATAGGAAAAATCACGGTCAAGATGACCGTCGTGATGGTGCTGACGCTTTTGCCTTCGCTGCTGATCATTACAGCTGGCCCGGGTTTCCTTTCGGTAGTTCGCGCATTGGGGGGTGTGAAATGACAAACCTGTTATCCAAGTTGTTGGCTGCGCTGGGCTTGATGGGCACTGTGCTGTCCATGTCTGCGTGCTCTACCACTGCTGTAGGGGCGAGTGCCATCGGGGCAGTGGCCGAGGCGGTCGCTGGCAACTCCTACTCCAAAGAGTCGCGGCGGCGCGCTGAGATGCAGTCTGACTTGCAGTCCTACGAAGAGGCGCAAACACCGCAGCATGTTGAAAATGAAGCCGCGTATCTGAACGTGGTTGAGCAGATGCAAAAACAGGGGCTGTGGTTTGCATCTCTGGCGCACATCGATGCACTGGAGACACGCTGGGCTGTCTCAGAAAGAAGCCGTTTGCTGCGGGCAGATGCATTGCGCCAGACGGGGCAAAAAGAGCCCAGTTCGGTGCTTTATCGCCAGCTTTTGCGCAGCCCCAGTGCTGCACGGGCTTTGCATGGGCTGGGGCTGATTGCGGCAGCAGACGGGCAGTTTGAGGCTGCGGTATCGCAAATGCAGGCTGCGCAAAAAATCGCACCTACCGATGCGCTCTTGCTCAACGATCTGGGCTACGCACTGCTGCATACCGGGCGGGGTGTTGATGCGGGCATGCCGCTCAAGCAAGCTGCGCAGCTGCTGCCACAAAACACCCGCATACAAAGTAATTTGGCAGTGTATCTGGCACTGTTTGGCAGCACCTCTGAAGCACTGGCGTGGATGAATCAATCGGGCATGGGGGCAGAGCAGCGCATGCGTGTTCTGGAACAGGCACGCACGTTGAGTGCGCCCGCTGAGGGGGCGGCCAGCAGCCGGCCCATTCAAGTGCTGGGCGCTGCACCGCAGGCGGCGGTGGTAGAGGTGGGGCGCAGCCCCCTGATTTTTGAAAAACAGCTGGCGTCAACGGCTGCAGCCTTGTAATGGCACCGCATGGCATGCGGCCAAGATTCACACCAGTTTGATTGCTAGAGCCAGGAGTTGTGATGTCACCAAATAATCGACTGAAACAGCGTGAGCCAATGCCTGCATTGCGCCAATGCTTGATGGCCTGCTTCTGTGCATGGATGGCAACGGGCACTTATGCGCAAGATGCCAAAAACCAGGAAGCGCCCAAAGTGCAGCCGCAGGCGGTGTGGTTGCCGCAGCCCAAAGTGGGGGAGGCCACGCAGAAGCTGCTGGAGTTGCAAGGACGCGGGACCCTTGCCTCTGACAGGCAATACCCCATGCCCGTCGCTGTGGCAGAAAGGGTATACAAGCGCTATGTAGATAGCTTCGCGCATCCAATTCCAGAGAGATTGGACTCGACGCTGGAAGCGCAGAAATAAGGCCTGTGCATGCCGGCGTACCACCACCACCACCGCAAGCAGCAGCAGGGTGTCACCCTGGTCATGGTGGCGCTGTGGATGGGCATTGCTCTGGCGGCACTGATGGTGCTTGATATTGGTAATTTGTTCTGGCAAAAGCGTGAGCTTCAAAAAATTGCAGACCTCAGTGCGTTGGCCGGCTCGACCCAGCCGTTGAACGCAGCCTGCACCTCCACGGCGCCCTCCAACGCCAAGCAAATTGCTGATGCCAATGGCCTGCGAGCAGGCGATGTGTTTGAGGCGAAATATGGCCGCTGGGCACCCGGTGCAGGCGTTTCTCTTGAGCAATTTTTTGCTGCAGCCGATGTCTCGAAAAGCAATGCCTGCCATGTGGAAGTTCAGCGCAATGTTTCTTATTTTTTTATTTTCTCTGCCAGCGGAAACAACAGCCGCTGGATTGGTGCCAAAGCGACGGCGCTGGTATCTGGCGAACCGGTGGCAACCGTGCTGGTTCGAAGCACGCTCGCTTCGCTGAACGCAGGCATGCTCAATACGCTTTTGAGCGCTGTGCTGGGCACTCAGGTCAATCTGACGGCTGCCAGCTGGCAAGGCATTGCCAAACTGAATGTGAATTTGCTGAAGGTCTTTGATACTCTGCTGGACGTGAATGCCAACGTCGGTGACTACGAAGCACTGCTTGATACCCAGGTGAAGCTGGCTGATCTTCTCAAAGCCATGATTTCAGCCGTCGAGCCGGGCAAGTTCGTGGCTGCTGACGTGGCTGCCTTGCAGCAGCTTTCCCTCTTGAACCTGGGCAACGTGCAAGTGCGTCTGGGTGATTTGATCAAACTGGAGAATGCCAACCCCGCTGCGGCGCTGAATCTGGGTGTGAATGCCCTGGAGCTGATTCAGGGCGCATTGCAGGTGGCGACCAAAGATAACGCATTGAATTTGAATCTGGGCATTCCTGGACTGGTGACCGTCAAGCTCAAGGTGATAGAGCCTGCGCAGCTGGCCATCATTGGCAACCCGCTGGACGACAGCATCACCATTGAGGCACGCACCGCACAAGTGCGTTTGTGGGTGGCACTCAGCACCTCTGCCAACCTTTTGTCTTCCGTTCTTGATATGGTTTTCGGCTTGATTGAGGATCTGCTAAAGCTTGTTCTTGGGTTGTTGAGCAGCACGAGGATTGAACCTGAGTTTCTAAACTTGAATCCTTTGAGGCTGGATGTCTTGCTAGATGCGGCCAGAGGTTATGTGCGGATTGAGAATGTCGATTGCACCAGCGCTGTGCACAGTATGGATTTGACGGTGGAAAAAGCGACAGTCGATGTGTATGTGGGCCAGCTCACGGGTACAACGCCTGTTCTGCGTGAGCAACAAGCTTTTGGCGCAGGCATTCCCCAGGTTCAGCCAGTGTCTATCATTGATATTGGTAGCAGCAAGTGCAATTTGCTGGGGTTACTTTGCGGCTCACGCGTTGCAGGAACTCACGGGAATATCCTGTTGGGCGGGCATTTGAAAGTGCTTTCTGAGCAGCAGAACGTGCGCTTTAGCGGCGACGAAATCAACAAGTTTGAAGTGGTCGATGACGCGGCAGGTCAACGCATCTATCACACGGTCTTGCCCAAAAATATCAGCAGCATTTCAGGGCTGCTCAAGGGTGCCAATCTGATTGAAGTGAACATCGGCGCCAGTGTGACGGGTGCACAAAAACTCTCTCTGGTGAATGCGTTGCTCCAGAACGTGTTGACACCTGTTTTGTCGATTCTGGACCCTCTTGCACCACTGCTGGACGGGCTGTTGCGTGCGCTGGGCATTCAGGTCAATGAGATGGAAGTGGCGCCCTATCTGCAGTGCGGCGGCAGCAGCGAGCTGGTTTACTGACGCGCAGAGCTTGGTGCTTTGATGGTGTGCTGCTGATCTGTCAAAGACTGTGCGTCATGCGCTGGCGGCGTTGATCCAGTCGAGCAGCTGGCTTTGTGCAAAAGCCACAGTTTGCGTACGCACTGCGGCACGGTCACCGGCAAATTGTCTGCATTGTGCGTGGGTGGTAGCGCCAATGGTCCATGCCATCCAGACCGTGCCAACGGGCTTGTCAGCAGAGCCGCCACCGGGGCCTGCAACGCCACTGACCGCAACGGCGACACAGGCGTTGGAGCGTTGCACGGCGGCCTCTGCCATGGCGCGAACCACGGCTTCGCTGACCGCGCCGTGCGTCTCGATCAGCGCGGATGGCACACCGAGCATCTCGGTTTTAGCAGCGTTGGAGTACGTCACAAACCCACGGTCAAACCAGTCGCTGGAGCCGGGCAGGTCGGTGCAGGCCGCGGCGATCAGGCCGCCAGTGCAGCTTTCTGCAGTGGCCATCATCCAGCCGCGTTGCTTCAAGGCTGTGGCCAGCTGCACAAGGGTGTGGTGCAAGGGAGGCAACTCAGTCATGCGGTGGTTAAACGGTTACGTAACGCCACAGCGCAATGACCAGCAGTGTGCAAAATGCGGCAACCAGATCATCAAACATGATGCCCCAGCCGCCACGCGGGCCAAAGCCTTTGAACAGCCGGTCGGCCCATTTGACCGGGTTGGGCTTGGCTGCATCAAAAAACCTAAAGAGGGCAAAGGCTACGAACTGCCCCCAAAAGCCCATGGGCATGGTGAGCCACAGCACGATCCACATGCCGACCACTTCGTCCCAGACGATATGCCCGGGGTCTGCCACGCGCATGTGGCGAGCCGTCACGGTACACGCCCACCAGCCCACCGGAATGCTCGCGGCAATCAGCCAGCCCATTTGTGCCGGGGTCAGCCACAGTTGCAGCACCAAAAAAGCCAGCCAGGCCCAGAGTGTGCCGATGGTGCCCGGTGCGATGCGGCCCAGCCCCGAGCCAAAACCCAGCGCAATCAGGTGGGCCGGGTGCGCCAGCATGAAGCGCACGGTGGGGCGAATGGGTGTGGTAGGACGCGCCTGCGTGGACGATGCACGCGCTGTGCCCTCGGATTCCGTGAAGCGTTTGGGCTGCACGTCGGTTATTGGTTCCATGGTGTGATTGTAGAAGTCGCTCAGGGACGTGGCTCAGGCGAAATGGTCAAACGAGGCAAAGCGCAACGGCAGCTGCTGGCCGCCCGGGGCCAGTACGCGGATGCCACGCTCGGCTTCGATACGGCCAATGCAGGTGACGGCAACGCCAGTCTGGGCAGCGGCTTCGCGCACAGCAGTCTGTAGGCTGGATGGGGCGGTAAAGCACAGCTCGTAATCGTCTCCGCCGGCCAGGGTACAGGCGTCGATGCGGCTCATGGCCAGTGCGGCCATCATGGGGTGGCGGCGTGCCTGAAGCAGGCTGCGGGTGATATTGGCATCAATGCAAGCGCCGACCTGGCTGGCCTCCAGGATGTGATTCAAATCGCCCAGCAGGCCATCGCTGAGGTCCAGACAGCTGCTGGCAATGCCGCGCAGCGCAATGCCCAATGCAACGCGGGGTGTGGGTTGTTCCAGCCGCTGGCGGGCCTGTGCCAAAACAGCCGGCGGCAAGGCGTGCTGGCGCAGCAGGGCATCCAGAGCGATGCGCGCATCGCCCAGCGTGCCGCTGACCCAGATGTCGTCACCGGCCTGGGCACCGCTGCGCAGCAAAGCCTGGCCGGCGGGTACTTCACCAAATACCGTGATACAGATGTTGAGCGGGCCCTGGGTGGTGTCGCCGCCGACCAGTTCACAGTCATGCTGATTGGCCAGGGCAAACAGGCCATCGGAAAAGGCCTGGCACCAGTTGGCATCTGCACGAGGCAGAGACAGCGCCAAAGTGAAGGCCAGTGGCCTGGCACCGCAGGCAGCCAGATCGCTGAGGTTAACGGCCAGTGCCTTGTGGCCCAGCAGTTGGGGGTTGACGTCCGCAAAGAAGTGGCGGCCTTCGACCAGCATGTCGCTGGAGACAGCCAGTTGCATGCCTGCAGCAGGCGCCAGTAGCGCGCAGTCGTCACCCACGCCCAGGGGGGAGCGGCGCACTGGGCGCTGGAAGAATTTGCGGATGAGTTCGAATTCGCCCATGATAGAAAAGTAGCTGTTAGCGCTTGTGTTTAAAGCATTTCAGATGCAAATGATGCTGAAGTGGCTGTTTTGCAAGCGCTTGCAGCTATGCTTTTTAAATATCTAAATGGCTTCTCCGCGAAAACGGCGTGAGGCTTGCCGGGTGACTTCACCCAGCAATTGCTCTTTGGCTTGCCGCTCTCGCAGCCAACGTGCGTCATTGTGACTGGTTAAGACGTCATTGCGTAGCATTTGCAGTGCAGGTGCGGCGCCGTGGCGTGCTGCGTGCTGCGTGATCTGCTCAATGGTTTGCAAAATGTGCTCAGACAGCGGCATGTGCTGGCCCGTGCCGGGTTCTACATACACAGCATCCAGTCCAAAGCGGCAGGCCTGAAACCGGTTGTAGGTGTACACCAGATAGTCGTCTTCGCAGGGCGTAAAGGGCTGGGTGTCGATGAACCATGCGGCCAGCGCCTGCACGTAGCCTGCCAGTGCCGCTGCGCGCTCAATGGTCAGCGGGGTGTCGCACACACGGATTTCGATGGTGCCGAACTCGGGCTTGGGGCGAATGTCCCAGTAAAAGTCCTTCATGCTTTTGACTACGCCGGTGGCGGTCATCTTGTCAAAATAAGCCTCAAACTCTTTCCACGTGAGCACGCAGGGCGCCCGACCTGACAAAGGGAAAGCGAACACCGAGTTCAACCGTGCCGAGTCAAAGGCCGTGTCCTGACCCTGTACGTAAGGGCTGGAGGCCGACAGCGCAATGAAGTGCGGGATGTAGCGCGACATGCGGTGCAGCATGAGCAGGGCGGCATCAGCATCGGGGCAGCCAATGTGGATATGCTGGCCAAAAATGGTGAATTGCTTGGTCAGGTAGCCGTACAGCGCTGACAGCTCATGAAAGCGGGCCTTGTCATAAATACGCTGCTGGTGCCATTGCTGGAAGGGATGGGTGCCACCGCCAACCACGGCAATGTTGAGCTTGTCGGCACTTTTGACCAAGGCATCGCGGATGGGGGTGAGCTGCCCGAGCACCTCGGCGGCACTGTGGCAGATGCCGGTAGAGATTTCGATCATGCTGCTCGTCATCTCCGGCACCACACTGCCGGGCAGGGCGTGCTTGTCCATCAGGCGCAGCATGTCGGTGGCGTAGGGCGCCAGATCGTAGTCGTGTGTGTTGACCAGTTGCAGCTCCAACTCCACGCCCAGGGTCAGGGGCTCGGACTGCTGAAAGGCTTCTAAAGGCATCTTCAGTTTCCTGTGCTGGTGGTATTGGTGGTGTTGGTAGAGGGCGGGATGTGCGCTGGAACAGCGCTTTCACCTGCGCGGCGCAGTGCAAGGGTGGCAAGGACAGCGCCCAGCAGCTCCAGCAGCAAGATGGCGGGCAGGGCCGTGCCTGCAATGGCCTGCGCTGCTTCGGGCGCAGCTTGCGCAAATTGCGAAGTAATCAGCAGCGCCACCGCAGACATGGGAGCCATGGCACACGCCACCCATATGGCCTGACGCCAGCTGGCCCCTGAACCAATGTTGCCCAGCCCGACCCCGATGGTTTTGGACAGCAGCCGCGCCACCACCAAAGCCAGCACCGTCAGGGCTACAGCACCGCTCCACGAAGCCTGTGCAGCTACGGTAGAGACCAGTACAAACATCAGCATGGTGAGCAGCGATGACGCCGTGCCCAGCTGGCGTGGCCATGCCCAGGGGCGCTGGTGCAGTTGCTTGAGCAGCATGCCCCCCAGCAATGCTGCCAGCGGGGCTGAGCCACCCAGATGGGCCGCCAATGCCGTGGCGGCGGCAATCAAGGCCAGCATCAGGATGGAGGTGTTCTCACTGCTGGGGTTCATCAGCCGCAGTGCCATGCGCATTGCCAGGCACAGCAGCGCCGCCACCACGACAGACACGCCCAGCACCACCAGTACCGGGGTAATGTCATGCCACAGCGATGCAGAGGGACGGGCGAAGATTTCTGCTTTGGCACTGCCCAGGGTCAGTGCGTACAGCGTTGACAGCGTCGCCAGCACCATGGCGCGGTCAGTTACAGGGCCAACCGCGCGGGTGTCGTTGATAACGCGTGCCAGCACTACGGGCGAAGCCGCCATGGCAATCAAGGCCAGCGGTGTGGCCGTTGCTGCAGGCATGTTCAGCCAGATCAGCGTGTAGTAAACCGCCAGATAGGTCAGCGCTGCTTCGGTCAGGCTTTGAACCAGCACCATGGGGTTATGGCGAAACCAGCGCAGCGTAATGCGGCCACCGCATTCAAACAGCACGATGGCCACACCCAGCTCCAGCAAGAACAGTGCAGGGCCTTGCAGTGGCCACGCCGTGGCGCTGAAGCCAAGCAGCCCAGCCAGCGTTCCCACCACGGCATAGCCCAAGACTTTGGGCATTTGCAGGTGGCGTTGAAATAAATAGCCTACGAGCGAGGCCAGGGCCAGCAGCAAAGACCATTGCAGGGTGTCAAACCCCGCGGAAGGTTTGAGCCATTGGGCCCAGAAGCTTGGATCTTGGATCATGCATTCATCCTTGTCGGTGTCTCCTTGGGAACAAGCAGCGCCAGCGCTGAATGGGACCGTTTGAGCCGATCAAGGCTTGAAGAAACTCAAAGGTCGTTTGCGCAGGCGGTGGCGGATGGCAGCGTAGATGCGCGAGCGCTCTACACCGGTGACGTTTTGGGCACGCAATGCCATGCGAAAGGCAAGATAGAAACTTACCAGAACGTTGATGGCTCCGTTGAAGGGCAACATCGCCACAGCCCACCAGAAAGCGTCGTCATGGATCATTTCCCAGCCAAAGGTGGCACCCGCAACGCCCAGCTGGCCTGAAGACAGTGTGACATGTCGCACCTCCAGCCCCAGGCCAAAAAAACCTGCAATCGCTGGCGCAAGCCCCAGCATCAGGCCCAGCGAAATGTTGGCGGCAAAGCCAGAAATGTTGTTGCGCCAAAACGTGCCCCAGCGTTTGGCACGCGCGCTGCCCAGCACTCGAGTGATGGTAGGGTTGTAGCGCAAGGCCGAGTCCAGGCGGTTGAGAACAAACCAGTTTTCAGCCCAGCCGGCAATCAGGCTGCTTAAAAACAGCAACACCCCGGTGAAGGCGGCAAACACGACCGAAGGCCCCAGCAAACTGAGCGAATCCAAGACTTGCGTGGCGTGTGGCTCATCAAGTGGTGGCGTGCCAAAAGCGTACTGGTACAGCATGCTCAGCCCCAGCGCGGCCGGGAAAACCACCAGCACGTTGCCCAAAATGGCCGCCACCTGGGTGCGGGTGAGGTTGGCTACCTCATCCACAAAGCCCTCGATCGCACCTTCTTCGTTGATGTTTTTGAGCTTGGCTGCCATGGCCGGCGCGGTCATGGCGGGTTGTTTGGTGGCTACGGTGAAATGCAGCAACTGAATCAGCAAGAAGCTGATGGCGTAGTTAATGCCAGCCCAGAAGCCGCCCCAGAATGCGGAGAAGGTCAGTGCCACCAGACCGAATTTCACCAAAGTGGTCACGGACATGACCAGGCCACCACCGGCTGCGCGATGCAGCATCTGCAAGTATTCCTTGCCGGTGCGGGTGATGTAGTGTTCGCCGGTTTCAGCGCTGCGCTCGGTCATCTTGGCCGCCAGCAACGAAGAGTTGTTGGCAAACAGGGAGCGCAGGCTGCGTCGCTCGCGCCCGACACTGACAAACCCCGCCAGCAGGCGCAGGGCATCTTGCTCAGGCCGTGTGCTGGTCAGGCAATCGAGCAACTGGCGAATGCGCACAATGCGGGTGCGCAACTGGCGCACCCGAAAGACAAGGCCAACGGAGATGCCGTCATCGCCATAGTGGTTGTAGACGGTGCCAATGGCTGCACGGCAGGCATCCAGCCGTTCGCGCAGGCGGCGTTCTGCTTCCAGCAACCGGTCGGGGGTGCGCAGGCCGTGCAGCACCTCGATGCGCAGGCTTTCGACATCTCGAATCAGGTCGTGAAAAGGGCGCTGATCGCGTGCCTCTTCGCTCATGCGCAGGCGCAATTCGGGTGCAAAGCCATTGGACAGAATTTGCCCGGCGCAGTAAGTGATGGCATTGAGCAGTGCATGCTGCCAAAAACTGGCACCCTGGCTGTCTGCAGGGGCGAGCAGGGCTGCAAGGCGCTGCAGCAGTGACTCTGGCAATGCGTTGAGCCAGCGTGCGTCAAACTCGCTGGGCATCGCAATGGAAAAAAGCTCGGATGCGTCGATGGTCTCGGGAGTGCCGGGCAGCAGCTTGCTGCGGATGCGTTCGGACACTTCCGTGATCATCGCAGTGCGGGGTGCGAAGCCGAAATCGGCCAGCAAGGTCGTGATGTCTACGCGGTCAATAAAAATCAGCCACCACGCTTGCAGGCGTTGCCGTGCGTCGGCATCGTTTTCCATGGCGACTAC
This sequence comes from Comamonas avium, assembly GCF_014836675.1. GTDB lineage: Bacteria > Pseudomonadota > Gammaproteobacteria > Burkholderiales > Burkholderiaceae_C > Comamonas > Comamonas avium. Next base: position 68,223 of record NZ_JACSQK010000003.1, read on the forward strand.
AAAAGCTTCCACACGGCCTGTAGCTACCTCAATGGATGGGGCTGCTTCACGCACCCATTCCAAGACGTGAATCAGCCACAGATGACGCTCGGCAATATCTGCGTGGGGGTCGAGTTCCGCCAGCAGGCGGGGCAGGTCTTGGGGTTTACGGCGCATTCAGTGCAGGGTGCGTGAGGAGGGCTGAGCAAGGGTGCTGGAGCGGTCGGGCTCCGGGTCAGCCTCGACGTTCAGTGCAAACGGTGCAATCGGAGCATCAAAGATTTCCCCGTCTTCTGTAATGCACACGTAGCGTCCTTGCATGCTGCCTGAATCTGTACGCAATTCACAGCCACTGCTGTAGCTAAAGCTTTCTCCGGGCTGCAACAGAGGCTGGCGCCCTACAACGCCCAGACCGTGCACTTCTTGCTGCGCTTGTTGGGCATCGGTAATGAGCCAGTGGCGTGCGATCAATTGCGCGGCCACCTCTCCCGTGTTGGTGACCGTAATCGTGTACGCGAAACGATAGACCCCCTGCTGGGGGATGGACTGCTGCGCCTCATAGTGGGCGTGCGCTTCAACCTGAAACTCATACATCGGCATGTGGCAATAGTAACTGCGACAATTGACCCTATGAACCCCACGTACCGCATCGCCCCTTCCATCTTGTCTGCCGACTTTGCCCGTCTGGGTGAAGAAGTACGCACTGTCATCGCTTCTGGCGCAGATTGGATCCACTTTGACGTCATGGACAATCATTACGTCCCCAATTTAACCTTTGGTCCCATGATTTGCCAGGCTGTCAAGCCACATGCAGTCACGCCAGATGGCAAGCCTGTGCCTATTGATGTGCACCTGATGGTGCAGCCAGTCGATGAGCTGGCCAGTGCCTTTGCCAAGGCCGGCGCGGACTACATCAGCTTTCACCCTGATGCTTCGGCCCATGTGCACCGCAGCATCCAGAACATCAAGTCCCATGGCGTCAAGGCTGGGCTGACATTCAATCCCGCTACACCGCTGGATATGCTGGACTGGGTGATTGAAGATCTGGACCTGATCTTGCTGATGAGTGTGAACCCCGGTTTTGGTGGCCAGAGCTTCATTGATAGCACGCTGCGCAAGATTGAAGCGGTGCGCAAGCGCATTGATGCATGCGGTAAAGACATTCGCCTGGAAGTGGATGGCGGCATCAAGGAAAGCAACATCCGCGCGGTGGCCAATGCCGGTGCCGACACCTTTGTGGCGGGCAGCGCTATTTTTGGCAAACCCGATTACAAGGCCGTGATCGATCAGATGCGTGCCAATTTGGCAGCTTAAGGCACTGCAGCTAGCAGATACTTTCTGCTGTAACACCTGCCTTGCGGCCTGCGGATGCAGGCCTTTTTTATCAGTCTTTTTGGCTGTTAGCGCTTGCTGTGCAAGGGTGAATAGCGATTGAAATTGGATGTGTGCAATGCCAGTGAATGTGATTTTGGGTGGTGCAGGAAAAGTGTGGGCTCTGGATGCGGCCATCGTGGATCTGGATGGCACGATGGTCGACACCATTGGCGACTTTGCCGAGGCCATTACGCGGATGCTGTCCGATTTGCAGTTGCCACTGCTGACAGCTGCAGACATTGAACATATGGTGGGCAAAGGGACCGAGCATTTGCTGCGCTTGGCTCTGGCGGCGGTCCTGACCAGTGCCGGCCACCCGAAGGATGGGCTGGCTGAGGCGGTAGAGACTTTGTTCCCGCAGGCCATGCAGCGTTACATGCACCACTACGTGGCCATCAACGGCCTGCATTCGAGTGTGTACGACGGTGTGGCGCTGGGTTTGCAGGCCTTGAAGAACGCCGGGTTGCGGCTGGCGTGTGTGACCAACAAGCCTTTGGCATTTACTACGCCGTTATTGAAGGCCAAGGGCCTGGATGGCTTGTTTGAGGTGGTCTTTGGCGGTGATTCGTTCGAGCGCAAAAAACCCGACCCGCTGCCGCTGCTCAATGCCTGCCAGGCACTGGGAGCAAGCCCAGCGCGCACCTTGATGATTGGAGACTCCAGCAATGATGCGCAGGCCGGTCGTGCTGCTGGTTGCCCAGTGGCGCTGGTCTCGTATGGCTATAACCATGGTCAGCCTGTAGACACCGTCGATGCTGATGGTTTTGTAGACAGCATTGCGCAATTGCGCGTGCTTTGAGCACAAGCGCAAAGGCTGGGCGTTCGGTGCGCCAGAAAGGCTCAGGCTGTCCAATGGCTGTCTGGGGCTGGCAAGCCAGCCGGCCTCAAGCCAAGCCCCGCAAGCGGAGCCTGACGGGAAGCTTTTTCTAAGCGTTTTCGTGGTGGGGCAGTGCCCGCAGGGTGGGCTTTGTAGGTCGCTGCAGATGGGCAGCAGGCGATTGCGGTGCGCTGGTGCCCGGATGCGCGAACGCAGAAGGGGTGTAATGCGCCAACTGGAACACCGAGACGGCCTGCACCAATTGTTCCGCCTGGGTTTGCAGGCTGGATGCAGCTGCAGCACTTTGCTCTACCAAGGCCGCATTTTGCTGGGTGTTGCGGTCCATTTGCCCGACCGCTTCGCTGACCTGTGTCACGCCCGTACTTTGCTCGGCGCTTGCGGCGCTGATTTCACCCACGATATCGTTGACATGGCGAATGGCGGACACCACGTCGGACATCGTAGAGCCCGCGCGATCAGCCAGGGCTGAGCCCTGGCTGACGCGCTCCACGCTGGCGGTGATCAGTGTCTTGATTTCTTTGGCCGCTTCAGCGCTGCGCTGTGCCAGACTGCGCACTTCACTGGCAACCACGGCAAAACCACGGCCTTGCTCGCCTGCGCGTGCTGCCTCTACCGCCGCATTCAAAGCCAGAATATTGGTCTGGAAGGCGATGCCATCAATCACGCCAATGATGTCTGCAATGCGCTGGCTGGCATCGTTGATGCCGCGCATGGTGCTGACCACCTCTTGCACCACCTGCCCGCCTTGCTGGGCCACTTGACTGGCGTTGACGGCCAGCTGATTGGCCTGCCGTGCGCTGTCTGCGTTTTGGCGGATCGTGCTACCCAGCTGTTCCATGGAGGCTGCCGTTTGCTCCAAAGCGCTGGCTTGCTCTTCAGTGCGTACGGAGAGGTCATGGTTGCCTTGTGCAATCTCCTGGCTGGCCATGGCGACACGTTCTGCACCGCTGCGTACGCCTTGCACGATGTCGGCAACATTGGCGCGCATGCTCTCGAGCCCATACACCACACTGCTTGTGTTGGCCTGGCCAGCCAGGCTGGTGCTCAGATTCCCTTGGGCCATCTGCTGCGTGATGGCGAGCAAGCGCACCGGCTCGGCACCCAGTTGCTGCAAGATGCTGCGGGAAATAAGCCATCCGGCGACCAGCAGCAGCACGGCAAGCAGCAATGAACCGCCGATGGCCCAGCGCAAGCGCTCAGCAAACGCAGCGTGCACGGTATCGATGTAAACGCCTGAGCCAATCACCCAGCCCCAGGGCTCAAACCCCATGACGTAAGAGACTTTCTCGACAGGGGCATCACTGCCGGGCATGGGCCACAGGTAGCGGTGATATCCAGCCCCCTCTTTTTTAACGATATCGACAAAGTTCACAAACAGCCGCTGGCCTGTTGGATCCTTGTTTTCAGTGAGATCCTGGCCATCCAGCTGGGGGCGCACAGGGTGCATCACCATGCGCGGCTGCATGTCATTGATCCAGAAGTACTCACCACCGCTGTAGCGCAGTTTGGAGATGGTCTGCAAAGCACGTTTTTGTGCCTCTTCGTTGGTGATGGCTCCCTGGGCTGCCTGCGCTTGAAATTGCTGCAGCAAGCCGTGGGCAATTTCAACGTTCTGGCGGACGGCATTCTGGCGCTCTTGAATCAGCAGGCTGCGCTCTGAAAAGCTCAGGCTCAGTGCCAGACCCAGAATGCTGAGCGTGGCCAAGAGCACCAGCCCGCCCAGCCGGCGAGTGACGGTGATGTTTTGAAGCAGTGGCATGAACTCTCCGGATATGTCTTTATTGTTTATGTGTGCCTCTCCCTATGGCACACAGATCAGAAGTGAGGGGGCACTATGTATTTTTTTGTACGGCGTGGATTTGCGGAGGAACAAATCACTTCGCAAGAATGTGTGTACAAAAGCAAACAGGCCCCTTGGGGCCTGGACAGAAGGTTCTGATAAACGGTTGTTTAGTCTGGTGTGGCTGCCAGCAAGGCTTGTTTGAGCTTGGCGTCTGCGGGTTTGGGGCCTAGCCAGATGCCCAGCATGGCCTGGTAAAACTCGGGTTCGTTGAACTGTGCGGGTTCAGGAGCGCCGTTGACGCTGATCAGCATGCCTTTGCCGGGTAGCCAGTCCAGGGTGAACTTGTCGCCCGGCTTGAGCTCTTTGTGGCGGTTAAATACCTCGCTCATGCGCATCACGCCAGGGATCAGCTTGGAAAACTGCTGCTTGTCCATGTTGTCTTCCATGCCATGGGCAAAGAGCTTGCCCAGCTCGGAGGCATTGATGGTGCGCAGCATGTGCACCGTGATCCGCTTGGCACCGGCCATCTTGCCAATTTCTTCCAGAGAAGTGGCCGGTTTTTCCAGATACAGCGCCGCAGCGTAGACCTTGAAAATGGCTTTGTAGCGAATGCCCGCACCATTGCGTTGCAGGCTTTGGTTGTTCACTTCCACCATCTTTGGGAGTGTGGCCAGTTCAGGCGGCTCGCTGCTCTGTGCCCAGCCGGGCAATGCCAATGCGCACAGCGCGGTGCACAGGCCTGCGCATCCCAAGCGAAGCATGCGCAGCACAGAGGCGAAATGGGCGGTCAACATGGTGTCTCCTTGGTTGCTGGATTGATTCGCACGCGCGTGCTTTTTTTATGTAAGCGATTGTGCTGCGTGGTTCAGTGCACGACAACAGCAAGTGCCCCAGTCCTCGGGAAAACCACTTGGGAGATGGCACAGAAAAGCGATGAAAGGAGCTGCAAAGCGCTGCTGCTGCGCCCAGACCATTCAAAGGGCGGCAATGCGCTACACTTGTTCGCTATGTTCATTCATCACGTGTTCATCACAGGTTGCGCGGACCGGGGAGCCTGGCCCTGGCGTAAGCCTGCATTAATGACCGTTTAAAGCGCTCCATTGCGGGCGCACCCTTGTCCGCCACTGCTGCGGATGGTTTGAGTGAATTGCACGCCTGCCCTTTCGACATGGGCGCAGTGCGTGCCCCGATTGGGAAGCCTGCTCTGTGATTACAGAACTTGAATTCAAAAGCCTGGCCAGCGAAGGCTACAACCGTATACCTCTGGTGACCGAGGCGTTTGCTGACCTCGAAACCCCGCTTTCTCTGTACCTCAAGCTGGCGCATGCCAGCGGTAACGGCAAATACAGCTTCTTGCTGGAGTCGGTGGTGGGTGGTGAGCGTTTTGGCCGCTACAGCTTTATTGGACTGCCTGCGCGTACCTGCTTGCGTGCCAGCGGCTTTGGTGCTGCTGCCAAAACCGAGGTGCTGACCGACGGTGTGGTGGTGGAAAGCCATGCGGGCAATCCACTGGACTTCATTGCCGCGTACCAGGAGCGTTTCAAGGTAGCGCTCAGCCCCGGCTTGCCGCGTTTTTGCGGTGGATTGGCGGGCTACTTTGGCTATGACGCGGTGCGTTATGTTGAGAAAAAGCTCGAAGCCACCTGCCCGCCTGACGCGCTGGGCACGCCCGACATCATGCTGCTGCTGTGCGAAGAGGTGGCGGTGATCGACAACCTCTCGGGCAAGCTGTATTTCATTGTGTACGCCAACCCTGCAGAGGCCGAGGCCTACAGCAAGGCCAAGAAGCGCATGCGCCAGCTCAAGGAGCAGTTGCGCTACTCGGTCAGCGTGCCGCAGATTAAAGGCGGCGACAGCCATCCGGCCGAGCGCAGCTTTGCCAAGGATGACTACCTGGCCGCCGTGGAGCGCGCCAAGGAGCTGATTGCCGCGGGCGATTTCATGCAGGTGCAAGTGGGCCAGCGCATTCAAAAACGCTACACCGAATCGCCACTGAGCCTGTACCGTGCGCTGCGTTCGCTGAACCCGTCGCCGTACATGTATTTCTACAATTTTGGTGATTTTCAGGTGGTGGGCTCCAGCCCCGAAATTCTGGTGCGCCAAGAAAAGACCGATGCGGGCGAGCAAATTACCATTCGCCCGCTGGCAGGCACGCGCCCACGCGGTGCCACGCCTGAAAAAGACAAGGCCACCGAGCAAGAGCTGATCACCGACCCCAAAGAGCGCGCCGAGCACGTGATGCTGATTGATCTGGCACGCAACGACATTGGCCGCATTGCCAAGACGGGGACGGTCAAGGTGACGGAAGCCTTTGTGGTGGAGCGCTACAGCCACGTCATGCACATCGTCAGCAACGTGGAAGGTATTTTGCAGGACGGCATGACGAGCATGGACGTGCTCAAGGCTACCTTTCCGGCGGGCACGCTGTCGGGGGCGCCCAAGGTGCATGCCATGGAGATCATTGACCAGCTGGAGCCAACCAAGCGGGGCATTTACGGCGGCGCTGTGGGCTACCTGAGCTTTGCTGGGCACATGGACATGGCGATTGCAATTCGCACCGGCGTGATCAAGGACGGCAATCTGTACGTACAAGCGGCCGCCGGTGTGGTGGCCGACTCCGTCCCCGAGATGGAGTGGAGAGAAACTGAACACAAAGCCCGCGCCTTGCTGCGCGCCGCAGAACTGGTGGAGGAAGGTCTGGAATGAGCCGCGCAATCGATAAAGTCAAAAACTGCAGCAACATGCAAGAGGTGCGCGCTGGCGTGAATGCGCTGGACGATATCCTGGTGCCGCTGCTGGTGGAGCGCAGTGGCTACATGACCCAGGCGGCCAAGGTCAAGAACAACGAAGACCTGGTGCGCGATGAAGCGCGCATTCAGACCATTGTGGACCGCGTACGGCCCATGGCGCAGGCACAGGGCGGCAACCCCGACCTGATGGAGCGCCTGTACCGCGCCATGATGGAGTGCTACATCGATTACGAGCACCAGGAGCTGGCGCGCCTGCGTGCACAGGGCTTGAAGCCCCAGGGAGAGCAGCCATGAAGCTCTTGATGATCGACAACTACGACAGCTTTACCTACAACATTGTCCAGTACCTGGGCGAGCTGGGGGCGCAGGTGATCGTGGTGCGCAACGATGAGTCCACGCTGGAAGACGTGATTGCGCTGGTTGAGCGCGAAGGTGTGCAGCGCATCGTGATTTCGCCCGGGCCGTGCTCGCCGGCGGAGGCCGGTATTTCGGTGGCCGCCATCCAGCACTTTGCGGGCAGGCTGCCGGTGCTGGGCGTGTGTCTGGGGCACCAGAGCATTGGCGCTGCCTTTGGTGGCGACATCATCCGTGCAGGCCAGCAAATGCACGGCAAAACCAGCGTCATCAGCACCGACCAGAAGGGCGTGTTTGCCGATCTGCCCGCGCAGTTCACGGTCAACCGCTACCACTCGCTGGTGATCGACAAGACCACGCTGCCAGATTGCCTGCAAGTGACGGCGACCAGCGAAGACGGTGAAATTCAGGGCGTGCGCCACACCACGCTGGCGGTGGAGGGGGTGCAGTTTCACCCAGAAAGCATCTTGACCGAACACGGTCACGCCATGCTCAAGAACTTTCTGGAGCAGAAATAAACCCGGGCCGCGCTGCACCCAGCAGGCGGCCTTTTGTTTTTAAGAGCGCTCAGCGCTTGTTAGTGCTTGTTTTCAAAGCAATAACTATCTGAAAACAAGACTGTATAGGCGTTGGTAGCTTCTATAGGCATAGCAAAGGATACCCAGTCATGAGCACTTTCACCCCGCAAGAAGCGCTGCAACGCACGATTGAGCACCGCGAAATCTTTCACGACGAAATGCTGGCCTTGATGCGCACCATCATGCGCGGCGAACTCTCGCCCGTGATGACGGCAGCCATCGTCACCGGCCTGCGAGTGAAGAAGGAAACCATTGGCGAAATTGCCGCTGCCGCACAGGTAATGCGCGAGTTCTCTAACCAGGTGCATGTGCACGACAAAACGCATCTGGTGGACATTGTGGGCACCGGCGGTGATGGCGCCAACACGTTCAACATCTCCACCTGCTCGACCTTTGTGATTGCGGCTGCGGGCGGCAAGGTCAGCAAGCACGGCGGGCGCAGCGTGAGCAGCAAATCGGGCAGCGCCGACGTGATGGAGGCGCTGAGGGTGAACATCAACCTGCAGCCAGCGCAGATTGCCGATTGCATCCGTGACATGGGCATTGGTTTCATGTTCGCGCCCAACCACCACCCGGCGATGAAAAACGTGGCTCCCGTGCGCAAAGAGCTGGGCGTGCGCACCATCTTCAACATCCTCGGGCCACTGACCAACCCTGCGGGCGCCCCCAACATTTTGATGGGCGTGTTCCACGAAGATCTGGTGGGCATTCAGGTGCGTGCGCTACAGCGCCTGGGGGCCGAGCATGCACTGGTGGTGTATGGCCGTGATGGGCTGGATGAAATCAGCCTGGGCGCGGGCACGCTGGTGGGCGAGCTCAAAGACGGCGTGGTGCGTGAATACGAAATTCACCCCGAAGACTTTGGCCTGCGCATGGTGGGCACACGTGCGCTGAAGGTGGAAACCCCCGAGGAATCCAGAGCCATGCTGATGGGCGTGCTGCAGGGCGAACAAGGCCCGGCGCGCGACATCGTCTGCCTGAATGCGGGCGCGGCGCTGTATGCGGCCAATGTGGCCAGCAGCATTGCTGACGGCCTGCTGCGTGCGCAAGCTGCCATCGATAGCGGGGCGGCGCTGAACAAACTCAAGGAACTGGTGGCCTATACCGGCCAGCACACCGCGTAAATACGCTGACGTTGACAATAGTGCCCATGGCTGCGCCCCGCTGCGCAGCGACTGAACAGAAAGAAAACCATGTCTGACATCCTCCAAAAAATCTGCGAAGTCAAAGTGCAGGAAGTAGCCGCGGCCCAGCGTGCGATTGCGTTGGCTGAAATGCGCCGCGATGCCGAAAGCCGCATCTCCACCCGTGACTTTGTTGGTGCGCTGCGCGCCAAAATCGCCAAAGGCCAGGCCGGGGTGATTGCCGAAGTGAAGAAGGCCAGCCCCAGCAAGGGCGTGATCCGTGCCGACTTTGACCCCGCTGACATTGCCCAGAGCTACATGGTGGGCAACGGCAAGATCAGCGCGGCCTGCCTGTCGGTGCTGACTGACCGCCAGTTCTTTCAGGGCCAGCCCGATTACCTCAAGCAAGCGCGTGCCAGCACGCTGCTGCCGGTGCTGCGCAAGGACTTCATGATCGACCCCTACCAGATCTATGAATCGCGTGTCATGGGTGCCGACTGCGTGCTGCTGATTGCAGCATGCCTGGATGATGCGCAGATGGCCGAGATGGAGCAGATTGCCTGCAGCCTGGACATGGCCGTGCTGGTGGAAGTGCACGACGGCAAAGAGCTCGAGCGTGCGCTCAAGCTCAAGACGCCTTTGGTGGGTATCAACAACCGCAATCTGCGCACGTTTGAAGTCGACATTCAAACCTCCATCACGCTCAAGCAGGAAGTGCCCGCAGACCGTTTGCTGGTGACCGAATCGGGCATCCTGACGCAAGACGACGTGCAGCGCCTGCGCGGCGCAGGCATTGATGCCTTCTTGGTGGGTGAAGCCTTCATGCGTGCCCCCGAACCCGGCGAAGCGCTGGCCAAGCTGTTTGCGTAACTGCAAGATGGGCTGGCGCAGCAGCACCCGTTTCGCTGGCGCGTCAGGATGGCAAGGCAAGTGTTGATGCTCTGCACTTGTGAGCTGATAGTGCTTGTCTTGGATTGTGTTGAATAGAAATTGAATTGAAATGACCGAATCACCAGCGCAAGCTGCTACCCAATTGATGAGCGCAGACCCTGCAGGCTGGATGGTGGCAGACGGCTGGCGCGGGGCGGTTACATCGTTCTTCACTTCGCCCAAGGGGCAGCAGTTGCAGGCCTATCTGCAGCAGCGCCTGCAGGCGGGTGCGGTGATTTTTCCGCCTCAGCCTTTGCGTGCGCTGGAGCTCACTGCTCCCGAAGATGTGCGCGTGGTTATCTTGGGGCAAGACCCTTACCACGGTCGCGGTCAAGCGGAAGGTCTGGCGTTTTCCGTCGCGCCAGGTGTGCGCCTGCCACCGTCGCTGCTCAACATCTTCAAGGAAATGCAGCGCGACCTGGGCGCGCCTTTTCCGCCCATGCCCCAGCCCGGAGGTTCTTTGGTCAAGTGGGCGCAAAACGGTGTGCTGCTGCTCAATACCTGCCTGACGGTGGAAGAGGGCCAGGCCGCCAGCCACAGCAAGCGCGGCTGGGAAGAGCTGACCGATGCAGTCATCCGCCAGGTGGCCGAGCAAGGCCGCCCCACGGTGTTCATGCTCTGGGGTGCCCACGCACAGTCCAAGCAGTCTCTGATTCCACAAGACAGGGGCCATCTGGTGCTGATGAGCAACCACCCGTCTCCACTGTCTGCGCTGCGTCCGCCGGTGCCGTTCATTGGCAACGGCCATTTCAGTCAGGCCAAGGCCTTTCGTGAACAACACGGATATTGAAAAAGAAATTGAGGAATGAATACTTGGCGCATACTTTTGTCAGATGCAGACCTATTTCTTGAACTTCAAAGCCATACGTATTCTTTGAATTTTTTCTGCTTGTTTAGGTGTATTTTTTGCTATTGTTGAAAAATTTTGTAAGAAAATGAAGATCAATATCAAAATACCAGCTACCAAGGTGCTAGTAATTGCAATTAGGCTCTTGTTTGGCTTAATCTCTAGCTCGGGTAAGGTTGGCTGTTGGGTTAAATTCTCAAGTGTAAGCCCTTCTATTCTTGAATTGAGATTGGAAATTCTTTTTAGACGATCACTGTTTGCGACAAGTAACTCACTATATAACCTAGCTGAACCTTCACCACCATTGCCATTTTTAAGTGTTTTTGCAGTAGATGTCTCTAGAATTAAACCTGAATCTAGACGTTCTTTTTCCTTCTCTAGCTGGTCTCGTAAGTTTTTCAGTTCGGAACCTCGAGGGGCCGTATTAGGAAGCGTAAATTTCCAAATAAGATTATTGAGATTTTGTGCAGACTCAGGACTGCCGCCTTGGGTTGTGAGTGTGATAAGCTGATCTTGTTTGCCAATGTTGACTCGTACAAGAGTGTCCATTTTTTTGATTAATTGCGCATGGCTTGCATTCGAGTCAAGTCCTGCTTTATTGCCAACCAAGGCCAACATGTCTGCTGATTTGATATGACTGGCAATTACTGCGGCAGAAATACTGAAATCAGATTTATTTGGATTTAATATAGATTGACTTTCATATGTTTTAGGTAAGAAAAAAGAAAGTCCAAAACTAGCAATTCCAGCGATTAATGGTATTAAAACTAGGGGTTTGATATTTTCTGCGAGAAGAACAAGTAAATCAAGTAAATCAATTTCATCTTCGACTTCCAGTGTGGAGTTTGCAGAGTTTTTTATCATCATAAAGAGTCACCCGTATTTCAATTTTTTAGAGACACATTTTTGAAAATTCGGGGTGATATTTCCTCCAATTTTGTGAGATTACACTATTAACTTTAAATATGAAAAATTTTGTAGGACAAGATGAGATTTCTGTGACAGATATCATTTCTTCACTAAAAAGAAGCTGGAGGATTGTAGTCGCATGCGTTTGTGTGGGAGGGGCGGTAGCTACAACGTTTACTTTGATTGCAAGTGAAAAATACGAATTGAAAATTTATTTGGATTTACCTAGGGCAAGCGAACTCGCTGATATAAATTCCAATAGAATTTCTTTGTCCGGTTTGTCGCATGTAACTCCAGAAGAAGTATTTGATTTTTTCATTAAAGAGCTTCAGTCTGATGAGGCAAAAGTGCGTTTTTTTACAAATACGTACCTACCCTCAATGGGCGTTGAGCCTAGCTCTGAGAAAGAAAAATTGCAGTTGTTGCAGGCGGTGATAAAGAATCAAATTAAAGTTGTTGAACCTAAGTTAAAAGATCGAAGAGAATATTCGGTGCGCGTTGAGGCTCCAACCGCAGAGAAAGCAATTGAGTGGATGAATGCTTTCTTGACGAGCACAGAGGACGAAGCTCGTTCATTATGGTTGAAAAATGCAAGATCAAGCATTAATCTTGCAATCCAGAATTCAAGTAGAGAGTTGAGTGCGCGGCTGCAATTAGCTCGTCAATTGCGGTTGGATAAAAGCGTGCGTTTGAATGAAGCATTTCATGTTGCTAAGGCAGCTGGAATTATCAATCCTCAGGTGACAGTTGCACGTTTGCCAAGTCAAGATAATATGGCTTCATTTACCGATGGTTCTGGTTTATTTGAGCGAGGGGTTAAGTCATTACAAGCTGAATTAGAAATACTTAATGAACGTAAAGACGAGGCTCCATTCATGGAAGGTGTCCGAGAGTCCGAGCTGAGATTGAAACTTTTGCAGGAGCAAAAGCCAGAAGATTACAGGTTTCGCATGTATCGCCAGGATGGTCCGCTTCACATGCCCACTAGTCCTTTTTCTCCTCAGAAAGCACTTTATATAGTGATGGGTCTGATCGTAGGCCTAATGATGGGGCTCGTGATGGCAATAAAAAGGAACGGACTTTTTCGCTTTAAATAATCAAGACAAAGAGGGGGCTAATGTTCGCGCACGCTCAGCCACATGCTGAACAAGCCGCAGCCCATGATGATGGCCATGCCCATCAGCGAGATGCCATCGGGTGTTTGGCCAAAAAACAGCCAGCCCATGCCCATGGCAAAGCCTATCTGGCTGTACAGAAAAGGCGACACCACCGATGGGGTGGCAAAGGTAAAGGCCTGTAGCAGCAGCAGGTGGCCAATGCCGCTGCACAGGCCCATGACGGCCACGGCCAGCCAGATGTGCCACTGGGCAATCGGCTCCCAGATCCACGGAATCAGTGGCGCAGTGGCGATCACGGGCAGCCATGTGGTGTACAGCTGCGTGGTGGTGGGGTGCTCTAGCCGCGCCAGCCGGCTGCCCAGCAGCTGGTAGGTGGTGCCACACAGCAGCACACCCACGGGTGCCAGCGCCATCCAGCCCAGTGGCATGCCATCTTGCTCGGGCCGCACGATGGCGATCACGGCGAGCAGGCCAATGACCAGCAAGGCCCAGCGTGCAGCACTGACTTTTTCACCAAACAGAAGGGCAGAGGCCACTACGATCAGCAGCGGCCCTGCCGACCAGATCGCCGTGAAGTTGGCCAGCGGCATGTTCTGGATGCAATAAAAGGCAAAGACGGTGGTCATGACCCCGCTGAGGGCTCGGCCGATCTGGAATTTGGGGTGTGTCGTACGCAGCGCATGCAGGCCGTGTCGTGGCAGTACCCAGGCGGTGGTCACTACAGCTTGGGCCACAAAGCGCAACCAGACCACCATCAGCATGGGCAGGTACTGGCCGGTGTACTTGGTGCCGCTGTCCAGCAGTGCAAACAGCGCACATGCGCTGATGGTGAGGGCAATGCCCGTGAGTGTGGCGCGAACGGGGGAAATGGTGGCCACTGGCCCGATGGAGGACGACATGCTGTCCACCCACTTTCTGCAACAAACGAATGCCACCAGCATGGCGGCGAAGCCGGGCGCGAAGGGGCTTCGCCAATTCCGGAAAAGGCCTGCACCGGGCACGCCACGCGCCGCAGATTTTAGTGCGTCTATCTGGCCAAGTTCGGCGCTTGCGTGACATGCTGTTTTCTGATCTTGGACAAGCTTGCATGACCACTTGACACATGTTGAGAATGATTCTCATACAATAAGGCATCTTCGCAATGTTGCTGGTGCCTTTGGGGCCAAGGAAAAAGAACATGAACGCTGTATGGACACGCCGCCAAACTCTGGGCGGCCTGGTGTTAGCTTTGGCACTGCCTTTTGCTGCTGCGCACGCCGCAAGCACGATCAAGGTGAATGACAACACGGGAGAGGTGCAGATGCCCGTGAAGCCCAAGACGGTGCTCGTGTACGACTATGGCGCGCTGGACATCATCCAGACGCTCGGTGGCGATGTGGCGGGCAATCCGCACCAAGCCTTGCCTCCTGCTTTGAAGCACTACGCTGATGCCGGCAAGTACGCCAACATCGGCACCTTGTTTGAGCCGGACTACGAGAAGGTGAAAGCCCTCAAGCCCGATTTGATCATTGCAGGCAATCGCTCGCTGCCCAAGATTGATGAGCTCAAGAAGTTCGCACCAGTGCTGGACATTACGATTGATAACCAAAATCAGATGGCCCACGTGTACCGCAACATCCGCAGCATTGCGGCCATTTACGGGGTGCCTGAAAAGGGCGAGCAGCAGATCAAAGAGATTGACGCAGGCATTGCTGATGTGAAGGCCAAGGCGGTCAACAAGGGCGGTGCATTGTTCCTGATGACGAATGGTGGCAAGCTCAGCGCTTACGGCCCCGGCTCGCGTTTTGACATGCTGTATTCGGTGTTTGGCGTGAACCCCATCAAGGACAAGATTGAAGTGTCCAAGCATGGTCAGGCGGTGTCGTTTGAATACCTGCTCAAGACCAATCCTGATTATCTGCTGGTGCTTGACCGTGATGCCGCGATTGGCAACGACGGCCAGGCTGCACAAAAGCTGCTGGACAATAAGCTGGTGCATGCCACCAAGGCATGGCGCAACAAGCAGGTGGTCTATCTGAATGCAGCCAACTGGTACACGATGTCCAACGCCAGCCCAACTGCGTTGAAAGAGAATTTGAAACAGCTAGCAGATGCTTTTTCCAAGTAAACAAACACCCGCTGGGCGCGTTGCGCTGGCGTGGACAGGGGCCCTTGTGGCCCTTTTTGCATTGGCGCTATGGAGTTTGTCGGTGGGCGTGAGCGATGTGTCATGGGACACCTTGTGGAGCGACAGCGACGACGACATGGTGGCCCAGGTGCTGATGTATTCGCGCGTACCACGCACGCTGGCGCTGATGCTGGCGGGCAGTGCCATGGCGGTGGCGGGTTTGCTCATGCAGATGCTGGCGCGCAACCATTTTGTGGAGCCATCCACCATGGGCACCGTAGAGTCGGCCACGCTGGGCATGCTGTTTTGCATGCTGTGGGCGCCAGATCTGCCGGTGTTTGCAAAGATGGGTGTGTCTGCGGCCACGGCCATGGCGGGCACGGCACTGTTTTTGGCGGTGCTTGCGCGCATACGCCTGCGCTCGGCATGGATCGTGCCGCTGGTGGGGTTGATTTTGGCTGGGGTGATTGACGCGGGCACTACCTTTATCGCCTACCAGCACGACATGATTCAGTCGCTGCGGGCCTTCTCCAATGGCGACTTTTCGGTAGTGATCGAAGGCCGCTATGAAATGCTCTGGCTGTCGCTGGGCATGACGGCGCTGGCGTGTCTGGCTGCCGACCGTTTTACGGTGGCGGGCCTGGGTGAATCATTCGCCACCAATCTGGGGCTGAACTACAAGCGGCTGGTGCTGCAGGGCTTGATTGTGGTGTCAGTGGTGACGGCCTGCATTGTGGTGACCGTCGGTTCGATCCCCTTTGTGGGTCTGATCATTCCCAACGTGGTGCGCCTGATGGTGGGTGACAACGTGCGCCGCAGCGTGCTGTGGGTGGCGACTGCGGGGGCTGCGCTGACGCTGGTGTGCGACCTGTTTGGCCGTCTCATCATTGCGCCCTATGAGGTGCCCGTGGGCACGGTGATGGGGGTGGTGGGCAGTGCCTTGTTCTTGGTGATTTTGTTGCGCCGTCGTGCGAAGCAAGGGTAGGCATGGCGCAAGATTTGTATGTGGCTGCACAGCCTGCCAGAGGGTGGGAGCGACGCAGTGTGCGTCTGGCCACGCTGGCTGTCATGGCGGTGCTGGCGGTGCTGGCGTTCATGACACTGGGGGTCGAGGCAGACTGGGCATTTGTGCTGCAGCACCGTGGCACCAAAGTGGTAACCATGGTGATCGTGGCCTGCGCGCTGGGCATGTCCACCGTGGTGTTTCAGACCGTGACGCACAACACCATCCTGACACCTGCGGTGATGGGGCTGGATGCGCTGTATCTGTTTTTGCAGGCCGTGCTGGTGCTGGGCTCTGTCGGCGTGGTGGGCATGGGTGTGCTGCCCAAGTTTGCGATGGAAATCGCATTGATGGTGACCCTGAGCGTGGCGCTGATGCGCTGGCTGTTCACCGGCCATACCAGCAGCCTGCACTTGATGCTGCTGGTGGGCATGGTCATGGGCATTTTGTTTCGAAGCATGACCAGCTTTGCGATGCGCATGATTGACCCCAATGAGTTCGCCACGCTGCAAGACCGCATGTTTGCCAACTTCAACACCATCCACACGCAGCTGCTGTGGCCCTCGCTGGCGTTGCTGGTGCTGGGGGCCCTTTATTTCTGGCGTCAGCGGCATGTGCTGGATGTGCTGGCGCTGGGGCGTGATGCGGCGGTGAATCTGGGCATCAACTACCAGCCGCAGGTGCTGCGTTTGCTGGTGGTGATGTGCACCATGGTGGCCATCTCCACCGCACTGGTCGGGCCGGTGACTTTCTTTGGCCTTCTGGTAGCCAACATGGCCTACCAGTGGATGGGCACACGCCGCCATCAGTGGGTGCTGCCCGCCGTGGTGCTGTGGGGCTGTGTGCTGCTGCTGGCCGGGCAGGTGGTGCTGGAGCGGGTGCTGGGCTTTAACTCGGCCTTGTCGGTGGTGGTGGAGTTTGTTGGCGGGCTGGTGTTTATCTACCTGCTGATGCGCAAAGGTAAACAATGATCGAAACACGTGATGTGGTGAAAACCCACGGCAAGACCACGGTGCTGCACGCGGTGAGCGTGCAAATCCCTGAACAGCAATTGACCGCCATCATCGGCCCCAACGGAGCGGGGAAAAGCACCTTGCTGTCGATGGTCAGCCGCCTGGCTCCCATGACCGCTGGCACGGCCACAGTGGGGGGGCTGGATGTGGCCAACACCGCCAGCGATGCGCTGGCCAAGGTGATGGCCATCTTGCGTCAGGACAACCAGTCTGCGCTGCGCCTGACGGTGCGTGATCTGGTGGGCTTTGGCCGCTTTCCGCACAGCAAGGGTCGCATGACGGCAGAGGATGTGCGCCATGTGGATGAGGCGCTGGATTTTCTGCAACTCAACGCGCTGGCAGACCGTTATCTGGATGAACTCTCGGGTGGCCAGCGCCAGCGTGCCTACATCGCCATGGTGCTGTGCCAGGACACCCCCTACATCTTGCTGGATGAGCCGCTCAACAACCTCGACATGGCACATGCGGCCAGCATGATGAAGCTGCTGCGCCGCATGGTGCAAGAGCGCGGCAAAACGGTGGTGGTGGTACTGCACGACATTAACTTTGCCAGTTGCTATGCCGACCACATCATCGCCATGAAAGACGGCCATGTAGCCTACGAGGGTGGTCCGCTGCTGGTGGTGCGCGATGAGGTCTTGAGCGCGCTGTACGGGATGGATGTGACGGTGCATGAGATCCAGGGTCAGCGGCTGTGCCACTACTTTGCGTAGCGCCTTTCCAGTAAAAAATTAGCGCTGCTGTCGCTGTCACTGGCGCTGGTACTAGAGCGGAAAAATACAGCGTTCCAAGGTGTTTTTGCTCAAGGCGCTGGCTGTGCAAATGCAGGTGGTCATGGCTTTGAAAACATCTTTGCACGCCGGCCATCTCTGGCATGAACCATGCGATGCGCCAGCGTGCACTCCAAGTGCGCTGCGTGCATCTGCAGCTGGCGTTGTGCGGGTGCTGAAAAACGCTTTGCAGGATGGTTGCAGCTGTGCCTGCAGGCAGCGCGAAATGCGCCGCAACCCCAGGCAGCCCCGATAGACTCACCGCATGCACGCCGATTCGCTTTCGCCCCCCGCTTTTCCTTCCTCGTCCGAACAGGCCGCGGCGCCACCAGCGCCAGTGTCGCGGCAAGGCTTGCTCGCCATGGGCTTGCTGCAAGGCCTGGCGCTGTATGTGCTGATGGAGTGGATGAAGGGCAGCGATGGTGTGGCTGATCGATCCTGGCTGGTGCTGTGGACGCTGCTCATCGTGCTGCCTGCGCTGTTCATGGGCATGGCTGTCTCCCGCTGGCGTCAGGCGGCGCTGTGGGCCGGCGGTGCCGTGATGGCTGCGGTGGTGCTGGCCATGGGGGGCTGGGCCGTGTGGCGCAGCCTGCACAGTGAAGCCGGGCATGAAGGCACGCTGCTGCGGCTGGTGGGCGCCATCACGCTGTGGTGGTTTGTGGCGCTGGCATGGTTTCAAGCCCGTTTGGAGCAAGGCAGCTGGCGCATTCCTTATGCGCGGCTGTTTGTCCATGCCTGGAACAACGCGCTGGTGCTGGCCCTGGCCAGCCTGTGCGTGCAGCTGATCTGGGGCGTGCTGTGGCTGTGGGCCGGGCTGTTTGCGCTGGTGGGGGTGAAATGGTTTGCCACGTTATTCAGCCAGATGTGGTTTGTGCTGCCTGCCACCGGGCTGGCAGCAGGTTTGGGCTTGTGGATGGCCCGCACACAAGAGCGCCCCATTCAAATGGCACGCCAGGTGCTGCTGGCGCTGGGGCGCTTGTTGCTGCCGCTGATGGCCTGGGTGCTGGTGCTGTTTGTGGTCATGCTGCTCTTTACCGGCGTTGAAAAACTGTGGGCCACACGGTTTGCCGCCGCATTGCTGATGTGCGTTTTGCTGACCCACCTGTGGCTGGTGAATGCGGTCTACCAAGATGGCGCTGCGCTGCAAGGGCCGTACCCGCGCTGGGTGCTGCATCTGGTGCATGCCAGCCTGCTGGCCATGCCTGTGCTGGCAACACTGGCGGGCGTGGCTGTGGGGCTGCGGGTGGCGCAATACGGCTGGACCGCTGAGCGCTTGTGGGCGGCGGCAGGCAGCGGCGTGCTGTGGCTGTATGCCGCGGGCTACGCCTGGGCCGCCATTCACAACAGGCGCGCTGGCGTGCAGGGTGGGCTGTGGCTGTCTGTGGTCAGTGGGGTCAATCGAGTCATGTCGCTGCTGGTGCTGGCGGTGTTGCTGGCCTTGCAGACACCGTTGCTGGACCCTGATCGCCTCAGTGCTCGCAGCCAGCTGGCGCAACTGGCATCGGGGGCGCAAACCATCACCCCTGCACGCCTGAAAGCCTTGAAATTTGACCATGGCCCTTACGGCGCTGCAGCACTGTCAGAGCTGGCCCAGTCACCGACTGCCCAGCAGGCGCAGGTGAAGGCATGGATAGAGAAAATTGCGGGCAGTGCAACCCGTGCAGATGCCGTGCTGGAGCGCGAAGACGAGGACGAGGTGGTGGATGTGCCCACTGCCCAGACACGCATTCGCACGGTGGCGGGCGATGTGCCCGCAGCGGATTGGTGGCTGTGGCTGCAGGCACAAACGCGCAGCCAGTATTGGGCTTCTTCCTGCGTGGCCGAAGATGCACAGTGTGTGCTGGTGGGTGGGGATTGGGACAAAGATGGCCAGACCGACTACCTGCTGTGTAATCTGGGGTCGTCTTCACCGCGCTGCCAGCTGACGGCGCGTGAAGCCAGCACACGCGCTGACGTGCCGGGCGCGTGGCGTGATGAAGGCCGCGTGCAGTGGCCTTACATGGACGATGCGCACCAGCGAAGCAGCCTGAGTCAAGCGTTGCGCAGCGGGCAGGTGCAAACGCTGCCACCCCGCTGGCCGCAATGGCAGGTACAGGTGCAAGACGCTGAGCAGAACGTGACGCCGGCGGTGGGCCAGCAAGAGGCTATGCGGTGACAATCATAAAAAAGAGCTGCTAACGCATGTGTATCAACGTTTTCAAAGTGTTTTGACTTTGAAAAGCCCTGCTGATATGCGTTAGTAGCTCATTTTTTAATGATCTGCCAGATCAACGACGGCGTTCCAGCAGCATCGAGTCGCCGTAGCTGAAGAAGCGGTAATCGTTGGCAATGGCGTGCTGGTACACATCCATGATGTGCTTGTAGCCCGCCAGCGCGCTCACCAGCATCATCAGCGTGCTTTTGGGCAGGTGAAAGTTGGTGATCAGCGCATCCACCACGCGGAACTCAAAACCCGGGGTAATGAAGATGTTGGTGTCGCCTGAAATCTGGCCAGAGCGTGCCCAGGATTCGAGTGTGCGCACGCTGGTCGTACCTACCGCAATGATGCGGCCACGGCGCTGGCGGCAGCGCTCCAGCGCAGCCAGCGTGGGCAGCGGAATGTTGTACCACTCGGTGTGCATCTGGTGCTCGGCCAGGTTTTCGGTTTTCACGGGCTGGAAGGTACCTGCACCCACGTGCAGCGTGACGGCTGCGGTCTCTACGCCTTTAGCTTTGAGCGCAGCCAGCACCTTCTCGTCAAAGTGCAGCGCTGCTGTGGGTGCGGCCACGGCACCGGGGTGGCTGGCAAACACCGTCTGGTAGCGCTCGGCATCTTCTGCTTCATCGGGGTCTACCTCGGCGTTCTGGTTGCGCGCAATGTAGGGCGGCAGGGGCAGGTGGCCAAACTGGTCCATCAGCTGCCATGGTGTTTCGCCTTTGGCTCCTTGCAGTGCAAAGCGGAACAAGGGGCCGTTTTCATCGGGCCAGCGGCCTAGCAGTACCGCATCAAAACCACCGTTTCTGATGCCACCGCACAGGTGCACACGGGCTCCGGGCAAAGGCTTTTTGCTGACCTTCATGTGCGCCACAACTTCGTTGCCCTGCAGCACGCGCTCAATGAGCAGCTCCAGCTTGCCGCCGCTGGCTTTTTCACCAAATACGCGGGCCTTGACCACCTTGGTGTCGTTGAACACCAGCAGGTCGCCTTCGCTCAGCAAATCGGGCAGTTCTTTGAAAATGCGATCCACCAGCTCCGGTGCCCGTGCATCCAGCAGGCGCGAGGCGCTGCGCTCGGCAGCAGGGTGTTGGGCAATCAGGTGCTCGGGGAGCACAAAGTCGAAATCACTGAGGGTATGAGCGCGGGGGCTGAGAGACATGCGTGTTCTTGAGGGCTGAACAAGCCCGTTCCAAGGTGAAGACAAAAGAAGTAATTCTCGCAAATCTGGGTGCTGCGACGTCGTTTGAAGCCAACAATGCCCCTGATGACTTTGGGTAAGCCCTCGGTAGCAAGGGGTGCATCCTTTGATACGCATCACGAACGCCGCTGAAATCGTCCTTACACTGACTTACATATTTTTTACTATGTGATCGGCTTGGTATGGATACCACTTTTGTATGGGATCAGCATTTCGTGACGGATCTCGAGTCCGTAGACGAGCAGCACCATGCCTTGGTGGATCTGTTCAACGAACTGAGCCGGGGCCTTTTTTCCAAACGCAGTGACCGTGAGGTGGTGCTGGCCGACACCTATGCGCGTCTGCTGTCGTACACCGAGCATCACTTCCAGGAAGAAGAGGAGTTGATGGCGAAATTTGCCGTCGATCCCCGGCATGTCGAGAGCCACCGCAGCATGCACCAGCAATTTGTGGAGCAGGTCATCATGCTGTGGGCGCAGCGCACCACCATGACGGATCCGGCCACCACTTTGGTGGGCTTTCTGACGTCATGGCTGGGCTTGCACATTCTGGGCATCGATCAGTCCATGGCGCGGCAGATCAAGTCCATCCGCGAAGGCATGGGGCCGGCCGACGCCTACGACAAAGAGCGCGGCAACCACGACAACGGCACACAGGCGCTGCTCAAGATGATTGGCAAGCTGTACACGGCGCTGACGGCCCAGAACGCGCAGCTGGCACTGGCCAATCAAACGCTGGAAGCGCGGGTGGCCCGTCGCACGCGGGAGCTGGAAGATGCCAACGCCAGATTGAAGGCACTGTCGTGCACAGATGCTTTGCTGGGCATTGCCAACCGTGCGCACTTCAATGAGCGCCTGGAGCAGACCTGCGCCATTGCACGTCGCAGTGGCCGGCCTGTGGGCATGCTGCTGATTGATGTGGACTATTTCAAGCGCTACAACGACCGCTATGGTCACTTGCAGGGAGACTCGTGCTTGCAAGCCGTGGCCAAAGCCATTCAAGGCTGTGCACACCGTGAAACCGATGTGGTGGCCCGGTATGGCGGAGAGGAGTTTGCCGTCATCCTGGCCGACACTGACATGGACGGTGCCTACGCCGTTGCACAGCGCATGGTGCTGGCGGTACAGGCCCTGGGCCTGGCGCACGACAGCTCTCAGGCTGCACCGGTGGTGACCATCAGCGCAGGCGCATGCAGTCTGGTGCCCACAGGTGCTGGCGCCAAGTTGCTGGTGCGCGAGGCGGATCAGGCGCTGTACCGCGCCAAGGGGGCGGGCCGCAATTGCGCCATGAAGCCCGAAACGGCCGAGCGGTCCCTATAAATTCAGCCACACAGGGCAGGGCATCTGGCTGTGCGTTGGTGCAAGGTGCAGCCAGCCGCGTAAGCCGTGTGTGCTTTTGGGTGCGAGGGGCTGAAAGCCTTGACCTGATGGCATGCACAGGCCTGGTGGGCCACCTGCTGGTTTCAGGAGATGTGCACGCTTGTTCTTGGCAAAGCAGCAGCGCGCCAGCCAAAACGGTGGGACATAAGGCCACTGCCAGCTATCCGTACTTTTGAATACGCCGAGTGACCTAGCTTGGCACGGTTGCCGCGTGCATGATGGCAGCCTGATGCGTAAAACCCAGCCCCAGAGTCTGCGAACAACGGGCCACATGGTGTACAGGGTGTGTACCGACCACAAGCTGTGGTGGTGGTGAGCCAGGTCACCAGTGCTTGCACGCAGTTTCCCTGCCCTGTACGTGCATGAAACTGTGGGCTTAAGCTTGTGCACGCTGCCTTGCGTGTTAGCCTTTTCCTCCAAGCCAGCGATTACTCCAACGTTTCAAGATTCATGCCTTCTTCCCCCGCACCGACCAGCAAAAAAACGGCCCCCAGTGCTGCACAGCAAGTCATGCACAAGCTGGGTCTGGTGCGTGATATTGATCTGGTCTTGCACCTGCCCCTGCGCTATGAGGATGAAACCAAAATCACCTTGCTGCGCAATGCCCGCGATGGCGATACGGTGCAGATTGAAGCGACGGTCACGCAGTGTGAGGTGCAGCTGCGGCCTCGGCGCATGCTCAAGGTGACAGTGGAAGACGAGACCGGCAACTGTGTGCTGACCTTCTTTAGTTTTTATCCCTCACAGCAAAAAACCATGGCCGTGGGTACGGTGCTGCGTATTCGGGGGGAGATCAAAGGCGGATTCTGGGGGCGGCAGATGCTGCACCCTGCCTTCAAGGTGGCCGGTGGCGAGCTGCCGCAAGCGTTGACCCCGGTGTATCCCACTGCCGCCGGGCTGCCCCAGCCCTATTTGCGCCGTGCCATTGCCAGCGCGCTGCAACGCGTGCAATTGCCTGAAACCTTGCCCCCGGATACGCCCCCGCCTGTGATGAGCTACTGGGGTGACAATGGTCTGCAGCCAATGATGGGGCTGCGTGAATCGCTGTCTTTCTTGCACCACCCAACGCCCGACGTGGCGCTGGTCACGCTGGAAGACCACAGCCACCCGGCATGGCAGCGGCTGAAGGCCGAAGAGCTGCTGGCGCAGCAGTTGTCGCAATACCGCTCCAAACAAGAACGTGCGGCCTTGAAGGCCCCGCGTTTGACGGTGCCTGCGCCGCAAGCCGGCACCCAGACGCTGGTGGAGCAGTTCTTGCAGCAGCTGCCATTTGGGCTCACGGGTGCCCAGCAGCGCGTGTGCCGGGAAATTGCCGAAGACATGGCGCGTGCCAGCCCCATGCACCGCCTGCTGCAAGGCGATGTGGGCTCTGGCAAAACGGTGGTGGCAGCCATGTCGGCCATGGTCTGCATTGCCTCTGGCTGGCAGTGCGCTTTGATGGCACCGACCGAAATTCTGGCGGAACAGCACTTTGGCAAGCTGGTGGGGTGGCTGGAGCCTATTTTGGCCCCACTGGGCAAGAAAGTAGCCTGGCTGTCGGGTGCGCAAAAGAAAAAAGAGCGCACAGCCATGCTGGAGCTGGTGGCCAGTGGCGAAGCCGCCTTGGTGGTGGGCACACATGCGGTGATCCAGGAGCAGGTGCAGTTTCACAGTCTGGCGCTGGCCGTCATTGACGAGCAGCACCGCTTTGGTGTGGCGCAGCGTCTGGCTTTGCGCCAGAAGCTGGCGCACAAGGGGCTGGAGCCCCATTTGCTGATGATGAGTGCCACCCCCATTCCGCGTACCCTGGCCATGAGCTATTACGCAGACCTGGATGTATCGGTCATTGATGAGCTGCCGCCGGGGCGCACCCCCATCGTGACCAAGGTGATCTCAGACAGCCGCAAAGACGAGGTCATTGCGCGCATTGGTGCCCAGGTTGCGGCGGGGCGCCAGGTCTACTGGGTGTGTCCGCTGATTGAGGAAAGTGAAACGCTTGATCTGTCCAATGCCACGGCCACCCACGCCGATTTGAGTGAAGCTTTACCCGGCGTCACCGTGGGCCTGCTGCACTCACGCATGCCCACGGCAGACAAGAAGGCCGTGATGGAACTGTTCACCGCGGGCATCATGGGCGTGCTGGTGTCCACCACCGTCATTGAGGTGGGCGTGGATGTCCCCAATGCATCGCTGATGGTGATTGAGCATGCCGAGCGCTTTGGGCTCAGTCAGCTGCACCAGTTGCGTGGACGTGTCGGGCGCGGTGCTGCAGCCTCTGCATGCGTGCTGCTGTACGCGGTCAATGACAATGGTCGCTTATCGGATACCGGCAAAGAGCGTTTGCGGGCGATGGCCGAGACCAATGACGGTTTTGAGATAGCGCGCCGCGATTTGGAAATACGGGGGCCGGGTGAATTTCTGGGTGCCAGGCAGTCTGGCGATGCCATGCTGCGGTTTGCCGATTTGGACAAAGACATTGCCTTGCTGGAGTGGGCGCGAGAATTGGCCCCTGTGATGCTGGCGCAGCACCCCCATTTGGCGGCCACGCACATTCAGCGCTGGTTGGGCGCAAAATCTGAATTCCTCAAGGCGTAGGACAAAAACGGATTTGTTCGCAATAACCGGCAAAGACCGGGTATTGAACAGTCTGCGAACCAAACATTTGTTTACATAAATGCACAATAATTGCTCGATCTTCGATAGGCATACTCAAAAGTCATGACGCTTACAGAACTGAAATACATCGTTGCCGTTGCTCGCGAAAAACACTTTGGCCGTGCAGCTGACGCCTGCTATGTATCGCAGCCCACGTTGTCGGTGGCCATCAAGAAGCTGGAAGAAGAGCTGGACGTCAAAATCTTTGAGCGCAGCGCAGGCGAAGTGTCGGTGACGCCGCTGGGGGAATCCATCGTGCGCCAGGCGCAAAGCGTGCTGGAGCAGGCCGCAGAGATCAAGGAAATTGCCAAGCGCGGCAAAGACCCGCTGTCGGGCGTGCTCACTTTGGGCGTGATCTACACCATTGGCCCCTATCTGCTGCCGGAGCTGGTGCGCAACTCCATCAAGATGACGCCGCAAATGCCGCTGATGCTGCAGGAGAACTTCACCGTCAAGCTCCTGGAGATGCTGCGCACAGGTGAAATCGATTGCGCCATCGTGGCCGAGCCATTTCCTGAAACCGGTCTGGCGACCGCAGCACTGTATGACGAGCCCTTTATGGCTGCGGTGCCCAATACCCACCCTCTGGCGAACCAGGAATCGGTAACGACCACAGAGCTCAAGAACGAAACCATGCTGCTCTTGGGTGCCGGTCACTGCTTTCGCGACCATGTGCTGGAGGTGTGCCCTGAATTTGCACGCTATGCCAGCAACGCAGAAGGCATTCGCCGCACGTTTGAAGGCTCTTCTCTGGAGACCATCAAGCACATGGTGGCCGCAGGCATGGGCGTGACGCTGGTTCCGCGCTTGTCTGTCCCCAAAGACGCCCTGGTCACGCAGCGCCGCCGCACATCGGACGACCCCCACATTCGCTATCTGCCAATTCGTGCAGAAGATGGCCATCCGCCACCAAGCCGCCGCGTGGTGCTGGTGTGGCGCCGCAGCTTTACCCGCTACGAAGCGATTGCCGCCTTGCGCAATGCCGTGTACGCCTGCGAGCTGACCGGCGCCGAGCTGCTGACCTGAGCGTGACCCTGGAGCGCGTGCCTTGCCATAAGTCATTGACTGACGCGGTTGTGTACACGTGCATGCGCTACAGTAAGAACCACCCAACCCCGAGCAACATCGTGGATGTTGTCCGGTTTTGCATGATCGAGGAGATACATCATGGCTAGAGAAACCAAGAAGCAAACTGTCAAAGCGGCACAAGCACCTGCCGGCATGCCCATCAATATCGGCATCAATGACAAAGACCGCGCAGCCATTGCCAATGGCCTGTCGCGTTTGCTGGCAGACACGTACACGCTGTATCTGACGACGCACAACTTCCACTGGAACGTCACAGGACCCATGTTCAACACGCTGCACACCATGTTCATGGGGCAGTACACCGAACTGTGGAATGCCGTAGACCCCGTGGCAGAGCGCATTCGCTCACTGGGCCATTTCGCACCCGGTTCGTACGGCCAGTTTGGCAAGCTGACCAGCCTGCCCGATGTGCCCGCAACCCCTCCCAAGGCCATGGACATGATCCGTATTCTGGTGGAGGGCAACGAGGCCGTGGCCCGTACAGCCCGTGAACTGTTCCCCCTGGCTGACAAGGCCAGCGACGAACCTACCGCCGACTTGCTGACACAGCGCCTGACCGTGCACGAGCAAAACGCATGGATGCTGCGCTCCTTGCTGGAAGACTGATACCTGCATTGCGCTGCAGGGGCTGATACCAGTACCTGCAGCCTGCACAACGCCCGCACCCAGCGGGCGTTGTGCTTTTAGCGTGACAATTTGCCCATGACCACTTCCACGCCTACGCACGCAGCCAAGCCTGCACCGCGCTCCAAAATTGCGCTGTACCTAGATCTGATTCGCTTCAACCGCCCTGCCGGATGGCTGGTGCTGGTCTGGCCCACACTGGCCGCGTTGTGGGTGGCTGGTGACGGTTTTCCGGGCTGGCACCTGCTGGTGGTTTTTGTGCTGGGCACATTCTTGATGCGCAGTGCAGGCTGCACCATCAATGACATTGCGGACCGTGATTTTGACAAGCACGTCAAACGCACCACACAGCGCCCGATTACGAGTGGGCAAATCAGCGTCAAAGAAGCTGCCATGGTGGGCGTCGTGCTCACCCTGGTGGCTTTCGGGCTGGTGCTCACCACCCGGTGGGAGGCGGTTGCATGGTCTGTGCCGGCGGTGCTGTTCACTATCCTTTACCCCTTCACCAAGCGTTTTTTTGCCATGCCGCAGGCCTTCTTGGGCATTGCATTCAACTTTGGCATCGTGATCGCGTTTGCAGCGGTCACTGGCAGCGTGGGCTGGACTGCGTGGATCTTGTGGCTGGCCAATATGTTTCTGGTGCTGGCGTACGACACGGAATACGCCATGGTGGACCGCGACGATGATCTCAAGATTGGCATGAAAACCTCGGCCATCACGTTGGGGCGTTTTGACGTGCTGGGCATCATGGCCTTCTTTGTGCTGTGCATGGCTCTGACGATCTGGGCGTTGCTGCCCTATGGCCTGGGCTGGCCTTTCTGGCTGGGCATGGCTGCGGCAGCGGCGCAGGTGGCATGGCACTTCACCCTGATCAAAGACCGCCAGCGCGCAGGCTGCTTTGTAGCTTTCAGCAAGAGCCACTACATCGGCCTGACAATTTTTGCCGGTATTGCACTGGGATTTGGCCTGCGTTGAGTGGGCAGCGGGCCAGGGTGCAGGTGGCGCAAACGCAGCCATCTGCATGCAGTGAACGCACACGGCGCGTGGCCCCGGTTTGTGTATCCGTACGCGGGTTGGCTTTGAAAGTGGGAAGATGCAACGCAGACAGTGGCTGGGTGCCGCAGCAGGTGCAGCGGCCTTGGTGGCCACGGGAGCACGCATGACAGCAAGTAACAACCTTCCAGGCGCCGCAGCGCAGGCCGGGGTCACAGAACTGCAGCCCTCGGCTCGCATGCCGGTGCTGTTTGTGGGGCACGGCAGCCCCATGAACGCGATCGAAGACAACGCCTACCGCCAAAGCTGGCAGCAATTGGGCCAGGAGCTGCTGCAGCGCGTAGAGCGGCCTCAACTGGTGCTGTGCATCTCTGCGCACTGGATCACGCAGGGACAGGGCTCGCTGCTGACCGGCATGGCACAGCCCAGGACCATCCATGACTTTGGTGGTTTTCCTGACGAGCTGTTTGCCCAGCAATACCCCGCGCCGGGTGCACCTGCACTGGCGCAGCAACTGGCCCAAGAACTGCACAACCCCCACAACCAGCAGGCTCTGGGCGTGGATGGGCATGCCTGGGGGCTGGACCACGGCACGTGGAGCGTGCTCAAGCCCATGTTCCCCGATGCGTCCATCCCCGTAGTGCAACTGAGCATGGACTACAGCCGCCCCCCGGCAGAGCACTTTGCGCTGGGCCAGCAATTGCAGCAACTGCGCGAGCGCGGCGTGCTGATTGTGGGCAGTGGCAATGCCGTGCACAACCTGCGTGCCCTGCAGCGTACACAGTCGCCGCTGCAGGCATATGACTGGGCCATCGAGTTTGACCAGATGGTGGCCGGGCATGTTGAAAAAGGCGATCTGGCTGGGCTGAGCAACTTTCAGCAAATGGGCAGCGTGGCGCAGATGGCGCACCCGACGCACGACCACTATCTACCGCTGCTGTATGCGGCAGGTGCTGTGGGCAGCGGCGAGCGCGCACGGTTTTTCAATGCTGATTTTCAGATGGCATCGATCTCCATGCGCTCCATGCTCTGGGGTGCTTGACGCCGCTGGTTGCCCAGACCGTGATGCATCGATGCGCTGGTGGCACGCACTCAGGTGCTAAAGCTCTAAATCGCTAGATCGCTGTCTGGTTTGATGCGCTTTTTCTCAAACACTGCCTGCAATGTGCGGCCCCGGCTGGCAAAGGCGGCGCACTGTGGAGAAGATGCAAAAAGCCCCGCAGCAACCATGCTGGCGGGGCTTTTTTATCGTGTTCAGCAGTGCTTACTTGCCAAACTCTGCGGCCAGTTCTTTGGCGCGGGCCTCGGCCTTGCGCAGGGCCGCGATGAAGTGCTGGGGCAGCTCGGTTTGCTGCATGTGGGTGATGGCGGCGTAGGTCGTGCCCCCCTTGCTGGTGACACGTTCGCGCAGCACGCTGGCGCTTTCGTCAGAGCGGGCAGCCAGCTCGGTGGCGCCCTGGAAGGTGGCCACAGCCAGCTGGTAGGACTGATCGGCGGTCAAGCCCATGTCCACACCCGCCTGGGTCATGGCTTCCAGAAACAGAAACACATAGGCGGGGCCAGAGCCCGACATGGCGGTCACGGCGTCCAGCTTGTCTTCGGCGTCTACCCACAGAAACTGGCCTGTGCTGCCAATTACGCGCTCGATCAGGGCCTGGCCTTGGGCGTTGACTTCAGGGCGGGCAAACAAGCCTGTCATGCCCTTGCCCACCAGCGCCGGGGTGTTGGGCATGGCGCGCACGATGCGGGGGGTGCCCAGCCACTGGGCAATGCTGTCGGTGGTGATGCCGGCGGCCACGCTCAGGTGCAGAGCCTGAGCGGTGTGTGCGGCCACGGGGGTGGCGGCGTCTTTGAAGCTTTGGGGCTTGACGGCCCAGACCACCAGATCCTGCCCTGCCAGCGCGGCACTGGCGGTGTGCAGGGCGGTGATGCCAAACTTGGTTTGCAGCGCGGCACGTGCAGCCTCAAAGGGCTCCACCACGGTGATGTGATCCACCGGAACGCCACGGCCAATCAGGCCGCCAATGATGGCGCTGGCCATGTTGCCGCCGCCAATGAAGGCGATGCGGGGAGAAGAAGTCTGATTCATGGCGATGCTTTCAATGAATATTTAAAAATAAGAGCTGCCAACGCTTATGGGTAAATGTTTTCAAAGTGTTTTGTATCTGAAAACACCAGTGTATAAGCGCTGATAGCTCTCTTTTTGTTGGTGTGATGCGCTAGTGCGCCGTGGTCTGGCGCACGGCGCGCTCCCAGCGCTCCATCAGTTCATCAGCCCGGGATTTGTCCAGCGTGGGCACAAAGCGGCGCTCGGCCTTCCACAGCGCCGACAGCTCATCGGTGCTTTGGTAAACACCGCTGGACAGGCCCGCCAGATACGCTGCACCCAGTGCGGTGGTTTCCACGCAGGCGGGGCGCACCACGGGAATGCCCAGCAAGTCCGCCTGAAACTGCATCAGCAGGTTGTTCACGCAGGCACCGCCGTCTACGCGCAGCTCGCTGACGGCTGCGCCGCCGTTGGCAACCGCATCGCGGCTCATGGCCAGCAGCAGGGCCGCGCTTTGGTAGGCAATCGACTCCAGCGCGGCGCGGGCAATGTGGGCAATGGTGCTGCCGCGGGTCAGGCCGGTAATGGAGCCGCGGGCATCGGGCTCCCAGTACGGCGCACCCAGACCTGTGAAGGCAGGCACCAGCATGACGCCGCCGCTGTCTGGCACGCTTTCGGCCAGTTGCTGCACCTGTCCGCTGTGCTCGATGGCCTGCAGGCCGTCGCGCAGCCACTGCACCACGGCACCGCCCACAAACACGCTGCCTTCCAGCGCAAACTGGGGCGCGGGGCCGGGCTGGGCGGCGCTGGTGGTCAGCAAGCCGTTGGCCGAGGTCTGAAAGTGACCGCCGGTGTGCATCAGCATGAAGCAGCCCGTGCCATAGGTGTTCTTGGCCATGCCTGCCTTGAAGCAGGCCTGACCGAACAGCGCGCTTTGCTGGTCACCGGCTACGCCGCCGATGTTGATCATGCCGCCCAGCACGTCTTCAGCGGTTTTGCCAAAGTCTGCGGCAGAGGGCAGCACTTCAGGCATCAGGCTGGCAGGAATGCCCAGCAGCGCCAGCAAGTCGCTGTCCCACTGGTTGGTGTGCACGTTAAACAGCATGGTGCGGCTGGCATTGCTCACATCGGTGACGTGGCGCTTGCCGCCAGTCAGCTGCCAGATCAGCCAGCTGTCCACGGTGCCAAAGGCCAGCTCGCCACGTTCAGCCGCAGCGCGGGCGCTGGGCACGTTGTCCAGCAGCCACTTGAGCTTGGTGCCCGAGAAGTAGGCGTCAATGCGCAGGCCGGTCTTTTGCAGGATGGTGTTGCTGTGGCCTGCCTCGCGCAGTTGCTGGCAGGTGGGCTCGGCGCGGCGGTCTTGCCAGACGATGCCGTGGTGAACGGGCGCGCCCGTTCTGCGGTTCCAGACAATCGTGGTTTCGCGCTGGTTGGTAATGCCCACCGAGCGAATGTCGCTGGCTTTCAGGCCTGCTTTGGCCAGCGCTTCCTTGGCCGTGGTCAGCTGTGTGCGCCAGATTTCGTGGGGGTCATGTTCTACCCAGCCTGGGCGGGGGTAGATCTGCGGGAGCTCCTGCTGTGCCGAGGCCACGATGCGGCCCTGCGTATCAAACACGATGGAGCGGGAGCTGGAAGTGCCTTGGTCCAAGGCGAGCAGGTAGGTCGTCATAACTGACAAGGATAGGGCAGAAAAAAGCGGCCTCAGGCCGCTGGTGGGAAGGCAGGCTGCTTATTGTGCGACGATGCACTGCACTTCAGCCTCTTGCAGCAGGCTGGCGAAGTGGGCAGGAGGGGGGGCATCGGTAAATAAGCGGTCAATCTGGTTCAGTTTGGCCAGCTCCACCATGGCCTGGCGGTCAAATTTGCTGTGGTCTGCGGCCAGCCACACTTCACGCGATTGCTGAATGATGGTTTGCGCCACCTTCACTTCGCGCAAATCAAAGTCGCGCAGGCTACCGTCTGGTTCCATGGCTGAAATGCCAATGACGGCAATGTCCACCTTGAACTGCCGGATGAAATCTACCGCAGCCTCACCCACAATGCCGCGGTCACGCGTGCGCACCACTCCGCCCGCAACAATCACTTCGCAGTCTGCGTTGCTGCTCAGGATGGCGGCCACGTTCAGGTTGTTGGTGATGACGCGCAGGCCTTGATGTCGCATCAACGCCTTGGCCACCGCTTCGGTGGTGGTGCCAATGTTCAGAATCAAGGAGCAGCCATTGGGGATGGCCTGCGCAATCGCCTTGGCAATACGTGTCTTGCCTTCGGCGTGCATGGTCTGGCGGCGCGGGTGGGCAATGTTCTCTACGGTGGCGCTGGGCATGCGTACCCCACCGTGAAAGCGCACCAGAAGGCCCATTTCTGCCAGCTTTTGAATATCGCGACGCACGGTCTGTAGCGTGACTTCCAGAATTTCTGCCAGTTGCTCAACAGTGGCCGATTGCCGCTGTCGAACTTCTTCCAAAAGCTGTAGTTGACGTGGATTTGAGTTCACGGGTTAGAGATCAGGGAGTGAATAAAACCCGCCTTTACATCGCACGGGGCTGCCAAGCCTGTCATCCTAATTTCGTTTGCCAATGTAGAGCGAATTCAAACGAAAAGATGTCAGGGTATTTTTCTATATCTGATGGCCTGAAAAGAACAAAAATGATCAGAAATCGAAAGATTTCAAGCTTGTTTGGGCGGTAGTGCTTGCGCACTTCATTCATGCGACAGGGCGAGAGGTGCACATGCAACTGGTGTTGGAAAACGTAGTGCAGAAAGTCGGAGCGGCCACCTGGCTGTATCCGATGAGCCTGTCATTGCAAAGCAACGTGGTGACCGTGCTCCTGGGTGCCACACAGGCTGGCAAGACCAGTCTGATGCGCATCATGGCGGGTCTGGACACGCCCACCGAAGGGCGTGTGTGGGTAGACGGCCAGGACGTCACAGGCATGCCGGTGCGCCAGCGCAACGTGGCCATGGTGTACCAGCAATTTATCAACTACCCGTCCATGACGGTGGCACAAAACATTGCCTCACCGCTCAAGCTGCGCGGGGATACAGACATTGCCCACAAGGTGCACAGCCTGGCACAGCGGCTGCACATTGAACCCTTCTTGGATCGATTGCCCGCAGAGCTTTCAGGCGGTCAGCAGCAGCGCGTAGCCCTGGCACGCGCCTTGGCCAAAGATGCCCCCTTGATGCTTCTGGACGAACCGCTGGTCAATCTGGACTACAAGCTGCGCGAGGGCCTGCGCGATGAATTGACGCAGCTGTTTGAGGCAGGCCGCTCTACGGTGGTGTATGCCACCACCGAACCTGCAGAAGCCCTGATGCTGGGCGGGTACACCGCCGTTTTGGAGCGGGGAGAGTTGCTGCAGTACGGGCCGACCTCAGAGGTATTTCGTTCCCCTAAATCGCTGCGTGTGGCACGCGCCTTCAGCGATCCGCCCATGAATCTGGTGCCAGTTCAGTTACAAGAGGGGGGCGCGCAGATGCGGCTGCCCAATGGGGTGGTGCTTGCCCTGCGCCAGCCTGTAGCGACTGCGGACGCAGCGGCCGTACTCGGCGTGCGTGCCAGCGCACTGACGCTGCAGGCACAGCCGGGCAGCGTGGAAGTGCGCGGGCAGGTGCATCTGGCCGAAATTTCAGGCTCTGACACGTTTGTGCATGTGCAGCTGCCGTGGGGCGATTGGGTGGTACAGCTTACGGGGGTGCACAAAGTGCCGTTGAATGCGCCGATCAGCGTGTATCTGATGCCAGACGCGTGTTACGTATTTGACAGCGAGCGTGCGGCTGATCAGGGCGGTGCCTTGCTGCAACTGCCAGCGCACGCGCAGGGAGGCTGAACCATGGCACGCATTACCCTGGACCTGGCCCATGCCTACCGCCCTAAGCCTGAGCAAGACAGTGACTACGCCTTGCTGCCCATGCGCATGGAGTTTGCCGACGGCGGTGCCTACGCTTTGCTGGGCCCCTCGGGGTGCGGCAAGACAACGTTGCTCAACATCATGTCGGGCCTGGTCAAGCCCTCTCACGGCTCGGTGCTGTTTGATGGGCAGGACGTCACTGTGCGCACGCCACAGCAGCGCAATATTGCGCAAGTGTTTCAGTTCCCGGTGATCTACGACACGATGACGGTGGCTGAAAACTTGGCTTTCCCTTTGCGCAATCGCCATGTGCCAGAGGCGCAGATCAGGGAGCGTGTGGGTGTCATTGCCGAAATGCTGGAGATGAGTGGCCAGCTCAACCAGCGCGCAGCAGGTTTGGCGGCGGACGCCAAGCAAAAAATCTCGTTGGGCAGAGGCTTGGTGCGCCCTGATGTCGCTGCGGTGCTGTTTGATGAACCTCTGACCGTGATTGACCCGCATTTGAAGTGGCAGTTGCGCCGCAAGCTCAAGCAGATTCACCATGAACTGAAACTAACCCTGATCTACGTGACCCACGATCAGGTAGAGGCTTTGACGTTTGCGGATCACGTGGTCGTGATGTCGCGCGGCAAGATGGTGCAGGTGGGCTCGCCTGAAGAGCTGTTTGAGCGCCCCCAGCATGCTTTTGTGGGGCATTTCATTGGCTCGCCAGGCATGAACTTTGTACCCCTGGAGCAGCGCGACGGTGCGCTGTATATCGCCGGGCAGCAGGTGACGGCGCCGCCTGGGTTGTCTGCGGCGGCCACTGCAGCGCAGACACTGCAGCTGGGGATTCGTCCGGAGTATGTGCAACTGGTGGCGCCTCACTCTTTGGGTGCCTGGCCGGCACAAGTGGTGCGAGTGCAGGATGTGGGAACGCACAGTCTGCTGACTGCCGTGATGGCAGGCAGCGCATTGAAAGTGCGCCTGCCAGCAGACAGGGCCACACCGGCATTGCACGAGACGGTGTGGCTGCAGCTGACTGGGCCACACACCTGCTTTTATCGCAACGAGGAGTTGCAGGCATGAGTACCACCAACAAGCCACTCAATCAGCGTGCCTGGTTGCTGATTTTGCCTGTCATGCTGTGCGTGGCGTTCTCGGCCATCTTGCCTTTGATGACGGTGGTGAACTATTCGGTGCAGGACATCATCAGCCCCGAGCGGCGCGTGTTTGTGGGGACCGAATGGTTTGCCATGGTGATGCGTGACCAAGAGCTGCACAGTGCGTTGTACCGGCAAATCGTGTTTTCTCTGTCGGTGTTGCTGGTGGAAGTTCCGCTGGGCATTGCGCTGGCGCTGTCCATGCCGGAAAAAGGCTGGAAAGCCTCGGCAGTGCTGGTGCTGATTGCACTGTCACTGCTGATCCCGTGGAACGTGGTGGGCACGATCTGGCAGATCTATGGTCGCTCCGACATTGGCTTGCTGGGTGCAGCGCTCAACGGCATGGGCATTGATTACAGCTATACCGGCAACGCCATGGATGCCTGGATCACCGTCTTGGTGATGGATGTCTGGCACTGGACGCCTCTGGTGGCTCTGCTGTGCTATGCCGGTTTGCGCTCCATCCCCGATGCGTATTACCAGGCTGCCAGCATTGATGGCGCGAGCAAGTGGGCGGTGTTTCGCTTCATTCAGCTGCCCAAGCTGCGCGGCGTGCTCATGATTGCGGTTCTGCTGCGGTTTATGGACAGTTTCATGATCTACACAGAGCCCTTTGTGCTGACAGGTGGTGGCCCAGGCAATGCCACCACTTTTTTGAGCCAGTACCTCACGCAAAAGGCCGTGGGCCAGTTTGACCTGGGGCCTGCAGCGGCGTTCTCGCTGATTTATTTCCTCATCATCTTGCTGCTTTGCTTCATCCTCTATAACTGGATGCAGCGCGTGGGCACGGGTGACGCAGAGGTCAAACATGACTGAAAAACGCTTCCACAAACGCAGTGTGTTCCTGTGCCTGTATCTGGTGTTTGCAGTGTTGCCCATCTATTGGATGGTCAACATGAGTTTCAAGACCAATGAAGAAATTGTGTCCAGCTTCACGCTGTGGCCAGCCAATTTCACCTGGGCCAATTACCACACGATTTTTTCCGATCCGTCCTGGTATTCGGGCTACATCAACAGCCTGATTTACGTGGCCATCAACATGGTGATTTCGCTGACCGTGGCTCTGCCCGCCGCCTATGCGTTTTCACGCTACCGGTTTCTGGGTGACAAGCATGTGTTCTTCTGGTTGCTGACCAACCGCATGACGCCGCCCGCCGTGTTCTTGCTGCCTTTTTTTCAGCTCTACACCACCGTGGGCTTGATGGATACGCACATTGCGGTGGCGCTGGCGCACTTGCTGTTTAACGTGCCGCTGGCGGTATGGATCTTGGAAGGCTTCATGAGCGGTATCCCCCGTGAAATTGATGAGACCGCCTACATCGATGGCTACAGCTTTCCGCGTTTTTTCCTCACGATCTTCCTGCCGCTGATTAAGTCGGGTGTGGGTGTGGCTGCGTTCTTTTGCTTCATGTTCAGCTGGGTGGAGCTGCTGCTGGCGCGCACGCTGACCAGCGTGAATGCCAAGCCTATTGTTGCCACCATGACGCGCACGGTCAGTGCTTCGGGGATGGACTGGGCAACGCTGGCTGCAGCCGGGGTACTCACCATCATTCCGGGAGCCATCGTGATTTGGTTTGTGCGCCATTACATCGCCAAAGGCTTTGCGATGGGGCGCGTCTAACAGGAGAGATGTGATGCTCAGCTGGATGGCATGGACGACGCCTGTCGCAATCTTCTTTACATGCATTGCGCTGATGCTGGCGGGCATGACGGTATGGGAGATTCGCAGCCCTTCGGTGCAGCGCAAGGGCTGGCTGCCTATGGAGACGACACGTGGAGATCGTCTTTTTGTAGGTTTGCTGCTGGCCGCGTATGTGAATTTAATCTGGCTGGGGCTGGGTGAAAAAATGGCCCAGTGGCTGTCCTTGGAGCAAGAGCCTTCGGTGTGGATCAGCTTTGTGCTGTCCATGCTGTTGCTGGGGCTGGTGATGCGCAAGGGTTAAGGCGGCAGGTGCGGCGGTACCCGCGAATGCATGGGTGCCATGGGGCGAGTGTGTGCTTGGCCTGATCTTCCCCTGTCGGCCAGGTGAACTGTCAGCGGGGACAAAGCAATATCAAACCAGGAGACAGCTATGAAAGTGCAAGTTCGGGCCATCGCCATTGCCGCCGCGGCGCTGGTAGCTGGTCATGCCGCATGGGCGGGTGAAGCGGATGCCAAAAAGTGGGTCGATAGCGAGTTTCAGCCCAGTACCTTGAACAAAGACCAGCAGATGGCCGAGATGAAGTGGTTCATCGAAGCGGCCAAAAAATTGCAGGCCAAAGGGGTCAAAGACATTTCTGTAGTTTCGGAGACGATCACAACCCACGAATACGAAAGTAAAACGCTGGCCAAAGCCTTCTCGGAGATCACAGGTATCAAAGTCACGCACGACTTGATTCAAGAGGGCGACGTGGTGGAGAAGCTGCAAACCTCGATGCAGTCAGGCAAAAGTATTTACGACGGCTGGATTTCTGATTCGGATCTGATCGGTACGCATTATCGATACGGAAAAATCCTGAATCTGTCGGACTACATGGGCGGCGCAGGCAAGGAGTGGACCAATCCGGGGCTGGATCTGAAGGACTTTATTGGTATCAGCTTCACCACGGCCCCTGATGGCAAGGTCTATCAGTTGCCAGACCAGCAGTTTGCCAACCTGTACTGGTTCCGCGCTGACCTGTTTGAGCGTGCCGATCTGAAGCAAAAATTCAAAGCGAAATATGGCTATGACCTCGGTGTTCCACTCAATTGGAGTGCCTACGAAGACATCGCGGAATTTTTCACCAACGATGTGAAAACCATCGATGGCAAGCCCATCTATGGCCACATGGATTACGGCAAGAAAGACCCATCGCTGGGCTGGCGCTTTACCGATGCGTGGCTGTCCATGGCGGGTGCGGCAGACAAAGGCATACCCAACGGTATGCCCGTGGATGAATGGGGCATTCGGGTAGCAGACGACAAGTGCACCCCTGTGGGGGCTTCCGTCTCGCGTGGTGGTGCTACCAATTCACCTGCAGCGGTATTTGCGTTGACCAAATACGTCGACTGGATGAAGAAATACGCGCCCAAGGAAGCCATGGGCATGACTTTTGGCGAGTCGGGCCCGGTTCCCGCGCAAGGCCATATTGCCCAGCAGATCTTTTGGTACACGGGCTTTACGGCCGACATGACCAAGCCCGGCTTGCCCGTAGTGAATGCCGATGGCTCGCCCAAGTGGCGCATGGCTCCAGGCCCCAACGGCCCGTACTGGAAGCAGGGCATGCAAAACGGCTATCAGGATGTGGGCAGCTGGACTTTCTTTAAAGACCACAACCCCGATCGTCTGGCCGCCGCCTGGTTGTACGCGCAGTTTGTGACAGCCAAGACCACCAGCCTGAAAAAGACCATCGTCGGCTTAACGCCCATCCGCGAATCCGACATCCAGTCCAAGGCCATGAGCGATATGGCTCCCAAGCTGGGCGGTCTGGTGGAGTTCTATCGCAGCCCAGCGCGTGTGGCCTGGACGCCCACAGGCAACAACGTGCCTGATTACCCCAAGCTGGCACAGCTGTGGTGGAAGAACGTGGCGCAGGCCGTGACGGGGGAGAAAACACCGCAGGTAGCGATGGATACCCTGGCTGAAGAAATGGACCAGGTCATGGCTCGTTTGCAGCGTGCCGGTATGACCCATTGCGCACCCAAGCTCAATCCCAAAAGCGACCCTGGCAAATGGCTGAGCGATGCGCATGCACCGTGGAAGAAGCTGGCCAATGAAAAGCCCAAAGGGGAAACCATCGCCTATGACAGCTTGCTCAATGCGTGGAAGAACGGCAAGGCGCGTTGAGTTGCTGTGAGCAGGTAGGACAATCAAGAGCAAGCGGCATGGGCTGCTTGCTCTTTTTCGCTGGATGCAGCTGGATTTGATCAATTTCGCGCATAAATTAACTTAATCGCGCACAAAAAACGAAAAAGAGCGAAAATGCACACTGGTTATCTGTGCTCTATCGCTCGCTGTTCGAGCTGAAAGCGGGTGGAGCGGTGCATCCACGAGGCGTTGCCCATGAACAACTTTTCTTCTCCAGTTACGACTGACCGCGCGGAATTGCTGGCCCGTTTGGCCCAATCCGAAACGTATGACCTGCTCATTATCGGTGGTGGCGCTACCGGTTTAGGCACTGCCGTCGATGCTGCAACGCGCGGTTTCAAGGTGTGCCTGATTGAGTCGCATGACTTTGCCAAGGGAACCTCATCGCGCGCAACCAAGCTGGTGCATGGCGGTGTGCGTTATCTGGCACAAGGCAATGTGTCCCTGGTGCGAGAAGCTCTGCATGAGCGCACCAGACTGCTCAATAACGCGCCACATCTGGCGCAGCCGCTGGCTTTTGTCATGCCGTCTTACAAGCTGCTGGATACGCCGTTTTATGGCGCGGGCCTGAAGATGTATGACGCACTGGCCGGCAAAGAAGGTCTGGGTCGTACGGAATTTCTGAGCAAAGACAAAACCTTGCGTCTGCTGCCCACCGTGCGAACTGATTCGCTCAAGGGTGGCGTGAAATACTGGGATGGCCAGTTTGACGATGCCCGTCTGGCGCTGGCTCTGGCGCGTACCGCTGCAGTCAAGGGTGCGTTGCTGGTCAATTACTGCCCCGCCAAGGAATTGCTGCACACCGATGGCAAGGTTTCAGGCGTGGTGTGTGAAGACGCCGAGACCGGCGCACGCTTTGAAGTGCGCGCCAAATGTGTGGTCAATGCAACAGGCCCTTGGGTCGACCTGTTTCGTCAGCAAGATGCCGAGTTGCTGGGCAAGCCGGTCAAGCCGATGGTGGCGCCCAGTCAAGGGGTGCACGTGGTTGTGGACCGTGAATTTCTGCCCTCTGACCACGCGCTGCTCGTACCCAAGACCGCCGATGGCCGGGTCCTGTTTGCCGTGCCATGGCTGGGCAAGGTCATTTTGGGCACTACCGACACGCCCCGTCACGATCTGGCCCGAGAGCCTCTGGCTTTCGAGCACGAA
Source organism: Comamonas avium (assembly GCF_014836675.1). GTDB lineage: Bacteria > Pseudomonadota > Gammaproteobacteria > Burkholderiales > Burkholderiaceae_C > Comamonas > Comamonas avium. The sequence goes on from NZ_JACSQK010000003.1 coordinate 107,830, forward strand.
ATTGAATTCATCCTCAAAGAAGCCGGTAACTACCTGTGCCGTCGTCCGACCCGTGCCGATGTGCGCAGCATCTGGGTGGGCATGCGCCCACTGGTCAAGCCGCAAGATGATGATGGTGAGAACACCAAGAAGATCAGCCGTGAGCACACCGTAATGACCAGCAAGTCTGGTCTGGTCACTGTCACTGGCGGCAAATGGACCACTTATCGCGCCATGGCGGAGGATGTGCTGACGGAGTGCTTTGACCAGAAACTGTTGCCAGCGCGTGCCGGTGGTGTCACGGTAAAGCTGCCGTTGGTGGGTGCGCCCAAGCCAGAGCAGGTCAAGCACCGCATGAACGCTGCGCAGGGCGAGCATGTCTATGGCACAGAGGCTGCTGCTGTACACAGCTTGCCGGGCGCCGAGCGCATGCTGGCCGAGGGGCTGAGCGAAGCCATGGTGCGTTTTGCTGCACGCTATGAATATGCTCGTACCGTGGAAGATGTGCTGGCTCGCCGTTGCCGGTTGCTGTTTCTGGACGCTCGCTTGGCAGCCAGTGTGGCCCCCCGTGTGGCAGAAATTTTGCAGCAAGAGTTGCCGGGCGTAGACGTGAAGCTGCCTGAATTTCTCATGCTGGCACAGCAATATTTGCCGACCAAGGCCTGAACAAGCCAGTGCGGTAGATCTAAAAGCGCGAGAGACTTCTAAAAAGGAAGCTGCTCGCGCTTTGTTTTATGGGGTCTTGTAAGCTAAATAGCGTCAAATAAGCGTTATTGCTACGTTGTTAGCTATGCTTTTTTATTGACGCTGAAAGCCGGGCTGCATTCCCCGAAAGTGTGGTGGTTTTCGCTATCTAAGCGGTTGACGCGCAAGGAAATTCTTGCGATAATCGCTAGCTTCATGTGTAAAAGCGTGAAAGTTCTGCCCAGCGGGAAGCCCTCCGGAATGGTCCGGGAGGTGGACGACGGGCCCAAGACTGACTGGCTGCTTCGTTTGGCCCTTGAGAAGTTCTCTGGGGCTGTCCGGATCTGCTGGAGCAAGTTGGGAATATTGAAATGATCCAAACAGAATCTCGTTTAGAGGTTGCCGATAACACGGGCGCGAAGTCTGTTCAGTGCATTAAGGTACTGGGCGGTTCACATCGTCGCTACGCAAGTGTTGGTGACATCATCAAAGTGAGCATCAAAGAAGCCGCTCCCCGTGGCCGCGTCAAAAAAGGCGAGGTTTACAGTGCAGTGGTAGTTCGTACAGCCAAGGGCATCCGCCGTGGCGACGGTTCTTTGGTGAAGTTCGATGGCAACGCTGCCGTTCTGCTGAACGCCAAGCTGGAGCCTATCGGCACTCGTATTTTTGGCCCCGTGACTCGTGAACTGCGTACCGAAAAGTTCATGAAGATCGTGTCCTTGGCACCTGAAGTTCTCTAAGGAAAGCGCAATGAACAAGATTCGCAAGGGCGACGAAGTCATCGTGCTGACCGGCCGTGACAAAGGCAAGCGTGGCGTAGTTGCCTCGCGCAAGGATGATTCTTACCTGGTGATCGATGGCGTGAACCTGGTTAAGAAGCACGTTAAGCCAAACCCCATGAAGGGCACCACTGGCGGTATTGTGGAAAAGGTTATGCCTATTCACCAATCCAACGTGGCGATCTTCAATGCAGCGACTGGCAAGGCCGATCGCGTGGGCATTAAGGTGAACGCTGACGGTGCACGTGTACGCGTGTTCAAGTCTAACGGCGCCGAAATCAAGGCTGCCTAAGGAGCATCACACATGGCACGACTGCAAAAACTCTATCGCGAAAAGATCGCGGCTGAACTGAAAGAAAAGTTCGGTTACACCTCCGCTATGGAAGTGCCCCGCCTGAGCAAGATCACCCTGAACATGGGTGTGAGCGAAGCTGTGGCCGACAAGAAGGTGATGGACAACGCTGTGGCTGACCTGACCAAAATTGCTGGTCAGAAGCCCGTGGTGACCAAGGCCAAGAAGGCTATCGCAGGTTTCAAGATCCGTGAAGGCCAGGCAATTGGCTGCATGGTGACTCTGCGTGGCGTTCAAATGTACGAATTCCTGGACCGTTTCGTGACCGTGGCTCTGCCTCGCGTTCGCGACTTCCGCGGTATCTCGGGTCGTTCGTTTGACGGTCGCGGCAACTACAACGTTGGCGTTAAAGAACAGATCATTTTCCCTGAAATCGAATACGACAAAGTGGATGCTCTGCGTGGTCTGAACATCAGCATCACGACAACGGCCAAGAACGACGAAGAGTGCAAGGCACTGCTCGCCGCGTTCAAATTCCCCTTCAAGAACTGAGGTAGCGCATGGCTAAAAAAGCTTTGATCGAGCGCGAACTGAAGCGCGAAAAATTGGCCGCGAAGTTCGCTGCCAAGTACGCTGAATTGAAGGCAATCGCCGGTGACGCAAAGCGTTCCGACGAAGAGCGTGATGCAGCCCGTCTGGGTCTGCAAAAGCTGCCTCGTAACGCCAACCCCACTCGCCAACGTAACCGTTGCGAGATCACTGGTCGTCCACGTGGCACATTCCGTCAATTCGGTCTGGGTCGCGCCAAGATCCGTGAACTGGCCTTCGCTGGTGACATCCCTGGTGTCACCAAGGCCAGCTGGTAAGCAAGTAGGAGAGATACAAGATGAGCATGAGTGATCCTATCGCCGACTTGCTGACCCGTATTCGCAACGCCCAAATGGTGTCCAAGGCCACTGTGTCGGTTCCTTCATCCAAAGTGAAGGTTGCCATTGCACAAGTGCTGAAGGACGAGGGCTATGTTGACGGTTTTGAAGTCAAAACCGAAGACGGTAAGTCTGAACTCGTTATTACCCTGAAGTACTACGCCGGTCGCCCTGTGATCGAACGTATTGAACGTGTAAGCCGTCCTGGCCTGCGCGTTTACAAGGGCCGTGACGCTATTCCTCAAGTCCAAAACGGCTTGGGTGTGGCCATTGTTACCACCCCTAAGGGTGTGATGACAGATCGCAAAGCACGTGCTACCGGTGTCGGCGGCGAAGTGCTGTGCTATGTGGCCTAACAGACATTAAGGAGAAATACTGAAATGTCTCGCGTAGCTAAAGCAAATGTGACCATCCCCGCTGGCGTGGATGTGTCTATGAATGCTGAATCCATCAAGGTCAAGGGCAAGGGCGGTGAACTGTCCCAAGCTCTGAACGCTTTGGTCGTTATCAGCAACAACGAAGGCAAGCTGTCGTTTGCCCCAGCAAACGATTCCCGTGATGCTGACGCTCTGGCCGGTACTTTCCGCCAGTTGGTCAACAACATGGTGAAGGGTGTAACCGAAGGCTTCGAAAAGAAGCTGAGCCTGATCGGCGTGGGTTACAAGGCTTCCGTGCAAGGTTCCAAGTTGAACCTGGCTGTAGGCTTTTCGCACCCTGTGAACTTCGAAGCCCCTCAAGGCATCACCATCACTACCCCCACTCCGACTGAAATCGTGATCAAGGGTGCTGACCGCCAAGTGGTAGGTCAGCTGGCTGCTGAGATCCGTGCCGTTCGTCCTCCTGAGCCCTACAAGGGTAAGGGCATCCGCTATGTGGATGAGAAGGTCGTGATCAAAGAGACCAAGAAGAAGTAAGGAGCTGCAATATGTTGACCAAGAAAGAGCAGCGTCTGCGTCGTGCACGCCAAACTCGTATTCGCATTGCACAGCAAGGCGTGGCGCGTTTGAGCGTGAACCGCACGAACCTCCACATCTACGCCAGCGTCTTCTCCGAAGACGGTACCAAGGTGTTGGCCACAGCTTCGACTGCCGAAGCCACTGTGCGCGCACAATTGGGCGCCGCTGGCAAGGGTGGCAACGTGGCTGCCGCCACACAAATCGGCAAGTTGATTGCCGAGCGTGCTAAGGCTGCCGGCGTTGAGAAAGTGGCTTTCGACCGCGCCGGTTTTGCATACCACGGCCGTGTGAAGGCTTTGGCAGAGGCCGCTCGCGAAGCGGGCCTGCAGTTCTAAGCGGAGCGGACAAAAATGGCAAAGTTTTCCCCCAAGGTGCAAGACGAAGGTCGTGACGACGGTCTGCGCGAAAAAATGATCGCGGTGAACCGCGTCACCAAGGTTGTGAAGGGCGGTCGTATCCTCGGCTTCGCTGCACTGACCGTGGTTGGCGACGGTGATGGCCGTATTGGCATGGGTAAGGGCAAGTCGAAAGAAGTGCCTGCAGCCGTGCAAAAGGGCATGGAAGAGTCCCGCCGCAACATGATGAAGGTTTCGCTCAAGAGCGGCTCCATCCACCACTCTGTGTTGGGTCATCATGGTGCAGCTCGCGTGGAACTCCACCCAGCTCCCAAGGGTACCGGCATTATTGCTGGCGGCCCAATGCGCGCTGTGTTCGAAGTGGTCGGTATCACCGACATCGTGGCCAAAAGCCATGGCTCTTCGAACCCTTACAACATGGTTCGCGCCACGCTCGACGCTTTGAAGAACTCCACAACTCCTTCGGAAGTGGCAGCAAAGCGCGGCAAGTCGGTTGAAGACATCTTCACCGCCTGATCGGAGTCCAGCACATGACAACACAACAAACTGTCAAGATTCAGCTGGTTCGTAGCCCTATTGGCACCAAAGAGTCGCACCGTGCGACTGTGCGTGGCCTGGGTCTGCGTAAGCTGAACAGCGTCAGCGAACTGCAGGATTCTCCTGAAGTGCGCGGCATGATTAACAAGATCGCCTACTTGGTGAAGGTTCTGTGAAAGGATTGATGATGGAACTCAATAGCATCAAGCCTGCAGAAGGCGCCAAGCACGCTAAGCGTCGCGTTGGCCGCGGTATCGGCTCCGGTCTGGGTAAGACTGCCGGTCGTGGTCACAAGGGTCAAAAATCGCGTTCGGGTGGCTACCACAAGGTAGGCTTCGAAGGCGGTCAAATGCCTTTGCAACGTCGTTTGCCTAAGCGCGGCTTCAAGTCCATGACTTTGAAGTTCAACGCTGAAGTGACATTGGCTGCTCTGGAGCAGCTGGGTCTGGCCGACGTTGATGTCGCAGCACTGAAGCAAGCAAACTTGGTAGCTTCCAACGCCCTGGTGGTGAAGGTTATCAAGAGCGGTGAGTTGACCAAGGCTATCAAGCTGAGCGGCATTGTCGCTACAGCCGGTGCCAAGGCCGCCATCGAAGCTGCCGGTGGCAGCATCGCCTGATTAAGTTCTGAAAGAGACATCCGTGGCTACTAGCGCAGCTCAAATTGCAAAAACCGGCAAGTTTGGCGACTTGCGTCGCCGACTGGTTTTTCTGTTGCTTGCGTTGGTCGTTTACCGTATCGGGGCGCATATCCCCGTGCCGGGCATCGATCCAGCGCAGCTGCAGCAGCTGTTTAATGGCCAGCAGGGCATTCTCAACCTGTTCAATATGTTCTCGGGTGGAGCGCTCTCGCGCTTCACAGTGTTTGCACTGGGGATCATGCCGTATATCTCGGCATCGATCATCATGCAGCTGATGACGTATGTCGTCCCTACATTTGAGCAGCTGAAGAAGGAGGGTGAGGCGGGTCGTCGCAAGATTACTCAATACACCCGCTACGGCACTTTGGGCCTGGCACTCTTTCAGTCGTTGGGTATTGCCGTGGCTTTGGAAAGCTCTCCAGGTCTGGTGTTGGATCCAGGTTTTGGCTTCCGCATGACTGCGGTGGTCAGCCTGACAGCTGGCACTATGTTCCTGATGTGGCTCGGCGAGCAGATCACAGAACGTGGTCTGGGCAACGGTATTTCTATCCTGATTTTTGCTGGTATTGCCGCAGGCTTGCCCAGCTCGATCGGTGGATTGCTGGAGCTGGTTCGTACCGGTGCCATGAGCATTCTGGCCGCGATCTTTATCGTCCTCGTAGTGGCAGCAGTGACGTACTTCGTCGTGTTTGTCGAGCGTGGTCAAAGAAAGATCTTGGTGAATTACGCACGCCGCCAAGTCGGCAATAAGGTGTACGGTGGTCAGTCTTCGCACTTGCCACTGAAGTTGAACATGGCAGGTGTCATTCCTCCCATCTTTGCTTCTTCGATCATCTTGTTGCCAGCAACCGTGGTGAATTGGTTCAGTGCAGGAGAATCCATGCGCTGGTTGAAGGACATTGCATCGACACTGACCCCCGGTCAGCCGATTTATGTGATGCTCTACGCCGCCGCAATCATTTTCTTCTGTTTCTTCTACACGGCACTTGTGTTCAATAGTCGCGAGACCGCCGATAATCTGAAGAAGAGTGGTGCTTTCATCCCAGGCATTCGTCCTGGTGATCAGACTGCCCGCTACATTGACAAAATTTTGGTGCGTTTGACACTGGCTGGCGCCGTCTACATTACGTTTGTATGTCTGTTGCCTGAGTTCTTAATTCTGAAGTACAACGTTCCGTTTTACTTCGGTGGTACATCACTGCTGATTATTGTGGTGGTGACCATGGACTTCATGGCGCAAGTACAAAACTACATGATGTCGCAGCAGTACGAGTCCCTTCTTAAGAAGGCCAACTTCAAGGCATCAGGTCACTGAGATATGAAGGCCATTCCTTCTGGGAAATCCCAGAAGGAATCCCATAACAGGCAAGTATGAGTGCTCTACATTTTTTCGCGGTCACAGGCAGTGTCCAGGTCGAAAAAGTGAATACGGATGCAAAGTTTTAGGAGAATGAAATGAGAGTTTCGGCTTCGGTCAAGAAAATCTGCCGCAACTGCAAGATCATCCGCCGTAAAGGCGTGGTACGCGTGATCTGCACAGACCAGCGCCATAAGCAGCGCCAGGGCTGATTGAAAGTATTAGAGGACTAATATGGCACGTATTGCTGGTATTAACATCCCGCCCCACAAGCATGCTGAAATCGGCCTGACCGCCATTTTCGGTGTTGGTCGTACGACTGCTCGCAAAATTTGCGAAGCTTGCGGTATCGATTACTCCAAGAAAATCAAAGAGTTGACTGACTCGGATCTGGAAAAGATCCGTGACGTGTTGGCTCCTATGACTCTGGAAGGTGACCTGCGTCGCGAAACAACCATGAACATCAAGCGTTTGATGGACATTGGTTGCTACCGCGGTTTCCGTCACCGTCGTGGTCTGCCTATGCGCGGTCAACGTACTCGTACCAATGCCCGTACTCGTAAGGGTCCGCGCAAAGGCGCTGCGGCACTGAAGAAATAAGGGATTGAGAGATCACTATGGCTAAGGCACAAAACAACGCTGCAGCACGCGTACGTAAGAAAGTTCGCAAGAACATTTCGGACGGCATTGCACACGTGCACGCTTCGTTTAACAACACGATCATCACTATCACCGACCGTCAAGGCAACGCTCTGTCGTGGGCTTCGTCGGGTGGCCAGGGCTTCAAGGGTTCGCGCAAGTCGACTCCTTTTGCAGCTCAGGTTGCGTCGGAAGTGGCTGGTCGCGCTGCTATCGAACAGGGCATCAAGAACCTGGACGTCGAAATCAAGGGTCCCGGTCCTGGCCGTGAATCTTCGGTTCGCGCCCTGGGTGCTCTGGGTATCCGCATCACTTCCATTGCGGACGTGACACCGGTTCCCCATAACGGCTGCCGCCCTCAAAAGCGTCGTCGTATCTAATTTTTGTAAGCCCACCGCCACCCGGGTTGTTTTATGACACCCCGGGTGGCTCCCGTGTTTAAGCACGGCAGATGACATAAAGGAAGCTCAAGTGGCACGCTATCTCGGCCCCAAGGCCAAACTCTCCCGCCGTGAAGGCACCGACCTGTTCCTGAAGAGCGCACGTCGCTCCATCGCGGACAAGGCAAAGTTCGACACCAAGCCTGGCCAACACGGTCGCACATCTGGTCAGCGTACGTCTGACTACGGTCTGCAACTGCGTGAAAAGCAGAAGGTCAAGCGCATGTACGGCGTGCTGGAAAAGCAATTCCGCCGTTACTTCGAAGCTGCTGACCAGAAGAAGGGCAACACTGGCGCGAACCTGCTGGGTCTGCTGGAAACTCGTCTGGACAACGTGGTCTACCGCATGGGCTTCGGCTCTACACGTGCTGAAGCACGTCAGCTGGTATCCCACAAGGCCATCACTGTGAACGGCCAATCCGTCAACATCGCTTCGTACCTGGTCAAGGCCGGTGACGTGGTTGCTGTGCGCGAAAAGTCCAAGAAGCAAGCCCGTATTGTTGAAGCCCTGCAATTGGCTCAACAAGTTGGCTTCCCCGCTTGGGTGGAAGTTAGCCTGGACAAGGCTGAAGGTACTTTCAAGCAAGTGCCTGACCGCGACCAATTCGCAGCTGACGTCAACGAATCGTTGATCGTCGAGTTGTACTCGCGTTAATAGTCCCGGTTAATTTATTAACCAACCCCGTCCCTAAACCGCGAGGCATCGCGGTTTAGGTGCTTCACCAGCCTTACCGGTGTAACGAGCCGGGGGTATTGAGAGGAAGTCTGCATGCAAACAAATCTGCTGAAACCCAAGACGATTAATGTTGAGCAGCTTGGCCACAACCGTGCCAAGGTAACGCTGGAGCCTTTTGAGCGTGGCTATGGCCATACGCTGGGCAACTCCCTGCGTCGCGTTTTGCTGTCGTCCATGGTGGGTTATGCAGCGACGGAAGTCACGATTGCCGGCGTGCTGCATGAGTACTCGTCCATCGATGGCGTGCAAGAAGATGTGGTCAACATCCTCCTGAACCTCAAGGGTGTGGTGTTCAAGTTGCATAACCGCGACGAAGTGACTTTGAGTCTGCGCAAGGATGGCGAAGGCGTGGTGACCGCGCGTGACATCCAGACTCCCCATGACGTCGAGATCATCAATCCTGATCACGTGATTGCCAACCTGTCGCAAGGCGGCAAGCTGGATATGCAGATCAAGGTAGAACAAGGCCGTGGCTATGTGCCCGGTAACGTGCGCCGCTACGGTGACGAGTCGACCAAGTCGATCGGCCGCATTGTGCTGGATGCATCGTTCTCGCCTGTTCGTCGCGTGAGCTACACCGTGGAATCTGCACGTGTAGAGCAGCGTACCGATCTGGACAAGCTGGTTGTCGAAATCGAAACCAACGGCGCAATCAACGCTGAAGACGCAGTGCGCGCATCCGCCAAGATTTTGGTGGAGCAGCTGGCTGTGTTTGCTCAGCTGGATGGCGAATTTGGCGAAGGCGGCATCCTGCAAGCTGGCGGCAGCCGCACCAGCGCACAAACGTTCGATCCTATCTTGCTGCGTCCTGTGGACGAGCTGGAGCTGACCGTACGTTCCGCAAACTGCCTGAAAGCAGAAAACATTTACTACATCGGTGATCTGATTCAGCGCACCGAGAACGAGTTGCTCAAGACACCTAACCTGGGTCGTAAGTCGCTCAACGAAATCAAGGAAGTCTTGGCTTCCCGCGGTCTGACTCTGGGCATGAAGCTCGAGAACTGGCCACCAGCAGGCCTGGAAAAGCGTTAATTCGCGACTTCAAGCTATAATCGCTGGCTCTTTACCTGCAAGGGTAGAGGGCCAGTTATTTTTCACATACGTGCACCGAGCGGTACCTGATTACGGCCACTCGACCAAACTACCTAAAAGGAAAGCACCATGCGTCACGGCAACGGACTCCGTAAACTGAATCGTACTTCTTCGCACCGCAAGGCGATGCTGCAGAACATGATGAATTCTTTGATCGAACACGAAGCGATCAAGACCACTGTGCCTAAGGCCAAGGAACTGCGCCGCGTGATCGAACCCATGATCACTTTGGCCAAGGTTGACACAGTGGCTAACCGCCGCTTGGCATTTGACCGTCTGCGCGACCGCGACAGCGTCACCAAGCTGTTCAACGTGCTGGGCCCCCGCAACGCAAAGCGTCCTGGCGGCTACACACGTATCCTGAAGATGGGCTTCCGCGTTGGTGACAATGCACCCATGGCTTTCGTGGAACTGGTTGAGCAAGCTGAAGAAGCGCAAACACAAGCTGCAGAATAATTCTGTGCTATAATTTGGAAATACCGCGAGGTGGAGCAGTCTGGTAGCTCGTTGGGCTCATAACCCAAAGGTCGTTGGTTCAAATCCGGCCCTCGCAACCAAATCAAAAACCCTGTTGAAGCAATTCAACAGGGTTTTTTGTTGTTTGCATTCTGAATACGGCTCGCACATTCAAGAGCAAGCGCAGCACGTGCGGCTGCACAGACGCTGGGTGCAGCTTGGAGGGTGGAGGAGGTGGCGTGCCTAAAGAGCCCTGAGCAGGCCTAAAGAGTCTTCAATGCCAGAAGTGCGAGCGTAACCATGGCAGTTGCTGGGCGTTTTCAGAAGCTCTGCAATGATGGGCAGTTGCTGCCAAAATGACGCCCCTTGTTAGATATGGCCTCTACAAATAAATAGCTAGCAACGCTTGTCAAATAAGGTTTTCAAATGGTTTTGTATCTGAAAACCTTATCTCATAAGCGCTAGCAGCTCATTTTTTTATGAGAGCTGCCTTCGGTTGAAATTTCGCATGCACATCCTTCCACATACGACGCTGGGTATTGACTTCGGCACTTCCAATTCGGCCATGGCATGGCGCACTGCAGGCAGCACAGCGCAATTGGTGCCGCTGGAAGGGCGTGCTGCAGCCATGCCTACGGCGCTGTTCTTTAACTATGAAGACCGCACTACGCACTATGGGCGTGATGCCATGCACCAGTATCTGGCGGGTGAAGAGGGCCGCTTGATGCGGTCACTCAAAAGTCTGCTGGGCAGCAGCTTGCTGCAAGATAAAACAGCGGTGCATGGCCAGCTGGTGAGCTACCAGGATGTGATCGCCATGTTCTTGAAGCACCTGGCGCAACAGGCACAGCAGCACATGGGCGGCATGCCTGAGCGTGTTGTACTGGGCCGCCCGGTGCATTTTGTGGACGGCAACCCAGAGCGCGATGCACAGGCTCAAACCTCGCTGCAAGCTGCTGCACATACGGCAGGTTTCCAGGATGTGGCTTTTCAGCTGGAGCCGATTGCTGCTGCGCTGGACTATGAACAGCGTTTGAGCCAGGAAGCGTGCATTTTGGTGGTGGACATTGGCGGCGGAACGTCTGACTTCACCGTGGTGCGGCTGGGGCCGCAGCATGCGGGCAAGCGCGATCGTACGCAAGATATTCTGGCCACCACTGGTGTGCACATTGGCGGGACTGATTTTGACCACAGGCTCAACGTTGCACAGGTGCAGCCTCTGCTGGGTCTGGGCCACCAAGGGCCTTCGGGTCGTGAGGTACCCAGCCGCACTTTTTATGACCTGTCGACCTGGCATTTGATCCAGTGGCTCTACAGCCCCAAGGCGCTACGCGATGCTGAGGCAATGCGCAATGACTACAGCGATCGCAACCTGCACGCACGGTTGATGCGTGTCTTGCAGGAGCAGGCAGGCCACCGTGTGGCGGATGCCGTGGAGCAAGGCAAGATCAGTGCATCCAGCATGGCAGCGACCGCTGCGCTGGATTTGGGCTGGCTGGAGGCCGGACTGGCAGCGCAGATCACGCCCGAAGGCTTGGCCCAGCATCTGCAGCTGCTGCTGGCTGATGTGGTCAAGTGTGCCCAGGAGTGCGTGCAGGCGGCAGGCCTGCAAAAAGATCAGGTGACGGCTTTGTACCTGACGGGTGGCTCTTCAGCCTTGCAAACCTTGCGTGATGCGCTGGGTGTGGCTTTTCCCGGTGTGCCGCAAGTGGCTGGTGATTTGTTTGGTGGTGTGGCTTCTGGGCTTGCCTACGCATAAGGGCCACTCAACGGCTTCTGGTGAGCCGTGATTGCCCGTATGCCTGTTTGCGAACCCTGCGTACTGTCTGCAGCGTATTAAACCTCGTATGAGGCGCAAACTTGTGACTGGCTGAGCCGCGGTAGCAGCACTCAGTCGGAATCAGCACACTCGCGAGGCAGCATCGTTGCAAGGCAGGTGGTGACAAATGACCTCCACTGTCCCTGTCTTGCAAGCTATGCCAAATCTGAAAATGCGTGCTCAGTTGAACGCTGGCTGAGTACGCGTTAGCTGCTACTTCAGCGGTTACTCGTCTTGAGCTTCGCGTTTGATCTGCAAAGCGCGGTCGTACAGGGTGTTGCGGCTGGCGCCCGTGATGTCGGCGGCCAGTTTGACCGCGGTTTTGGTGGGCAGCTCGGCCAGTAGCAGGCGCAGCACGCGTTCGCCTTCACCGCTTTCCTGCTGCACTTCTACGGGGTGCAGAACCACCACAAATTCGCCTTTGATGCGCGTGGCATCGGCATCCAGCCAGTCTGCTACATCTTGGGCCGCATGGGTGGTGATCTGTTCGAATTGCTTGGTGATCTCGCGCGCCAGTGTGACCTTGCGTGTACCGAGTACCGCCAGGGCCTTGGCCATATCCTGGATACGGTGTGGCGCTTCCAGCAGTACGACGCAGCGTGCTTCGTCGGCCAATTTTTGTACGCTGGTCTGGCGCTCAGCGTTCTTGGTGGGCAAGAAACCGGCAAAGACAAAGCCTCCATCGGTCTGGCCGGGTGGCACGCAGCCCGCTACGCTGAGGGCGCTGGTGATGCTGCTGGCACCGGGCAGTGGCATGCTGCGCAAACCGTGGGCTGCCAGCGCTGCGCACAGGCGCGCACCGGGGTCACTGATGCCGGGGGTGCCTGCATCACTGACATAGGCGATGCGCTGACCTTGCTGCAGGCGCGCAATGATGCCTGCTGCGGCCTCTGCCTCGTTGTGCTGGTGCACGGCCAGCAGCTGGCTGCCAGAGCGCTCCAGCCCGTAGGAGCGCAGCATGCCCTGGGTATGGCGGGTGTCTTCGCAGGCAATGGCATCGACCATCTGCAGCACATGCAAAGAGCGCAGCGAGATATCGGCCAGGTTGCCGATAGGCGTAGCCACAACGTACAGTGTGCCCTGGGGATAGTTTTGGGTGGCAGCGGCTTCACGCGCTGCCGTCAATGCCGAAACGAAAGAGGCGCTCAATGTTTTTCCTTGGGAAAAAGCCGCCAGCCGTTCCTCCCGCGATGAATGCGCAAGCGCGTGGCCGTGCGGGGGAGGATCAGGCCTTGGCCTATTTGCAGGCTCAGGGCCTGCAGCTAATTGCCCGCAATTATCGGACGCCCGGACGCGGAGGGGGCGAGATCGATTTAATCCTGCAAGAAGCGGATGGCACCGTGGTGTTTGTAGAGGTGCGCAGTCGCAGTCATGCGGGCTTTGGTGGGGCGGGCGGCAGCATCGGGCATGCCAAGCGCCAGCGCATTATGTTGGCCGCACAGCATTGGCTGCTTCAACGTGGCGTGCAGGCGGCCTGCCGTTTTGATGTGGTGCTGATTGATGCACAGCGCCAGCAGTGGCTGCGTGCGGCCTTTGATGCCACCTAGACAGCGGAACTATGTAGAGATGTCTCAGTCAGATGCGGTGTTAACCGAACGCTACAAAATCTGAGAAAGCACGCAGTTATCATCAGCACTCCATGCTTGAGCAACAAATCCAACAGCATTTCATCGACAGCGCCGACTTGAAGTACCAGTCCGCGCAGACGTTGAGTTTGCCCATCTCTTCGGCCGTTCAGGCCTTGCTGGCCTGCATCACAGGCGGCGGCAAAATTTTGGCCTGCGGGTCGGGGGCATCTGCCAACCAGGCGCAGATGTTTGCCAGTCTGTGCGTGAGCGGCTTTGAGCGCGATCGCCCGGAGCTGGCGGCCCTGGCACTGACATCAGACAGCGGCTTTCTCAGCGCAGGCTCTGGTGCAGCGAATTTGTCGAACCACTACGTGGCGCGGCAGGTACGGGCACTGGGCCAGGCCAGTGATGTGCTGCTGGTCATCTCTATCAGCGGCCATGAAAGCAGCATGCTGGAGGCCGTAGAAGCCGCCCATGAGCGCGACATGATGGTGGTGGTGCTGACAGGGCATACAGGGGGGGCACTGGCTGGACGTGTGCGGGAGACCGATGTGCTGATTTGTGTACCCCACGAACGGCCAGCACGTGTGCGCGAAGTGCATGACTTGGTACTCAACTGCCTGTGCGATGGTGTTGATACCCAATTACTAGGCGAACAGGAGTCGTAATGAAAGAACAGTGGCGTCGAACAGGTTTGGCCATCGTGGCTGCGGGCATGCTGGTGGGGAGCCTGTCGGCTTGCGTGCCATTGCTGGTGGGCAGCGGCGCGGTGACGGGTGTATTGGTGGCATCTGACCGCAGAACTTCTGGCATGTACCTGGAAGATCTGCGTATCGAGCAAAAGGCAGCGTCTTTGATCAGAGATGTTCTGAACAATGGCGAGCGCGTGAGCGTCACCAGCTTTAACCGTCTGGTGCTGCTGACTGGAGAGGTACGTACCGCTGCTGAAAAAGCGCAGGTAGAGCGCATTGTGGCGGGCGTAGAAAACGTGCGCACCGTGATCAATGAGCTGGAGGTCGTGCCCTTTATCTCTTCCATCGCACAGCGCAGCAAAGACACGTTCATCACCAGCAAGGTCAAGGCCAGCATTTTGGATGCCAAGGACTTGCAGGCCAACACCATCAAGGTGGTGACAGAGATGAATGTGGTCTATCTGATGGGCATCCTGACACCGCGCGAATCCAAGCGTGCTGCAGAAATTGCACGCGGTGTGAACGATGTACGCAAGGTAGTGCGTGTGTTTGAGACGATCACGGAAGAAGAACTTGCCAGCTACCGGACCACTCCGGCACCCGTTGAGCAAGACCCTGCAGCTCAAAACTAAAACTAAAGAGCAGGACGCAAAAAACCCGGCATAGCCGGGTTTTTTTGTGATGGCAGCGGTGGCTACATGATGCGAAAGTGCTCAGTACCAGCGGCCAGATCGGTATTTTTGACGCGTTTGCTGTGCAGCTTGATTTGCAGGCGCAGGTCGTTGACCGAGTCTGCACTGCGCAGCGCATCTTCGTACATGACGACCCCGCTTTCATACAGCTCAAACAGCGATTGGTCAAAGGTCTGCATGCCCAGCTCACGGCTGCGCTTCATGATTTCCTTGATCTCCACCACATCCCCCTTGGCAATCAGGTCAGAGATCAGCGGGGTGTTGAGCATCACTTCCAGGGCGGCTACGCGGCCTTTACCGTCTTCACGGGGCAGCAGGCGCTGAGAAATCATGCCCCGCAGGTTGAGCGACAAATCCATGAGCAGCTGTTCGCGTCGTTCTTCCGGGAAGAAGTTCACGATGCGGTCCAGCGCCTGGTTGGCGCTGTTGGCATGCAGCGTTGCCAGACACAGGTGGCCGGTTTCAGAGAACACCACGGCATGCTCCATGGTTTCGCGGTCTCGAATTTCTCCCATCAAGATCACATCCGGGGCCTGGCGCAGCGTGTTCTTGAGGGCGGCCTCCCAGCTGTCCGTGTCCAGTCCCACTTCGCGCTGCGTGATGATGCAGTTCTTGTGGGGGTGCACAAACTCAATCGGATCCTCAATGGTGATGATGTGCCCTTGGGAATGCTCGTTGCGCCAGTCCACCATGGCGGCCAAAGAGGTGGACTTGCCAGAGCCAGTAGCACCCACAAAGATGCACAGGCCACGCTGGGTCATCGCCACATCTTTGAGCACTTGCGGCAGGCCCATGGAGTCAATGGAGGGAATGGTTGCCGGAATGGTTCGCAGCACCAGACCGACACGGCCTTGCTGGATGAAAGCGTTGGCACGAAAGCGGCCAATGCCGGCAGGCGAGATCGCAAAATTGCACTCTTTGGTGCGCTCAAACTCAGCCACCTGCTTGTCGCTCATGATGGAGCGCGCCAGTGACATAGTGTGTGCGGCCACCAGCGGCTGATCCATCAGGCGGATGACCTTGCCATCGACCTTGATGGCGGGCGGGAAATCTGCCGTGATAAACAAGTCACTGCCCTTGCGGGCCACCATGAGCTTGAGGAGGTCGTTAATAAATTTACTGGCCTGATCGCGTTCCATGTCGCTGTCTCCAATAGCCGGGGTTAGCCGGGGAAGTTTTCAGGCGACTTGGCCTTGCCACGTGCCTCTGCGGCGCTGATGATGTTGCGGCGCACCAGCTCTGTGAGGTTCTGATCCAGAGTCTGCATGCCCGCATTGCTACCGGTCTGGATAGCGGAATACATCTGTGCAACCTTGCCTTCGCGAATCAGGTTGCGGATAGCGCTGGTGCCCAGCATGATTTCATGGGCTGCCACGCGGCCACTGCCATCCTTGGTTTTGCACAGTGTCTGTGAGATCACGGCCTGCAGCGATTCAGACAGCATGGCGCGGACCATTTCCTTTTCTTCAGCCGGGAACACGTCGATCACACGGTCAATGGTTTTTGCGGCGCTGGAGGTGTGCAGCGTGCCAAACACCAGGTGGCCCGTCTCGGCGGCAGTCATGGCCAGACGGATGGTTTCCAGGTCACGCATTTCACCTACCAAAATGCAGTCCGGGTCTTCGCGCAAAGCAGAGCGCAAAGCGGTGGAAAAGGAGTGGGTCATGGGGCCCACCTCGCGCTGGTTGACCAGGCATTTCTTTGAATCGTGCACGAATTCGATGGGGTCTTCCACCGTCAGGATATGCCCGTGCTGGCTGTTGTTGAGGTAGTCCACCATGGCCGCCAGAGTGGTTGACTTGCCCGAGCCTGTGGGGCCCGTGACCAGTACCAGACCACGCGGTTTGAGTGCCAGGTCCGCAAGAATCTTGGGTGCATTCAAATCCTCAAGGGTGAGGATTTTGCTGGGAATCGTGCGGAAAACGGCTGCCGCGCCCCGGTACTGGTTGAACGCGTTCACACGAAAGCGTGCCAGCCCAGCAATTTCGAACGAGAAATCCACCTCCAGATTCTCTTCATACGCTTTGCGCTGCCCGTCCGTCATGATGTCGTAGACCATGCCGTGTACCGTTTTATGGTCCAGCGGCTCTACGTTGATGCGGCGCACATCACCGTGCACGCGAATCATGGGCGGCAAGCCTGCCGACAGGTGCAAGTCCGATGCTTTGTTCTTTACGCTGAATGCCAGCAGGGTGGTAATGTCCACAGCAGTTTTCCCTCTCTAGGTGTCGCGTTCGCTGCAGCGACGCTTTTTATGGGCGACTTCGTGTCAGCAGTTTGGCTGGTTTGGTACGCTCGACAAGATTATGACCACGATTGCAAACAAGCTACAAAGCGTTCGCGCGCAGATTGCCGACACATGTCAAAGGTGCGGCATACAGCCCACAGCAGTGGCATTGTTGGCGGTCTCTAAAACCTTTCCTGCCGAGGCGGTCCGCGAAGCGGCCCTGGCGGGACAGCGTGCTTTCGGAGAGAACTACATCCAGGAGGGTGTAGAAAAGATCGCCGCCGTGCGCGCCATGAAAGATGTGCGGCCGCTGCAGTGGCATTGCATTGGCCCGATTCAAAGCAACAAGACCAGGCTGGTTGCGCAGCATTTTGACTGGGTGCACACCGTTGACCGTGAGAAGGTGGCGCAGCGCCTGAGTGAGCAGCGCCCTGATGATCTGGCACCGCTGCAAGTGTGCATTCAAGTGAACGTGGATGGCGGGGCCACCAAGTCTGGCTGC
The DNA here is from genome assembly GCF_014836675.1 of Comamonas avium. Lineage (GTDB taxonomy): Bacteria > Pseudomonadota > Gammaproteobacteria > Burkholderiales > Burkholderiaceae_C > Comamonas > Comamonas avium. The sequence goes on from NZ_JACSQK010000003.1 coordinate 125,199, forward strand.
TCCCCGCAAGAAGCGCTGGCTCTGGCCCAGAAGATTGCGCAATTGCCGCGCTTGCAGCTGCGCGGGGTGATGAGCATTCCTGATCCGCAGGACTCGGACGAAGCCATGCTGGCCATTCATCGCAAGGTGGTGCAGGTGTTTGAAAGCATTCGTGCCTCAGGCATTGCTGGTGCAGCGCAGCTCGATACCGTCAGTCTGGGCATGACGGCCGACATGCACACCGCGATTGCTGCTGGCAGCACCATGGTGCGCGTGGGCAGCGGCATTTTTGGTGTGCGTGACTACAGCACCAAAACCTGAGGCCCCGTGTCAGTTGATGTGGCACAAGCACGGCCCAGTGTTTGCCCGTGTTGTGTATACAAAAGATGTGAACACGCTCGCTCAGAAAAAGACGGCATGCTAAGCTGGATTCCATAGATAAGGCAGTGAATGACTGCCGAAAATTTGGAGAAAACATGCCCGGACTTTTGCCTGATATCGATCCAGATGGACTGCTGGAATTTTCGGTGGTCTACACCGATCGTGCGCTCAACCACATGTCCAAGCGCTTTACCGGCGTAGTGCAAGACATTCTGGGCACCCTCAAAGAGGTCTACAACGCGCACACTGCTGTGCTGGTGCCCGGCAGCGGCACATTTGGCATGGAAGCCGTGGCACGCCAGTTTGCCAATGGTGAAAAGGTGCTGATCGTGCGCAATGGCTGGTTCAGCTATCGCTGGACGCAGATTTTTGACACCGGCAACTTTGGCCTGGGTGGCGGTGCCGTGGTCTGCAAGGCACGCAAGCAAGGCGCGGGCAGCCAGGACCCTTGGGCACCGTGTGCCGCGCAAGATGTCGCGGCCGCCATTCGTGCAGAAAAGCCCAAGGTGGTGTTTGCCCCCCATGTAGAAACCGCCAGCGGCATCATGCTGCCTGACGACTACATTCGCACCATCAGCGATGCCGCCCACGAAGTCGGCGCCTTGATGGTGCTGGACTGCGTGGCCTCTGGGGCCATGTGGGTGGACATGGTCAAGACGGGTGTGGATGTGCTGATCTCTGCCCCCCAAAAGGGCTGGAGCAGCTCACCCTGCTGCGCCATGGTGATGCTGTCTGAACGTGCACGGCAGGCCATTGACGGCACGCAAAGCTCCAGTTTCTCGTGCGATTTGAAAAAGTGGATGCAAATCGCTGAAGGCTACGAAAAAGGCGCTCACGCCTACCACACCACCATGCCCACCGATGCACTGGTGCGCCTGCGCGATGTGATGCTGGAGACCCGAGCCTACGGCTTTGCCAAGGTGCGCCAAGAGCAGATAGAGCTGGGTGACAAAGTGCGTGCGCTGCTGCAGGCACGCGGTTTCCCCAGCGTGGCAGCAGAAGGCTTCAAGGCACCGGGCGTGGTGGTCAGCTACACCACGGACCCAGGCATTCAAAGCGGCAAGAAGTTTCTGGAGGTTGGTTTGCAAACCGCTTCCGGCGTGCCGCTGCAGTGCGATGAAGGGCCTGACTTTCAAACTTTCCGCATTGGATTGTTTGGTCTGGACAAATGGCACAACGCCGATCGCTCGGTGGGCCACCTGCGCACTGCGCTGGATGCCATTGGCGTGCCGCCAGCCAAGGCATGATGGCGGCTTTCCGTGCAATGAAAGTGCCACCCATGAAAACACCATTGTTTGTGATTGCCGCCACCAGCCTGATGGCCTGGGGTGCGGCCCATGCTGCGCCCGAAACTACCGCCAGTGGCCTGGTCTACGAAGTCATTACCGAAGGCAAGGGCACACAGCCCAAGGCCACGGATACCGTGCGCGTGCACTATCGCGGCTGGTTTCCAGAGACGGGCAAGGAGTTTGACAGCTCGATTGCGCGTGGTGAACCCATCGACTTTCCGCTGAACCGCGTCATTCCCTGCTGGACCGAAGCAGTGCAGAAAATGAAGGTCGGCGGCAAGGCCAAGCTCACGTGCCCACCCGCCATTGCCTACGGCAGCCGTGGCGCAGGGCGCGCCATTCCACCCAACGCCACGCTGAATTTTGAGGTGGAGCTGCTGGGCGTGCAAGGCAAGTGAACATCTAAAAAATGAGCTGTTAGCGTTTATGTAGATTGATTTTCAGATATAAAACACTTTGAAATCACCTTCTATCAAGCGCTTATAGATCATTTAATTGATGATATGACGCAATCAAAAAAGGGAGGCATAGCCTCCCTTTTTTGTGGATAGGTGATCGCTTAGAACGTCACATTGGCAGAGAGCCAGAGCGTACGGCCGGGCAAGGTGGTGCCTGCGACGGACGCGCCGCCTTGGAAGTACTCGTTGACCCAAGTTGGTGTGCCGTTCAGATTCACTTGACGGAACTTGCGGAAATCCTTGTTGAACAAGTTGAAGATGTTGGCGTTGAGGCTGACGTTCTTCGAGACTTGGTAGGAGCCACCCAAGTGGAACAGATGGTAGGCCTTGATGTCGCCCACGGCTTGGTAGATGGCCAGGTTGTTGCCTGTCAGGCGCTCTGGGGCGCCCGTGAAACGTGGGCTGCCACCACGGTACTCGCCACGCAGCCACAGGCCCCACTTGTCGGTAGGCTTCCAGTCCAGTTGCAAGCTGGCAATGTGCTTGGCAGTATTGGCCAGTTGACCGTTTTTGATGCCAGCTTCAATGACTTCGCTCTTGGTCCAGGTGTAGCCAGCTTTCATGCCCCATTGCGGGTTGAATTGAACACGACTGCTCAACTCCAGACCCCAGGTCTTCGCTTCATCCACGTTGATTGAATAGGTTGCAATAGGGTTGGCGCTGCAGCTGGAAATGAAGTTCGCTGCGCAGTCACCACCGCTGCTGATCTTGTCTTTGACCTTGTTGTGGAAAACCGTGGCAGAAGCTGTCACACCGTTCAAGCTGTCGAACAGCGCGGAGAATTCGGTGCTGGTGCTGGTTTCAGGCTTGAGATTGGGGTTGCCAATATTGATGGTGGCACCTTGGCCACTGACACCGCTGACGCCATCAATCAATTGATTCAGGCGCGGTGCACGGAAGCCTTGGCTGACACCGCCCTTGAAGGTCCACTGGGAGCTGGCACCCCAAACCAGATAGGCGCGGGGGCTGAAATTGCCACCAAATGCGTCGTGGTGGTCATAGCGGCCACCCAATGTTGCTGTAAGGCTGTCGGTCAAGCGCCATTCGTCTTCGGCAAACAGGGACCACATGGTCTGATTGTGCTTCTCGGGCAGCAGTCCATCGGTCAGCTTGGCATCCCACCACTGAGCGCCTGTGGTCAGTACATGGGCATCGCCCAAAGGTGCAACCAGCTTGGTATCCAGCACTGTATTGGTGGTCTTGAGTTCACGGTCGGAGCCTCGGCGTGGATCGCCGACGGGAACCGCAGCACCTGGGATCGTGCGGCCTTCGGTTTCAGTCACTGTGCGCATCAGGCTGCTTTCGACAGTGGCAAAACCAAGACGACTGGTATGTCCCACCGACACTTCATCACGGTTGAAGCGCAGCGCATCTTTGTAGCCTGGAGGGGATGCATTCACTGCATCACGGTTGCCCAGACGTCCGTCTTCATTGTTGTACCAGGTGCGACCTTGATCCACATCCAACCACAGATCGTGCTCTTTGGTTGGAGTCAGCGTCAGGCGTGCACCAATACTGTGTTGGCGGCTTTCTGCTGGTGCGGGATTGCGTGCGCCGGCGGGTTGTGCCGCGCCCGGTGTCAGCACCCAGTCTGATGCTTCACGGCGGTAGACACTACCGCGCACAGCCAGGCCCAGTACGTCTTTCTTGATAGGGCCGCTCAGATAGATGTTGGCCTTGTTCTCTGAGCCCCATTCGCTTTCCTGGGGAATGCCTGTGCTCACACTGACTTCGCCGCCCCATTCTTTGGCAACTTTGCGCGTGATGATGTTGATCACACCGCCCATGGCGTCAGAGCCGTACAGCGTAGACATGGGGCCGCGAATGATTTCAATGCGTTCAATTGCAGAAACAGGCGGCATGAAGCTGTTGAGTGCAGCGCCAAAACCATTGGGGGTGACATCGCCGGCCACATTTTGGCGACGGCCATCAATCAGGATCAGAGTGTAGTCGCTGGGCATCCCTCGGATGCTGATGTCCAGACCACCAGTTTTGCCGGTGCCGCCCATCACGTCGATACCTTCAACGCCTTGCAGCGCTTCGGCCAGATCACGGAAGTTTTTTTGCTCCAGCTCTTGACGTGTCACCACGGAAATAGAAGCAGGCGCCTGCTTGAGCTCTTGCTCAAAACCCGAGGCAGAAACCACCACTTCAGACATGGTCTGGGTGGCTTGCTGGGCGCTGGCAGAGGCGCATGCTGCGGCAGCCAAGGCCAGCAAGGTGGGCCGAATCAAAAATGGAGATGAAATTTTAGACATAGCAATTTCTGCCAGATAGTCTGGCTTCAAAAGGATGGAGAAATTGGAGCTGCGATGCGACGTGATCGCGCAGGCTATGTCCGAGTTATGAATTTTTGTATGGACGTTGGATTCCTCGATTATCGCGTTACGAATGTGAATACTTCTCAATAAGACCTTGTTTACCTTGATCTGTTGCATGAAACAAACGATCGGCAGATCACTGCCTCCATGCCTTTCACAAGCACTGCTCCTACCTTGATCGGGTATCGAGCGCCTGCACTGGCGCGGTTTGAAGGGCTTAGGCTAGGCAGGGCAAGGAGATTGCCGGATGCCTCAAGGCCAGACTGTTTCTATCGAACTACGCCGCGCCAAGCGCTGGGCCGGGGTGCTGCTCATCGCGGTATCGATGGTGTTTGTGTCTACCCATTTTTTGCCTGCCACGTGGGGCGTGCGCTGCATCAAAGCGATGGCCGAGGCCGCAATGGTGGGCGCGCTGGCCGACTGGTTTGCCGTGACGGCACTGTTCCGGCGCATTCCTTTGCCACTGGTGGGGCGGCACACGGCCATCATTCCACGCAACAAAGACCGCATTGGCCAGAATCTGGCGCACTTTGTGCGCGATAAATTTCTGGATGCGCCTTCCCTGATTGCGCTGATGCGCCAGCACGACCTGGCACAGCACATGGCGCAGTGGCTGCTGGAGCCGCGCAATACCCAGTTGCTCGGGCAGCAGCTGGCTCGCATGGCCGCAGGTGCTCTGGAGATGGTGCAAGACAGGCAAGTGGAGCGCTGGCTCAAGCGCACGGTGCGCAGCGCCCTGTCGAAGGTTGACCTGAGCCAGTCGATGGCCACGGTGCTGTCTGCCTTGACGCACAAAGGGCAGCATCAGGCGGTGCTGGATGATGTGCTGGTCAAAATTTCGGAGGTACTGCGTGAAGAACGCTCACGCACTTTCATGGCAGAAACAATCGTGCAATGGCTCAAGCGAGAGCATCCGCTCAAGGAGAAGCTGCTGCCCACGGATTGGCTCAGTGACAAAGGCGCGGATGTGATGGCCGAGGCTATTGATAGCGTGCTGGCCGATATGGCGCACAACCCGCAGCACCGTTTGCGTGAGGCATTTGATCGCCAGCTGCTGCAGTGGATTGAACGGTTAAAGCACGACCCCGCATATGCAAAAAGGGGCGAGCAGATTCGCCATTACATGCTGCACGATGAAAAAATGTCCAGCTACCTGCACAACCTGTGGAGCCGCATGCGCAGCAAGCTGCAGGCAGACCTAGGCAATGAGCATTCACGGGTGGCGCGCAGGCTGGCGGGGGCAGGGCAGTGGCTGGGGCAGTCGCTGGCGCAAGACGCCGCATTGCGTGCATCGATGAACGAGCGGCTGGAGCGCTGGGCGCATAGTCTGGCTCCTGACGTTTCACAGTTCATTGCCAAGCATATTCAAGACACTGTGCAGCGCTGGGATGCCAAGGAGCTGTCTGCGCTGGTGGAGCAGCATATTGGCAGAGATTTGCAGTTCATTCGCATCAACGGCACCCTGGTTGGCGGCGCGATTGGACTGCTGCTTTTCTTGATGGGCGTCTGGCTGGGGCCTGCACCGGCTGCGCTGTAGTACAGGCAGGCACGGTGTGCAGATCATGGGCCTGGCGCTCATGCATGGCCGGCCAAGATGGCGTGTTTCAGGTGCAGCGGCCATGGCAACGCCGCATTAAAAAAGCCTGCTGCGCAGGCAGCAGGCTTTCAGGCATCGCACAGTCAATAGTCTGTGGCAGCGTGTCGCTTAGAAGCGGCCGGTGATCGACGCATAGTATGCGCGGCCCAGTTCGTTGTAGGAAGCGGCACCAGCGCCGGAGCTGTTGGACTCGCGCAGCAGACGCTTGTCGGCCAGATTGGTGATACCGAAGTTCAGCGAATAGTCCTTGCTCAGCTTGTACTGGGCACCGATGCCAAACAGCGCATATGCACCGATTTCCTGCAACTGGTTGCCTGTGGACACTGCGCCGCCGGTTTGCACGGTGCGTGGCTCCTGGCGGCCATAGAACGTGGCGTTCAACTGGGTCGAGAAGACATCGTTAACTTGCCAGTCCAGCGTGGAGTTGACGGTGTACTTGGGAATCACGGACAGAGGCTGGTTATTTTCCTTGTTGTGGTTCTTGAGCATGTAGGTGAAGTTGTTCACCAGCTTCAGGCGGCTGCCATCCTTGCCATCCAGAGGAAGGGTCAGGTTACCCTCAACCCCCTTGACGATGGCCTGGCTGGCATTCATCCACTGGAAGACCTGCGATGTACCGACCACGATGGGGGTGCCATCGTTCATCTCGGAGTAGATCTTGTTCTTGTAGTCGTTCTGGAAGTAGCTCAGGCTGGCGTCCAGACCGTTGTGGTTGGAGTAGGCAAGCCCCAGCTCTTTGTTGACACTGATTTCTGCCTCCAGATCCGGGTTGCCGACAATGTAGCAACCAGCTCCCATATTGGGCGAGTTGACCGGGCAGCCGTTACCACGGGTGTAGTACAGGTAGTTCTTGTTGGTCTGGTACAGGTTGGGCGCCTTGAACGCCCGTGCAATACCGCCCTTGACCTGCCAGCTGTCATTGACCTGGTAGGTCGCGTTCAGGCTGGGGCTCCAGTTGTTGCCCGACTGGCTGTGGTGGTCGAAACGCACGCCGGGAGTCAGGATCAGGTTCTGGAAGGGCTCAAAGTTGTCTTCAACGAACAGTGCAAAGTTTTGCGCATCTGCTTTGCCGCTGCGCTCGCCAGCGCTTCCGACCAGACCGCCAATATTGTTGCCGCCCGTGCCAGTGCCCTGTGCCATGGCAGCGGCGTCATTGAGTTTTTCATTGCGGTACTCGAACCCGCTGGTCAGCATGTGCGAAGTGCCGCCCAGTGTGAACGGGGTGTTGACTTCGCCGGTCAGGAAGTAGTTGCCCAGTTTGGACGAGACCTTGTCATTTCCGCTGGTAATCGAGCCTTCTGGGCCGCCTGCCAGGCCGACTGGGTTTTGCCAGCGGCGGGTGTTTTCATACTGGAACAGCAAGCGCGAAGTACCCCAGTCCCAGGTGCCGCGGTGGGCCAGACCAATGGTGTTGCGGTTGGTGCGATTGGTTTCTTCGCCAATCAGCGACTGGCGGATGGGGGCGTTGGCATCAATGCTGACCGGGGTTTCACCCGCGTAGATGTTGGTCTGGCGGCTGGCTCCCAGCTCCAGCTCCAGCACTTGGCGGGGTGTCAGGTCCCAGCGCAGCAGGGCATTGATGTCCTTGTTGTTGACACCTTCACGGCCTGCGGGCGCAATCACCGATGTGGTGTTGGATGTGCGGTTCAGATCGGGGCTGTCTGCATCGGTCTTGGCCATATTGCCAAAGAGGCGAAAGGACAGGTTCTCTGCCAGAGGGCCGGACAGGTTAAAGCTGCTGCGCTTGGTGTCGCCTTCGTTGGAGTCTTCCTGGAACTTGCCGTAAACCGTGACGGAGCCTTGCAGCTTGTCTGTGGGCTTCTTGGTGATGATGTTCACCACACCACCCGAAGCGCCAGAGCCATAGCGGGCAGCCGCTGGGCCACGAATGACTTCAATGCGCTCAATCGCTTCTACAGGCACCCAGTTGGAGTCGCCACGGGTGTCGCGCTCGCCGCTGCGGCCCATTTTTGCGCCATTGCGCGATTGCACGGGCTTGCCGTCAATCAGGATCAGGGTGTTTTCCGGGCCCATGCCACGGATGTCAATCTGGCGGTTGTTGCCGTACTGGCCCGAGGCAGAGTTGCCAGTCAGGTTGACGCCGGGCATGGTGCGCACCAGCTCGGAAATGTCGTTAGCGGGTGCGCGTTCGGTGAGTTCTTCCTGCGTGATCACCGAGACGCCGAGCGCTTGCTTGAGTTCTTGCTCGGCGGTGGCGCGCACCGTGGTTTCTCCCAGGACGGTGTCCTGAGCTTGAACAAATGTGTGTGCGGCCAGCGTGACTGCGGAGAGTACGAAAAGCTTGGAAGTTCTGGAATGCGACATTTCAAAAAAATCAATAGTTAAATAGGAATTATTCGCATCAGATTGTAATCACTCGAAATATGAATAAGAGTGATTCTTGTTATATTCATGGTGTTTGTGGCGCATTTGTCACGATCACCTCTAAGTGCCTGACATTTCCCCTCGCAAGAGGTGCGATGCATTCAGGCTCCAGCAACCTGTCTAGAAGGAGGGCATGCGCCCATGACCATCTCAAACCGCAAAGCATCACGCCGTTACTGGCTGGCTTGTATTGCTGCCGGCGCTTGTGCTTTTGGCTCTGCGACATGGGCCGCTTCGCCCGCAGCAACCTCGGTGGTGCACGCCATGGGCAGCACTTCAGTACCTGCAGCCCCCAAGCGGGTGGTGGTCTATGACCTGGCAACGCTGGACACCATGCAGGCGCTGGGCATTGCAGTGACAGGCGTGCCCAAGGCGCAGTTTCCGCAGTACATGGCGGGTTATGGTGATGCCAAGTACACCGTGGCGGGCACGCTGTTTGAGCCCGATTACGACGCGCTGAGCAAGATCAAGCCCGATCTGATCGTTGTGGGTGGCCGCTCGGCAGCCAAGTACGAGGCACTGAGCAAGATTGCCCCTACGGTGGACTTCACCGTGAAGGGCGAGCACATGCTGCAGGACATGGAGCGCAACATCACGCAGATGGCCAACCTGTACAACAAGCAGGCACAAGGCAAGGCACTGGTTGCCAAGATTCACCAGGCCGTGGGCGAGCTGCGCAATGTGTCAAGCCAGGCTGCGCCGGGCTTGCTGTTGATGGCGGTGAACGAGCGCATCATGCCGAATGCGCCAGGCTCGCGTTTTGGATTCCTGTTTGACACCCTGGGTGCCCGTTCTGCCATCACAGCCAAAGACGTACCTGCACGGGGCACGGCCTACACCTTTGAGGATGTGGCCAAACTCAACCCGCAATGGATTTATGTGATTGACCGCAACACGGCCACGGGCTCTGCGGCCGGTGGTGGCGAGATCATTCCTTCGCAGAAGGTGTTTGACAACGCACAGATCAAAAATACGGCGGCTGGCCAAAAAGGGCAGGTGGTGTTTTTGGACCCCAAGGGCTGGTACTTGATGGGCAGCACTGGCCCAACGGCCTTGCTCGGCAATGTGGCGCAGCTCAAGCAGGTGTATGCCGCAGCCCAGCGTTGAGGGCTCAGCGCCAAGCGCTGTGCGAGAAAAGCGTGTGTGAAGGTTGCTTCGTTAAAAAAAGCGGCCTTCGCTTATCAGGCAATCGTTTTAGATATAAATCTATATGAAAACTAAGAGCAGCCAGTGATGGGTGCTCTTTTTTTATCGTTTACGCGTCGTCGCGTGCCTGCTGGGCGGCGGCCTGTGCGTCTTGCAGCAGGTGTTCACCAATTTGCTTCCAGGCTTTGGCGGCGTCGTGCTCAATTCCAGATGCTGGTTGCTGTTTCGCAATCGCAATAAGTTGCAGCCGCAGCAAGCAGTACAGCTCAATGAGCTGTTGGCGGCCAATCAGCGATTAGTGACGGTATATGCCTTGTGTGACGAGTCTGGTCGCGCTGGTGTGAGCAAGCACATCAAAGCAGCATTGGGGCACTGAGCAGGTTCGTTCAGAGCCTGCACAGCTACCTGAAGATTCGGTCAGTGTTCCCCCGGTGATGTGCGATGAACCTTCTTATTTGGAGGTGCGATGCTTTTATGCTCCCCAGCGTTCAAGGGCTCTGTACGTCATTCCTGGTAGGGGCCGTTGTCGGCGCTGTAGCCCATCAGCCCTGAAATGCGGGTTGTGATGCTGTGAACGATGGCCTTCACTTGCTCCAGCGAGGGGCTGGCCTGCCCGTCGATGCGTTCGATATGTGGCACGTTGAGCGCTGCAATGACCTGACCGGCACTGCCCATGACTGGATAGGCGACATTGGTGACACCGCGAATCTGGCGGCTGTCCATGACGGCATGGCCGCGCTCGCGCACTTGGCGCAGTATCTCGAACAGCTCGCCGGGGTCCATGGCTAATTCACCATCGACCTTGATGTGCGCGGCCAGCATGCGCGCGCGCTCCACCTCATCGCGGAACGCCAGCAGGACATGACCGGATGAGGTATCCGTCAGCCCCATCATGACGCCGATCTTCAGCCCGAAGGACCAGCGTTCGGGGCTGTCCACCTGCGCGATCACCACCACCCGTCCGCCTTGGTACATGGCCAGGTGGCACGATTGGCGCGCGCGGTGGGCCAATTCACGCAGGAGCGGCAGCGCAACGGCAATCAGCGAGCGCAGTGGTCGCTGGCGGTGCGCCAGTTCGAACATTTTGAGCGACAGCGTGTAGCGGTCTCCACTGTCCACCATCACATAGCCACGGCGCTCCAGCGTCACTGCCATGCGGAAGATTTCGCTCACGCTGCGCCCGAGCTTTTGGGCGATTTCATTGAGGGTGCAGCCATCCATAGAGTCGGCAAGCACCTCAAGGATGTCCAGTCCCTTGTCCAACGCGGGGGCGTTGTAGCGCGGGCTGCCGCGTTCGGCGCCCAGGTCTTCATCGGGAGAGTCTTTGGCGGGTGTAGTCATGCTGGGGGGATGATACCCGCCGTTTTGGCGGCCCGTTGGGCGGATATGGCCCGCTGAAGTGAGCTGCCAGCGTAGATAAATCCATGATTTCAGGAATTTTCAATACTGAAATATAGAAATAAAAAGCGCTGCAGCTATGGTTTTATATCTTCTTTGATAGCAGGCAGTTTTTGTCTGAAGGCCGGAGGTCGGAGCCGGTGCGCACCCCCATGTCTTGTGGTGGCAAGATATGGGGGAAAGCAGCACTTCTGCCGTCGGTTATCCGGCAGAACTTTCCGCACGCTTGCTTTCAAGCACTTAATTGCTTGCGCTGATTGCTATGTCTTTTATATCAAGCCAGTTCGCGCGACCAAGCGCGTGTTGCCTGCTGCTGCTCGCCCAGGCCCTGAATGCTCAGGCGCATGGTGTCGCCAGCCTGCACGTAGACAGGGGGCTTTTGCCCCAGTCCAACGCCGGGCGGAGTGCCGGTGCTGATGATGTCGCCGGGCAGCAGCGACATGAATTCACTGATGTAGCTCACCAGCTTGCTGACCGTGAAGATCATGGTGCGGGTGCTGCCGTTCTGGTAGCGCTTGCCGTTGACATCGAGCCACATGCTGAGGTTCTGCGGGTCGACCACTTCGTCGCGCGTCACCATCCACGGGCCAATGGGCGAGAAGGTGTCGCAGCCCTTGCCCTTGTCCCAGGTGCCGCCGCGCTCCAGTTGGTATTCACGCTCGGACACGTCGTTGATTACGGTGTAGCCGGCTACGTAGTCCAGCGCCTCGTCCTCGCCCACGTAGGAGGCCTTCTTGCCGATGACCACGCCCAGCTCCACTTCCCAGTCGGTCTTGACCGAGCCGCGCGGGATGACCACGGTGTCATTCGGCCCGATGATGGATGAGGTGGGCTTCATGAAGATGATCGGCTCGGCGGGGATCGGCGAGTTGGTCTCTGCGGCATGGTCGGCATAGTTCAGGCCCACGCAGATGATCTTGCCGATGCGCGTAACGGGCGGGCCGTAGCGCACGGGGCCTGGCACCGCAGGCAGTGTGGCGGGGTCGATGGCTGCCAGTTGCTGCAGTGTCTCAGGCGACAGCGCAGCGCCGTCAATGTCTGCCACGTAGGTTGAGAGGTCGCGTACTTGGCCCTGGGCATCGATGAGTCCCGGTTTTTCCTGACCTGCCTGGCCGTAACGTACCAATTTCATGCTCTTTCTCCTTCAGAGTAGGTGTCTGTTGCGCTGCCTGTACAACCGGTACGGCCCATCGGTGGGGGCTCCGACAAGGGACGTCTCCCTTTGGGGGGGAGGGTATGAAGCGCCTCAGAGGGTTTAATTCGACCAGCCGCCATCGATCATATGGATGGTGCCGGTGGTGAATGCCGATTCATCGCTGGCCAGATAGACCACCAGCGCAGCCACTTCTGCGGCGCTGCCCACGCGGCCAATGGGCTGGCGGGCCACGAAAGCGGCGCGAATGGTGGCCTCGTCGGCGCCAGCCTGTTCGGCCTGAGCTCGGATGCGGCTTTGCAGTGAGGGCGATTCGATGGTGCCGGGGCAGATGGCGTTGCAGCGTATGCCCTGCTGCACATAGTCCGCCGCTACGGCCTTGGATAGGCCGATTACCGCTGCCTTGGACGCGCCATAGACAAAGCGGTTGGGTACGCCCTTGACGCTGGATGCGGCGGAGGCCATGTTGATGATGGACGCGCCGCCGCCAGACAGCATGGCTGGCAGGTACGCGCGGATGGTGCGATACATGGCCTTGGCGTTCAGGTCGAAGCTGAAATCCCAATCTGCCTCTTCGCATTGCAGGATGCTGCCGCTGTGTACGAAGCCGGCGCAATTAAACAGTACATCCACCTTGCCTGTGCGCGTGGCAAAGGCCTGCACGGAAGCCGTGTCGAGCACGTCCAGCCGGGCGGTCTTCAGTCCGGTCAGGCCTTCCTTCGCGGCCTCGGTGGCCAACTCGGCCAGCGCCTGCTCATCCACATCTGTGGCCCATACCGTGGCGCCATCATGCACCAGCGCCAAGGCGCTGGCCCGGCCAATGCCCTTGCCTGCGGCGGTGACCAGGGCCGTTTTGCCTTCTACACGTTTCATTGCTGCTCCTTTGGCTCTGCAAATCATTAAAAGTGAAAAACGATTTCTTATATGAAATCAAATTTCACCAAGATGTGCAATGTATCTAGGCAAGAAATGCAAAAGAATCAGTAATTTCCCTTAAGTAAGCTGCGTAAGTAGAAGGCAAGGGTAAATGCCATTATTTTTATTAGCAAAAAATGATTTCATATAAAAGAAGCGCCCGAGATCACCATCCGCTGAAGCTGTACTCATACGCTGGACTGCGTTGATTGGATGGCATGGGTGCGGTTTTTGTAGTTCTTTCACAGAGATGTTTTATGAAAATCAAACGCACCATTGAAAAAATTCCTGGCGGTATGATGCTGGTTCCCTTATTGCTCGGGGCCGTGCTGCACACTTTCTGGCCCGGCACTGGCAAGTACTTCGGCTCGTTCACCAACGGGTTGATTACCGGCGTTGTCCCTATCCTCGCGGTCTGGCTGTTCTGCTTGGGCGCATCCATCCACATTCGTGCCACCGGCACAGTGCTGCGTAAATCCGGGGCGCTGATCGGTGCCAAGGTCGGCATGGCATGGCTGGTGGCGCTGGTGTTGTCACGCTGGCTGCCCATTGAAGGCATACAGTCGGGCTTTTTCGTCGGCCTGTCGGTGCTGGCGGTGGTAGCGGCGCTGGATATGACCAATGCGGGCCTTTACGCCTCCTTGATGGAGGAGTACGGCTCCAAGGAGGAAGCTGGCGCTGCGGTGCTGATCGGCATGGAGTCCGGTCCACTGGTGACCATGATCATCCTAGGATCGACAGGCCTGGCCGTCTTTGAGCCACAACTGCTCGCGGGCGTGATCATTCCCTTTCTGATTGGTTTCACGCTTGGCAATTTGGATGAGGAGCTGCGCGAATTCTTCTCCAAGGCCACACGCATCCTGATTCCATTTTTCGCGTTTTCGCTGGGCAACACCATCAACCTGAGCGTGATTGTGGACACCGGCCTGCTGGGCGTGCTGCTAGGCGTGGCTGTGATGGTGGTGTCGGGCACGGCCTTGGTGGTGTCGGACATTGTGTTGGGCGGTGGCCGCGGCACTGCCGGCATTGCAGCTTCCAGCACGGCGGGTGCTGCGGTGGCCACGCCCCACCTTGTGGCCCAGGCCGCGCCTCAGTTCGCCCCTTCGGCCCCTGCCGCTACGGCCCTGGTGGCCGCCTGTGTGGTGGTGACGGCCATCCTCACGCCCGTTGTGACAACGTTGTGGGCGTCGCGTGTAGCGCCACGACTCCAGCGCTGAGCCGCTGATCACCGAAAGCGCAATCAAAAGGGGAGCTGCTTATGCGCTCCCTTTTTTTGTGGTGGCGTTGCACGACATCCGCACTTGCAGATTCTGCATGGCCTGCGAGGCAGGCTGCTGTGGTTGAGGTCGTGAGCAAAATTGGAGACTGACTCCATCACATCGCTGGGAGCTTTTTACGAAGATGTGCCCCTTGAAAAGGGGCTGCTTACTCTCTTTGAATCAGCGTGGACGCATTCAAACTATTCAAGAACAAAGCGCTATCAGCGCTGGGTGCTCTTTTTTTATCGTTTACGCGTCGTCGCGTGCCTGCTGGGCGGCGGCCTGTGCGTCTTGCAGCAGGTGTTCACCAATTTGCTTCCAGGCTTTGGCGGCGTCGTGCTCGCCCGAAAAGTGGTGGCAGCTGGCCGCCGTCATGGCGATGCGGCCATTTTCTGGGTCCAGATCAAAGGCCAGCTCGCATTGGGCTGCAGCGTTGCTCCACATGAGCAAGGCGTTGGCAGAGTCTTCTTTTTGCAGTGCGTAGGCTTCGGCCATCCAGGCCTGTGCCAGGCGGAAAGCCGCTTCGGTGTGGTTCAAATCAGCCTGATGGGCAAGATAAAAGTGCTTGCCAGCTTCTTGCCACAGTGCGCGGGCGCGCTGGAAATCGGTGGTGGCTGCCTGCTGGGCCTGCTCGACCAAGGCGTTGCCCGAGTTCAGGTGTTCTTCAAAGCTGAGTTCAGTCATGGTGTGCGAATAGGAAAGGCGATCTGCATGAACCCGGCATTGTGGCGCGATGCCTGAAATCGCGTGCGTTGCAAGCTTTCTGCCTGGGCGTTCTACACCGGTAACCAGCGCTGCCAAAAGCGTGTGCGCGCAGTTGCAGTTTCTTTGGCACCCAATGTCTGCAAAAGTTGTTGCAACTCTGTGCGTTCGTACTGCCGCGCGGCTTGCAAGGGGGTGAGGCTGCCAAGCTGTGCGGGCAGGTTGGGGTTGGCACCGTGCGCAAGCAGCAGGCGCGCCACTTCGGTGTGGCCGTGGATGATGCTGATCACCAGTGCCGACAACATCACCTCAGGGTGCTGGTAGTTGGCATCCACACCTTCGCTCAGATGAAAACGCACACAGTCCACATCGCCGCGCTCGGCGGCCATGTACATGTCTTTCCAGTCTCCGCCGCCGCTGGCCATGGGTGCTCCTTGGAAGTGATTGGCTGCACTGTAAAAGCAAACATGGCTCGCGGCTACAGGGCTTGCGCGAAGAAGCGCCGGTCAGCGAATGGGTGAAAAGTTCTTTTCAATACCGCCGTGCGCCCAAGGCCTCAACGACATGGTTTCCCTGACAAGACACGCCGTTGCATGTACTGGTTTTAGGTAAGTTCTTTACGGGGTTTTTGCTGTGGTTTGACCAGCAAGACTGGGTGCAGCGAAGATGGGGCTGACCCAGCCTGATACGGCCTCTTTCATTGAATTTTTTGCGAGCCAGACCATGACACAGACATCGCGACGCAGCATTCCCTCCAAGGTGCCATCCCTGGTCACTCTGGCCTGCCTCAGTGCGCTGGCAGGCAGTGTCATGGCCGCGCAACCCGACTACCCCGATGCCGCAGCCAGCGACCCCGCCAAGCTGGGCTGGATGGTGGGCTCGCCACCGCCAGCAGACCGCATTTTGCGTTTTGACGATGGCTCGTACTTTCAGTTTCCCGCCATGCGCTGGAGCGTGTCCCATTTTCGCCAGTTGATGCCCACGGTGAACGTCTCGCGCGGCTTGGGTGCCCCGGTGGCTCTGCCACGAGCGCTGCGCAGCGATATTGACGCGGTGACGTTTATCCCCACTGGCTCAGACAGGCCCATGACGTGGCAGCAATCGCTGCCCGTCAATTACACCGACGGTATCGTGGTGCTGCACCGGGGCAAGGTGATCTATGAGCGCTATTTCGGGGTACTGAAGCCAGACGGCCAGCATGCCGCCATGTCGGTCACTAAATCGTTTGTCGGCACCTTGGCCGCCATGCTGGTGGCCGAAGGCAAGCTCGATGCTGCGCGGCGTGTGGCCGACTATGTGCCTGAGCTGGCCACTTCGGCCTTTGGCAGCGCGACGGTGCGGCAGGTGATGGACATGACCACCGGCATTCGCTTCAGCGAAGACTATGCCGACCCGAAAGCCGAAGTCTGGGCGCATGCCGCAGCAGGCAATCCGCTGCCCAAGCCGGCCGATTACAGCGGCCCGCGTACGTACTATGAATTTCTGGAGACCGTGCAGCCCGAAGGCAAGCATGGTGAGGCGTTTGGTTACCGCACGGCCAATACCGATGCGCTGGGCTGGGTGCTGGCGCGGGTCACGGGGCGTTCGGTCGCGCAACTGCTGTCAGAGCGTATCTGGAGCCGCCTGGGCACCGAACAGGACGCGTACATGAGTGTGGACTCGATTGGCACACCATTTGCGGGAGGTGGCCTGAATCTGGGGCTGCGCGACATGGCACGCTTCGGTGAAATGGTGCGCAATGGCGGTGTGTTCCATGGCCAGCGCGTGCTGCCAGCCGCAGCCGTGGCAGACATTCGCCGCGGTGGAGACCCTGCCGCCTTTGCCAAAGCGGGCTACACGCAGCTGCCCGGCTGGTCGTACGCCAATATGTGGTGGGTTACGAACAACGACCACGGCGCTTTTGCTGCACGCGGGGTGCATGGGCAAACCATCTATGTGGATCCGAAAGCCGAGATGGTGATTGCCCGCTTTGCCTCGCACCCGGTGGCTGCCAATGCGGCCAGCGATGCCACGTCGCTGCCGGCCTACCACGCGCTGGCCTTGCACCTGATGCAGCGCAGCAAGGCAGCAGCGCGGTAGCGGCCTGTGCGGGGTGCGCTCAGGCCATCTGGCTGATGGTTTTGCGAAAGCGCGCCAGCGACAGCGCAAACAGCACGGCCCCGATCACGGCCAGCGCCAAAAAGGGCTTCCACACCACTTCCAGCCCCGCGCCGCGGTACAAAATGGCCTGGCCCAGTTCTACAAAGTGGGTGGTGGGGGCCAGCAGCATGATGTTCTGCACAAGTTCAGGCATGGACTCGCGCGGCGTCATGCCCCCCGACAGCAGTTGCAGCGGCAGCAGTGTCAGCACCATCAGCAGGCCGAACTGCGGCATGGAGCGCGCCACGGTAGCCATGAAGATGCCCATGGCCGTGGTGGCAAACAGGCACAGTGCCGCCCCGGCCATGAACAGCGGAATGCTGCCTTCAATAGGCACCTGCAAAAAGCCACGCACCACCAGATTGAGAGAAACGCCAGCCGCCAGCAGCACTACGGCACCCATGGACCAGACTTTGGCCAGCATGATTTCGGTGGGCGTAACAGGCATGACCAGCAAGTGCTCAATGGTGCCGTGTTCGCGCTCGCGGATCAGGGCCGCGCCGGTCAGGATGATGGACAGCATGGTCACGTTGTTGATGATCTGCATCAGCCCGCCAAACCAGATCTTGTTCAGCGAGGGGTTAAAGCGGGCACGCAGCTCCAAGTCCACCGGCAGTGTGCTGGCGCTGCGGTGGCGCTGGGTGAACTCGTTGATCTCGGCCAGCACGATCTGCTGGATGTAGCCACTGCCTGAGAAGGCCTGGCTCATGCGCGTGGCATCCACATTCAGCTGCAGCTGTGCTTTCTTGCCTGCCAGCACGTCGCGCTGAAACCCGGGGGGAATGATCAGCGCAAAAGTGAAACGACCTGCATCCATGCCGGGGTCTACCTGCTGCCATTGCATCATCTGTGGCGGCATGAACTGTGGCGGGTAAAAAGCCGAGGCAATGCGTGCCGACAGGGGCGACTGGTCCTGGTCCACGATGGCAATGGGCGCGTGGTGCAGCGTCTCGGGCATGGCCGATGCGGAGGTGTAGACCGATGCGGTGAAGGTGTAGACGATGAGCACCAGCATCACCGGGTCACGCCACAGGCTCCACAGTTCTTTGATGCCCAGGCGCCAGATGTTTTTCAAGCTATGCAGCATGGCTGTCTTTCCAATACTTCACAGGAGCTGCCCCGCAGCGGCAGGCAGGGGGAGGGCGTGCAGCGACTCATGGGGGTGTTCCATCATTTCTCTTGCTTGGGCAGTGCCCAGATGGCAATGCCCATGATGATGGGGATAGCGAGCAGCAGCGGCACATAGGCACTGGCCAGATCGTGCAGCCCCAGCGCCTTGCTGAACACGCCGCGACTGATGGCGAACATGTGCGTGGCGGGGTAGATTTCACCAATCCAGCGGCCCGCGCCCTCCAGTGACGAGACCGGATCGGTCAGACCCGAGAACTGCGTGGCCGGAATCAGGGTGCCCAGCATGGCAAAGAACATGGCCGCAATCTGGCTGCGTGTGATGGCCGATGCCAGCAGCCCCATGCCTGTGGCGATGATGGCAAAGAGCACGGCGGCCAGCGTCAGAGCGATAAAGCTGCCAGTCATGGGCACGCCGAAGGCAAACACCGCCAGAGCGCACATGAGCAGGTAGTTGAGCAAAGCCAGGGCCACATAGGGCAGTTGCTTGCCCAGCAGGAATTCCGTGCGTGTCACCGGCGTCACATACAGGTTGACGATGGAGCCCAGCTCTTTCTCGCGCACCACCGCCAGCGCAGTGAGCATGGCAGGGAACATCAGCAGCAGCATGGGGATGACGGCAGGCACCATGGCGGGCAGGCTTTTGACATCGGGGTTGTAGCGAAAGCGGGTTTCTATTGCCACCTGGCTGCCCATTTGTACGCCCATGCGCTCGCGCACCTGCTGCGCCAGCCAGTGCTGGTGCATGCCTTGTACATAGCCTTTGATGGTTTCGCCCCGCTGGGGCATGGCCCCGTCAAACCATGCGCCGATGGCCACGGGGCTGCCGCGCAGCACGTCGCGGCCAAACCCGGGTGGTATCTCGATGGCCAGTGCGATGGCTCCGCTCTTCATGCGCCGGTCCAGGTCTTCGTACGAAGTCAGGGGCGGCTGCTCAATAAAGTAACGTGAGCCCGACAGGCTTTGCGTGTAGCTCTGGCTCAAGGTGCTCTGGTCGCGATCAAGGACGGCGAACTTCAGGTCCTCCACGTCCATGCTGATACCAAAGCCGATCACCACCATCAGCACCAGCGAACCCACCAGCGCCAGCGTGGCGCGCACCGGGTCGCGCTGCAGCTCCAGCGATTCGCGCCACAGATAACTCCACAGGCGCTGCAGGCTGAAGCGGGCTGGGGCTGCAGATACTGCAGATACAGGGGCGTCTTGCGCGCTTGTATCAAGGTTGTCAGATGCATTCGTTGCTGAAGTGCTTGCTGTGTCAGCGAAAACAGCTTCTTTTTTTGCATCCAGCTGCGGAGCGGCCTCGCCCGAGGCTTGCACCAGATAGCCAATGAAAGCCTCTTCCAGCGTGGCAGCGCCGCGCTTGGCCGTCAGGGCTGCGGGAGTGTCGCTGTCGAGCACCTTGCCCGCGTGCATCATGGACATGCGGTCGCAGCGTGCGGCCTCGTTCATGAAGTGGGTGGAGATGAAAATGGTCACCCGGTCACGGCGCGACAGCTCCACCAGCAGGCGCCAGAACTGGTCGCGCGCCACCGGGTCTACACCCGAGGTGGGTTCGTCCAGAATCAGCAGCTCGGGCCGGTGCACCATGGCCACGGCCAGCGACAGGCGCTGGCGCAGGCCCAGTGGCAGCTTGTCGGGCAGATCGTGGCGCTCCTGGGTCAGGCCAAAGCGCTCCATCATTGCTTGCACGCGTGCGGGCACCTCGGCTTCGGGCACATGGAACAGCCGGGCATGCAGCACCAGATTTTGCTCCACCGTCAGCTCGCCATACAGCGAAAAAGCCTGCGACATATAGCCCACGCGCTTGCGGGTGGCGATGTCGTTGGGGTTCACAGCCTTGCCGAACAGCCAGGCCTGGCCCTCGCTGGCCGGCATCAGCCCGGTCAGCATCTTCATGGTGGTGGATTTTCCGCAGCCGTTGGAGCCCAGAAAACCAAAGATTTCGCCTCGACGGATGCGGAAATTCACATGGTCCACGGCCACAAAGTCGCCAAAGCGCATGGTGAGGTCTTGGGCCTCAATGGCGATGTCGGCGTCATCTGCTTGCAGTGGCGGTATGACCACCTCGGCGTGGTCGCGCTTCTTGGCCTCGGGCAGCAGGGCAATGAAAGCCGCTTCCAGCGATTGCGTGTCGGTGCGCGCCAGCAGCTCAGCTGGTGTGCCGGTGGCCAGTATCTGGCCGTCATCCATGGCGACCAGCCAGTCAAAGCGCTGGGCCTCATCCATATAGGCGGTGGCCACCAGCACGCTCATTTGCGGGCGTGTGGTGCGGATGCGCTGGATCAGGTCCCAGAACTGGGCACGTGCCAGCGGGTCTACGCCGGTAGTGGGTTCGTCCAGAATCAGCAAGTCAGGGTCGTGAATCAGCGCGCAGCACAGCCCCAGTTTCTGCTTCATGCCCCCTGACAGCTTGCCCGCAGGGCGCTGCAAAAATTTGTACAGCCCGGTGCTTTGCGTCAAATCATCAATGCGGGAGCTGCGCTCAGCGGCATTGTGGCCAAACAGGCGGCCAAAAAACTGCAGATTCTCTTCAACCGACAGCGTGGGGTAGAGGTTCTTGCCCAGCCCCTGGGGCATGTAGGCAATGCGCGGGCAGACACGGTCCCGGTGCGCTTTGCTGCGCATGTCGCCATCCAGTGCCCGGATTTGGCCCTGCTGCACGGCGCGTGCGCCCGACAGCAATGACAGCAGACTGGACTTGCCCACGCCGTCAGGGCCAATCAGGCCCACCATGCCACCGGCAGGAATGTCCAGCGTGATGCCGCGCAAAGCGACGGTCTTGCCATAGCGCAGGTGCACGTCCTGCAGGCGGGCGACAGGGGGCGCCAAAGAGGATGCGGCCATGCCTGTTTACTCCGGCAGCTTCACCTGCAGGTGGGCAGGCCACTGTGCCCCGGGTTCGGCCAGTACCCAGGCCTGACCGGGCAGACCGGTCTTGACCTGCTGAAGGTGCTTTTGCAGCAACTGCGGATCGATCTGCGCCTTGACGCGGAACATGAGTTTTTGGCGTTCGCTGGCAGTTTCTACCGTTTTGGGCGTGAACTGCGCGGTGCTGGCCACGAAGGATACGGTGGCCGGAATGACCCATTGCGGGGCGGCATCCAGCACGATGCGCACCTCAGACCCCAGCGCCACACGGCCAGCGACGGTCTCGGGCAGGAAAAAGCCCATGTACACGTCTGACAGGTCCACCAGATTCAGGACTTTGCCGCCAGCGCCCAGTACTTCGCCCGGCTGAGCCAGACGAAACTGCACACGCCCGTCGCGTGGCGCGGTGAGCGTGCTGTCGTCGAGTTCGGCATTGATGCGCTGCACCGTGGCAGCGGCTGCCGTGACGGCAGAGTCCGAGCCCGTCACGTTGGCGCGGGCCGCTTCGATGGCGGCTTTGGCGGCGGCAACCTGGGCCTGCGTGGCTTTGAGTGCGGCCTCGGCACTGCGCACGCGGGCACGGTCATCGTCCAGCTCCTGCATGGAGCTGGCACCTTCTTTGGTCAGCGTTTCGGAGCGGGCCAGACGGCGGCGGGCGGCATCCAGTTCGGCTTCGCGCTGGCTCACCAGGGCCAGTGCGGCCACGTGGTCGCTCTCGCGCAAGGCTACCTGAGCCTTGGCTGCCGCCACGGCATGTACGGCGCGGTCCTTGCCCGCCACGGCCTCGGCGTGCTGGGCTTGCAGGGTGTGAATCTGCATGTGTGCCAGAGGCTCGCCGGCTTTCACGAAAGCGCCTTCGGTGACCAGAATGTCTTGCACACGACCGCCGAGCTTGGTGGCGACATCAATCTCGGTGGCCTCGATACGGCCGTTGCCGCTGGCCAGACCGGTGTCTGTCTGGCTGTCCTGCCATTGTTTCCAGGCATAGCCACCGGCCAGCACCAGGGCTGCGGCGACGGCCACGAGGGTGAGGGATTTTTTGGTACGGGCAGACACAGGCATGGCGATAGACATTCGGTTAAGGGGTGACGAAGGAGGACGGCGCAGTAGCAGGCGCTCCCCCCAGGGCGGTGTACAGGCTGATCTGAGCGGCCTGCAGCGCGTAGTGCGCCTGCACGGCCTGCTGCGCGGCGGTCAGCAGTTCGCGCTGGGCATCCAGTACGTCCAGATAGGGCGAGGCACCGTTGTCGTAGCGCAACTGGGCCAGCCGGGCGCGTTCTTGCAGCGCCTGCAGGTTGTCTTGCTGTACCTGGGTTTGCTGGGCCAGATAGTGGCGGGCCGACAGTGCATCGGCCACTTCGCGGAACGCGCTCTGCACACTGCGCTCGTAGCTGGCTACAGCGCTGTGCTGGCGCACGGTGGCCAGATCCAGATTGGCGCTGCGGCGGCCACCGTCGAAGATGGGCAGCGAGATGCTGGGTGCAAAAGTCCATGCTCTGCTGCCTGCATCAAACAGGCCGTCCAGCTGCGCGCTGCCGGTGCCAAAACTGCCGGTCAGCGCAATGCGTGGAAAGAAGGCCGCCCGTGCAGCTGACACCTGGGCCTGTGCAGCCTGCAACTGGTATTCGGCCGAGACGATGTCGGGCCGTGCCTGCAGCAGGCTTGAGGGCAAGCCTGCCGGGACTTCGCGAAAGATGGGTGTTCCAGGAGCCATGGCAGGCAGTGCGACCACTGCCTGCCCCGTCATTTGTGCCAGCGCGTGCGCAATCTGCGCCCTCTCCTGCTGCAGCGACACAGCCAGTGAACGCGCCTGGTTGTGCAGGCTTTGCACCTGAGTGAGCGCGTATCTGGACGTACTTCCGACTTCATAGCGGCGGGTAAAAATGCGCAGCGTTTCTGCACGGCTTTCCACCGTACTGCGCGCCAGGTGCAAGCGGTCATCCAGCTCCCGCAGTGCCAGATAGCTGCGCGCCACCTGGCTCATCAGGCTCAGCTGGGTGGCCTGCGCACCAGCGGCAGTGGCCAGATACTGCTGCAGCGCGGCCTCGTCCAGACTGCGTACGCGGCCCCAGAGATCCAGCTCCCAGCTGTTGAGTCCCACGAACACTTCGTGGTCGCTGCCGGTAACCGGGCGGCCGCTGATGTTCAGGTCACCCGGTACGCGGGCACGGGCATGGTTGCTGCCCACTGCCAGTGTGGGAAAGCGGTCGGCACGCTGAATGCCGTGGGCGGCGCGGGCCTCCTGCACGCGCAGCAGCGCCAGCTTCAGGTCGTGGTTGTAGATCAGTGTCCGCTCCAGCAGCTGGGCCAGCGTGGGGTCTTGCACCATGGTGCGCCAGTCGGGCAAAACGGTGGCGTGCTGCACTTTGCTGGCATGGCTGTCTGCAGGCCACTGGCTGGGCAGGGCCGTGATGTCTGGCTGGGCCAGTGGCCGGGAGGCCGGGGCACAACCGCTGAGCAAGGCGGCACACAGCGCGGCTGCCACACACACGCAGCGGTGCAAATGAGGTGGAAAAGCAGGTGGATGCATCGCAAAACACTCGGTAAGGCCTGTCCAGAATCGGTACATGGGTCACGGGGTATGACCATGCTTGCCTGACAGTGTGAAAGCCATATGTCGGAGACTTCTTGAGCAAAGTCAAGTTTTTGGGCCGATGGCCGGTTTTCTCTCCACGATCACACGCCCGCCTGCAGGTGCTCTGAGGGTGTTGGACGAATGAACGGGGTATTCAGCGCTGTGCTGGCCTGGGGAGGTCTTTCAGACAGGGCCGTGCGCGCACGTGCAGGTGCCCGTTTGCAAAAATGGCGCACATTCGTCAGGAGCAAGGCTGGAAAAGAAAATGCCCGTGAGACACGGGCAAAGTCAGATGCCAAGCCCCACGTTGTGGTGGCAAGACGGGGTGTTTTAGTGCGGGCGCACGGTTAAAAACGCGGCAGATCGGGGTGGCTGATCTGACCGCCACGCACCAGCATCTTGCCGTATTCGGCACAGCGGTTGTGCGTGGGAATGACCTTGCCCGGGTTGAGCAGGCCTGCCGGGTCAAACGCTGCCTTGAGCGCAAACATCTGCAGGTTTTCTTCGGTGGTGAACTGTGTGCACATGCTGTTGAGCTTTTCCACGCCCACGCCGTGTTCGCCGGTCACGGTGCCGCCCATGGCCACGCTGGTCTCCAGAATGTCGGCACCAAACAGTTCGCAGCGATGCAGCTGATCGGCATCGTTGGCATCAAACAGAATCAACGGGTGCAGATTGCCGTCGCCGGCGTGGAAAACGTTGGCGCAGCGCAGCTGGTACTTTTTTTCCATCTCCTGGATGGCCAGCAGGATGTCAGCCAGCCGCTTGCGTGGAATGGTCGAGTCCATGCACATGTAGTCGGGACTGATACGGCCACTGGCAGGAAAGGCGTTCTTGCGCCCGCTCCAAAAGCGCATGCGCTCTTCTTCGCTGTTGCTCACCGTGATGGCGGTGGCACCGGCGCTGCGCAGTACATCGCTCATGCGGCCGATTTCTTCCTCCACCTCTTCAGGGGTGCCGTCGGACTCGCACAGCAAAATGGCTTCGGCCGTCAGGTCATAGCCTGCCTTGACGAAATCTTCTACCGCGGCGGTCATGGGCTTGTCCATCATCTCCAGCCCGGCGGGGATGATGCCTGCGGCAATCACTGCGGCCACGGCATCGCCCGCTTTGCGTATGTCGTCAAAGCTGGCCATGATGCAGCGCGCCAGCATGGGCTTGGGAATGAGCTTGACGGTGACCTCGGTCACCACGGCCAGCATGCCTTCGCTGCCGACCATGGCGGCCAGCAGGTCGTAGCCGGGGGCATCCAGCGCGTCAGAGCCGAACTCCACGGGCTCGCCCGCAATGGTGAAGCCTTTGACCTTCAGCACGTTGTGCACGGTCAGGCCGTATTTGAGGCAGTGCACACCGCCGGAGTTCTCAGCCACATTGCCGCCGATGGTGCAGGCAATCTGACTGCTGGGATCGGGGGCGTAGTACAGGCCGTGGGGCGAGGCAGCTTCGCTGATCGCCAGATTGCGCACGCCGCACTGCACAACGGCTGTGCGGCTGGTGGCGTCGACTTTGAGGATCTGATTGAACTTGGCCAGCGACAGCGTTACTCCCAACGCATGGGGCATGGCACCGCCAGAAAGCCCCGTGCCCGCACCACGTGCCACAACAGGTGCGTTGATGGCATGGCAGGCCTGGAGCACGGCCTGCACTTGCTCGTACGTTTCGGGCAGGCAGACCACCAGGGGCCTTTGGCGGTAGGCGGTCAGGCCGTCGCACTCATAGGGGGTGGTGTCTTCGCTGTGCCACAGCAAGGCGTGCGCAGGCACGTGCTGGGACAGGGCGTGCACTACCTCGGCTTGGCGGGCAGCACGTTCGGAAAGGCTGGCAGTCGTCATAGCGCTTGACTGTAGAGCAAGTGGCGATGCGTGCCTTGTGATTTTTCTTGCAAGCGGGCGTGAAAGCATCACGCCAAGGGCGTTCTGAGATTGTAAAAAGTGAGCTGCTTGCGCTGTTTGAATAAGCGCTGCAGCCTGTTTTTATTGGAAGTCAGAGGCGCCAGGGCATTGAGTACCGCTGGATATTGTGCTGAAAGCGGCCTGCCTGCTGCGGCAAGCCCTTTGCTACGAGGTGGGTGTACCGGCAGATCACATCGTTTTGGCCAGCCATTCGGCAAAGGCCTGGCATTCCCAGCGGTCCATGGTGCCGGTGCGCCAGCACAGGTAGTGGGCATGCTGGCTCTCTACGTCCAGGTCAAACATGCGCACCAGCGTGCCGTTGTCCAGCCAGGGGGCTCCCAGTTTGAGCCGCACGGGGGCAACACCTAATCCGGCGGCTGCCGCATCGCACAGCAAACCTACGTCATTGAACTGTGAGCCTTCGGTAGGCTCTGCCCAATCCAGCCCGGCGGCCTGGAACCAGGGGCGCCACGACTCCAGCGGGCTGCGCAGCAATGGCAGCTCCATCAGGTCTTCAGGCTTTTCAACCGGGCCATGCTGGCGCAGAAAGGCGGGCGATGCCAGCGGGGTGTAAACATCGCGTGCAATTTCGCGGTGCTCCACGTCGGCATAGTGGCCGGGGCCGTAGCGCACCATCAGGTCGGCGTCTTCAGCCACCACATCCAGCAGCGGAATGGCGACTTGCAAGGTGAGGTCAATTTCCGGGTATGCCTCGGTGAACTGCGCCAGGCGCGGTATCAGCATGCAACGTGCAAATGTAGGAGTGACCGCAATCTTGAGCCGTGCGCGGCCCGTTGTCACCGGGTGATTGGGAAAGCACTGCAAAGCTCCAAGACCTTCGCGCACTTGCTGCAGGTAGTTCTGCCCGTCAGAGGTGAGCGAAAAATCGGTGCGGCCAAACAGAAGTGTGCCCAGCACCTGCTCGAGCTGACGCATGCGGTGGCTGACCGCACTGGGGGTGACGTTGAGCTCTTCAGCCGTTTGCGTCACGCTGCGCAAGCGGGCCAGGGCTTCAAAGGTCAGCAGGCATTGGATAGGCGGAATGCGCCGGGCCGAACGGCTGTCAAAAAAACGTGTGGGGCGCTGGCCGTTGTTGCGTGGGCTTGACATGGGGCTTTTCGCGGTCGAGGGGGAAAATCGCAAAAGCTATGCTTTTAAAAGCAAAAAGCACTTGCTGGTATTTGTTTTCATAATGTAATCACTCTGAAAGTAAGATACAACAAGCGCTTGATGCTTTTTCTTTGTGAGCGGTGCGTGATCAGCGGAACACAACGGTTTTGTGGCCGTTCAAAATGACGCGGCGCTCGCTGTGCCACTTCACGGCGCGGGCCAATACCTGGCTTTCGGTGTCCTGGCCGCGGGTGGTCAGGTCATCTACGGTGTCTGTATGGTCTGCACGCGCCACGTCTTGTTCGATGATCGGGCCTTCGTCCAGATCGGCGGTCACATAGTGGGCCGTAGCACCAATCAGCTTCACTCCGCGATCATGCGCCTGATAGTAAGGCTTGGCACCTTTGAAGCTGGGCAGGAAACTGTGGTGAATATTGATGGCACGTCCTGCTAGTTTTTGACACAAGTCATTGGAAAGTACTTGCATATAACGCGCCAGAATCACAAGCTCGGCACCTTCAGCCTCGATAATCTCAAACTGTTTTGCTTCGGCTTGGGCTTTGGTGGCTGCCGTCACAGGAATGTGATGGAAGGGAATGTTGTAGCTGGCCGCGAGTTGGTAAAAGTCGCGGTGGTTGCTGATGATGGCTTTGATATCGACAGGCAGCTGGCCAGATTTCCAGCGGAACAGCAAGTCGTTCAGGCAGTGGCCTTGGCGGCTGACCATGAGAACGGTCTTCATGCGTTCGGCAATGGAGTGCAGGCCCCATTTCATGCCATAGGTGGCAGCCATGGTGGCGGTGGCTTCCTTGAGGGCTGCAATGTCAGCGCTGTCACAGGCGAACTGGACCCGCATGAAAAACAGGCCCGTGGCACTGTCGTTGAACTGCGAGGCTTCTTCAATGTTGGCGCCTTGCTCCAGCAAGAAACCAGAGACGGCATGCACCAGGCCACGGCGGTCTGGGCAGGATAGAGTAAGGATATAGGCTTGGGTCATAGCACGGCAATTGTCGCAGCATGGCCGGGGTTCAATGGGATTTGAGGGAATACATGCAACACGAGGGCTCTGTGCCGCATCTGGCGCCTTGGCGTGCCGTGGTGCTGTATTTGGCAGCAGGAGTGCTGTGGTTTAGTACGGGTAATGTCGTGCTGGCGCAGCTGGTGGAGGACCGCGAGCTTTATGTCGTGCTGCTGCGTGCACAGGATTACATATTTGTACTGGTCTCTGGCTGCTATGCCGGCTGGCTGTTGCACCAGGCCCGGCGTGCTGAGCAGCGCCGCGTGGCTGCACGCAACGATCTGGTCAAGAGTGAAGAGCAGCTGAGCCTGGCACTGGATGGCAGCGGCATGTGGGACTGGGATCTGGAGCACCTGCGTCACACCTTCTCTCAGGGCGTCGCCAGCATGATGCGCTACGAGGGCGCTGATTTCGCGCGTGACTTTCGTTTCCGCTCCCGCATTCACCCGGAAGACCGGGAGATGGTGCGCAAGCAAGCCCGCCTGACTTTGAAGACCGGATGCCCGTTTGTAGTGACGGCCCGTGTACTGGGCTTTGATGGCGAGTACCGCTGGTTTGAAGCGCGTGGCGCTCGCCATCTGGATGCACTGGGCAAGCCTGTGCGCTTTTCCGGCATCATTTCGGACAAAACCCAGCAGCGTCAGGAAGAAGAGCGCCTGCGCTTGGCGGCCACGGTGGTGGACAACACGGCCGAAGGCATTGTGGTGACCGATGCACACAGCAATATTTTGTCGACCAATGCCGCATTTTCTCGTCTGCTGGGGTACGAACCCTCAGAGTTGATTGGCAAGCGTCCTTCGGAATTCAAGTCTGGCAAGCACGAGAAAGCCTTTTACGACGACATGTGGGACAGCCTGCACCGCACAGGCCACTGGCGCGGAGAGATCTGGAACAAACGCAAGAACGGGGAAGTTTTCCCCGAGCGCATGTCCTTGAATGCAGTGCACGACGCGTGCGGCAAGACAACGCATTACGTGTGCATGTTTACCGATATCTCGCAAGAGAAAGAGCGTGAGCACCAGTTGCAGGTCATGGCACACAGTGATGCGTTGACGGGCCTGTCCAATCGCACATGGTTTGTGCATGAGCTCACACGACTGGTCGAGTCTGCCGATGGCCGTGGTGAAAACATGGCCGTGATTTTGCTGAATCTGGATCGGTTCAAGGACGTCAATGACAGCTATGGCCATGCCGTGGGCGATGAGGTGCTGCGCCATGCCGCCAGGCAGATGCAAACGGCACTGCGCCGCGGTGATGCCATTGCGCGCATGGCCGGTGATGAAATTGTTGTCCTGGCGCGCCATCTGAGTCGTCCTGAAGACGCTTCAGCTATCGCCGAGTCTCTGATTCAGGCGGCGGGCCAGCCATGGAAATCCCCCGATGGTTTTGCCGTGGTGGTGAGCGTGAGTGCCGGCATTTGCTGCTACCCGCAGCATGCGCAAAATGCTGCGTCTTTGGTGCAGGGCGCACATGCGGCGGTGTATGGCGCCAAAGAGGGCAAGGGCGGCAGCAATCTGTGGTGTTTCTTCAGCGAAAACATGACGCTGGCCGCCCGTGAGCGCATAGCGCTGGAGTCACGCCTGCGCAACGCCTTGGCGCAAGGGCATCTGCAACTGTTTTACCAGCCGCAAATTGATATCGCCTCAGGCAGCATCATTGGCTGCGAGGCCCTGATGCGCTGGTTCGATCCGGTAGAAGGCATGATCTCACCGGGGCGCTTTATCCCTGTGGCGGAAACCTCTGGCTTGATTGGTCCGCTGGGTGCCTGGGGGCTGGAGCAGGCATGCTGCCAGGCGCAGTCGTGGCGGGATCAGGGCTTGCCCGCCATCTCTGTGGCGGTCAATGTGTCGCTGCACCAGTTTCTGCTGACCGATATTGTCGGCTGCACGCGCAAGGCGCTGGAGCGCTCGGGCCTGCCTGCAGAGTGTCTGGAGCTGGAAATCACAGAAAGCGCACTGGCAGAGCGCCCAGATGAAGCGCTGGTGGTGCTGCGCAACTTGAAGAACCTGGGCTTGCGCCTGGCGATTGATGACTTTGGCACCGGCTACTCATCGCTGGCACACCTCAAGCGTTTCCCCATCGATCTGCTCAAGATCGATCAGAGTTTCATTCGCGACATTCCTCAAAGTGCTGACGATATGGCGATCAGCCATGCTGTGATTGCCATGGGGCAGAGCATGGGCATGGAGGTTCTGGCCGAGGGGGTGGAGACCGCGGCGCAACTGGAGTTTCTGCGCCAGCACGGCTGCAATTTCTACCAGGGTTACTTTTGCAGCAAACCCATGGCTGCGACAGATTTTGAGAAGCTGTTGCGCGGTGAAGCACAGCGCCTCATGCAGCAAGGGCCAGAGGCTGAAATATTTGAAATTTGAGACCGCACATGGGTTCAAAAAAAAGAGGCCTTCCAGGGCCTCTTTTTTTGCAGACTGGCTGCGTATCAGTGGATCAAGACGGGGTTCTGCGCCAATTGCGCATAACGCTCCAGGATGTCTTCGACTTCCTCTTCGCTGGGCGACTCTCGCTGCCACTCCTGGATGATGAGCTGAAACATCTCTGCCCAGGAACCATCCAGATACACCTCTTTGCCCGAACGTTTGTCCACAATTTCAAAACCGTGGCGGGGCAGCGCTGGTGCGGGGGTTTCACCGTCAGCCAGTGTCACTTGTGTGGGCAGACCCAAATCGGGTTTGAGATGGAGCACCACAAAAGAATCCGAGTCATAAAGCATTTGCATGGTGGTCCTCCTTCCTTGCCTGCGTTGCGTTTCTGGCGCTGGGGCATCCCAGGTGATGTCAGATGGGTGCTAAGCAGAGCGTTTCAAGGTGCATGACGGTTTATCGTGCACTGTGAGTATTCCATGAAAGTGAAAACTGCACAGGGGGGGGCACCGTCAGCAGAGCTCAGGGCTTGGTGTGGGACTGCAGCTTCAGGTCCAGTTCATCGCGGCCGCCGTCTTCCTGCATGCGGATGCGTACAGGCAGATACTGCAGCCCGGGGGCCAGCCACAGGGCAGACTGCAGGTTGTCTTCAGCGCTGCTGTCCGAGCTGTGTTCCAGTTTGAGGGCCTGCATGCGTCCTGCAGGCAGTTGCAGGTTTTCGGTGCCACGCACTGTAAACGTCCATGGGGCTACGCGGCTGCTGCTGGCAGCCTGAATGGTGATCTTGGTGCCTTGTGGATAGCGCTGTGGAGCCGCTGCAATCATGCCTGCCACTTGAAAGAACACGCTCATGCGATCTTGGGTGCCGCGCACCCATGCAGCAGGCTCGTTGCCCCGACTAAAAAGAATCTGCCCGGCCTTGGCATCAAAGGTGGCGCTGTTTTCTTTGCGGGCGCGGTCTATAAAAATTTCTGGCAACAGGCCGGTGGGGCCGATGGTGCCCACGCTCGATTGGCGACGGCTGCCAACGATGGGTATCTGCACTTCTTGTGCAGCCTCATAACGCTGCCCCTGTGGCAGCCAGTCGATCTGCGCCTTGGTTTGATACGGCATGCCTTTGTACTTGCCTTGCACGGTAAATTGCAGTCGTGCGGCATCCGGGGCGCGCCAGGCAAGAGGTGCTTTGGCCCGTTGACCTTGCGCTGTGCGCACTTCGATGGGCGCTGTGGTGCTCTGCGCGTATGAGGCGGTGGCAGACATGCCCAGTATCAAGGCAAGGGCCAGCGGCAGACTGGTTTGGGCATTGCGCAGTGCAATGGTGAAAACTGAGGGGCGCAATGGCATGGGCGAACCTTAGAATTTGTGGCATACACGTGAACTGTGGATAACAGTTCACGCCAGTTCTTCTATTTTGGCAGCAGCAGTTGAATGTCGCTGCCATATGGCCTTAGCGCCTACACCTCTTTGCTCATGAAACTCGCCACTTACAAAGACGGCTCTCGCGATGGACAACTGATTGTGGTCTCGCGTGACCTGCGGTTCGCTCATTACGCCACGGGTATTGCTTCACGCATGCAGCAGGTGCTGGATGACTGGAGCTTCATGGCCCCGCAGCTGCAAGACCTCTACCACCAGCTCAACACAGGCCGTGCGCCCCATGCGTTTGCGTTCGATGCCACGCAGTGCATGGCTGCACTGCCGCGTGCACACCAATGGGCAGAGGCCGCCGCTTACCCGTGTCATCTGGCATTAACCCAGCCACAATGGCCCTTGAGCACGACAGAGCCTCTGATGCGCCAAGGCGCGGGCGACAGCTTGATGGGCCCATGCGATGAAGCCGTGGTCGGCAGTGCGGCGATGGGCATCGACTTTGGTGCGGGGCTGGCGGCCATTACGGGGGATGTGCCTATGGGTAGCTCGCCAGAGCAGGCGCTGCATGCCATTCGTCTGCTCATGCTGAGCAATACACTGAGTCTGCGCCACCTCATGCCCAGTGCCCCAGCACAGCCATGGAGCCATCTGCAAAGCTGGCCTGCAACGGGCTTTAGCCCCGTGGCCGTGACGGTGGATGAACTGGGCGATGCCTGGCGCGGTGGCCGCATACATCTGCCTTTGCACAGTAGCTGCAATGGCCGCAAAGTGGGCATGTGCGAAGCGGGGGAAGATATGACGTTTCACTTTGGACAACTGGTGGCCCACATTGCCAAAACTCGCGCGCTGTATGCAGGAGCCATTGTGGGAGCAGGGGTGGTCAGCAACCAGGGCGTGGTCAGTGGCAAAGGGCAAAACCAGCGCATGGACTGGCCACGGGGCTACCACTGCATTGCTGAAAAACGTGCCATGGAGCTGCAGCAAAGCGGGGCAGCCAGCACGGCCTATCTGCAGTTTGGCGACACGGTACGCATTGAAATGAAGGGCAAGGACGGGCTCAGCATCTTTGGTGCGATTGACCAGACCATTGTTTCGCCCCAGGGTGATGGCAGCAGTGCGTAATTCGCTGCCATCCAGCGGACGCCTGGTGCTTGCGCAGTCCACACGAAACGCGCTATTTTTGATTGCGTCAACGCTCAGGTAGAGCAGAGCAAGGTGCCATGGGTGCGGATGGCCAGGTTGCTTTGTGGCACTGGGCGCTGCGTGAGGCGTGCTGTGTGCCGCTTTTGGCCGCGCGGCCGAGCAGTTTTTTCAACGAGGAGCATTGTGATGTCCCCTATGTCTGAGCGTCCGGCCATGCCCCCTTTGCCCACTGCGGCCAGTGTGTGGCGCGATACACCACAGCGCTTTGGCCTGATCAGCCGTGGCTTGCATTGGGCCATGGCATTGCTGCTTGTGTGGCAGTTTGCAGGCATGGTGGCCAAAGTCACGCTGGGCAAAGACGCGGCCCTCACATCGGTGCTGGCAGGTGCGCATGCACACGTGGGTTTGCTGTTGCTGGTACTGGCGGTGCTGCGCTGCCTGTGGGGCTGGGCCAATAAGGGGCGCCGTCCACGCCATGGCGCAGGGGTGATGGGGGCCGCTGCAGGGCTGGGGCATCTGGCTTTGTACGCCTTGATGCTGGTCGTGCCTTTCTTGGCCATGCTGCGCATGCTGGGCAACAACCGGCCCTTCAACTGGTTTGGCGTTATTCCTCTGAACGACGGGCAGGGTGAGAAAGTGGAGTGGATGGTGGCTCCGGCCAGCGCTGTGCATGGGTTGCTGGGCTGGGTGTTGCTGGTCTTGATCATTGGCCACATGCTGATGGTGCTGGTGCACCGCTATCTCTGGAAAGACGATGTGGCGCAGCGCATGCTCGGGCGCATGCAGCCCTGAACCTCAAGGCTTGAGCGTCAAATCCATCACATCCCCGTTGCTCTCTTTCATGTGCATGCGCACGGGCACATAGCCCAGCGCGGGGTTCAGCCACAACTGGGCTGTTTCATCGTCACCGGCCTGGGGCAGGCGGTGCAGGCGCAGCGTGGGCACAGGGCCGTCAGGCAGCTCCAGCTGCGCCTGGCCTTCCACCACAAACGACCATATTTGCATGCGCCGCGCACCCAGTGTGGGAATGTCGATGCGTGTGCCGGGTGCGCGCAAGTCGGGCATGGCCTGCAGCATGCTGGCCAATTGCAAAAACACACTCAGCCGGTCTTGGGTGCCTGGGCCAATTGGCGCGGGGGTGCGTTCAGGCTCAAACAAGGCCTGCTGCGCAGTCCAGTCCAGATTGACTGTGCGGCGCTTGGTCAGGCGGCGATCCACAAACTGCAAGGGTTGCAGGCCTTGGGGGGTGAGCAAGCCCGTGCTGGTTTGTTCGAGTGAGCCCAGCAAAAAGGCGCTGATCGATTGTCTGGCTTGGTAGGTGTGGCCATCGGTTTGCCATTGCAGCTGGGCGTTGGCGTGGTATTGCATGCCTTTGACAAAACCCTCCACCTTGAAGCGCAGCTCCATGTGCTGGGTCAGGGCAGAACCGTCTGGGGGCAGCACCATGGTGACGGGCATGTCTGCTGCATTGCGCACTTGGAGGCTGGGACCCTGTGGCTGGGTCGGTGCAGCGGCAGGTTCCATGGCCTGTGCGTTGGCTGCGTCAGCTGCCACGGCTGGCGTTTCTGTCTCCACCACGGGGGGGGCAGGTGTGGCGGCAGTGGCCCGTGGCGCTGGTGCAGCAGTTAACGCAGCGTCAGGCGCTGCAGGTGGGCGGCGGGGGGCAATGGGTTTTGGGGGTGTGGTCTGGCCAGCTGCCTGCACCTGTGGTGCAGGCGGTGCGGCGGGGGTGGGCTGTACCCAGATGGTGTGCAGACGCTGGGGTGCATCGGGTGTGAACGCGGCGGTGATGGGGGGCAGATGGATGTTGCCAAACAGCACCACCCAGTGCGCTGCCGCCACCAAAGCCGTCACACTGAAAACAAGGCGAAGACGCATGCGTGCAGCTTAATCGAGCGCTCGCTGTCTGCGCATGGTCATCACCAGGACTGCCAGGCTGATGACGGCACCCAGGCCCCCCAGCACCGGGAAGAGGGGAATGCCAAACACGCGCACATTCCAGGACAGCAATGTGGGGCCAATGCCCAGGATGAAGGCCCCCGCCACTACGGCCAGTGACAGGCGGGTGGCCGCACGCTCCAGCGCCACAGAGACGCGGTGCAGGTGGCGCACCTCCATGTCGACACCGATGCGTCCTTGCTTGAGGCGGTACATCAGCAGGCGCAGCGTTTTGGGGGCATCGGCTGCCATTTCAAACATCTGCATGGTGGCGGCACGTTGCTCGCGCAGCAGTCGCCTGGGGTGGTAGCGTGCGCGCAGTTGCTCTTGCACCAGCGGCTTTGCGGTGGCGACGACGTCAAAGTTCGGGTCCAGCTGCAGCAGCACGCGGTCGGCAGTGATCAGCGCCTTGAACAGCAAGGCCATATCCGAGGGCATGGAGATTTGGGCCTCGCGTGCCAGATCCATGAACTCCTTGATGGAGTCACCCAGTTTCAGCGGGCCATTGTCGCGCCGGGCAATGTAGCGCTCCACGGCCGATTCCATCAGGGCAATGTCGATGCGCACGTCGCCAGTCCATTCCAGCAGCACCATGACCAGGCCATCGGCATCGCCCTCCACCATGGCGCGCAGCAGCACCAGAAACTGATCGCGCCGGTGGGGTGACAGATGGCCTACCAGCCCAAAGTCCAGAAAACCGACGCGGTTGCCCTGCAGCGCAAATACATTGCCAGGGTGTGGATCGGCGTGAAACAGGCCATCGCGCAGCACCATGTGCAAAAAGGCGTGCGCCCCACGCTGCGCCAGCAAGGCGCCGTGAAAGCGCGTGTCCAGCGTTGCCTGGTTGGCGGGTACACCATCCAGCCAGTCTTGCACCAGCAGCTCGGGGGTGCTCAAGTCCCACGCAATGCGTGGAATGACAATATCGGGCTGCTGCAAAAAGGCCTGTGCCACCAGTTCGTTGTTGCGGCCTTCGATGGTGAAGTCCAGCTCTTCCTGTAACGCTTCTCCCACCTGCCGGGCAACGGCCACGGGGCGGTAACGCTCAAGCTGCGGAAAGCTTTCTTCGACCATGGTGGCCACGTGGCGCAGCAGACGGGCATCGGCCTCCAGACCCGCACGAATGCCGGGGCGCTGCACTTTAACCACGACTTCACGCAATGATCCGTCGGGGCGCTGCACCTGTGCGCGGTAGACCTGAGCGATAGAGGCAGCGGCCAGCGGCGTGGTGTCAAAACGCGTGAAAACCTGCGCAATGGGCTGCCCCAGCTGGGCTTCGATGTGCGGGCGCATGACCTCCCAGGACAGGGGCGTGGCCTGGTTGTGCAATTGCTCCAGCGCCTGTGTCCATTCAGTGGGCAGCAGGTCAGAGCGGGTGGCCAAAATTTGCCCCAGTTTGACGAAGGTGGGCCCCAGCGACTCAATCGCCATGCGCACGCGCTCGGGGCGGCTGGCCTGGGCGATGGGGTGGTCGGCGTCTTCATTGGCCGCGCGGTGGGCATTGCTGGTGCGCCACTGTGCCCAGCGCGAAAGACCCAGCGATTGCACCACGTCAGCCAGCCCAAAACGCAGCAGCGTTCCCACAATTTCTTGTAAGCGGGCGCGGTCTCGGACGGCAACCACCGCAGTGTGCAACATGGCCATGGCATCTCCTGAAGGCAAGCCAAAAGCATAAACCCACGGGCAGGGCCGTGGGTTTGATGAAGGAGAATCAAAAAGTAGAATCAAAAAAATGAGCTGCTAACGCTTATATTTATTGATTTTCAGATACTTTTGTATCTGAAGTGCTGGTAAATAAAGCGCAGGCAGCTCCTTTTATGCATTAGTAAGCCAGGCAGATCTTGCCAAAGTGCTTGCCTGCCTGCTGGTGGGCAAAGGCCTCGGTGATCTGGGCCAGCGGGTAGCTGCTGTCAATCACCGGCTTCCAGTCAAAGCGCTCCAGCGCACGCACCATGTCTTGTTGCTGTTCGCGGCTGCCCACAATCAAGCCCTGCAGTGTTTGCTGCTTGGCCATCAGTTCCACGGTCGGAATGCTGCCTGCAAAGCCTGTCAGCACGCCAATCAGGGCAATGTGCCCGCCCACGGCGCAGGCGCGGATCGATTGCGGCAAGGTGTTGGGGCCACCCACCTCGACCACGATGTCTGCACCACGCCCCTGGGTGGCGGCCAGTACGGCGTTGCCCCATTCGGGGGTCTCGGCGTAGTTGATGACCACGTCTGCGCCCAGAGCCTTCAGGTGTTCGGCCTTGGCGGCGCTGGAGGTGGTGGCAATGACGCGTGCGCCCATGCTTTTGGCCATTTGCAGCGCAAAGATGGAGACGCCGCCCGTGCCCAGCACCAGTACGGTGTTGCCTGCCTGCAGCTTGCCATTGACCACCAGTGCACGCCATGCGGTCAGGCCGGCGGTGGTCAGTGTGGCCGCTTGTGCGTGGCTGTAGCCCTGGGGTGCCAGCGTGAAAGCGGTGGCAGGCAGGGTGACCATTTCGCGCGCAAAACCATCGCAGCCATCGCCGG
Source organism: Comamonas avium (assembly GCF_014836675.1). Taxonomy (GTDB): domain Bacteria; phylum Pseudomonadota; class Gammaproteobacteria; order Burkholderiales; family Burkholderiaceae_C; genus Comamonas; species Comamonas avium. The sequence goes on from NZ_JACSQK010000003.1 coordinate 162,259, forward strand.
GCACCAGCGCAAAGTCACTGGGTGCGTGGCGGCTGCTGAGCCACTGCGGAAAGAAAGTGGAGACCACGTGGTCGCCCACGGAAAATTCTGTGACACCGGTGCCAACGGCGGTGACGACGCCTGCGCCGTCGGCCATGGGAATGCGGTTGGGCTCTGTGGCACCGGAACGGCTGACGACCAGCAGGTCGTGGTAGTTGAGCGATGTGGCATGGATGCGCACCTGAATCTCACCGGCCTGGGGCGCGGCGGCGTCTGCCAGCTCTACCAGTTGCAGGTTCTCCAAACCGCCGGGGGCGGCCAGTTGAATGGCTTTCATGCGTATCTTTCAGGAAAAAGGGTAAGGGATGCCTCGCATGTTGCAACGCAACGGCGTAATACGCCAGAACCAACATATTTGTTGGGTAGTATTAAAAATGTAAGTAATGCGCTGCCATGGGCCTGACGCTAGGATGCTGTGCATGATGATGACTGCAAAGGGGCCACCATGAAACGTTTAAACAGCAAGAGCGGCTGCGTTGTAGAGGTGACGCTGTCGGTCATGGGGGGCACCTGGAAGCCCGTTATCCTGTTTCACCTGCTGCACGGCAAAAAACGCTTCAGTGAACTGAGCCGCACGATTGGCTCCATTACCCAGCGCATGCTCACTTTGCAACTGCGCGAGCTGGAGGCATCAGGTATTGTGCTGCGCACCGTGCATGCCGAGGTGCCTCCGCGGGTGGACTATGAACTGACCGAACTGGGCCGTTCGCTGCAGCCGGTGCTGGTGGCCATGCGCAACTGGGGCGAGGCCTATGCCAGAGGTCGTGAGCAGGGCGATCCCTTGCCCGTTGCCCGCTGTGCCGAGGAGCTGGAACACGAAACGGTCTGAACCCAGCGGCAGTCACTGCCAGCAATGATGAAAAAAACCAGCAGGCATGCAGCGCTGCTGGTTTTTTGTGAGGCTGTGCAACGACAGCGCTGCGCTTACTTGCCTGCTGTCAGCGCGCTGTAGCCGTGCATCAGGTTGCGGTAGTCAGGGATGTGGTTGGAGAACAGTGTGCCCAGACCTTCCACGTCATTGCGCCAGTCGCGGTGCAGCTCGCAGGCTGCGCCAAACCAGGTCATGAGCTGGGCGCCGGCTTGTTCCATGCGGCTCCATGCGGCCTTTTGTGTCATCTCGTTGAAGGTGCCCGACGCATCGGCAATCACGAACACGTCAAAACCTTCTTCCAGTGCCGACAGCACAGGGAAACTCACACACACTTCAGTCACCACGCCGGCCACGATGAGCTGCTTCTTGCCAGTGGCTTTCACTGCTTTGACGAAGTCTTCGTTGTCCCATGCGTTGATCTGGCCTGGGCGTGCGATGTAGGGCGCAGAGGGGAATTTTGCTTTCAGCTCAGGCACCAGAGGGCCGTTGGGACCGTTTTCAAAACTGGTGGTCAAAATGGTCGGCAGCTTGAAGTATTCAGCCATGTCGGCCAGTGCCAGCACGTTGTTCTTGAACTTGTCGGGGTCGATGTCGCGCACCAGCGAGAGCAGTCCGGTCTGGTGGTCGACCAGCAGCACGGCGGCATTGTCTTTATCGAGGCGAACGTAAGGCTTGTTGCTCATGGTGATCTCCAAGGTAGCAGGGGGTGAAAAAAGAGAGAAGCCGCAGTGGGCTGGCGGTTTGCCCGCCCGCTGCGTGGATCCATGCGTGCGTGTGGCTCGCACGCATGGGTTCAGTGGTTCAGCTCAGCAGGCTGGCCCTGCTTTGCAGCAGGTATCCGGCCAAACTGACCACTGCGCAAATCGTCCATGGCCTGGTCGATTTCCTGGGCCGTGTTCATGACGAAGGGGCCGTGGCCCACCACAGGTTCGTCAATCGGTTCACCCGACAGCCACAACAGCGCGACTTCGTTGTTGGCTTCCAGGTGCACGGTATCTGCTGCACGGTCCATGTGCACCAGCTGGCCAGCACGGGCCACCTCGGTGCCGTTGATCAAGACGGTGCCATGCAGCACCACCAGCGCCAGCGTGTGGCCGGGCGGGGCCTGCAGCTCGGTCGTGGCACCAGCCTTGATCCGCACATCCCAGACATTGATGGGGGTGAAGGTCCTGGCGGGGCCATCGCCCTGTCCGTAATCGCCTGCAATCACCCGCACGGTGCCTGCACCATTGGGCAGGTTGAGCTCAGGGATGTCGCTGTTCAGCAAGGTCTGATAGCCAGGCGCAGACATTTTGTCTTTGGCTGGCAGGTTGACCCACAGCTGCACCATCTCGAAAGGGCCACCCGTGCGGGCATAGGCTTCAGAGTGAAACTCCTCATGCAAGATGCCCGAAGCCGCCGTCATCCACTGCACATCGCCGGGGCCAATGGTGCCGCCTGCGCCGGTGGAGTCACGGTGGGTCACCTCACCTTCGTAGACGATGGTCACGGTCTCAAACCCGCGGTGGGGGTGTGCGCCCACGCCGCGTCGGCCTGTGGTCGGTGTGAAGTGGTGGGGGCCTGCATGGACCAGCAGCAGGAAGGGGGTCAGTGCTTTGCCGTGATCGCCGTAACTGAACAGTGAACGCACAGGAAAGCCGTTGCCCACCCAGTGGGGGCGTGGGGCTTCGTAGACACCCAGAATCTTCTTCAGCATGGCTTTTTCTCCTTGGAATCCATCGCTGGGCTTTGCGGCTTGCAGCGATGTGTTGAACATGGTGCTAAGTATGAAATCAGAACGATGTTTGCGGTAGACTGCAAAAATCTACTGCAGAGTTCTATTTTTGAAACAATGAAGTTGCCTGATCTCAATGAGCTGTACTACTACGCCCAGGTGGTAGAGCACGGCGGCTTTGCCCCCGCAGGGCGTGCTTTGGGCATGCCCAAGTCCAAACTCAGCCGGCGGGTGGCCTTGCTGGAAGAGCGGCTGGGCGTGCAGTTGCTGTTGCGCTCCACGCGCAGCTTTGCAGTCACAGAGGTGGGCAAGCGTTACTACGAACATTGCCGCGCCATGCTGACCGAAGCCGAGGCGGCTGAAGAATCGGTGGCCATGACCCACAGCGAGCCGTGTGGCGTGGTGCGCATGAGTTGCCCGGTGGCGCTGCTGTCAGCGCGCGTGGGGCCCATGCTGGCGGCCTTCATGGTGCTGTACCCGCGTGTGGTGCTGCAGGTGGATGAGACCAACCGCCGTGTAGACGTGGTGGCCGAAGGGCTGGACCTGGCCATTCGCGTGCGCCCCCCACCGCTGCAAGACAGTGATCTGGTGCTGCGCAACCTGGCAGAGCGTGGCCAGTGTCTGGTAACCAGCCCGGCGCTGCTGGCGCAGTGCGGCCAGGCCAGCGGGCCCATGGACCTGTCGCACTGGCCCAGTCTGGAGATGGGTGTGCCGCAGGAAACATACCGATGGCTGTTGCAAGGCCCCAATCAGGAGCGGGCGGAAGTGCGCCACCAGCCAAGGCTGGTGACGCAGTCCATGCTGGCACTGCGTGATGCGGCTTTGCAGGGTGTGGGCGTGGTGCAGCTGCCCACCATGTTTGTGCGCGATGAGCTGCGCAGCGGAGCGCTGGTGCAAGTGCTGCCGGGCTGGGCACCACGCCCGGAGATCATCCACGCGGTCTACGCATCGCGCCGGGGGCAATTGCCAGCGGTGCGGGCGCTGCTGGATTTTCTGGTCCAGCAGTTTCAGGCGGTGGCCGAAGACTGAGGTTGCCTACGCCGGTGCGGTGGCCGGCGTAATACGTTCTACCTGCACCGCGCAGTCATAAAAACAGGGGGCGCGGCCAATGTCGGTGAGCTGCTGGTGGGTCAGCTCATTGACGTTGGTGCCGTTGGCTCCGTGCTTGCGCCACCAGATGCCCAGCCCCACTACCACGCCGGGCCGTGCCCGGCCATTAACGGCCGCGTGGCACACGTGCATGCCCCGGTCGTTGAATACGCGCAGCACATCACCGTCGGCAATGCCCCGTGCAGCGGCATCATCGGGGTGCAGCTCCAGCAGGGGGCGCTGCTCCATGCGCTGCAGGCTGGCTACATTGGCAAAGGTGCTGTTGAGGAAGTTGCGCGCCGGCGGTGAAATCATGGCCAGCGGGAACTTGGCGGTGGGTGGCTCGTAGTTGGGCAGATAGTCCGGCAAGGTGCCGATGCCCAGCCGCGCCAGTTGCGGGTTGTCAAACTCGCACTTGCCCGAGGGCGTGGCAAAGCCACCGTGTGCAAACGGTGCCTCTTTCACAGGAATGTGTGCAAAGCCGTGGTGCAACAGGGCATCAAAATCAATGGCCGTGTTTGCAACGCTGGAGCGGCACAACTCCTCATCCGTGGCCTGGAAGTGCGCCGCTGCGTAGGCAGGCTGCAGCAACGCCATCTGCGCGGCCAGATCACGAAAAATCTGCGCATTGCTGCGCGCCTGACCTTGCGGCGCAATCGCCGGGCGGTTCAGCAGCACATCGGTGTGGCCATAGCTGCCGTGGATGTCCCAGTGCTCCAGCTGCGTGGTTGCGGGCAGCACGTAGTCGGCATGGTCGGCGGTGTCGGTCATGAAATGCTCCAGCACCACCGTAAACAGGTCTTCACGCGCAAAGCCTGCGGCCACCTTGGCCGACTCTGGCGCAACCGCCACGGGGTTGCTGTTGTAGACCACGACGGCCTGCACCTGCGGTCCCCATTGCGCATCGCCGGGGTGCAGCAGCACGTCGCCAATGGTGCTCATGTTCAGCAAGCGCGGGCGGCGTGTGCCCAGCAACTGGGGCATTTGCAGTGCGGCTCTGTTGAACGGCGACACACCAGAGCTGGACAGCAGCAGTCCGCCGGCCCGCTGGCGCCAGGCCCCCACCAGTGCAGGCAGGCAGGCAATGGCGCGCACGGCATTGCCGCCACCGCGTACGCGCTGCATGCCGTAGTTCAGGCGAATGGCGGCAGCTTGCGTGGTGCCGTAGTCACGCGCCAGCTGGATGATTTGCTCGACCGGCAGGCCGCAGACCTGGGCCGCACGCTCGGGTGGCCATTGCAGGGCGCGGGCTTTAAGCGCTTCCCAGCCCAGCGTGTGCTGGGCGATGTAGTCGTGGTCCAGCCAGTTGTGCACGATCAGCTCGTGCATCAGCGCCAATGCCAGGGCAGCATCGGTGCCCGGCAGCAGCTGCAGGTGTTCGTGGCATTTGTCGGCTGTTTCGCTCTTGCGCGGGTCAATGCATACCAGTCTGGCGCCGTTGCGTTTGGCTTCCTGCGCCAGCCGCCAAAAGTGCAGGTTGCTGCTGATGCTGTTGCTGCCCCAGATCAGGATCAGCTGGCTTTCGGCAAAAAACTCCATGCGCATCCCCAGCTTGCCGCCGTAGGTGGCCGCCAGCGCCTCACTGCCTGCGCTGGCGCAGATGGTGCGGTCCAGCAGGCTGGCACCGAGCTGGTGGAAAAACCGGCGATCCATGCTTTCACCCTGCACCATGCCCATGGTGCCTGCATAGCTGTAGGGCAGGATGGCTTCGGGCTGTTGCTGCGCAATGCCGTGCAGGCGCTGTGCGATATCGCGTAGCGCCTCGTCCCAGCTGACGGGGGTGAACTGGCCGCTGCCCTTGGGGCCGCTGCGCCTGAGCGGTGTCAGTACCCGTTCGGGGTGGTAGGTGCGCTCGGCATATTTGCTGACCTTGGTGCACAGCACACCACCGGTCATGGGGTGGCCGGGGTTGCCTTGAACGCGGGTGGCAATGCCGTCCACCACGGTGGTGACGAGCGAGCAGGTATCGGGGCAATCGTGGGGGCAGGCACCCAGCACAGTGCGGTGTAAAGCAGCGTTCATGGCTCAATCGTGAGGAGGTGAAACATTATGAGACGGCGCTGCACCGCACCGTCGAAACGGTATGTGAAAACGTTTAGAACGACCGTGCTTTTTATACGTGTTTTGGCTACACTGTCCGCACACTAACCATAAGGAGACCTGTCCCATGTCGGATCTGAACGCAACTTTTGAAGAAGCCGTCAAAAATTCCACTTCCATCAGCGAGCGCCCGGACAACGCCACGTTGCTGAAGATTTACGCGCTGTACAAGCAAGCCACAGAGGGTGACAACGAGGCCAAGAAGCCCAGCTTTACCGACATGGTTGGCCGTGCCAAGTGGGATGCATGGGAAAAGCTCAAGGACACCTCGCTGGATGACGCCAAGCAGCAATACATTGATTTGATTAACTCGCTGCGCTGATGGCGACCTGCGCACCACGCACAACGGCAGCCCACTGGCTGCCGTTTTTGTTAATGCTTTGAATAAAGTAGCTGTTAGCGCTTATCAGTAAACACTTTCAAATACAAAACACTTTGAAAGTGTTTTGTATCAAGAGCATGCAGCTATATTTTTAAGCAGCTTGCAGCATTTCATCAAACTGCGCGTTCAGCTTGGCTTCAATCTTTTCCTGAAACATGGCTGCTAAAAAGCCCAGCTCAGCTTCCAGCTTGAGCTGGGTGGCACTGACGTGCAGCAAGCCTTGCATGCCGTTGCCGTCAAAGTGCAGCACGTCGTGCGCGTCGCCCGCTTCATAACGGCATTGCACGCCAAATTTGGCCGTCGCTTTTTCAGCCCAGCTCTGGGCATGTTGACGGGCGGTGGGTAAGCCCAGCGTGTGCTGGCGTTCAATAAGGATGTGAGACACGGGCCAAATCTTTGAAAACTGCAGAAAGGGCGTGAATCATAAAAGTCCTGCAAGCTTTAGAAGGCCCGGGGGCTGAATACACTTGGGGTTTGGTTTTCAGAAAAGCAAGCGCCGCACTATGGACTTTTTCACTTGGATTATTGTGGGCTCCATTGCCGTCTATGTCTTGCAAGGCATAGAGCACCGTCGCCGTGTGCGTTTGCTGGGGGCACACCTGGCACCCACGCAGGTCGAAAAGCTCATGGGAGGCCTGATTGAAGGCTATATGCGCGCACTGGATGAAAAAGACGTCGAGCGCCGTCAGCAGGTCTGGGACATTTTGAGCAACAGCGAAAAAACGCTGGCTGACCAGCTGCAGCGGCTGGCCACCAGCTTCAGCCAGGAAAACGCACAGGACACGCGCGTCAGCACACTGCCGCTGGCACTGCCGTACTTTGACCGCCTGATCCCATCGCACACCTTTGACATGCGCGAAGCACTGAAGATGCATGCCAAAGCCGTGCGCGATGCCTGTGCGCCCGAGGATGTGGACCTGGAAACGCGCAAGCGCATGGCATTCACCATGACGGCGGAATTGCTGCTGCTGCAGCACACCTGCCACTGGTTCTGCAAGACGCGCACCATCGCCTCCATGCGTTTGATGGCGCGCCAGAAAACATCGTATGAGCAGGTGATGAAGTCCGTATCAGCCAGCACCTTGTCGGCCTACCAGCGCCTGATTGGTAAAGGCTGACACACACGGTCAGATCGGAGTTTGGTGGCCCCGGGGCCTGAAAACCCGTGAAACGGGAAAAAACCTGTCAAACCTATGTGCTGTGGTGTATTGACGAGGGCCGCGTGCTGTCCCAAAAATAGGCAGCATGAAAAACATGCTCGCCGCCCTGGAGACCCGGCTCGCTGAACTTCCCGTTCGCGTGTCCGTGGCATTGCCCAGCGGGCAGCGGATTGGTCCTGCCCAAGGGGATGTGCATATCGCGCTGCGTTCACCGGCGGCACTGGTGGCTCTGGCCCAGGGGCAGATTGGATCGCTGGGGGCTGCCGTGGTTGAGGGCTGGGTCGATCTGGAGGGCAGCATGCGCAACGTCATGGCTGCCGCCACCAGCTTGCTGCAGACAGACCCGGTGCGCGGCAACGCCAGCTGGTGGTCGCAAACAATGGCGCGGGCACGCTCCATGGCCTTGCACACACTGGAGCGCGACGCGCAGCAGGTGCAGTTTCACTATGACCTGTCTGATGATTTCTACGCGCTATGGCTGGACCCCTTGCGGGTGTACTCCTGTGCCTACTACCGTTCTTCAGAAATGTCGCTGGCGCAGGCCCAACAAGCCAAGCTCGATCACATCTGCCGCAAGCTGGCGCTGAAAGCCAACGAGCGCTTTCTGGATATTGGCTGTGGCTGGGGCGGGCTGATTGTGTGGGCAGCCCAGCATTACGGCGTCCAGGCCAAGGGGGTCACCCTTTCGCGCAATCAATACGACTACGTGCGCAAGCGGATTCAGGCGCTCGGGCTGGATGGGCAGGTGCAGGTGGAGCTGTGTGACTACCGGCAGATGGCGGATACGCCTTATGACAAGCTGGCCTCAGTGGGCATGTTTGAGCACGTGGGGCATGCTAATTTGGCGGCCTATTTTCAGACCGTGCGCCAGTTGCTGCGCCCCGGCGGGATGGCCTTGATCCATGGCATCACGGCAGGAGGGACGAAAAACAGGCAGCTCGGAGCCGGCATTGGCGAGTTCATTGAGCGCTATATCTTTCCCGGTGGCGAGCTGGTGCATGTCAGTGCCGTGCTGCATGACATGGCAGATGCGGGGCTGGAGATGGTGGACACCGAGAACCTGAGGCCACACTACGCGCGGACTCTGTGGACATGGTCAGATGCACTGGAAGCCCAGTTGCCCCAGGCGCAGCGTATCTTGTCTGCGCAAACGGATGCCGAACGCTCTGGCCGCGCCTTGCGTGCCTATCGCCTGTATCTGGCTGGGAGCGCCATGGGCTTTGAGCAGGGCTGGATGGGCTTGCACCAAATGCTGGTTACAAATCCCTCAGGCAACTTGAGTGCAGGAGGTCTGCGTGGCGCACAATCGGATTACCCATTCCAACGTGAATACATGTACTCGAAAGGATAAAAAAATGGCCTACACCTTCCAGTCACGCGCCACAGCCGACTTGATCATGCTGAAGGCAACTGCCGAGCACATTTTGAAGATTCTGGACAAACCTTTGGGACAGCCAGGTGTCTTCACCGTAGAACAAATCCCCCACACGCTGGTCATGCTGGATCAGGCCGTCGCAGAAGATGAAGCGCGCCGTAAAGCCATGCAAGAAGAGATGAATGACCAGCACGAAGGCCACTCGGCAGAGGCTGCGGCCGCCTCTGCGCAGCTGGGCGCTGTCAGCCTGCGCCAGCGTGTTGTGCCTTTGGCGGACATGCTGCGTCGCAGTGCCGAAGAAGGTAAACCTGTGACCTGGAAGATCTGAAGGACACAGCACCGCTGAGGTTTAGCCCATGAAAAACCGCCAGAACGCGTGAGCGTCTGGCGGTTTTTTTTGATTCCAGGTGCTAGATGCAGCACCTGAAAGCGGGCACAGGCTTAGTCAGCGAACTGACCGGCAGCCTTGATGACCTTGCCCCAGCTGTCAATTTCAGCTTGAACGAATTTCTTGTGCTCTGCGGGCTCAACACGCTTGTCAGCCACCACCACGGCACCCAGACCTTCTTGCTTGCGCACGAACTCGGGGTCTTTCACGGCTTGCTTGAGGGCGTTGTTCAGCTTGGTCAGCACATCGGCAGGGGTGCCCTTGGGTGCATACAGGCCATGCCACACGGTCACGTTAAAGCCCTTGAGGCCTGAAGAGTCCAGCGTTGCCAGATCCTTCAGCGCAGGGGATTTCAGCTTCTGCAGGGTAGTGACGCCATAGGCCTTGACCTTCTGCGCTTCAATCTGCGAAGAGGTGTTGGTGGTCTGGTCGCACATCAGATCGATGGTGCCGCCCATCAGGTCGGTAATGGCTGGTGCTGCGCCTTTGTAAGGCACGGTGGTCATCTGCACATTCAGGGCGCTTTGGAACATCAGGCCACACAGGTGACCGGCTGAACCCAGACCCGAGTGGCCAATGTTGACCTTCTCTTTTTCTGTGTTGATCCAGTCACGCAGTTCTGCAAAGTTCTTGGCAGCCAGGTTAGGGCGGCCAATCACGGTCATGGGCACGTCGTTGACGATGCCCAGGAATTCGAAATCGTTGAGCACGTTAAAAGGCAGCTTGCGATACAGCGAAGGCATGGTCGACATGCCAATGTGGTTCAGCAGCAGGGTGTAGCCATCGGGTGTTGCACGTGCCACCTTGGCCGAACCAATGGTGCTGCCTGCACCTGCCACGTTTTCAATCACTACCGTAGCGCCGTCCAAAGGTTTGCGCATGGCTTCAGCCAAGTCACGTGCAACACGGTCAGTAGGGCCGCCTGCAGAGAAGGGCACCACGATCGTAATGTTCTTGCCGGATGCGGGGAAACTTTGGGCGGAAGCAGCCAAGGACACGGCTGCGGCAGCCAAAGCAACGGCTGCGATACGGAACGATTGAGTCATTGAAATCTCCAGACTTACTTGTAATGGGATGCGATCCTAGGAACTTGAGTGACAGGTGTACCCCCGCACATTCCCTGAGTTCTTCATAAAAAATTCTAAGAAGAACGCGCGCTTGCGCTGGATCAAATTCAATAGCAACGGCCATGAAGAAGCTTGATTTATTAAAATTCTTTAATGGTTGTTAATTTATGTTTATTCTTGTTTTCTGCGGCTATCTTCTTTTTCTTCTTGCCGGGTTTTGTCGTGGCTATCTTTTCTATAGACAATTGATGTGAAAACCCCGATGTATGTGCACTGTTTGTTTTTTACATCATGTATCCGACATTCCATAGGGTGAAATTTATTGAGAATGTCTGGGGCGCATTGGCCCAGGTGGGTGTCTTGCACCATGGGCGCTGCATGTAGCAGTTGGGCGTCGACGCCGGCAGCGCGAACCCCCTGCAGACAGTTCAAAGGCCCGCAAGGGCCAGAGATTTGCCGGAGTCACGCTGGTGGGGGCAGGAGCTGCGGTGAGGTATTTCTAGCTGTAGCTTCTAGCGTCTTCAATTACTTTGCCGTCATTGGGCAAGCTGCCAGGAGCGACCAGTTGAATGTCGGCACGCAGTTTCGTGATGTCGCGCACTGCATCACTGATTTGCTGGGTGAAACCCGGGGCAGTTTCTTGGCTTTCCACCAGCAACGTCATGGTGTCATTAGCCATCTCACCACTGATGATCAAACGTGCTTTGTGGGCCTGGGGGAAGCGTTTGATCACATCGGCCACCTGAGCGGGGTGAACAAACATTCCCCGCACTTTGGTGGTCTGATCGGCGCGGCCCATCCAGCCTTTGATGCGGTGGTTGGTGCGCCCAGTAGGGCAGTGTCCGGGCAATATGGCCGAGAGGTCTCCGGTGCCAAACCGGATCAATGGGTAGTCGGGGTTGAGCGTGGTGATCACCAGCTCGCCAACCTCTCCATCTGGCACGGGCTCACCAGTGCCGGGACGCACGATTTCGACAATCACGCCTTCATCAATCACCAGGCCCTGGCGCGCAGATGTCTCGTAAGCAATCAGACCCAAGTCGGCAGTGGCATAGCACTGATAGCCATCAATGCCCTGCGCATGCAGCCAATCGCGCAAAGAAGGGGGAAATGCTTCGCCACTGACCAGAGCTTTGCGCACGCTGGGGATGGGGGTGCCCATGCTGTGTGCCTTTTCCAAAATCAGTTTAAGAAAGCTGGGCGTGCCGATGTAACCTGCTGGACGCAGCTCAGCCATCGCTTGTACTTGCTGCTCAGTCTGGCCTGTTCCGCCGGGGAAAACCGTGCAGCCTATCGCATGTGCCCCTGTTTCCATCATCGAACCCGCAGGCACGAAGTGGTAGCTAAAGCAGTTGTGGATCAGCTCGCCCGCACGAAAACCAGCGGCATGAATTGCACGCGCCATGCGCCAGTAATCCGCTCGTGTGCCCTCGGGCTCGTAAATGGTGCCCGGACTGGCAAAGACATGCGGCATATGCGGGCCAAACGCCTGCGTGTTGAATCCACCAAACGGGCTGCTGGCGCGCCCAGCCTGTTGCTTGGCCAGCAGTTCATATTTGCGTGTAACCGGCAGCTGCGCCAGTGCGGCGCGGCTGTGAATGGCTGCGGCGTCCACGCCGTGGAGAATTTGCGCAAACGCGGGGGAGTGTGCCTGTGCATGTGCAATATGCGCAGGAAGAGCGGCCATCAAAGCGGCTTCACGTGCTTGTGGTGAACGGACTTCCAAACTGTCGTAATGCTCATGCATGCTCAATTCCTCAAGACGCGGTGGTCACTTGCAACCGCAAAAAAGTTGAAATGTTGGAAGCCGCGGTTAAGCCAGCCAGCGTTTGCGACGTTTGTAGCTTTTGACATCTCGAAAACTCTTGCGTTCGCTGCCACCAACGCCCAGGTAGAACTCTTTGACGTCTTCGTTGGAGGCCAGGTCGCTGGCGGTGCCATCCATCACAATGCGGCCGCTTTCCATGATGTAGCCGTAGTCGGCATACTTGAGCGCCATGTTCGTGTTCTGCTCGGCCAGCAAAAAGGTGACTTTTTCCTTGCTGTTGAGATCTTTGACAATGTGGAACACCTCGTCCACGATCTGCGGTGCCAGGCCCATGGACGGCTCATCGAGCAGCACCATGCGCGGATTGCTCATGATGGCGCGGCCAATGGCACACATTTGCTGCTCACCACCTGAGGTGTAAGCAGCCTGGCTGGTACGCCGGGTTTTGAGGCGCGGAAAGTAGTTGTAGACCTTCTCAAGATTGGCAGCAATCTCACCCTTGTCAGTGCGCGTATAGCTGCCAGTGAGCAGGTTTTCTTCGATGGTCAGGTGGGCAAAGCAGTGTCTGCCTTCCATGACCTGCACGACACCACGCTTGACCAGTTCAGCAGGCGACAGATTCTGAATCTGCTCGCCTTCCAGCGTAACCCCGCCTTTGGTGACTTCGCCGCGCTCTCCTTTGAGCAGGTTGGAGATGGCCCGCAACGTGGTGGTCTTGCCGGCGCCATTGCCGCCCAGCAATGCCACGATGCTCTGGTGTGGAACCTGGAGTGAGACGCCTTTGAGCACCAGGATCACATGGTTGTAGATGACTTCGATGCCATTGACTTCCACCAGCGGTGCGGCGCTGGCAGGGGTGGGGATGCGGTTGGAAGAATCGGTCATGCAATCACCTGAATACTCAAATTAATAGCTGGCTGCGCCTGCTGGATAAGCGCTGGAGCTTGACTTGGCTGAACACTTTGCACGGCCCGCAGCGGTGAAGCGCGGGCCGTGTTTCAGTGCATCAGTTGCAGGAGCGAACCTTGACGTTCTTTTCCTTGGCGTAGCGCTCTGCATATTCCTTGTACAGAGGATCGACCAGAGACTTGTCGGCCTGATACCAGTCCGAGTTCACCTTGAACTTGCTGCCATCCCAGGTCGCAATGCGTGCCCAGTCGGCACCCAGGTGGTTTTCGCAGCTGGTCTTGAAGGGGCGAATGATCTTGCCAAAGCCCAGCTCGTTCAGGCGCTCTTGTGTCAGGTTCAGGTTCTCCAGACCCCAGCGCACTTGCTCGGGCGTCATGACCTTGCCCTTGCCAAACTTCTCCTGCGCCGTACGAATGCCTTCGACCTGCAGCATGGCAATCATCATGCCGCGTGTGTGTGCCAGCTGGCCCAGCTCTTTGGGGTCCTGGGCTGTGCCCTGACCTTTGTCGTAGAGCATGGTCTTGACATCGGCATGCACCTTGTCGTTTTCGGCCGTGTTGTGGATGGTGACGGTGTTGTAGCCCTTGGCACCTGCGCCAATGTCTTTGACATCATGGTCAGAGCCACCCCACCAGATGGCGTACATCTTCTCGCGTGGGTAGCCAGTGGCCTGCGCTTCGCGCACAGCGGTGGGGGTCATCACACCAGCGGACCACAGCAGCACATAGTCCGGGCGGCTCTGGCGAATCTGCAGCCAGGTGGATTTTTGCTCCACGCCGGGCGCGGTCACAGGCAGCTTGAGCAGCTCAAAGCCGTCCTTGGCAGCGCGCTTTTCCAGCAGTGCAATAGGCTCCTTGCCATAAGGCGAGTCGTGATAGACCAGTGCAATTTTCTTGCCCTTGAGGTTGCCGTTTTCCTTCTTCAGGATGTCCTGAATCATGGAGTCAGCAGCCGTCCAGTAATTGCCCAGCAGCGGGAAATTCCACTCAAACACCTTGCCGTCTACAGACTGAGACAGGCCATAGCCGGGGGTCACCACAGGCACCTTGTCGCCGGGGGCCTTGTCGGTCACGGCAAAGGTAATGCCAGTCGACTGGGTATCAAAGCCCGAGGCACCACCGTCCTTGTTCTTCAGGCGCTCATAGCACTCCACGCCCTTGGCGGTGTCGTACGCGGTTTCGCACTCTTCAAATTTGATCTTCACGCCATTGATGCCGCCTTTGGCGTTCACCAGCTTCAGATAGTCCTGCTTGCCGTCGCCCCATGGAATGCCCAGCGGCGCAAACTGGCCGGTGCGGTACACCAGCAGCGGAACAAACTGCTCTTGTGCCTGCACAGCGGGCGCAGTCATCAGAGCGCCCATGCTTGCTGCCACAGTAGCGGCAGCCATCGCAATTTTCTTGAACATCATCAACTGTCTCCTTCGGTTGTATGGGACGGCGTCCCGGTTGCAGGCACTCTGTGGTGTCTTAAAGAATCAATGCGGAAATGGCCAGACGCGCAATTTCTGTCTTGCTGTGGCCCACAGCTTGGCCAATCCGTGGGGTTCCACAATCAGGAAGAACACGATCAGCGCACCAAAAATCATGTGTTCCAGATAGGTGGCGGTAGCCGTAGAAATGGGCAGGCCCAGCCAGTGTGGAACCTGAGTCAGAAACAGCGGCAGCAGCACAAAGAATGCGGCCCCAAAAATGCTGCCGACAATGGAGCCCAGACCGCCAATGATGATCATGAACAGCAGTTGCAGCGAGCGATCTAGGCTGAAGGCTGCTGGCTCCCATGCACCCAGGTGCACAAAGCCCCAGAGTGCACCCGCAATGCCGACGATGAAAGAGCTGACCGCAAATGCTGAAAGCTTGGCGTAGGTGGGGCGGATGCCGATCACCGCAGCGGCCACATCCATGTCGCGCATGGCCATCCATTCGCGGCCAATGGCACCACGCACCAGGTTTTTGGCGGCCAAGCCCAGTACACACAGAATGACAAGGCACAGCAGGTATTTCTCTACCGGGGTGTCAATGCTCCAGCCCAGAATGGCCAGCGGCTTGGCGCTGACCGAGCCTGAGGATGAGTTGTTGGTGACCCAAGCGGCACGTGTGGTCAGCCAGTCCACAAAGAACTGGGCGGCCAGCGTAGCCACGGCCAGATACAGGCCACGAATGCGCAGACTGGGCAGACCAAACACGATGCCAAAGACCATCGCCACGAGGCCACCACCGATCAGCGCCAGCAGCAGCGGCATGCCTTCAATGCGGGCCTGCAGGTTATAGGCTGCATAAGCACCCACGGCCATGAAGGCGGCGGTGCCCAGTGAAATCTGGCCGCAGTAGCCCACCAAAATGTTGAGTCCCATGGCCCCCAGCGACATGATGACAAAGGGAATCAGGACAGCCTGAAAGGTGTAGTCACTGGCTGCAAAAGGAATGACCAAAAAGGCCACTGCCAAAATCAGCAGGACGGCGTAGCGGTCCTGTGCCACAGAGAAGATTTGCTGGTCGGCCGCGTAGCTGGTTTTGAACTGGCCGTTTTCACGATAAAACATGTCGGTTTCCTCTTCTTACGGCTTCAGACGCGGTCGATAATTTTGTCGCCGAACAACCCTTGAGGGCGGATCAGCAGGAAGCACAGGGCCAGACCGTAGGCAAACCAGGTCTCGATGCCACCGCCCACCATGGGGCCCAGATAGACCTCGGAGAGTTTTTCTCCAACACCAATGATCAGCCCGCCGATGATGGCGCCGGGCAGTGACGTCAGGCCACCCAGAATCACTACTGGCAGGGCCTTGAGCGCTACCAGCGACAGCGAGTACTGCACGCCCAGCTTGGAGCCCCAGATGATGCCCACCACCAACGCCACACCGCCCGCCACTGACCACACGATGACCCAGATGCGCGACAGTGGAATGCCGATGGATTGCGCGGCCTGGTGGTCATCAGCAACTGCACGCAGGGCGCGGCCGGTTTTGGTTTTCTGAAAGAACAGGCTCAGGCAGACCACCATGAAGGCCGCAATGCATGCGGCATACAGGTCTTCCAGACTGATCATCACGCCACCTGGAAACAGGCTGTCCATGATGAAAACGGGGTCCTTGGGCATGCCCACGTTGATGCTGTAGACCGCACTGCCAAAAATCATGGGGCCCAGCCCGTCCAGCAGATAGGCAATGCCCAGTGTGGCCATCAGCAAGGTGATGGGCTCTTGGTTGACCAGGTGGCGCAAGGCCAGCCGCTCGATCAGCCATGCCACCACAACCATGATCAGCAGGGCCACGACGATGGCCAGCAGATTGCCAACGAGACCGGGCTCAATGCCCAGCCATTCGGGAATCCACTGCGAAAAGCGCGCCATGGCCAGGGCTGAAAACAGCACCATGGCACCCTGCGCAAAGTTGAAGACACCTGAGGCCTTGAAGATCAGCACAAACCCAATGGCGATCAGCGCGTACAGCGTGCCCACCATGAGGCCACCGAACAGGGTTTCCAGAAAAAATCCCATGTTTCTGCTCCTTAGTGGCCAGCGCCCAGATAGGCCCGGATCACGTCTTCGTTATTGCGCACTGCTTCGGGCTCGCCGTCGCCAATCTTCTTGCCGTAATCGAGCACTACGACACGGTCGGAAATGTCCATCACCACGCCCATGTCGTGCTCGATCAGCACGATGGTGGTGCCAAATTCATCGTTCACATCCAGGATGAATCGGCACATGTCCTGCTTTTCCTCGACGTTCATGCCTGCCATGGGCTCGTCCAGCAGCAGTACCTGCGGCTCCATGGCCAGGGCACGGCCCAGGTCCACACGCTTTTGCAGGCCGTAAGGCAACTGGCCCACAGGCATCTTGCGATAGGCCTGAATTTCAAGGAAGTCGATGATGTGTTCGACAAACTCGCGGTTGCGAATCTCTTCACGTTGGGCAGGGCCTACACGCAGAGCCTGCATCAGCACATTGCTCCTGATTTTGAGGTTGCGGCCGGTCATGATGTTGTCAATCACGCTCATGCCTTTGAACAGTGCCAGGTTCTGAAAGGTCCGGGCTACGCCCATTTCAGCGACCTGACGGCTGTTCATGTGACTGAAGGTCTGGCCTCTGAAAGTGATGGAACCTTCAGAGGGGGTGTAGACCCCGTTGATGCAATTGAGCATGGAGCTTTTGCCGGCGCCATTGGGCCCGATGATGGAGCGGATCTCATGCTCGCGCACGTTGAACGAAATGTCTGTCAGCGCTTTCACGCCGCCAAAGCGCAGGCTGATGTTCTGGATGTCCAAAATGACATCGCCAATCTTCTTGTCTGTCATGGCTGCTGGTCTTTCGTTCGGGCTATCAAGCAGCGGCACGCGTGGCCGGGAATGTCTTGGCGTTGATGATTTGCAGCGTGGCGCTGACGCTGCCTGTGCGGCCGTCCTCAAACTTCACCTGCGTTTCAATGAACTGCTCGGTCTTGCTGCTGTACAGCGCTTCAATGAGCACACCGTACTTTTCCCCAATGAAGTTGCGCCGTACCTTGCGGGTGCGGGTAAGTTCATCGTCGTCCGGGTCCAGCTCTTTGTGCAGCACCAAAAAGCGTGCGACCTGGGTGCCAGCCATGCCGGCTTCGGTAGCGAGATCCGCGTTGACTTGGTTGATGCACTCGCCAATCAGCTCCAGCACCTGTGGTTTGGAGGCCAGATCCACATAGCCGCCGTAAGGAATGCCCTGGCGTTCAGCCAGGCTGCCCACTGCTTCGTAATCGATATTGATGAAAGCGCAGACTTCGTCACGCAGGTTGCCAAAGCACACCGCTTCTTTGATCTGAGGGAAAAACTTGAGCTTGTTCTCGATGTAGTTCGGCGCAAACATGGCCCCGGCGTTGGTCTTGCCCACGTCTTTGGCCCGGTCAATGATGCGCAGGTGGCCGTCTTCATCCAGCACGCCTGCGTCGCCGGTGTGAAAGTAGCCCTGTGCATCAATCACTTCAGCCGTGGCATCCGGGCGTTTGTAGTACTCCTTGAGTACCGAAACCCCTTTGACCAGCACTTCACCGTTGTCCGCAATCTTCAGTTCAATGCCGGGGGCCGCCTGGCCTACGGTGTTGAGTTTGACCTGTCCGTTTTTCTGAATGCAGACATAGGCGCAGGTCTCGGTCTGGCCATACAGCTGCTTGAGGTTGATGCCTATGGAGCGGAAAAACTTGAACAAGTCCGGGCCAATGGCCGCGCCGGCGGTGTAGGCCACGCGGATACGTGACAGCCCCATGACGTTGCGCAGCGGGCCGTAGATAAACAGGTCACCCAGGCAGTACTTGAAGCGATCCCAGGCGCCCACAGGCTTGCCGTCCAGGATGTCGGCACCCACACGCTGGGCCAGGTGCATGCACTTTTCATACAGCCATTGCTTGGGTTTGGCAGCGTCTTCCATGCGGATGGACACCGAGGTCAGCATGCCTTCAAAAACCCGGGGCGGCGCGAAGTAATAAGTGGGGCCAATTTCGCGCAGATCGATGTTGATGGTGCTGGCAGATTCTGGGCAGTTGATCGTGAAGCCCGCCACCATCCACTGGGCCACTGAAAACAGATGATCACCCACCCAGGCTGGTGGCAGGTAGGAGATCACGTTGTCAGACGGGTTCAGGCCATCGACCTCGACGCCCCCCTGTGCTGCGCCGATAAAGCTGGCATGGGTTTGGCACACGCCTTTGGGTTTGCCGGTGGTGCCCGAGGTGTACAAAATGACGGATACGTCTTCAGGCTGCACTGCCTGCACCATGGCGTCCCAGGTGCCGGGGTGGTCGCGGTCCCATGCCTGGCCCAGCTCTTTGAGCTGAGCGATGCTGATGAGGCCGGGTGCCTCGTATTTGCGCAGGCCGCGTGGGTCGTCGTAAATGATGTGCTGAATGCTGGGCACAGATTCACGCACTTCCAGCAGCTTGTCGACTTGCTCCTGGTTTTCTGCAAATGCAAATGCAACCTCGGCATCCTCGATGACAAAACGCATTTCTTGCGCGACGGCATCCTGGTACAGCGGAATGGGAACTGCGCCCAGGCTTTGTACCGCGATGAACCCCATGTAAAGGCTGGGGCGGTTGTCGCTGATGAAGGCGAGGTTTTGCCCCTTGGCCAGCCCCAGCGCAGCCAGGCCACATGCCATCTGGCGCACGTCACGGGCAGCGTCTGCCCAGCTCCATGTTTGCCAGATGCCGTATTCCTTCTCGCGCAATGCAGCAGCCGCGGGCCTTTCGGCAGCATGCCGAAGCAGCAGATGCGGAAATGTTGTTGCCATTGCAGATCCTCACAGATTCAAACCTCGGGCCAACTGGTGAGCGTGGCAATCAAGCACCGCCACTCAGCGAATGAAGGCAATACTAGGTAGTGATTTGACGTTTTCTTGTCTTTACGACGACATTCTCGGGAAAGACCTAATCGGGTTAGTACGCGGCATTTGTCGGCATATGTCCCATAAATGCCAACATTTGACTTGAATCAGGCCATGCGCCATGCAGTGCCGCCGTTTGTCGTGGCAAACCCCAATGTCACGACAAAGGGGTCTGCGCACATGCTTGCCACTTATGAGTCCAAGCACTTCTTTGTACCAACGCCGCCGTGCTGCCACCCCTGAAGAGATCAATGCCATCCCATGGATCAGCCTGCTGCTGCCGCATGAGCGCGAGCGGGCTGTCTCCACGCTGCTGGTAACGCAAGCATCTGCTGGTGAATATGTCAGCCATGCTGGCAAGCCCGTGAGTTTTTGGCTGGGTTTGACCGAGGGGCTGCTGAAAATGAGCGCCGACAACGTCGATGGCTTGACCATGACCTTTACCGGTGTGCCTCCGGGTGGATGGTTTGGAGAGGGCACATGTATCAAGCGCGAAACCTACCGTTACAACATTCAGGCTCTGCGAAAAAGTGTGATAGCAGGCATTCCTGTAGAGACGTTCCAGTGGCTGCTGGATAACTCGCTGGGTTTTAACCGCTTCATCATGAACCAGCTCAACGAACGCCTGGGTCAGTTCATTGCTGCGCGCGAGATCGACCGCATCAGCAACCCTGATGTGCGCGTTGCACGCAGTCTGGCGGCTTTGTTCAACCCTGTGCTCTACCCGGCCGTGGGTGCGGTGCTTCGTATTACGCAGCAAGAGCTGGCGTATCTGGTGGGTTTGTCGCGACAAAGGGTGAATGAAGCTTTGTCCACCTTAGAAAACTACGGCGCTATTCAGGTGGAATATGGTGGCTTGCGGGTGATGGATTTACAGGCCTTGCGCGATGGACTTTTCACCAGCAGCAAGCGCGGCGCTGTGCCAGAAGCTGTAACGCGCGAGGGCATAGTCTGAGCGGCTAGCAAGGCTGTACAAGGGGCGCGACAATAGCCCCCTAACTCCAAGAGCCGAGCATGTCTTTCAAAGACCACCCCAATTCCCGAGGCCCATCGTCTAACGGCGCCTCACGTCCCGCCCGCCCTGCTGGTGATCGCACCGAGCGCCGGGGGGATGATCGTCCTCGCGGCGGCCAGTCCTTTGGCCCGCGCGATGACCGTGGCCCACGCCGTGAAGGTGGTTTTGGCGGCGGTGATCGC
>NZ_JACSQK010000003.1:182762-544543 GCF_014836675.1 Comamonas avium
CCCCGCTTTAACAGCGGTGAGCGCGGCCCTCGCCCTGAAGGCGCAGACCGTCCACGCTTTAACAGCGACCGAGGCCCGCGTCCAGAGCGCAGCTTTGGCGACCGCCCACGCCGCGAAGAAGGCGGCTTTGGCCAGTCAGACCGCCCCCGTTTCAGCAGCGACGACCGTGGCCCACGCCGTGAAGGTGGTTTTGGCGGCGGTGATCGCCCCCGCTTTAACAGCGGTGAGCGCGGCCCTCGCCCTGAAGGCGCAGACCGTCCACGCTTTAACAGCGACCGAGGCCCCCGTCCAGAGCGCAGCTTTGGCGACCGCCCGCGCCGCGAAGAAGGCGGCTTTGGTCAGTCAGATCGCCCCCGTT
Source organism: Comamonas avium (assembly GCF_014836675.1). Lineage (GTDB taxonomy): Bacteria > Pseudomonadota > Gammaproteobacteria > Burkholderiales > Burkholderiaceae_C > Comamonas > Comamonas avium. Next base: position 183,121 of record NZ_JACSQK010000003.1, read on the forward strand.
TCAACAACGACGACCGTGGCCCACGCCGTGAAGGTGGCTTTGGCGGTGGTGATCGCCCCCGTTTTAACAGCGGTGAGCGCGGCCCTCGTGCGGAAGGCGCAGACCGTCCACGCTTTAACAGCGACCGTGGCCCCCGCCCAGAGCGCAACTTTGGCGACCGCCCTCGCCGTGAAGAAGGCGGCTTTGGGGGCGGTGATCGCCCGCGTGGCCCTCGTCCCGAACGCAGCTTTGGTGGTGGCGACCGTGCTCCCCGCCGTGAAGGTGGTGCAGGCGGCGATCGTCCTCGCGTGAGCAGCGGCGACCGAGGCCCCCGTCCTGAGCGCAATTTTGGTGGTGACCGCGGCCCCCGTCGCGAAGATAGCGCAGGCGGCGATCGTCCACGTTTTAACAAAGAGCGCAGCTTTGGCGGTGACCGTGCACGTTCGAATGCACCCCGCGAAGAGCGTCCCGATTACGCCAACAGCGTGGGTGAAGTACGCCGTTCGTTCAGCGGTATTCGCACCTACCGTGCGCCCGCAGAACTCAAAGGCAAGCCAGCACCGATCAAGGTGATTCGCCCTGAAGAGGGTGATGAGGCTCCCAAGAAGAAGTGGTAAAAACATAGCGCTTAGCGCTGGTATTTAAAAGACTTCAAGGTAGAAACACCTTGAAAACAAGAAAAGGAGCGCGTTAGCAGCTCCTTTTTTTTGGAAGAGCGCTTTTTGCGGTCAGTCGTCGGTGCGGCCAGACAGCAAGGTTTTGTAGATCACCGCACCAATCAGAGCTCCCACAATGGGTGCCAGCCAGAACAGCCACAGCTGCTGCATGGCAATGTCGGGGCCAAACACTGCCACCCCTGTGGAGCGCGCTGGGTTAACCGATGTGTTGGTGACGGGAATGCTGATCAGGTGAATCAGCGTCAGGCACAGACCGATGGCCAGGCCTGCAAAACCGGGGGCTGCACGCTTGGCTGTGGCACCCAGGATGACGATGAGAAACAGTGCAGTCATGACCACTTCGGTCACCAGCGCTGCAGTCATGCTGTAGCCACCGGGTGAGTGCGTGCCAAAACCGTTGGTGGCAAAACCACCCAGCTGTGCGCCCGCTTTGCCCGTGGCAATCACGTACAGGATGCCGCCGCCGATGATGGCACCCAGCACCTGTGCAATCACGTAGCCGGGCAACTCGCCCCAGGAAAACCGCCCGCCCATGGCCAGACCCACGGACACAGCAGGGTTGAAGTGCCCGCCAGAGATGGGGCCCAGCGCATAGGCACCAGTGACCACTGTCAAACCAAAAGCCAGGGAGACACCGACCAGGCCAATGCCAATTTCAGGAAAAGCCGCCGCCAGTACGGCGCTGCCGCAACCGCCCAGGGTGAGCCAGAACGTGCCAATGAATTCGGCCGACCATTTTTGAACCGACGTATGCATATCGCCTCCTGTGAAAGCGCCAGGTGAGAGCCGGCAGACCATCTGTCAGCCTTCGCTATGCTAGGCATATTGGGTCCATCGTGGTTCATGTGTAACTGCAAAGAAATATCAACCGGCGTGCCGTGCGCAAGCGACAGAGGTTGCAGCATGTGGCAGCCCCAGGCACCTCAAAGCACGGGGCGGTTTAAGCGGCGCGGGCATAGGCATTGGGTACGTTGTTGCCTTGCCTTCATCACCCATCTTGCATGGCCCGGGGGCTTGGTAGCGTTAGCCGTTCTCAGGATGCGGGCGCAACGCTCCAGAGCACTTCCCGAGTGATGCGGTCCACGGTGGTGCAGCCCAGATGGGTCATGGTCAGCTCCAGCTCTGCGCGCAGCAAATGCAGCATGTGGGCAACACCCAGCAGACCTGCAGTGGCCAGGGCATGTACTTGGGGGCGGCCAATCAGAACGGCGCTGGCCCCCATGGCCAGCGCTTTGACCACGTCAGTACCGTAGCGCACCCCGCTGTCCAGCAGCAAAGGCACGTGTGGGCCAACGCTGCTGGCAATGGCAGGCAGTACGTCGAGTGGGCTGACTACGCCATCCAGTACACGCCCGCCGTGGTTGGAGACGATGAGGGCGTCAGCCCCCAGTGACACGGCCTGCTGCGCCTGTGCAGGTGACAGTACACCTTTGACAATCAAGGGCAGTGCCGTGTGGGCGCGCAGCCAGCGCAGGTCATCCCAGGAGGGCACTTGCGCCATCAAGGGGGTGCCAAACAGAATCGGCCCCTGCAGGGGGCTGGTGTGCTGTGTGGCAGGCATGCCGTGCAGGTTGGCCGCTTCCACCCCATAGGGCAGCGGAAAACCAGATCGTTTGATGCTGGCATCCACCGTCCAGACAATAGCGGTGTAGCCAGCCGCTTCGGCACGGCGCAGCAACTGCAGGCTGTGGGCGCGGTCGGGTTGCAAATACAGCTGAAACCATCGCGGCGCGGCTTGGCCCATTTCTGCCTCAGCGGCTTGACCTGTTTGGGCAATTTCTTCCAGGGTGCAGCTCGAAAGAGTGCTCACCACCATGCCAGTTTGCAGGGCCACGGCAGCGCGTATGGTGGCAATTTCACCCTCCGGATGTACCAGGCGCTGGTAGGCCACGGGTGCAAGCAAGATGGGGCTGGAGAGCGTGTGGCCCAGCAGTTCGGTGCGCGTGTGGGCACCTTGCATGTCCGCCAAAGGGCGGGGCAGCAGTCGCAGGTTATTGAACGCCGTACGGTTGTGCGCCAGCGTCAGGTTCTGGTCGGCCCCACCCTGAATGTGCCGCCACGCCTGCGCTTCGATGTGGTGGGCAGCATGGCGTTCGTAATCAGCGGCACAGGCAATGTCTGCTGGAATCTGGCTGTGTGCAGGGCGCAGTGGCTCGCCCAGAGCGTTGAGCATTCCGGCGTTCATCAGGCCTCCGACCACATGCGCAGCAGGTTGTGATAAGTGCCCGACAGGGCCGAGAGCCTGGGGTGGTCAGGGTGGTCCATGCTCAGCTGCTGAATGGACTGGTCCAGATCAAACAGCATGCGGCGTTGTTCATCGGACTTGACCAGACTTTGCGTCCAGAAAAACGACGCGTAACGCGTGCCTTGTGTCACAGGGTTCACGCGGTGCAAGCTGGTGCCGGGGTAGACAATCGCATCGCCCGCAGCCAGCTTTACGCTTTGGTGGCCGTAGGTGTCCTCCACGATCAGCTCGCCACCTTCGTATTCATCGGGGTCGCTGAAGAACACGGTGGTCGAGACATCTGTGCGCACTTTGATGGCAGTGCCCGGAATGACAAACAGCGCGTTATCAATGTGGTTGCCATAGGTGCCGCCGCCTTCATAGCGGTTAAAGCGCGGGGGGAGTACACGCAGGGGCAGGGCTGCAGAAAGATACAGGGGGTTGCGCCCCAATTTGTCGAGAATCAGATTGCCCATCTTGGCGCCCAAAGGGCTGTCAATCGGTAACTGCCAATTGCTTTTGACTTTGACGGCCAGATGGCCTGCGGTCAGGCGTCCGTCTTGCCAGTCAGCCTCTTGCAGGGCTTGGCGGCATTCGCGTACTTCTTCGGCAGTCAGCAGGGAGGGGATACGCAGCATCATGGTGAAAGCAACCTTTCAAATATCAACCAGCAGCGCGTTAGCGCTGCTGGCAGTATCTATGTAAAAGCCCCGCAACAGCACGGGCTGGCGGGGCTTTCAGGGGGGCGTTATGTCTAAGTCAAACTCAGGTGTTGCCGGGAGTCCTCAGTACGTGAACTTGAGGGTTGCAACTGCCGAGCGGCCGGAGCCCAGCGTGGCGTAGTGGGCTGAGTAGGTGGAGGCGTAGTAGACCTTGTCGGTCAGGTTGTACACATTCACTTGTAGGCTGACATTCGGGTTGAAGATATAGCTCAGCATGGCGTCATAGCGTACGTAGCCAGCAGTCCCTTTCTTGATCAATGAGCCATTTTCAGTATATGAATAAGCCGCAACGACATCACTTTGGCCGGTTGCACCAAAACCAATATTCAGTTTAGGTGTGAACTTGTAGCTGCTCCACAAGCTGACGCTGTGCTTGGGGGTGTTGGGGAAAGCCAGGCCTGTGCCTGCGCTCGGCCTTCCGGGGTTGAACTTGTCGCTCAGTGCAACATTTCCAATCTTTTTCTGCTCGCTATCCATGTAGGTATAGCCGCCAAATACGTCCCATTGTTTGGTGATGCGCCCCGAAAATCCTAACTCTAGGCCATTGACCACTTTGTCACCTGCCATCGCAGCTAATGAAGTATTGGGGTCGCGCACACGTGCATTGGTGGTTTCGTTGCGAAACAGCGCTGCTGTCAGAGACAGTTGCTGGTCAAGCACATCCCATTTAGTACCCAACTCAAGGGAGCGTGTCTTTTCAGGAGACAGGTCGCTTGCGTTGAGTGTGGGCGCGCGGCCACCAGGCGTAATACCTTGGTTTTCGAGGCCTTGTCCGTTTGCTCCTCCGCCTGGGGTGGATGAGGTGCCGATACTGGCGTAGATGCTGGCATTGGGTTGAAGCTTATAGACGACGCCTAACTGGTAGTTGAATAGTGTGTCGTTGCGGCTGAAGCTAGCGGTGCTATCCCATTGTTTGGTGCGGTAGTCATCCATTCGAATGCCACCGTTGATCAGCCACTGAGGGCTCAACGTGAGTGTGTCAAAGGCATACAGTGAGACGGTTTCTGTCTTGTAGTGCGTGAAAGCATTGTTGCGCACCATGCGTCCAGTCCAAGGGTCATTGCCGTTGGGGCTGGGGAGTGTCGTACACATGTACGGGGATCCACCCGCTTTGCACTGGTTGCTGTTAGCAATGTCGGTGCCGTTCGCATCTACCATTTTGTAGCTGTCAACATCAGACTTTTCACGAGACAGCTCTAGGCCAATTGCAAATTGGTGTTTGACGCTCCCTGTGTTTGCTTGACCGGTAAGTTCCGTGATGTTCTGCAGCGTTTCAGTTTCACTGTAGCGAGAGTTAAAGCGGCGCCACACTTGGCCTTTCTCCACATTGCCCTGGCTGTCATCAGGCTGCGTCCAGACATAGTCCTGCTTGGATTTGCTAAAGCGCGTAGCGTTACGAATCTTGTTCGTGTCTGTGAATTTATGCTCCGCAGCGACAGTGAAAACATCACTTTTCTCTTTGCGGAAATCACGTGCTTTCAATCCGTACCAGTTTTCACGATTGCCACCAAATGTGGGGCGGATGGTTGTGTTCTGGGTTAAACCTGCCGGTTTTCCAATTGCAAAAGGCACTCCGCTGTCTGGCATATCGTCAGACTGCATGTGTTCATAAGAAAGGGTGATCTGCGTCGGCGTATTCATGCCGAATGTCACGGTAGGTGCAATACCCCAGCGCTGGTTCTCAGGTCCATTGCGGCCGGGAACATCGGCATCGTGAGCCATTGCATTCAGGCGGAAACCAATGGTGTCGCTGAGCTTGCGGTTCAGATCGAGTGTCGTGCGCTTGTATTTGTCAGTGCCAAGGCCTACATCGCCAGAGACAAAGTTGTCATTTTTTGCTTTTTTGGTGAAGAGGTTGATCGAGCCGCCTGCTCCACCACGACCTGCATAGGCAGAGTCAGAGCCCTTGACGACTTCCACCGATTCCAGGTTGTAAACCTCGCGCGAACCGGCTGCAATATCTCGCATGCCATCGACAAAAATGCTCCCTTGTGCGTCGCTGCCACGCATGAAAGGACGATCACCCGATGGATTGCCCCCCTCGCCAGAACCAAAAGTGACGCCAGGACTTGCACGCAGAGCATCGGCCAGGCTGGTCGCGCCAGTTTGCTTCATGACCTCTTCATTGATTACCGTGACTGTCTTGGGGGTATCAATCAACGGTGCAGTGAACTTGGCCGAAGGCGCGATATCTGTCTTCAATGGCGAGGTCGCACTTTCCTGTACGGTCACCGTCGGCAGCGTAGCGGTAGCTTGGGCGAAAGCGGACGCACCCACGAAGCACAGACCAGTGGCCAAGGCCAATTGGGTGAGTTCGCAGTGCAGTCCCGCCTTGTTAGATGTTTTTGTGGCGTGAGGCATAGGAAATTAGCAGTGATAAAGCCTGTGCGAAGACACAGGGTGGCGAATTTTAATCTTGACTGAGAACAATTCTTTTTTGCTTTTGTATTGGTGTGACTGGGCGTTGCCTTTGGGCAACAGCGCGAGCGGGGGCGATACATCTTGAAATCGGCACTGTTGACCAGATATGGGCCAAGGCGCCGGGAAACTGGCTTTGCACCATTGGTTTCAACTTACGACTGCACAAGACAAATACATGAGCAAGCAAACCCATTCCTTTCAAGCTGAAGTTGCGCAACTGCTGCATTTGGTGACCCATTCGCTGTACTCGAACCCTGAAATTTTCTTGCGCGAGTTGGTCTCTAACGCTTCAGATGCCTGCGACAAGCTGCGTTTTGAAGCGCTGAACGACAGCAGCCTGTACGGCGATCAGCCCAATCTGGAGGTGCGCGTCTCGTTTGACGCGGATGCCAAGACGATCACCATCGCCGATACCGGCATTGGCATGAGCCAGCAAGAGGCGATCGACAACTTGGGCACCATTGCCAAGAGCGGTACCAAGGCTTTCATGGACAAACTGTCTGGTGACCAAAAGAGCGATGCCCAGTTGATTGGCCAGTTTGGTGTGGGCTTTTACTCTGGCTACATCGTTGCAGACAAAATCACCGTGGAAACGCGCCGTGCAGGCGCGCCTGCATCGGAAGGTGTGCGCTGGGTGAGCGGTGGCACGGGCGAGTTTGAGGTCGAGCAGATTGAGCGCGCTGAGCGCGGAACCAGCATTACGCTGCACTTGCGCGAAGAGGCTCAAGAGTTTCTGAATGCCTGGAAACTCAAGCAAGTCATCAGCAAGTACTCGGACCACATCAGCCTGCCCATCTTGATGGAAAAGCAAGAGTGGAAAGAGGGCGAAAACGACCAGCCCGGTGCGATGGTGAAAACAGGCGAATGGGAGACCATCAACAAAGCCAGTGCACTGTGGACACGCCCCAAAAAAGATATCACTGAAGAGCAGTACAAAGAGTTCTACAAGGCCATCAGCCATGATTTTGAAGACCCGCTGAGCTGGAGCCATAACCGCGTTGAAGGCAATACCGAGTACACGCAGTTGCTGTTTATTCCGGCCAAGGCTCCGTTTGATCTCTACAGCCGTGACAAGAAGGCGGGCGTCAAGCTGTATGTAAAGCGTGTCTTCATCATGGACGATGCGGAAGCGCTACTGCCCGGTTACTTGCGCTTTGTGAAGGGCGTGATCGACTCGGCAGACCTGCCCTTGAACGTGAGCCGTGAGCTGCTGCAGGAAAGCCGCGATGTGAAGCTGATCCGTGATGGCTCGGTCAAGCGCGTGCTGGGCATGCTGGAAGATCTGGCCCGGCACGACAAGCACGATGCCGGGGCCGATGCAGCAGACGTCACTGATGTGGTCAGTGAAGAGGACAAGGCCAAGGAAGGCAAGTTCAGCCAGTTTTACACCGAGTTTGGCGCCGTGCTCAAAGAAGGCCTGGGTGAAGACGTGGCCAACAAGGAGCGCATTGCCAAGTTGCTGCGTTTTGCATCGACCACCTCCGATGCCGTGAACGTGTCACTGGCGGAATACAAGGCGCGCATGAAAGAGGGCCAGGAGGCCATCTACTACATCACGGCAGAGACTTTGGCGGCAGCCAAGAACAGCCCGCAGCTGGAAGTGTTCAAGAAAAAGGGCATTGAAGTGCTCTTGATGACCGACCGTGTGGACGAGTGGGCCTTGAACTATCTGACACACTTTGATGACACCCCGCTGCAATCTGTGGCCAAGGGCGCCGTTGATTTGGGAAAACTGCAGGATGAAGAGGAGAAAAAGGCCGCAGAAGAAGCCGCTGAGGCTTTTAAACCCGTGCTGGCCAAGCTCAAGGACGCACTCAAGGACAAGGCCCAGGACGTCCGCGTGACAACGCGCTTGGTGGACTCCCCCGCCTGTCTGGTCGTCACTGAAGATGGCATGAGCGCTCAGCTGGCACGCCTGCTCAAGCAAGCAGGCCAGCCTGCGCCAGAGTCCAAGCCGGTGCTGGAGGTGAACCCTTCGCATGCGCTGGTAAAAAAGCTGGATGGCAGCGTGCATTTCCACGACTTGGCGCATATTTTGTTTGACCAGGCATTGCTGGCTGAAGGTGGCCTGCCTGAAGATGCTGCGGCCTATGTCAAGCGTGTCAATGCATTGCTGGTGTAACGCGGATAAGTGATGAAATAAAAGGCCCGATGACTTTTGTCATCGGGCCTTTTTATGTTTTTAGTCTTTAGCCGTTACATACAAAGCGTAGTGCGCCATGCAGTGATAGTTGCTCGGCTGTGGCCGTGTGTGCGAAGTCTGCTGCTGCCTGTGCACTACGTCCAGGCATGTCAAGGCAAGCCCTGGCAATCACGTATCAATGGTGGCGGGAGTGGCTCTAAGCTTAGCCATTTGTGGGGTTGCCCTCAGCTGCAGACAATAGAGCGATGAAACAGCTATTTCTGCCCTTGATGTTCGTCTCTGTGCTGGCGGGTTGCTCAACCTCCGCAGGTGTGGGCATCGGCGTGCCAGTTGGACCTTTTAGTGTGGGTGTCGGGCTAGGCTCTGGCGGAGTCTCTGCTGGCGTCGGTACAGGGGTGGGGCCTGTAGGGGTTGGAGTTGGCGTCAACCAGCGTGGGCAAGTGACGGGCAACGCGGGCGTCGGTGCCTCGGTACCCGTAGGTGGAGCCAGAGTGGGGGCAGGAGTTGGTACTTCTACCGTACTGCATGATCCCCAGAGCCGGTCTCAACAGCCGTCTGACAAAGCCTCTGTAGCACCCGTTTCTCCATCACCGGTGCCAGCCTCTGGTGCTGTGCAGTGGCGTGATGCCCATGGCAACGTTGTGCCCGAATGCCGTGTGCGTGGTACTTGCTAGTCGCTATAGACAATGCGGTTGCGCCCACTGCGCTTGGCCCGGTACAGGCGTGCATCGGCAGACGCAAGCAGTTGCTGGCCGTCGGTCAGTGAGCTGGGTAATGCTGCTGCTACCCCCATGCTCACAGTGACAAACTCGGCAGCTTGCGCTTGAACATGCGGCATTTTGAGCGCTGCAATAGCCGCCTGAATGTCGTGGGCCAGCTTGAGAGCGCCTTCCAGGGGCGTTTCTGGCAGCAAGCAGACAAATTCTTCACCGCCATAGCGAGCCACCATGTCGCCCGGGCGCTGCAGGCATTGCGCGATCGTCTGTGTCACGTTCTGCAGGCATTCGTCGCCATGCAGGTGCCCGTAGTGGTCGTTAAAAGCCTTGAAGTCATCGACGTCCAGCATCAGCAAAGCCAAAGGTTGCTGCTGCCGCTGCATGCGGCTGAACTCACGGGACAGCATGGTGTTGAAGTAACGGCGGTTGGCAATGCCGGTCAGGCCATCGCAGTGAGACAGGCGTTCGAGCAAATACCGCTGGTGTGCTAACTCCAGATGATTGCGAACGCGTGCAAGCAGCGCCGGTGTGCGAAAAGGCTTGGCAATGAAGTCTGCGGCCCCCATGTTGAGGCCCACTTCTTCAGCGCTGGCATCTGATACAGCGGTGAGGAAGATGACAGGAATGTGCGCCGTTCTGGAGTCATTTCTGAGTCTGCGAAACACCTCAAAACCGTCCATGCCGGGCATGAGGATGTCCAGCAAGATCAGATCAGGATTGTGTTGTATGGCCATGTCCAGACCTTGCTGGCTGGACGTGGCAATTTGTACATCACACAAAGTGCCTACCACGCTGGCAATCAGCGTCGCATTCATTTCCACATCATCGATCACCAGTACCTTTTGGGGATGAGGTGCGGAGAGCAAGTGGGGATGGATGGGAAGCAAACTCGCGTAGGTCATGGCAGGGCTTCGTCTTGGGGTGTGATGACAGGGCAATATGCTTCAAGCTGAGCGACTCCGGTCTCTGCAGCGTGTGCAATGCTGCGTGCAAGCTCGGTGGCAAGCTCAAAGTCAGCGGCCTTTAATGCAGCGGATAGCTGACAGGACAGGTCGCCCAAACGCATCAGCCCGAAGGTGGCTGCTGTGCCTGTCAGCTTATGCGCTTCGCCACGCACGGCCTGCCAGTCATGTTGGTCGGCAAGCTGCGCCAGCAGCTTTGCGCGTTGCAAACTGTCATGGGTGAACTGCGAGACCAGTTGCTGGCGTTTGCTGTCATCAAAAAGCTGTGCCAGTGCATCGATGGCCGTGGCATCAAAATCAGGTTGCTGGTGCTCAGCATCTGGGGCCGCTGGTGTGTGGGGCAAGGGCTGATGGGTGCACGCGCCCAGCCATTGCTGCAGCACTTGGTGCAAGGCGGACTCCAGCAGCGGCTTGCTCAAGTGGGCATTCATGCCCGCTGCTTGCGCCCGCTCTTTGTCCTGGACGCCCGTATGTGCAGTCATTGCAATGACTGGTAAAACGCCAAAACCGGGCAGTTTGCGCAATGCTCGCGTGGCGCTGATGCCGTCCATTTGCGGCATTTGAATGTCCATTAAAACGCAGCTGTAATAGTCGGGCCCCACAGACTGCAGTCTCTGGAGGGCTTGGGCCCCATCTTCTGCGCATTCTGTTTGCAATCCCAAAGCGTGAAGCATGCCTTCAGCAACAGCGCGGTTCAGAGGATTGTCATCGGCCACCAAGATACGCAAACCTTGCCACGCCGATGCGATGCTGTGATGGTGGGGCATGAGCAGCGATTCGCGTTGCACCAGCATGCGTGCTGGCTCCAGTACGGCGGTGAACCAGAAGGTGCTGCCTTGGCCAATGCTGCTGTGCACGCCGGCAGTGCCTCCCATCAGCTGTGCCAGCGCACGGGAGATGGTAAGGCCCAGGCCGGTGCCGCCGAAACGTCGAGTGATGGAGTTGTCGGCTTGCTGGAATGCCTCAAACAGCAAGGGCATGCGGTCTGCTGGAATGCCGGGGCCCGTATCTTTAACGCTTGCATGCAACACAATGCGATGCAAGGTGCTGCTGGGGTCGAGGCGCAGCGAAATATGGATGTGTCCGGAGGTCGTGAACTTGATGGCGTTGTTCACATAATTGAGCAGAATCTGGGCGATCCGGTGCGGGTCACCGCGCAAACTGTCGGGGACCTCGCGTGCCATTTTGTAATTGAGCGACAGGCCCTTTTTGCTGGCCTCTTCATGGCACATGCTGAGGACATCCAGCACCACATTTTCCAGGCTGAAATCCGTGCTTTCCAGCTGTAGTTGGCCGGCATCAATTTTTGAAAAATCCAGCACTTCGTTCACGATGCCACGCAGGTGCTGGCCAGCGCGCAGTACGTTGTGCAATTGATCGCGCTGGGTTTGCGGTAGATCCGCTTTTAATAACAGCTGCGTTAATCCCAGAATGGCGTTGAGTGGAGTGCGTATTTCGTGGCTGATACTGGCTTGGAGTACGGATTTTTCATTGGCACTTTGTTCCGCCTCTCTCTTGGCTTTTTCCAGTGCGCGCGACTGCAGCATTTCTTTGGTGACATCCAGCCACACACCGTTAAAGGTGATGCTGCCATCGGCATTTTTGTGTGGATTAGCACGGGTCTTGATCCAGCGTGTCACGCCATCGAGCATTTGGATGGAGACATCAAAATCTACAGGCTCCAGGGTCTCTGCACTTTGTGCGAAGTGTTTTTCCGCAATAGCCGTGGCATGTTCATCGTGGTGACGGATGACACTCGCTGCACAGCTTATGCTGGTGTCTGAATGAACGGGCATGCCCATGAGCTGCGCCCATTGAGGGCTGGCAAAGTGCAGCTTGAGCGCAGCTCCGGGCCTCAATTGCATTTGAAAAACCGCACCAGGCAGTGCACTGGTGAGCTGCTGGAGCTGCTCAATGAGCAAGTGGTTTTTCTGATGCTGCGTGAGCTCTTTCTCAAGTCTTTCGGCTTCTTGCAGGGATGTACCAAAGCTTTTCAAGGTACGCGCCATGCTGCCAATTTCGTCATTGCGATGTTGGTCTGCAATCAACGTATCGTAGTTGTGCAAGCTCATGCGTTGCATGCTGCGCGTCAGGCGGCCAATCGGGCGTGAAATGTAGCGCAGCGCAATCCATGCCGCCCAAGCTGAAATCAAGAGCACACTGAGCCAGCCGGCCCAAGTCGTTTTGGAGATGGTGTCCTGGGTATTGCGGGTTAACTCCTTGGAGGCCAGCGCAAAGACTTTTTGTGCGTCAAGGCGCAGGGTGTCTACTTCTGTCTGCAGGCGATCCAAGGCGGGTGTGAAGCTTTGAGAAAGCACGAGCAAGGCACTGTCACTTTGCCAGCGCAACGCGCAGGTAATGACGTGATGTCCCGCTGTAAACACGTGGCGTGCCTGCGTGAAGATGCCATCCAGTACCAGCTCGTGCTGAGGCAAAAGCGGGTAAATAGCCGCTAAATCAGCTTCAAACTGTGTCTGTATTTCCGTAAGGCGCTCTTTGGCCAGTAGCAACTGGTCTTCATCGTTGGACGTCAGAGCTGCATGCACCAGGGCTGATGCATCACTCAAATGCTGCCGCACGGTGCTCACTTTGCTCGAGGTCATAGCCTGCTGCCCCAAAAGCTCGTGGTATTGGGTCTCAATGTGCTGCATATGCCATGTGGCATAAGCCGTGATGAGTGCAGAGGCGATGCCCATGCAGGCGACCAGAAGCACAATTTTGGTGGTCAGACTAAGGAGTGGCCGTTTCATGACTGGGACTGGGTGGCGCAAAGCACGACAGTCACGGATTCGACGCGCATGTGTGCTTGGCAGAGCGGGGCCACTGAGCGCCAAAAAATATTCTGCAGACCCATGTTTAGAGCGGAGTTTGTATATCCAGCGAGATAACAATGTATCGCTTGTCGTTCATGCACACAGGAGGGGCGGGCATTGACTGCCAAGGCAGCTTAGCCCGAGCCACTGCAGCATCAACGTAGGATAGTAAATCCATCATCGTGCGATAGATGGCTTTTTGTATTGTGGGACGTATCAGCCAAAAAATAAATCAGTGCACCGTGGGACAGGTTGTCTGAGGTCATGCGCTGCCTTGCTAGCTTGGGCTGCAAGGCCAGTCGCGGAGGTGCAGCTTCATTGCGTTACTTGGCAACGGGATGTTGAGCCAAACAGCTTCAGGCATGGCGAATGCTTGAAAAATTGTGCACGCAATCTACCTGATGGGTAAATCAAGTAGACGGTGCAGGTTTTTGTCTCCAGCGTACACGCCGCGCATGAGTGAAGGCGCTCTCCTGGCTAGAGGATCTGGCCTGGCACGGAGTGAGCTAACCGTGCGATGCCAGTGTCATGAAGTTTGCAGCTGCCTGCCGCTGGCTGCCGCGTGTTCTGGCGCGGGTAGTATTTCCATTCGATAGCCCAAGCCATAAATGGCGCTGAGCTGGTAAATCTGCCCAGCACCGTGGAACTGATTGAGCTGCAGCTTGGTTCGCAGGCGCGAGGCGTGGGTATCCAGTGTGCGTGAAGGTGTGGGGGTGATGTTCCCCCAAACGGCTTCCGTCAAGTGATTGCGTGAGAGCAAGCGGCCGCAGTTCTGGAACAAAAATTCCGCCAGCTCGTACTCGCGGTGTTTGAGCTCGATGGGCTGTTTATGCAGGTACACCGTGCGTGCCACCGGGTCGAGACGGTAGGGTTCAAATTCCAGTCGCATGGTGGTGGCATCCGGATAGGCGCGGCGCATCAAGGCGGTGATGCGAGCCATGAGCTCCTGAACACGCAAAGGCTTGACCATAAAGTCATCCGCACCGGCATGAAAGGCCGCCACGATGTCTTGTTCTTCGTGGCGCTGGCTGGCAAACAGAATCGGCTGTTTGCAGCCTCCAGCTTCACGCAGGGCGCGCACAACTTCAATGCCGCTCAGCCCAGGCAGGAGCCAGTCGACGATCAACAGATCAAAGCTTTCGCGCCGCATGGCGCGCAGCAAATCTTCTCCTGTCTCGAACAAAATGGTTGCGTGCCCCATTTGGTGAATGGTGGCTTCTACCAGCCGAAGAAAGATTGGGTCGTCGTCGAGAACAGCAATGCGCATGGCGTTGGTTGTAACAAAGAATTTCACATCATGGTGCCCGTTAATGCAAATGAATGCAAAACGTCAGAGGATGTATCCATTGGTGGTTACATGCTTTTCGCAGATTTGAGTAGACGAATGCGAAATTCCATTGCAATTGCTAGAGTTTAGAGGGAGTGTGTGCAAACTTCTATGTTGTGATTTCAGTGTGCGAAGTTTGCAACTGACTGAGTGCTTCGAAAGGTAATTGCTGCTTGACCAGGATGACGGTGCAAGGCGCATCGCGTGCTACGCGCATGGGGACGGTGGAAATCAAGCGCTGCATCTGCAAGCCATGGGTGGCTGCGCCCAGAATCAGCAAGCCTACGTTATTGCCTTGCGCGTAGCGAACGATGGCCTGCGCCACGTCAGATGCTTCCAGGACGTGGTAGCTCACACCGTGTCCGCCCACCTGCAGGCCTTGTGCCCATTGTTTAAGCCGCGCCAAGTGCGTGCGGTGCAGCTGCGTTTCACTGCGGCTGCTGTCAGTGGCGCTGCTGGCTGAGGGCGAGATGACAGTCACCACGGCCAGGCGTGCACCGGGGCGGGTGGAAAGGGACCGGGCGACAGCTTGGCGCAGGCTGTAGAGAGTGGCATCGCTGACGTCTTTGTGCGGAACGGCCACCATGAGGATGGGCACTTCGGTGATTTGCTGTGACGGCAGGGGGCTGGGATGGTATTGCATGCCCGCAGCTTTGATCCAGCGGCGCATCTTTCCAAAGAAGGAGATGCCGTGAAGGCGCATGCCGCGCTGGGTAATGGGCACTTGCTCGGGGTTGGCCAGATCGAATGCCAGCTCTGCAGCGGTGGCATAACGCTGCGCTGCTTCTGGTTCCAGGCAGCGCAAGATAATTTCTTGCAACCAATCTGGGACATCGGCGCGCAAAGCACGGGGTGGCGTGGGGGCCATCCACATGCGCTGGCGCATGCCGCCGTCAGTGGCAGGACTGCCAAACGGCAGTTCGCGTGTGGTGAGCTCATAGAGCATGACCCCGATGGCAAAAATATCGCTGCGCAAGTCACCGCGCACACCTACGATTTGTTCCGGTGAAATCCATGCTGGAGACCCGACGGCCTTGCGCAGCTCTTCGGCCAGAAGATCAGGGTAGTGCGCGTGGCTGGAGAGCCCAAAGTCCAGCAGCACGGCATTGCCGCTGTCTTGAATAAGTACGTTGCCGGGCTTGAGGTCCAGGTGACAGCAGTTTTGCTGGTGCAAGCTGTGTGCTGCCTGGGCCATGGCAGAGCCCAGCTGGGCAATGGTGGTGATGGGCTGTGCAGAGGGTTGATCGAGCCAGTGCTGCAGCGTGTGGCCCGCCATGTGTTCCATGACCAGATAGGGCAGCCGTATCAAATCTCCTGCGGCCACAAAGCGAGGGACGTGAGGCCCGTGCAGGGTGGGCAAAATTTGCAGCTCCATCTCAAAGCTGACAATGTTTTCTGCCCCGTCTCCGGCGGTCATCCGCGGGATTTTCATCACCATGGGAAAGCCGGGGGCTGTGGCGGGCCGCAGCGCCTGTGCATAGCGCACGCTGTAGATGTGGGCCATGCCTCCCGCATGAATGCAGTCTTCGACTAAAAAACCATCAATTTCGGTGCCGGGTGTCAGTTTTTTCATCGGCCCTGCTCCAGGCGTTCTGCAAAAGTGCTGGGCATGCCACTTTTTTGCACCGCTTCAATGGCGGCGGCGTGGTCATAGGCAATGCGGTGAAACGTCATGGTGGCCGCGCTGTCGTCATACAGGGCATACATGGCGCGCAAATCGCCATCGCGCGGCTGGCCGCATGAGCCGACAATCGCCAGCCACTGCCGGTGTGTCGGCACGGGGATGGGAACGCCCGGTTGCGGCACAAAGCGCATGAGCTTGGCGGTGGGAGTGAGGTAGTACAGCGATTGCTGGTGCACATGGCCGCTAAAGACGTAGCGGATGCTGGGGTCGATATCGCTGGCCGCAGTCATGCTGCGTTCGGCCATGACACTGTTTTCTACATAGGGCCAGCGCTCAGGCCGATGGGCGCTGGCATGCACCAGCAGCACGCTGCCGTGCTGATCCAGCAAAGGCAGCTGTGCCAGAAATTGGGTGTGTACGGGCGCAAGCTGATCATGTGTCCACTGCGCGCCTTGCTCGCCCGTGTGCTGAATGTGACTGGGCGGGTGCAGTGCCAGATCGTCGTGGTTGCCCCGCACAATCCATGCGCCTTCTTGTACGGCATGCATGATGGTGTCCAGCACTGCTGCGGGACTGCCCCCGTAGCCCACCAGGTCGCCCAGAAATGCCAATTGTGTGGCGCCTTGTGAGCGCGCGTGTTCCATGCAAGCCTGTAGTGCTTGGATGTTGGCGTGAATATCGGAAAACAGAGCCAGTTTCATAGCCGCTATATTCACGGCTCAAGCTGGCGGCAGACTTGCAGCATGTACTGGTGCTTACCCGATGATTATTTGAAAAGATAGCTGCTGTCGCTTGTAGTACGGGTGTTTGAGATATATTTGATATGGAAAGTGTTGTTGGCTTTGCGTTGGCAGCTATTGTCTTTAATGTGCATATGCCTTGGCATGCCCCAAAGCGTGCAACCACGGGGAGCCACTGATGAGAGGTTCTGAACCGTTGCAAACACAGGCCTGCGAAGACCGTGATTTTTCAGAGTGGCACGGCGGCTGCCCATGGTGTGCCGTGTGGGTGGTGCGTGTGGATGGTATGCAAGTGCAGGCTTTGTTAGACCAGTTGCGTGCCGCCATACAGCCTTGGCTGCTGCCGCGCTACGAACGGCAGCCGCACGTCACCGTGGCCTACCGTGGGCTGATGGTGGATGCGCAGCCCCTGCATGCATGCCCGCAAGCCACATTTGGCACCACTCAGCTGGGTGCTGACATTGCTGCTTTTCAGGCGGCAGAGCTGGCTCCTTTTTCGCTGATGCTGCAGGGCGTGGGGAGTTTTTCGACCGTGCCTTATCTGGCGGTCAGCGCGAATGCCCGCTTGCAGCAGGCGCACGATGCGGTCGCGGCCTCTGAGCCCTTCCCAGGCTGGCGCTATGTGCCGCATCTGACACTGGGGCATTACGCCTGTCAGATGCCCATGCACAGGGTGCTGCAGCCGTTGCAAGCCTGTATAGCTGAAGCGCTAGGCTTGCCGGTGCCTGTGGATGCACTGTGGCTGGCCCGCTATCGCACCAGCGACATTGCGGGTGCACTGCATTTTGAAGGGCGTTTTGACCTGCGCACCCAGACTTACCACGCAGAGCCGGGTGCGCTGATTGTGCTGTAACGCGCGTTCAGGCGAGGGTCAGCGTCACGGGTATGTTGCCGCGTGTCGCGTTGGAGTACGGGCAGACTTGGTGGGCGGCATCTACC
Organism: Comamonas avium; assembly: GCF_014836675.1. Taxonomy (GTDB): domain Bacteria; phylum Pseudomonadota; class Gammaproteobacteria; order Burkholderiales; family Burkholderiaceae_C; genus Comamonas; species Comamonas avium. Next base: position 200,408 of record NZ_JACSQK010000003.1, read on the forward strand.
AGTTGCTGGGCCTGGGCTTTGTCCATGCCAGGCAAGTGAATGTGCATGCGCACGGCAATGCCAAAGGCTTGGCCGACGGGGCCCAGGTCGACTTCAGCATCCACCGACAGGTCTTGGGGAAGATTGATTTTTTGACGCGCAGCGACTGCTTTGAGCGCCCCAATAAAGCAGGCGGAATAGCCGGCTGCAAATAGCTGTTCGGGGTTGGTGCCTGCACCACTGCCACCGGGCGGGGACAGTTGGATATCAAGTTTGCCATCATTGGTGCGTGAGGCACCTTCGCGCCCGCCTGTGGTGTGCGCGTGGGCGGTGTAAAGCACTTTGTCCAGTGGTTGAGTCATGACGATCTCCTTGAGTGGGTGTGAAAACACGGGTACCCCGCGTTGCAGGCGACCAATCTAAGGGCATATGCCGCCAAGACGCGTAGGCCGGCATGCCAAAGAAAAATGCGCCCAGCAATCAGGATTGCTGGGCGCATGGGAAAATATGCATGGCCCCTGTGATCAGGGGCTGCAGCGGGGGGTTAGTACGTGTACACGCCTTGTCCCGTTTTCCGGCCCAGACGGCCAGCGGCCACCATTTCGCGCAGCAAGTAGCAAGGGCGATATTTGCTGTCGCCAAACTCCTCCAGGTACACCTCCATCACGGCCAGGCAAACGTCCAGGCCAATCATGTCAGCCAGCGCCAGAGGGCCAATGGGCTGGTTGCAGCCCAGTTTCATGCCAGCGTCGATGTCTTGTGCGGTGGCGGTGCCTTCAGACAGCACATAGAAGGCTTCATTGATCATGGGCACCAGGATGCGGTTGACCACAAAGCCGGGGGCGTTCTTGACGGTAATAGGGCTCTTGCCCAGCTTTTCAGACAGTGCCTTGACCGTGTCGTGTGTGGCATCGCTGGTTTGCAGACCGCGAATAATTTCAACCAGCGCCATCATGGGCACAGGGTTGAAAAAGTGCATGCCGATGAACTTGTCAGCGCGCTGGGTGACCGCGCCCAGCTTGGTGATGGAGATCGAGGAGGTGTTGGTTGCGATCAATACTTCAGCGGGCAAGACCGTGTCCAGCTGCTTGAGAATTTTGACCTTCAGGTCGTAGTTTTCAGTGGCCGCCTCAATCACCAGCTGGGCTGCTTGGAGGTCATCGTAGTTGGTGGAGGTTTTGATCAGCGACAAGGCTTTTTCTTTGTCGCTGACAGTCATTTTTTCTTTTTTGATCAAGCGGTCCAGACTGCCTGCAATGGTGGCCAGGCCCTTTTGTACGGCAGCCTCGGAAATATCCACCATCACCACAGCCACGCCAGACACAGCACAAGCCTGCGCAATGCCATTGCCCATGGTGCCCGCACCCACGATGCCTACGGTTTGAATGCTCACGATCTCATCTCCCTGGTTAATTCATGATTGGTATACGGGGAAGATGGTATCCAAATTCTCTGACAGGTCACGTAACGTAGGTGCCTTCTACATGGGGAGCGGTCAGCATGGATGAAACATTTGACTTTGTCATCGTTGGTGCAGGCTCTGCAGGCAGTGTTCTGGCGGGACGATTGAGTGCATGCGGGCAGTACCAGGTCTGTGTACTGGAGGCTGGAGGCTCTGATGACATCAGCCTGGTGCAATGCCCTGCAGGCATCGCCGGTATCGCCAAGAGCCATCGCTTGAACTGGTCCATGCAGACAGTACCGCAGCCGGGCTTGAATGGTCGCAGAGGGTTTCAGCCTCGGGGCAAGGTGCTGGGGGGGAGCAGCTCGGTCAATGCCATGATTTACCTGCGGGGCCAGCCGCAAGACTTTGACTGGTGGGCAGCCCAAGGTAACCCCGGGTGGTCTTGGCAGGATGTCAAACCTTGGTTTTTAAAAGCGCAGAACAATGAGCGCGCAGCAGATGCCTTTCATGCCAAGGGTGGTCCCTTGAATGTGGCTGATTTGCAGCAACCCAACCCATTGAGCATGGATTTCATCGAGGCGGGCGTTCAGGCTGGGCATGTACACAACACGGACTTCAACGGACACAGCCAGGAAGGGATTGGTCTCTATCAGGTGACACAAAAGGACGGAGAGCGTTGCAGTGCAGCCAAGGCTTATCTCACGCCCCATCTGCATCGCAGCAATTTGCATGTGCGCACGGGGGCGCAAGTACTGCGAATTTTGTTGGCACAGACGGATGAAGGCTGTCGTGCCACTGGTGTGGAATATGTACGTGGCGGTGTGCGCCGGACAGTGCATGCGCGCCGTGAAGTTCTGCTCAGCGCCGGGGCCTTGCTTTCACCGCAAATTTTGATGGTTTCGGGCATCGGTCCAGCGGACCATTTGCGGGACACCGGTGTGCCTTTGCTGCATGAACTGCCGGGTGTGGGTAGCCATCTGCACGACCATCTGGACGCCGTCTTGGTTGCAGATGCACCAGCTCTCACGCAGTCGTTTGGCTTGTCTGCGCCTGGGCTGATGCATATCGCCCGTGGTGCCTGGGAGTGGCACCGCAAGCGCACAGGTATGTTGACGACCAATTTTGCAGAGGCGGGTGCTTTCCTGCGCAGTCACCCAGATTTGGCGCAGCCTGATTTGCAGTTGCATTTTGTCGTTGCTAAGTTGCTGGACCATGGTCGAAAAACAGTGTGGGGGCATGGTTTTTCATGTCACGTCTGTGTGTTGCAGCCCCAAAGCCGCGGGAAGGTGCGCTTGCGCAGCTCCAATCCGTTGGCCCTGCCTGATATTGACCCCAATTTCTTGGGGCATGCCGCTGATCTGCAGCGCACAGTACAGGGCGTGCAGATGGTGCGCCGCATCCTGGCGCAACCAGCGCTGGCGCGGCATAACGCCAAAGAGCTGGCCGCCTCTGCCGCTGCACAAACACCTGAGCAAATCGCGCAATGGGTCAAGCAAACTGCGGACACCATCTACCACCCTGTAGGGACGTGCCGTATGGGGCCTGGCCCCATGGATGTGGTGGACAGCCGGCTGCGCGTACACGGTGTGCAGGGCCTGCGTGTGGTGGATGCGTCGATCTTCCCGCGCATCACCAGCGGCAACACCAACGCCCCCACGATCATGGTGGCTGAAAAGGCGGCCCATATGGTGCTGGAAGCCACACAGCAAGCAGTATCTCAAGCAGGTAGCGCAGTGCTGGCCTGAGACGCAAGCCAGGGGGCTGAGGAAGATAGTCAAGGTTTCACACCCTCCTTTATGAGAAGGCTTGATCCGCATCAAGCCGCAAGGCTTCGTATTTGATGGAAGGCATGGTTTTCCCGAGAATGACGTTGGCTGCTACAAGTTGTAACCCCGTTTTGAGGTGAATGTGACTACCGAAAATACCCCGACATGCACGCAAGGTGCAGACATGCAGGCAGAAGCTGCTCAGGCGCTTGATGACCGTGTCCGTGCCGCATTAAGTGCAACCACCATGGGCTTGTCGCCTGTGGCATTGGGCTTGGCCAGCGCAGACTGGCTGATGCACCTGGCAACGTCGCCCGGCAAGCAAATGACTCTGGCGCAACGTGCCATGCAGTTATCGCAGCAGGCAGCGCAAGCCAGTTTGCAGCCGGTCGGGGAGAGCGATGCGCGGTTCAAAGATGCCGCCTGGCAGCAGTGGCCCTACAACGCACTCAAAGAAGGCTTCAAAGCCAGCGATAGCTGGTGGCATGAAGCCGCACAGGTGGAGGGCATGACGCGTCACCACCGGCAATTGATCGATTTTTTTGCGCGCCAGTGGATGGATGCGTTGTCCCCCTCGAACTGGGCGGCCACAAATCCGGAAGTGCTGGCGAAAGCCAAAGAGACCGGCGGAGAAAGCCTGCGCAAGGGGCTGCAGCTGTACATGCAGGACCAGCAAGCCGCGCAAAAAGCCAAGGCAGAAACTGCAGCCAAGGATTTAGAGCCGCTGGAGTATGCGGTAGGCAAAGACGTCGCCTGCACTCCGGGCAAGGTGGTATTTCGCAACCACCTGATCGAGCTGATCCAGTACAGCCCTAGTACCGATAAGGTGTTGCCAGAGCCTGTACTGATCGTGCCGTCTTGCATCATGAAGTACTACATTTTGGATCTGTCTCCGCACAATTCCATGGTTAAGTACTTGGTCGGCCAGGGGCACACGGTTTTCATTGTTTCTTGGCGCAATCCAGATGCTTCGGACCGTGACCTGAAGATGCAGGACTATCTCAGTACCGGGGTGCTGCAAGCCATGGCGGCTGTTAAAAAATTCACAGGCGCAGCCAGCATTCACACGATGGGATATTGCCTGGGCGGCACTTTCCTTGCGATTGCTGCAGCCGCATTGGGTCGTGTCAAGCGCAAGAAAACGCTGACTGCCAAAGAGCAGGCGCTGATCCCCGCAGACATGCCCAGCCTGAGCTCGGTCATGCTGCTGGCAGCACAGACGGACTTTTCAGAGCCGGGTGAGCTGGGCGTTTTCATCGACGAAGAGCAATTGGCAAACCTGCGCCAAAGCATGAATGAGCGTGGGTATTTGTCCGGCAAGCAAATGGGCGGCTCTTTCCAGTTTTTGGCATCCAAGGACCTGGTGTGGTCGCGCAATACACGCCGTTATCTCATGGGCGAAGACGATGCCAGCTTCGATTTGATGAGCTGGAACGCTGACCAAACCCGTTTGCCTGCACGCATGCACAACGAGTACCTGACATCAATGTTCCTCAATAACGCCCTGGCATCCGGCCAATATCGGTTTGCGGGTGCGACGGTGGCGCTGATGGATATTGATGCTCCGATGATGGTCGTGGGTACGACGCGTGATCACGTGTCCCCCTGGAAATCGGTGTACAAAATTCACCTGCAGACCGATACCCATGTCACCTTCGTCTTGGCAGCAGGGGGACATAACGCCGGCATTGTCTCTGAGCCAGGGCGCCCGCGCCGTAGCTATCAGATTGCCAGCGTTGAAGAAGGCCACGGCTGGGTGGACCCGGATGACTGGGTCGCACAGACGCCTGTGGTGCAGGGCTCGTGGTGGGAGGCGATGGACCAGTGGATCAAGCAGCGCTCTGGCACACCTGTCAAAGCCAAGCCTATTAAAGCTGAGCATGTGCTGGCTGATGCCCCGGGCGAATACGTCATGGTGCGCTACGCAGATTAAGCACTGGCCGCAGTCATTCAACGCACATTCGTGCGTTGTCAATCAGTCATTTATTCACAGCACCGTGGGCGGTGCTGTGCACAGAAAAAACAATGAGGGAGCAGAAGTATGAGTAAAGCAGCAGCGTTCAGCTTGGCTGGGAAAAAAGGTTTGATACTGGGTGTGGCCAATGAGCGATCCATTGCTTGGGGATGCACCGAGCTGGCACGTGCACAGGGTGCAGACGTTGTGGTTTCTTGTCTGAACGAAAAAGCCCGCAAGTGGGTGGAGCCATTGACAGCACCTATTGGTGCAGAACTCATGAATTGCAACGTTGAGGAGCCCGGTGAGCTGGAAGCTTTGGTGCAGCATGCGGTGCAAAAGTTTGGCAAGCTGGACTTTGTCATTCACTCGATTGCATGGGCTCCTTTGGATGACCTGCACGGCGATGTGGTGGACAGCTCACGTGAAGGTTTTGCACGGGCGGTGAGTGTGTCGTGCCACTCTTTTGCGGAACTGGCCAAACTGTGCGCGCCGCATATGCCCGATGGTGGCAGCATGCTCTCGATGAGCTATCTGGGCTCGGGCGAGGCTGTGCCCAACTATGGATTGATGGGCCCCGTGAAGGCAGCGCTGGAGTCCATGGTGCGCTACATGGCCATGGAATTGGGTCCTCGAAATATTCGAGTGCATGCGGTCTCGCCAGGCCCGATCTTGACGCGCGCAGCCTCGGGTATTGCAGACTTTGATGGTCTGATGGCAACGGCCCAGGCGAAGGCGCCGCTGCAGCGTTTGGTGACGTTGGAAGAAATTGCACAGCTCAGTGCCTTCCTGTGTTCAGACGCTGCCTCTGGCATGTCGGGGCAAACCATTTATGTCGATGGTGGTGTGCACGCAGTAGATTGATTGCCCTTTCTTTCGATCATCAATTTACACACAACACGCTAGCAAGGCTGGCAAGTTTGACGGAATCAGGAGAGCAGTATGAATACCCAGGCACCTGCCATCGAATGGATGGAAAACGTAACGTACGACGAGCTGCAAGTTGGTCACAGTGCGCGCTTGCTACGGACCGTAACGTTGGAAGACATTCAGGCCTTTGCAGCGGTTTCTGGTGACATCAATCCCGCGCACTTGAATGCCGAATATGCCGATGCCACCATGTTTCATGGTGTGATTGCGCATGGCATGCTGGGTGCGGCATTGATTTCCGCCTTGTTTGGCACGCGGTTTCCTGGCCCCGGCACCATTTACTTGGGGCAAGAGCTGAAGTTCACCAAGCCTGTGCGTATTGGCGACACCTTGACCGTGCTAGCTACGGTGGCTGAAAAGGACGATGAGAAAAAGCGCGTCAAGATGGACTGCCTAGTCACCAACCAAAAGGGGGAGGTGGTACTCAAGGGTGAGGCCAAGCTGATGCCTCCATCGCAAAAGGTCAAAGTTCCAAAAATCGATGCGCCGCAGATTCAGTTGTTCGATCCAGAAGCGCGCTTCAAAGATTTGCTCTCTCGTGCACAGTCTCTGGAGGCGGTGCGCTGTGCCGTGGTACATCCTTGCGATGAAGGCTCGCTCAGTGGTGCCATGGATTCGGCACGCCATGGCTTGATCCATCCGGTGCTTATCGGTCCAGAAGGTCGTATTCGCAAGGTAGCGCTGGATGCAGGCATCAGCCTTGAAGGCGCAGAAATTATCTCGGTAGAGCACAGCCACGCGGCAGCCGAGCTTGCCGCTGGCATGGCTGCGCGGCAAGAGGTGGAAATTTTGATGAAGGGCAGTTTGCATACAGATGAACTGCTCAAGGCGGTGCTGGCGCAGCCTGCTTTGCGCACGGGGCGACGCCTGTCGCATGTCTTCCGTTTTGATGTGCCGCTGTATGCCAAACCCTTGCTGATTACAGACGCCGCAATCAATATACGTCCGACCTTGCAGGAAAAGGCGGACATCATTCAGAACGCGATCGATTTCGCTCGGGTGATGGGCACCGAGACCCCCAAGGTTGCGATTTTGTCTGCTGTCGAAACGGTGACCCCTAGCATCCCTTCGACGCTCGATGCCGCTGCGCTGTGCAAGATGGCTGATCGGGGCCAGATTCAAGGGGGACAGCTGGATGGGCCGCTGGCATTTGACAACGCCATTTCCATGGAGGCTGCGCGCATCAAAGGCATTGCTTCTGGGGTAGCTGGGCAGGCCGACATCTTGGCCGTACCAGACCTGGAAAGCGGCAACATGGTGGCCAAGCAGCTGGAGTATTTTGCCGGTGCATCGGGATCTGGTCTGGTGCTGGGTGCACGTGTGCCGATTGCGCTCACCAGCCGTGCAGATGGCCCACGCGCGCGCGTCGCCTCGTGTGTGCTGGCCGTGCTGTCAGCGCATGATCAACGCCAGCGCAAAGCGGCCAATGCCTGGAAGCAAGGCTAACTACGGTAAGGAGATGGAAATGGCCATTTTGGCAGTGAATGCGGGGTCGTCCTCACTGAAGTTTTCCTTGCACCCTCTGCAAGACGGGCAGGTGCAGCCATTTGTTCTGTCCGGCAATATTCAAGGTCTGGAGCCCCAAGGGTCACCATGCATGGATTGGACCTATAGAGGCAAGAAGCACTCGGAACCACTTGCTGTAAGCGCAGGCAGCTCTTCTTTTGAGGCTGCTTTGCACAATGTGCGTGCTTTGGTAAATCGCCTTGAAGCGGCCCCAGATATTGAAGCTATTGCTCACCGGGTGGTGCACGGTGGCGGAGTCTTTACTCAGTCAGTGCTGGTGACCGATGAGGTACTGCAGCGGCTGGCCAGCTTTAACTCCTTGGCGCCACTGCATCAGCCGCACAATTTGGAAGGCATTCGGCAGTTCCGTGCTGCGTTTGCGCATTTGCCGCAGATTGCCTGCTTTGATACAGCGTTCCATGCGTCCATGCCTGAGGTGGATTTTGCGTTTGCACTGCCTCAATCTTTGCAGGCGCAGGGTGTGCGCCGCTATGGCTTTCATGGGCTGTCCTACCAGTACATCATGTCTGTGCTGCAAGAGCAGACCCTGCGCGGACGTGGCCGTGTTGTGATGGCGCATCTGGGCAATGGCGCCAGTCTGTGTGCCGCGCTCGCTGGCAGCAGTGTGGCCACCACCATGGGGTTTTCTGCACTGGATGGTTTGATGATGGGCACACGCAGCGGCGCTCTCGATGCCGGTGTGCTGCTGTATCTCATGGAGCAAGGCTGGACGCATGCGCAGATGGAAAAGCTGCTCTACAAGCAAAGCGGTTTGCTGGGGGTCTCAGGTATTTCCGCTGACATGCGCAAGCTGCGTGCAGATGGCAGCGAGAACGCACAACGCGCCATTAACCAGTTTACGCACCGTGTGATTCGCGAAACAGGTGCACTGGTGGCATGTCTGGGGGGGCTGGATGTGCTGGCATTCAGCGGTGGGATTGGTGAAAACGATGTGGAGCTGCGTGCACACGTGTGTGAAAGGCTGTCGTGGCTGGGCATACGCATGGATGCGCAGCGCAACCAGGAGGCAACCGGCAAACACGCTTACGCGATCCATGCGCCAGATAGTTCGGTGGAAGTTTGGGTGATTCCTACCGATGAAGGGCGTGTGGCGGCCCGCGAAGCTGCCGCACTTTTGGAGCAGCAGCGTACACCTTTGGTCGCGGCAGGATCTGCCCTGGCCTAGGGTGCCGGGGATGGCTCCTGTGCCGCGCGCGCAGGAGCCAGTGCGGGCGCAATGGAGGTTCGTTCAAACACCAGCCGGCCACGGCCATTGCTCTTTGCCTCGTACAGCGCGGTATCGGCATGCTGCAGCAACTGTGGCAGGCTTTGTGGCTGCTGCAGCGACTGCAGCGCACAGCCGCCACTGAGATGCAGAGCGAAGCCCAGCTCTTGCAGTGATTGCTGCTGCACCATTACGCACAGGCGCTGATAAAAAGCATCCACTGCGGCCGGATGGGCGTAGAGCAGCAGGCAAAACTCTTCCCCTCCCCAGCGTGCAGCCATTTCGTCGGAGCGCACTTCGGACTTCAGCGCCCTTGCCAAAAGCTGAAGTGCTTGATCGCCGACGCTGTGGCCGTGCTGGTCATTGACGTCTTTGAAGTGGTCAATATCAAGAAGCAATACGGCCAAAGGCAACTGCTGGCGTTTGGCCAGGGCCTGCATCAGTGGCGCGGCCTGGAGCAAGGCGTGGCGGTTTGCCAGCCCTGTGAGCTGGTCGTTCATTGCCAGCTCACGCAGCTTCTGGTTGGTTTCGTCACGCCAGGCCACCAGCATGCACACCAGCACCAGACTGCCACAGACCTGTGCAATCACGGCAAACACATGGTTGGCGACACCATCCTGTGTAAAGGCATTGAGCCATTGCGTGTAAGTTGCTAAATAGGCGCGCGTGAACAGGCTGCAGCTCATGACCAAGGCACAACCTGCCATAAGGTAGCGCCAGTAAGGGGCTGCAGGGCGTTGTGGTTGCAGGCACATCCACCCCAGGCATGCAATGGACAGGCCGTGGCACAGGCTGTACCAGGCCATGCGCTGTGCCGTGCTGTCTATGAAAAAGATGAAACCCAGAGGCCCCAGGACACACAAGCCGAGTACCACCCGGCTCAGCGGGTGATGGCCCAGCCAGCTTTGCAGTGTTTGGGCCATCAACCACTGCGCTGCAGAGGCTGCGCATGTCGCTGCAACACTGAAGATGGGGTCCCATGTGGTGCCACGAATGCGGCTGGCAGCCAGGATAAGTGCCCAGCCCAGTGCCTGAAGCAGGAAGTAGCCCTGCATGTGCTGCGCAGCACGGCTGATCGGGGTCCCCATTGCAAGCGGCAGCGCCACGCCAATAACGGCCAAATTGATGGCTATCAAAATGGCCATGGAGGCGAAGTCAAGCTGCATGATGGGTGGGTGCCGGCAGGATGGAGAAATTACTGAAAAGCTACTTCGGAGAAACTGCGCAGCTTGCGACTGTGCAGACGCTGTGCACCACCCTCTCGCAAAAGCTCAACGGCACGCATGCCGATGCGCAGATGCTGATCAACGCGTTCACGGTAAAAGTGATTGGCCATGCCAGGCAGTTTGATCTCTCCGTGCAATGGTTTATCGCTCACGCACAGAAGTGTGCCGTAAGGCACACGAAAGCGAAACCCGTTTGCAGCGATGGTCGCACTCTCCATATCCAAGGCAACGGCACGGCTTTGGCTAAAGCGCCGCTGTGGCAGGTTGTCGGGTAGCAGCTCCCAGTTGCGGTTGTCGGTGCTGGCCACAGTGCCAGTGCGCATGATGCGCTTGAGGTCGTCGTCTGAGACTTGCGCTACATCTGCCACAGCTTGTTGCAGCGCCTGTTGAATTTCGGCCAGCGCAGGGATTGGTACCCACAGAGGCAGTTCCTCATCCAGGACATGGTCTTCCCGCACATAGGCATGGGCGAGCACATAGTCGCCCAGCCTTTGACTGTTGCGCAAACCGGCGCAGTGACCCAGCATCATCCAGGCATGGGGGCGCAGTACGGCAATGTGGTCGGTAATGGTTTTGGCATTGGCCGGGCCAACACCAATGTTCACCATGGTGATGCCCCCACGGTCGGCACGCACGAGGTGGTAGGCCGGCATCTGGGGCAAGCGCGGCGGGGTATTGCCCAACGCATCTACATCTTCTGCGGCTAAGCCGGTACGGCGTGTGACGACATTGCCCGGCTCGATGAATGCAATGTATTCACTGTCGGGCTTGGCCATCTCGGCATGCCCCAGGCGAATGAATTCATCAATGTAAAACTGGTAGTTGGTAAACAGCACATAGTTTTGAAACCACTCAGGGGCTGTGCCGGTGTAGTGGCGCAGGCGATGCAAAGAGTAGTCAATACGTGGAGCCGTAAACAGCGACAGGGGAAGCGCACCGCCGGGCTGTGGCTGCCAGGTGCCGTTGGCAATGCCATCGTCCATGGCTGCCAGGTCTGGCAGATCAAATACCTCGCGCATCATTTGCCGGCGCTGGGCGCTGAGACTGCCCTCGACGTGGTCGTTGTCAGCAAAAGAGAAATGAATCGGAATGGGCTGTGTGCTCAGGCCCACTTCAAATTGCACGGCATGGTTGCGCTCTAGCAAATCCAGTTGTGTGTGCAGGTAATTGGCAAAGAGATCGGGGCGCGTGACCGTGGTTTCGTACACCCCGGGGTGGTCAAGGAAACCATATGCCAGCCCTGTGTCCGGCCTGCGCACGCTGTGTGCCTGGATGCGCAGCATGGGGTACCACGCGCGCACGACGCGAGGAAAGTCCTGGCCTTCTACATAGGCTTGCATGGCGCTGCGCAGATGTTGAATCTGCTGCTGATACAGCGTCTGCAGATGCTGGATGGCATCTCTGGCATGCGTGAAGACCGCCGTGGCGGCAGTACTAGAAGAAGTGGCTGGCGATGGGGTGTAGTGCATCCCTCATTGTGGCGCAATCATTTGACAACGGTGTTGCTGCCAGCGCAGAGCGTCTTCAGCGGTCATGGGGCGAGACAGGTAGTACCCTTGAATCAAATCGCACCCCATGGCCTTGAGCAAATCCCATTGCGCCTTGGTTTCTACACCTTCACCCACGACGCGCAGACTTAGACTGTGCGCCATCTGAATGATGGCTTTGATCAGACTGACATCGTCTGCATCTTCCGGCGTGTCTTTGACGAACGAGCGGTCAATTTTGATTTTGTCCAGCGGATAGCGCTTCAAGTAAGCCAGGGATGAGTAGCCCGTTCCAAAATCATCAATCGACAGTCGAACGCCCAGTTTTTGCAAGGCGTTCAGGGTGGCAAGGACATGCTCTGACTGCTTCATGAGAGTGGTCTCTGTCAGCTCAATTTCCAGCCACTGGGGGTCAATGCCCGTGTCAGACAGCACGTGCTGCACCTCGGTCACCAAATTGCTTTGATTGAATTCAATCGCAGACATGTTGACGGAAACTACAACAGACGGCAGGCCCGCATCGCACCAGGCGCGCAATTGCTTGCAGGCAGCCCGCATGACCCAGCGATCGATGATGGAGATCAACCCCCGCGCTTCTGCAAAACTGATGAACTCGCTGGGGGGCAGCAAACCCCGCTCTGGGTGTTGCCAGCGCACCAGTGCCTCAAAACCTTCGAGTCGATTGGTTGCCAGGTTCCACAGGGGCTGATAGTGCAAGACCAGGCCGTGGTCTTTTTCAACAGCTTCGCGCAATAACTGATCCTGCGCCAGCAAACGGCTGGGGCGCACTTCCATGTGGGTGCTGTAGTACTGGTGGTTGCCTTGGCCAAGGCTCTTGGCTGTTTCCATGGCTGCGCTGGCATTGAGCATCAACTCCTCGGCGCAATTGCCATCTTCCGGGTAGAGGCTGATGCCGATGCACGCAGGCAGGTTGGCCATCGTGTTGTGCAAGGCATAGGGCTTGTTGAGCACGAAGCGGATTTCACGCAAGATGCAGTCAGGCTGGCAGGCTGTAAGTGGGGAGGCCAGTACCACCACAAACTCATCGGCCCCCAGGCGTGCCACGCAATCGTCCGGGTGTACTTTGCTGCGCAAACGGCGGGCCGTTTCTATCAGTAGTTTGTCGCCTGCATCGTGTCCCAGCGAGTCGTTGACGTCTTTGAACCGGGACAAATCCACATACAGCACGGCAACATGCTGCTGGCACTGTTCTGCGTGGCACAGTATCTGGCGCAGTTGCAGCATCAAGCCCTTGCGATTGGGCAGGCGGGTGAGCGGGTCGTGGTAGGCCAGAAAGTGGCGGTCGGCCTCTACCCGCTTGCGCTCTGTAATGTCGCGCAGCACTACCAGCCCGAAATGTCCTGAATCACAGCCATCTTCCGGAAGCAGGGTGACGGATACCGCCACATCCAGCTCCTGCCCGCTGTGGTGCAGCAAGCGCGTGTCTTGGGCATGGGTGGTGCCCTGGTCAATCAATACCTGCGCGTTGGCGCGCAGCACATGGGGCAGCAAGTGCAAAACGGGGCGATCCAGCAACTGACTCAGTGGGTAACCCGTGAGCGTGACCGCTGCAGGGTTGGCATCAAAAATGAGTCCGTGGCGAAAGAAAATGAGGGCTTCACTGGTGGCCTGGGCATAGCGACGCATGCGCGTATCGCTTTGCTGCACCATCTGCCGCGCGTCCACCAGTGACAGGTCTTGCAAAGGGGTCACCACGATGGCGAAGACACCCTCTGCATTGGCATGTGCCACCAGCTGGCTTTGGATGCGTTGATTGCTGCTAAATGGCAGCTGCGTTTGCAGGCTGGCTCCATGCACGTGTGTAAGCGCCAGACGTTCCAGTTCGCATTTCCAGTCGTTCCATTCGCAGGGAGAGAGGTAGTTTTGCGGCTCTTTACCCACCAATTCTTGGGAGGGCATGTTCAGCAATTTGGCGTACGTCGCCGTGGCCCACAGGCAGAGCCCGCCAGGCCATTGCAGATAGGCCATGGGTGCACCTGTGGCAATGGCTACGGCGTGCAGAATGTCCAGCGATATTTCACTGGGCGCACGGGGAAGCACATGAATCATTCAGACACCTGTGGCGTGGAGCGAGTGAGTTTGAGCAGGCCACGCAGGCGCGCAGCAGTGCTAGACGGTGGTGGATGAAAGAGTTCGGACATGGCTGTGGGTATAACCGAGGCGATGTGTGCCTGTTTTGCGTTACGGCAAGAGCAGAAAATCGAGTGCATGTCTGGTGCGGCAGACCAACAGCTCCGTGTGCTGCAAGAATAGGAGCTGTTAGCGCTCTCTCTTGATGGAGATTACTCCTATTTGTATTCAAGATGCTTACGTGGGAAGCATCGATAGCTATCAATTTATTTAAATCATGATCACTGTATTGCAGCGCGTGCGCGAAGCACGTGTCGACATCGAAGGGCGCACCGTTGGTCAGATTGGCCATGGTCTACTGGTGCTGGTGTGCGCCGAACAAGGCGACAGCGAAAAAGAGGCTGACAAGCTGCTCGCCAAGCTCATGAAGCTGCGCATCTTTATGGATGACGCCGGCAAGATGAACCGCAGCGTGCAGGATGTGCAAGGGGGGCTGCTGATCGTCAGCCAGTTCACGCTGGCGGCAGATACGACCGGTGGCAACCGGCCCAGCTTTACCAGGGCGGCCAATCCGCAAGAGGGACAGCGCCTGTATGACTATCTGGTAGAGCAAGCAAAAGTGCTGCACAACGTGGGGCCAGTAGCGACTGGGGCCTTTGGGGCTGATATGCAGGTGCACCTGGTCAATGACGGGCCGGTGACCATTCCTTTGCGCATGGCACCAGCGGCATAGCGTGCTGAGGCGGGTGATGGCTGTGGGGGGCGTACCAAGCCCAGCTACGGCTGTCTGCGTTTTAGGCCGTGTATTTGAGCGGCTTGCCCGTATAAAACGCTGACACCGCATGCCAGCCAGCAGGCTCGATTACAATCTCCCACCTCTTTTCCTTTCCGAGGAGCGTTGCAGCGTCCACCCCATTGAGCGGTGGCGTGAGGCTCGGAAAGACGGCGGCCACCTGCAGTGGCTTGGCCTCTAGGCAAACGACGCTCACCCACGCTTTCTGTGCGGTGAGATGGCTTATCCCTCTTCTTCCTCAGAACGTGGTTTTTCATTCAATTGTTGGAGAAAACCATGAACGCTGCTGTTCGCTTTAACCCTGCCGATTCGGCCATTACCGACATCAATCTGGCTGATTGGGGACGTAAAGAAATTCGCATCGCTGAAACCGAGATGCCCGGCCTGATGGCCATCCGTGAAGAATTCGCTGCTGCTCAGCCCCTGAAGGGCGCACGCATCACTGGCTCGCTGCACATGACCATTCAAACGGCCGTGCTGATCGAGACATTGAAGGACCTGGGCGCGACTGTGCGCTGGGCTTCGTGCAACATTTTCTCGACCCAGGACCACGCAGCAGCTGCTATTGCCGCTACTGGCACGCCAGTGTTTGCGATCAAGGGTGAGTCGCTCAAAGATTACTGGGATTACACCCACAGCATCTTTGAATTCGGTGCCAAGGGCACTGAAGGCGAAGGCCCCAACATGATTTTGGACGACGGCGGCGATGCCACCGTGCTGCTGCACCTGGGTCAAAAGGCCGAGAAAGATATCTCCGTGCTGGCCAACCCCGGCTCGGAAGAAGAAAAGATCATGTTCGCGGCCATCAAGGCCAAGCTGGCAGTGGACAGCACCTGGTACACCCGCAAGTCGGCTGAGATTCGCGGCGTGACCGAAGAAACCACCACCGGTGTGCACCGCCTGAACGAAATGTCGGCCAAGGGCACGCTGCTGTTCCGTGCTATCAACGTCAACGATTCGGTCACCAAGTCCAAGTTCGACAATCTGTACGGCTGCCGCGAATCGCTGGTGGACGGCATCAAGCGCGCCACCGACGTCATGATCGCCGGCAAGGTGGCTGTGGTGGCTGGCTACGGTGACGTGGGCAAGGGTTGCGCGCAGGCCCTGTCCGCTCTGCGCGCCCAAGTGTGGGTGACTGAGATTGACCCCATCAACGCCCTGCAAGCGTCGATGGAAGGCTACAAGGTCGTGACCATGGAATATGCCGCCGACAAGTGCGACATCTTCGTGACCACCACCGGCAACAAGGACATCATCCGTCACGAGCACATGGTGGCCATGAAGGACGAAGCCATCGTCTGCAATATTGGTCACTTCGACAACGAAATCGACGTCGCCTCGATCGAACAGTACGAGTGGGAAGAAATCAAGCCCCAGGTTGACCACATCAAGTTTCCCGACGGCAAGAAGATCATCTTGCTGGCCAAGGGTCGCCTGGTGAACCTGGGCTGTGCCACTGGCCACCCCAGCTTTGTGATGAGTGCTTCGTTTGCCAACCAGACCATCGCCCAGATCGAGCTGTTCACCCGCCCTGAAGCCTACGAAGTGGGCAAGGTGTACGTGCTGCCCAAGGTGCTGGACGAAAAGGTAGCCCGCTTGCACCTGAAGAAGGTGGGCGCACAGCTGACCGAGTTGAGCGATGCGCAAGCCGCTTATATCGGTGTGAAGAAGGAAGGCCCTTACAAGCCTGAAACCTACCGCTATTAATCATGGCGGGGCAAAGCGGCAGCACGTGCTGCAGCTTTGCAACCTTCGGTGCTGATATGAAGACATGGAGCGCGGCTTGCGCAGTCTGGATCAGCGCTGGAGGCTAATTTGAGTGAATAAAAGGAAACTACGCCATGCGCGCAGATGTATTTTTGGTGGACCACGGACATGCCACCACCCGTTCGCAGGCCCAGCGCCTGATCGCTTCGGGCGTGGAATGGCGCCTGACGCCGTTGGCCCCATGGAAAAAAGTTGCTAAGAATGGTGACGACATCCCTGCAGGTGCAGAGCTGAAGCTGCTCGACGATGCGGAAGTCAAATACATCTCTCGCGGTGGTTTGAAGCTGGAAGGCGCGTTGAACGCCACAGGCCTGAAAGTGCAAGGCTTGCGTTGCCTGGATGTGGGCCAAAGCACTGGCGGCTTTACCGACTGTCTGTTGCAGCGCGGTGCCGCACAGGTGATTGGCGTGGACGTGGGTCAGGGCCAGCTGCATGACCGTTTGCGTGAAGATGTGCGTGTGATCTGCGTGGAAGGGGTGAACGCCCGTTTCATGACCACAGCCATTTTGGAAGATGCCTGTGAAGAAGTGATTTCTGAGCGCTGGGAAGAGGAAGAGGACAACGAGACTTTGCCCCAGGCTCCTTATGCATGGATGCGCAATGGCGGTCAGGTTGACGAGGAGTACGACGACAGCCGCGATGCCAAGGATTCGGACATCGAAGCCTTCAAGGCTGAGCGTGCCGCCAAGGCCAAAGCCCGTGCGGAAGGCACTGTTCCTACCGAGCGCCGCCGCAAGGCAGAGTACGCAGATGTGAACATTACGCCCGAGTTTGACTTTGTGACCGGCGATGTCTCCTTCATCTCGTTGACGCTGGTGCTGCCTGCTGTGGTGCGCATGCTCAAACCCCACGGTCATTTGCTGATGCTGGTCAAGCCTCAGTTTGAGCTGCAGCCTGGTCAGGTTGGCAAGGGCGGCATTGTGCGTGATCCTGCCTTGTTCAAAGAGGTAGAAGCACGCGTGCGCACGTGCTTGGCCGAGCTGGGTCTGGAGGTGAAGGCCTGGATGGAGTCTGCCATCGAAGGTGGCGATGGCAACCACGAGTTCTTTGTGCATGCGGTACAGGGCGCCCAGATCAAAAATTTAGACCAGCCGTTGCCTGATATGCCTGCGGCAACTGCCACCAAGCGTGTTTCGCGCACGGTGCTGCGTGAGCTCAAGCGCATCGATGTCATTGATGACGAAGAAGATGGCTACAACGTACCGGGGCCTGCGCGTCCCAAGCGCAAAAAGGCTTAAGCCGCACGAAAAGCGGTGCTAAGAGGTGGGCAAAGGTGCCGTGTCTGTCACCTTTGCCGCACAGAGACAGTCAGCAGCTTGCCGGGAGGGCAGGCGACAGGAGTGATGAACATGGCAAATACATTTCCCATCAGCTTTGAGTTTTTCCCCACCAAAACGGCTGAAGGCGCTGCCAAACATGTGCAGGTGCGCCAGGCGCTGTATGCGCGCAAGCCCGAGTTCTGCTCTGTCACTTACGGAGCGGGTGGCTCCACCCAGGCAGGCACTTTCAGCATGGTGCGCGATATTCAGGCAGAAGGGGTGCAGGCTGCATCACACTTTTCGTGCATTGGCGCGACCAGCGACAAGGTGCGCTCAGAGCTGCAAGAGCTCAAAGACATGGGTGTTCGGCGCATTGTGGCCTTGCGTGGAGACTTGCCCAGCGGCTATGGGCTGGGAGGCGAGTTTCACTACGCCAGCGATCTGGTGGCCTTCATCCGCAAAGAGTTTGGCGACTGGTTTCATATCGAGGTTGCCGCCTACCCAGAGACCCATCCGCAAGCCAAGTCTCCAGAGACAGATCTGAAAGCTTTTGCTACAAAAATTCAGGCTGGCGCGAGTGCAGGAATCACCCAGTACTTCTACAATGCGGACGCATATTTCCGTTTTTGTGAAGGGATTCAAGCACTTGGCGTGTCGACTCCGGTTGTTCCGGGTATCATGCCAATCCTTAATTCCTCTCAACTCATGCGCTTTTCCGATGCGACCGGCGCTGAGATTCCCCGCTGGATTCGCCTGCGTCTGCAGGCCTACGGGGACGACGTAACCTCTATCCGAGCCTTCGGCATGGATGTGGTTACTCGCTTGTGCGAGCAGTTGCGTGACCAAGGCGCACCCGGCTTGCACTTTTATACGATGAACCAGAGCGCAGCCACTTTGGAGCTTTGCGACCGCCTCGGCCTGTAATTCAGACTTTGCGGATGCCGCTGGCCCCTGGTGTCGCTTTTTGTGCGCTCACCGTTAGAAGGGTTAGACCATGCCTGCACTAGGGTGCCAGTCTGCTTGCGCTGATACGTCTTTGTCTTTGTTGTCTTTGGCACGCCGTCGTGCCATGCCCGCAGCCTCGCTGCTTGTGGCTGCTTTGTTGAGTGCTTGTGCTCCCATGCCGCCTTCTGCTGAAGGCGCTATCTCCACCAAAGGAGATACGACCTCCGATACCCGGGTGGGCATGCGTTTCGGCTCAGAGCTGCTGGCCAAAATTGCACCACCGCCTGCACGCGGGCTGGGTGATCCCGCCAAGGCGCTCAAGCAAAGCCTGTATGAGCTTGAATTGCCAGAGGTTGACCAGCAAGGCGTTGCCTCATGGTACGGGCCGGGCTTTCATGGCCGCAAAACAGCCAATGGCGAGCGTTTCAACCAGTATGAGCTCACTGCCGCTCACCCCACTTACGCGTTTGGTACGCAACTGTGCGTGCGCAGCAAGGCCACGGGGCAGGCCGTTGTGGTTCGTGTGAATGACCGCGGACCTTTTGTGAAAAACCGTGTGATTGATTTGAGCAAGGCCGCTGCTGAAGAAATTGGCATGCTGGACCGTGGCGTGAAGGCGGTGGAAATCTACAAGCTCGATGAAGGCCAGGACGATTGCCCTGACGCATTGCTGCAAGCCAAAGGCTGAATGAACGCCAGTTGCACATAAAAAAGGAGCTGTTTGCGCAGTGTTTATAAGGTTTTTAAGGTGTTTTAACCTTAAAAACAAGTAAGCACGGGCGCTGACAGCTCCTTTTTTTTGTCTGTCAGTTACTCGCCAAACTCCAGTGTGTGGGTGGCATTCTTGTCTTGTGCCAACAGCTTTTGCATTTGAGGCAAAGCCTCTTTCAGTGCTGCACGCAGCGTGAAGGGCGGGTTGATCAAGAACATGCCGCTGGCGGGCAGGCCTGGACGCTTGGCAGCGCCGGTGTCGCCGTAGTCGTTCACTTCACTGCGCAGTTTGCTGGATTTGACGGTCAGCGTGGCGTGCAGCCAGCTTTTGCCAGCCTTGTTGGCCATGGTTTTCAGGCGCTTGGGCAGGTCATGCGCATCCTGGCGCGGAATGATGGGGTACCAAACGGCGTACGTGCCAGTAGAAAAGCGCACCAAGGCATCGTCCATCATGCTGATGACGCGGCCATAGTCGGTTTTCATTTCGTAGCTGGGGTCGCACAGCAAAAAGCCGCGGCGCGAAGGTGGCGGCAAGAAACGCTTGACGCCGTTAAAGCCGTCTTCCAGCAGCACTTCGACCTGCTTGCCAGCATCCAGCTGAGACATGTTGCCGTCCAGCGCGCGCCAGTCAGCAGGGTGCAGCTCAAACAGGCGCAGCTTGTCCTGGGGACGCAGCAGGCTTTGCGTAATGAAGGGGGAGCCGGGGTAGGTCTTGACGCCCTTGCCCTGATTGACGCTGCGCACGGCCTGTACGTAGGCGCGCAGGGCGGGAGTCAATTCCTCTTCAGGGGTGTCCAGCAGGCGGGCAATGCCGTCTTTGGATTCACCGCTGGTGTTGGCAAAGTCGCCGTCCAGACGGTACAGGCCAGCACCCGCGTGGGTGTCGATTACGCTGATGGCGGTTTCTTTTTGTGCCATGTGCTGCAAGGCAGCAATCAAGACGGTGTGCTTCAGGACGTCGGCATGGTTGCCGGCGTGAAAGCCGTGGCGGTAGCTGAACATAGGTCGTAATTCTTTTCGTTTCAGTGCGGCAGCCGGGCTGCAGCGGGGCGGGCGGCCCAAGGCCGCAGTTGGTTTACCAGTGTGGGCCGATTTCAGTTTGAGCGACTAATTCCACACAAGCACAAGGTGCTGATGGCGCTATTGGACGCTATTTCGTATAATGGCGGGCTTCGCAGCGATTTTATGGGTCCCGCGGCGAAGTGTTGAATCCCTGGTGTAAAGCCTTGGCTTCAATACATACTGCCTAAGAGGCTTCCTGGTTCAGCAATGAATTTAAGAAGAAGCACCGACCGCAGAAAAGGATTCTTCAAACCTTCTTGAAAGAGAAATCTCATGTCTACATTCAGCGCAAAACCCGCTGAGGTGCAACACGAGTGGTTTGTGATTGACGCCACCGATAAGGTGCTCGGACGTGTCGCCAGCGAAGTGGCACTCCGTCTGCGCGGCAAGCACAAGGCAATCTACACACCTCACGTTGACACCGGTGACTACATCGTCATCATCAACGCTGCCAAGATCAAGGTCACTGGCACCAAGAACCTGGACAAGGTGTACTACCGTCACTCGGGTTATCCAGGCGGCATCACTGCCACCAACTTCCGCGACCTCCAGGCTAAGTTCCCTGGCCGTGCGCTCGAGAAGGCCGTCAAGGGCATGCTGCCCAAGGGTCCTCTGGGCTACGCCATGATCAAGAAGCTGAAGGTTTATGGTGGTGCTGAGCATCCCCACACCGCACAGCAGCCTAAGGCTCTGGAAATCTAAGGAGACTTGAATGATTGGTGATTGGAACAATGGTACCGGCCGTCGCAAGTCCAGCGTCGCACGTGTATTCCTGAAGAAGGGCTCCGGCAAAATTACTGTGAATGGCAAAGACATTCAAGAGTACTTCGGCCGCGAAACTTCTATCATGATCTCTAAGCAGCCTCTGGTGCTGACTGGCAATATCGAAGCTTTCGATATTCAAGTCAACGTCCACGGCGGCGGTGAATCCGGCCAGGCGGGCGCAGTCCGCCACGGCGTGACCCGTGCTTTGATCGACTATGACGCAGCGCTGAAGCCTGTCCTGAGCCAAGCTGGCTACGTGACACGTGACGCCCGCGAAGTCGAGCGTAAGAAGGTTGGTCTGCGTGGTGCTCGTCGCGCCAAGCAGTTCTCGAAGCGTTAATTCGTTTCAGACCTTCGGAAAAGGCTGTTTCTTCGGGAATGGCCTGCCCACAAAAAAGCCGCCTTGCCTTCGGGTGTGGCGGCTTTTTTGTGGGCTTCAGATGCGGTGGCGCAGCAGCTTGTCTGCACGGCCAATGTCCCCACTGGTACTGACGTCAAACCCTGCGCTTGCTTAATTCCTGAGCAAACTGCAGTACCATTCGAACCGATTTTCAGAAGAACACTCGGAGTATCCCCATGAGCGCCGTTGCAGAAAACATCAGCACAGAAATGCCCGCCCCTATTCTCTTTACCGACAGTGCAGCTGCCAAGGTGGCGGACTTGATTGCGGAAGAGGGTAACCCTGACCTGAAGCTGCGCGTGTTTGTGCAAGGCGGAGGCTGCTCGGGCTTTCAGTACGGTTTCACCTTTGATGAGATCACCAACGACGACGACACCACCATGACCAAAAATGGTGTTTCCCTGCTCATTGATGCCATGAGCTACCAGTACCTGGTGGGCGCAGAGATTGATTACAAGGAAGACCTGCAGGGCGCGCAGTTTGTGATCAAGAACCCCAATGCAACCACCACTTGCGGTTGCGGCTCCAGCTTCTCGGCCTAATGACCGAATGAGGGCTTGTCCCTTGTGCCATCAAAGCCGCTGCCAGTCAGCGGCTTTTTTGTGTGCAAATCACATTCAAGCCTCAGCCCAGCAGGTATTGATGGCGATGGAACATAAGACGAATCAACAAGAAAAATGAACAAGCAAACCATTGAAAAAGAGCCCTTGCTGTGGCTGGTCGCGGTGGGCTTTTTCATGCAGACACTGGATGCCACCATTCTCAATACAGCGTTGCCCAGCATGGCCGCCTCATTGGGAGAAAGCCCGCTGCAGATGCAGTCTGTGGTCGTGGCGTATGCCTTGACGACGGCCATGCTGATTCCCGCGACGGGGTGGGTGGCCGATCGCTTTGGTACGCGCCGCATCTATACAGTGGCCATGGCGCTGTTTGTTCTGGGCTCTGTCTTGTGTGCCATGGCGCCCAGTCTGCAGTTTCTGGTGATGGCACGGGTAGTGCAGGGCGTGGGTGGGGCCATGATGCTGCCCGTGGGGCGGCTGGCGGTGCTGCGCGCCTACCCGCGCGAGGCCTTTATCAGGGCCATGACCTTTATTGCCATTCCTGGGCAGATTGGTCCGCTGCTGGGGCCTACCCTGGGTGGGTGGCTGGTGGAATATGCATCGTGGCACTGGATTTTCTGGATCAATGTGCCTGTGGGTGTACTGGGGGTGTGTGCTGCTTGGCGGTGGATGCCCCAAAACGATCAGCAGCCCAGGCGCTCGTTCGATGGCGTGGGCTTTGCGCTGCTGGCACTGGGCATGGTGGGTGTTTCGCTGGCGCTGGATGGCTTGTCTGGCGCGGGCATGGGTCGCGCCTTGGTGGCGGTGCTGCTGGTCTTTGGCATGGCCAGCCTGGCGGCGTACTGGATGCATGCATTGCGCAGCCCCACACCGTTGTTTGCGCCTGCGCTGTTTGGCATACGGTCATTGCGTGTAGGGCTGCTGGGCAATTTGTTTGCACGCCTTGGCAGTGGCGCCGCACCATTTCTGGTGCCTTTGATGCTGCAGGTGGGCTTGGGGCTGTCGCCCTTTCACGCGGGCACCATGATGCTGGCGACAGTGCTGGGCAGCATGCTTGTCAAACGGATTGCGGTGCACACGGTGATGCGTTTTGGCTATAAGCGTGTGTTGCAGGTGAATTCGATTCTGCTGGGGCTCATGATCGCCTGTCTGGGCCTGGTCAGCCCCAGTCAGCCGCATTGGCTGATTCTGCTGCAGTTGTTTGCCTTTGGCTGTGTGAACTCGATGCAGTTCTCCGCCATGAACTCGGTGACCCTCAAAGACTTGAGTGGTGAATCGGCAAGCAGCGGCAATAGCTTGCTGTCCATGGTGCAAATGCTTGCCATGAGCATGGGGGTGGCTGTGGCGGGTGCTGTTTTGGCGGGGTTCGCCGATATGTGGCAAGCCAAAGAGGGTTACAAGCTGATGGCGTTGCAAGCCACGTTCGTGACGGTGGGGGTCATGACGCTGGCTGCAACGTTGGTATTCAGTCAGCTCGAGCCTGATGAGCGCGTGCGCCCGGCACCAGACACCCATGACTGACCGTTGACTGGCGCTGTGGTTCAGGCGGGGTAAATCGCCCCAAGGATGCGTGGACCCTGAGCGCCAGTGACAGCCGGCAGGTTGCCCGGGAGCCCATGCAGGCACTGGCGGGCCAGCCACGCAAAAGCCGCAGCTTCTACCTGCAGGGGAGGAAGGCCGCGCGCGCTCGTGCTTTCTACTTTTGCCTGTGGCAGCAAAGCCTGCAGTTGGCGCATCAGCTCTGTATTCAAGGCGCCACCTCCGCAGACCAGCAGGCTGCAGCTGCCTTGTCCGTAGCGCCGAATGGCATCTGCACAGCTATGGGCCGTAAAGGCTGTGAGCGTGGCTTGCACATCCTGGGGGGAAATGTTGCAAGCCACCGCTTGAAGCTGGGACTGCAGCCACGTAGGGTTGAACAAGTCACGCCCCGTGCTTTTTGGGGGAGGCTGCTGCAAAAAAGGCTCGGCCAGCAGGCGCGCCAGAAGCGCTGGGTGGACCACCCCGCCAGCAGCCCAGCGGCCTTGGTCGTCATAGCTTGCGCCGGTGTGCTGCAGGCACCACCAGTCCATCAGGGCGTTGCCAGGACCGCAATCAAAGCCACAGACCGGTGCTGCGGGGCTGCTGTATGCAGGCAGGACACTCAGATTGGCAATCCCGCCAATATTGAGGACCACGGTTGCTTGATCCGCACGGCTGAATACGCCCTGGTGGAAGGCCGGAACCAGCGGAGCACCCTGGCCGCCTGCGGCAACATCACGGCTGCGCAGGTCTGCAACCACGGCAATGCCTGTGAGTTCTGCCAGCAAAGCGGGGTTTTGCAATTGCAAGGTGTAGCCCGTGCCATCGTGCAGCTGGGGCTGGTGGCGCACGGTTTGTCCGTGGGCGCCCACGGCGCGTACTTGAGAGGCGGTGGTGCTGCTTTGCTGCAATAGCTGCATCACCACATCTGCGTAGGCGCGGCTGACGGCATTGCCTGCCAAAGCTGCACGGTGCAGCTCATTGGCTCCGTTGGGGCTGTTCAGGGCAAGCAGTTCTTGGCGCAGGTTGCCGGGAAACGCCTGCGCTGCATAGGCCAGCACGTGCATCTGCTGTGGCTGTGCGCCATCCCACTGCACCAGCACGCCATCCACGCCGTCCAGTGAGGTGCCTGACATCAGGCCGATATAAAGCTCGCAATGGTGGGCTTGGGCTGGCTTTGGCAGGGTGCTCATAGGGGCTTCAAGGGGCAAAGAAAAAGGGCTTCGATTGCTCGAAGCCCTTGAGAGGGTAGCACAGGCTTATTGGGCGCTGGCTTGTCGAATCAGCTCGGCAGAAGCCAGTTGCATGTGCATGAACTGTGCATGCTGGGTGAACTGTTTGCGCACCTTTTCAGAGATTTCGCTGGCTTCGCTCTTGGCAATCACCGTCTGCGGATCCTGGTGCGCGCCGTTCACGCGGAATTCAAAATGCAGGTGCGGGCCCGTGGACCAGCCTGTGGTGCCCACTGCACCAATGAATTGACCTTGCTCGACAGACTGCCCCTTTTTCACGTCAATGCGGCTCAAGTGCGCATAGACCGTGACGTGGGAGGTGTTGGCGTGCTTGACGTAAATCACGTTGCCGTAGCCGTTTTGCCAGCCTGCAAACTCAATCGAGCCATCGCCCACGGTGCGCACTTTGGTGCCTGTGGGTGCGGCAAAGTCCGTACCCAGGTGCTTGCGCCATGTGTTGAGAATCGGATGCTTGCGCATGGAAAAACCGCTGCTGATGCGCGAGAACTCCACAGGGGTGCTCAGGTAAGCGCGGCGCAGACTGGAGCCGTCCATGGCGTAGTAGGAGCCACGCTGACCGGGCTCTTGGAACCACATGGCGTTGTGCACCTTGTCGCGGTTTTGGAATTCTGCGGCCAGCACGCGGCCTGAGCGCAGGAATTCACCGTCGGCTTCCAGCGTTTCGTAGATGACGGAGAAACGGTCGCCCTTGTGCAGGCGGTGGAAGTTGATGTCCGAGAAGATATCTGCCACCTGCACAGCCACTGCATCTGGCAGGCCTGCAGCGTCGGTGGCTGCAAACAAGGTGCTGTGGATGGTTCCGCCAGTCAGGCGTGTGGTTGCCGTCAGGGGTGCTGTCGAGATGTCTGCGGCAAACTTGCCTTCGGCATTGCGCTCAAGCACCAGGCGCTGGAAGTTCTGGCTGGTTTCGTCTTGAATCCAGCGCACTGTCAGCTTGCGCAACTGGTGGTCGTTGCTGGCCTCGGCAGAGATCAGGCGGCCATTGCGGCTGAAGATGTGCTGGCGAACCAGTTCATTGCTGCGCAGAAAAGCGGAAGCGCTGGGGTCGGCAATGCCAAGACGCTGCAGCAGGGACTCAGGGGTGTCGCTGGAGCGGGTGTAATCCGTGCGGTACAGCGAGAAGTCGTTGAGGTCGGTCAGATCCGCCAGCGTGCTGCCATCTACCAAAGAGGGGATGGTCTGGGTCAGTGTGCGCACCGGCATGTCGGCGGGGTCTGGACCCAGGGAGGCGACGGCAAACGCACCGCCGCCTGCGGTCAGCATCAGGGCGGCAATTGCGGCGGTCAGCCTTTTTGGATGGCGCTGGATGGACCGGGCCAGCTGTGCAAGCAAAGCGGTGCTGGCAGAAACTAGTTTGTGGCTCAAAACATGGGTTCCCGGGAATGGTGTGTACCCTGAAGGCAGGAAAGCGTGTCAGTGATGGGGTACGTAATCTGTCAGCATAGTGGCCATTGAGCAGTATGTAAATGGCTTGCCGACTAGAATTCATCACTGCAATCGAGCCCGAAGTATACCGGGGAGGAACATCCCCGCGCTGGAAAAAACCCTTATGAATCAAAATGCTGTTACAACATACCCAGTCACTGAGGCTGTAAGACAAGCGCTTGAAATCACCTTGCGCGGCGTTGACGAATTGTTACCAGTTGCTGACTGGACGCAAAAGCTGGCCCGCTCTGCGGCCACAGGCGTGCCGCTGCGCATCAAGCTGGGTCTGGACCCGACGGCTCCAGACATTCACCTGGGCCATACCGTGGTGCTCAACAAGATGCGCCAGCTGCAGGACCTGGGTCATACCGTGATCTTTCTGATCGGCGATTTCACAACGTTGATTGGCGACCCCTCGGGCCGCAACTCCACCCGCCCGCCGCTGACTGCCGAGCAAATCAAGGTCAACGCCGAGACGTATTACACGCAGGCCGCCAAGGTGCTGGACCCTGCCCGCACGGAAGTGCGCTACAACAGCGAGTGGTGTGACAAGCTGGGCGCGCGCGGCATGATTGAGCTGTCGGCCAAGTACACCGTGGCTCGCATGATGGAGCGCAATGACTTTCACACGCGTTTCAGCGAAGGCAGCTCGATCAGTCTGCACGAGTTTTTGTACCCGCTGCTGCAAGGCTATGACTCGGTCGCGTTGCAAAGTGATCTGGAGCTGGGCGGCACCGACCAGAAGTTCAACCTGTTGATGGGCCGCCATCTGCAGGCTGAATATGGCCAGGAGCAGCAGTGCGTGCTGACAATGCCTTTGCTGGTGGGCCTGGATGGCGTGGACAAGATGTCCAAGTCCAAGCACAACTACATTGGTATTACTGAAGATGCCAACACCATGTTTGCCAAGGTGCTGTCAATCTCTGACACGCTGATGTGGGACTGGTACACCCTGCTGTCGTTCAAGAGCCTGGCCGAGATTGCGGCGCTGAAGGCCGAGATTGAAGCAGGCGGCAACCCCAAGCACGCCAAGGTGGTGCTGGCCAAGGAAATTACTGCGCGCTTTCACAGTGCTGCGGCAGCCGATGCGGCGGAGCAAGATTTCATGAACCGCTCCAAGGGCGGCATTCCTGACGACATTCCCGAGGTGAGCCTGAGCGGCGCGCCGCTGGGCATTGGTGCGCTGCTCAAGCAGGCCAATCTGGCTCCGTCGACCAGCGAGGCCAATCGCCTGATGGACGGTGGCGGTGTGCGTGTGGATGGCAATGTGGTCAGCGACCGTGGTCTGAAGCTGGACGTGGGCACCTTTGTGGTGCAAGTGGGCAAGCGCAAGTTTGCCCGTGTGACGCTGAGCTAAGCAGAGCCTTTGCGACCAGCAAAAAAGGCGGCTGTCTCGCAATGAGGCAGCCGCCTTTTTGATGGTGTATCTGAAATAAGAGCGCACAGCGCTTGTCTGCTGGTGTTTTTGGATACTTTTGTATTTGAAAGCATTGAATTTAAAGCGCTGATAACTATCTTTATTATTTCTTCATGCCGTACTGAGGCTTGGTGCATGTGCTGTGAGGGCGGCTTTCAGAAAGGGCACATAGGCGCGGTCTTCTTGCAGAATGTGGTGCAGCAGCCAGTCTTTGAGAAAGTCCATGGCCTCAAGGTTGATGTCCTCGCCATCTTCAAAGCGCATCAGCCAGTCCATGGCCTTGGCGGTGAACTGGCTGTGTTCGGCAGTATGCGCGGTGGTCTGGGGATAGCCGTAACACTGGAACATCACCTCTTCTTCAATGAAGTGGTTGTGCGTGTAGTCGACCAGCCCCTCCAGCACTTCGGCCAGGGTGGTGCGCGAAGGGGTGGGCTTGCCCAGCTCATCGTGCAAAGCGTTGATCAATTCCACCAGGACCTGGTGCTGGGCATCGATCTTGGGGATGCCCAGCATGAGCGCGCTGGACCATGCAATGAAGGCCATGGAGCTTCCTTCTGGATGTGGTTGGGGTAAGGGTGCAGCCGTTGCCAGCGCAAAGATCTGTACAGAATGCATAAAGCCCGAGCGCACACCAATGGGTAAAGCAGGGTGTTGCTGGGGATGTCTGATAAAAATCAAACACTTAATCAGGGGCTGTCGTGTGCGACCCACGTAAATCCGTATGCACGCTCGCTTTCAGCGCCGACAGAGCGCGAGATAATTGCGCACCTCCGCGCTGGGGGTTGTCAGACCTCACAAAGAATGTTTATGTCTTCTCAGAACGCACTCCCCCTTGATATCGTCATCATGGCTGCCGGCAAAGGCACCCGCATGAAAAGCCGTTTGCCCAAGGTGCTGCAAAAGCTGGCGGGGCGTGCTTTGCTGCAGCATGTGCTGGATACGGCCGTGCAATTGCAGGCGCGTTCCGCGGTAGTGATTACCGGGCATGGCGCGCCAGAGGTAGAAGCTGCCATCAGCCAGTGCAGCAGTGCGAAAGCTGGGGTGGAGTTGAAATTTGTGCGCCAGGAGCAGCAACTGGGCACCGGCCATGCTGTGCAGCAGGCGGTACCTGCCCTGGCCGATGACGGCATGGTGATTGTGCTGTCGGGCGATGTGCCGCTGACGCAGGCGCAAACGCTGCATGATCTGGTGCAGGCTGCAGACGGCTCGCGCATGGCATTGCTGACCGTGGCGCTGGACAACCCCACCGGGTATGGCCGCATCGTGCGCAACGCTGCTGGCACGGTGCAGCGCATCGTCGAGCAAAAAGACGCCAGCGATGCCGAGCGCGCCATCCAAGAAATTTACAGCGGCATCATGGCCGTGCCCGCCAGACGCCTGGCGCAATGGCTTGCGCAACTGAACAACCACAACGCCCAGGGCGAGTACTACCTCACCGATATTGTCGCAATGGCTGTGGCAGACGGGGTGGATGTGGTGGCGCACCGCATCAGCGATGCGGTGCAGGTGGCAGGCGTGAACAGCCCGCTGCAACTGGCCGAGCTGGAGCGGGCCCACCAGCTGCGCCAAGCCAGCCATTACATGGAGCAGGGCGTGCGGCTGGCAGACCCGGCACGCTTTGATGTGCGTGACGACGTGCGTGGCAATGCGGCGCAGCTTGTCTGCGCGCAAGACGTAGAAATTGACGTGGGCTGCATCTTTACCGGCAAGGTGCAAATTGGTGAAGGTGCCAGCATTGGCGCGCACTGTCACATCAGCAATGCCACCATTGCGGCGGGTGCAGTGATCCATCCATTCACGCATATCGACGGAGAAAAGCTCGGTGCCAGCGTGGGCGAAGGTGCCTTGATTGGCCCGTTTGCCCGCCTGCGCCCGGGTGCACAGCTGGGCAAGGACGTGCACATCGGCAATTTTGTGGAGGTGAAAAACTCCATCATGGCCGAAGGCGCCAAAGCCAACCACCTGGCTTATCTGGGTGACGCAACGGTGGGTGAGCGCGTGAACTACGGCGCGGGTGCCATCACCGCCAATTACGACGGTGCCAACAAGCATCGCACCGTGATTGAGGCTGATGTGCACGTGGGCAGCAACTGCGTGCTGGTAGCACCCATCACCATTGGTGCGGGCAGCACCGTGGGCGGCGGCTCCACCATAACGAAGTCAGTGGACGCAGGCGTTTTGGCCGTCTCGCGCGGCAAGCAGGTATCGATTACGAACTGGAAGCGCCCCACCAAACAACCCAAACCCTGAAGGCCCACCACCATGCAGCAGGCGCAATCACCCACCCCCGGCACGCTGAACGAGGCGCTGGCCCTGATTGCGCAGCAGCAGGCAGACATGGCGCGCCTGCACGCCGCCCATGCGTCGTGGATGCGTGCCGTGGCACATGACTTGCGTGCGCCGTTGCGACATTTGGTGTCGTTTGCGCCTTTGCTCAAAGAATCGGTGGATGAGCTGGCAGCCGCTGCGCCGCAAGCGGTGCATGCCGCCGAAGATGCGCACGAATTTGCATCCACCATGGAGCGCGCTGCGCGCAAGATGTCGGCCATGCTCGATGGGCTGGTACACATCTCGCGTGCAGCCCGTGCCGAGCTGCAGCCCGAGTTGGTGGACTGGGTGGCATTGACCGTGCCCCTGGTGCAGGCCCTGCAAGCCCAGTACCCGCAAGTGCAGTGGAGCTTGCCCACGCCAGCTCAGGTGCCCGTGCTGGCGCATGCCGAGTGGCTGCGCGTGGCGATGCAAGCTTTGCTGGATAACGCCATCAAGTTCTCTGCCCGCCAGGAGCCACCGCAAGTGCAGGTGCAAGCCTGGCCGCTGGCCGATGGCTGGTGGCGCCTGGTGGTGCAGGACAACGGTGCTGGCTTTAACGACAGCCGTGCCCAGCAACTGGGTGAGCTGTTTCAGCGCATGCACCACGAGAACGAATTTGACGGCGTAGGCTGCGGGCTGGCCCTGGTCAGCACGGTGGCGCAGCGCCATGGCGCACGCTGGGGCGTTCAATCACAGCCCGGAATGGGTTGCACGGTCAGCCTGGACTGGCCGGGTGCGCGCTGACTGCTTCAGGCGGCAGGCGTCTCCAGCACTTGTGCAGCAACAGATAACAGCGATCCATCACGCTGCTCTTGAGTCTTGAGTCTTGAGTCTTGAGTCTTGAGTCTTTAGGGCTTGGTGGCGAGCAGTGGCAAGTGGGGGCTGAACTTGGCCCGCTTGGTGGCAAAAAAGGTTTTGACATTGCGCACATTGCCCTGCGCCGTGAACAGTTGCTGCGACAGCGCCAAGTAGGCCGGCATGTCGCGGCAGGCCACCACCAGCACAAAGTCGGGCCCCGGCGAAACGCGCCAGCATTGCTGCACCCCTTCGTGGGCCACAGCTGCGGCTTCAAATGCATCCAGCGCTTCGGCGTTCTGGCGCTCCAGCGTCACTTCAACCAAGGCTTGCAAACCATGGCCAACCAGGTGGGCCAGAGCCTGCGGTCGCACAATGGCTACCTGGCGCTCAATCAGGCCCAAAGCATGCAGACGGCGGATGCGCCGCAAACAGGTGGGGGGCGAAATGTGCACTTGTTGTGCAAGGTGCACATTGCTTTGCCCGGCATCGCGTTGCAGCAAATCCAGCAGTTGCAGGTCAGTCAGATCGAGTGCAGAGTCTGATAAATTAATTTCATCATTCATATATTTGTGAAATTTAATTTCTTCGGTGTTTTTCTATGAAATTTAATTTCTTAAATATCAAAAAATAGATCATAAGTTTTATTGCGTTGCTTTTAGCATCGTGCATCGTTCCAACCTTTTCGGAGTACAGCCTATGTGTGGCATCGTCGGCGCCGTTTCCACGCGCAATATCGTTCCTGTTCTGGTTCAAGGCCTGCAGCGCCTGGAATACCGCGGGTATGACTCCTGCGGCGTAGCTGTACACCGCATGGTGGCTGGCTCACCCATCAGCCAGGGCCTGCAGCGCGCACGCAGCACAGCGCGCGTATCGGAGCTGCTGGAGCAAGTGACCCAAGATGACCTGCAAGGCCTGGCAGGCATTGCTCACACACGCTGGGCCACGCACGGTGAACCTGCTGTGCGCAACGCCCACCCCCACTTCAGCTACGGACCGGGCGAAACCGTGGACAGCGGCAAACCGCCCCGCGTAGCGCTGGTACACAACGGCATCATCGAAAACTACGAACAACTGCGCACCGAGCTGCAAGCCAAGGGTTATGTGTTTGCCAGCCAGACCGACACCGAAGTGATCTGCCACTTGGTGGACAGCCACTACAACGGCGACCTGTTTGACGCTGTCAAAACAGCGCGTGCACAACTGCATGGCGCTTACGCGATTGCCGTGATGCACAAGGACGAGCCACACCGCGTGGTGGGAGCCCGCGCCGGATCACCTCTGGTGCTGGGTGTGGGGCGCGACAACAGTGAATTCTTTCTGGCCAGTGATGCAATGGCGGTGGCTGGCGTGACCGACCAGATCGTGTATCTGGAAGAGGGCGATCTGGTAGACCTGCAGCCGGGCCGCTACTGGATTGCAGACAAAACTGGCCATGCGGTACTGCCCGAGCAGCGGCCCGTAAAAACTGTGCATGCGCACAGCGGTGCTGTAGAGCTGGGCCCCTACCGCCACTACATGCAAAAGGAAATCTTTGAACAGCCACGCGCTATTGGTGACACGCTGGAAGGCATTGTCAACATCGCCCCCGAGCTGTTCGACGGCGCAGAGGGTGCAGCAGCGTGGCGTGTATTCAATGAAATCGACAACGTGCTGATTTTGGCCTGCGGCACCAGCTACTACAGCGGCTGCACGGCCAAGTACTGGCTGGAATCGATTGCGGGCATTCCCTGCAACGTGGAAGTGGCCAGTGAATACCGCTACCGCACCAGCGTACCTAATCCGAAAACCTTGGTGGTCACCATCAGCCAGTCCGGTGAGACTGCCGACACCCTGGCCGCACTGCGGCATGCGCAAAGCCTTGGCATGCACCATACGCTGACCATTTGCAACGTCGCCACCAGTGCCATGGTGCGTGAATGCAAACTGGCGTACATCACCCGTGCGGGCATGGAGATTGGCGTAGCTTCCACCAAGGCGTTTACCACGCAACTGGCGGGCTTGTTCTTGCTGACCCTGGCTCTGGCGCAATCCAAGGGCAAGCTAAGCGAAGCGCAGGAGCAGGAATATCTGACCGCCATGCGCCATTTGCCTGTGGCCCTGCAGTCGGTGCTGGCGCTGGAGCCTCAAGTGGTGAGCTGGGCAGAAAACTTTGCCAAGCAGCAAAACGCCTTGTTCCTGGGCCGTGGCATGCACTACCCCATCGCCATGGAAGGTGCGCTCAAGCTCAAAGAAATTACCTACATTCATGCGGAAGCCTACCCCGCTGGAGAACTCAAGCACGGCCCGCTGGCGCTGGTCGACAGCAGCATGCCCGTGGTCACGGTCGCTCCCAATGACGAACTGCTGGAAAAGCTCAAAAGCAACATGCAGGAAGTGCGTGCGCGCGGCGGCGTGCTGTATGTGCTGGCAGATGCCAAAACCAACATCGAAAACGCCGAAGGCATGCACGTGATTCGCATGCCCGAAAACTACGGCGCTCTCAGCCCCATCTTGCACGTGGTGCCACTGCAGCTGCTGTCCTACCACACCGCTGTGGCGCGCGGCACCGATGTAGACAAGCCGCGCAACCTTGCCAAAAGCGTGACCGTGGAGTGAAAACTCAGTTTCCAGCGTTGCTTTTATTCTGGGTAATTAAAGTCGTAAACTCGCAATTAAAGTCGTAAACCCCGGGCTAGTATTCATGCGGTTTTGCGGGGCGATGGTTTGTAACTGCAAAGTCGTAAACTCAGAAACATCTGAGTGTTTTTTCTTGCAATATCTAAACGTCTGGCTTTACGGTGTTACCTTAAATGCTATGAAAAAAGCGCTCCAATGGAGCGCTTTTTGTTTTGATGCTTAGTTAGGCTTGTATGTGTTGTCTGAGATCGCCAAAGCACTTTGGTTGTAGGTCTGTTATGCAGCGGTTGCTGTCGGTCATGCCTGCAACTCTAAATTCCGGTTTCACACAGATACCATCCGTTCCGAGGATCACGGCTACGAATCTACAACGGCAGCTTTGGGGTGAGTAGCAGTCAACGGATACAGAGGAGTCAAGTTGATGCTGACTGTCTGTTATCACGCGGGGGCTAATGGTTCTTTCGACTCAAAGCGGAGGGTCCACCTAATGAAGAACTCTGACTGATTTCCGACAGGCACCGAATTTAAGTGTCAAACCGGGCACCATAGTCCACTAGCAAATCTTCAACGCGGATTCCTGAGGATTGAAATAGTGCTCCAAACGTACACCCTTCAATGTTCCCAGCGGAATCATGTAACAAAGCTATTGGTAGGCCCGTCCTAGGATCAAACCTTCCAATGCATTCTCCGCTCACTTGGAAAGGACATCCGTTGAAAACTTTAAATTTCGAAAACCCACATTCAATGCTATTGGTGTGGCGTGCAGACGCAGAAGGGCTACCGAGCAACTGATCATTAAACGCTTGGTAGTGCAGCTCACCAATCAACTCGGTGACCATGTCGGCATTTACCGGTGATTGAGCCTGATAACGCCCCTCAACTAGCACTGCCGGAATGCGAAACTCCTCAAAGAGCTCCATGAGTTCAACTTCGGTGCCTGTGGGGTAGACCGAAATCCATGGTTGCTCGATCCTGAGCTCCAAGGCTTTCTTCATGATGCGCTGCATAGGCGATATGCCAGGATGGTGCTCAAGATCGGTGAGTGCTTGCAATCGCTCAGAAAGAATCTGATTGAGCCCTTTAAATTGGCAGCGTTCTAGTAACTGATCGCAGAATGCCGTATAGCGCTCTTGCCAGTCCCCTTCCATATCTATGAAGATCTCTGGCGCAGCTGCGAGCGCATTGGTTAGCAAATAGAACCTCCATGAAGGGTTCGATGCCCGCCATTCCTCTTCAGTAGAGGGTGTCAGTGGCTCCCAACTTATCTGCAAAGAGAGATCGCACAGTATGGGGAATAGCTCGCTGGCGGACTCTCCGCACCGCTCCACAAACCAATCGTATGCTGCTGTGTAAACATCAGGGACCCCTGATCTGTCCCATGCAACGTCCTGTGGCATTCCAAGGATCTGATTTCCGAAAGAGCGTTCAAGGAAAAAGGCGTGACCTTCCAATATGTCCTTGGTACACAATTCTCGTGCCCTCTGGGCGATTGTGATCTCAGGGTTGATTCGCCAAGATTGAGTGATAAGCGTCAGCTTCAAAGCGTCAAGTGTCTTAGCGCCCGGGATAGTGATGAACCTAGCTTGGTTCATCTTATTCTGCTCCTCGAACACTTTGTAGAGGAAATGGGCGTACTGGTGTACATCCAACCTCGTATTGCAGTTGGCTAGAGGGATCCTAGGTCCGCCCATAACCGGCCACATCTCTTTCCATTTACGGAAAGTGAAGCCTGAAGCTTGCCTGTAACTACTCCATTGAATATGGCCGTAACCTGTGAACAATGTCTGGAAATAGTGAACGTGCTCATGGAAATATGTGAGCAAGTTCCCATTCGTAGCGGCTTCCCTTGAAAATTTCTCCGCCTTATCGAAAAGGCGCATTTCCAACCGAGGGGTAAAAAACGTGCCAAGTGTTGCATTAAGAAAGGAGTCCATTGCATTCCAAAAAAATGTGCGATGCGCTCGGTGATGAAGCTGACGCCGAGTTTATTTGGTCGCTGCGTTCCGTAAAGCATCCACTTTTGGCTGAAAGTACGCGATCGTCATGGCTACCCAAAGCGTGCCCATCAGTGCCACTCAGTGACTGCTTTCGGGGACATGAGTGAAATGGCACTACCGGCCAGGAAGCAGCCGATCAACGCTTTGTCGCAGTTGGCTGCTTTAAGCTGATTGTGGTCTCTCGCGCAGCGGCATCGGTTGTACCGATCTCGGTGCAAAGTTGTTACAAGAGACATAATGGGCGACATAGGAAACGAATGGAATTCGCCATGATCGCGACGGGCGCAGCGTCTCGAAGTATTCCTCAATCCCGCACAGCATCTGTGTTAGCAGAGGACTTTGCTCTTACTAATCCGACTAGAAAGGCTAGCTCCAATACACCCACTGCGGTCTGCGGGTAGGCTTCGGGCTCGTCGCATCAAGCCTGAGGCTTAAACGCCTGCAAGTCCTCGATTGCAAGGGTTATATTTGCAAAGAGTTGGGTGTGGTAGGCATGCTCATGGCCAAGACGGTAGTCTGGCTTCCGAGGTGACTTGCGAAGGTCGCGAATATTGATTGCAGTGCTTTTCATTTGCATTTGCAATGCGCGCTCGATGGACTGTGTTGTCGCCATCGCCAGGTGCTCTTTCCTGAAGGCGGTGGCTTGAAGTCGGGTACCGCCGCGAGATGAGACGATGCATTGAACCCCCTGCGCACTGCTGTGCGTCCCAAAGAGCTCGCATAGTGCGTCGGATTCAAGAACAAGGAACCCATTCGCGTGAGCGAGCTCTCCGCGCGGTAGCCGCGTATCCTCCACAATCAGTAGGGATCCTTCGTCGCTTAGCAAGGAATGGGCGTCGCTCAACACAGACGCCCAGTGCTGTACTTCGATTTCGTGCAGAACGTTGATCAGAACTGCAACATCGGCACGCTCATGCACCGCGGCCAGATAGTCCGACGCAGAGACAAACACTCGCTCGATTCCGTCATCGAAATAGCGGCGAACCTGCTTGGTGCACTCCGCCCGCGTTGTCGGATTAGGCTCGATAGCGTAGTACGACACCCGGCTGGTGAGCTTACCTGCGAGGGTCGCCGCCAAACCGTTGAGGAGTCGTCCCTGTCCAGCACCGATGTCGACGATGGTTATGCGTCTCGCGCCTGCAAACGCTAGGAAGTCGTTGATTTGCTTGACTTGCGGGTCGTTAGGTTTGTAGACCGCGGTCTCAGGTGGACTTAGGCAATCTGCCGAGAATGCACATGCTGCAAACTGGTCGGCGCGGATACAAAAATCGCTGATCTGCTCTGCTCCCGCTGGCCCGCCGAGAAGGCCATTCACTACTTTCTCCTGAGTGAGTCCCGCGCGTTCGAAATGCCCATCTGCTCCGAACCAGATCGCGCGCGGCTCCACAGCAGCGAGATGGGCCGTCAATGCAAGGCTGTGTGTAGCGATCCACAGCTGCGCGTGCGGCAAGTACTCGCGCAGTGCATCGACGAGTGCAATTAGCCGAGAGGGATGAAGGTGTCGCTCGGGCTCGTCGAGAAGAATTGGTATCGCCGCGTTTTTGAGAACCTTTGAGTGCAGCAGCACGACGATACGGAATAGCGCCATCTGCCCGTCCGAGAACGATGTGTTACGGATACTGCGGCCGTCGAGGCTCCCATGGCCGCTTGCAATATCCAACTCCATTCCAGCTAGGTCGCTGAACAGCTTGCGAAGCCGGTCGTAGTCGCCCGCAACTGCATTGTTTGGACTGTGAAATCCGACGGTCTCGTAGCCGCTGGCACTGGCCTGCCGTATGCAGACGTCGTCGATATAAGCGAGCGGTGTTCCAATAAGGATCGGGTCTGTCTCGTCGTCGCCTCGCGGGACGCCGATTGCAAGGCGCGCGAAGTGCTCGCGGTTGGAGGAGAGTGAGTTTCGGAGGATGTCGGAGAGTTCGCAGTACGTCGACAGTGACTCGTCAACAGTCTCACCGCTCTCGACAGCCAGCTCAAACCCCTCAAAGGGCGAAAGCAAGGCGTTGTACGCATCAATGTCGTCGCCGGCGGCTGCAAACGTGTAGTGGTCATCGGGCGGCTCGCTTGCTAGCGCGTCAAAGAACTCCTTCTTCTTTGCACGACCTTTTCGAAGCCCAGATAGTCGATCAAAGCCGACATGCCGTGTGCGACGAAGTAGCCAGTCGATAGCTTCAAGAAGTCGGGTCTTACCGCAGCCGTTTTCACCGACCAGAACGACCAGTGGCCCCAAATCGCTCAGAGTGGTGTTCCTTAAACCAAGGCGCGACGCGATATGTTCGTTGACAGCGAAACTAGAGACATGCATGGGGTCGAGAGAGGGGGTAGGCGTGAAACACAATGATACCAATTGACACAGCCTTAAAGATTTTGTTCGTCGCATTTCAAGCGCGTGTCGCAGCGGAAGGTGAGGCCCGTTAATGAACAGATGCGAGTCCACAGCTGCTTCAATGCCACCGGGCTGATTGGCCTTCGGTGGTGACGCCGCCTTCCGGTCCATCCTGCTTTTGCAGAAAGCACACGGCACGGAGCGCCGCCCGCTGCTCGATCGCCTAATTACATCGTCAGCCTACGTATGTCCGTCCTGAAAAGCAGGCATTGATCGACCACACTGCGACCGACCGCAATGGGTCGATAGCACAAGGTCAGCACACACCAAAGCAGTCACTTGGCGATGCTCGGATTCCACTGGCAGCTTTAAGGGGTAGAGCTGACCTTCTCGAAAGTCCTGTGCAATCACTGCTTTGGGATGCAGCAGTCGTTGGCTTTGCGGAATTGATCGACCGCAATCAGCCTGAAGCAGTCGTAAATGGGAAGACCTCCAAGGATGACTTCTGGCCGGTAGCTCCATTTCAGAATCTTCACTGAAAGCAGTCACAGATTAACTTTCGGCTGTGTGCTTGCAGCCTTCAGCTGTTCCAAAGGGGTGGAGACCAATTCGTCTTTTCCACTGGCTAATGAACTCTAAGCACTTCAAACTGCTGTCGGATTTGAGCGATCTGTATCGACACTTCATCACCCTCGAACTTTCCCAGCATGGCCCTGCCCAGTGGTGTTTCGCTGCTGATGACCTGAATGGGTTCAGCGCCGCTGACCAACTTCATGCTGCCCCCGTTGGGACCGAGAAAAAGTAGTTGCTGCTTTTCGTCGGAATCAACCAGACAGACCAATGCGCCGAGCTCTATGCCTTTGCTGGCGTTGTAGGGGTGTGGGTGAAACCTGCGCCAATTGGCCATAGTCTGACGGATAGCTTCAGCGCGTCGAGCCTGGCCTGTGGCCAGGTAGGCGGCTTCTAGACCCAATGTGTCGTATTTGTTTTCAGCGACATTTTCTTCGTGAGTCGCAGCTTCATGTGCTTGGCGCGCTGCCTCTTCAACTTGTAGCAGGTCTTCGGCCAGCCGTTCTAACACCTGCTTTTGCAGAAACAATTTATCCATAATCAACGCAAATCGAGAGTGAGTTCTGGATTATCAAATGCCATGCCAACTTTGACGCTGCTGCTGGCTGCAGGTCAAGTAGCTCTGGGGAGGAAAAAGCTGTTGATGGCAGGCTGCTGAGAGCAGCCTGCAAGACCCTCAACGCGATAGGAGTGCGCTGGGCTGCTGCCGGTCTCGTTGACACTGGGCCGTAACCATTTCCTGGCTTCTTGTCTGCATTTTGAAAAAGCCGAGAGCCCCCTTTTCAGGGGCAAGGTCACGTACTTCCAAACGCTTGCATCACAAAGCGGCGTACGCGCTCGGCGGCGGGTGCCAGGACATGCTGCTTGCTCCAGATCAGGTTCAGGCAAGTGGTCAGCACGGGCTCTTCCAGCGGCACCATGTGCATCTGTTGTGCCAGTTGCAGCTGGGAAAAGCTGTACGGGGCAAAAGCCACGCCCAGGCCCTGCTGCACCATCAGCAGCATGGGGATTGTTTCTCCCCCTAAATACACCACATTGGGTACGAACCCTGCTTGCTGGCAGGCCTGCATTTCCACCTCGTGCAGCCCCGAGTCTGCCGAAGAGCGATGAATTAAAAAGCGCTCGCCCTTTAGTTCTTCCAGCCGGATGCTGTGGCGCTGGCCCAGCGGGTGTGCTGGCGGCAGCGCCACCAGCAAAGGTTCGTGCAAGATGGGGCATACCTCCATCTCCGGGGCGTGCAAGCGGCTGCGGCTGATCAGCAAGTCCAGGCTGCGCTCACGCAAGCGCTGCAGCATAAGACCTGCCTCACCCTCATGCACATGGATGGCGCATTCATGCTTAACCTCTTCCATCACGGACGGAATCACAAACAGGCTGCCCGCCGTGGGGCAACCAATATTGACCACACCGCCTGCGCCTCGCTCCACCTTGCGCAGCTCACGCCGGGTGGACTCCATGTTTGCCAACATAGCCCTGGCGCGTACATAAAAAAGCTGACCCACCTCGGTAGGCACCAGGCGCTTGCTGCTGCGGTCAAAAAGCTGCACGCCCAGCTCATCTTCCAGTTTACGCAGCAGCATGCTCAGCGGCGGCTGTGTC
The DNA here is from genome assembly GCF_014836675.1 of Comamonas avium. Taxonomy (GTDB): domain Bacteria; phylum Pseudomonadota; class Gammaproteobacteria; order Burkholderiales; family Burkholderiaceae_C; genus Comamonas; species Comamonas avium. The sequence continues at coordinate 240,065 of NZ_JACSQK010000003.1, forward strand.
ATATGCAGGCGCACTGCAGCCGCTGAGACACTGCCCAGTTCATACACAGCAGCAAAGCATTTGAGACGATGCTCATCCATATAAAAAATATATATTGAAAGACTAACTATATATTAGACATTGCTTTTCATGCTTTCTAAACTTTCGTTGAACGGGTAGCCGCGGGCTTCATCCACCGCGCTGAAACCCTCCCAGCACACTCACCGAAAGCGCAGCACCATGAAGTTCGTCATTGCCATGATCCGCCATGAGACCAACACGTTCTCTCCTGTCTCCACGCAGTTGTCGGACTTTCGGCGCGGCACTGGCAACCCGCATGGCCCTTCCTTCGGCGCACTTGCTCGTCAAGCCTGCGAAGGCACCAACAGTGCAGCAGCAGCTTTCCTGGATTTGGCTCAAGCCATGGGCGCTGAGGTGGAGTTTGCCGTGTGTGCCAGCGCAGTGCCCAGCGGGCTGGTCGCCCGCGATGCTTTTGAAACGCTGGCCAGCGCTTTGACCGATTCTGCACGGCAAGGTTGTGACGCCATTCTTTTGGACTTGCACGGCGCCATGGTGGTAGACGGGATTCAAGACGCCGAAGGCGAGCTGCTGCGCCGTCTGCGGGCATGTACGCCCCCCGGCCTGCCCATTGGCGTGGCTCTGGACTTTCACGCCAACTTCAGCGAAGCCTTGGTACGCAACGCCTCAGTCATTGCTGGTTACTGCACCTATCCGCATGTGGATATCTATGAAACTGGTGCGCGCGTGGGGCGCACCATCCGGGCGCAGCTAGAAGGCCGCGTGAATCCCGTGATGCTGTGGAGCCGCCTGCCGATGCTCACACACATGCTCAAACAAACCCCTGCCATGCAGCCCATGAAAGACATCATGGACCTGGCCATGGAGGCAGAGCGCAGCGGACAATTGCTCAACGCCTCGGTGTTTGGCGGGTTCCCATTGTCTGATGTGAACTGTGCAGGCTTATCGACTGTCTTGATCGCAGATGCCTCTCAAGTGGCCTACGCCGAGCAGCTGCTAACACAGCTGACCGACATGGCCTGGGAGCGCCGTGCTGACTTTGTCTTTCCCTCCGAGCCCATCCATACCTCCATTGCCTACGCCAAAACGCTGCAAGAAGGCCCGGTGATCCTGGTCGACCACGGTGACAACTGCGGCGCGGGTGGCACCACCGATGTCATGGCGGTACTGCAAGAGGTACTGGCACAGGGGCTGGAAGACGTAGTGGCCGGCCCATTTTGCGACCCTGCTGCCGTGGAACACTTGTTTGCCCAAGGTGTAGGTGCCAGCGTTTCGCTGAATGTGGGAGGGAAAACCGATTTACCCGCCCTGCATTTGCAGGGGCAGCCCCTGCCACTTTGCGGAGTGGTTGAGCAACTCACAGACGGTCAATACACCGTGACTGGCCCGATGTTCACTGGCATCAAACTCAGCTTGGGCCGCACCGCCGTCCTGCGAGTGGGCACATCCGTGCGTATTTTTATTTCTGAACGTCCTCAGGAGCCTTACGACACCGGCGTCTTCACCCATGCGGGGGTAGACCCCGCACAGTGCAAATACGTGCTGATCAAATCGCGCCAGCATTTCCGTGCAGGATTTGAAGCGTTTGCCAAGCACATTGTGCTGATCAGCGGCCCCGGTGTCTGCAGCTCTGACTATGACATCTTCCCCTTCGAGCACCTGAACCGCCCCATCTACCCGCTGGACCCAGGCACCACGCGCAGCAGTGAGGTGCGCTGGTCGTCTGCACCGCAGGCAGCCCTCGCCACTTAAGCGCCCACATGTTCGAATTTGCCTACCCTGCACTGACCGTGCTGCTGGGCTATGTGGTGCTCGGCATCACAGGCTTTGGATCGGCGCTCGTCATCGTGCCGCTGCTCAGCTGGCAGTGGCCACTCACCGAAGTGGTGGCACTGGCTCTGTTGCTGGATGTGCCTGCATCCTTGCTGCAAGCTGGCCTGAACTTCAAAAACGTAGCCCGCTCAGAGCTGCAACGCCTGTTGCCCGGTGTACTGGCTGGCGCCTTGCTGGGGCTATGGCTCAGCGGCGTGCTGGCACCGCAGTGGCCGTTGCTGGCGCTGGGTCTGTACATCTCCGCCGTGGGAGCCATGACTTTGCGCCCGCGCGTTGCTCCGCAGACTGTCGCAACTGCAGCTTGGAGCCCTGTGGCAGGCTTGCTGATTGGCTTGATTGAAATGCTGTTTGGTACCGCAGGCCCGGTCGTGGCGGTCTGGCTCAGCCGGCGCCTGTCCCACATCGCTGCCTTGCGCGCCACGATTCCCCTGGTCATTGCAGTGGCCGCCTGCACCGTGCTTCTGGCCATGGGCTTGTCAGGACGCCTCAGCCATGCCGTGCTGTGGCAGCGCTGGGCAGTTTTGCTCTGTGTGGCGCTGCTCGGTGTGGTCATCGGCCATCGCCTCACCCGCAGGCTAACGCCAGAGAGGGTGAAGAAAATCATCGGCTTTTTACTTGTACTCAGCGGAATTTCGCTGGCCTTGCATTCGATTTTCAAGCGCTAAACCGAGGCAGTACTTCTGCCCTTCTCACAATAAGCACCAGGAGACAAGCATGAAATCTATCCTTAAAACTTCGCTGTACATGGCTTTGGCAGCAGGCGCGCTCACTTCGGCGCCCACACTGTATGCGCAAAGCAGCACACCGCTCAAAATCGTGATTGGTTTTTCTGCTGGCGGTGGCCTAGACAACATGTCGCGCGCACTGGCCGAAAAACTGCGCACCGAACTGGGCACCACCGTGATTGTGGAAAACCGCCCCGGCGCAGGCACCCAGCTGGCTGTTCAAGCCGTAAAGCGGGCCGCCCCTGATGGCAACACCATCTTGATTTCACCAGCCACACCTTTCATCATTTTTCCGCTGACCTATGACAAGCTGGGCTACGACCCGGATCGGGACTTCATCCCTCTTGCACATTTGGCCGACGCGCCCATGGTGGCCTCAACCTCTGTCAACAGCTCCTACAACACCATGTCAGAGTACCTGGCTTGGGTGAAGCAACAAAAAGACCAGACAGGCGTGGGCATGGTTTCACTCGGTGGCACCGTGCACTTTGGACTGTTGAATCTCAACAAAAACACAGGTCACAGCTTGCAACCCGTAGCCTATAAAGGAGCACCTGGCATGCTGACCGACGAAATCGGCGGTGTACTGCCTATCGGCATTGACACGGTGGGAGGCCAAAGCGAGCTGCAGCGCTCCGGCAAGATCAAGTATTTGGGCGTAACAGGCACCCAGCGCACGCCCTTGCTGCCCAACGTACCCACCATGAGTGAAAGTGGTGCACCTGGCTTTGAGCTGTCGACTGCCTGGTATGGCGCGTTTGCCCCGGCTGGCACACCGGCGCCCGTGGTAGAGAAGCTGCAAGCGGTCTTGATCAAAATTGTGAAAACACCCGATTTCTCGGCCAGCATGGCACAGCTGGGCCTGGTGACCACAGGCCTGCCTGCCAGCGCGTTGAGCCAGACCATTCACACGCAGCGTGAAGCATTTCGCCCCGTGGTGCAGAAGTCAGGCTTCAAAGCGAACCAGTAAGTTCGCATCAGGCAAGAGCTGGCGCAGGGCAAAGAGCCTTCGGATAAAACCGTAGCTCTTAGCCTTGTCAAAAATGCATATGAATCGAGCGGCCTTTTCTGGACTGCATTTGCGGTGCAGAGCCGATCACCGAGTGCGTCTGGGCGCGATGGCTGCTTGCGCCAAAAGCAGTCCTTGGCATTTCTGAGGTGATCGGCAGCTGCCAGCTTTAAGCCTTGCTTTACCGACTGATGACGGTGACCCTGAAGCTGTTTTAAAGTGGTGGTTCAAAAAAATAAAAGCAATTTATTCAGAAATTTCTCTAGGAAAGAGCACCTCTTCAATCCCGGAAATGCTGGTTGATCTCTTAGCCTAAATTGGTTTGGCAGCTGTTCATGATGACCTGCCGCAGCCAGGACAATCCGGGGTCATTGTCTTTGCGCGCATGCCATGCCTGTTGATACGCCATCTTTGCCAGTGGCAGCTGGTGCGGCGGTGCAAACTGCCGTAAGTTTTTAGACAAGCGCTGCGAACTGACTGCACGGCGGGCAATCGTCAGTACCAAATCTGTTTCCGGCAACAACTCCAGCGCAGCACTCCAGTGCGGCAAGGTCACAGCGATCCGTCTCTTGCGCCCCAGAGCTGCCAGTGCCCGTTCAATTTCATCAAAGGCGTCCGGCCTCACTGCCAGCATGACATGCGGGCGCTCCAGCCACTGCTGTAGCGTCAGACCTCCTTTTGCGGGGACGGTGGTCTTGTCTGCCAGGCAGATGAAATCATCTTCAAACAGTGTTTCAAACTGGATGTCCTGAGGGCGGTCAGGAAAGATGCCGAGCGCCAGATCCAGCTCACCATCAGCAAGCTGAACCAGCATCGCCTCTCGACTGGCCAGACTGATTGCGAAATCAAAGCCCGGAGCGTGTTTGCGGACATGTCGCAGCAGGTTGGGCAGCACCAGACGAGCCGCATAGTCAGACAGTGCAAGCCGGAATCTGCGCTGAGCATGCTGCGGGTCGAACGCAGGCGCCCCCAGCAAAGTATTGAGGTTCCCTAGCGCTTCGGACAGCGGCTGCAAAAGCATGCTGCCTTTTGTCGTCAGCTCCAGCTTGCCCTGCTTGCGTACCAGCAAAGGGTCGTTGAAATGCTCCCGCAGTTGGGACAGCGAATGACTGACTGCCGGCTGGCTTTTGTGCAGGCGCAGCGCTGCCCGGGTCACATGCTTTTCAGTCAGCAGCGCATGAAGTGCCAGCAAGAGATTGAGGTCAATACGGCGCAGTTCATCCATGCGGCGAATAGTACATGTGCACAGAAGCGATTTTCATAAATCACTCAGATGCAAGACCATGCAGCTCTTGGTTTTTGACGCTTGATGGAGTCGCAGGTATGGACAACAAAATGGTATGGATGACGGTGGCCTCATTGGGCATAGCGCTGCTGGCAGGTGCGCTGCTGCCCTTTCAGGCAGCTGCGAATGTCGGCGTGGGCCGGGCACTGGGGCACGCTTTCTGGGGTGCAGCCACATCGCTCATCGTCAGTCTTGCTGTCATGGTTCCCATGCTGATACTGGCCAAAGCACCTGTGCCGAATTTTGCACATGCGCTGCACGGCCCATGGTGGCTGTGGATTGGTGGCGTGCTTGGTGCTTTCTACATCATCAGCGCCACAATGTTGACCCCCAGGCTGGGTGCTGGTGGTTTTCTGGTTGCGGTGGTCGCAGGTCAGATGGTGATGGCCGTGCTGGTGGATCACTTTGGCCTGATGGGTCTTGAGCCCAAGCCAGTCAATCTCATGCGCGTGCTGGGCGTACTCCTGATCCTGGGTGGCGTTTTCCTGATTCAAGGTGGTGGTGTCAAAAAGCCTGCTAGCTCGTCAGCCCCCGATGCCTGCAGTACAGCTCTGCCTTAACCACACGGGCCCGCATTGAAAAATGACAGAAAGATAACGAGAGTCGATGCAAGTCCAATGGGTAATGAGAATGCGCATTAATCGCACTCTATAAAATCGCGGCCAGCCACCGCCATGCCTCTCCAAATGGTGCGTGTTCAGTGATTTTTTCAGGATGCTGCCATGAAATTTGCTTCTCCCTCTCTTGCACTTGTGGCCATATGTGCTGCGACCGTCTCGCTGGCAAACACCGCCATGGCTGCAGGTGAAGTGAACCTGTACACAACGCGTGAACCTGCATTGATTCAGCCTTTGATTGACGCTTTCACCAAGCAGCAAGATGGCGCGATCAAGGTCAATACGGTGTTTGTCAAAGATGGCTTGCTCGAGCGCGTGAAGGCAGAAGGAGCGCGCTCTCCTGCAGATGTCCTGATGACGGTAGACATTGGTAACCTGGTAGACCTTGTCGATGGTGGTGTGACGCAGCCCATCAAGTCTGCAACACTTGAATCCGTATTGCCAGCCAATCTGCGTGATGCTCAGAATCACTGGTTTGCGCTGTCTTTGCGTGACCGCGTGCTGTATGCAGACAAAAATTTGCCCATCACACAGTTCACCTATGAAGAGCTGGCAGACCCCAAGTGGAAGGGCAAAGTCTGCATCCGTGCGGGGCAGCATCCGTACAACACGGCGCTCATCGCCGCAAAGATTGCGAACGATGGTGCCGCAGAGGCTGAACAATGGCTGCGTGGTGTCAAGGCCAATCTGGCACGCAAGGCCGCTGGTGGCGATCGCGATGTAGCGCGTGACATCTTGGGCGGCATTTGCGATATCGGAATTGCCAACTCCTACTATGTTGGCCAGATGAAGAACGCAGCTGCAGGCACTGACAACCGGAAATGGGGCGATGGCATTCAGGCCATCCGTCCCACCTTTGCCAAAACCGGTGGCACGCACGTCAATATCTCTGGTGCAGCGGTAGCCAAACATGCTCCCAATAAGAGCAATGCAGTCACGCTGCTGGAGTACCTGGTATCTGAGCCTGCCCAGGCTTTGTATGCCCGCGCCAATTATGAATATCCCATCCGCGCCAACGTGCAGCAAGATGCCGTGATGTCGGCCATGGGGCCATTGAAAATAGATACGCTGTCCGTTGTAGAGATTGCCAAATATCGCAAACAAGCCAGCCAGCTGGTCGACAAGGTCGGCTTCGACAACTAACAGCTGCAATCATGCGGCACGGGGTTTTTCAAGCGTTGCCTGAGCTCGCTCAGGGCTGAAATGCGTTTGCCGTTACGGCAGCGCACCCCGTGCACATGCAAGGATCTGAACATGTGGATAAAAGGTAAGCGGTGCTGACCGGCGGGCGAGGGCGTGCAGCGCTCTTTGGCGCGATGGCCGTTGCGTTCCTGGTGGTGTTGCCTGTATTGGTACTCGCCGGCCATGCGTTGATGGCCGACTCATCGCATTGGGCGCATCTGGCAAGCTATGTTCTGCCTCAGGCGATGTGGAACACCCTGCTTTTGCTCTTGGGGGTTGGCATCGTCTGTGCAGCCTTGGGTACAGGAAGCGCCTGGCTGGTAACTGCCTACGATTTTCCTGGGCGCAGCGTGCTCACCTGGGCGTTGCTGCTACCGCTGGCAGTACCCACCTATATCGTCGCTTTTGCCTACCTGGATTTGATGCATCCGATTGGGCCGGTGCAAACTTTTTTGCGTGCAGTCTTGGGCTACGACAGCCCACGCCAATTTCGTTTGCCTGATCTGCGCTCTTTGCAGGGTGCAATCTTCATTTTGGGCTTTGTGCTGTACCCGTACGTCTATCTGGCGACCCGCGTGATGTTCATGAGCCAGGCGGCCAGCCTGCTGGAGGCAGCACGTACTCTGGGCGCCAGTCGCCGCGAGGTATTTCGCGAAGTGGTGATACCGCTGGCACGGCCAGCAATCGTTGTGGGCCTGAGCCTGGCTCTGCTTGAGGCGCTCAACGACATCGGTGCCTCTGAATTTTTGGGCGTACAGACGTTGACCGTGTCGGTCTATACGACCTGGACAACGCGCTCTGATCTGGGGGCCGCTGCACAAATTGCGCTGGCCATGCTGTGCATCATCATTGTGCTCATCATGCTGGAGCGCCATGGGCGCAGGCGACAGCGTTTTGCAAGCACGCAGCGCATGCGTCCCATGCAACCACGCAGGCTGCGTGGCCTGGCAGCCTTCGGGGCTCTGGCTTTGGGTGCTGTGCCTGTGTTGCTGGGCTTCGCTATACCCTCGGCTTACCTGGTGGGCGAGACTTTCAATCGTCTCAATTTGGTCGGCGGTGTTTCCGAGCAGCTACTGCGCGCACTGACCAATACCTTGTTCTTGGCAACGACTGCCACGCTGCTTGCTGTTGCCTGCGGGCTGATGCTTGCGTGGGCCAGCCGTTCCATGCGTGAAAGTGCTCGTTTCAACCTGCCCAGAGCTTGCGTGCGTCTGGCCAGCCTGGGCTATGCCGTGCCAGGCACTGTGCTGGCCATTGGGTTGCTCACGCCGCTACTGTTTACCGACCGCATGCTGGGGCAGCTTTTTGGCTATCCGGGTTTGCTGCTGATGGGCAGTACCGCCGGGCTTGTCATTGCCTACATCATTCGCTTCGTTGCGATTCCCGCAGGAAGCATTGAAGCGGGGCTCACCCGCATTCCCCCTTCACTGGAACAGGCCTCGCGTCTCCTCGGCGAAAGCTCGGGCGGCACGCTACGCCGTGTACACCTACCGCTGCTCAAGCCAGCGCTTGCAGCCAGTGCGCTACTGGTGTTTGTCGACACAATGAAAGAGCTGCCTGCAACCTTGTTGCTGCGCCCTCTGAACTTTGACACGTTAGCCACCTGGCTGTATGCCGAAGCGGCCCGTGGCACCTATGAAGAAGGCGCTGTAGCAGCGCTGGCCATCGTTGTGGCTGGCTTGCTGCCTGTCATACTTCTGGCGCGCACTGATCTGCGAATGGATTCTTGATTCACCATGTCTGTCCTGCTTGAACTTGATCATGTATGCCTTGCTTACGACACTCCTCGCGGAATGCGTACAGTCACGCCCAGCCTTAATTTGCAGCTGGAGCGTGGGCATATAGGCTGCCTGCTGGGTGCTTCAGGCTGCGGTAAATCCACGGTGCTGCGCGCCATTGCAGGCTTTGAGCCTGTGCGCCAGGGCCGCATCCTGCTTGAGGGAAAGCTTCTGTCTTCACCGCAGCAGCAAGTAGAGCCTGAGCTTCGGCACGTAGGCATGATGTTTCAAGACTACGCTCTTTTCCCGCACATGAACGTTGCGCGCAATGTGGGCTTCGGTTTGCGCCGCCAAGACCGCGCCGAGCGTGACAGGCGGGTTGCAGAAATGCTCGAGATGGTTGGCCTTTCAAAAGCCGGAGACAGCTACCCGCATGAACTCTCCGGTGGGCAGCAGCAACGCGTTGCTCTAGCGCGTGCTCTGGCACCGTCTCCTGAGTTGCTGCTGCTCGATGAGCCGTTCTCCAACCTTGATGCCGATACGCGTGAACATCTGGCAGAAGAAGTGCGCGATATCTTGCGCTGCACAGGGCATACGGCCATTTTGGTCACGCACAACCAGGCGGAGGCATTTGCCATTGCAGATCGCATAGGCAGCTTGTCTGGCGGAATGCTTCAATACTGGGAGAGCCCCGCAACGCTGCGCGAAAATATGTGCAAACCAGTAGCCCAGGCCTCACATGGGCGCAGACATATTGCGCAAACCTTAAGACTATGAGCTTGAACTCTCCAGCCAGCGAGGCTAGACAGTAATGCGAATTCTCGTCGTAGAAGACGACTGGAAACAAGCCGACCACCTGCGCCGTGGATTGATGGAAGCAGGCGAGCATGCGGTCGATGTCGCCTCTTGTGGTGATGAGGGGCTGCGCCGCGCAAGGGCCGAGCACTATGACTTGTTCGTGCTTGATGTCATGCTGCCCGGCCTGGATGGATTCGGCCTGCTGACGGAAATCCGGGGCTTTTCAACGGCACCGGTTCTGATGCTCACTGCGCGAGACCGGGTGGAAGACCGCGTACATGGGCTGAGCAATGGTGCTGATGACTATTTGGTCAAGCCGTTTGCGTTTCCCGAATTTCTCGCCCGGGTACAAGCATTGTTGCGCCGCAGCGAGGCACACCGAAAAAACAGTCAAAGTCAGCCACAGCTAGAAGACCTCAAGCTTGATCCCCGGCGACGTCGTGCCTGCCGCGCTGGCCGGCAAATTATGCTGACAGCGCAGGAATATGCGTTGCTGGCACTGCTGCTGCACAACCAGGGAACGGTTCTTTCACGCAATGAGCTTGCAGAGCAACTATGGGGCGTAAGCTTTGACAGCGATACCAATGTGATCGAAGTTGCGATTCGGCGTCTGCGCCTGAAGCTCGATCAGCCCGAGGAAGCCAAGCTTTTGCACACGGTACGTGGAATGGGCTATGTGCTCGAACTTCGGTGAGCGTTTTTTATTGCATGGGCAGCTCCCGCAGCGGGCTGTGAGCCAGTGACTTGGTTGCGCAATTCATTGCATTTGCGCTGGGCAATCGCACAGACAGTGGCGGCGGCCGTGGTCATGGTTGTTGCGGGAGCCATACTTTTCCAAGTCATCCAGTCTTTTTTGATTGCCAGAGACCATGATTTTTTGCGGCAGCAGGCACTGTGGATAGGGGCTAGCCCAAGGGACGGCGGCTCAAGCGGTCTGCAAGATCGACTGAACACGCTGCAAAGCATGTATCCCGGCATTCGCGTGAGCCTGCAAACCGTTGCTGGCAGTGATTCCACTGAAATCGAACACACCCAGACAGCGCCTGTTTTTGCCATCACACAAGAAAGCCAGCCCTTCGATGCCATTGACCTGGAGGTCACAACCCAAGGTCATGCGGTTTTACAAGTGCGGCTCATGGCTTCTGCACTACCGAGGCAAGAAGCGCTGCATTCACTGGCCCGCATCCTGATACTGGCTGTGTGCATGGGCATATTGCTTTCTGCAGTTTTGTCCATTGTGAGTATGGGCTGGAGCAACCGGCGACTCAGACACCTGTCACAGCAGGCCCATGCGGCTGGTCAAAGCGGTCACATCTCACTGGCAGGCGTAGATGCCGAACTGCTTGAACTGGTCGAAGCGTTTAACAGCGTGCTCACGCAGCGCGAAGCAGCCTATCGGCAGTCTGAATCGTTCAGTGCTGATGTTGCCCACGAGCTGCGCTCCCCGCTTGCCACCATGATTGGTGGCGCACAGCTGGCACTGAGCAGGCCGCGCTCCAGCGAAGAGCTCAGAGACGCTCTGGCCTCTAACCTGGAAGAGTGCGAGCGCCTTAAAAAACTCATCAACGACATGCTGTTTCTTGCGCGAGCAGACCGAGGCGAGCGTGCTCAAAGTCTGGAGCGAGCAGATCTGAGCATCTTGGCCGATGACATGATCAGCTACTGCGGCGCACTGCTCGATGATGCCGGGCTGCAGGCTGTGCGCATCGGCTGCGCATCTGCCGTGTGCAATGAAGCGCTCATCAAACGCGCCATGGCCAACTTGCTGTCTAACGCAATCCGGCATGCTCAGGGTGAGCACAACGTTGAATTACACCTTGAGGCATTGCCTGGAAAAGTGAGGTTCTGGGTATTCAATGCAGGCCCCGCAATTGCCGACGATGTAGCGAGCCGAATGTTTGACCGATTTTTTCGCGCCAATGCCTCGCGTTCAGACCATACGGTCCACCATGGGCTGGGGCTTTCGATTGTTCACGCCATAGCGCGCATGCACGGCGGAACCGTATTTGTGCACATCCAGGATACGGGCAACGCAATCGGCATAGAGATTCCGAGTGCGCTTGCTTCGCGGCAAGTGCGTGTTCGAGAAGCCGTACACGAAGCTTTGCGCTGATCGTGCGCTGGCCTGAGCTTGCTGCATCAATCCGTCTGTGCAAGCTCGCAGCCTGTTGCGCCCCCCGGTTTATGCACCAACGCCCCTGACAGGGGAAATTTTCCTTTGATTGATGAAAATATCTAAATTCAATAAATATTAATATGGGTCTGTTTTTTTAAATTATCTGAGTCAACTTTATCTATTTTTAGTGCTGATGAAAAATAAGATAATCAGTAATTGATATTTGGCTATTTTTCTAGTCAAAATCTGTCAATGATTGTGTTTTTCAATGTGAATGTATTTTGTTTTTAAATTTATTCGAAGTAAAAAAATTTCAAAGCACAAAATATTGATGTGCAAAACAAGAAGTTTCTTGCCTGCTAACAAGATATTTATTGTTTATTTTCTTTCTGCCGTTTGTAAAATATTTCCCTCGCTGAAGCCTGTGAGTCAATGGCATATTTTCGCTGGTGCATCAATGCATTGCAGCACCGGATGCCCCACTGGTACTGGCTGCTTTATGCCTCAAGCATCACTTTGCTGTTGATGGGCAGGGCATGCAACCTGCATATCCAATCGATTGATTGAATTGGGCTGTCCCTTTCAATATCAGTAGTTGCAAAGCCGTGGCTGGATTTATGTAGCCTGGCTCAGGCTTAATTTTTGCAAATCACCATCTGAAGCTTATTTTTTATCTCTCGCAAATGTCTTGCCTAATGAAAAGAGCATGCGCGATAGATTGATGTTTATATGGTTTTATAAATATCGTTTCATGGTCTGAAAGGATTTTTTATGAAAAAACTAAACTTGACCAATCTGCTTTTACCGCTGCTGGCAGTAACCGCTCATGCACAGGTACATGCCCAGGGGTGGAATGTCATGCAAGATTTGGGTGACCTCACATCTAGCGGCATGGGGAGTAATGCCAATGCCGTGAGTGCCGATGGCAGCGCCATAGTAGGGCACGTTAGCTACTCCGCCTATGGTATGCACGCTTTTCGCTGGACCAGTGATGGCGGCATGCAAGACCTGGGTGATTTCACAGCCAATGGTACGGGCTTGAGTGCGGCCAGTGCGGTCAGTGCCAATGGCAGTGTGGTGGTGGGAAACGCTGATTACGGCTTCGCTACAAAGACGCATGCTTTTCGCTGGACCAGTGATGGCGGCATGCAAGACCTGGGCGATTTAACAGCCAGCGGCAGGGGTAGGAGTTTTGCCTATGCGGTCAGCGCCGATGGCCGCGTTGTGGTGGGGCAGGCTGACTACGGCCCTGGCTGGGTGTATCACGCTTTTCGCTGGACCAGTGAGGGGGGCATGCAGGACCTGGGTGACTTGACGACCACTGGCTCGGAGTGGAGTGCGGCCACTGCGGTCAGTGCTGATGGAAGCGTTGTGGTGGGACAGGCGGCATACGGTTCCGGTGCAGATGCGCATGCCTTTCGCTGGACCAGCGCTGTGGCATGCAGGACCTGGGTGATTTAACAGCCAGCGGAACGGGGGGCAGTAATGCCAGTGCGGTCAGTGCCGATGGCAGTGTGGTGGTGGGGCAAGCGGAATACGGCTCTGGCGCAAATTATCACGCGTTTCGCTGGAGCAGTGACGGCGGCATGCAGGACCTGGGTGACTTCACGGCCAACGGTACGGGCTGGAGTATGGCCAATGCGGTTAGTGCCGATGGCCGCGTTGTGGTGGGGTGGGCTGACTATGGCTCAGGAGTAAATAGGCACGCTTTTCGCTGGACCATTGAGGGCGGCATACAAGAGCTGGGTGATTTAACAGCCAGTGGCACGGGCTGGAGTGTGGCCAAGGCGGTCAGTGCCGATGGCAGTGTGGTGGTGGGAGATGCGAGCGATGGCATCGCAGGTCAGCACGCTTTTCGTTGGAGCAGTGATGGCGGCATGCAAGGCTTGGGCGATTTCACAGCCGATGGCTCGGGCTGGAGTTCGCCCAATGGGGTCAGTGCCGATGGCCGCACTGTGGTGGGTAGTGCGAGCAACGACCAAGGGGTAAATCGTGCCTTTATCTACCGCACGAGCATGCAAGACTTTAGTAATTTACTGTCTTCGCTGCCAAAGCTTGCGGCAGATAAAGAGCTGGCCGCAGCCCGGCAACAAATGCGCATGGCTCGGCTGCTGCAAACGCAGTGCGCCACTGGCAAGGCCGGTGTGAGCTGTCTGAAAGTGACGGGCTCTTTTGATGCGGTGGGCGCTGACGCAGGCATTGGCCACCGTCAGCAGACACAGGGGGTGGTGACGCTGGGCTACGGCTTGAGTGAGCAGTGGACATGGGGTGGCAACCTGCTGCTGGGGCACGCCAGCTTGCGCCATAGCGCGGTAGACCCTGACAGCACCTATGGCCTTAGCGGCTGGCTGGCCTATAGCCAGTCTGGGCAGGCGGGCAACGGCTGGCAGCTGCAAGCTTCGGTGGGCTACATCAAGCAAAACAACACCATTACACGGGGACAGGCGCTGAGCAACGTTGAGCTGGTAAGCGGCTCTGCAAACTTAGATGCGCTGGCTGCCCGCGTGGCGCTGGGCTTTGGCGTGCGCCATGCAAACGGCTGGCTGGTCACGCCAGAAGTGGCTCTGACGCAGCAGCACAGCAAGTTTGCCGCCTATGACGAGGCCCATGGCGATTTCCGGGCCTCTTATCAAAAAGCCAGCCTCAAGGCCACGGTGCTGGGGCTGGGTGTGACGGCGCAAAAGGCCGTGGGCAGTAAGACACAGCTTCGGCTGGCGGCGGGGCTTGAGCAGGACCTGAGCGTTCAGCGCATGAAGTTTGCTGGCACCTCAGATGTGCCAGGGGCCGAGACCTTTAATCTGGAAAGTGCTTTGAAGCGCAAAGCGCTGCGCCCATACGTCTCTGCCGGATACGTTTACCACCTGGACGCTGCCAGTGCCGTGGCCGTTGACATTGGCGCTGAGCGGGATGCGTTTTCCAGCGAGTTCAATATGGGGCTATCGGTGAGCTACAGCAAATTCTTCTGAGAAAAGTGGCTTGCTGCATGGGCGTGACAGGTACACCGGGTGTTTAGTCCTGGGCGGGGAAAAACTTTTGCACCAGCGGATGCAGCACCTGCCTGCTTGCCCCAATGGCAAAAAAGTGCTCTTCAACGCCCTCGCAGTCGCCCAAGCGCATTACTGCATAGCGACTAGTCAAATCTTCGTGCACCAAGCTCGCCATTGGAAAGACGCCCATGCCTGCGGCACCAAATGTCTTGAGCAGTGCGCTGTCTTCAAATTCTCCGATCACATGCGGCTGTATGGCGATACGCTCAAACCACTGATCGAGCCTTGACCGAACGGCTGCATGTCTGGTGGGCAGCAGCACTGGAACTTGGGCCAGTGACTGGGGAAAGCTATTGCTGGCAGCGGCATACAGCGATGCTGGCGCGTACCAGGCGATGGGAGATGACCCCAGTGATTGACTGTAGACCTTGAGATTGGGGTTGAGCGGAGCGGCCCGGTCTGCAAGGACAACATCCAGCCGGTGCAGCGCAAGATCACCCAGCAAATCCTCGAATTCGTCAACCAGACACAGAAGCTTGAGGTTGGGCTCCTGCATCACGCGTTGCATCAGGCTTTGAACGGCTAACTTGGGCAATTCGTCGGAGATTCCAACAATCAAGCGCACGCTTGGCGCACCCACGGCATCACGCACAACCGCAGGTAGCTGCTCGCCAAGCTGGAAAATTTTTTCTGCCTGCCGCATGGCGGCCAGCCCCGCATCCGTCAGTACAACCCCTCGCCCTGCTGGTTTGAGCAAGACATAGCCGAGAGAGCGTTCTAACTGGCGAACCTGGGTGCTCACGGTTTGCACTGCCATGCCTAAACGCTCTGCAGCACGGGCCATGCCACCTTCTTTGGCGACAACCCAGAAGTAGTAAAGATGCCGGTAACTGAAGCCAGGACTCATTGTTCGGCTTTACAGAGCTATTACTTCTTAATTATCTGCTTTTACAAATCTGAGGCATCGCTATGGTTGGCTTCATTGCATGTAAGGAGAAGCACCATGTTGAGAGTTCTTGTCCCATCAGATGGCTCCGCCAATTCGCTGTACGCCATACGTTACGTGATCGACGAATTCAAGAAGCGCCAAGATCTTGAGATTCACCTGCTTAACGTGCAGCCGCTCTTTTCAAAGCTCATCACGGATTACATCGACAAGAGTGATCGAATGGATTTTCACCAGGAGCAGGCTGACGCGGCGCTCTTGACGACGCGGCAAATGCTGGATGCTGCCGGGATTCCCTACAGCGTGCACGCAGAACTTGGCAACAAGGTGGACTGTATTGTGGATGCCGCTCGCAGGCTCCAGTGCGACAGCATCATCATGAGCACTGCGCGTAAAAGCTCTCTGATACGCCTGGTTGAAAACTCGGTCACGAATCAGGTCCTGGAGCGAACGAGCGTTCCCGTGGAAGTGATTGCAGGGCAAGCAGCTTCCAGGTTTGAGCGCATAGGTATTCCCGCGGGCGTGGGTGCAGGCGCGGGCATCGTTGCCTTGTGGATGGCCTCCAGTTGAAATATCGCCGCAGCGACGATCAAGTGCAGGTCACATATTCCTGAATAAGAGCGAAGAGGCAAAGCTGCGCCTGGAGCACTGCTATGAATAACCTCGAAACACTGGCCAACGGCCCGATGTGGCTGGGCTTCATCACCTTTGTGCTGGTCATGCTGGCCCTGGATCTGTTTGTTCTGGGCGGTAACAAGGCTCACCGGGTGTCGGTCAGGGAAGCCGCTTGCTGGACTGTGACCTGGATGACGCTCGCCACCACATTCGGTGTTTTGCTGTGGTGGTATCTGGACATGACGGCTGGCCGAGAAATGGCCAACCGCAAGGCGCTGGAGTTCTTTACCGGCTACCTCATTGAGCAGGCACTGTCGATAGACAACATGTTCGTGTTTGTGATGATATTTACCTACTTCGCCGTTCCCCCAGAGCTGCAGCGCCGTGTGCTGCTGTATGGGGTGCTGGGGGCCATCGTGATGCGCGCCGTCATGATTTTGGGGGGCATATGGCTGGTTTCTGAATTTGCCTGGGTGCTCTACGTTTTTGGGCTGCTTTTGGTGGTCACGGGGGCCAAGATGCTGTTCATGGCGGATAAGAAACCTGACCTGGTAAAGAACCCGCTGTTGCGCTGGCTGCGCGGCCACATGCGGATTGCACCAGAGTTTTATGGGCAGTCATTTTTCGTCCGGATCAATGGCTTGCGCCATGCAACACCGATGTTCCTGGTGCTCTTGATGATTGAGGCGAGTGATCTTGTCTTTGCCATAGACAGCATTCCGGCCATCTTTGCTGTCACCACAGATCCATTTATTGTTTTTACGTCCAACATCTTTGCGATATTGGGCTTGAGGGCGCTGTACTTTCTACTGGCCGATATGGCCGAACGCTTTCACCTTCTCAAGTACGGACTGGCTCTGGTGCTGATCTACATTGGGGGCAAGATGCTGGCGATGCCCTGGTTTCACATGCCGGTGCATT
This sequence comes from Comamonas avium, assembly GCF_014836675.1. Classification (GTDB taxonomy): domain Bacteria; phylum Pseudomonadota; class Gammaproteobacteria; order Burkholderiales; family Burkholderiaceae_C; genus Comamonas; species Comamonas avium. The sequence continues at coordinate 256,835 of NZ_JACSQK010000003.1, forward strand.
GGTCGCTGCTCATTGTTGGCTCCATAGTGCTGATTTCCGTACTGCTGAGCTTGAAGCGCTCGGCGCATAAACCATCGTGCAGTTTGATGAGCGGTACCAAGCAGTTGCCGCTGCCCGCTGCAGGTCAGGCGATTGAAGCGGCTCGACCTGCGGCAGGCACAGACTGAGTCAGTGACCGGCAGCTTATGAGCGGCGAAGAAGGCGGGGGTGTTGCTATTGGCTGCAGCGTGTAGCTGCTAGCGCCTAGCGCCTAGCGACTGGCGATTCAGGCTAGATAGTGATGGTGCCGCTCAGGTATCGAGCGCAGTGGCCTGCCACCTTCACGCTGGATGGCGTCACTTCACAGAACAATGTGCCAGTGCGCCGCGATGCCTGATGGCCAATCAGACTGTTCCTGCCGAGTCTGCTGGCCCAGTAGGGTGCCAAAGCCGCATGGATGGAGCCAGTGACCGGATCTTCATCGCCACCGTTGGCGGGCCAGAAGTAGCGGCTGACAAAGTCATAGGGTGCGCCAGTGTTGGCTGGTGCGGTGACCACTACGTCCAGTGGACCCAGTGACTTGAGGCGCTCCAGATCAGGCTTGACTGCCAGGACGTCGTTTTCAGAAGGGTAAACCGCAACGTAGGCCTGCTGATTGACCAGATAGCAGGATGGTGGCGGGACGAGGCCCTCACGCAGTGCCGCCGGGGGCGCATCCAGAGCTCGCGCATCGCGGCGAGGGAAGGTCATCAGAATGCGTCCGTTGCTTTCTCGCGTTGCCAAGACATTTCCAACCGCTGCAGTCCAGAACGTAATGCTTTGAAGCGTGGGATCAGATTCGAACAGAACGAATGCACTGGCAAGCGTTGCATGGCCGCAGAAATCAATTTCCTTGAGCGGAGAAAACCACCGGATTTCAAAGGCACTGCGCTCAGCGCTCCAGACCAGAAAAGAGGTTTCAGATAAGTTGTTTTCGGTGGCAATGGCCTGCAGCGTTGACACGGGAAGCCACTGGGCCAGTGGAACAACCGCAGCTTGATTGCCCTTGAAACGTTCTGAGGTGAAAGCGTCGATGACGTGGATGGGCAGTTGCATAACAAACGGGTCGTATAGGGCTAGAGGGCTTTGACGATCAGCGTTGAGTGCGAAGGGTATTGCCGCTTGCAAGGCTGATATCCAGTGGGCCATTGTAGAAGGCGCGCCAGGCCAAGTGATTGCCGGGTATCAGCAATCGCGATGCCATCAGGCTGCTGGATGCTGGATGCTGGATGCTGGATGCTGGATGCAGACACTGCTTTGGGCGATAAAAAAAGGCTCCTCTATGAGGAGCCTTTTTGCTGCATCAAGCGCAGAGGTTTAGGCCTTGCTGGCTTCTTGCACATGCTTGCGTAAGTGTTCCAGTGATTCTTCCACCTGATCGACCAGTACCAGGCACAGGTCGCCAGGTTGCAAGCGGCTCAGGGCATGGTCAATGGCTATGAATTCGCCATGAATGTCGGTGGTGTAGCTGGTGCGGGTTGCCCCTTCCAGACCCTTGCGCAGCAGGGCCAGGACTTCGCCGTCTTCACGGCCACGCTGGCATGCGTCCTGGTAGAGGATGACATCATCAAACGATGCACCCAGGATGCGGGTTTGCTCGACGATATCCTGGTCGCGGCGGTCACCCGCACCACTGATGACCACGCTGCGGCGGTTGGCGGGCATGCTGGAGACAGCTTGGGTCAGCGCACGGATTGCATCGGGGTTGTGGCCGTAGTCCGCCACGATGGTGGCACCCTTGTAGTCCATCACGTTGAAGCGACCGGGGGCGTTGGATGAGTCGTTGTGAAACGATGCCAAACCACGGCGGATGGTGTCCCATGGCAGGTCGGCAGCCCATGCCGCGCCGATCGAGGCCATGGCGTTGTCGACCTGAAAACCGATGGAGCCATTGCGGGTCAGCGGGATATCTGCCAGCGCAACGCTTTCCTTGAATGCACCTTCGGCACAGATGATGTGCCCATCATCCACATACACCACGCGGTTGCCCTGGGCGCGGTGTGTGGCCATGACGTGGTGGTGGCGATCTGCACCAAAGTAAATCACCTTGCCTTGGCAGACGTTGGCCATGGGGGCTACGTGGGGGTCGATCGCGTTGAGTACGGCGTAACCATTGGGAGCGACGTTCTGCACGATCACGCGCTTCAAGACCATGACGTCTTCGACGGTGGTGATGAAGTTCAGGCCCAGGTGATCGCCTTCACCCACGTTGGTGACTACGGCGACCTGACAGCGGTCAAAGCCCAGACCTTCACGCAGCACACCGCCGCGGGCACATTCCAAAATGGCTGCATCTACTTCGGGGTGGGCCAGTACATTGCGGGCGCTCTTGGGGCCAGAGCAGTCGCCACTGTCGATCTGGCGGCCATTGACATAGACGCCGTCGGTGTTGGTCATGCCCACGCGCAGGCCCTGTGCGGAAAAAATGTGCGAGATCAGGCGGGTCGTGGTGGTCTTGCCGTTGGTGCCGGTGACAGCTACCACGGGAATGCGGCCATCTTCACCGGGGCCAAACAGCAGGTCCACCATGGGTGCGCCCACGTTGCGCGGTTTGCCGAACGAAGGTGCCAGATGCATGCGCAGGCCGGGGGCTGCGTTGACTTCCACAATGCCGCCGTTTTGTTCTTCCAGTGGCTTGAGCATGGTCTCGCACACCACGTCCACACCGCAGATGTGCAGGCCTACGCATGCGGCGGCCTCTACAGCGCGCGCGGCAATGTCGGGGTGTACGTCATCGGTCACGTCGGTGGCACTGCCGCCTGTGGACAGGTTGGCGTTGTTGCGCAGCACTACGCGCTGGCCCTGAGCGGGTACCGAGTCGGGGGTCAGGCCTTCGGCAGCGATGCGGCCAATGGCAATGCCATCGAGCTGAATCTTGGTCAGTGCCGTGCCGTGACCGGAGCCACGACGCGGGTCCTGGTTGACGATGTCAACCAGCTCGCGGATGGTGTGCTCGCCATCACCCAGTACCTGAGGGGGGTCGCGGCGGGCCGCTGCCACCAGGTGGTTGCCCACCACCAGCAGGCGGAAGTCGTGGCCGGGCAAAAAGCGCTCCACCATCACCACGGTACCAAACTCCATGGAAGTGGCGTAGGCTTTTTCAAGCTGTTCACGGGTGGTGATGTTGACTGTGACGCCCTTGCCCTGGTTGCCGTCCTGGGGCTTGACCACCACGGGCATTCCCACCTCTTGGGCGATGGCCCAGGCATCTTGCACGTCTTTGGCGGGGCGGCCCATGGGCACGGGTACGCCAGCAGCGTGCAGCAGACGTTTGGTCAGGTCTTTGTCTTGTGCAATGGTCTCAGCCACTGAGCTGGTCTGGTCGACTTCGGCGGCCTGAAATTTGCGCGCCTTGGAGCCCCAGCCCAGTTGCACCAGGCTGCCGGCGGTCAGGCGGCGAAAGGGAATGCCGCGGCCCAGTGCTGCGTTGAGCAGCGAGCCGGTGGAGGGGCCGACGCGCTCTTCTTCGTCCAGCTCGCGCAGCTCGTTGATGGCGGCCTTGACGTCAAAGTCCGTGTCGTTCAGGGCTGCATTGATCAGTTGCTGCGCCAGCTCTACTGCGCGCTTGCCTACGGCTTCTTCCGTGTATTCAACGATGACCTGGAATGTGCCGGGCTCTACGGTTTCGTGTGTGCGACTGAAGGTGACGGGGCAGCCCGCCTGGGCTTGCATGGACAGCGCAGCGGCTTCCAGCACATGGGCGATGGACAAGGTGTTGTCCATGCCCTGGCCCTGCAGCCCGCCAATGGCAGGAAAGCGGGCACGAACCTTGTCTTCAAAACGAGGTATCAGTGTGAAGTTCTGTTCTTCAGGCGTGCAATGCACGATGGATTCGATAGCGGTATTGCGGCTCCAGAGGTTGGGGCCACGCAAGGCGCGGGAGCGAGAAATTTCCATGGTCTGTCTTTCCGCCAAAATTTTAGTCAAATTGGCTTCTAACGTAGATGTGACAAGCGCTGATAGCTATCGTTTAAATTACAGAGGCTGGTAGTCAAAAGTCTTGATGCCAGCCGCAATCAGTTCAGGCGTGATGTCCAGCGCCCAGGCGGTGGCAATCGCGGCCAGCAAGGCGGAGGTGTCAGGCTCAAAACCGTTGACGGGGCGCAGCGCTTGCAGCTTGGCCAAAACACGTTCGGTGTTGCCGTGCACCAGCAAGACGTCGTTGCCCAGAAGCACTACAGCGCGGCCACCGGCCTCGCGATGGGTCAGTAAAACTGAGTTCTTGGGGTCGTGGGTGTAGAACAGGACCTGGCCATCGCACAGGCGTGCAAGGTCGGCAGTTTGCTCATCGTCGGCGTTGAGCACGCCAGCGCCCTGACCCAGGACCACATCAATCTGGGTGCGCATCACGCGGGTCATCTGATCGGCTTCCAGCACGTCGTGGTCGGCCAGGCCTTCAAAGCCGTCCATGTCGGTGACCACGCCCACCTGGCAGCGGTCGTAAGCCAGACCTTCTTCAAAGATGGAGCGGGCCGTGGTTTGAATCACGGCAGCCTCTGCCAGCCGGTTGACCAGCAGACGGTGTGCTGCATGCCAGTTGGTGTTGTCGCCCTTTTGAGTCAGGCGGCCTTCCAGGAAGGTGCCTTCGCTGCTGGCCACGCCTGTGCGTTTGCCGCTCAGTTGCAGCAACCAGCCCACCAGACGGGCAATGAATGCGTTATGGCGCGTGCCCGCAATGCCCACCACGGGGATGCGCGAGGTCTGACCATCGCTGTCACCGTCGGTGGTGGGAAACAGGTGCTCCACAATCGCCTGCCCCACAGGGCGTGCCACACCCACGCTGGGTTTGAGGTGCATCAGCAGGCCCGGGCCGCCGTTGACTTCCAAAATGGCTCCGCCCTGGGCTTGCAGGGGTTGGGTAATGTCCTGGCAGACCAGATCCACGCCGGCAATGTCCAATCCCACCACCTTGGCCGACAGCGCTGCCATGTAGGCAGTGTCGGGGTGCACCTCGTCGGTGCAGTCCACGGTGACGACCTTGGCGCGCGGATTGTGGCGGCCTTCAGGGTATTCGCCGCGCGAGGCAGCCACCATCTTGCCTCCCACCACCAGCAGGCGGTGTACGTGGCCGGGGATGTGGCGCTCCACCATGACATAGCGTGTGAGCTTGCGGGCTTCGTCATAGGCAGCGCGCACTTCGGCTTCGCTGTTCAGGTTGACGCCAACACCCTGACCTTTGTTGGAGTTGTAGGGCTTGACCGTGACGGGCAGGCCCATGTAATCCGCTTCTTCCCAGGCTTGGTCGGCGCTTTTGACCAGTTCCCACTCGGGTACGGGCACGCCGCAGGCCTTGATCAGTTGCTTGCTCAGGTCTTTGTCTTCGGCAATGCCAAAGCCAATGGCGCTGGTCTTGTCGGTTTCAGTGGTCCAGATGCGGCGTTGTGATGCACCGTAGCCCAGTTGCACCAGATTGCCGTCATTGAGGCGAATGCAAGGAATGCGGCGCTCTGCGGCGGCATTGACAATGCTGGCGGTGCTGGGGCCGAGGTAGCGATTTTCGATTTCGGCCTTGATGGCCTCTACAGCGGCGGCAACGTCGAAAGGCTGGTTGTTGATGGCGGCCATCAACAGCGCATGGCCTTGCTGCAATGCCACGTGGGCCACCGACTCTTCGGGGCAGCGAAACACCATGCGGTAGACGCCGTGTTGCGACACGCTGCGGGTCTGGCCAAACTCGGCGGGCATGCCAGCCATGTTCAGCAGCTCAATGATGGTGTGCTCCAGCACATGGCCGCACCAGGTGCCTTCTGTCAGCCGCTCGAGAAAACCGCCACGGTGACCAACGCCACAGTGGTGCTCAATCAGACCGGGCAGCCAGGTGGTCAGGCGTTTGGTAAAACCGTCGATCTTGTTGGAAGGGTAATCTTCCAGTTCACCGAGGTCCAACCAGACTTCAAGGACCGGACGGTAAGTCCAGACGCTGGGGCCACGCAGGTAGGTGGTACGAAGCAGTTGGATGTCTTTGAATGTCGCCATGAATGTCAGCGTTAGAGTGTGAGGCTGGGGTCAGAGGCCACAGTCTGGGAAAAAGAGGGCCATTGTGTGCGGGAGGTAAAGCCGTGGCTGTTTGTCAGCCAAACTCGCAGCTAATGCGTTGAAGGGGATAGCTCCTACTCGGGCATGGTGTGGTTCTGCAGAGAATACGTCATGCCCCCACCCCTTGGCAGATTGGCCAACGCCGGGTTCTAACGATTCAACATGCAACATCACCATCCTGTAGATGCCTCCGGTATCTTCAATGGCCCTTTGGGGGCTGAATTGCGGGCACAGCTCGCACCCCATGAGAACGTGCAAGCCGCCTTGTCGGTTGACCTGACGGTGTCGCTTCGCTTTGCGCAGGGGCTGCTGGTGCTCACAGAAAACCGTATTGTGGGCAAAGATGCGGACAGTGAGTGGCAAAGTTGGCCGCTGTCTGAAGATTTGCAACTGCGGCTGATGGATCACGCCGGCGTGGGTACGCTGGAGTTGCACGACCGTCACCAGCGCTTGAGTCTGTGGCGATTCACACTGGGGCAGCAAGCCCAGGTACTGCGGTTTTTGCTGCGCTTTGAACAATTGCGCGATGCAGCGGCCGCCGGCAATCTGAATCAAGCACTGGTGCCCGTGGATGAAAGCCGCTGCAGTGTATGCAGCGAAATCTTGCCTCCGGACAGTGATGAATGCCCGGCCTGTGCGCGGCTGGCAGGGCCTAAAACCTCCACCTGGGTGTTGCTGCGCGTGGGGCGTTTTGCAACCCCTTACAAAGGGATGCTGATTCTGGGCTTCGTCATGACGCTGCTGGCTACGGCGGCCACCCTGGTGCCGCCTTACCTGACGATCCCCATCATGGATGACATTCTCATCCCCTACCAAAAGAGCGGTCAGCCGGTCGATCCGTACCTGGTGTCGCTGTATCTGGGGGGGCTGCTGCTGTCGGCATTGCTGGCCTGGGGGCTGAGCTGGGCACGAACATGGGTGATGGCCAAGGTGTCCGAGCGTATTGGCGCGGACATGCGCACCACCACGTATGCCCACATGATGAAGCAGTCGCTGGAGTACTTTGGCGGGAAGCGCACAGGCGATTTGATGAGCCGCATCAGTGCAGACACTGATCGTATCAACATGTTTTTGTCGCTGTATGCGCTGGATTTTGTGACCGACGTGATCATGATTGTGATGACGGCGGTAATTTTGGCCTCCATCAACCCCTGGCTGGCACTGGTGACCCTGGTGCCCCTGCCTTTCATTGCATGGCTGATTCAGAAGGTACGTGGCCGTTTGAGTGTGGGTTTTGACCGCGTCAGCCGGGTGTGGGCCGACGTGACGAATGTGCTGTCCGACACCATTCCCGGTGTGCGAGTGGTGAAGGCTTTTGCACAAGAAGAGCATGAAATTGAGCGCTTTCGCGAAGCCAATGTACGCAATCTGGAAGCCAATGACCGCGTGAACAAGGTGTGGTCTCTGTTCTCGCCCACTGTGGGGCTGATGACGGAGATTGGCTTGCTGGTGGTCTGGGGCTTTGGTATCTGGCTGGTGGCGCACGACCAGATTACGGTGGGTGTGCTGTCTGCCTTTATTGCCTATATCGGGCGTTTTTATACGCGCCTCGATTCCATGAGCCGCATTGTCAACATCACGCAAAAGGCTGCTGCAGGTGCCAAGCGTATTTTTGATGTGCTCGATCAGGTCAGCAGCGTGCCAGAGCCGGTCAACCCGGTGCAGCTGCCGCAGCCTGTCAAGGGACGCATTTCCTTGCATGACGTCGGCTTTCGCTACGGCAGCCGCCAGGTCATTCGCAATCTGAATCTGGATATTCAGCCTGGCGAAATGATTGGTCTGGTGGGGCATAGCGGCTCAGGCAAGAGCACCTTGGTGAACCTGATCAACCGTTTCTACGATGTGACGGAGGGCAGCATCCAGCTCGATGGTGTGGATGTGCGCCGTCTGGCCGTAGCGGATTACCGCCGCAACATTGGCTTGGTATTGCAAGAGCCGTTCCTGTTTTTTGGCACGGTGGCCGAGAACATTGCCTATGGCAAGCCATTGGCGAGCCGTGCAGAGATTGTGGCCGCAGCGCGTGCAGCCCATGCGCATGAATTCATCTTGCGGTTGCCCCACGGCTATGACTCGGTGGTGGGTGAGCGGGGTCAGGGGCTGTCGGGCGGTGAGCGCCAGCGCATCAGCATTGCACGCGCCTTGCTGATTGATCCGCGCCTGCTGATTCTGGATGAGGCGACATCGGCCGTGGATACGGAGACCGAAAAGGAAATCCAGAAAGCGCTGGACAACCTGGTCAAGGGGCGCACGACGATTGCCATTGCTCACCGTTTGTCGACGCTGCGCAAGGCCGACCGTCTGGTGGTCATGGACCGCGGCGAAATCGTAGAAGTGGGCCCGCACGACGCACTGATGGCAGCCAAGGGTGCTTACTGGCGCCTGTATGAAGCGCAAGCCCGCCGGGCAGAAGAAGATGCGCAAGCCGCTGGCCTTACCTTGGCCCGTGAAGGAGAGAATGCATGAGTGCCGAAAACATGACGCTGAGCCGCAATGCCCATGGCCGCCTGTGTTTGACACTGAGCGATGGTACGCAGCACGAAGGGCTCATCCCTGTGCGGGCATTTCCGATTGCGGCGCCTGAAGAGTCCATTTCTCTGGTGGGGCGAGACGGCAAAGAGGTGTTCTGGATTGACCAGCTGAGCGACGTGCCCGCTGCGGCGCGCCAGTTGCTGCAAGAAGAGTTTGCGGTGCGCGAGTTTGTACCCGAGGTGCAGCGCATTGAGGCGATTGATGCCATTTCGGTGCCCAGCGTGTGGACTGTGCAGACGGACAGGGGTCTTACCCATCTGGCGCTGAAGGCCGAAGAGGACATTCGCAAGCTGGATGGGCGGCATGATCTGCTGATCACCAGCCGCGATGGCGTGCAATACCGGATTCGTGATTCCCGGGCGCTGGACAGGCAGTCGCAAAAGTTTCTGGAATTGTTCTTGTAAGGGTTTCTACTTGTTCAAGGATTTCCGACGAACGGCGAAAAAATTTCCTTAAGTTTGTCTGCAAGGTGCCGATAAAAAGGTCGGAACCAATTATTGTCGACGTCAATCCTGACCGTGAACCGAGGGCCTAGCTATGCAAATACCACCTGTAGAACGTAATCCCATTCAGTGGACGAATACCCAGGGTGCCAATTTGTATTCCACAGGTGCTTCGGGGCCGGCAGCCGTTCGTCCGGTGCACGCCGTCAACGCGGTGGAGTCCACCGACCAGTTGGGCGAAGGCGTTACGGTCACCATCAAGAACCCGGAAAAGCCCACCGACAAGAGCCTGACGGACCGCGACTGGACCGAAGTGCAGGAGAAAAAGGCCAAGGAAGAGGTGGAAGAGCCTCCCAAAGAGCCTATCTACAAGCAGCTGATTGAGCACATTCAGTCCATGTGGCGCGCCAGCGCCATGGCCGTGGAAGCGGCCCAGGAAGCCCAGAAAACTGACCAGCAAGAGCGCAACATGCTGCAGGTGCGCACCCAGCCGCTGACCTATGAAGAGCCCAAGGTCAAGCGCACAGGTGGTCTGTAAGCACAAGAAGTCAGGTTCCAGAAAAAGCCACCTGCGGGTGGCTTTTTTGATGTCCTGGGTGCCCCAGACGCAGCAGACGCAGCAGACGCTGCGAGGTGGAGCAAGGGCTGGGCAATGGCGCAGTTCAACCCGCTATGTGCGAGTGTTGGCAATGCCGCTGCGCACGTGACCGGCGGGCACATGGGCGCTGGCGGACTGTACGTGCCCGGTCTGGTCGTCAAAGAAAAAGTCGGGCGCAAACTCGCGCAGAAATTCGCCTTTGGGCAGGCCACCCAGAAACATGGCCTCATCCACTTCAATCTGCCAGTCCATCAGCGTGCGAATGGCTCGTTCGTGCGCGGGAGCGCTGCGTGCAGTGACCAGGGCAGTGCGCAGGTGCATGCCACCGGTGTCACCTGCTTGTACAGCTTTTTGCAGGCGGTGCAGCGCTGCCAGCAATGGTTTGAAGGGGCCGTCAGGCAGCGGCTGGGCCACGTGGTCAACTTCGTGGCGTAAAAAAGCATCCAGCCCTTGCGCCTGGTACACGCGTTCGGCTTCGTCGGAGAACAGCACGGCATCTCCGTCGAAAGCAATGCGCACTTCGTGGGGGTGGGCATTGCTGGCACCGGCCGATTCGGTCAGCACGCGGGCTGCGGGGTAGCCCAGGCCCAAAGCCTCGGTCACATCGGCCTCGTTGGCGGACAGAAACAGGTGAGCCCCCAGCGGGCGCAAGTAGCCAAAGGGATCGCGCCCCTGGGTGAATACGCCGCGCTGCAGGGTGTCCAGCCCGTGTGCCCTGGCACTGCGAAATACGCGCATGCCGCTGACCGGGTCATTGCGTGAAAGCACCACCACTTCGACGCGGCGCTTGCCGCTGTGATTGAAAGCCAGCAGCTTGCGCACCAGGGGCAAAGCCACTCCGGGCGCAGCGGGTACGTCCAGCCGCTGGCGCTGCAGTTGGACGTAGGCGCCCGGGTCTTGGTCAAACAGCTGGTTTTCTTCTTCAAAATTGAAGAGGGCGCGTGATGAGATGGCGACCACCAGCTGGTCTTGCAGTGAGACGGACATGAAACATTCCTAGCAGCGAAACGGGGGCTGGCCCAAGCATAACGGTTGCATTCCCTGCTGCCTGACTGTCGCCCCCGCCTCTATGTGTCTCTGCGGAACGTGGCCTACGGTTGAGCGCTGATCAGGCTGTCGTCAATCTGCTTGGCGCGCAGTGCGGCGGGGCGAGCCATCAGGGGCTGGTAGTAACGTTCGAACTCTGGCAGCTTGGGCAACTGGCCGTGCTGGCAGGCCCATGCCAGATAGGTGGACAGGTAAATATCAGCCGCGCTGAAGTGTGTGCCGCAGACATAGGTTTTGCCTTGTACAGCCAGCTGCAGGGTGCCGATGACATCTTCCATGCGGCCATAACCGGCGGTCTGGGCTTGCTGCAGCGTTTGCTGGGCCAGCCAGCCTTCAGCCTGTGCCGTAGTGATGGCTTCGACCGGCCCTGCTACAAAAAACAGCCAGCGATAGTAGCTGCCGCGCTCTGCGCTGCCCACAGCGGGGGCCAGCTGGCGCTCAGGGAACAGGTCGGCCAGATAGGCCAGTGCGGCAGCGGTTTCTGAGATGACTGTCTGGCCATGCTGCAGCGCAGGCACTTTGCCCATGGGGTTCAGGGCCAGATAGGCGGGGGCCTTCATGCTGGTGCCGTAGTCAAGCAGCACGGCTTCGTAAGTGGCCTGGCATTCCTCGAGCATCCAGCGCACCGAGCGGGCGCGTGACATGGGGTGAAAGAAAAAGCGCAGGGTGTCGCTGTTATTGGTTTTTTGGGTGCTGTGTTGCTGCATCTGTGTGCTCCGTTTGCGATGGCGAAGTAGCCATGCAGGGCACTGTAGGCAGGCACGCTGTCAGTTTGTGTCAGTGGTGGCTGGCGGGCTTGGGCCGCAGTGCCGCCCCAGTGGCTCAGCCCATCTGCACCTGGTAGCCTGTGTGCTGGAGCCAGCGGCGAATCAATTGCTGGCGCGACTGGGGGTAGCGCTCTCCACTGTCGTGCAGGGTGAGCACGCGATCGGCGCGAAAGTGGCGAAAGTCCTGGCGCAGCTCGCACCAGGCGGAGACCACCCGGCAGCGTTCAAAGTAGGCCATGGCAAAGGGCCAGACCGGGCGGTGCGTGAGCACGCCATGCTGGTCCTGGTAGTGCAGCACCACTTTGTGCTGGGCGCGAATGGCCTGGCGCAGTGAGCTCTGCCAGGGCTCGGGCTGCTGGTCGGGCGTAGCAACGGGTGGCACAAGCAGCCCGGTGGTATCGACCTCAATGCGCAATTCCAGCGGCAGGGCCGAACGGATGCGGTCCATGGCCGTGCCAGCGGCGCTGGCCAGTTGTGGGTCGGCCTGCTGGCGGGCCCAGCGGGCACCCAGCAGCAGGGCTTCCAGCTCGTCGGCGGTGAACATCAGCGGGGGCAGCAAAAAGCCGGGCCGCATTTCATAGCCGATACCGGGGTCGCCCACAATGGCTGCGCCTTGCTCGCGCAGCGTGGCAATGTCGCGGTACAGCGTGCGCAGGCTGATTTGCAGCGTCTGCGCAAGCTGTGGCCCGCTGCGCGGCTGGCGGGCGCGGCGCAGCAGATCCAGCAGTTGAAGCAGGCGGGCCGGGCGGCTCATGCGCACAAGCTGGCGTGGGTTTATTTGAGCGCTTGTGCAGCAATCTCCAGGCTGCTCAGGCGCAGCATGGGGTTGTACACGTCGGTCACCAAAATCAGCTCGTCGGCTTCAGTGGTTTCCTGAATGCGAGCAAAGCCTGCGCGCACTGTATCTGGGCCACCGACCACAGACATGGCCAGAAAGTCGTTGATGGCGGCTTGCTCACGCGGGCCCAGTTGCTGCATGAAGCCTTCAACGGGCGCAGGCAGCTGGCCGCGCTGGCCGGTCAGGATGCCCAGCACGCGCTGCTGCGTGCTGGTGGCCAGAAATTGCGCTTCTTCATCAGTGGGTGCTGCCACCACGGGCACGCCCACCATCACATAAGGCTTTGCCAGCGTGGCAGAGGGGCGAAACATGCTGCGATACAGCTCAATGGCCTGGTGCAAAAAGCGCGGCGCAAAGTGCGAGGCAAAGGCGTAGGGCAGTCCTTTCATGGCTGCCAGCTGTGCAGAAAACAGGCTGGAGCCCAGCAGCCAGATGGGGATGTTGGTGTTGGTGCCCGGTGTGGCGGTGATGCGCGCACCTTCTTGCGCGGGGCCCAGCAGGCGCTGCAGCTCTGCCACGTCAGCGGGGAAGTCCTGCTCAGTTTCCACGCGGTCACGGCGCAGCGCGCGCATGGTGGCTCCATCGGTGCCGGGGGCACGGCCCAGACCCAGATCAATGCGGCCCGGATACAGCTCGGCCAGCGTGCCAAAGGCTTCGGCCACTACCAGCGGTGCATGGTTGGGCAGCATGATGCCGCCCGAGCCCACGCGGATGCGTTCTGTCTTGCCGGCAATGTGGCCAATCAGTACCGAGGTGGCTGAGCTGGCAATGCCCGGCATGTTGTGGTGCTCGGCCAGCCAGTAACGGGCAAAGCCCAGTGCTTCGGCTTTCTGTGCGGTTTGTACGGCAATGTTCAGCGCCTGGCGCACGGTGCCGCCTTCGCGCACAGCCACCAGGTCAAGCATGGACAGACGGGGCGTTTTGAAATGCATGGGAAGCTCCACTCTTGAAATAGAAGCTATCAGCGCTTATGCATGCTTGTTTTTAGATATAAAACTATCTGAAAACAAGCTCTGATAAGCGATGGAAGCTCATTTTTTAGATGCGCCTTGTTGAATGGCGCGCTGGCTGGTTTCGTTCTTGCAGATGATGGCCACCAGTACGCACCACACAATGGCAACGACTGCGATGCCCCAGTTGTTGTCGCCCATCTCCATCGCGACAAAGGACAGCGGCAATGCCACCAGTGCGCCCATGCGAATGAGGCGGTTGAGCGTGAACGTGCTCAGGCGCTGTTTCAGCACCACAAGGGCGATGAAACTGGCAACGGCCAAGAGCGTGATGTAGAGAAAAGCATCGCCACCGTAGGGGGTGGCCCAAGTGCGCAGGGATTCAAACATGCAGCCATTGTGGGGCAGGTGCCAAGCCCGGGATGGTGTCGGGTTATGGCTGTGTCAAAGGTTTGGTGCTGCTGGCATCAGCCATTTCAGCGCAGATTTGTTGGCAGTTAAGGCGCGCAGCTGCAGTCAGCATCTGTGCAGTTTCAAGACCTGGCGGCGTTGCAGCCATGCGCTGTGAGCAGCCGCTCAGCTGCGGCGCGAGCGCGCGGGCTGCGGCCAGTAGGTGAAGGGGGCGTGGTGCACTTCAATGTCAATTTCTGCCACACGTTGCTGCAGGCGCTCTTGCGCATCGGCCACGCCCTGGTTGTAGGCGACAGGGGCAATTTCTTGCAGAAAAAACTTCAGCAGCCCGCCAGCGGCGACATTGCCAATCGGCTCGTCCATGTGCTCGCGGAAATAGCGTTCGATAGAGGCAATCGCCTGTTGCTGGGATTCAGGGGTGAGTTGCAAAGACATTGCGGTGTAGCTCTCAGCGCCAAGCAGCGCAGTTAAGGGTTCAGGTGGGAAAGGCGGGGGGCGGCTGCGGCCCACGGCAGTGCCAGCCATTGCCCAAAGCCGGGCGCGGGCAGGGTCCATGCGGCACTGCTGGGCAGGGCGTTGCCGTGTTGCAGCAACCACTGCACGCAGCGGATGACGCCTGCATGGGTGGCCCAGACGACATCGCGCGTGCCCTGCTGGCTATCCACCAGCCAGCTGTGCTGCAGCGCCGCTTGAACGCGTTGCAGCATGCTGGCCAGTGACTCGCTCCCGCCGGGGGCGTAGTGGGGCAGGTCGGCGGCCCATGCATCAACGTGTGCGCGGGAGATGTCGTGCCACGCCACGCCTTCCCACGCGCCAAAATCCATCTCTTGCAGCCGTGTGTCGGCGTGGGGGTGAAAAACTAGGCGGGACTGTTGCTCAATCAATGCGTGCGCAAGTTGCTCACATCTTTGTAAGGGCGAGTGGCGCAGCACGACGGTGCAAGCGGTGGGGGATGAAAAGTTCTTTGCAGTGTTGGCAGCCAGTGCCTTCACCAAGTCTTGCGCCGCAGCGGCAGTCAGCGCCGCATCGGCAGCCACATTCAGGCGGCCATAGCAGATGCCGCTGTCAATCAGGGGGCGTGCATGGCGCGCCAGCCACAGCGTGCTCATCGCAGCGTCATAGCTGGCGGCCCAGATACAGGGCCGTGGCCAACAGCATGGCCAGCTCGCTGAGCTGCTGGCATGCACCCAGGCAGTCGCCTGTCATGCCGCCCAGACGTTTTTTGAACCAGCAGCGCAGCAGCCATGTGGTGACAGCCATGGCAGCCAGCAGGCCCAGGACAAAACTGTAAATACCCAGCCAGCCCAGCAGTACCAGTGCAGGCAGGCACCAAAAGGCCCCGGTCAGCAGGCCTTGCCAGCCCATCTGCTGGCCCGCCACGTGCAGGGTTTTGCTGCTGGCCGCCAGCCCGACATGGGGCAGGCTGCGCATCAGCACCAGTGGCGCAAAGCGCGACAGCACGTGGATGCAGCACACCAGCACGAGGATGGGGACCGGCCCCCAAAAGTCTTGCATGGCGCTGAGCAGCAAAGCGATCAGGGTCACTTTGGTCAGCAAGGCCATGACCAGCGTCATCACGCCATAGGCACCGAGGCGCGAGTCCTTCATGATCTCCAGCGCGCGTTCGGGTGGCACAAAGCCACCCAGCCCATCGGCCACATCGGCCAGGCCATCTTCGTGAAACCCCCCCGTCAGCCACAGGGTGCCTGCCGTGCTGAGGACGGCTGCCAGCAGCGGCGTCCACGGGGTATCTGGCATCAGCCAGCAGACACCACCCATCCACAGTGCTGCCCACAGCCCCACCAGCCAGCCCACGCCGGGCAGATGGGCTGCGCTGGCGCGCTGCATCTCGGCGCTCCAGCCCACCCACGCAGCCATGCGCCCTGTGACCGGAATGCGGCTGAAAAACTGCACGGCCAGCAAAAAATGGCGAAGGGCTTGCATGAAAGCTTTTAAACAGGTGGGCTGCAAGCGCTTTATGCATCAGCGCTTGGGTGCGAAAAGGATTGGGTAGGGAAAAGCTTGAAATGCTATTTCAAGAACAACTGGTAGGCAGGGTTCTGGGTCTCTTCCACCCATGGGTAGCCCAGTTGCTTGAGGAAGCTATCAAACTTTTTGCTGTCTTTCTCAGGCACCTGCATGCCCACCAGAATGCGGCCATAGTCGGCGCCCTGGTTGCGGTAGTGGAACAGCGAGATGTTCCAGGTCGGTGCCATCAGGCTGAGGAACTTGAACAGTGCGCCGGGACGCTCGGGGAAGACGAAGCGCAGCAGGCGCTCTTCTTGTGCCAGCGGCGAATGTCCGCCCACCATGTGGCGCAGGTGTTCCTTGGCCATCTCGTCAAACGTCAGGTCCAGCGCATCAAAGCCATTCTTGTGAAAATTCTTGCAGATTTTTTCGCTCTCGCCCTTGGTGGGTGTGGTCAGGCCGACAAAAACGTGGGCCTTGCTGTCGTGGCTGATGCGGTAGTTGAACTCGGTCACGCTGCGCGGACCGCCGGGCAGCTTGCCCACCACCTCGCAAAAGCGCTTGAAGCTGCCGCGCTCTTCGGGAATGGTCACGGCAAACAGGGCCTCGCGCTCTTCACCCACCTCGGCCCGCTCGGCCACAAAGCGCAGGCGGTCAAAGTTCATGTTCGCGCCGCAAAGAATGGCCGCGTAGGTCTCGCCCTTGGTCTTGTGCTTGGCCACGTACTGCTTGATGGCCGCCACAGCCAGCGCCCCTGAGGGCTCGACGATGGAGCGCGTGTCTACAAAAATGTCTTTGATGGCCGCGCAGACGGCATCGGTGTCCACCACCACATAGTCATCCACAAGGTCTTTGGCGATGCGGAAAGTTTCTTCGCCCACCAGCTTCACCGCAGTGCCGTCGGCAAACAGGCCCACGTCGGCCAGCTCTATGCGCTCGCCCGCCTGCACCGACTGCAGCATGGCGCTGGAATCCTTGGTGTGCACGCCAATGACCTTGATCTCGGGGCGCACAGCCTTGATGTAGTTGGCCACACCGCTGATCAGGCCGCCGCCGCCAATCGCTACAAACACCGCATCCAGGCGCTGGCTGCCCAACTTTTGCAACTGGCGCAGCATCTCCATGGCGATGGTGCCCTGGCCGGCAATCACGTCCGGATCATCAAAGGGGTGCACAAAGGTCAGACCTTCGGTTTTTTGCAGCTTGACCGCGTGCTTGTAGGCATCGGAATAGCTTTCCCCCGCCAGTACGACCTCGCCGCCCAGCGCAGCTACGGCATCCACCTTCACCTGCGGGGTGGTGGTGGGCATCACGATCACGGCGCGGCAGCCCAGCTTCTTGGCACTCATGGCCACGCCTTGAGCATGATTGCCCGCGGATGCGCAGATCACCCCTTTGCCCAGTTGCTCAGCCGTCAGGTGTGCCATCTTGTTATAGGCACCACGCAGCTTGAAGCTGAAGACAGGCTGCTGGTCTTCTCGCTTGAGCAGCACCTTGTTGTGCAGACGGCGGCTGAGGTTCTTGGCCGGGTCCAGATCAGATTCAATTGCCACGTCGTAGACGCGGGCGTTCAGAATCTTGGTGAGGTAATCAAAGGGCGTAAGTGTCTTTTGTGCAGGCATAGGGCGACAAATCAAGCGTGCTGGCGCAAAGAAGGCGCACAGTCCAGATCCGTCATCATAGGCATGTGACCGCCGTGCGCGCCATGACAGTGCTGCAACACGGCCATCGCGGCACAAAAAAAGCCCCAAGCCGCTAGGGCTTGGGGCTGAATCCACCGTTAGAGGAGGTGGAGGAGACAACTGGTGCGCTACAGTAGCCAATGCCGACTGTGGTGTCGCCGGGTAGAACCAGCGATTTAACGCAGGAGCGCATTGTAACGCGAGAAATGTTGCGTTGCAACAAGATTTCAAGGTTTTCTGAAACTACAGTTTTGCCATTCGCTGACTGAGTTGCGGCAAACCGGCCAACTGACTACATCTCTGAGGAGAAAACGACATGGAATGCACCGTAAGCTGGACAGGCGCAGCAAGCACACGATCTGGAATGGGTTTTATTGCCGAAACAGGCAGCGGCCACGTACTGGCCATGGATGGTGCTCCGGATGAGCGCAATCCTGCCAATGGCGGACAGAATCTGGCCCCGCGCCCCATGGAGGCACTGCTGGCAGGCACTGGTGGATGCACGGCCTATGACGTCGTGCTCATCTTGAAACGTGGCCGCCATGACGTGCGTGGCTGCTCCGTCAAGCTGACCGCAGAGCGCGCCGAAGTGGAGCCCAAGGTTTTCACCAAGATCAATATGCACTTCACCGTAACGGGTAAGGGCCTGCCCGAAACCGCAGTAGAGCGCGCGATTGCCATGAGCCATGAGAAATATTGCTCGGCCAGCATCATGCTGGGCAAGACTGCTGAGATCACCACCAGCTTTGAGCTGCACGAAGCTTAAAAGCTTTAAAAATTTGAAAAAGCGCCGAAAAGGCGCTTTTTTTATGTATTTTTTATATCAACCGCAGGCGATTGAATGCACAGAGGCGGCGAAGTGCTCGCGTGAATAGGGTGCGTGAATTCATGTCGGTGTGCACTTACTGCTGTAGCTGCGACGCAGTCAGAAGAAGTGTCGTTATTTATTTGAAATTGCGACATTGCCGTGCGACACACCATTTGAGAGTGGTTTGTTGCACGTGAGCAACAGAATGGGATGAATTCAGCCCTGAGCAGGGGATTTTCTTTGCGCAAGGGTGTCCAGTCTGGTGCAATAAGCCCAACTTCCCCACCAGGAGGTTGGCGCGCTCAACAGGCCCGGCTCGAGTTGATTGAGTCAAGGCAACAAAAAACTGCTGCTGCGTGCCCTCTATAAACCTTGGAGTAATTGATATGAAGAAATCTCTGATCGCCTTGGCCGTGCTGGCCTCTTCCGGCGCTGCAATGGCTCAGTCTTCCGTGACCCTGTACGGTGTTGTTGACACCAGCATCGGCTACGTGAAGGGTGAAGATAGCGTTTCTGGCATGCTGAACAGCGGCAACGCTACAAGCCGTCTGGGCTTCCGCGGTGTGGAAGACCTGGGCAACGGCCTGAAGGCTGAGTTTGTTGTTGAAGGCGAGTTGCAGCCTGATGACGGCACTGCTGGTGGCCTGAACTTCAAGCGTCAATCCACAGTTGGCCTGTCCGGCAGCTTCGGTCAAGTGCGTCTGGGCCGTGCTCTGACAGCTTCGTACAACGCTGTTAGCCGTTACGACCTGTTCGGTACCGTGGGTCTGGGTTCTACCCTGGCATGGAACGGTACACAAACTGGTTACCAAAACCGTAGCAACAACATGATCAGCTACATCTCGCCTAAGTTCTCGGGCTTTGGCGTGGGTATCGACTACGGTTTTGGTGAGCAAGAAGCCAACCGCACAGCTCGTTACATGGGCGTTGGCGCAACCTATGACAACGGCCCTCTGAGCCTGGGTCTGGGTTACGACAAGCAAAACAACGGCTTGGCAGCTGCTGGTACTGAAGACCTGAAGACTTGGCAACTGGGTGGTTCTTACAACTTTGGCGTAGCCAAGTTGCTGGCCTTCTACAAGAACACCAAGTACAACGAAATTGCTACAGGTGATGACGTAAGTCTGAAGTCGTACAACGTGGGCGTGTCCGTGCCTGTGGGTGCTGCTGGTGAAGTTAAGGCCACCTACAACAACTACAAGATCAGCGACAACGGCGGCAAGGCCAACCAGTTCTCGCTGGGCTACGTGCACAACATGTCCAAGCGCACAGCTTTGTACGGCACATACGCTTACCTGAAGAACAAGGACGGTGCTAACTTCGGTCTGAACGGTGCTTTCACTGGCGTTAATGGCGCTAATGACTCCGGCAAGATGCACGGTCTGCAAGTTGGTGTTCGCCACGCTTTCTAATATGAAGCTGGGCTAGCCTCAGTTTTTGTTAGATAAAAAAGCCAGCCTTCGGGCTGGCTTTTTGCATTTGCAGCGTCTGTGGCGCGGGAAAACGAGCGTGGTTTTCGTGCTAAGAATGAAATTAGAACGGCAGTGCTTTTCTAGAATGAAATTGCATCCTGAATCGAACAATTTCACTTCAAGAGGAGACAAGCAGATGCAAAAGAAAATCGTAGCGCTCGCCGCAGGCATACTTTGTGCCACTGTCATGCCAGCCATGGCCCAGGCAACTGGCGCTAGCAAGGTGGAGCTGTGGGGAATTGTGGATGCGGCTATTCGCCACACCAACAATGAAGGTCCCGCTAAAGGTAATCTGACCAAAATGATCGGCGGCGGCATGTCTCAAAGCCGCTGGGGCATCAAAGTGGAGGAAGATTTGGGGGGCGGAACCAAGGCGCTCGTTGAGTTGGAAAATCGCTTTAATGCGGACGATGGCACAGTAAGCACACCGTTTTTTCAGCTGGCCTATGTGGGCTTGCAGGGACCTTATGGCCGGTTGACGATGGGTCGTCAGTGGAACGTGCTGTTTGATGTGGTGACCAGCACTTATTCATCGTTCCCTTACTCGCCCTATATGGAAGCGTTCAAGCCCGAGTTGGGTATGGCGGCAGGCGCACGTACCAGCAATGCACTGAAGTACACCTTGGCCACCCCTACGCGTAGCTGGGTAGGTACGGTGCAGTACTCGTTTGCCGAAGGCAACGACAACACTGACAACGTGCGTAATGTCGGGCTCGGTTTGCTGCCATTCCCAGGCGCCACACCATTGTCTGCTCCAGTGAAGGCTGGCATTGATAACGCTGTTGCAGCAGCCACTGGCAGTACCACGCCCAATGCGCTGACGACTGCAGCTGGTGGCATCGCATCAGGGGCGCTGAAAACAATGGGTGGTTTCTTGCGCTATTCGGAAAATGGAATCTCAGTCGGTGGCGGTTTCTTGAGAACATCGCTGCCTGGTGGTTCTGATCTGGATGCCTGGACTTTTGGCGGCTCTTACCGCACCGGGGCTTTGTACCTTAATTTAGGTTACGGACAAAACAAGGTGAAGTGGAAGTCTCCCGGCACACCGACGACCGTTGGAGCCTATGTAGGCGCACTGGCTGACCGTTTGGTTGATCAGGCCATCATTAACAACATGTGGCAAGGTCAGACCAATGGTGGTTTCCAAGTAGGTGATTCGGACAAGCGCCAAATGATCAAAGTGGGCTTTGGCTACCAGGTGACGCCACAGATTAATGCTGGCATGCATTACTTTCATGCCAAGCAGTCTGGCTCCACTTCGGGTGTCTCCAATGGCAAGTCCAACATGATGGTGGCAGCGCTGGACTATGCATTCAGCAAGCGCACTGATGCATATTTCGCGGTAGATCACACCAAGGTGTCTGGTGGGCAGAGGATCTATATCGATGCAGCCAGCCTGGCACGCAGCCGGACAGGCATCACCGCAGGCCTGCGCCATCGCTTCTAAGCTATTGGCAGCTTCATAAAACCGGCGTTACTGCCGGTTTTTTTCGTTTGCAGCACCCTGGAGCTGCTAGCACAGTCGTTAATTTGCCCTTGCGTTGCCGCGCCGTACTCGTACGGCTTGAGCTACTTGTGGTTTGCTGGGAGGTGTTAACAGCGCTCAAGCATGTTAAAGGCCTTGTTCTAAGCAGAAAAAATAAGAGCTTTTAGCGCTTGTCACATAAGGACTTCAGATAGTTTTATATCTGAAGTCCTTTGTTTTTAAGCCTTGATAGCTATTGAAATAGCAGAGAGTGCGCAATCGGCCTATTTCTAAGCCCCTGCTTGACCGTGTTGCACCACTTGGGCTGCTTGCTGCTTGGGCTTGGCGCTTCGTTAACGCAGCAACTCTTAGACTGGCTCGGTGGTGCAGGCTGCGTTAAATGCCATAGCGTTTTTGTTGCAGCTGGTTTTGCAGGTTCTGCAAATTTTGCGCCAAGCTGCCGTCCATCTTTAAGGCCACTGCGGTGGCCAGAATATCGATGATGAGCAAGTGCAGCAGGCGCGACGCCATAGGGCTGTAGAGGTCAGATCCTTCCAGATTATCGGCAGCCAGCAGGATGTGGCAGCTGTCAGATAACTGCGTATGGCTGGATGTGATGGCAATGATGGTCGCGCCTTGAGAGCGGGCGATGTGGGCCACGTCGACCAGCTCTCGTGTGCGGCCAGAATTGGAGATGACGATCAGGCAGTCGCCCTGCCTGAGCATGGTTGCACCCATGGTCTGGATGTGGCTGTCACTGGTGGCCTGGCTGCTGATGCCAAGGCGAAAAAACTTGTGCTGAGCGTCTTGGGCAACAACGCCTGAGTTGCCGACACCATAAATCTCCACACGTTTTTTAGCCTTCCAGGCATTCACGATGGCATCTACCGCGTGTTCAATGGCCGTTGCGTTGGCAGCGTTGCGGTACTGCAAGAATGCAGCGACTGAGTTGTCGATGACTTTGACCAAGACGTCTGAAGTCTTGTCATCGGCATCAACGCTGCGGTGTACAAATGGAACACCTTCTGCCACATTGCCTGCCAGCTTGAGCTTGAAATCGGCCAAGCCGTCGTACCCCAGGCTTCGGCAGAAGCGGATCACCGTTGGTTTGCTGACTTGCGCTTTTTCTGCCAGCTCACGGACAGGCAGGCGTGCAAAACTGTGAGGATCTGCCAGCACAAGCTGCCCCACCCGTTGCTCGGCAGGCGCCAGCGAAGGGAGAGAGGCTGAAATTCGATCAAGCATGTGCAGGCCTTGGTGAAGTGTCGGAAAAGGTGCAATTTTGCGTCACTTGCAACAAACCAAGTCAGATGCAGGTTTTGCGCAGCCGTATGCCTAAAACGCACACTACACTTGGTTTTTGATTTGAAAAACACACAACAAGAAGTGAGACAAGATGAACCAGTTGGAGCAGCTCAAGCAATGTACGGTGGTGGTGGCAGATACCGGTAATTTTCAGCAACTCACGCAGTTCAAGCCACAAGATGCGACGACCAACCCTTCCCTGATTTTGAAGGCGGTCCAGCTGCCAGAGTATCGGCCTTTGCTGGTGGATATGGCGCGCCAGTGGCAAGGCAAATCTCTGGAGGAAGTGACGGATCGCTTGCTGGTGAGGTTTGGCTGCGAGATTTTGTCGGTGGTGCCAGGCCGTGTCTCTACAGAAGTCGATGCCCGCTTGTCTTTCAATACACAAGCCACCCTTGCGCGTGCAGAGCGGCTTATCGAGCTGTACCAAGCGGCGGGCATACACACTGACCGTGTTTTGATCAAGATTGCCGCGACGTGGGAGGGCATTGAGGCGGCTCGGTTGCTGGAAATGCGCGGCATTCATACCAACCTCACCTTGCTCTTCTCTAAAGTGCAGGCCGTTGCCTGTGGACAAGCCAAGGTGTGCCTGATATCGCCGTTTGTGGGGCGTATTTACGACTGGTACAAGAAACAGGCGGGCGCGCAGTGGGATGAGGCCGCTATGTCTGGTGCCAATGATCCTGGAGTGCGGTCTGTGCGTGCGATTTATGAGTACTACAAGCATTTCGGCATCACGACGGAAGTCATGGGCGCCAGCTTTCGCAGTACGGGGCAAATTGTGGCGTTAGCGGGCTGCGACTTGCTGACCATTGCGCCTGAGCTCTTGGCGCAGCTGAGTCAAAGTCAAGCCCCGGTGCAGCGGGCACTGGATGCGCAGCAGGCACGAAGTCTTAATTTGCATGCAGAGCATTACGATGAAGCAGGCTTTCGCTATGCCTTGAATGCAGATGCCATGGCCACGGAGAAGCTTGCGGAAGGCATTCGAGCCTTTGCTGCCGATGCCATCAAGCTGGAACAGCTCATCGAAGCGGCCTGATCGTTAAACTTGCAGGCTGCGCCGCGCTGGCGGGTCATGGAAATATTTTTATGCATTCTGTTGTTATTAGCGGTACGGGCTTGTATCAGCCGCCTCACACCATCACCAATGCCGAGCTGGTGGAGGCTTTCAATAGCTACGTGGATCTTCAAAATGCACGTTTCGCCAGCGACATAGCAGCGGGTAGCCGCCCGGCGTTGCAGCATTCGAGCGTGGAATTCATCGAGAAAGCCTCTGGCATTGGGCAACGCTACGTGTTGGAGAAAACGGGGGTACTTGATCCGCAGCGCATGTATCCACGTTTTCAGGAGCGCTCTGACGATCAGCTGTCATTGATGGCAGAAATTGCAGTCGCCGCCGCCCATGAAGCACTGGCGCAGGCCGGTAAAACGGGTGCTGATATTGATATGGTGCTGTGCGCAGCTTCCAATATGCAGCGTGCCTATCCCGCCATGGCAGTGGAAATTCAGCAAGCCCTGGGGGCCGGGGGCTATGGGTTTGACATGAATGTAGCCTGCTCATCGGCCACATTTGCGATTGAACAAGCCGTTAATGCCGTGCGTTGTGGCACTGCTCAATGTGTACTGGTTGTGAATCCAGAAATTACGTCTGCACACCTTGAATGGCGTGACCGCGACTGCCACTTTATCTTTGGTGATGTGTGTACGGCAGTGATCATTGAACGTGCAGACACTGCCACCAGCCAGGATGCGTGGGAGGTGCTGGGCACTCATTTGGCGACACAGTTCTCCAACAATATTCGCAACAACTTCGGTTTCATGAATCGAAGTGAAGACAGTGATCCTGT
This sequence comes from Comamonas avium, assembly GCF_014836675.1. Classification (GTDB taxonomy): domain Bacteria; phylum Pseudomonadota; class Gammaproteobacteria; order Burkholderiales; family Burkholderiaceae_C; genus Comamonas; species Comamonas avium. Next base: position 281,019 of record NZ_JACSQK010000003.1, read on the forward strand.
TGCGCGTGACAAGACTTTCCGGCAAGAAGGCCGTAAGGTATTCAAGGAAGTTGTGCCGATTGCTGCGGCACACATTCAAGCGCATCTGGAAAAAATGGATCAGACACCTGAGCAAGTCCGCCGCTACTGGTTGCACCAGGCTAATTTGGGGATGAACCAGCTGGTCTTGAAGAAACTGGTGGGAGAAGCCTCGGCTGACCGTGCGCCGCTGATTCTGGACGAATTTGCCAATACCGCTTCTGCGGGATCCATCATCGCTTTTCACAAGCACCGTGCAGATCTGCTGGCCGGTGATACGGGCGTGATCTGCTCTTTTGGAGCAGGGTATTCCGTGGGAAGCGTGGTAGTGCGCAAGCGCTAAGTCAAGCATGGATTTGGTCTGTCATGAAGCGCCAGAGTGGGCGCAGCTGCAAGTGCACTTTCAAGCCTTCAAAGAAGGCTTTGACCTGCAGCAAGCGTTCGGTGCTGATCCTCAGCGCCTGGAAAAACTAAGTCAGCAAGCGCCTTATGTGTTTGCAGATTTATCCAAAAATTGGCTGCTGGAAAATACGGAAGCACTGCTGGCCCAACTGGGCCATGCACGCAAGGTACATGCGTTGCGTGACAGCATGCTGGCCGGGCAGGCCATCAACACAAGTGAAGGGCGTGGCGCCATGCACTGGCTGCTTCGCACGCCACAAGATGGTGGCTTGCTGCGTGAAAACAAAGTTGTGCAGGCATGGCCGGCAGACATGCGCCAGGCATTGGGTGATGTTCACAGCACCTTGAATGCCATGCTCCAATTGGCGGAGCAACTGCGCGCAGACTCGCGCATCACGGATGTGGTCAATATTGGTATTGGTGGCTCGCACCTTGGCCCGGAAGTGGTGGTGCAGGCGCTGGAAGACTGGGTCGATACGGGCAAACAATTTCACTTTGTCTCGAATGTCGACGGGCATGAACTTGGGCATGTACTGCGCAAGGTCAGACCTGAGAGCACCCTCTTTCTGATTGCGTCCAAGTCCTTCACTACGGCGGAAACCATGCTCAATGCGCATTCCGCACGTGAGTGGTTCTTGGCCAACGGGGGCAGTGACAGCGCCGAAGATGCGTGCAATATTGATCGCCACTTTGTGGCGCTGACAACCAATACAGAGGCTGCGGCTGCCTTCGGTATTTCACGCACTCTGGGCTTTTGGGACTGGGTCGGTGGCCGATTCTCTCTGTGGTCAGCCATTGGCTTGCCAATTGCCATTGCGATAGGGGCAACGCAATTTCGTCGCCTGCTGCAGGGCGCGCATGCAATGGATGCGCACTTCTTTACCGCACCTGATGCGCAGAATTTACCCATGCGCTTGGGGCTGCTGGACGTGTGGAATCGCAACTTTTGCGGCTTCAGCAGCCGTTGCATTGCTCCATACAGCCATGGGTTGCGCCGGTTGACAGCCTATCTCCAGCAACTGGAGATGGAGAGCAATGGCAAGCGCGTGACGCGCCATGGCCACAAGCTGGAGGTGCCCACCTGCGCCGTGGTCTGGGGTGAGCCCGGAACCAATGGCCAGCATGCCTTCTTTCAGATGCTTCACCAGGGCCCTGATGTCATTCCAGTGGAATTCATTGCGCTGCGCGATGGGGGCAAGTATCTGGGTGCACACCACCAAAGTCTGGTAATCAATGCCATTGCCCAGGCACAGGCGCTGATGGTCGGACGCCATGGCGAGGGCGTGGAGCGGGACTGTCCAGGCAACCGGCCCAGTACGTTCTTGCTGCTGCAATCGCTGGACCCCGCGTCCTTGGGGGCGCTGATCGCATTGTATGAGCACCGTGTGTTTGTTTCTGGTGCGGTGTGGGGCATCAACAGCTTTGACCAGTGGGGTGTAGAGCTGGGTAAAAAGCTGGCGCAGGAGCTGCGCGTCTGCCAGCAAACCGATGACTGGCGTGGTGTAGATCCATCGACTGTTTCCTTGATGCAGCGCCTGGCAGAGTCGCCAGTCAATGGCAATTAAAGAGGCGCTATCCACGCTTTGCGGGTAAGCGTCAAAGCCGCGTTGCCCGCTAAGACAAAAGGCCGCGAAAGCGGCCTTTTGTCTTATTGTGTGCAGCAACCGAAGTGTTGTCACTTCGGTTGGCAGCTTGGCAATTACATGCCCATGCCGCCCATGCCACCCATGCCGCCCATGCCACCCATGTCAGGGGCGCCAGCGCCTTCAGCCTTGGGGGCTTCGGCAACCATGCACTCGGTGGTCAGCAGCAGCGAAGCCACGGAAGCAGCGTTCTGCAGTGCAGTACGGGTCACCTTGGTTGGGTCCAGGATACCCATTTCCAGCATGTCACCGTAAGTGTCGTTGGCCGCGTTAAAGCCGAAGTTGCCCTGGCCCTTCAGCACAGCGTCCACCACCACCGATGGCTCGCCACCGGCGTTGGCCACGATTTCGCGCAGAGGCGCTTCGATGGCCTTCAGCACCAGCTTGATACCAGCATCCTGCTCGGCGTTGTCGCCCTTCAGGTTGCCAATAGCTTGCTTGGCGCGCAGGAATGCCACGCCGCCGCCTGCCACGATGCCTTCTTCCACAGCAGCGCGGGTTGCGTGCAGGGCGTCTTCCACGCGGGCCTTCTTTTCCTTCATCTCGACTTCGGTCGCAGCGCCAACCTTGATCACTGCAACACCGCCGGCCAGCTTGGCCACGCGCTCTTGCAGTTTTTCACGGTCGTAGTCGCTGGTCGCTTCTTCGATTTGCAGGCGGATTTGCTTGACGCGAGTTTCGATTTCATCAGCTTGGCCAGCACCGTCGATGATGGTGGTGTTTTCCTTGCCGATTTCAACGCGCTGAGCTTGGCCCAGGTCTTCCAAAGTGACCTTGTCCAGAGTCAGGCCCACTTCTTCAGCGATAACCTTGCCACCGGTCAGGATAGCGATGTCTTCCAGCATGGCCTTGCGGCGATCGCCAAAGCCAGGAGCCTTCACAGCCACAACCTTCAGAATGCCGCGGATGGTGTTGACCACCAGCGTTGCCAGGGCTTCGCCTTCGACGTCTTCTGCAATGATCAGCAGAGGACGGCCAGCCTTGGCCACTTGCTCCAGAGTAGGCAGCAGGTCACGGATGTTGCTGATCTTCTTGTCAAACAGCAGCACGAAGGGGTTGTCCAGAACAGCAGATTGCTTTTCTGGGTTGTTGATGAAGTAAGGCGACAGGTAGCCACGGTCGAACTGCATGCCTTCAACGACATCCAGCTCGTTGTCCAGGCTCTTGCCTTCTTCCACAGTGATCACGCCTTCCTTGCCAACCTTGTCCATCGCGTCAGCAATGATCTTGCCGATGGATTCGTCGGAGTTCGCGGAGATCGAACCAACCTGAGCGATTTCCTTGGAAGTGGTCGTGGCTTTGGACTGGGTCTTCAGCTGTTCCACCAGAGCGGCCACAGCCTTGTCGATACCGCGCTTGAGGTCCATGGGGTTCAGACCAGCGGCAACGTACTTGCTGCCTTCGCGCACGATGGCCTGGGCCAGCACGGTAGCAGTTGTCGTGCCGTCACCAGCGATATCGTTGGTCTTGGAGGCCACTTCCTTGACGAGCTGAGCGCCCATGTTCTGCAGCTTGTCCTTCAGCTCGATTTCCTTGGCCACGGACACACCGTCCTTGGTCACGGTAGGGGCGCCGAACGAACGCTCCAGTACAACGTTGCGGCCTTTAGGGCCCAGAGTCACCTTGACTGCGTTGGCCAGAATGTTCACGCCTTCAACCATGCGAGCGCGGGCTTCACCACCAAATACTACGTCTTTTGCTGCCATTTTTGGCTCCTACAAATTGGGTTCAATTTAACCGCAAGTTCTTGTAAATAAAGAGCTTGAAGCTATGAATTTGAAAGTTGGAAAGAAGCGAGAAAATTACTTCTCAACAACTGCAAACAAGTCGTCTTCCTTCATCACCAGCAGCTCGTCGCCGTTGACCTTCACGGTCTGGCCGCTGTACTTGCCGAACAGAACGCGGTCACCGACCTTCACGTTCAGAGCGATTTGCTCGCCCTTGTCGTTACGCTTGCCAGGGCCCACAGCCAGCACTTCGCCTTGATCAGGCTTTTCAGCAGCGTTGTCAGGGATATAGATGCCCGAAGCGGTCTTGGTTTCGTTCTCAAGGCGCTTGACGATTACGCGGTCGTGCAAAGGACGCAGGTTCATAACATCTCCTAGATATCAATCAACAAGGTGAATAGATCTAAAACCCTGCCAAGGCAGGATTGGTTCTAACTGGTGAGGAGTTGGTGCTGTTAGCACTCAACACCATCGAGTGCTAATAATAAGGGAAATTTTTTTGCTTTCAAGGGGTAGGCCTTCACACAAAGTTGTAACTGCGCAGTTGCTGCCCTGAGGCTGAGCACCAGACAGTGGCTGCCGTGCAGTTGAAGGGTTGGTGAAAGTTCGCTATCACTCGCAATGGACAGGTGCTGTCGACCCACGGCACTCTTCACTCCAATGGGCCCATGCAACAACATGGACTAATTTTTGTGATCAGTCAGGAGTTTTTCCTTGGCTTATCTTGTCTTGATAGGAGTAAATATGACAGCAAGAATTGACTACAACACTGTTGCACCAGGCGCATCTGCTGCGCTGGCCGGTGTCTATGGCTATGTGATGAAAAGCGGCTTACCGCCCGAGTTGGTGGAATTGGTCTATCTACGAGTCTCGCAAATCAACAACTGCGCATTTTGCCTGGACATGCATACCCGCGACTTGCTCGCTAAGGGGGTGAAGGTCGAGAAGCTGGCATTGGTTCAGGCGTGGAGAGAAGCAGGTAAGCTTTTTGATATCCGTGAGAGAGCCGCCCTTGCATGGGCTGAATCAGTGACCAAGGTTGACCAGACAGGGGTGCCCGATGAAGACTACTCACAGGCTAAAGCTGTTTTTACCGAAAAAGAGCTGGTTGATTTGACCGTGGCTATTAGCCTTATGAACGCTTACAACCGGATGGCTATTAGTTTTCGCAACACTCCAAAAGCTGCCGAATAGCCTTGAATCTGCCGTAGAGGCAGCTGCAGGTGCAATGGCTGCACATGGCTGAAAGCTCCCTGTTCGTTCTTGTCACAGATAGCAGCCATTCGGGGCGTGTCAGCAATTGCAACGGCCTTGGCTGCGATGCGCGCCGAACTCACACAGGCGCCAGAAGTGGCAGGCAAGCACACCTGATTTTGTGCTCGCAAGCAGCGTTGCCGTAGTGGTTAAAACTCGCGCGCTATATCTCGCGAACCATCTGTAAAGGCCATGCTTGCGTGGATTGCATGAGCGTGACTTGGGCGCTTAAACGGTCTACGCTGTGCGCAGCGCAGCAGCTGATCGAGCGGGCATTGGGTGGCGGCGCTTTATCAATCTCAACCCGCCAACTTAGCAGGAGTGAAAAACATGTCATATATCGACGGGTTTGTGATTGCCGTTCCCACGGCCAACAAAGAAAAGTTCATTGAGCATGCTCGCAAACTGGATCCGATATTCCTCGAGCTGGGCGCACTGCGTGTGATTGAGGGCTGGGGCGATGATGTGCCCGATGGCAAAGTCACTGACTTCAGGCGCTCAGTTCAAGCTACGGCAGAGGAGACAGTGGCTTTTTCGTGGATCGAATGGCCGGACAAGGCAACTCGCGATGCTGCCATGAAAAAAATGATGGAAGACCCCCGGATGGATCCCTCTTCTCCGGGTAATCCTCCCATGCCCTTTGATGGCAAGCGCATGATCTTCGGAGGGTTCGAGCAGGTGGTCGAGATAAAGGCCTGAGGTCTGCGCAGGGCTGGTAGCAGTCCATCACCGAGCTGTTCAGCCAGCCCAGAGTGCTGATTGTGGCCGTCCTGCAAAAGAGTCCGCCATCACACAGCGCATGAAGTGCTGCCGACCCCTGTGCGGTTTTTCAGGGCAACGCCCCAAAACAGTCTTGTCACCATAAGCAAGTGTTATGGCTTGCCACCCATTTCTCCTCCTGCATTGCCAGTAGGTGCAAAGGGGGCTAGGGGCACAACTTGAGCAGCACGTTCGCCAGCTTCTTTACTGCGGTTTCTAGCTCGTGTGGCGCATGGGCGGCAAACCCCATGAGAAAGCCCGCTTGGTGCCGGCTCGATGCGTGCAGCGCTGTCAGGCCCAGTAAGTCGATACCAGCCCGATGTGCGGCCTCCACCGCCTCTCGCTCGGGAATGTCGCGGATGAATACGCAGGGCATCTGCATGCCCCCTGACGGCACATGTGGTTCCACAAAATCTGCCAGATGCTCGCCAATCAGCCTTGCCAGCACATCGCGGCGCTCGGCATAAACGGCGCGCATGGTGCGCACGTGGGCACCAAAGTGGCCGCCTTCAATGAAGCGTGCAAGTGTCAGTTGCGGAATCGGTGCGCTGTGTCCATCCAGCAGCGTGCGGGCCACCGTCATGGGCGCGACCAGCGACGGCGGCAGCACCATATAACCGATGCGCAGCCCGGGAAACAGTGATTTGGTGAAGGTGCCAATGTAGATTGTCCGGTCATGCGGATCGAGACCCTGCACGCAGGCGGTGGGTTTGCCCGCGTAGTGAAACTCGCTGTCATAGTCATCTTCGATGATCCAGCTGTGGTGCTGCCTGGCCCATTCGATGATGGCCAGCCGCCGGTCCAGCGACAGTGTTGCCCCGGTGGGGAACTGGTGCGACGGCGTCAGGAATACAGCGCGGGCCGCCTCACCAAGCGTTTGCGTCGCCTCAAGCAGGTGCTCTACCTGCAGGCCATCGGCATCCAGTGGCACCGGCACGCATTGCAGCCCGGCGGCATCGAACGCTTTGCGTGCACCGTGGTAGACAGGGTCTTCAATGAAGATGCGCTCGCCTGCATCCAGCAGCACGCTGGCGCACAGGGTCAAAGCCTGCTGTGAGCTGGTCAGCACCAGTACGCGCTCGGCTGTGGCACATGCCCCCCGCTCTAGATTGACGTAATCGGCAATGGCCCGGCGCAGTGGCTCCATTCCCTGCGGCGGGCTATGCAGCAGCGCTTGCGTGCCGTATTCCTTGAGCACCTGCCGCTCCAGCCGCTCCCAGGTAGAGAGCGGGAAATTGCGTGTCTCGGGCACACCGGGCGCGAACGGGCGCGGCGCCAGAAAGTCACGCACGCCCCCATCCTGAAACATTGCCTGGCCGCGCTGGCTCAGGCGCGGGGTCTCCTTGTGGCCCACATCCATGTTCCTGCGCTTGCCACGTCCCGGCAGGCGTTGCACCCGCTCCGATACGAAACTGCCGCTGCCCACACGCCGCTCGATGAAGCCTTCCGCGTGCAACTGGCTATAGGCCGACTCGACCGTATCGCGCGAAACCTCCAGCGACTTTGCCAGCGCGCGTGATGCGGGCAATGGTCTTCCCACATCCAGCGCACCGTCGAGGATTAACTGGCGAATGGCACGTTGCACACGCGCATGCAGTGGCAAAGCGCCGTGTGCAGGGTCGCCCATCCAGGCTTTGACGGATTCAAGTTGCGCGTGTTTGAACAATTGGCCGGTATCTCATTAAAAAAATGGCGGGGAACATCAGGCCATTTTAAAGCTACAAATGCATTTCCCCATCCACTCAGCACACGCTTTCGCAGTCACCGTCAGGCCATGCCATCTGCTTCTTTACCTTCGTCGTTTCGCTGGAACGATTTCACCCATCCCGTCGTGGCGGGCCTGATCTCAGTCATCGTCAACTACGGTGGTACTTTCATTTTGGTGTTCCAGGCAGCCAAGGTGGCCGGCCTCAGCGCGGAGCTGACGGCATCGTGGGTGTGGTCAGTTTCCATTGGTGTGGGGGTAACGGGGATCATCCTGAGCTGGATATCTCGCGAGCCGATCATCACCGCCTGGTCCACACCAGCGGCGGCATTTCTGGTCACAGCACTGGCGAGCGTGCCTTACGCACAAGCGGTTGGTGCCTACCTGATCTGCGGTGCCGCCTTCGTGGTGCTGGGCCTGTCAGGCTGGTTTGACCGGGTCATTCGCCTGATACCGCCGGGCGTGGCGGCGGGGCTGCTGGCAGGTATCTTGCTGCAATTCGGAATCAAAGCCTTCGGCGGCATGAGCCTAGAGCCGCTGCTGGCCGGGCTGTTAATCGTTGCCTATGTGGTGCTCAAACGCTTTTGCGCACGCTATGCGGTGGTGGGTATTTTGTTGCTGGGGCTGGTTTTCCTGCTGGTTCAAGAGCGTATCGATCTGTCGGGGCTGTCACTGACGTTGGCCGCACCGGTCTTCACCATGCCCGCGTTTTCTGTCAACGCACTGCTGAGTGTGGCGTTGCCGCTGTTTCTCATCACCCTGACGGGCCAGTACATGCCCGGCATGCTGGTGCTGCGCAACGATGGCTTTCAAACCAGTGCCAACCCCATCGTCGCCATGACCGGACTTGGCTCCCTGCTGATGGCTCCATTCGGTTCGCACGCCTTCAACATTGCCGCCATCACCGCTGCCATCTGCACTGGCCCGCAGGCGCATGAAGACCCATCCAAGCGGTGGATTGCCGGCATTGCTGCAGGCATTTTCTACACCCTGGTCGGGGTGTTTGGCGTGACGCTGGCGGCTGTTTTCATGGCCTTTCCTGCAACCTTCATCACCACGCTGGCGGGTCTGGCGCTGCTGGGCACCATCGGTGCCAGCCTTGGCAGCGCGATGGCTGATCCCAAGACACGCGAGGCCTCACTGATCACCTTTTTGGCTGCTGCTGCCAACATCACCTTGCTAGGCATTGGCGGGGCGTTCTGGGGCCTGGTCATCGGGCTGGTTGCATATGCAGTGCTCAATGGCCGGTTGCCGCACAGAGCTTCGACAGCTGTCATTTCCCCGGCGCCAGCCGGCAAGAGAGTGGGATGATGTTCAAGCCTTCTGAAACACAGCCACAGCATGGTCACTACCCCGAGGCCACCACGGTCGAAGATTTGCAACGCAATCTGGCGGCAGTGCGCACGCGCATCGAGGCAGCCTGCCGCCGCTGTGACCGCGATCCTGCAACCGTGCGCCTGCTGCCGGTCAGCAAGACCAAGCCCGAGGCAAGCCTGCGGCTGGCCTACGCTGCCGGTTGCCGATTGTTGGGTGAAAACAAGGTGCAAGAGGCGCACCGCAAATACGAAGCCATGCAGGATCTGCACGATCTGCAATGGTCGGTCATTGGCCATTTGCAAACCAACAAAGCCAAACTGGTGGCGCGGTTTGCAACCGAGTTTCAGGCGCTGGACAGCCTGCGCGTTGCCCAAGCGTTGGATCGCCGCCTGCAGATCGAAGGCCGTTCGCTGGACGTGTTCGTGCAGGTCAACACCTCGGGCGAAGCCAGCAAGTACGGTGTGGCTCCTGAGAATGCGCTGGCCTTCATGCAGGCGCTGCCTGCGTTCTCTGCGCTGCGCGTGCGCGGGCTGATGACGCTGGCGCTGTTCTCCAGCGAGGCTGAGCGCGTGCGCCAGTGCTTCGTGCTGCTGCGCAAGCTGCGCGACCAATTGCAGCAGAGCACGCACCCCTGCATCGGGCTGCAAGAACTGTCCATGGGCATGTCCGGTGATTTCGAGATCGCCATCGAGGAAGGCGCTACGGTGGTGCGCGTTGGTCAGGCCATCTTTGGTGCTCGCCCTGTGCCGGACAGCCACTACTGGCCCCATGACCCCCATGCATAGCACCTGCAGCTGCTCGCCAGCATCTTGAATTGGGGCACCTGCTCAGGCCTTGTCTCTAGCGCAAGCCTTTGATTTGCACGCCTGTGTCAGCCCCTCTGAGGGAAGAGGGCGCGGCCATCATCACGGGTGCCAGTAGCTTTCTCGGACTAGAGGTGCTGCTGTGCCCGTATTTCCGGCCAGTGCATAGGACAGCTGGTTGGCTGCAGCAATCACCGTTTTGGCCATTTCTTCCAATTTTTGCTGAGGCAGGCGTGAAGCAGGGCCAGACACGCACACGGAGCCTAGAAGCCGCCAGTGCTTGCCAAAAACGGGTGCAGAAATGGTGGCCACGCCTTGCTCGCGTTCTCCGATAGACCAGTGAAAACCACGCTGGCGTATGGCTTCGTATAACTCCCCGGGCGCTCCAGAAAAAGCAAGTATCACGCGCCCTGGAGAGCCTTTGTCCAGCGGCAGGCCTTCACCCATGCGTGCGTGATGGCGCAGCGCTTGTGGCCCTTCTACACGCACAAGACAGGTTCTCACATTGCCTTCTCTGACGTAGAAGGCAGCACTTTCTCCGCTGGCCAGAGTGAGGGCGCGCAGTGCAGGTTCAAGCACGTTTTGCACGTCAAAACCTGCCTGGTATCGCGCTCCCAGCCAGCCTGTTGCGGGGCCCAGACGCCAGTCACCGTCTTCGCGCTGAACCAGATATCCAGACTGCGCAAGCGTGCGTGCAATGCGCAGTGCAGTGGTCTTGTGCAATTGGCAGCGCCGGCTGAGCTCGGCCAGCGTCAGATGCGACTCTCCCAACGCAAAAGCATCCAGCACCTTCATCGCCCGGATGACCGCAATAACGCTGCCCGTTGATGGGATTGCGCCCTCAGGTTCAGCACCAGAGTCTGGGTCGTTGACTTCTTGTACCTGCGCGCAGGCTGTATTGGATTTCATCTCAGAACGTAATGGCAAGTTGCGGTCGGAAGGGTTGCCCATGCTGTATTTGTTTCGTTGTGCGAAATTTCATTGTAACTCTCGAAAATATTTCTTTAAATACAGTGCCGCTTGACTTAAGACTACGCAGTAAAAAATCATGCTTGATTAATTATTGATGAAAGTCTTTATTATTTATTGCTTAAAGTTGAATAGATAATATATTGGCTCTTGAATTATCAAGTGACTGAATCTGAGGATGCGCTCATTGCATTTATTTCGTGTATTGGAGAAGAGTCTTATTTGTTATCAAGAAAATTCTTGTTCATTTATTTTCTATTATTTAGCGAATTTCCACTCGCTAATAACGGCGAACAGTATGGAAGTTCTAAATTATGAAAAAATTGAAGACCATTATTGCGGCCTGCGCAGCTTGCGCATTGACCAGTACCGCAATGGCTGCTGATGGCACCATTAACTTCACCGGTGAAATCACCTCCGCTTCGTGCGTGGTAACAGGCGGGGCTGGCACCGATGTCAATGGCAAGAACATCAACGTGCCGCTGGGCAAGGTCAGTGCCAGCAGTATTACCAATGCTGGTACCGGCAATATGGTTGCCGGTGCGTCGATTAACTTGTCACTCGATTGCACTGCAGCCGGCGTGACTAAAGTTAAGTTCAAATTTGATCCCATGTCCGGCTCGGGTATCGATGCGAGCAATAACAGCCTTCTGAAAACTGACGGTGTGGCACGAGGCGTAGGTATTGGGCTGTACGACGAATCGAACCAGCTCATTAATCTGTCTGCCAACCAGGCATATGTTGCAGAACTGACGGATGCCGGCGCTGGCAACTTTACTGCCGAGTTGCGCATGCGTGCTTCGTATGTTGCTAACGGTGCGACCCTGGTGGTTGGCACAGCCGACGGCACTTTGCCTTTCTCCATGACGTACGAATAAATTGTGCCGGGGGGCTTTTATGCCCCCAGTTTCAGCGAGCCGTTAATGAAAATAAAGTTATTTTTACGCGTATATCTGGTACTGGTATTTTCGACGTACACAGCAATAGGCGTGGCTGGCATCCAGATTGGCGGAACAAGAGTTATTTTTCCCGCCACGCAGCAGGAGGCCACGCTTCAGGTACGCAATGAAGGCGTTAACGACATCATGATTCAGTCCTGGATTGAGGCGATGCCCAGTCAGGCTGAGAGCGATGTCCCGTTTGCCATCACACCATCGCTGGCTCGCCTGGGCCACCGCAAAGAGCAGACGCTGCGCATCTTCTATCAGGGCGTGGGTCTGCCGCAGGACCGCGAGTCAGTGGTGTGGCTGAGCGTTCAAGAAATTCCCCAGGTCAGCGAGTTTGAGAACAGTCTGCAGATCGCTATCCGGCAGCGGTTAAAGCTGTTTTATCGCCCCAAGGATCTGCCGGGCACAGCCGATGCTGCTGCGCGCAACCTGACATGGCGCATCGAGAAAACCTCGGGCTCTCCTGTGCTGCTGGCCAGCAATGACTCTGCGTTCCATGTCTCGTTCGCCAAGGTGAGCATCGTCGTGGACCAGAAAGAGTATGGGGTGGAGCCTTCCATGGTTGCGCCTCAGGGCACCGAGCGCATGGCGTTCACCCTGCCGCTACCCGCCACGTTCAGCGGCGATGCACAAGTGCGCTGGGAATCTATCAATGACTACGGGGGGCTGGTCAAGCACCAGGCCTCGCTGCGTCTGTGACGCGGTATTGGCCCAGTTTTTTTCATTCACTCACTTGATGCGGCTACTACCTCTGCGCAGAACGTGCCTTTCACGTGGGCTCCAACTGCGTTGCATACAGATGAAAAAAACAAAGAAAAGCCCAGAAGGCAGCGCATCTGGATGCAGGCAGGCGCGCCACTGCCTTGCCTGGCAGTGGCATGCCTGATGAGTGTGTCGCCCGCAAACGCCATCCAGTTCAACCCCATGTTCCTCAAAGACAAGGGGGCCAATGTTGATCTGCGCTTCTTTGAAAAGTCCAACGGTATGGTGCCCGGCAGCTACCGCGTCGATCTCTATCTGAATCAGCGCCTGGAACGCCGCCAGAGCATGGACTTCATTGCACAGGGAGCGCGCTCAGAGGTGCAGCCGGTGATCCGTATTGGCCTGTTGCGCGAAATGGGGGTGGACATTGAGCGGCTGCAAAAAGAAGGCATCGTGTCTGAAAACGGCGCTGACGATGAGGCCGTTACTTTGGCGCGCATTGAGGGCTCTGCCGTTGAGATGGATGTCTCCAAGCTCGCCCTTTTTCTCAGTGTTCCCCAGGCGTATATCAGCCGTAACTCGCGGGGCTACGTAGACCCCTCACTTTGGGATGCAGGTGTGCCAGCGGCCTTCACGAACTACCAGTGGACCGTGAACCGCAACACGGGCGGCAACTTCCGCAGTGACTACGCGTACCTGGGATTGCGCAATGGTTTAAACCTTGGCCAATGGCGCCTGCGCAACGATTCATCCCTGAGCCAGAGCACGGGGGTAAAGCGTCGTTTTTCCAGCAACCGCAGCTACGTGGAGCGTGATGTCACTTCGCTCAAAGGTCGTTTTGCCATTGGCCAGCTTTATACGAACAGCGATATTTTTGAAAGCAGCCGCTTTCGCGGTGTGCAGCTAGGTTCGGACATTGGCATGCTGCCTGATGACCTGGCCGGTTACGCACCGGTGGTGCATGGCATTGCCGAAACGCACGCCACGGTTGAAGTGCGCCAGAACGGCTACGTCATCTATTCCACCACCGTGTCGCCGGGCGCTTTTGAGATTCGCGATCTGTACCCCGGCGGCTCCAACGGCGATCTTGACGTAACAATCGTTGAATCTGATGGCCGCAAGCGCACATTCACTCAAGCTTATTCCCACCTGCCGGTGATGGTGCGCCGGGGTGCCTTTCGATACAGCCTGTCGGTGGGTGAGTACGACGCCGATGGCCTGAAGGCGCCCCATCTGCTGCAGGCCACCGCGGTTTATGGTGCCACCAACAATCTGACGGTCTCTGGTGGCTTTTTAAGCGCCAGCGGCTATCGCGCAATCAACCTCGGCCTGGGTTTGAACAGTGCATTCGGTGGTGTGTCGCTGGACATTACCAACAGCCAGTCTCGAAGCCGTCATGGCGGCAACACCACGACCGGTCAGAGTACACGCCTGCTTTACTCAAAAACCTTCTCTCGCACCAGCACAGCCTTCACCATGGCGGGCTACCTTTACTCCACCGTGGGTTATCGCACGGTGCGTGAACATATTCAGGAGCGCAACGGCTCTGATCTGTACCCATTCGTCAACGGCCGGCCCAAGAAACGCATCAACCTGAACCTGAACCAGCCTCTGGGTAGCTATGGCTCGGTATACGCCAGCATGAGTGAAACCAGCTACCGCGACCGTGCGGGCAGTGCACAAAGCATGCAACTGGGCTACAGCGGCAATTTTCGCAACATCAGCTACAGCATCTCAGCATCACGCACAAAAAATACCAACTCCTTGCGCAAGCCAGAAAACCAGCTTGCCGTATCAGTGAGCATTCCGCTGGGCTCGCGCTCGCAACAACGGGTATACAGCCAGATGACCCGTTCGAGCGACGGCAGCAACACCGTACAGGCTGGGGTATCGGGCTACCTGGACGATGACAGCAGGCTGTCTTACTTCGCGCAAGCGGGCTCGGCTGACAGCCAGCGCTCTGGCAGCCGTGGCGTGTTGTGGGATGCACCTGCGGCCAAGCTGGCTGGCAACTACTCGCAATCTGGTGCATTGCGCCACGTTGATGCATCTGCCTCGGGCTCTGTGGTTGCGCATGCCGGTGGCATCACCTTCGGTCAGCCGGTGGGAGAAACCTTTGCGCTGGTGGAAGTGCCCGGAGTAGAGGGAGTGAGCGTGAACGGAGCGCTCACTCATACGAACAAGGCGGGCTATGCCATTGAGAGTTATGTGCAGCCCTATCGCTACAACAGCATTGGCATTGACACGCTGACGCTGGGTGCCGACGTGGATGTGCGTGAAACATCGCAGTACGTTGTGCCGCGGCGCGGTGCCGTGGTCAAGGCCAGCTTTGACGCATCCTCGGGCCGGCGTGTGCAGTTTGTTCTGACCACAAGCGATGGCGAAAAACTGCCTTTTGGTGCCCGCGTAGAGGATGACGCGGGCAGCGTGCTGGCGGTGATTGACCACCAGTCCCGCGCCCTGGTATTTGGCATCAAGGATGACGGCTGGGTGACTGTGCGCTGGGGCGGGGGAGTCTGTTCAGCCCCCTACACCTTGCCAGCCAAGGACAGTGCTCTGACCTATGACCAAGTAAACGTTACCTGCGGTGATGCGCAGGCTGAACACGGAGCCACCCTGTGATTAAAAACCTTCTTCTTGCCGCAGCAACGGTGTTCACGGCCCTGAGCGCCAGCGCTCAAAACAGGAACCAATGCTATTGGCTCGAGCAACCGGCAGCTTCAATCCCGGGCACCGCATCGCGCACCACCAACTTTGTGTTCCTTCCAACGCAAGAGCTCAAGGTTGTTCCCGTTGGTCGATCTATGGGCAGTTTTCGGTTGGACTACGCCTTCAGGGGCATGCCATATCTTAAGTGCCCGCATTTGAAAGTGCCAACAGTAAACACTTCATATTGGCTGGAGGGGGCCACACTGGAGCCAGGCTACAGCGATGTCTACAAAACGAATGTGCCCGGTGTAGGGTTCAGGCTCGCGGAGAAAGACTATTTCACGGACACGGTACCTTTCAGCAGGAGTAGGCAAAACGCAGTGGCTCTTGCTTTTGGTATCAGTGATCTCTATGTGGAATTTATTCGCACGGCATATGAAATTAAAACTGGCAATGTCGATTTGAATTTCACGGTGTATGCCAGATACCATGATTGGACGGCACTGACCTTTTATGCCAACAGCAGGGTTTTGCTGACCACCAAGGAGTACTTCACGGGTTGCGCGGGTGCCCAGACCATCACTTTCCCGCTAGGTAAGGTCAATGCGGCGGATTTGCCGCTGCGCAAAACACGTCGCTTAAATCTGGAGGTGGTATGTACCGGGTTGCCCGCTGGCTCCAAGTTGCCAGTCAAGGTTTATTTTGAGGGCCGCTTCAATGGTCCGGGCAGGCTCAGCCTTACGCCAGGCGGTGCAACAGGTGTTGAAATTGCCTTGAGCAGGAATGGCGCGAAACTGCCCGGGAGTGCAGTTGATATGGACTGGATGCGCTCGGAGTCTGGTGGAGAGCGCTATAGACTGCCCATGGATGTGGGCTATGAGCGTATCGGTAACAGCACAGTCAAGGCTGGCCAAGCGAATGGCACGATGAACTACGTGATTGACTACAACTGAGTTCCAAGGGCCGAGTGATTGGCGCTTAAGTTGTTTTAATAGCTTCTAAGGCTTACCCATAAAGGTTTTCAGATATAAAACTATCTGAAAACCTTTTTTTGTAAGCGATGGAAGCTATTATTTTTATGATGCGGAGCATGGCATTGAAACAGCCTAAGCGCGGACCACGCTACCCGGTGAACCCAATGCTTGTGATGAAGGCGATGGTTGTGATGGCTGCGGCAGATGTGATCGGCGGGCGGCAGGCAACCGCAGCTGGTGCACGCAATGCGGGTGGGGCCAGATAAAGCAAGGGTGTGCACGCTGCTCACCACTTTGGCCCTTCAGCGTTAGCGTGCGTGCAGGGGGCGCGTTCGCAGCAAGGCTGGCGCGTTACTGCAGCACCGGCCTTGAATGGCATCAGGGGTGGTTGCGTTTGCCTGCGCATGGGTCTGCGCTTGCTTGTGCAGAAAAAATTCAATGTCTACAGGCTGTCGGACGGGCTCATCAACGTTTTGCCGGGGCAGGCGCTGCGCCATGAATGGGCTGATAAAAATAGGCGCGCTGCTGCGCCTGCAAATGTTAGCAAAGGTCATCAAAAGTCAATTGCCACAGGCAATCGAGTGCAACCTTTAGAGATGGAGTAACCTCTAAAAGCTTGGACTTACTCACTCGGTACCGGCACGCCTATTGGGGGAGTAGGTCACAGAAAAGCCTAATTACCCCTGCCGCTTGAGCAAAAGCGGTACTTCTTAAGGTTGCGATGGCCCCATGCGAAAGAAAGTCCTGATCGTTGATGATCATCCATTGATTTGCGAGGCCATACGCCAAGCTTTGCTGCCCATTGGCTTTGAGGCCGTTGGTGAAACCGCCGACGGCATTGATGCTTTGCGCATGATTGAGTCGCTAATGCCAGATATCGTCATTTTGGATATCGGGCTGGAAAAGCTTGATGGGCTGACCGTGCTCAAGCGCATTACCAGAGAGAAACTCGACGTCCGGGTGCTTGTGTTTACGTCGCAGTCCAAAGACAGTTATGCCACGCGGTGCCTGCAGGCCGGGGCAAGCGGTTTTGTCAGCAAGAGTGAACCTATCGACAAGCTGACCAAGGCCATCAAGACGATTGCGGATGGCTATGTTTTCTTTCCCAAAAGCGCCATGCCTTTGCTTGGCAAAGCGAAGGTGAGTGGGGGGCTAGACGATCTGACGGACAGGGAGCTGCAGATCCTGAAGCTGCTGGCTGAGGGCTTGTCCAATCGAGAAATCGCGCAGCGGCTGAGCTTGAGTAACAAGACGGTGAGTGGGCACAAGGTCAATATTCAGACCAAGCTCAGTGTTGCTTCAGTGATTGAACTGGGCGAAATCGCTCGGCAGCACCATCTGATCTGAGCTGAAAGTTCGCCAGTGAAGCGCCTGCTGTACATCGCCCTTTGTCTGCTGATCTGCAGCCGGGCTAGTTTTGCGGGCGAACACCTGCTCACGCCTGTGCCTCGGCAAGCGCTCAATGAGTTGAGGGCCACCCTGTCCAAGCCACAGCAGCAGTGGCTTGCGCACAAGCAATCGCTGGCAGTTGGTGTTCTCAACGATCCGTTGCCACCGTTTCGTATCTTCGCGCAGGGCCAGCGTCTGGAAGGCCTTGTGGCGGACTATGTATCTGCCTTGCAGCGCGAGCTGGGTGTGCCTGTGCAAGTGCGTGCCTTTGATACCCGTGGCGAGATGTATGCCGCACTGCGCGACGGCCGCATTGACATGGTCAGCAATGTCAATGCCTTGATGGCGCAAAGCAATGGCTGGGTGCTGAGTGCCCCCTATTCGCTGGCGCAACTGGCACTATTTTCTGAGGGCGGAGACTTGCATGAGTACAGCACAACGGACGGCAAGACCCGCATTGCAGTAGCCAGCGGCATGATGCTGGAGCTGTTTGAAAGCATTGGCGGGCGTGGCCGTTTTCAGCAGTATCCGTCGGCTTTGCTGGCAATGGCCTCGGTGCTGAACGGTGAAAACGATGTGTTTTTGGGCGACACCGTCTCTACGGAGTACCTGTCTAGCCAGTTGTTCAGCAATCAGTTTGTGATCAACCAGAGTGCCAAGCTGCCTGAGGTGAAAGCCGGCTTTGGCATGCTGCCAGACAACACGGTGCTTGCAGGAATACTTCAGCAGGCTTTAGGTGGGCTGACCCGATGCCAGATGATCAGTGCGCAGCATCTGTGGGGTGGAACAGAAGAGTGCAGTGTCAGTGAATTTCGTCATCGGCTCAGCTCTGCAGAGCTCGACTGGCTGGAGCGCGCTGAGACGGTGGAGCTGGTGGTCAGCGAGGACCTGGCACCTTTCGCTTTCTTCAACAGTCGCGGGCGCCTCAATGGTATTGCGTCAGATGTGCTGGACATCATCCGGCGCAAGACCGGGTTGCGTTTCAAGATTCATCGCGTCAGCTCGCTCACAGAAGCGCACAAACTGCTCGATCACGGTCATGGAACGCTGAGCATCCTGCCCGATACAGCTTCAGCGTCACTGCCTTATCTGCGTACGGAGCCGCTGTCGAGCACCCACTATTTGTTTGTGCAGCGCAAGGACTTTGTGCGTGACGATCAGGATGAAAAAAAAGGGACAACCGTAGCTATTGCCAAAGGCTATGTCGACCCCGAGCAGTTCAGGAGCCGGTATCCGCATCTGGTCTTTAAGGAAACCCAGACCATGGGCGAGGCCTTCAAGCTGGTGCGCGATGGCCGCGTGGATCAGGCTCTTGCACCCGCCAACATGGTGCGCTATTACCTGTCCTACAAGTACGAAAATAGCTTGAAGGCGGGAGACGTTCTCAGTGGTTTTGACGCCGGTATTGTGTTTGGCGCGCCGCAGGGGCAGGCAGCATTAATCTCTATCCTTGATAAGGCGCTGCTGGAGATTACGCCCCGGGAGTCACTGCAGATTATTGGCCGCTGGCGTGCCAATTCAGCCACTGATGACAAGTACTGGGAGGGCGTTGCATCCTACGTCTGGCGCATCTTTGAGGTGCTTGGTGTGCTGCTGCTGGTAGCGGGGGTGCTAATTGTTGCCCAGCGCAGGCGCATTCGCAGCAAACGCGAGGATCTGCAGCAGCGGCAGTTGCTGCTGGACGAGTTGCAGGTTGCCAAAGAGTCTGCAGACAAGGCCAGCAGTGCCAAGTCGGTGTTCCTTGCCACGATGAGCCATGAGATTCGCACCCCGCTCAATGCCATCATTGGCATGCTGGAGCTGGTGCTGACACGCAAGGGCGATGCACAGCAGAACCATCAGTTTGCGCACATCGCCTATGAGTCGGCAATAAGCCTGCTTGCGCTCATTGGCGACATTCTGGATATCTCGCGGATTGAAGCGGGCAAGCTGACCTTGGAGGTGGAGCCGATCCGGGTGAAAGATCTGCTGGAGTCTGTGGGCAATGTTTTCTCTGGCCTTGCGCGCCAGAAACAGTTGCGCCTGAACTTGAGCATTGATGCAGGCGCTGCAGAGCAGGTGTGGGGCGATGCGGTGAAGCTCAAGCAGATCGTCTCCAACCTGCTTGGCAATGCCATCAAATTTACGCAGCAAGGAAGTGTGGATCTGCGCTGCTCGGTGGAAGTAGCAGGCGACAGTGAATTGCGTTTTAACATCAGCGTGATCGATACCGGAGTGGGCATTCCCGCTGCGCAGCTGGAGCAAATCTTCAAACCTTTTCGCGGGGTGGATGGTGTGGTCAGCAACCCCAATGCTGGCGCAGGCCTTGGGCTGGCGATCAGTCAGGCGCTGTGCCTGCTGATGGGCAGCAAGCTGAATGTGCAAAGCGAGGTGGGCAGCGGCACGCGGATTGATTTTTCGGTCAAGCTGGCGCGGGTGATGGTGGATGCAGCGACGCAAAACAGCATCGAATCTTCGGCAAATACAGCAGCAGTGCTGACGGTACTGATTGTGGAGGACCATCTGCCAAGCCAGTATTTACTGGTTCAGCAAATTGGCTACCTGGGTCACCGTACGCTGACCGCTTGCAATGGGCTGGAGGGGCTTGCTGTCTGGAGCAAGCATGACATCGACGTAGTGATTACCGACTGCAATATGCCGGAGATGGACGGCCTTGAGATGGCCCGTGCCATTCGCCGTCTGGAGCAGGGGCAGTCCATCAAACCCTGCTTGATCATCGGTCTTACCGCAGATGCGCAGCGCGAAGTGTTTCAGCGCTGTCTGTATGCGGGTATGGATCACGCGCTGGCCAAGCCTGCCAATCTGGCTGCGCTCAACCGCCTCATCCCCAAGCTGGAGACAGGGCAGTCGCAGGCTGTTGAAACTTCATTAATGGCCAATGACATTCAGGCTGCGATGGCCAAGCAGGTCATCACCAGTAATCAAAGTGAAGGCGATGCCTTGCGCCGCGCGCTCGATGAGCACGACCTGCTTGCAGCGATGCGCATCGTGCACAAGCTCAAGGGGACTGCTTACCTGCTCAGTCATCAGGTACTGCTGGAGCAGTGCATGGAGCTTGAGGAGCTTGGTGGCGATGGATTTTCCGTGGCCCTGAGTGACGCGGGTCAGGAATTACTTGAGACACTGGAACAAATTAACCGGTTGCTGCAAGCTGGGTGAACTTTGTACCGAGAAGTTTCTCGGTGTTACTCAAGGTGTATCTTGGCAGGGGTGCAGACGGACCTTTGACCGCAAAGAAGCACATTCGCATACCCTTTCTGGATGACTTCAATAAGTGCTCCAGACATGCGGACTACATGCCCCATTCAACAGTCGATCAGCGCTGAACCTTACCAAAGTGCGCCGGCAACTTTATTTGGCTACACCCCGAATGTGCACGAAATTCTCAGAGGGTTGCGCTGTCACGAGTTTGTGGCTTACGTGCAGCCAAAGTTTGAACTGGAAAGCAATGCGGTGCATTCTGTGGAAGTGCTTGCCCGCTGGGAGCATCCTCAGCGCGGTCTGCTAGCGCCTGCAGCATTCATCCCGTTGATGGCCTTTGAAACACTGCTTTTGGATGAGCTGCTGTGCGATCTTCTGGACCAGGGTCTGGCCTGCCAGACCGAGCTGCACAGTCAGGGGCGAACGCTGGGTTTTTCTTTTAACCTCAGCATGCTTCAGCTGGCCAATGACGCATTGATTGGTCGCCTGATTGGCCGCCTGGGTGAGCACACATTGCCACTTTCCCTTGTGACTTTGGAGGTCACGGAAGATGCGCCCTCTGTTGCGAGTGCTGCCTGTTTTCAGAACGTGAGCCGGCTGCGCAGACTGGGTGTGCGCATGTCTTTAGATGATTACGGAACGGGCTATTCCTCGTTGCTGCGCCTGTGTCAGCTGCCCTTTGACGAGCTCAAGCTGGCCAGCCAGGTGACCTGGCATTCCATTGAGAACAGGCCGTATCGCAGCGTGATTGGCAATACCGTGGCCTTGGCGCAAGAGCTGCGAATGCAGTTGGTTGTGGAAGGCATCGAGACCGAAGGCCAGCGGGTGTGGCTCAAGCAGATGGGAGTGCAGCTTGGGCAGGGCTATTTGCATTCCCGACCCATGGCAGCAGACAGTTTTGCGGAGTGGCTGCGCGCCAACCCCTACGCAATTGCGACGCGAAGTTCTTTCAATAGTTAGCCAGGTCTTTCGAGGGAGGGAGGGAGGGGACAAAGGTTGAGTTGACCCAAAATACGCAATGTAAACACCGTAGAGAGGAGAGGCTGCGGTCGCTTGGGCAGTTCAACCCAGCAGCTAGGCCGGATCAGAGGGAGGCTGAGGCCAGCTGCATTTGTGCAGCTGCATAGCTGCAAAATAAACCTAATCAGAGGTGGCTTGCTTGCGTGTCAGTACAGGTGCTTTGAGTTTTAGAATTCTGCGCATTGCGCCCTCCTGCACTGTGCGACAGGTGCGTTATCGCAGGCTTTGAGATGAATTTCAGGGTGATAGGCATCTCCCCAAAAGACGTTGCCGCGCGTGCCCAATGCCTTGCTATGCGAAGAGGTGTGAATGCCAAGGCGGCACACCGTGAATTTATCTCTGTGCTTTGGCAACCCTGATCGGTGTTGGTTATGGCCGGTGCTTCGCAACATGCCGGCTGGAATTTCGTAGTGCTGGGGTAGCTCAGCCACATTTCGCTTTGCGTGCCACTTTGGGTGCGGCCTTTGCTGAGTATTAGCAGTAAATCCACCATGCGTTCGCAAGGTAAAACCGCCACTGATTCGCATCGAAAATCCACCACCTCATCGCGCTGTGGCATGGAGGCCTTTTAACGCTGACGTAGCCGATAGCTAGCTAGCCCTGCACTGATTTTCCTGCGATGGCTGCTCTCGGCCACAAGCCGTCGCTCGCTAATGTCTGCTTTTGGGGAGGTCGTCTACGGAGTCGTGCGGGACGAGGTGCTTTCCCTATCCGCTAGCAGTCGCTGAGAACCTGAGGGCGCTCCTGGCAAAAGGTTACGATTGACTGAAGAACATGCCGAGCCGGTATGCCATCTAACAAAATCTGGCCTCCAAATGCAATCTGAATCCATCAAGAAGCGCATCATCAAGAGTCTCATTGATGAAATCGTCTCCATCGACGCAACATCTCTCGAGCTGTTTGGGCACAGACTTCTCGAGCTCATTGAAAAAAAGAAACTGATTCACCATGGGTTAAATAAAGACCATCGCCCAGTGGGTTACACCGTCGACACTTTTTCTCAAAGCAGCGATGTGATTGGTGAATACAGTGCAGAGAAGACCTACTTTGTTAATGCCAGCAAGGAATACGAGACACCCTGCTTCCCAAAGGTCGCGAATGATATTGATCATGCGCTGTCGCACGGGAATCC
Organism: Comamonas avium; assembly: GCF_014836675.1. Taxonomy (GTDB): domain Bacteria; phylum Pseudomonadota; class Gammaproteobacteria; order Burkholderiales; family Burkholderiaceae_C; genus Comamonas; species Comamonas avium. The sequence goes on from NZ_JACSQK010000003.1 coordinate 303,630, forward strand.
CAAAAAGATCTACCTCATAGCGAGTCAAGAGGAGAAGGAGTCCTTCAGAGCAAAATTTCTAAAGAGCGACCATGGTCAGAAGTACGCTAATTTGGTTGAAATCCTTGATGCGCGCGAATTGGCAAAGCGCATCTACGAGTTCTCTGTAGCAAATCCTAGTGACGGAGCCTTCTTCGGAGATTTCTTCCCCGACTTTGCTAAGAATCTGGAAAATTACGAGTATTACGGGCGCATCCCGAGTCGATGCGAGAACCACCAATCCGACGATTTGGTACTGAGCGCTGTGCAGAAGCAGTTCGAGTCTGGAACAGGTGTTTGCGTGCTACATGGACTAAGCGGCTCGGGTAAGACGCAAGCAGCTATCGACTACGTTCGACAAAACGTGGATCGAATTGGAAACTACATCTGGATCTATGGTGATGATTTTAAAAAGGGCACCACGCTTAGCTCAATAAAACGCTCGCGCGGTGGCACTCCATTTAACGTTGCTGGAGCTTTCAACTCCTGCCCCACGTTGCTGGTTATCGATAACCTAGATTGGGCCGTCGATGAGTCTACATTTGAGGAGCTGAAGCTAGGGCTGGCCGCTGGAGGTCTTATCCTTGTGACGTCGACATTGAATTTGCCCGGGCAAAGCTATTACGTCGCCACACCGTCTCTCTCATTTGAGACTGCGGTCAAAGTCTTGGGTGAGGACATTAGCAAGCTCAGCGAGCTCGCACGTTGCTATGTCGAGGCGTGCAGGTTTTCGCCGCTGATCCTCGCAACTACGCGGAGTATTTGCAAGGTGAATGGCATAGACAAGGAGTCCTTCTACAAAGAAGTTCTCGAGAAGCCAGATCTGCTGTCAAGCCAAGATGGAACATCGATCTTGCGTGAAGTTCTCAGCCGGCTAGATACTCACTCGCAGGAAGCACTTGTCATGATTGCCAACTCCACGTCAGGAACGCATGACGCGCGTTTTTTGGGGGCCTTTATCACACAGACGGCATCTATCAACCTTCAACGTCTTTCAATTCTTCAATCAGCAACGACACCAGGTCTCCTGAAAGTCCATGATTTGATCTGTGACGCCGTGAGAACTACTCCAGACGCTCAACCTGTCTCTGATGCTATCGAGAGGTTTGTCGCCGAGGGTTCCGGCGAAATGCTGACTAGTGCAATTCGCCAGATCCACCTGTGTGAAAAGCAATTGATGGCAACCCACCGTGCGCGCAGCACTAGGCAGCCAGATTGGCTGATGTATGCCTTGATGCAGGCCGGCGGTGATGCACGTTCAGAGATCGCGGCAAAGCTTCACGGGTTGAAAATCACGGGGAAATGTTCACTGGCAGAAGTCCTCTGCATCGTAGATGCGAAGGAAGATTTCGCATACACCATTGCTGATAACGTAGCGCGCGAAGCCTACTACAAACAGTGCGCTGACGAATATCAGTCTGTCATCGACTCTGGAGTTCGTGATGAACTTAAAGTCGAACTACTTCATCATCGCGGTAAAGCTCTGCGTCGCTCGGGATCGGCTGCAGAGGCACTCAGTTCATTCCAAGAGATTTTGGCTTATCGGTCGGAGTGGCACGCTGCTCATGGCCAAATTGCGCATCTGGGGACTCAAAAAGAAGCCAACGACCAAATGAAGGCGGCCGGGGAGGCTTCAATGATTTGGCTGGTTGAACGAATTCTCAGCGGTTACTCAGCAGTACCACTTCGTGTCTCACTCGCTGCGATAGCCCGCCTGCGTTCTTATCCCAAAGTTATTTCCGCTATATCGGCCGAACCTGAAAAGGTCAAACAGCTCTCAGATGTGATTGCAATTGCGGCGCTGGATGGCCTAGATCAGTTCTACGAGGCATTCCTCGCGTTCACTTCGAAGTTCGGTTATGAGCATATCGACGTCACCATTGCACTGGCAGGTGCTATGCCAGAACTGCTTACGGTGCCCCCTGAGTCTATTGACACTAAGCAATGGACGAGCGCGTGTGAGGCTCTTTCAAACACTGCGCAGTCAGCCAAGAGCGTGGGGAAGGCTAAACTGGCGAATCGACTGATTGCGTCAGCAACGATCTTTGCACAAGCACTGGTCAACGCGGGAGAATTGAAACCATTCTCTGTGCGAGCGGTCATGAAGGCATTCCTCGCTGCAGACATGCCAGATAGAGCCCTTGACATCTGCGAACAGTTCGCGCCAAAGACGAAGGATCACTGGCTGCTCTATCGCAAGAGTCAGGCTTTGTTGGAACTGGGTAATACGCAGCCGGCCTTGGATGTCGCCCTCGAGGCACTCAAGGTGGCCAAGCAGGATAGCAAAGCTGAAGACCGAATCGCAAGCTATTACGAACTCCTAAGTAAATGTGCCGAGGCGATTCCTGATATTTCGACAGCTATTGCATATTGCCAAGATGCCACCAGATCGGGCGCAGGTGGTAAGTACATGCAGCAGCTTAAAGAGCGGCTCTCAAGGCTCAAAGCGGCTGCGGCACAAGTTCAGCCGGGAACATGATTGGATAATGGGCTGCAGCCTGTTTCAAAGACGTCTGAGTTGAGGTTGAAGATAAACCCGTCAACAACCCTGCTGCCATGTATAGGTAGTAGTGAGATCGAGGACGGGCATGCGCTCTAAAACTGGTTGGCGACAACTCATATGTCGTGAAATCTGCAATGCCTGTAATTCAGCAGATGAGTACTGTTGATCGGGTGCGTCCCGAGCGACCGGTCTGCGGCGGGGTGCTCAAGCCCTTCGATGTTCGCTACGGGTCGCTTTGCGACATTGCGCCACTACTACTAGCTTTGACATGCTAGAAAAGTTCTACGTGGCTTCATCGCACTAAAAGTGGCGATCTTGAATGCAAGTCGCTGCTAGGTTTGGCATGCGAAGCCGTGGAGGTTTTGCTATGCGAACGCTTGGCGGATTTCATGCGAATACCCACTTTGCATTGAAGGCGCTGTGATTGCACCGTGGTTGGTGCTCATAGCGTCCTCCAAATCGACCCTGTCTCAAGGTCGTTTTTTTCGAAAAAAATCCACTTGATGACTCATTGAAAAAACTGGAGCCACTTCCTTTTGCGGCATCCGTAGCGTTGCCGCACGTGTCATTTTTCTGGAAAAAAAAGACACAAACGGCCAGAAAACAAGTGTTTCAGTGACGAAGCGAAATCTTCAGTTTTCATTTTTTATGCAACACCGGTACATGCATCGTGTTGCATTTTTTTGAACATTTCGTCCTAAATTTAGGACAGTAAAGGTGATAAATGAGAATTTGACCTCTTTATTGAGTCTATAAAGGTCAAAAATGTGTGGTCTGAAACAGAAAGTGATAAATCTGTAGGACGTTTCCTAGAATTTGTATCAATAGTTGATCTTTTTAGGTCGGCCAAAAAGCTCTGCCGTGTGCGGAGCTTCTTTTTTTTGTGTTGCTTTTCCTGGGAGATCACTTGCGTGGTTGTTCCGGGCTGTGGAAAGCCTCCCTATGCCGAACTTTCGCCTTCTCAATTGGACCAAGCTGCTGCCGTCTGGCACCCAGGGCGCAGCTGTACCCTTTCGTACATGGTGTGCTAGCAGGTCGTTGCGTTATCTGGTGGCCTCTGCGTTGCTAGCGGGGGGGAGCTTCTGGGGGGCGGGCGTATTGATTGCTGCGGAGTTCGCAGATTTCACGGTGTCGTTGGGGGTCAAGGATGTCGCTACCGACAAGTCGAGCCTCAAGCCCGGCGAGACCACCACATTGCGGATCACGCTTGGAAATAACAGCAGTACAACCACTTTGACCAATGTCGGTTTCAGCGAGTTATTGCCCGTGGGAGCGAATGGCTCGCTGGAAGCGGTCGGCAGCCTTGAGATTCTTCCAGTGGGCAGCGGCTGTACCGGCACGGTGGACCTCAGCGATACGAAAACCATTGTTGTTAGCGGTTTCACAGTTCCTCAGAAGTCCGGGGCCGAGGCGGGACCCGTCAGCTGTTACATCGACATTCCGGTGATCGCCAAGTCGAAGACAGGGGTGAAGCAAGAAGGCTTGGTTTATGACCTGACGGGGAAAATCTCCTCTGACCAGGGGAGCAACAAGGGCGATGCATCGAAGTCCTTTGTGGTGGAGTCTGTGGGGCGCCCCACGTGGGATAAAAGCTTTGAGGGGGGCGACGCCGTCCTGAATGGCGGTACCGTGAACCTGAAGTTGACGGTGACCAATCCCAGCAATGGCGTGCCGCTGACCAATGTCAGTTTCAAAGATATCTTCCCGACGAACAGCGGCAGTCTCGGCGGTGCGGTGATTGACCCCGTAGGTACGCCCACATACGCCAATTGCGGCAACCCCTCGATCACTTCGAACTCAGGAGCAGCTGCCGGCGTGACAGTCAGCAGCGTCAGTGTGGCCGTAGGCCAGACCTGCACGATCACCGTCCCGGTGCAAGCACGCCACACGGGTGGTGAGTACCAACTGAGCAAGACCAACACATTGCAGGCGACTGATTTCTCGAGTGCGCAAGGGTTGGTGCCCAGCGGGAATGCCAGTGACTCCATCAATGTGCGCTCTCCGCTGCGGGTGGCCAAAACGGTGAGTCCTGCCACGGTCAGTGCAGGGCAGACTGGCACGTTTACGGTGGAGCTGTTCAACGACAGCAACCAGGCTCTGACCGTGGCGCAGTTCAATGAAGCGCGCATTAGTAATGCTTCGCCGGGTGGAACGAAGTACCTGGATGCAACCAGTGTCGCCAATAGCTGTGCAGGTGGAAGCCACGGCCTTAGCGGATCGAGCAATCGTGGCTTTACAACCTCGGGTTACTCCATTCCTGCCAATGGCAGCTGCAAGATCACGGTGACATTCACAGGGGCACTGGATCAGCTCAACGAACCGCTGACGTACACCAATACGATCAATAAAGGGCAAGTGGATGTTGGCAATGCAGCGATTGTCAGTCAGCCAGCTTCAGCTCCAGTGACGGTGGTCGATCAGTTCTGGGTCAACAAGACGCAATCGCCTGTGAATGCTGCACCGGGTAATCCTGTGCAGTACAACGTGACAGTGCTCAATTACGACAACAGCGCTGCTGCCAATGATGTGAAGGTGCGCGATACGCTGCAAAGCGGCAGCACTTTTTTGGTGGATGCGCCTTATGCAGTCAGCAGCACTTGTAGCAGCGGGAACGGCAGGGTGGACACAACCAATGTGAAGGGTGATGGCAATCTGCTGTTCACTTTGTCCAGTGTGCCAGCGGCCAGTGGCAATACCCCAGGTTCGTGCACCATCACATTTTGGGCACAGACCTCGACCACGGCGGCGATAGGAAACACGGTCAAAAATCGAATTGGCGAGTGTGGTGTTTATACGGGCAGCTCCCCTGCTGCCGGTACTTGCAATGGCAAAGCGTCGCAAGAGGTTGCTGCGACGGTCATTGCGCCCTTGAAGGCGGAGAAAACCTTCAGCGGTGACTACAGCAAGCCCGATTTGGAGGTGCGCGAAGGCGCTCCGGTGACGTTGAAGATTCGCCTGTCCAACTACACCGACCAAAAGCTGACCGGCGTCACGCTGGGTGATGCCTTGCAGCTTGCAAGCAATGGAACAGCGCAACTGCGCATTGCTTCGCTGCCTAAGGCCAGTACCACCTGCGTGGGCGGTACGGTCACCGCAGCAGCCGATGGGACCTCGCTGGCGTTGAATGGCGCAGAGGTGCCGGCACGCACCGCCAGCAGCAATGCTCCGGGGCAGTGTGAGATTCAGGTGGATGTGGTCGGCCCCGCCGGCATCTATTCCAATACGGCACAGGTGACGCAGGCGACGCAGACATATGCCAATGGCGCAGAGGCAAACACTGCGACCGTAAATTCCAACACGGCAAAGTTGACGTTCATTGGGTCGTTGACGGCCAGCAAGGCGTTTTCTCCGGATGTGATGACGGTCAATGGCAAGTCCACGGTCACCATCAAGCTCAAAAACAGCGATACCTCGGCGCCCATTACCGGCATTGCCGTCACCGATAACCTGGCAACGGCGGGCCTGAAGCTGGCCGATCCGGCAAAGATGTACAGCACTTGCGGTGGCAGCCCCACGTTTGAAGGAGCAGCGGGGGCGGGCAAGGCTGTCATGAAGGGCGCTTCGTTGCCGCCATCGGGCACCTGCGATTTCATCTTTGATGTGGTGGATGACGGCAGCAAGACGTCTGGCAACTGGGTCAATATTCTGAAAGCAGGGGACATTCGCGCGGACAACGGTGTGCAAAACCAGCAGGATGTGCAGGCTACGCTGGCGCGCTCCTCGGAAGAGACACCCAGTATCACCAAGGCTTTTTCACTGACCGATGTGTCGCCGGGGCAGCCGAATCGACTGTCCATCGAGATCAAAAATGGGCAGCAGAAGTTGACGGGCGTCACGCTGACGGACTGGTTTACCCAGGACGGTACGCAGGCAGGCGCCGATACGGGACTGCGGATTGCCAGCCCTGCGAATGCCGCAACCACCTGTTCGGGCGGCTCTGTGCAGGCGGTCTCTGGTGGTACGTCGGTGACCATACAAGGGGCAACTCTGGAGCAGCGCAACGGCGTGGATGAGCCTGGCAAGAACACTTGCACCGTCAGTGTTGACGTCATGGCCACCATTCCAGGGGCTTTTAAGAACACCATTCCTGCCAAAGGCTTGGTCAGCAACGAAGGGCAAAGCAATGGCGGCGCAGCGACCGCCTCGTTCCAGACCGGCAGCAAGGTGGGGGTGAGCAAGCATTTCACGCCGGCCGTGGTGACTGCGGGCGAGCGCTCGCGTCTGCGCATCAACTTCTACAACCCGACGCCGGTGGCGCTGGGCAATGTGGGCCTAGTGGACCAGTTGCCTGCAGCCGCCTCTGGTGGCGGCCAGATGACGGTGGCCCCCGGCCCGAATATCGTTCAGACCTGCGGTGATGTGACAAAGGTGGATGTCAGCGACCCCAAGAAGGTCGTCATCAGCAATGCCAACCTGGCAGGCGCAGGTACCGGTGTGCAGGTGGTGGTCTGCTATGTGGAACTGGATGTGCTGGCCGATATAGACGGCTCTTACGCCAACAAGATTCTCGAAAACAGTCTGACCGTGCAGGACAAGCCGGTCAAGCATCCTCCGGCAGAGAACACGATGCACGCGGTGCAGCCACTGGTGGTGCACAAGGCCTTTGACCTGAAAACGCTGGACTCCGGCACCTTGCCTGGCGGTTGGAGCAAAGGTGTAGCCACACACAAGGCCGGTGAAGTGGCCACGCTGACCATCCATGTGGAGAACAAAAACCCCGACCTGGCGCTGACGGCGTTAACTTTTACCGACGTGCTGCCAGATGGTGTGGTGGTTGCACAGGTTTGCGACAGCGTGGGACTGGCGTTGGCCACCGTCATCTCACGCTTGTCGTGGCGCACGGCCGCAGTGGTGCTCCACTGCTCATCCCATTGATGACGCAGACCCAGCTCAACGTTGCTGGAGGTCTGGTAGTCGCCTGCACGGTCATCGGCCTTGGCCTGCACCGTGGTGCGCTCTGTCAGCGGAATCTGTACCTTCACTCCAGCCTGGCGAATCGCTTCGCCGTTGTAGGCAATCTGGCCGGGGGCGGAATAGCCTTTTTCCTTGTCCTGCACATAGGCGCTGAGCGTGCCCTTGTGGCTGTCGGTCACCTCGGCCAGGTCCAGCGTCGCTTCCACACGGTAGGCCTTGGCCTCGTTGGGGCTGGCGCCGTTGATAGCGTTGAAGCCATAACCGCCATCCACCGATGAGGTGGTGCTGATATCGCTCACGCCGCTGGAGCGGGCAACTTCGGCTTTCACCTGGGTACCAGCGGCAAGGCGCACTGTGGCATCCAGACCCTGCAGGGTCTGGCGGTACTCCTTCTCACCCTGCCGGTAACCGGTCAGCCCCACGCGCAGATGGTCGTTCATCCAGTGGCTGACACGGCCACCGTAGGCCATGGAATCCACGGCACTGACGCCCGGCACGTATTCATAGGTCACCACCAGATGCAGCGGATTACCCGACAGAGAGCTGGTGTAGATCAGGCCGCCACCCGAAGCGGTCGACGGCAGCGGCGCGCTCAGCATGATGCGGCCCTGCAGGTAATTGACCTCGTAGTCCTGACCGGCTGCCAGCTGGCGGCGCTCGATCACCATGCCCGAATCACGGTCACGCACTTCGACCCACACGCGCTCGGAGCCAACGGTCACATCCTGATGGCGCATGTAATAGAGTGAGCCGCCGGTGCCTCGAAATTCTTCGCGGGCACCCATGGTGCCCGGGTCGGCCGCGAAGGCATCCAGACCGGTGCGACGCTCGCCAAACGAGGTTGCATCATTCGAGCGCAGCTTGGCACGCGCGCCGTACAGGCCACGCGAATACTGGATCAGCTCTGAGCCACTCCACGAGGTTTGGAAGTTACCCCACATGACCTGGGAGTCACCCTTGTCCAGACGCACAAAGAACTTGCCCTGGGTTGGGGCGTCGTCCACCGTGGTGCTGTCGTCCCCATAGACGGGGTAGTACACATCGGGATCGATGCGGCGCAGCAGATAGCGCGGGTCTTTCTCGCTGAAGTTATGAAAGAGGTCTTTCAGCGGCTGTTCGCGCGTGTCGGCTGCCGCCGTCAACAGCCAATCACCCTTGATCTTGCCCTTCAGGTAGAAAGCCCCGCGTCCATCCACATAGGTTTCGTTGCGGTAGTGCTGCAGGTCGCTGGTGACCAGCTGTGCCGGGCCGGTGGTCTGGTTTTTGCCCACCGTTAAATCGCCCACTGCGACATAGAACCAGTCGCTGTCCGGGATAGATACATTGCGGCGGAACGTGGCCGTGCGGCCATCGGTGCCAGTCACACTGACATCCACGCTATGTGGGCCTGTAGACAGAATCTGGCGCGCCACAAAGCGGCCCTTGTCATCCACCGGAATCTGCTGGCCCAGCACCGTGACAGCTTCGCCCGGCTTGATCTGCGTGCCGCTGACGGTGATGGTGCCACCGCGCACGGGAATATTGCTGACCTGCAGCGCGTTCTCGCCCCATCCCACCAGCGCTTCGCGGCTGGGTGTGTCCAGATCGTTCAAAGGCCGCTCGCGGGTGGCGACATTGAGCGACTTGGTGGCGGTCTCGTCAAAGCGCCCCTTGGCGTCGTACACGCGCAGCACGTAGATGTATTCGTCCTGCTCCAGCCCTTGCGACTGCACAGGCACAGTCCAGGCGGTGGTCTGGGCCCACTGCAGCGGCAACACGGCCAGAGCCTTGCCATCGGTGGGCTCGCCCTTGCGCAAGATGCGTACCTCAGCCTTATCGATCCAGCTGACGTAGTTGCTCCAGCCTCGGAACTGCGCAGCCTCGCCACGCAGCGTCAGATCCTTGGTAGCCCAGACATTCAACGCTGGCTTGGCAGCCAGATCGTCGTACTTGATCTGAATGTCGGCGCGCTCCAGCGCCACGTCGACACAACGCTGACGATCGGCTTCATTGATGGCCGCGCCAGAAATATCTGCACCATCCACCGTCACGCGAAATGGCAAGTCTTCGGTGCTTTGCACAGCCGCACACTCGTCGGCAGACACAGGCTGCGCAGGCACAACGGCTGCAGGTTCGCTGTCCCACCACATCGCAATTTCCACGCGGCGGTTCTGTGCCATGCCTTGCTGGCTGGCATTGCTAGCCACTGGCATGGTCTGTCCCTTGCCGTCCATGGCTACCGCCTCTGCGGGCAGGCCCAGGCCTTTGCGCAAAAAGCTGGCTACCGCCAAAGAGCGCGCCTCCGACAGCCCCTGATTGTCTGTGAAACGGCGCTTGGCGCGTGGCGACAGACGCTGGCTGTCGGTGTGGCCCACTACAGAAATCTTGACGTTGTGCTTGCCCTTCAACTGCGCCACAACGGCATCGAGCGCAGCCACGGCACCCGGCGTCAGGTCTGCATAACCGGACTCAAACAAAGCGCCCGACTGCCCGCTCTCTGACAAAGCCAGCATCTGCTGTGCAGACCTGGTCGGCAAATGATCTTTGGCAGCACGCATCGCCAGCGCATCGCTGCGCGTCACCCCTGAGGGCAGCTCGTAGGCAAAGCCCTGTGGCACCAGCTCCGCTGGCGGCGGCGTCACTACCACCACCTGGCGTGCGTTGTCCACGCGCTTGCCTTGCTCTGCATGCGCATCCACCGCTTCGGCGGCCCAACTGCTCATGCTGCCCATTAAAACCAGGGTCACGGCACAAGCTACAGACGAACGAGTCCATTCGGGGTGCATCTGAGTGCACCCTTTTTGCATCAACGATTCCATTTAACGCACTCCCTGTCCCTGGTTGTTTTCGAAGGACTCCGTTTCAATCACCAGGGGTGGTGCTTCGTCCTCTTGATCTTTGCTTTGACGCTGCTTGGCCTGCTGCGCATAGCCCGCTTGAATACGCTGGGTCAACGCCTTCAGCCGCTGCTGCGCCACATCCTTGCCTTCACCCGTCATGCGGTAGGCCAGGCGCAGCACCGTGGGGCGTTCTGCCAGCTGCATCAACAACTGCTCCAGCTGGCTGTCCCACTGCGTCGACAGTTGCTTGCCGTCCTGTGCAAAAGCACGGGCATCTACCTCCAGACGCAGCACCTTGTGCACGGTGGCACCAAAGTTCAGCTTCACCATCTTTCCTCGGGTCACCCGCACATCGCGCGGGTTCTCCGTCGTCACGCGGTAGCCAGAAGGCAAGGTGCGCTCATCGAGCTTCATCACAAAGTTGCTGCCACGGTCCGCTTGCGGAATGGCGGCACACGCCACGTGAAAGCGACCATCCGCATCGGTCGTCACCAGCAGGCCACGGGCCGTCACCACGCGCACATTGGGAATGCCGGGCTCGCCCTGGTCCTGGTAGCCGTTGGCATTCTTGTCGTCGAACACCTTGCCGATCAGGTCAGAACAGTCAAACAGCGGGTCTGGCACTACGCGCACCATGGCATTGGCTACGTTCGATATGCGGTCCCCCACAACGTTGTTCAGCGCCCAGGCCTGGTTGATGTATTCACCTTCGCCCACACCAGCACCCACCATCAGCAGCAGCTTGAAGGTTTTTCTCTCGCCGGCAGTAAAGGTCTGGTTCTTCCAGTCCAGCAGACGGCCGCTGACCTCTGGCTCCAGCGGCATACCGTTGTACGTCGCCGAACCCGTGCGATAGCGGAAACCTGGCGGAATGTGGTCCTGCACATTGACGTTACTCAGCGCCGACTGCAGCGTGTTGGTCGCCGTGATGGTGTAGGGCACCAGTTCACCCTTGGTCACATTGACCTTGGGCGATGTCTTGCTCACCACAATGGCTCCGCCCAGGATGGGGTCCAGCGGGATGTGGTTGTTGAGCACGTTATGCGAGTTCATCGCATCAATCTCGAAGCTGAAGTAGTACTGCGTCGTCACCGGCGCTGTCCCGCCCACGCAAGGCACAGACCCCGCAGGTGCATGCAACGGTACGCTGGCTGCAGGCGCATAGCTGCTGGCCTGGATGAGCTCCGGATTGTTCGCGCCTGCACGCACATCCAGTGTGTCGGGCACACAGGCCGGAATCATGGTCGAAGGCGCGGGCAAATACCCGGCTGGCGCTGTCACAGTCAAGGTGTACTTGCCGACCGGTGCGTTGGCATTCAGCCAGAACTGGTACAGGCCATCTGCACCGGTGATTTGGGTGCCGGAACCCGTGCCAAAAATATGCAGTGCCGGATCAAACCCAGCAGGTCCGCTGATCGTTACCACCGCACCCTTGACAGGCTGGCGCGTCACCGCGTCATACACCACACCACTGGGGTCCAGTGGCAGGCTTTGCTGCGTGATGTTGTCACCCGGCAGCAAGGTCAGCCCCGTCAGCACCCCATTTTTGATGGTGGCGCCAGCAGGATTGCCACTGTTGGAGCCTGCTTCATTGGCCTCCTCCGTATCCCGCTCACCCGGCTTTACCGTCGCACCACTCTCATTGGTCACGCCACCCGCATAGATCACACCACCGCTGGCAGGATCCCGGAAGCGCAGCTCATAGCCAGAGCCTGGCGGCAAATCGTTGATCTGGTATTTGCCGTTTTCGTCTGTCAGTACGGAAGCCACCACCACACCATTGCGCACCAGCTCCACCAGCACGCCAGCCACTTTGGGCTCCCCGCCATCGAGCTGGCGGTTGTGGTTGTTGTCACGCCATACAGTGCCACTGATGCGAGCGCCCTTGGCCCACGGGCACGGGGTCTTTCACCGTATTGTTGCTGTCCAGCCCCGGCGGCTCGTTCACATTGCGCACTTGCGCCGTGTTCACTGCAATCGTGCCGTCCAGGGCATCGTCCGAGCGAACTTTGATGGTGATGGGGTTGCCATCGCTGCCAGCCTCAATCGGCGTGTTACTGGTGCAGGTAATCACTACCGCGCCCACTGCTCCCGTACAGGCCCACCCTGTGCCATACGCCGCAGCCCCCAGCGTCATGCCGTGGGGCAAGGTATCCACCACCGTAATGGTGCCCTGCGTGGGCTGTCCGCCCACGTTGTGCGGGGTGATGGTAAACACACCCAAAATGTCCGAGCCAGCGGCAAACGACTCGCCCTCATGCGTCTTCTTGATAGCAAGGTCAGCCGCGTCACCGGGTTTTTCTGCGAAATTATTTTCTGCAGACGCTTTGTTATTGCCTTTTAGATCGATAGTGGCAATCGTGCTGACCTTGCCAGCACTCGGGTCTGCAGCTGTAACCAAGCCACCTGTGGTGCCCGGAACCGTCCTGCCTTCGGCCGTACCTTGAGGCTGGTTGGGCTGGGTGACGGTATACGTGCCTTCCGGCAAATTTTCGAAGCGGTAGTTACCGCTGGCATCCGTGTCCACTTCGCGGTAAATGGGGTTGCCCGCAACATCTGTGCCGTTCAAGACAATTTTTTGCTTGGCAATGCCATAGTCCTTGTCGTTGAACAGTCCATCGTCACCGAAGTCCAAGAACACCTTGCCCGCAATGCTGCGCGAGGAAGGGATCTCTGCGAAATTGTTCTCCTTGGACACCGTGTTGGGCGGCAGCGTGACATCAGTAATCCGGCTGGTATTGCCTTCGGTATTCGGATTCGACGGCGTGCCTCCTGTTGTCCCTGGCACAGTCTTTCCATTGCTGGTTCCTGCAGGCTGTTCAGGCTGCACCACGGTGTATTTACCGGGTGGCAGGTCATCCAAGCGGTAGCTGCCGTCGGGGCCCGTGGTTGTCGTACACGGTGTTCTGGACACACCAGCCACCGAGCACGTCGCAGGCTGGCCCTGTTCATTGAGCAACTCAATGGGAACACCCGCAATCCCCTGATCCGATCCGTCGAGCAAGCCATTGTTGTTCGAATCGACAAACACCTTGCCGGTGATGCTGGAGTAGCCAATTTCCGGGAAATCATTGCCCGTGCTGCCCGCCACTTGGCCTGCCGTATCAACCAATATGATGCCGGCAATCTGGCTGCTGGTCGTGGATGCATTGGATGCAGTTCCCGGGGTGCCAGAACCCACGCTGATTGAACCCGCCTGCGGCACCGCGTTGGCAGTTCCTGCTGGCTGTCCGGGTTGGCACACGGTGTACTCACCTGCATCCAAATCGGCAAACAGATAATTGCCCAAGGCATCGGTTTTGACCGTCTTCAGCGGTGTGCCCGAACAGCTGCTTCCCTGGTGCAAATTGATGGTCTCTCCGGCAAGCGGGGTGTCCTTACCCGGGTCAAACTGACCACCCGTCAGTTCGTTGTCCTTGAACACCTTGCCGGAAATCGCCCCCTTGGCACTCACACTCAGCACAGCATTGGCTGGCTCAGGGTTCTTGCCCACATTGGTCTCCAGCCCACCGGCAGGAATGGTGTTGTTGTAATTACCAGCCACGCTTCCGGCCAGTACCTGCACAGTGATGTAGCAACCGCCCGCTGGCACCGTAGCACCGCTCTTGAATGTGATGGACGATGCGCCGGCCACCGCAGTGACTTGTGTTTGCACGCTTGGGCAGGTACCTGCCACCCCAGGCGTACTGGCAACCTTCATCTGTTGCGGCATGGCAGGCAGGGCGTCCACCATGTCTTTGCTCAAGGTAATGGCCGCTGCGTTGTCATTGGTGATGCGGATCGTCAAAGTGGATTCGCCATTGGCGGCCACCACAGCCGGAGAGAACTGCTTGCTGACCAATGGCGGCGTGCTCACCACCAGCTCGGCGCTGGTGCTGTCCTCATTGCGTACGCCTTCCTGGCTGGTCACCCCTCCGCTAGGGATGGTGTTCACGTACGTGCCAGGCGTATTGCTCAGCACATCCACTGTCACCGTGCAACTGCCTTTGGCAGGCAAGCTGGCGCCCGTCAGTCGCACTTCGCGCGCAGATGCCGGGGCCGTAACCACACCACCGCTGCAGGTTGTGGAGGCCTTGGGAAACGGTACACGCACCGACTTGCAACTGCGTGCCGATTACGTGCCGCTCAAAGACGGTGGCAAGCCCGCAGAGAAGGAAGACTGGTCGCTCTATGGCTTTGTGCAAGGCACGCTGGAGCGCAGTCAAGAGCGTGACGCGAACAACCGCGCTGGTGTTGGTGGCCAGTTGCGTCTGAATGATCGCTGGGCACTGAATGCCGAGGCCTCGGGCGGCAACCTGGGTGCAGGCGGCATGCTGGGTGCGGACTACCGCATCAGCGATCGCAGCAATGCGTATCTGAACTACCGTCTGGAAAGTGAAAACCCCGACACTAACTACCGTGGCCGCTACGGCAGCTGGGTGACTGGCAGCAACTATCGCTTGAACGACACCACCCGCCTCTTTGGTGAGGTACGCGCTACCGATGGTGCAGGCTCGCAAAGTCTGGTGCAGGCTTTTGGCGTGGATCTGGCACCCAACGACCGCTGGAGCTTCGGAACCAAGATGGAGTTTGGCACCATCAGCGACGCGCTGGGTGGCGACTACGACCGCAAGGCCGTGGGTTTTTCGACCAGCTACAAGTTTGACGGTGTGAAGTACGCAGGTGCTGTAGAACTGCGCCGCGACAAGAACACCAATGGCCAGACGCGTGACACCTGGCTGATGCGTAACAGCTATGGCCAGCAGCTGACACCGGCGTGGCGTCTGCTGGGCAAGTTCAATATTTCGCGCAGCAGCAATTCAGAGGGTGCGTTCTACGACGGCAACTTCCACGAAGCCGTGATTGGCGCGGCTTACCGCCCGGTGGACAATGACCGCTGGAACACTTTGGTCAAGCTGACCAGTTACAACAACGTGCCCACGGCTGGTCAGCTCGATAGCAACGGGCAAGTGGCCGACTATGCACAAAAGAGCCAGATTTTCGCGGTGGACACCATCTGGGACGTCAAACCGTGGGTCTCTCTGGGCTTCAAGTACGGCCTGCGCGTGGGCAAGCTGCGCATGAACAAGGTGGATGGCCCCTGGTTCTCCAGCCGAGCAGATCTGGTGGTATTGCGCGCCGACTGGCACTGGGTGCATGAGTGGGACATCGTGACCGAGGTGCGCAATCTGCGCGCCAAGGAAGCGCAAGATGCTCGCGCGGGCGCACTGGTCGCTGTCTACAGGCATGTGGGCAAGCATGTGAAGGCGGGCGTGGGCTACAACTTCACCAACTATTCTGACGACTTGACCGATCTTTCCTACCGCAGCCGTGGCTGGTTCATCAATGTGCTGAGTACGTTCTGAGCTGGCGCATCTGCGCGTTGTTTCTGGGCTCTAGTAAGTGCCTTCCCGCTCAGGCGGGAAGGCTTTTTTTATGAGCCGGATAAAAACGGCGAAAGGTAAATGCTCTGGCCTGGACGTTTGCAGGACGGGCCTGTTGAATGGGTCTTCGCATGGAGCGACCAGCGGCTTGAGCGATGGGAGGCCTTGTGTCACCCGGTGGTTTTTAACGGTCTTCAGATATACAGAGGTTCGTCTTGCATGGCCTGCAGCTGCTCTTGCAGGGTGGCGGTTTGTTCGAGCCAATATGTTTCAGTCCCGAACCAGGGAAAGGCACGCGGAAAAGCGGGATCGCTCCAGCGCTGGTCCAGCCATGCACTGTAGTGAATCAGGCGCAGTGTGCGAAGTGGCTCAATCAGTGCCAGCTCTCGCCGGTCAAACGCACGCATTTGTTCATAACCTTCTACCAAGGTCGAAAGTTGCTGGCTGCGCTGCATGCGATCGCCTGACAGCAGCATCCACAGGTCCTGCACGGCAGGGCCCATGCGTGCATCGTCCAGATCCACAAAATGCGGGCCACCTCTGCCATCCGCATCTACGGGGGACCACAGAATGTTGCCCGGGTGGCAGTCACCATGCAGGCGAATGCTGCGGTAAGGGGTAGATTGCAGCGTGTGTGCAGCTTGCGCAAGGGCGGCTTCGCATGCCGGTTGCCAGCGCTGGCGCACATGAGGCGGCATGTCGGCATGCTGCAAGAGCCATTGCATGGGCTGCATACCCATGGTTTGCACGTCCAGCGGCGGGCGGGAGGTGAAACTTTTTTTCTCACCAGTCACATGCAAGCGGGCCAGAAAGCGGCCAATCCACTCCAGGGTGTCCCAGTCTTCCAGCTCGGGCGTTCGTCCACCGCGCCAAGGGCTGATGCTGAACGCAAAACCTGCGTGGTGGTGCAGCGTGGCAGCCTGCAATGGCAGGGGGGCGATCACCGGCACTTCGGCCTGTTGCAGCTCTTTGGCAAACGCATGTTCTTCTTGAATCTGTGCGTCGCTCCAGCGGCCAGGTCGATAGAACTTGGCAACCACTTTGTCGCAGCCCTCTACCGGCTTGTCCAGACAAGCCTGGTACACACGGTTTTCGTAGGAGCCAAGCGCCTGCAAACGACCATCTGGCCATAAGCCTGCGGCATTGAGCGCGTCCAGCACGCAGTCGGGCGTCAGGGCGTCGTAGGGATGAGAGGCGTCAGCAGTTTGGGTGTGGCTCATACGATCAGATTGTCGTGCGCCTTCAATGATGGACAAGCTCAGTACGTTTCAATCTGTATGCTGCGTCAGGTGATTGGCCCGCAGGCGATCCTGTGCCGGCACTCAGCGGTGCTCGATGTGAAGATCAAGCGTGCTGCAGACGCTGCCCCGGCTGCGCAGTTGCGCCTTCAAAGATGGAATGTCTCGTGGGTGCTGAGAGGGGGCTCAGAGGGTGCTGACGGCACTGCGGGCGGGGCGTATCTGATAGACGCAGCGCTGGCCACCTTCCAGCAGGTATTCTCCACGCTCTACCGTAGCCAGGTGGCCCACGACTTCCTGGAAGAGACATTGTTCGGATCTGCAAAATCCACGGCAGCTCTGTGCTGCGGCACAGATCGGGCAGTGGTTTTCCACCAGAAGCCAGCCCTCGCCATGTGGCTCCACATGTGCCATGTAGCCTTCAAGGGTTCGAATTTTGGCCAGCTGCTCGAGCCGTTGCGGTAAATCTTGCGCCGTGCATGCCTGGGCGTAGCGTGTACGGGCATCGACTTCTCTGTCTGTAATGAGTTCATCGAGTCCGCGTTCACCAAACAATTTCCGGATGGAACCAATGAGCTGCACGGTCAGCTGGGCATGTGCATCGGGAAAGTAACGCTGCCCGGCTGGCGTCAAAGTCCATAACTGGCGGGGACGCCCGGCCCCCTTTGGTGGCTGCGTTGTGCCCTGTACCAGCTCTTGCTCCACCAGCTTGTTGATCTGCTGTCGCGCTGCTTCCGGGGTCATTTGCAGCGCCTTTGCCAAGGCGCTGGTGCTGACGGGTGCCAGGCGCTTCATCGTTTCGAGCATGCGCAATGCAGAAGGTGCATCAGAAGAGGTGGCGTGTGATGGCATTTATTTATGCAAGTTATTGCTTTGTTTATTTGGGGCTTGCTCTTTTATCAAAGAGAATACTTGCATTATTCTGGTGCAAAAGAAACATATGACAAGCATGACATCCAAAGAGCCCACCATTGCAGTGGCAGACGGTCCATCTGGCAGCTGGGGCGCATTGCTGGGGCGAGCACACGGGCTGACGGCGCTGGCACTGACCGGAGCCGTCGCAATGCACGCGATCAATGTGCATATTGTGACCACAGTCCTGCCCTCGGTAGT
The DNA here is from genome assembly GCF_014836675.1 of Comamonas avium. Taxonomy (GTDB): domain Bacteria; phylum Pseudomonadota; class Gammaproteobacteria; order Burkholderiales; family Burkholderiaceae_C; genus Comamonas; species Comamonas avium. The sequence goes on from NZ_JACSQK010000003.1 coordinate 321,598, forward strand.
GCAGGAAATTGGTGGTCTGCAGTGGTATGCATGGAGCACAACGCTGTTTGTCGTGGGATCGATCATCGGTGCTGCACTGTCTGTGAAGCTGATGGCTTGCAGTACGGCCAGAGGCGCGATGGTGGGAGCGTTGCTGGTGTTTGCGCTGGGTACGCTGGTCTGTGCCACCGCAGCCAGCATGCCTGCCATGTTGCTGGGGCGCACGGTGCAAGGGCTAGGTGGCGGTGTGGTGGGGGCCTTGAGCTATACCTTGATTCGCATGGTGTTTCCACCGCATTTGTGGCCGCGAGCGATTGCACTGGTCTCGGGGATGTGGGGTATTGCAACCTTGAGCGGGCCTGCAGTGGGGGGCTTGTTTGCACAGTCCGGCCACTGGCGCTGGGCTTTCTGGGCCTTGTTGCCCCTGCTGGCGGCACAGATGCTTTTGGTGTTTCGGCAGTTGAACCCTGAGCGCATGCTGCAGCCCGTCAGCGTGACTGGCAGCGGTATTGCAACGCGGCAGATTGCTTTCCTGGCGCTGTCTGTCTTGCTGATTGCAACGGCCAGTGTGGTGACGGGTTCGGCACTGCAATGGCTCAGTGTCTTGGCGGGCTTGCTGGTGGGTGGCCTGGCGCTGAGCACTGAGCGGCAGGCCGCAGCTCGTTTGCTGCCACGAGGTGGTACGTCCATTGGGCACCCGCTGGGCATGCTCTATGCCGTGGTGGCCCTGCTTTTGATGGGCACGATGACCGAGATTTTTGTCCCTTATTTTCTGCAGCATCTGCATGGGCTTCAGCCTTTGACAGCGGGCTACGTCACTGCGTTGCTGGCAGGCGGGTGGTCATTGGCCTCCGTGTTTTTCTCCGGAAAATCAGGTGCCACGGTACGCAGACTGATGGTTGCCGGGCCTGCGATAGGTGCTACTGGTTTGGTTGTGCTTGCAATGGCCATACCTTCCCAGGGAACGTGGGCACTGAGCATCTGCGCAGTGGCGTTGGCGGCCATTGGCCTGGGAGTAGGGATGGCCTGGCCCCATGTGCTCAATGCCATCATGCACAGCGCTGACAAGGATGATGCCGACGTGGCTGCATCTGCGATCACTACGGTGCAGCTGTATGGCATGGCCGTGGGGGCAGCTTTGGTGGGCTTGGTGGCCAATGCCACGGGGGTGTCTACACAGACGGAGCCGGGTGCGCTGGGCAATGGCGCAATGTGGATTTTTGGCTTGTTTGCACTGTTTCCTGCAATGGGCGTTTTCTACATGTGGCGCTTCTTGAAAGCCTCGCACAGATCGGTGTGACGCAAGCGCCGGGTTGCGTGTATTGAGCGTTTGAGCTGCACCCGAGCGAACCACATGCAGCTGGTTCTAGCTCGTACATGAGCGTAGATTGTGGCCAAAGACACATAGCCAAAGGCATCAGCGTGCTTTGCGTGGTGCCCAAGAGTCAAAGTCACTGGAACCTGTGGTGGTCAAGTGTGGTGCCAGCTACTGATTTGAATTGAATTTGAAGTGCTGCTTGACCTTCTCACGGTGGTAAGCCTTAGTCTGCTGCTACTACATTTTTCAAGGAGTTTTCTGATGCAATTTCAAATCAACAGCATGACTTGCGGTGGCTGTGCAGGCAAAGTGACAAAAGTGATTCATTCGATCGATGCCGATGCCAAGGTGACCATCGATATACCTGCGCACCTGGTGCAAGTTCAGACATCTGCTTCGCAAGACGCAGTAGCAGCGGCCCTGACAGAGGCCGGTTATCCGCCAGCAGTGGCCTGAAAGACATAGCCCGTCTGCGTGTGAGCGCAAACGGGCTATGTGGAAAAAATAATGGCGCTATCTTGCGCCATTTTTGTATCCAGAACACCTTGCCGAGTGTCTAGTCGTTCGCGCGCTAGAGGTGCGCGCTGCATGCGTAAATTTGAGGCCCAGCCTCACTGCTATTTCAATGCCGCAGAGCGGATACAGAGCGCTGTTTTTTTGCCGAATCTGCCTGCATATTTTCTGGCTTTTCAAGGCCTGCAAGGATGGGGCAATCTGGTCGATCGTCCCCTGCACAGCAAGCGGTCAAGGCCTGCAAGGTGTCGGCCATCTGGCGCAGGTCTTCGATGCGGCGATGAAGATCGTCAATGTGCTGCTGCGCCACGCGCTTGACGTCAGCGCTCTTGCGTGAACGGTCACGCCACAATCCCAGCAGGTCATGGATTTCTGCGACAGCAAACCCCAGGTCTCGGGCTCTGCGGATGAAGCGCAGCATATGAATATCGGATTCAGTGTAAGCACGGTAACCTGAGTCCGTGCGGCTGGCGGCTGGGATCAGACCCACAGATTCGTAGTAACGAATCATCTTGGCCGAAACTCCGCAAGCCTTGGCGGCTTGACCAATATTCATAAGTACTCCTTGGCTGTCTGATCAAGCCTGGGCATCAGCGCTTTGCGGTGCCTTGAACCCACGCAGGCGCAAGGCATTGCCCAGAACAAAGACGCTGGATAAAGCCATGGCACCTGCCGCATATATGGGTGACAGCAATACGCCATAGGCGGGGTAGAGGACGCCAGCGGCCACGGGAATCAACAGGGTGTTGTAAGCAAACGCCCAGAAGAGATTCTGGTGAATATTTCCAATCGTGGCTTTTGACAGGGCAATGGCGTTGGGGACGCCTTGCAGGCTGCCGGACATCAATACGACGTCAGCGGCCTCTATGGCCACATCTGTGCCCGTTCCAATCGCCAGGCCCACATCAGCAACCGCCAGTGCTGGGGCATCGTTGATGCCGTCACCGACAAACGCTACATGACCATGTGCCTGCTTCAGGCGCTCGATGGTCTGAACTTTGCCCTCGGGCATCACCTCGGCCACCACCTCGTCAATACCGAGCTTGGCGGCAATAGCTTGCGCGGTGCGCTGGTTGTCGCCGGTGATCATGATGACCTTGAGGCCCAGTGCGTGCAGTGCAGCAATGGCATCTGGCGTACTCGCTTTGATGGGGTCTGCAACGGCAACCACTGCAGCCAGCTTGCCATCCACCGCAACGTACAGGGGGGATTTGCCTTCTGCTGCCAAACGTTGTGCGGTGCTGTCAAACACGGTGACGTCCAAGCTCAGTGAACGCATGTAGCGGTCGGCGCCCACTTCAACGCGCTGGCCGTCAGCGATGGCGTGCACGCCCATGCCCGTGATGGATTCAAAGTCAGTCAGCTCAGGCAGCGTAAGGCCCTCTTGCTGCGCCGCCTCTACGATGGCGCGGGCGATGGGGTGCTCCGAGCGAGACTCCACAGCCGCCATGAGCGCCAGCACTTGTGCGCGCTCAAAGCCTTGCAGCACTTCCAGATCGGTCAATGCGGGGCGCCCTTCGGTCAGGGTGCCGGTTTTGTCAACGGCAATCGCCTTGGCGTTCTTGAGCAGCTGCAAGGCTTCGCCTTTGCGAAACAAGATGCCCAGCTCTGCGCCGCGCCCAGTGCCCACCATGATGGAGGTCGGGGTAGCCAGTCCCATGGCGCATGGGCAGGCAATGATCAGAACCGCCACAGCGTTGACCAGTGCGAAGCTCAGCGCGGGGGATGGGCCAAACACCAGCCATACGAGAAACGTCAGCAAAGCTGCGCCGATGACCGCTGGCACAAACCATAAAGTGACTTTGTCCACCACCGCCTGAATAGGCAGCTTGGCCCCCTGGGCTTGCTCGACCAGACGGATGATCTGGGCCAGCACGGTATGCCCGCCGACAGCGGTTGCCTGCATGGTGAAGGCACCTTTTTGGTTGACGGTGCCGCCGACCAGCGAACTGCTGGGGATTTTCTCGACAGGAACAGGCTCGCCGGTAATCATGGACTCGTCCACATAGCTTCGGCCTTCCAGCACGGTGCCGTCCACAGGTACACGTTCGCCGGGGCGCACTTCGACTGTGTCGCCAGTCACCACTTCTGCCAGCGCAATGTCCATGCGCTGGCCATTGCGGATGACGTGTGCTGTCTTGGCTTGCAGTCCGACCAGCCTCTGGATGGCTTGCGAGGTACGCCCTTTGGCGCGAGCTTCCAGAAAACGACCCAGCAATATCAGGGCCACAATGACCGCTGCCGCCTCATAGTAGACATTGACGGTGCCTGCGGGCAGCAGGTGGGGCAGGAACGTTGCCACGACCGAATACATATACGCAGCCAAAGTGCCAACGGCCACCAGGGAGTTCATATCCGGGGCGGCCCGCAGCAGGGCGGGAATGCCCTTGAGATAAAACCGGCGACCGGGGATCAGCAGCACGAGGGTGGTCAACGCAAACTGCAAATACCAGCTCGCTTGCATGCCCAAAGAGGTCATGACCCAATGGTGCATGGCCGGAATCATGTGGGAGCCCATTTCCAGCACAAAGACCGGCAGCGCCAGCACCGTGGCAATCAGCAGGTCGCGTTGCAGGGCTGCGCGCTCTGCATCTTTCTGCGCAGTGGCAGCCTCATCGGTATTTTGTGCAAAGGCGTCGATGGCCCGGCCCGGATAGCCGGCCTTTTCGAGCGCGGCCAGCAGATGCTCTACTGGCGCCACGCCGCGCACCGTTGCCCGCTCGGTGGCCAGATTCACGCTGGCTTCAGAGACACCGGGGACTGCCTTGAGGGCCCGTTCGACGCGCCCCACGCAGGAGGCGCAGGTCATGCCCTCGATGGCCAGCTCTGTGGTGCGGGCGGGTACTTCGTAGCCAGCTTTTTCGATGGTGTGAACGACAGCCATGATGTCCAGACCGCCATTCGATGCAAGATGAACCCGCTCGGTGGCTAAGTTGACAGACACCTGGTCAATACCGCTGAGTTTGCGCAGTGCCGATTCAACCCTGCCGACACAGCTGGCACAGCTCATGCCTTCGACAGGCAGGCTGATCTCTGCGGCACGGGACAGGCTTTGATTTTGACTTGGCTGGTTCATGTTCTTTACTCATGCTCATTGCAATGGTGCGTAGCGTAAAGGTTGACATCATTGGAAGGTCAAGCGCAGGGGGTAAAAAATAACCTTCCTTCCTTCCTTCCTTCCTTCCTTCTTTTTTCTAGTCTGTCTGGCATGGCATGGGCGGCAGAGCGGGCAGCGTGCAGCAGCCACAACCAGTGCATGACAACTTTTTGCCAGCACGGGTACGCCAAAAATCACAAAAACACATGCTGTGCAGCCTGGGTACAAGCTTTGCGGTGGCCGGTCAGCAAGCCCGTCTTGATGCCTGCAGGAGGTGCGTGGTCATGACTTTACGGTACATGCGGGCATGGGCCTTGTTTTTAAAGACACAGGTGCCTGGGATGCTTTATGGCAACCATGGGCCGATCAGTGCTGCCGTGCCAAGCCCGCCTGCACCGGCTGCGCAGGCCATGGCATAAGGCTGCTGTGCCGTGGCGCAGTGGCTCCAGGTGGCGAGGGCGCGCACAAACGCGATGGCTGCAGATGCGCCAATGGGGTGGCCGCGCGCCAGGCCGCCGCCTGCGGGGTTGAGCTGCTCGCTGCGTAGTCCCAGCGCACGGGCAAAGAGCAAGCCTTGAACGGCAAAAGCATCGTGCAGTTCGACGTTGCTCAATGCCTGCGCACTCAGTGCGTGGCGCTGCAGCAAGTGCTGAGCGGCGATATGTGCGCACAGAAGTGGTGCTTCAGGGGCTGCGCCCAGGTTGCTGGCACCTAGCCATGCCGCTTTGGGCTGCAAGTTCCAGCGTTTACAGGCCTGCGGGCTGGCCAGCAACACCAGTGCTGCGCCATCCGCCTGTGCAGAAATGGCCACAGCCTGCAAGCTGCAATCAATGCGGGCAGCCGAGTGGATGCCTCGCACCACAGGCATGCGTGCCACGCGCTGTGCTTGCAATGAACGGGGATAAACGTCTTGCGTGATGCCGGCAATGGGGACGATCTCTTGCATCAGCTGCGCCGCGTGGGATACGGCACGTTCGTGGCTGGCAATGGCATAGCGGTTTTGTTCAGCGCGGCTGATCTGCATGCGCTGGGCCACGGCCGCTGCGGCATCGAGCATGTCGGGGTCACGCTCGGGCCACGGGCTGAAAGCGGGTTGCAGGTAGGCCTGCGCAGGCTGGTCCGCGTTCAACGGGCGGTGCATGCGCAGCGGTGCGCGGCTCCACGCTTCGACACCGCCAGCGATGACGATGTCTGCATGACCCAGTGCCAGCCAGCCACAGGCCAGCGTGATGGCGTCCAGGCCCGAGCAGCACTGGGTGTCCACCGTGACGGCAGGCACCGATTGCGGCAATCCTGCGGCCAGCGCCAGCAGCCTTGCGGGGTTGCCGCCTGCGGCCAGGGCATTGCCAATGACCACGCCATCGACGGCATGCGCTGGCACGCCACTTTGCTGCAGCAAATGCTGCAGCACAGGCGCTGCCAGGGCGTGGGGCGACAGTGCTTTGAAGGCCCCGTTGACAGGCACCACCGGCGTGCGCGCGCAGCCCACAATGGGCCATGCGGTGGTGGCTGGATTTATCGCCATGGCTGTAAGTGGGGCGAAGGGCGCCCTTGGTGGGCTGCCTGCAGGGTGGCCAGCAATGTCTCATGGTCTGTCTTGCCGCTGCGTGTCTGGGGCCATGGACCTTGCCAGACCCACCACCGCCGGGGCGCTTTGTAAGCATCCAGAGTGCTGCGGCACCATTGCACGAGCGCCAAAGCGCCCGGCCAAGGTTCAGCGGCTGCTGCATCGGGGGTGCGCCACTGCAAGACGGCGTGCACCTGTGTGCCGCGCAAGGTATCAGGCAATGCCTGTACGCTGGCGTGGGCCACGTCAGGGTGGCTGAGCAGGTGTTGCTCCACCTCTTCGGGGAACAGGTTTTTTCCCTTGGTGACCAGCATGCGTTTTTCGCGCCCATACAGATGCAGTTGCCCGTTTGCGTCGATACGGCCCATGTCTCTGACGGACAGCCAGGGCCCTGACTGCTGTGCAGCAGAGCCGTCTGCAGCATGTACATAGTCCATGAACTGCATAGGACTGCGCACCCAGATGGGTTGTGCCTGGGTGGTTTCAGCGCTGTGCTCGGGGTGCTGGGCAGCGCGCAGCTGCACGTTGCTAAAGGGCTGGCCTACCGCTTGCGCAGGGGTGTCGGCCCGGGCCTCCATCCATGTGATGAAGCTGGCCTCTGATGCCCCGTAAAACTCAATGATGCGTGCCTGTGGAAAGAGGGCTTTGAGTGCGCCAGAGTGCTCCCGCAGCCAGCGTGCGCCACTGATCAGTACCAGTTTGACTTGGGGCTGCGGGGGCAGCGCATGGCGCTGTGCGTACTGCAGCACCAGCAGCAGCTGGCTGGGCACAGCCACCACAGCGCATGCGCTTGTGGATGCCACGTCCAGCAAGGTCTGTGCGACAGAAAACTGGTTTTGCACCGTGGCACCTGTGCCCATCCAGATGCCCATCAAGGCACCAAACAGGAACAGAGAATGCGTCATCTGCCCGGGCGAGAGGATGTGCTGGTGCATGTCCTGCCCCAGGTCCGCTAGGCCCACGCGAAAGCTTTCTGCCCATGACAGGTGATGGCGTCTGAAGCCCTTGGGCTGGCCTGTGCTGCCCGAGGTAAAACCCACGTAAAACGGCTGAAGCTGTGCGGGCGTATCCGGGGGGGCGGCAGGCAGGCTGGTCAGGCTGGCCTGTACGGCATGCAGCACGTGATCGGGCCACTGTGCATCGCCAATGGCAGCACAGCGCCCGCTGCAGTTGGTGGCCAAAAACTCGATGACCATTTCGCACGCGCTCAGGTGCATGGGCAGCAGCGGCGTGTGCCCTGGAGCCTGGCGCTCAATGTCTGCTGCGCGCGTTTGTACCAGCGCATGCAACTGGGCATAGCTCCATTGCTGGGTGTCGCAGCGCAAAGCCGTGGCCTCACCCTGCGTGCCAGCCCAGTAAGCCAGTGGGCCGTGCATGGTCTGGAAGGCGGCAGGCAGTGCGTGGATGCCGCCTGCCGCATCAAACGGCAAGGCTGGCGCAGGCCTCAGGCATGGCATGACGTGCGACCCCCCATGCGCCAGTCCGGCATGGCCTTGGCTACGCTGTGCACAATGGCGGCACACAGCAGCGCCTTGATCAGGTCGCCGGGTACAAACGCCAGGTCAATCCATATCGCTTGTTGCAGTGTCAACTTGGCAAACAGCATCAAGCCTGCAATGCCCAGCAGGTGCAAAAACACAATGCCGCCGAGCGCTGATGCGATGAAAGCGCTGGTTGCTGCCCGGCGTGGGCTGTGTACGGGCAGCCAGCGCATCAGCCAGCCGGTGACGCCAGCGGCCAGTGCGTATCCAACCAGATAGCCTGATGACGGTGTCAGGAAGACGCCCATGCCACCCCGCCCGCCTGCAAGCAAGGGCAGGCCCGCAGCGACAGCAATCAGGAACAGGGTGATGGCCTGAAAGCCGCGCAAACCGCCCAGCAGGCAGCCAGCCAGCATGACGCCCAGTGACTGCAAGGTAATGGGAACGCCAAAGGGCAGATCAATCTTGGGCACCAGGCCCAGTACCGCCATCAGTGCGGCGAAGAGTCCCACATAGGCGACCGATGTCGCATGGTGTCGGCTCAGTGGTGCAGACATGGCGTACTTTCTTTCACGCTTGGCTGGGTGTGCCAGTGGAGGCACCGCGCAGGCCAAGTTTTTGCATCAGGGCTTTGTCGGCGTCAAAGCTGGGGTTGCCGGTGACCAGTAGCTTGTCGCCGTAGAAGATGGAGTTGGCTCCGGCAAGAAAGCACAGCGTCTGAACCGTCTCGCCCAGTTGCTGGCGGCCTGCAGACAGGCGTACACGGGCTTGCGGCATGGTGATGCGAGCAAGTGCAATCACGCGCACAAAGTCCAGCGGGTCAACGGGTTCGCTGTCTGCCAGCGGAGTGCCTGGCACGCGCACCAGGCTGTTGATGGGAACGGAGTCCGGGTAGGGCTGCATATTGGCCAGCTGCGCAATCAGGCCCGCACGGTGCACGGGCAATTCGCCCATGCCAATGATGCCGCCGCAGCACACGCTGATGCCTGAATCGCGCACGGCCTGCAGCGTGTCCAGGCGGTCCTGATACTGGCGCGTGCTGACCACGTCCTGGTAGTACTCGGGGGCTGTGTCCAGGTTGTGGTTGTAGTAGTCCAGGCCGGCAGCGCGCAATGACTGGGCCTGATGGGGCTGGAGCATGCCCAGCGTGGCGCAGGTCTGAAGGCCCAGGCTTTTAACCTCAGCGATGAGTGCGCCCATTTTTTCAATGTCGCGATCCTTGGGCGCTCGCCAGGCGGCCCCCATGCAAAAGCGTGAGGCTCCGGCATCTTTGGCGGCCTGCGCTGCGCTGCGCACCGCATCAATGTCCATCAACTTCTGTGCTTGCACCCCGGTGTCAAATTCTGCGGACTGCGGGCAATAACCGCAGTTTTCCGGGCACCCGCCGGTTTTGACTGACAGCAGCGTTGCCAGCTCAATTTCATTGGCTGGCCAGTGGGCGCGGTGCACCTGCTGCGCTTGAAAGAGCAAATCCATCAGCGGCAAATCCAGCAACGCCTGAATGGCAGGAATCGACCATGTGGATGGCTGCTTGCTGGCAGGTAAATCACTGGCTGCCCGGTGCAGCACGATGGGCTGAGACTGTGCGTGGCCTGCTTCGGATGCGCAGTGGAGAGCGGTGGTGTTGGACATGGCAATGGAAAGTGGCAAAGACTTTTTCCATTCTGGAGCAACCCGGCGAAATGCAAAACGCTGCTGGCTGGCGTTGCTGTTTTCTTGTACTTGGTGGGTTTTTGTGGGGTTTGTGGGTGAAATTAGCGCTTTTTAAGCGACGTTATTGTTTTTCAATTTTCGCAAAAATGTTTTGTCGTTATCTTGGTGTGATCTGTCTGTAAAAAGCTTTATTTCGGCGGGAGTAAAAAATCAGGGTTACAAATCCTGCGAAAGCTATTTTTGAATTTGAGTGCTGATGCATGTTTTTTGATGGTGTTTTGATTGCTTTTGGTTGGTTTTGCTGTTGCATGTCTTTTTGGTTTTTTTGATTAGTTGATTCGTTTGTAAGGTTTTTTACATTTTTGAGGGGGGTGTTGCTGGGCTGGTTTTTGATGGGGAGGGTGACCTTGTGCGGCAGGCCTGCTGGCTGCAATGTGTACACAGAGTTAGAAAACATGAGCTGTTAGCGCTTGATGAAAAATGTTTTCAAAGTGTTTTGTATTTGAAAAGACCAGTGCGTAAGCGCTGGAAGCTCTCTTTTTTGTTATGCATGGAGCCCTGCCAGCCTTTGCCCGGTGCGAGGGGGCGTGAAGCCGCCTTGTGTACGCAGGCGAGGTTGCGAGGGCGCTGCTGCCTGCGGTGCTGGGCGCGTTGGGTGTATGTGGCGCATGCCCAGCACAACGCAGTGTGTGGCGGGGGTAATGCGGTCGCGGTGAATGGCCGTGCGCTAGGCAGGTGCGCTTTCGCCCAAGCAGGGGCATGGGCGCTTGCGTCAGATTTTTGCGACAAGTGCGCCGCGTATTTACAAAGTCTTTACAATGCGATCGATTATGCAATTGAGACTTGTTATCAGTTGCATTGCCTGCCAGCCAAACGGTGTTTTTCCGTTCTAGCCACAGCAATTACTGGCAGCTCCTAGCAAGCGCACCGTGCGGTTTCTATGGGCTTTTTCATAGATTTCGCTCTTTTCCCGCTCATGCTGTCCCATTCTTTCAGCGCGTTTTCCCGTGCCGTGCCCGGCCCTTTGCATGCCCACGCCGTGGCGGCATCTCTGGCTTTTGCCTTGCCCTGTGCGGCCTGGGCACAAGCTGCATCCACGCCTTCAGCTGCGGCTGCGCTGGATGAGGTGACGGTGACCGAAAAGCTGGCCCCTAGCGTCTACAGCGAAGCCAGCGACTCTTACGTGCCCAAGGCTGTGGAAGTGGGGAAGGCGGCGCAGTCCTTGCGCGAAATTGCGCAATCCGTCACGGTCATCACGCGCCAGCGCATGGACGATCAGGCGCTGCGCACGCTGGATGACGTCATGAACCAGACCACGGGCGTGACACGCGAGGAGAGCTGGCTGGATACCACCTACCTTTCGCGGGGTCTGCAGATCAGCAATGTGCGCTATGACGGTGGTGCGGCAGGCTCTACCCGCTCGGGCACGCGCAGTCTGGACATGGCGCAGTTTGACAGTGTCAGCCTGCTGCGTGGTGCCGATGGGATGTTTGGCGCTGGCGAGGCTGGCGGTGTCATCAACTTCACCTACAAGCGCCCTTTGGCGCAGCGCCAGACGCAGGTGCTGCTGTCTGGCGGCACGATGAATAACTACCGCGCAGAGCTGGATACCACCGGCGCACTCAACGCCGAAGGCAGCTTACGCGGGCGTTTTGTGGCGGTCAATCACGACCGCCGCGAAATGGCCAAGCCGTCGCGCCTGAAGCGGCAAATGCTTTACGGCGCGCTGGAGATGGATGTTGCTCCGGAAACCACGCTGATGCTGGGTGCCAGCTACCAAAAAGACCGCAACACAGGTTTTAACGCCAGCTTGCCGCGCTATGCAGATGGCAGTGATATCGGTTTGCCACGTGACACGAACATGGGCGCGCCGTGGAACTGGATTGAGCGTGAAAACAAAACCGTGTTTGCCAAGCTGGAGCACCAGCTGACATCCAACTGGCAACTGAAAACACAGCTGCGGCATACCCGCTTCAATGAGGGTGTGAATGGCGCTGAAATTGAGAATGCACCAGACCCCGTCACTTTGGATGGTACTGACTGGTGGATTCACCAGAGCAAATCCAATGCGCGTGAAACCAGTCTGGATGTGAATGTGCAAGGCGGCTTTGATGCCTTTGGCCAACGCCACGATGTGATCGTGGGCTGGGACATGCACCGCACCAGCGATTTCAATCGCAACCTGTGGCCCCGCATTGGCCCCGCCGATGTGTTTGATCGTACCCCTCCGGCAGACCCTGGCTACCCTTTGGGCGCATGGACGGGGGGCTCGCAGACCCGCACGCAAAAGTCGGGTGTCTATGGCTCATTGCGCTTGCGGCCCATTGAGGATTTTGCAGTGATCCTGGGTGGTCGCTATACCCTGAAAGATAACAACACCCAGCACGATATGCAGGGCCTGCTCACGTCAAAAAGCCGTGAAAGCCATGTGTTTGTGCCCTATGTAGGGGTGGTGTATGACCTGTCCAAAACAACCAGTGTGTACGCCAGCACGGCAGAAATTTACCAGTCGCAAGCAGGCAAGTTCTCGGCGCCGCTGCCGGGGGTGCCGCTGGACCCTGTGCGCGGGCGCACCTATGAACTGGGTATCAAGGGTGAGTGGGGCCGTGATCTGATGGCCAGCGCGGCCCTGTTCCGTACCGAGAAAAAAGGTCAGGGCGTGGTGGACCCCGCTTACCCGCAGACCGACTGGCGCGGTGGCTGCTGCTACTTCCGTGATGGTTATCAGCTCAGCCAGGGCATCGACCTGGAGGTGACGGGGCGCATCACCCCCAACCTGCAGGTGGCGGTGGGCTACACGTACAACGACAACGAAGACAAGCGCAAAGACAGCGCGCAATTTAGCACCGTCACACCGCGCCATCTGTTCAAGGCGTGGGCCGATTACCGCATGAGCGGTGCCCTGCGTGGCTGGAGTCTGGGCGCTGGCGTTGTGGCGCAAGGCTCGACCTTCCGCGCATCGGGCATCAATGCCTACAACCCCGTCAGTGGCCGCTATGACGGTGCGTGGACGCCGTACCAGTTCACATCGGCAGGCTATGCCATCTGGTCTGCCCGTCTGGGCTATGTGATCAACAAGGACTGGAGCGTTGCATTGAACGTTGGCAACCTGTTTGACAAGACGTACTACAGCACCGTGGGCTACGCCGGCTATGGCAATTTCTATGGTGAAAAACGCACCATGGCAGTGACCCTGAAGGGTCGGTTCTGATGGGATGGCAGTGATGGATCAGTTTTCTGACAGATACCCGAGCTGGGCGACTGTTTCGCGCATAGCGGCCGCTGTGCTGGGGGGCTATGGGCTGTCCAGCGCCTGGGTCGTGCTGTGGGGGGCCATGCAGGCCAGCAAAGTGGAGGCCATTTTGGCGGGTGTGCAAACCAGTTTTGTGCTGTACGTTGCGGCGGTCATCTGGGCGTTTGCACCGGTGCCATTGGGCCGTGTCTGGGGCGTATTGCTCACTGCGGTGGTGGCGCTGCTGGGTGCTGCCATGCTGCTTTCGGTTGTGTGGGGTTGAGTGATGGGTCAGAAAAAGAAAGCCCTGCGCGCAGGGCAAGGTGGTTTTCGGCAGGCGCAGTCATGGCTGCACACTTGGTGCGGGCTGTGGTTTTCCTGGCTGCTGTTTGCGGTGTTTCTGACCGGCACGCTGGCGGTGTTTCAAGATCCGATCACCCACTGGATGACCCCGGAGCACCATGCCCAGGAAAAGGCTGCCAATGATGCCAAGGCCACAGCCCAGTCAGCGCCAGCAGCCTCGCTCAGCCAGCGTCTGGCGTGGGCAACAAACTATATGCAGCAGCAGCACCCCGGTGCAGGCATGTGGGAGCTGTGGCCTGCGGAGGCAGACGGTGCTGGCGATTTGCGCGTGTTCTGGTTTGATGCCAATGGCCAGTACGCGTCAGCAGAGCTGGACAGCGCGACCGGAGAGCCGCTCATTGCGCAAAGCGAGCAGCCGGTGCGCCAGACCATGGGTGGCCATCACTTTGTGGACTTTCACTACCAGCTGCATGCAGGTCAGCTGGGGCTGTGGATCGTGGGGGTTGCGGCCATGGCGATGCTGGTCGCTTTGGTGAGTGGCGTCATTACGCACCGGCGCATCTTCAAGGATTTCTTTACATTCCGGCCCCGCAAAGGGCAGCGCAGCTGGCTGGATGCACACAACGCCGTGGCAGTGCTGACCTTGCCGTTTCAGCTCATGATTGCGTATACGGGCATAGCGATTTCAGGTTTGACGTTCATGCCTGCAGGCATTGCAGCGTACTTTGGAGCGGGCGCCGACAGCACCCGCACGTACTTGTCCGAGCTGAACGAGCCGGGCAAGCCACAACGCTCGGGGCACTTCATGGCGGTTCCTGATCTGGAGCCGTTTGTGGTGCGAGGGCAGGCCTTGATAGGTCAGCCTGTGCGGGCGGTGGTGGTGGACTATCCGGGTGACGCATCGGCACGTATTGGCGTGTATGGCTGGAACGCGCAAGACAGCGTGAACCGGCGATTGAGCTCCACCAGCGGCATGGCCATGTTCTCGGGATCGACGGGTGAGGTGCTTCAGGTTCGCGCACCCGGCGATACCGATGGTGGCACCGCCAGGCTGGCCCAGTCGGTCATGGGGGGCTTGCACATGGTTCCCTTTGGCGGCTGGATGCTCAAGTGGGTGTACTTCGTCTGCGGGCTGGCCGGCAGCGCCATGATGGCCACGGGCGCCATTTTGTTCATGGTCAAACGCCGCGGCAAGCATCAGGGTGAGTTTGGCGGCGCAACCGCGTCGGTTTACCGGTTGATAGAGGGGATGAACGTGGCGGCCATTGCCGGGCTGGCGGTGGCATGCGTGGGCTTCCTGTGGGCCAACCGCGTCATTCCTGTTCACCTGGCTCACCGCGATGACTGGGAGCTGGGGGCATTTTTTGCGGTGTGGCTGCTCAGCTTGCTGCACGCGCTGGCCCGCCCCCCTGCTGCTGCATGGCGTGAGCAACTGGGGGTGCTTGCGCTGCTGTGTCTTGCACTGCCCGTACTCAATGCGCTCACTACGGACGAGCACTTGCTTGCCTACCTGCTGGAGGGCGACTGGGAAAGTGCAGGCGTGGAGCTGTTTGCGGTGGCTGCAGGTCTGTGCGCGCTGTGGGCTTTGCGTGTGCAGCGCCAGCGGCGTGCCATGGGCGCTGCCCGCGCGCCAAAGAAGCCCAGATCTTTAAGCCATCCGGCCCCGCTGGAGCCAGTGCAGGAGACGACCGCATGAGTGCACTTTACGCATCTTTGCAGGCATTGGCACTGTCTACGGCAGGCATGGCAGCACTGGCTTTTGCCATCGACCGCCACCATGAGCAGTTAACTGGCGCGGATGCGCAGCCTGCCACGCAGCGTGTGGTTTTGCGCAGCCTGGGCGCATTGTTTTTGGCGGCAGTCCTGCTGCCCTGTGTGCTGGCCTGGAGTGCATCGGTGGGGGTGGTTGCCATGCTGGGGTTCTGGTCGCTGGGAGCGCTGCTGGTGGCAGGGCTGATGTCGCTGTCACCGCGCCTGATTGCGTGGATGGGTGCCGGCGCTGGGCTGCTGGGCGCGTGCGCGGCGGTGTTCGGTCTGGCTGGGTAAGTCAAGGTGGCGGCAAGGCATGTGCGTGCCGCACAGCGCCGGGCTGATGTGTTTTTTGTGCAGTGGGAAGCCGCAGGGCTTTCTTGTTTTTCTTTGAAAGTGCCAGGCTGATGTTGTTGGGTAGCAAGAAGCGTTGGGCAATCATTGCCCTGGTGGCGGTGAGTGGGCTGGGTGCCATGCTGTGGTGGGCCAGTCGCCCGGTGACGACGTACCAAAGTACGCCGGTGGCGCGAGGTGAGGTGGAGGCAACAGTCACCGCCATAGGTGTGGTTCAGCCGCGCCGCTATGTGGATGTGGGGGCGCAGGTGTCCGGTCAGATCACCCGGCTGCTGGTGACACCGGGCACCCAGGTACAAAAAGGGGCGCTGCTGGTGGAGATTGACCCCAGTGTGCAAAAGGCTACGGTGGATGCAGGCCGTGCTTCTCTGGCTGGGCTGAGTGCCCAGCTGGCTGAGCAGCAAGCGCAGCACCGGCTGGCCCAGCAGCAATGGTCGCGCCAGCAGCAGATGGCCCGCGATGGCGCCACACGCGAAGAAGATCTGCAGATTGCACAGGCGCAACTGGCCGGTGCTGCTGCCCGGATTGAACACCTCAAGGCGCAAATCACGCAGACACAGGCCACCTTGAAGGCCGACGAAGTCAGACTGAGCTACACGCGCATTTATGCCCCCATGACAGGCACCGTTGTTGCGGTGGATGCCCGTGAGGGGCAAACACTCAATGCCACATACCAGACACCGAGCATTTTGCGTATTGCTGATCTGACGGCCATGACCGTGTGGACCGATGTCTCTGAGGCCGATGTGCGCCGTGTCAAAGAAGATATGCCGGTGTACTTCACCACACTGGGCAGCGCGGACCAGGACAAGCCTCGCCGCTGGAGCAGTCAGGTTCGCCAGATATTGCCTGCGCCATCGGCCAGTACTGCACCGGCGGGAGCGGCGACAGGCGCGCCCGCACCCGCCACCAAAGCTGTGGCCTACACCGTGCTATTTGATGTGGACAACCTGGATGCTGAGCTGATGCCGCAGATGACCGCGCAGGTGGTGTTTGTCACAGCCCGTGCACAAGGTGCCCTGGCCGTGCCATTGATTGCTTTGAAAAGCGATGGAGACAGTGGTGCATATGTGGCGCAGGTGCTGAACGCCAAAAACCAGCCCGAGGCCCGGCAGGTGCGTGTGGGCGTGCGCAGCCGGCACCAGGTGCAAATACTGGAAGGCCTGAAAGAAGGCGAGCAAGTGGTGACCGGCCAGAGCACCACCGATAGCGCGCTGCGGTGGCTGCAATGGTAAATGCAGTACATGACAGCACGCCCTCCTCAGAACCTGCTGCGCCACTGATCAGTCTGCGCGGCATCTGCAAGCACTATGGCGGGGCTGCGACAGGGCAGCCCGAGGTCACCATATTGCGCGGAATTGATCTGGACATCTACGCGGGCGAGTTCGTGGCGGTGGTGGGCAGTTCGGGGTCAGGCAAATCCACACTCATGAACATTCTGGGCTGTCTGGATCGGCCCAGCAGCGGCACCTACTACTTTCAGGGGCAGGACGTTGCGGGGCTGGATGCCGATGCGCTGGCATGGCTGCGCCGCGAGGCTTTTGGCTTTGTGTTTCAGGGCTACCACCTGATTGCCAGTGAGACGGCGCAAGAAAACGTGGAAATGCCAGCCGTCTATGCCGGGCTGTCTAAAGAAGAGCGTGCGCAGCGTGCCACCAGCTTGCTGGCAAGGCTGGGGCTGCAGGAGCGCTTGAACAACCGCCCCCACCAGCTTTCAGGCGGACAGCAGCAGCGTGTGTCGATTGCAAGAGCGCTGATGAATGGCGGCAGCATTATTTTGGCCGACGAGCCGACGGGCGCGCTGGATTCGCACAGCGGTGCCGAGGTGATGGCCTTGCTGGGCGAGCTAGCCGATGCAGGCCACACTATCTTGCTGATCACCCATGACCGTGAAGTGGCTGCGCAGGCGCGGCGTGTGATCGAAGTGCGCGATGGCAGCGTGGTGAGTGACAGTCAGGCCGCCCATGCGCCACAGGCTTTGCCTGCGCCAGAGGGCGCACCGATACCTGCCTTGCCGCACTTTCCTGCAGCCACCGACAGCAGCAGTGCCAGCTGGTGGGCCGACCTCATGGAGGCCGCACGCAGCGCCTGGCGTGGCATGCACACCAACCGCGCCCGCACCAGCCTGACCTTGCTGGGGATTGTGATTGGCGTGGCTTCAGTGATCGTGATGCTGGCCATTGGTGAGGGTGCGCGCCGCCAGGTCATGGAGCGCATGGGAACGATGGGAACCGCCATCTTGTACATGGGCAGCAAGCCACCGGCCACGGGCGGGCCTGCAGGCAATCTGACCGAGGAGGACCTGGAGGCCGTGCGCGAGCTGCCTGACATTCGCCGGGTGCTGCCTGTCATCGGTGACCCCATTACCGTGCGCTATGGCAGCGCCGACAAGCAGATTTACGCTTTTGCGGCCAGCGAGGAAATGCCCGCCGTGCACCACTGGCCGGTGGCCCTTGGGCGCTTCTACACGGATGCAGAAGATCAGGATCTGGCCCCGCTGGTGGTGCTGGGGCACAAGGCGCGATTGCACTTTTTCCCGGATGAACCCCATCCGCTGGGGCGCCAGCTCATCATCGGCAATTCGGCTTTTGAGGTGATTGGCGTGATGAGTGAGCGCGGCGCAGATTCTGGCGCGCAGGACTATGACGACATGGTGTTCATTCCCTACCGCTCGGGCCGGGCGCGGGTCTACCAGAGCCAGACGCAGCCGGACTATGTGGTGATTGAGGCCATGTCATCCGAGCAGGTGCATGCCGCAGAAAACGCGATGCGCCAGCTGCTGCTGGCCCGCCATGGCGGGCGCGAGGATTTCGGCATTGGTAATGCGGCAGCACGCATTCAGGCAGAAGCCGCTACCCGCAAGAGCATGACTATGATGCTGGGCCTGATTGCTGCGGTCTCTCTGGTGGTTGGCGGCATTGGCGTGATGAATGTGATGCTGATGACCGTCAAGGAGCGCACGCGAGAGATTGGCATCCGCATGGCTGTGGGCGCTCGCCAGCGCGACATCCTGCGGCAATTTCTGACCGAAGCCAGCCTGCTGACCTTGGTGGGCGGTGCCGTGGGCCTGCTGGTGGGGCTGGCGGTGGGTGTGGTACTGATTGTGGCCGGGGTTCCTGTGGTGTTTTCAGTGCGCGCCATGGTGGGGGCGTTTGCGTGCGCCGTCATTACTGGCTTGATTTTTGGTTACATGCCTGCCAAGACGGCTGCGCGTTTAGACCCCGTACGGGCATTGGCAGGAGAATGAAAATGGGTATGCATAAGTCAGTGGCTGCGTGGGGCGCGGCGCTGGTACTGGGGGGCTGTGCGGCGCCTGCGATCGATACCGACCAGCCAGAGCCTGCCTTGCCACAGCAATGGCCACAGGCTGCTGCTGATGCTGCCAACGCCGACGCTGCGCTGAGCCAGCACTGGTGGCGCAGCTTTGGCAGCGCCGAGCTCGATAGCGTGGTGGATCGTGCGCGCATACAGAGCTGGAGCGTGGCAGAGGCCGCAGCACGTGTGCGCCAGGCTGCGGCGCGCTGGAATGAGGCAGGGGCCTCTTTGCTGCCAGAGGTGAGCGGCGGCATGAACGCCACCCGCAACAAATCGCTCAGTGGCAGTGGCGGGGTGGATGCAGCGCAAAACCGTTTCGCAGTCTCGCTGTCAGCCAGCTATGAGGTGGACTTCTGGGGAAAGAACCGTGCAGGCCGTGATGCCGCCCAGGCCGTCTGGAAAGCCAGCGTGTTTGACCGCGACACCGTGCAATTGACGGTCACCGCAGGTGCCGCCCAGGCGTGGCTGCACAGCGTGGCTTTGCATGAACGGGTGGATATTGCCCGGCTGAATCTGCAAAGCGCTGAGCGGCTGGTGCAGCTGGTGGAGTCCAGAGCGCGTGCCGGGGCCGCGTCTGCACTGGAGCTGGCGCAGCAAAAGGGCCTGGTGGCCAGCCAGCGCCGCAGTTTGCTGACACTGCAGCAGCAGGCACTGGATGCGCAGACCGCGCTGGCCACGCTGCTGGGGCAGGCGGGAGGGGCCGAGGTGGTCACCACCAGCTTGCTGGGGTTGCAGATGCCTGCCGTGGGGGCGGGTGTGCCAGCCCAGTTGCTGGTGCGCCGCCCAGACATTGCGCGGGCTGAGGCGCAGCTGGCCGCAGCCCAGGCCAACGTACAGGTGGCCCGTGCCGCCATGCTGCCCCGCCTGACGTTGACCGGCAGTGTGGGGGCGGGGGACGAGCGCTGGCAGCGCATTTTTGACAACCCGCTGTATGCACTGGCAGCCGGTCTGACAGCGCCTATTTTTGATGCGGGCAGGCTGGCGGCAGGCAATGCGCTGGCCATGGCCCAGCGCGAAGAACTGCTGGCCACTTACCGCAAAACCATCATTGAGGCGTTTGCCGATGTCCAGCTGGCGCTGCATGCCGTCAGCGGTGTGCAGGCGCAGGCGCAGGCGCAGGCCGAGGAGCTTGCGCAGGCGCACAAGGCGCTGAGCCTGGCAGAAACGCGCTACCGCTCTGGGGCCGAGAGTTTGCTGACGCTGCTCGACGCCCAGCGTACGCTGTACGCCGCACAAGATGTGGCCGTGCAATTGCGGCTGGCGCATCTGCAGGCCCATGTGTCGCTGTACAAAGCATTGGGCGGCGGCTGGGACATGGCCGCAGCGGTTGGCGCAGGCAATGGCCTGAATACGCAGTAAAGGCTGCGCCCTGCCTGGCACCACTACCAGTTACCAGCACTAGCAGTGCGGGCGCACCGTATGAGCCGCTAGGCGCTGAAGCTGTATGTCAAGGGCTGCCTTTCGCGCCAGCTATGGCCGCAAAGGAGCGAAGCCTGTAGAGTTGCGCACTCTTTCAGTGTCTGCTTGTTCCATGTCCCGATCCACATCCCCCATCTCCGCCAGTGACAGCTTTGAAGCATTCCTTGAGCCGTCGGATGTGGAGCAAATTTACATCGTGCTTTCGCTGGCCAGGCAATCGCACGGCAACGATTTACCGCGCGGTGTACTCGCCATGCTGGAGCAGCCTGCGGCGTTTGCCCGCAGCGCCATTGCGCACCAGGACCGGATTGCTCGCCGCCATTACGCGATTGCCACGCTGTTCGGTGTGATTGTGCTGGCGATGGTGTATGTGATGTACCAGGCCTTTACCACCCCGGACGTTGGCGTGCTCGGGCTGGTGCTGCCAGCGGCCATGGCCTGCTTTGCGCTGTGGCGCATGGAGCGTACGGTTCACCGCGCACGGCAAGGCAATTTGATGCTGCTTCGATTGCTCGATGCGCTGGACGGTCAGCCGTTCACCTATGACGCAGCCGCCTTTACACGCTTCATTGAAACGCAGCCTCTCCTGCAAGCTGCTGCCCAGCGGCTGGGGGATGCCAGCACGCTGGCGCTCAAGCATCTGGCAGCGCTGAAATACGAAGAA
Organism: Comamonas avium; assembly: GCF_014836675.1. Taxonomy (GTDB): domain Bacteria; phylum Pseudomonadota; class Gammaproteobacteria; order Burkholderiales; family Burkholderiaceae_C; genus Comamonas; species Comamonas avium. Next base: position 342,242 of record NZ_JACSQK010000003.1, read on the forward strand.
ATTGAACAGCGAGGCAAGTCTCACGTGCATGCATGACGGGTGCTGCATTGCCACACCGCGTGGTACAGGGGGTGAAGTGCACAGATGAAATTAATAGCTTAAAGCGCCCATAACAAAAGGACTTCAGATAGTTTTGTATCTGAAGTCCTTGCTGTATAAGCGATATAAGCTCTTATTTTGGTAGTTTTGGCACATCCACAAAGTCATCCAGGTTCAGGCCTTTTTCCTGCAGCAGGGCCTCCAGCACGGGCTGCAAGCGGCCCAGACTGGCTTGAACGGTTTCGCGCACCGTGTCCACCACCACCTGCGTGCTGCGCTCGATTTCGATGTTCACCTCATCGCCCACGCGCTTGTGGCCAAACACCGTCATGCGCAGGGTTTCGGGAATCAGCCATACCTCGAACCAGCCTTGCTTGCGGTCGACCTCGGCCACGGTCAGGCTGGCGCCGTTGATGGCGATATAGCCTTTGGCAAACACGTAGGGGCGAAATGCTTCAGGAATGCCAAAACGTATCTTGTGGTTGGTCTCGGTGCTCAGCACCTCCAGCACCGGCGCGGTGAAATCCACGTGGCCCGACAGGGGGTGGCCGCCAATTTCTGCGCCATCTCTGGCGGCACGCTCAACGTTGAGCACATCGCCCACCTGGTAGCGGCCCAGCGTAGTGATGTTCAGGCTTTGCAGCATCACATCGAACGTGGCGCGGGTGGGCGAGAGCAGCTCAGTGACCGTCAGGCAGACACCATCGTGCGAAACACTGGCGCCAATGGCCAGGTCCTGGCAAAAGCCTTCGGGAAATTCCATGGTGAAGGTGCGCAGACCTTCCTGATCGTGCAGCGCGGCAATGCTTGCCACGGCTTGGATGATGCCGGTGAACACGGGTCGGGGCCTTCAGAGATAGAGAGACAAAAAACAATGCGGCACCAGCGTGCCAGCGCACCCAAGTTTAGTGCGCAAAGCGCTGCCACAGCGCCGCCAGCCAAATCCCCATGCACAGCAAAAGGCTCAGCAGCACTGCAGCGCTGCCCATGTCTTTGGCTTTTTTGGACAGGGCATGCCACTGGTCTCCCATGCGGTCAATGGCCGCTTCGATGCCGCTGTTGAGCAGCTCCACCACCAGCACCAGTACCACCACGGCTGCCAGCACGGCGGTCTCCAGCCATGTCTGGCCCAGCCAGAACGCAGCAGGTACCAGCACCATGGCCGCCAGCGCTTCCTGGCGGAACGCGGTCTCTTGCCATGCAGCCCGCAACCCATCCAGTGAGTAGCGCGCGGCATGCCACATGCGCGTCAGGCCTCGGCGCTTTTTCTGGGCGTTGACGGGTTCGGTGGGAGTGGGTTGCATACAAAAGAGAAAGAAGTGGAAGACCGCAGCGCGCCCTGCTGCAAAGGCACGATTGTAGAAAACATGGCTGCGGCTGTTTGTCGCAGTGCTTGCTGCCTGCTACTTTCTGCTTCCTGCTGGGAGCGGTGTTGCTGCCAGCATGCCTCATTCCTGCAGCATGCTGGCGCGGTGCGCCACGCGCGCTACGCTTTAGCTGAGCACCTGCTGCACGGCCTGTGCCAGGCGCTGCACCGCTTGTTCAATCTGCGGCACCTCGGGGGCGGCAAAGGACATGCGCAGGGTGTGAATGTCGGGCTGGCTGGGGTAAAACGCCTTGCCCGGCACATACACCACAGACTGGCTCACCGCCGCATCAAACAGGCGCTGCGGCTCCAGGTCGCGGTCGATCTGTGCCCACACAAACATGCCGCCTGCGGGCGTGCTGCAGCGGATGGGCTGGCCGGGCAAGGCATTCAAGCCATGCACCAGCGCCTGCATGCGGCGCTGGTATTCCTGGCGCGCGCGCTGCACTGTGCCGGCATAGCGGCCACTTTGCAGATAGCTGGCCGCCACCATCTGCGCCAGCGGAGAGGTGCACAAATCCACGGTTTGCTTGGCCACGGTGCAGCGGCGCTGCATGGCGGCATCGGTCAGCATCCAGCCCACGCGCAGTGCCGGGGCCACTGTTTTAGACAGGCTGGACAGATAGACCACCGGGTTGTGGCCCGGCGCTGCCAGCGTTTGCGCTGTTGCACGCAGGGTGTCGGGCACGGTGACGGCTTGGCCACTGGCAGCGTCAAAGCGCAGCTCGCCATAAGGGTCGTCTTCGGCAATCCAAAAACCGTATTGCAAGGCCAGCTCGACCAGCGCAGTGCGCCGCTGCGCCGACAGCAGCGTGCCACGCGGGTTGGAAAAATTGGGCACGGTGTACAGCAGCTTGGGGCGCTGGTGCGCAGGCAGATCGGCCAGCAGCTGGGCCAGCGCGTCGGTTTGCAGGCCATGTTCATCCATGGGGATGGAAACGATGTTGGCTTGTGCCAGACGCAGTGCCTGCAAGGTGGCCGGGTAGGCTGGCACTTCTACCAGCACGGTGTCGCCCGGCTCAATCAGCACGCGCACCAGCAGGTCAAACGCTTGCTGCGATCCGGTGGTGACCAGCACATCGCCAGCGCTGGCCTGCATGCCACGGTCGCGGGCTTGCTGTGCAAGGGCTTCACGCAGCGCGGGCAGGCCTTCGGTTGCGCCGTATTGCAAGGCGCTGGCACCTTGCGCCATGGCGTGGGTGGCGGCCTGCGCCAGTCCTTGGGCATCAAACAGGCTGGTGGAGGGGTAGCCCCCGGCCAGCGAGATCATGCCGGGGCGGCTCAGGTACGGAAACAGCTCCCGGATCGGGGAGCCCGCAGGCTCAGCAAACAACGCCGTGAAGGCAGCCAAAGGTGCAGCGGTGGTTGTCATGGTCGTCAAAGATGCAAGAAAAGGCGTAAAAAAGGCCGGTGTGAGCACCGGCCCAGGAATGTGCGAAATGCTTGAAAACCGCTCTAAACCGCGGCGCTGCTGTCGCCAAAATCCACGGTGCCGCACAGTTGCTGCGGGTCCATCAACTGGCGCAGGCCTTGCGCCAGCCGGCGTGCAGGGGGCGGTGTGTACTGGCGGTAGTAGGCAACGTTGTGCGGGCCCACGCCATGCTCGGCGCTGAAGCTGCCTGCAAAGTCCTGCACCACCATGGCGTAGATGCGATCGCGCAGTGCGCTGACCACGGCGGGGTCATAGGCCTTGCTGGCATCGCTGCGCCAGATCACATTGAAGTGCACACCGCCGTCGGCAATATGGCCAAAGTCCACCACGTGCAGGAACGGGAAATCCTGCGCCACCACGGCGCGCGCAGCGCGGCAAAAGTCCATGATGCGCGAGCGGGGCACCGACACATCAAATGCAATCGGTTTGCCCAGTGCACGGGCACCTTCGCTGATGCTGTGGCGCAGGTGCCACAGCTCATGGCCGTTGCCAATGACGGCGTTGTCAATCGTCTGCTCAAACTGATCTTGCAGGAACAGGTTCAGGGTGTCCTGCAGATCCAGCCCGGTGTAGGCCTTGCTGCTGGCCGCTTCCAGCTCAATCAGAATGGCAAAGTCGGGGGCGGGCTCCGGGGCAAAGGGGTTGCGCAGATTGGGCACATGGTCAATGGCCGCCTGCATGGCGTGGCCAGACAGGCCTTCAAAGGCGCTCAGGTAGTCACCCAGGTCCCGCTCCAGTGCCTGCAGCAGCTGCAGTACGGCCTCGTCCGAGGTGGGGACCACCAAGGCGGTGGCCGACTGCTGGGGCTTGCGGTGCACCTCCAGCGTGGCGCGGGTGATGATGGCTCCTGCCCCTGAGGTGCCGACAAACAGCTGCTTGAGGTCGGGTCCGGTGTTGTCTTTGCGCAGGGCGCGGCCCATGTCCAGCAGCTCACCTTGCGGGTTGAGCAGCACGGTTTGCAGTGCCAGCAGGTTGTGGCGCACATCGCCGTAGCGAATCAGGCGCGTGCCGCCAGTGTTGGCCGCCACCATGCCGCCCACCGAAGGGTTGGCGCCCAGATCAATCGGGAACCACAGGCCATGCGGCTCCAACTTTTCGTTCAGTTCCTGCAGCGTAATGCCAGCGTCCACGGTTACGCTGCGGTTGGCGGCATCGACTTCACAGACATTGCGCAGACGGCTGGTAGACAGCACCACTTGTGTGGCGCTGTCGTCGGGCGTGCTGGAACCAACCAAGCCCGTGTTGGCTCCTTGCGGTACCAGCGCAATGTGGTGCGTAGCGCACCAGCGCACCACGGCCTGCACTTCCTGCACATTGGCAGGGCGTACCACGCACAAGGCCTTGCCGTGGCCGTAGCGGGCACCTTGTTCGTAGCTGGCCATGTCGCTGCCTTGCAGCAGACCGCGATCGCCCACCAGCGGCAGCAGCGCCTGCGCCACAGTGTCAGTGGTCCACATGCTCATGCAGCAACTCCGGCCAGCGCAGCACGCACTGCAGCCATGGAGCGTGCCTGCGCATCGGCGTACAGGGCAATCTCGTCATGCACCTGTGCACCCAGTGCGGTTTCAAACACTTGCTGTGCGGCGTTGGCCTGGTAGTGTTTCTGCTCGTCCCCACCCAGATTGGACTGGAAGATGCCCGCAGCGCTCACCGGCAAAAAGTCTTCATAGGTGATGGGTTCGGCATGCACCAGGCCTTGGGCAATCAGCGCCTCCAGATCGGCGCTGGCGTCCACAGACGCCGCTTGGGCCTGCCCTTGTGCGCTGAGCGTGTAGCGGTAGAAAGCCAGACCCTGCTTGCGCAGGGCTGTGTGCGTGTCTGGAAACTGCACAAATGCCTGCTGCAGGCGCGTGGTGTAGTCGGGGGCGGCGCTGCCAGCGCTGCCCATGCTGCGCACCTGGGCCAGCAGTTCGTCGTACAACGCACGGCCTTTGTGGGTCAGTGCCACGCCGCGTTGCTCAATCTCGCCAAAACGGGCGGTGTGCGCGCCGTTGCTGGTGTCAGCGGCATCGGTAAAGCGAATGGCCTCTTTGAGGGCCTTGAAGCTGGTCTGGCGCAACAAGATGGGGCAGGCGCGGCGCGGCGGGCCTTCGACCACGTCCTTGGCGTCCATGCCGCGCGCGGGCATGCCGTCTTGCGCGGCATCAATGTCCAGTGTGCGCGGGGTCAGGTGGTTGATGTGCGGGCCTTTGAAGCACACCACATCGGCAATCAGGCGGTGGGCTTTTTGCAAGGCATCGTAGGTGGCGGCATCTACGGTGGCATCGCTGTGCCAGCGGAAGGTTTCCAGCGCAGCCTGCACAAAGCGGTTGGCATCGGCATCGCCGAGGCCACCGTCGGTTTCTGCGCGCTCTATCAGGGTCAGCGCTTCAGAGGTAAAGATGTTGCGGCGCGCCAAGATATCGCTGGCCTGCTGGCGCAGGGCGGGGTCGGCAATCAGCTCCAGACGCAGCAGCGAGGTGAACACGCGAAACGGATTGGCCAGCAGTGCTGCATCGCTTACGGGGCGAAACGCCGTGGAGTGCACGGGCACGCCCGCGACCGACAGGTCGTAGTAACCCACAGGCTCCATGCCCATGACTGCAAACAGGCGGCGCAGGGTCGACAGCTCCTGGGGTGTGCCTACGCGGATGGCACCGTGGCGCTCCACATCCAGACGCTCCAGCTCACCCGTGCGCTCCATCTGTGCGCGCAGCTCGGGGCTGGCCTGCAGGGTCTGGGCATTCACATCGGCCACCAGCTCGATCAGGCTGCCGTACTGCGGCACCTCTTTGCGGTACATCTCGGACATGGCGCGCGAGAAGCGGGTGCGGATTTCGTTGCTGGAGACAAAGGCGGGCGTGGGTTGATGCGTAGCGCTCATGACAGTCGAATGCGTAAAAGTGGGGGGCAGGGTGCATGCACCGTGTAAATACGTATGCCAGCAACCCTATTCACAGTGCATGGTGCGATCAGTATTGACTTTGGTCAAACGATAATCTGGCACGCAGGTCATACCTTTTTGGAATGACTGCGTGCCTTCAGACTTTGAGTACCCGTTCCATGCAGCTGTCCCGCCGTTTTTTACCGCCCATGTCCTTGCTGTGCGCCTTTGAGGCATCGGCCCGCCACCAGAGTTTTACGGCTGCGGCGGGGGAGCTGCACTTGACGCAAAGCGCCGTCAGCCGACAGATCCGGGCGCTGGAGGAGCGGCTGGGCACCGAGTTGTTTGTGCGCGAGCGCCAGACCGTGCGCCTGAGCCCTGCAGGACAGTCCTATGCGCTGGAGATTCGAGGGGCACTCATGCGCATCTCCAACGCCACCCTGGGGTTTCGCACCAACCCGCAAGGCGGCAGCCTCAATCTGGCCATCCTGCCCACCTTTGGCACACGCTGGCTGGCGCCGCGCCTGCCGCAGTTTTTCAGTGCGCACCCCGGCATCACCATCAACCTGACCACACGGCTGTCACAGTTTGATTTTCAGCTCGAGGCAGTGGACGCGGGCATCCACTTTGGCCTGCCGCACTGGCCGGGGGCGGAGCTTGCGTTTTTGATGAGCGAAACGGTGGTGCCCGCCTGCAGCCCCGGCGTGTGGGCACAGCACCAGTTTGCCCAGCCGCAGGACTTGCTGCGTGCACCGCTCTTGCACTTGGTGTCGCGCCCTGATGCGTGGCGGCGCTGGTTTGACCACCAGGGCTGCCATGTCAGCGAAATTCAGGGCATGTTGTTTGACCAGTTCGCCACGGCGGCACAGGCGGCCACGGCAGGCGTTGGCGTGGCGCTGCTGCCCAAGTTCCTGATTGAACGGGAGCTGGCAAGCGGAGAGCTGGTGCGGGCACTGCCGCAATTGCCGGAAGTTGAGAGTGCTGAGCGCTATTACCTGGCCTGGCCCACCAGCCGTGCGGGCTATCCGCCGCTGCAGGCGTTTCGGGGCTGGCTGCAGGAGGCAGCCCAAAGCTTCATGACTGGCACCCCCCAGCCCTGAAAAAGCTGCTCGGGGCAAGCTGCACAAGCCCGTATCTGCAAGGCCGCGCTGACAGGCGATGTGTGGGTGGCAAAGTGGGATGCAGGCGTTGCTGACAGGCGATGAGCGATCGAGCGTTGCTGCAGCGCTGACGCATGGGATGGCTGTCAATCGACGTGGTCTGTGGCGACACCACAGCGCTCGCTGCAAGGCCACAGCCGGGGGCCGCCCTAGAAAGCCCGAGAAAGCGTCAAGGCGCTGACACACCACGCAGGAATGTGGTTTCCACAATATGGGCCAGCCCTGCTCGCGCCAGACGGCCACGGCGTTCTGCATCAACCAGTCCACTAAAGATGCTGAACCACAACTCTGACAGCGTGGCAGCAGTGACGTCGATACGGAAAACACCAGCTTGCTGGCCGCGTAAAAAAAACGCATCCATCCTTTGCTCGCACTTTTCAATCGTCTCAGGTGGCATCTCTCGAGCGAGATCGTTCCAGTAATGCGTCAGAAAGGCGGTCAGTTCAGGGTGTTCCAGGTGGCGAGCGATGAGCTTGCGCAATGCCTCGGCAGGCGGGTCTGTCTCTAAGCAGGCGTCCTCGGTCGCCTGATTCAAGGCCTCACTGGCCTGTGTTGCCAGCCGCTGAATCAGCTGCTCGCGTGTGCGGCAGAAGCGATACAGCGTAGCCTTGCTAACGCCAGCCGCCTTGGCCAGCTCTTGCAGTGTGGCTCGCGGGTGGTCAACCAAAGCCAGCGCCAAGGCAGCAAGCATTCGGGAGTCATCGGCTTCGGTGACAGCGTGGGCATTCATCGGTGGGTGGGACTTCTTTTGAGAAAAATTTTTCACTAATTGAATCACATAAGTTTCTTTTGTGTGCTGCAACACAATTCCAGTGGCTTTTAAAAGGACTATTTGAAACTTATTTGATTCATTTGATATTTTTTTGTAATCATTGCGGCTCTTTTAAATGCATGCATTGAGACGTTGTGATGTCCATATCTACCCATAAAAGGCGCTTGCTGCCTCTTTCTTTGCTGGCCACCGTAGTACTGACTGCCTGCGGCCAGAGTCATCAAGGAGCCTATGAACAGCAGGCACCCGCTGTGGAGACGATGACGGTACAGCCTCGCCCCCTCACGATTTCCAGTCAATTACCGGGTCGTATCGAGGCTGCGCGGGTTGCCGAGGTACGGGCACGGGTGGCAGGCATTGTGCTGAGCCGCAACTTTGAGGAGGGGGCGGATGTCAAGGCGGGGCAAGTCTTGTTCCGTATTGATCCGGCACCTTTTAAAGCCGTCCTCTCGCGTGCACAGGCAGGGCTGGCGCGGGCCGAAGCTACGCTGGCGGATGCCCAGATGGTGGTGAAGCGCTATACGCCGCTGGTTAGCATTGACGCAGTGAGTCAACAAGATTTTGATGCTGCCCAAACTGCACTGAAGGCAGCGCAGGCCGAGCGCCAGTCGGCACGGGCCGAAGTAGAGACTGCACAGCTGAACCTTTCCTACGCCACAGTGACAGCACCGATTGCTGGCCGTATTGGCCGCGCACAAGTGACTGAAGGCGCACTGGTGGGCCAAAACGAAGCCACACCCTTGGCCACCATTCAGCAAATTGATGCGGTGTATGCCGACTTCAGGCAGCCCGTGGCAGATGCCCAGCAACTGCGGGCAGCCGCTGTTTCGGGGCAGAAAACGGGGGAGGCCAGTGACCGCATCACGCTCAAGGTAGAAGGCTCGGGGCAGGAGCGTGAGGGGCGTTTGCTGTTCTCCGATATCTCTGTCGATCAGGGCACCGGGCAGGTGCTGCTGCGCGGCAAGTTCCCCAATACCGATGGCATGCTGCTGCCGGGCATGTATGTGCGTGTAACCACCGTGCAAGGCACGGATCCGAAGGCCATTTTGGTGCCGCAGCGTGCAGTACAACGCAGCGCGGACGGCAGTGCGCAGGTGCTGGTGATTGGGGCAGACGATGTGGCGCAGTCGCGGCCAGTGAACACGGGCGCCATGTATGGAGCGCAGTGGCACATCACGCAGGGACTGCAGGCTGGAGACCGCGTGGTGATTGGCGGCAACGCAGCGCCTGGTGCCAAGGTGAAGGTGACTGAAAAAGATGAAGCCCCTCCCGCCGCTTCGGCATTGCCCGCTGCATCGTCCACCTTGGCACCTGATGCCAAAACGGCCTGAGGCCTGCCCCAGTCCCCCAGCTCTTGCATTTGACGTGAATGCCCCCGCACCTGTCGCGGATTGTGACTGCCCTGCGCTGAACATTTGCGTGTCCTAGGACCCGACATGCCCCGTTTCTTTATTGACCGCCCCAACTTCGCGTGGGTGGTCGCCATTTTCATCACGCTGGCTGGCTTGCTGGCTATCCCCGCGCTGCCGGTCTCGCAGTACCCGACCGTGGCGCCACCACAGGTGACGATTTCCGCCACCTATCCGGGCGCGTCGGCTTCTACGCTGGTCGACTCGGTCACCAGCGTGATCGAAGAAGAGCTCAATGGCTCCAAAGGGCTGATGTACTACGAGTCGTCCAGCAGCTCTTCGGGGATGGCGGAGATCACCGCCACCTTCGCGCCCGGCACTGATCCCGATCAGGCCCAGGTGGATGTGCAAAACCGCATCAAGAAGGCTGAGTCGCGCCTGCCGCGCGAGGTGACACAGCAAGGCTTGCAGATTGAGCAGGCCAGCTCAGGTTTTCTGATGATCTATACGCTGGCCTACAAGGACAGCCATTCCACCAAGGATGTCGTGGGTCTGGCCGATTACGCTGCACGCAAGATCAATCCAGAAGTCAGGCGTCTGCCGGGCGTGGGGAAAGTGCAGTTTTTTGCTGCCGAGGCCGCCATGCGGATCTGGGTTGATCCGCAAAAGCTGCTGGGTTATGGATTGTCGATCGCCGATGTCAATACGGCGATTGCAGCGCAAAACGTGCAGGTGCCAGCAGGCAGCTTTGGCGCACGTCCGGGCACGCCCGAGCAGGAGCTGTCGGCCACGATTGCCGTGCAGGGCACGCTGGAGTCGCCCGAAGCATTTGGGCGTATCGTGCTGCGCGCCAACCCAGACGGCTCACAGGTCACATTGAGCCAGGTGGCTCGTATCGACGTGGGCCGGCAGGACTACAGTTTCGAGATGCTGGAGAGTGGCAAAAAGGCTGTGGGTGCCGCGGTGCAGCTGGCACCCGGGGCCAATGCACTGCAGACGGCACAAGCCGTCAAGGAGCGGCTGGCGGAGCTGTCCAAAGACTTCCCCGCCGACATTGAATATGCCGTGCCTTACGACACATCGCGTTTTGTGGATGTGGCAATCACCAAGGTCATTCAGACATTGGTGGAAGCGGCCTTGCTGGTGTTCGTTGTGATGTTCCTGTTCCTGCAGAACTTCCGCTACACCACCATTCCCGCCATCGTGGTGCCGGTGTGTCTGGCCGGCACGCTGGCGGTGATGTATGCGCTGGGCTTTTCCGTCAACATGATGACGATGTTCGGCATGGTGCTGGCCATCGGTATTTTGGTGGACGATGCCATTGTGGTGGTGGAGAACGTGGAACGCATCATGGCCAATGAGGGCCTGCCCCCCAAACAGGCAACCATCAAGGCGATGGGGCAGGTCTCGGGTGCCATTGTGGGCATCACGCTGGTGCTGTCGGCTGTGTTCTTGCCGCTGGCTTTCATGAGCGGATCGGTGGGGGTGATCTATCAACAGTTCTCGCTGTCGCTGGCCGTCTCCATTTTGTTTTCTGGCTTCCTGGCGCTGACCCTGACGCCTGCCCTGTGCGCGACACTGCTCAAGCCCATTCCTGCAGGTCACCATGACGAGAAGCGTGGTTTCTTTGGCTGGTTCAACCGCAGATTTGGTGCGCTGACTGAGCGCTACACATGGCTCAATACGCGTCTGGTGCAGCGCAGCGGCCGTTACATGCTGGTGTATCTGGCTGTCGTCGCTCTGCTGGCATTTGTGTACACCCGGTTGCCCGAATCGTTCGTTCCTTCCGAAGATCAGGGCTACTACATCGTGGACGTGCAACTGCCCCCCGGTGCGACGCATGCGCGCACCGAGCAGGTCGTGAAGTCGATCGATGAGTACCTGCTCTCGCGTCCAGCCACAGAGTCCACCGCGATGGTGATGGGGTTCAGTTTTTCTGGCACAGGTCAAAATGCGGCCATTGGGTTTCCGGTGCTCAAGGATTGGTCTGTGCGCGCAGCGGGTCAGTCGGCTGACGATGAAGTGGCGGCATTCAACGCGCACTTTGCGGGCATGACCGACGCCAGCGTCATGGCGGTGTCTCCTCCGCCCATCGAAGGTCTGGGCAATGCCAGCGGTTTCGCCCTGCGGCTGCAAGACCGTGGCGGTGTGGGCCGTCAAGCGCTGACTGCGGCACGTGACAAGCTGCTGCAGCAAGCCAACACCTCGCCCATGTTCCTCTACGCCATGATGGAAGGCCTGCAGGATGCACCCCAGCTGCGTCTGGACATTGACCGCGAGAAGGCGCAAGCACTGGGTGTGAACTACGGCACCATCAGCGCGGCCCTCTCAACAGCCTATGGCTCAGCTGTGGCGGCGGACTTCGCCAATCAAGGGCGCTTGCAGCGTGTGGTCGTGCAGGCCGACATGGCCAGCCGCATGACGCCAGAGTCCTTGCTCACCTTGCATGTGCCAAATGCACGCGGCGAGCAGGTGCCGCTGTCCGCCTTTGCTACGACGGTCTGGGAGACCGGTCCCGTGCAGATTGCGCGCTACAACGGTTATCCGGCCTTCAAGATATCGGGCGATGCTGCCCCTGGACGCAGTACCGGGGAGGCCATGGCAGAGCTGGAGCGCTTCATGCATGAATTGCCACCGGGTATTGGTTACGAGTGGACCGGACTGTCCCTGCAGGAGCGCTCTGCCGGTGCGCAGGCTCCTGTGCTGCTTGTGCTGTCATTCGTGGTGGTGTTTTTGCTGCTGGTCGCTTTGTATGAGAGCTGGGCCATTCCTGCTGCAGTGATGCTGGTGGTGCCTGTGGGCGCCCTGGGCTCCGTACTGGCGGTGACGGCCTTGGGTATGCCCAACGATGTGTACTTCAAGGTGGGGCTGATTACGATCATCGGCCTTGCCGCGAAGAACGCGATTTTGATTGTGGAATTTGCCAAGAGCCTGCGCGAGCAAGGCATGGGCTTGGCGGAAGCAGCCATCGAAGCTGCGCGCCTGCGTTTTCGCCCGATTGTGATGACGTCGCTGGCCTTCATTTTGGGGGTGGTGCCACTGGCTATTGCTTCAGGGGCCGGCGCGGCCAGCCAGCGTGCCATTGGCACCGGGGTGATTGGCGGCATGCTTACGGCAACGGTGCTGGGTGTGCTGTTTGTACCGATCTTCTTTGTCTGGGTGCTGTCACGCTTTCAAGGCCGTAAGTCGACCGGAGCCAGCGCGTCGACTTCCACCTCCCACCAACCTGCGGCCGATGCAGCAGGAGATTGACCGACATGAACATATTGAACCTTGAACGCACGCCAGCAACTTTGGCAGTGCTCACTTTGAGCGTGCTTTTAGCCGGTTGCTCGTTTGCCCCTGCACACCAGCGGCCAGACGTGAGTCTTCCTGCGCAGTGGAGCACCGTGCAAAACCCGTCGGATGTGTCCGCAGTTTCTGCGGCTGCATCGCTGCAGTGGCAGTCGTTTGTCACCGATGACACGCTGCGCGGCTTGGTCACGCAGTCCCTGGCGAACAATCGCAACTTGCGTCAAACCTTGCTGGATGTGGAGGCCGCACGCGCCACCTATCGTGTTGAGCGCGCGGATCGCTTGCCTGCTGTGGGGTTGCAGGGCAACGGGGCACGGCAGCGTACCCCTGCAGATCTGAGCAGCACCGGCAGTTCGCAGGTGCAATCTTCCTACCAGGCGGGCATAGGGCTTGCCGCTTTCGAGCTGGATCTGTGGGGACGTGTTCGCAGCCTGTCGGACGCTGCGCTCCAGGAGTTTCTGGCGACCGAAGAGGCTGCCCGATCCGTGCAGATCAGTCTGGTGTCTGAAGTCATTCAGGCGTACGTGACACGTGATGGTGCGCTGCACCGGCTGTCACTCACATCCAGCACCCTGAAGGCGCGTGAAGCTGGCCTGACGCTGATAAAGCATCGCCGTGAGGCGGGTGCTGCGACGGCGCTGGAGTACCAAGATGCCCTGGGTCTGGCTGCGCAGGCAAGGGCTGAGCAGGCTAGCGTAGAGCGGCAAGTGCGTCAGGCCAGCCATGCTTTAGGGCTGCTGGTGGGGGATGCCGCGGTTGCCCTGCCTGATAGTCCGAGCACTGCGACATTGCTGGTTCAGGACATTGCGGTGGGAGCGCCTTCTGAACTGCTGAACTATCGCCCTGACATCAAAGCCGCCGAACACCGGCTGCAGGCGCGCAACGCCAGCATCGGGGCTGCGCGTGCAGCGTTTTTCCCGCGCATTTCACTCACCGGCCTGTTCGGTTCTTCGAGTGCCGAGCTGTCGGACCTTTTCTCCGGGGGGCAGCGCGCCTGGTCGTTCACGCCACAGATCCATTTGCCGATCTTCGATGGTGGTCGTAACCGCGCCAATCTGGAGCTCGCAACGCTGCGGCGCGATAGCGCAGTCGCTGCCTATGAAGGCACGGTTCAGACCGCCTTCCGCGAGGTTGCTGACGCGCTGGCTGCGACCGATACCCTGCGGCGTGAGGAGAGCGCGCGCGAGCAGCTGGCCCAGTCAGGCATGGAGTCTCTTCGACTGGCCGAGGCTCGCTGGCGAGCAGGGGTGGATAGCCAACTGCGGTATCTCGATGCCCAGCGCAGTGATTTCTCCAACCGCCTGTCGCTCATTGAAACCTCTACGCAGAGGCAGATTGCCCTTGCCACGCTGTTCACGGTGCTTGGTGGGGGCTGGACGCAGCCGGTGCAGGAGACTGCGCCAAGCAGCGCAGCGGCAGCAGGCTGACGCAAAAGCTGCAGCACAGTGGCTGGGTGCTGCAGCTTTTGCGGCTTTTAAGTAAAGGCATTTTCAATGCCTTAGCCCTGCAGCGTTTGAGTGCACTGCGCCACGAGTGAGGCATCGGGTGGTGTGCATTGCAGCCAGCTCACCAAGTAGGGCCAGCGTCGTTCCACCTGTGTCCCCCGGCCATTGCAGGTGTGGGTGTGGGCACGACAGGGTGAAACAAACAGATCACCTTGTCTGCAAGGCTGTATCCGGCCTGCAAGCTTGCAGTCACTACCTGCGATGTGCCCACAACGCTCAAAGCCGGATGCCGGCTTTCTTGATGATGGCTGCGTTGTTTTCGCTTTCCTTGCGCAGCAACTCGCCAAAAGCGGCACTGTCTTGCAGCAAGGCGACGTTGTCTGTGGCTTTCAAAATTTCCTGAATCTCCGGGGTCTGCACCTGCTGCTGCACCACGGCATTGAGCTTTTCCACCACTGCTGCTGGCGTGCCTGCCGGTGCCATGAAGCCGAACATGGAGGTCAGGTTGGCCTCGGGTACTCCCAGCTCGGCCAGCGTGGCGGCTTTGGGCTGGTTGGGTGCCCGCTGCGGGCCGGTGGTGGCCAGTACGCGCAGCTTGCCTTGTTCGATCAGGCTGTTAACGGTGGGGAACGGGTTGCCCAGCATGATTTCAAAATGCGCGCCCACCGCATCGGTCACCGTCTGTGCTACGCCTTTGTAAGGCACATGGATGAACTGCGCGCCGGTCTTGGCCTGAATCTGCTCGACCATGATGTGCCCCACCGAGCCCACGCCCGAGGTGGCAATCCGGATGCTGCCCGGGCTGGCCTTGGCCTGCGCAATCAGCTCTTGCCAGCTGCTGCCCTTGAAGGCGGTGGTTGCCAGCACGTAGACGGGCGAATACATCATCGGCACGACCGCCATGATGTCTTTGAAAGGGTCGTACGACAGCTTCATCAGGTGTGGTGACAGCGTCAGTGGGCTGATGGCGCTGAGCGCCAGCGTGTATCCATCAGGGGCGGCCTTGGCCACTTCGGCCATGCCCACCGTACCCCCAGCACCGCCCTTGTTTTCCACGACAAAGCTTTGCCCCAGCGCATGACTCATCTTGTCCATGAGCTTGCGGCCCACGCTGTCCGTCACCCCGCCGGCAACATACGGGATCACCACCCGTACAGGTTTCTGGGGCCAGGGGCTTTGTGCCCATACGGCTGGCAAGCCCAGCGCGGCGGCGCTTCCGAGCATGAAGTGGCGACGTTGCATCATGGTGCAATTCCTTTCAGTGTTTGCAGTGTGGCTGCGCGGGGCCTGTACGCATGGTGTGCATGCTGCACGGCGCCTTGGCGCTTGGCTGGGGTGCTGCAATTTTTATGCCGTGGTATTTGAAAAAGACAACGGCCTGCCAAGGTTGTACCGGGGCAGGCCGTTCATGCGGTGGGCTTAGGAAGCGTAGGCTTCCAGCGGCTTGTCGTTAGGCGCTTGCAGCAGTCCTTTGAGCGTGTCGCTCATGGGCAGGCTCAGAGACATGTTCTTGGGCGGAATGGGCTGTACAAACCACTTGTCATAAATCTTGGCCACTTCGCCCGACTTCATCATGCCGACCAGGGCATCGTCCACCGCCTTTTTGAATGCTGGGTCATCTTTGCGAAACAGCAGCGCAATGGGCTCAGCACCCAGCACTTCACCCACAATTTTGTAGCCCTTTGGGTCCTTGGAATTGGCAATCACGCCAGCCAGCAGGTTGTCATCCAGCACGAAAGCATCAGCGCGGCCTGCTTCCAGCATCATGAAACTTTCAAAGTGGTCTTTGCCCAGTTGCGTGGGCAGATTCACGTTGTTGTCGCGGGCATATTTGCGCAGCAATTGCACGGCGGTGGTGCCTGCAGAGGCGGCCACGGTCTTGCCATCGAGCTGCTTGAACGAGGTAACAGGCGAGTCAGCACGCACAGCCATGCGCACTTCGCTGACGTAGGTGGTCACAGCAAAAGAAACCTGCTTTTGACGGCTCAGATTGTTGGTGGTGGGGCCGCAGCCCAGATCCACGGTGCCGTTTTGCACCAGAGGCAAGGTGTTTTGTGCCGTCATGGCCATGTACTCAATCTTGGCCTTGGGCACGATCTGGCCCAGCACCTTTTCGCACAGCTCTACGTGATAGCCCACAAATTGGGCGTTGGAGCCCAGCGCGTAGGCCATGGGCGCTGAGCTTTCTCGCACACCAATCACCACCTTGCCTTGCTGCTGAATTTTCTCCAGTGTGGTGGCAGTTTGTGCCTGCACGCTGAAAGCGGAGAGCACGGCGGCACAGGCCAGGGTCAAACGGGCAGACAAGAAACGCATAAGAAAAATCTCCATGGTGGGGGCTGAGCAATCTCCGTGCCGGTTGGTGAAAACCTGAGAGGCAAGGGGTGCGCGCTGTAGGGAGTGTCAAGCACTTGCGTCAACTATCTGGCAATTGCCCGTTGCGGCATAACGATGAAATGGAAGAAGGTCATGCGCTGGATGTATGACTAAGGTGTTACACCTAGCCCCAGCGCCGTCGCAGCCAGGGCTCGGCAGCAGTTGCCAGCGCGTGCAGCGCTGCACGCCTGCCAATCTTCCGTTGGGGCCGCTGGGGCCGTTGTGTGGGCGGGTGCAGGTGGCCCGAGGTGCCGCCTGTGGGCGCACGCGAAGATCAAGGGGGTGCGTAGCAGCGCTGGCGGAGGCACAGCCAGGCACAACGAACCACAAGGACGCACCCTGGAAAAGAAGCTGTGCACCAGAAAGGTGCGTGTGCGTTTTCTTATGCAGGGCAGGCGGCGGCGTCTTCCCACCAGCCGCTGACCAGCCCCTGTGGTTTGCGCAGGGCGCGTACCCAGGCGCAATCGGGCCATGCCTGCATCTGTACATTCATGCCTGCAAATACGCCATAGCCTTCGCCCGCGCTGATTTCGCCATCGGCCTGCAAGCTCTCGCCAGCCCGAATGCTGCAAGCGGCGCGCAGATCGCCCAGCGTCTTGATGCCCCAGCCCGCCTGAATGTGGTTGCCGCAGTTCACTTCGCCTTGCGTGGCGATGCCCTGGCCAACGTCCAGCAAGCCTTGCACGCAGACATCGCCCCCTGCACGCAGGCCTTTGGTGCATTGCAGCATGCCTTGCACCTGTACCTCGCGGCCAATGATGGCGTCGCCCTGCAACTGCACCTTGCCCCCGCAGCGCAGCTCCCAGCCGGTGCGCAGCGATTCGGCATACACGTCGCCTTGCACCTCCACGCTCCAGGCCGTTTTGATGGTGCCGCCTGCCTTGAGCAGGCTGTCGCAAAAAATGGCACCACCGCTTTGAATGTCTCCGCCCACTTCCACAGTGCCTGCGCGAATGCCAGCCCCCACCTGCAGCTTGCCCCCCACCAGCAACTGCCCGGGCACGCGCACATCACCGCGCACGATCAGCGTGCCGGCAAAGACAAAGTGCTCGGCCTCCAGATGCTCCAGCTCCAGCACCGAGTGGGTAGCGCCAAAGTTCTCCAGCAGCCAGCGTGCGTCCTCAATGCGTCCGGCGGCCACCTGGGTGTCCATGGCGCTTTGGTAGTCCTTGCCACTGAGGTCATTGCGTACAAACCAGCGGTAGCCAGCAGCGCAGGGATTTTTGCCGCGCAGAAAAGTTTGGGTCAGTTCCATGTCCATGGGTCAAGCTCGTCCATTCCGGGTGAATGAGAACAGGCGCATGGCGTGGCTAGGCGGTGTCTGTACAGACGTACTGGGGCCGTAGCGGTGTGTATGCGCCCTTGCGGTTGCAAGAGGTTGATGCCGTGCGGAGGAGAGAGTGTGTGGTCTTACACCTTCCGCACGGCGGCGGAAAGCATGGCCGTAACGCCACTGAGACTGATGAATGCCGTTGGAACACCATGGCTTTGCGCATGCTGGCGGCGCAAAACGCAGGCACGCGACTGTGGCGCTGCGGTCAAGGCAGTGCGGCGCAGGGCGGTGGCGGATGGTGCAAGCGTGGAGTGCATGGTGGGCACACATTATCGGGGGCATTGCTTTTCAGCATGTTGCAGTGCGACATTCGCTTGCGTGGGGATACCTTGCCCCGCAGCAAGGCATACAGCTTTGGGTAACATCGGCTCCCCTGCGGGCGCGCGCGGTCAGCGCATCTACCTTTGCCCGGCACCTATTTGTTCGTGCAAGCCCACGCCTTTGAGCTGGTGGTCTTGTGCGAAGTGTTTCGAGAACCATGTCCATGACATCCCACACCCCTTCCTCGTTTCTCAGTCGCATCGCTATTGCGATCGGCAGTTTCTTTGCCATCTTGGGCAATGGCCGCCTGGCCGCTGACGTGGCCCGCGTGCGCAATGGCGAAGCCCTGGCCGCCGATGTGGCACCTCAGGAAATCCGCGTTGAAGTGCCCGTCGAGAAAATTGTCGAAGTGCGCGTGGAAGTACCCGTAGAAAAGATCGTCGAGAAAACCGTGGAAAAACGGGTCGAGGTTCCCGTCGAAAAGCTGATCGAAAAAACCATTGAAGTGCCCACCAGCACTGCCGCGCTGCAACTGCTGGGTCTGATGCAGCGCGAAGCGCGTTTTGTGGACTTCATTCAGGAAGACGTAGCCCCTTATACCGATGCCGAAATTGGTGCCGCAGCCCGCGTGGTGCACGAAGGCTGCCGCAAGGTGCTGCGTGAGCACTTCGCCATCCAGCCTGTGCGCGTGGAGGCAGAAGGCACTCGCGTGACGCTGGAGGCCGGCTTTGACGCCGCCGCCGTGCGCCTGACTGGCAATGTGGTTGGGCAGGCACCGTTTACCGGCACCTTGGGCCACCGGGGCTGGCAGGTCACTGAGGTGAAGTTGCCCCAGCTGACCGACACGCAAGCGGCCAAGGTCATCGCGCAAGCCGAAGTGGAGCTGTAAACCATGAACATGTTTGCCTCGATTGCCGCTTCAGGCAACGCCGCCGCATCGTCTGCTGGATCTGTTGCAGATGCGCATACCGGCGCAGCCCATGCAAACCCAGCAAGCGCTAACAGCCAAAACGGCTTGCCAGCTGGCACAGCCCAATACAGCATTGGTATTGACCTTGGCACCACGCACTGCGCGCTGTCGTTTGTCGATAAAACCGCCAGTGATGGTGAAAAAGTCGTGCAAGGCGTGCTCAACGTGCCCCAGCTCACTGCGCCAGCCAGTGTGGAGGCCAAGCCCCTGTTGCCGTCATTTCTGTACCTGCCGCATGACAGTGAGCTGACCGAAGCCGAGCGCACCCTGCCCGGCGCACCCGCGGCCGGCTACATCACTGGTGAATTCGCCCGCACACGCGGCGCGGCCACGCCCATCCGCCTGGTCAGCAGCGCTAAAAGCTGGCTGTGCCACCCCGGTGTGGACCGCCGCGCTGGCATCTTGCCGCCTGACGCGCCAGAAGAAGTCAGCCGTATCTCGCCGCTGACAGCGTCGATTCGCTATCTGGAGCACCTGCGCTGGGCGTGGGAGCAAGCGCACCCCGAGGCCCCATTTGCGCAGCAAGACATTACCGTCACCATCCCTGCCTCGTTCGACCCTGCCGCACGCGAGCTGACGGCCGAGGCCTGCAAGGCAGCAGGTTTTCATCACCTGACCCTGCTGGAAGAACCCCAAGCCGCGCTGTACAGCTGGATTCAGGCCAGCGGCGGCGACTGGCGCAAGCAAGTCAAGCACGGTGATGTGATCCTGGTGGTGGACGTGGGTGGTGGCACCACCGACCTGTCGCTCATCGCCGTGCTGGAGCGCGATGGCAGTCTGGAGCTGCAGCGCATTGCCGTGGGCGAGCACATCTTGCTGGGCGGCGACAACATGGACCTGGCGCTGGCCTATGGCGTGGCCCGCAAGCTGGCCGCTGAGGGCAAGCAACTGGACGCATGGCAAACCCGCGCCCTCTCGCATGGCTGCCGCGCAGCCAAGGAGCAGTTGCTGGCCGACGACACCTTGCAATCCGTGCCCGTGGTGGTGCCTAGCCGGGGCAGCAAGCTCATCGGTGGCTCCATCCGTACCGAAGTCACGCGCCAGGAAGTGCTGGCCATGCTGGTGGAGGGCTTCTTTCCCAAAGTGGCTGTCTCCGACAAGCCCCAAACCCGTGCTCGCGCTGCGCTTACACAGCTGGGCCTGCCGTATGCGCAAGACGCGGCAGTCACACGCCATCTGGCCGCCTTCCTCAGCCGCCAGGTGAATGCCCTGCAGGATATTGACGGCCTGAATGTCGATCAGGTGCAAGGCTCTACCTTCCTGCACCCGACGGCCATTTTGTTCAACGGCGGCGTGCTCAAGGCTCCGCAGATTGAGCAGCGCATTCTGGAAGTCATCAATGGCTGGCTGGACGACGAGGCCTGCGAGCCCGCCCGTTTGCTTGTCGGTGCCAATCTTGACCTGGCCGTGGCCCGTGGTGCAGCCTATTACGGCCACATCAGCACCACTGGCCGCGGTGTGCGCATCCGTGGCGGCACGGCGCAGTCGTACTACGTGGGCGTGGAATCGAACATGCCCGCCATTCCCGGCATGGAGCCACCCATGTCTGCCCTGTGTCTGGCACCGTTTGGCATGGAAGAGGGCACTGAGGTTGCGTTGAGCGACTTGGAGTTGGGCCTGGTGGTGGGCGAACCTGTGCGCTTGCGCTTCTTTGGCTCATCCGTGCGCCGTGCAGATGGGGTCGGCACCATGCTGGACTTCTGGGGCCCCGAAGAACTGGTGGAACTGCAGGAAATTGAGTTGAACCTGCCCGCTGCTGGCCGTGCTGCCGGAGAGGTTGTGCCTGTGACTTTGAAGGCACGGGTGACCGATATCGGGACGCTGCAATTGAATGCGGTTCCAGTCGGCGGCACAGACCGCTGGAAGGTGGAGTTTGATGTGCGTGCGGAGACTGCTGACGAGGCTTGATCTTCCTCATCGCTTCAGCGGTTGAATCCAACGGTTGATGTGGTTGCAAAGCCTGCTGGCCGATGGTCAGTGGGCTTTTTTGTTTGACGAGTTTTTTTTGGCCCTGACGCTTATGCAGCAAGCGAAAGTGGTTCAAATTCTTTAAAAGAGCACACCTGACAAAGCAGATAAAGCAGGCATGCATGCCGTGCCCTTGTACCCGTGCCGAGGCGCACAGAGCGCAGGGTGGGCATGTGTGCCAAGTAGCACGCATGCATCGTCATCTAGCTTGCCGCAGTTGTTCGAGCGAAGCGGCCAAGCCGCGCAGCGTGTTCTGCGGCACCACCCTGTGAGTGAGCACCGCAGGTTGCCCGTAGCGCAGCGAAGGGACACGGGGAGCAGGGTGTGCTTCTTTGCTTAATTTCTTGCACAAGCAAGAAAGTAAGGCTGCGCCGGGGGCGACCCGGTCAGCAAGTTCAAGTTAAGAAAAGCAAGCCTTCGCCGCGCGATAAGTGGCCAGCACAAGCCAAGACGCGCCGCTCAATTGGAGGGCGGTGTGCCGTGCGCTGCGCTTTGCAGCGTCTGCAGCAATTGCATGCGCAAGGCCTCGGGCCAATCACCCAGCAGTTCATTGGCTACTTGCTGCTGCACGGCTTGAAGCTGTGCCACCAGTTGCTGGCCTGCGGGGCTCAGGTGCAGGTGGCGTACCCGTTTGTCTGTCGTGCTGGGGGTGCGCGTGAGCCAGCCTTGCATCTCCAGGCTGGAGAGAATGCGTGTCATCTGGGCCTTGTCGGTGTGGCTGCGTTCGATCACATCTTTTTGCGTGATGCCCGGGTGGCGAGCGGTGTGCAGCAGCACGCGCGCTTCGTTCAGGGTGAGCTCAGGGTGGGAGGCCTCCAGATGGCTGCGCGTTCGGGTGCGGAACATGTGCAACAACTCATGCAGGTTTTCAAATATCTGGAGCGAAGATGAAGTGGTCATACGTCACTTAAGTTGACAAAGTCAACCAATTAATTATTATTGATTGACTTTATCAACCATGTGCGTACCTGTCTACCTTGCGAGGCCAAGGGTGCGCTGTTATCTGAACGATGAACACTTCTGAATCCCAACCTGTCTCTGCCCGTAAAAAATTGCACCGCCGCTACACGCCCATCGTTTTCTCGCTCTACATGGCAGCCATCATGGCGCTGCTGATGTGCTCGACCATTGTGGCGGTGAACCATGGTTTGAGCGCTGGATACGTAGCGCAGGTGTTCAAGGCTTATGTGGTGGCCATGCCGGTTGCTTTTTTCTGTGTATTGATCGTGCGCCCGGTTGTGATGCGGCTGGTGGCCATGACGGTGGATATGCCCGGCCACTGATGCATGGTGGTTGCATGGGCCACGCTGCACGGTATGCCTGTAGCCGGTGCCCCCAGCGCCCGACGGCTTGTCTCAAAGGGATATTGCGGGGCGATCTTTGCCGTGGGTGACGCAGTGCAAGGGGGCTTGCTACGATTCCAGCCTCTGTCGCGCACCGTTTGTATTGAGATTTCATGCCCGTAGCCCCGCCGTCTCCTGCTTTCATTGTTGGTATTGATCTGGGCACCAGCCACACAGTGGTGGCCAGCGTGCCGCTGGGCGGATCGGCCAAAGACATTGCCCTGCTCCAGATCGCACAGCGCAGCACGGCGGGGGAAGTGCTGGCGCAGCCGCTGCTGCCTTCGGTGCGTTACCAGGCGGCACCCGGTGAGCTGGGTGATGCGTGGCAGTTGCCGTGGCCGCCTCAGGGGGCAGAAGCCGCCACCCCAGCCGTGATTGGTCGCTGGGCGCGTGATCTGGGCGCTGCTGTACCCATGCGACTGGTGGCCAGTGCCAAAAGCTGGCTCTCGCACACGGGGGTAGATCGCACGGCCGCTATCTTGCCGTGGGGGGCGGGGGACGATGTGGCCAAGGTGTCGCCGCTGCAAGCCAGCGCTTCGTACCTGGCCCATGTCAAAGCCGCGTGGGATGGGCAGCACCCCAGTGCACCGCTGCATCAGCAAACCGTGGTGCTCACCGTACCTGCCTCATTCGATGAGGGCGCGCGCGCACTGACGCTGGAGGCCGCCAGTCTGGCCGGTCTGCAGCAGGTGCATTTGCTGGAAGAACCCAAGGCAGCCTTTCACGACTGGCTGTTGCTGCAAGGCGAGCAACTGGCCTCTCAACTGGCCGACAGCCGTCTGGTACTGGTGGTGGATGTGGGCGGCGGCACCACCGATTTGACACTGATTCGCGTGGAGGCTGCAGCCTCTGAGGGCGAACTGCCTGTGCTGACTCGCACTGCCGTAGGCGAGCACCTGATGCTGGGCGGCGACAACATGGATCTGGCGCTGGCGCACCAGCTGGAGCCCGCACTGGCGGGGGCAGGCCAGCGCTTGCCAGCGGCGCGTTTTGCGCAGCTGGTGCAGCGCTGCCGGATCGCCAAAGAGCAATTGCTGGCGCAGGATGCTCCCGGGCATGTCACGGTCACGCTGCTGGGGGGCGGCAGCCGTTTGCTGGCCCAGAGCCAGTCCGTCACGCTCACACAGGCGCAGGTGCAGCAATGGGTGGTGGAAGGTTTTTTACCGCCTGCTGCCATGACCGATCACCCCGCCAAACGCCAGGGCGCGTTGCGCGGCTTTGGTCTGCCGTACCCGGCAGACGCTGCCATCAGCCGCCATCTGGCGCAGTTTCTGGCGCAGCACGCAGCGGGCGCTTTGCCCGATACCGTGCTGCTCAATGGCGGTGTGTTTCACGCCCATGCGCTGGTAGAGCGCTTGACACAGCAGCTCAGCGACTGGCGCGGCAGTCCCGTGCGCGTGCTGCACAACCCGCATCCGGACTGGGCCGTGGCCCGGGGTGCTGCCGCCTATGGGCTGGCGCGGGTGCAGGCAGAGCACGCAACGGCAGCCGATCGGCTGCCTGCATCCGAGCAGTCAGCACAAACAGCGGCCACAGCCATATTGCCGCAGATTGGGGGCGGCTCGGCCCGCAGCTATGGGCTGCTCTTGCCCGGCAAGGCCGGGCAAGCTCCGGATATTCTTTGCTTGCTGCCCAGGGGCACGCCAGAGGGGGTGCGCATGGTGCTTTCGGGCCGCCGTTTTGCATTGCGGCTGGGGCAGGCGGTGCGCTTTGTGCTGCTGGCTAACAGCCAGCACAGTGCAACCATGCAGCCGGGGCAGTTGATCAAGCTGGAGGGCGAGGGCTGGGTGGAGCTGCCACCACTGTCCATGGTGCTGCCAGCGCCGCAAGGCCAGACCATGGCGCAGGTGGAAGTGCAGTTGCAAGCTTGCATGACCGAAGTGGGCACGCTGGAAGTGCGTTGCACCCGCATTCAAGACGGTGTGGCCGACCCAGCGCAGTCCTGGTTGCTGCCTTTTAGCGTGCGTGGTGCCGTGGGGCAGACGGCACAAGAAAACCCGGCGGCTGACGCTGATGCAGAAAACACTGCAGACCCAAAACACTCAAAAGGCCTGAAAACAGCCGACACCCTATTGCCCCAAGCAGTGGCGCAGCTGGACCGTATCTTTGGCACGCAAGCGCAAGCAGTCACGAGCAAAGAAGTGCGTCAGTTGCGCCAGTCGCTGGAGAAATTGCTGGGCGGACGCGAGGGCTGGGATGTGGGCCTGCTGCGGGCCCTGTTTGATGCGCTGCTGGCCCGTGCCAAGCGCCGCCGCCGCAGCGCAGACCATGAGCGTGTCTGGTTCAATCTGGCTGGCTGGTGCCTGCGCCCCGGTGTGGGGGCGCAGCTCGATAGCTGGCGGATTGCACAAGTGTGGTCACTGTACGAGCAGGGTCTGGGCCACGCCAAAGAGGCCGCCAACTGGACGGAGTGGTGGGTCTTTTGGCGCCGTGTGGCGGCCGGTCTGAATGAAGAGCAGCAAATGCAGGTGCTGGAAGCCGTGGCCGGTGCCATGCAAAAGACTGTGCAGCAAACCACCCAGCGCAGCGTGGCAAGCGGTGGCGGTAAAGCCAGCTTGGGCAGCTATGACGACATGCTGCGCCTGTTTGCTGCCATGGAGGCTGTGCCGTGGTCCTACCGCCAGGAGATGGGGCAGTGGATGCTGCAGCGCCTCAAGCGCCCCGATGAATCCGTGCAGACCTGGTGGGCCATTGGGCGCGTGGCTGCACGCCAGCCGCTGGCTGCCAATGCGCATCTGGTCATGCCGCCAGCGGCTGCGCAAGAGTTTCTGGATGCCACGCTGCAGCAAGACTGGCGCAAGAACGAAACCGCCATGTTTGCGGCTGTACAGATTGCGCGCATGACGGGCGACCGTGCACGCGATGTACCCGATGCGGTGCGTCAGCAGGTGCTGGAGAAAATGCGCGCTTCAGGTGCACCTGAACGCTGGGTGACGCTGCTCGAGCAGGTGGTGCAGATGCAGGCAGAAGACCAAAAACGCAGCCTGGGAGATAGCGTGCCACCAGGGCTGGTGTTGCTGCCACCGGGCAGCCGTGCGCCAGCGTAAGCGCTGGTATTCAGTATTTTTTTGAACATGGGCTGAGGAAATCAGCCCTCTTTTATGCACCAAGGTTGGCTGGGTATGCGATGGTTTTTCGGGTGGCTGGGCTGTTTTTTTAGCCTGTTTCTGTACAGCAGTGCGGTCTACGGGCTGCTGCATGGAGTGCTGGGACAGACGCTGGTGTTTGGTGCCTTGTATCGCATGTTCATGTACCACGAGGCCTATGCCTTTCAATACATTGCGTTGTTTTGTGCAGTGCATGCCTCGGTCGCTATGGCGGCCATCTATGGCCTGCCGCAAAGCCTGCGCAGTCACCGCTGGCTGCTGGCAGCAGGCACTTTGCTGGTGACCATCGCTGTGGCTTCTGTCCTGGGCGGTGTGCTCTGGAAAATCCATGACATGCTGGCGGGCTACTTTCCTTCTGGGCCAAGGCTGTGGCAAGACTTGCTGTGGGGCGCTGAAATGGGCTTTTATCTGGGCTGGCAGGTGCTGGCCATGTCGCAGCCCTACAGCTTGCTGTGCCTGCTGGGCTTTGTGTGGGTCACGCTCAAGTGCAGCCAGCTGGCGCACGGGCCCCGCAGCGCGCATATGCTCTGACACCGCCTTGCCTGCAACCAGCCATTGGCCCACGTACTGGCAGCTATGCCTAGGCGCACTCGTGCTGTGGGGCATGGCTCGCCCCGTTGATCTGCTTTGAAATCTTGCTGTGATGTCTGCTTCTAACTCCGTGCCCGTTTCCGTGTTTCGTTCCCGCTTGTGGCTGGCGCTGCTGGCGGTGCTGGTCATCGCTGTGGGACTGGCTTCGCGCCGTGGCTGGTCGCCGTTTCCTGCGGTGCTGGGCAATTACCCGGGCGACATGCTCTGGGCATGGCTGGTGTTCTTGTGCGTGGCCTGGCTGCGGCCCGCCATGGCGCGCGGGCGGCTGGCTGCTGCTGCTTTGCTGATTGCGTTTGCAGTGGAGTTGCTGCAGCTGTACCAGGCACCGTGGATTCAGGCCGTGCGCGCCACCACACCGGGTTATCTGGTGCTGGGCAATGGGTTTGATCCTCTGGATCTGCTGGCCTACGTGGCGGGCATAGGTCTGGGCGCATGGGTCGATGCATGCTGGCCCTGGGCGGTGCCGCGTACGGCTGCAGGGCAATCGATGCAGCCCTGATCTGCGCTGGCCGCTTTGTGACAACGCTCTTGCTCGCACTGCCTAAAATTGGCGCGTCACAACACGCAGCGAGGGGATTGCAATGGGATTGCTAGATGGCATGCTGGGCAACGCATCCAAGGTGGATGCGGCCAAGTTTGAAACGGAATTTACGCAAATTCTGGCTCCGGGCGAGAAGGTAGAGCACGTCTACCAGCTGATTCGTGACTACTTCGTCTTTACAGACAAGCGGCTGGTGCTGGTGGACAAGCAGGGCATCACCGGCAGCAAGGTGGAATATCACTCGCTGCCGTACAAAAGCATTACCCACTTCAGTGTGGAGACGGGCGGCACCTTCGATCTGGATGCGGAGTTGAAGATCTGGATTTCCGGCACGGCGGCACCCGTGCAAAAGCAATTCAACAAAAAACTGAGCATCTACGAAGTGCAGTCGGTGCTGGCCAGCTACGTACTCAAATGACTATGAAACCCTTACTGCGCAGATCTGTTTTCGCCCTTTTGGCTCTGGGTGGACTTGCCCCATTGGCGTGGGCACAACCGGCCACCTGGCCCACCAAGCCCATCACCTTTGTCGTGCCGCAAAACCCCGGCGGTGCCAACGATGTGATTGCGCGCGCGGTGGCGCAAAGTCTGGGCACCTCGCTGGGGCAGCCCGTGATTGTGGAAAACCGCCCCGGTGCCAACGGCAATGTGGGCACCAGCCAGGTGGCCCGCAGTGCTGCCGATGGCTATACGTTTTTGGTGACGGCACAAAGCGCATACACCATCAACCCGGCGCTGTATTCCAGGGTGCCGTTTGACCCGATCAAGGACTTCACGCCGGTGATGCAGCTGGCTGTAGCGCCTTACCTGCTGGTGGTGAACCCGAACTTTCCGGCCAAGACGTTGGACGAGCTGGTGGCCTATGCCAAAGCCCACCCCGGCAAGGTTGAATATGCATCGGCAGGCAATGGCACGCTCAACCACTTGCTGGGAGAGATGCTGAAAAAGCAGCGCGGTGTGGACTTGCTGCATGTGCCTTACAAGGGCGCAGCCGCTGCGGCCACCGATGTGGTGGCGGGCCAGTTGCCCGTAACGTTTGGCAGCTTTCCCGGTGTAATGCCCTTTGTGACCAGCGGCAAGCTGCGCGTGCTGGGCGTGGCCTCTGACAAGCCCACGCCGCTGGCCCCTGAGGTTGCAGTGCTCAAGGAGCTGGCGGTCACATCGTGGTACGGCTTGCTGGCCCCGGCTGGCACACCCCAGCCGGTGGTGGACAAGGTGTACAAGGCCATCACTCAGGTGCTGGCCACCCCGGCGATGCAAGAGCGCCTCAAAACACTGGGCGCTGAGCCTGTGCAATCGAGCCCCGCCAGTTTTGCCGCCAGCTTGCCCGCTGAGCTGGCGCACTGGAAAAAGGTGGTGGATGCCTCGGGTGCTCACATTGACTGATGCGTAACTGACGGCGGTGCCCAGGGCCTGCCGTGGCCGCTTGGGCATGCCATATGCTGCGTGGGCGACTGTGAATGGTTTCGGCTGCGCTGCGCATTTGTTATGTTCCAGCGCAGTCGTTTTTTCTCTGGAGTGCCTCCATGCCAACGCCCAATCTTTTCAAACGTGCCCTTAAAGCAGGCCAGCCACAAATTGGTCTGTGGTCCACACTGCCTTCGCCTTATGTGAGTGAGCTGGTTGCAGGCAGTGGCTTTGACTGGCTGCTGCTGGACACCGAGCACACGCCCACTGATGTTCCGCAGATGGTGCAGCAACTGCAGGGCGTGGCGGCGGCGCAGGTGCGCGCAGGATGCGCACCTACACAGGCGGTGGTGCGGCCAGCGTGGAATGACAAAGTGCTGATCAAGCGCTATCTGGACATTGGGGCGCAAACGCTGCTGCTGCCTTTTGTGCAAAACGCCGATGAAGCCCGGGCTGCGGTCGACGCTGTGCGCTACGCACCGCAAGGGGTACGCGGCATGGGGGGCAGCATGCGCGCCTCTAACTTTGGACGTGACAGCGAGTATGTGGCCAAGGCGGCCCATGAAATTTGTCTGCTGGTGCAGGTGGAAACGCGCGATGCGCTGGTGAATCTGGAAGAAATTGCCAGCGTGGAGGGGGTCGATGGCGTATTCATTGGCCCGGCAGATCTGTCGGCCAGCCTGGGCTACGCAGGGCATTCCACGCACCCGGACATGACGGCCATCATCGACGACGCCTTGCACCGCGTGCGCAGCTGCGGCAAAGCGCCGGGTATTTTGGTGACCAGCCCCGAGCGCGTGCAAAGCTGCTTGCACCAGGGCGCGCTGTTTGTGGCTGTGGGCATGGACATGCTGCTGCTGCGCGCAGGGGCCGATGCGCTGGCTGCGCGTTTCAAGCCATCGCAAATCAACGCTGGCGCTAGTGCTTCTATGTATTGAGCCGTTCATCCGGCTTTCTACAATGCTTGAACTGCGGCGGCTCGGGCGCTAGCGCTCAGGGCCTCTTTAAAAAAGAAGCGCTCAACGCTTGCCTGTAAACGTTTTCAAATACTTTTGTATCTGAAAACATTAACTGGTAAGCGATAGCAGCTATTAAAACCTTCTTTGCACCGCGTTGTCTCTGGACGGCCTTCTTCATTTTTCAGCTGAGAACATTCCATGTCCCATTCTTATCCTGACACCCAATTGCTCATCAACGGTCAATGGCAGCCAGCGGCCAGCGGCAAGACCATTGCCGTGCACAACCCGGCCACGGGCGCAGTGATTGGGCAACTGGCGCATGCAGGCATCGAAGACCTGGACCGCGCGCTGGCCGCTGCTGAAAAGGGCTTTGCCATCTGGAAGAACACCAGCGCCCATGAGCGCCAGGCCACCATGCGCAAGGCAGCAGCGCTGCTCAAAGAACGTGCCGACGATATTGCCGCGCTGCTGACACAAGAGCAGGGCAAGCCACTGGCCGAGGCCAAGGGCGAAGTGCTGGCGGGCGTGGGCATCATTGAATGGTTTGCCGACGAGGCCCTGCGCCTGTATGGCCGCATCGTGCCTGCACGCCGCGGCGATGTGCAGCAACTGGTGATCAAGGAGCCCGTGGGCCCCGTGGCGGCCTTTACGCCGTGGAACTTTCCCGTCAACCAGATCGTGCGCAAGATCAGCGCTGCGCTGGCCACGGGCTGCTCTTTCCTGTGCAAAGCGCCAGAAGAAACCCCGGCTTCACCCGCTGCGCTGTTTCAGTGCTTTGTCGATGCGGGCGTGCCCGCTGGCGTGATTGGTCTGGTCTATGGCGACCCGCACGAAATCTCCAGCTACCTGATCCCCCATCCCGTGATCCGCAAGATCACCTTCACCGGCTCTACGCCTGTTGGCAAGCAACTGGCGGCCATGGCGGGCGCGCACATGAAGCGCAGCACCATGGAGCTGGGTGGCCACGCGCCGGTGATCATTGCCGAAGACGCCGATGTGGAACTGGCCGTGAAAGCCGCTGGTGCCGCCAAGCTGCGCAATGCAGGCCAGGTGTGCATTTCGCCCACCCGCTTTCTGGTGCACAAGAGCCTGGAAAAGCAGTTTGCCGAGCAGGTGGTGGCTTACTTTGCATCCATCAAAGTCGGCAATGGGCTGGATGCCGATACCAAGATGGGCCCGCTGGCCAATCCTCGCCGCGTCACCGCCATGCAGTCGCTGGTTGCCAACGCGCAGGCCAAGGGTGCCAAGCTGTTGATGGGCGGCCAGACGCTGGGCGATGCAGGCAACTTTTACGCGCCCACTATCTTGGCCGATGTGCCGCTGGATGCCGATGTGTTCAACAACGAGCCCTTCGGCCCCATGATTGCCATGCGCAGCTTTGACAAGCTGGACGAAGCCATTGCCGAAGCCAACCGCCTGCCGTATGGCCTGGCCGCCTATGCGTTCACCGCATCGCTCAAGAACGCGCACCTGCTGACCCAGCAGGTGGAGACCGGCATGCTGTGGATCAACCAGCCTGCCGTGGCCTCTGCCGAAATGCCTTTTGGCGGTGTCAAGGATTCGGGCTATGGCTCGGAAGGCGGCATGGAGGCACTGGAGGCCTACCTGATCCCCAAGGCTGTCTCGATTGCGATGGTCTAAGACACCCAGTACGCTGACAGAAAAAAGGCCGCAGCTGCGGCCTTTTTAATTGGGTTAAAGCATTCGGATCAGGGTCAGGGGGCTGGTACATCGTCACCCAGCGGCCTGCCATCGCTGGCGCGCTCATCGGTGTTGACCAGGCCTTTCTTCACATCACGGTGGGCTTGCTGCATCTCAGGGGCCGGCTGCTGGTCCGTCATGTTCACGGACTGATCTCGCTCGTGGGGCAGCTTGCCTTGTGCGCCTGCGTCAGTGGGGCGCTGCTTGCGGGTCGTATCAATGTGGGGTTCTGCCTGTGTGGCGCTGGGCTTATGCTGGGGCATGGCGGCCTCCTTTCAGGCTGCAGTGTGACTGCATCGGGCGTGGGGCGCTGTAGTCCAGTGGCTGGCATGGGGGCTGGCAAATGAAAAGTTCTTTTCAAGCTGTTGCACGCAAGTGCGCTGACTGGCAAGTCCTACAGCGCATGGCCGCAGCTTGCGGCACTATCAAGGCATCAACCGTGTGCTTGCACTGCGCACATGCGCAAAGCCTTTTTCAATCACAACATGGAGGACACGAATGACTTTAATCCCCGGCGAAACCCAACCCGGCTTTACCGAACTGTTTGCCCAACTGGGGCTGCCCAATGATGAAGCCAGCATTGCGCAGTTCATCCGCCAGCACGCGCCTTTGGCCGATGACGTACTGCTGCACGAAGCACCATTTTGGTCGCCACAGCAGGCGCAGATGCTCAAGGAAGAGATCCGGCTGGATGACGACTGGGCCATTGTCGTGGACCAGCTCAATGCCGCATTGCGTGGCAAACCCAGACTGGAAAAAATCTGAACACCGGGCGCGCAGCGTCCCAATAAAAAGGCAACCTCAGGGTTGCCTTTTTATTGGGTTAGAAGCGCTTCACCCAATCACCCACTAGCCCAGCCAGTGCGCCAGGAGCAGGCCTGCACCCAGCAGCCATGCAAACAAGAGGGCTGCCAGCAGCAAAGGTTTGACGCCTGCAGCACGCACTGCGTGCACATGGGTGGTCAGGCCCAGAGCGGCCATCGCAATGGCCAGCAGCAGGTTGTCCAGCTGCACACCCAGCTTGACCAGACTGGCAGGCAGGATGCCCAGCGAGTGAATCCCGGCCATCACCACAAAGCCCAGCGCAAACCACGGAATCGTGACCTTGCCCGCGCTGCTGGTGCTGCCGCCCTGGGCGGCTTCATCGCGGGCCAGCCACCACGACAGCAGCAGCAAGAAGGGGGCGAGCATCATCACGCGCACCATCTTGGCAATCACAGCGGTGTCTGCCGCTTGCGGGCTGACAGCGGCCCCTGCCGCCACCACCTGTGCCACTTCATGCACGGTGGCCCCAACGTACAGCCCGTAGTTTTGTGCATCGGCCTGCAGCCAGCCATGGCTGGCGTTCCACTGGAACAAGGCGGGGTACAAGAAGGTGGCCACTGTGCCAAACACCACGACGGTGGCAATTGCCACTGACACATCCTGTGCGCGGGCTTTGGCAACGGGGGCGGTGGCCAGCACGGCGGCAGCGCCGCAAATCGAGCTGCCTGCACCCACCAGCAGCGTGGTGCGCCTGTCCATTCCCAGTACGCGCTGGCCCACAAGGCAGGCCAGGCCAAAGGTGCTGCACAGCACCAGCGCATCCATCACCACGCCACTCCAGCCAACCGAGGCAATGTCCTGAAAAGTTAGGCGCAAACCGTAAAGCACGATGCCTGCGCGCAGCAGTTGCTGCTTGCCCAGCGCCACACCAGGCGTGGCAACGCTGGCCATGCGCGGGTAAATGGTGTTGCCAATCAGCAAGCCCAGCACGATGGCCAGTGTGAGTGCACCCAGACCATGTGCGGCAAACCAGGGGTGCTCGGACAGGGCCACAGCCACAACGGCAACGGCTGCGCTGAGCCCCAGACCGGGCCCTATGCGGCGCAGCCATTCGGCGGGATGAAAGAGAAAATCAGAAAAAGTGAAAGTGTTCATATGCCATCCGAAGCGGTAATGCCTTGTCCGGATGCATGCACTTTAGATAAGCTGGTTATATTTGTATAACGAATAGTTTGAGTAAAAACTACCTGCTTTATGGGTAGATGAATCACGGGATTGCCATGCTGCACCTGACGCTGCGACAACTTGAAATCTTCTGCGCTGTTGCGCAAAGTGGCTCCACCGTGGCGGCTGCTGATGCGGTGGGCCTGTCGCAATCGGCCACCAGTGCGGCTTTGCAGCAGCTCGAAGGCGCTTTAAATATCTTGCTGTTTGAGCGCGTGGGCCGCAATCTGGTGCTCAACGATGCAGGGCGTGCCTTGCTGCCACAGGCGCTGTCTTTGCTGGAGCAGGCCCGCAGCCTGGAGCAGGCACTGGGCAATGGCGGCGCTGGCTTGCCAGTGCGCCTGCGTGTGGCAGCCAGTACCACGGTGGGCAGCTATGTATTGCCCCCTGTGCTGGCGGCGCTGGCCCGCAGCCACCCGCACATCAGCGTGGACGTGCGCATCAGCAACACACGCAAGGTGGCACAGGCCGTGGAGTTGCTGGAGGCAGACATTGGCCTGATTGAAGGCAGCAGCCACTGGAGTGGGCTGCAGGTGCAACCCTGGATCAAGGATGAGCTGGTGATTGTGGCTGCCCCCAGTGATGCGCTGGTGCATGCGGCGCAGAGCAAGCCTGTGGGGGTGGGAGTGCTGCGCCAGGCGCGCTGGTTGCTGCGCGAAGAGGGCTCAGGCACGCGGGAGATGGTGGAGCATGCCTTGCTGCCACGCTTGCAGCAGCTGCAGGCCACGGCCACGCTGGGCAGCTCTGAAGCCATTGCACGCTGTGTGGTGCAGGCGCTGGGCATCAGCTGCCTGCCACGGGTGCTGGTGCAGTCCATGCTGGATGACGGCAGCTTGGTAGTGTTGCCCACATCGCTGCCCAAGATGGAGCGGTACTTTTCCATCGTGCAGCGCACGGGCAAACATGCATCGCCTGCGTTGCAGGCATTTCTTGATGCCTGTATGGCGCATGCACAGGTGTAGTTGCAAGTTCAGAATGATTCTTAAAAAAGAGCTGCTAGCGCTTTGTTTATAAGGTTTTCAGATAGTTATATATCTGAAAACAAGTGCTGATAAGCGCTAATAGCTCTCTTTTTTACTTGACTGGAATGGGTGTGCTGCGCGGCACAGGCACAGCGGCCACGCTGTTTTGGGGCGAGCCTTCAATCACGCGGTCGGAATACGTCATGTACACCAGCGTGTTGCGCGTGGTGTCCACCATGCGCACCACGCGCAGGCGCTTGAACAGCAGGGATGTGCGCTCGGTAAACACTTCTTCCTGCTGCTTGATGGGGGCGGCAAAACCAATGGGGCCAGTGGCCTGACAGCTGATGGACGCCTCTGAGCGGTCTTCCGCCAGACCCAGACCGCCTTTGATGCCGCCAGTCTTGGCGCGTGAGACGTAGCAGGTCACGCCAGAGACCTTGGGGTCGTCATAAGCATCCACCACAATCTTGTGATCAGGCCCGATGAACTTGAACACCGTATCGACCGAGCCAATCGTCTCGGAGTTGGCTGCGGCGTAACCGCAACCGAGCAGCAGGGCTGCGCTGGCAAGCCAGAGTCTGTGTGCTTTCATAGACCGCAAGCATACGGCCAGCCTGCGTGTTGTGCTGGTGCAAGATGCACCACTGCAGTTGCAGGTTTGCCCGCAGTGCCGTGCAGCCATGGCTGCACCACCGCACAATCGCCGCTCTTTTGGAGATGCGCAGGCATGGCTAGTAGCCCATGCCACTGCGCCCATGGCCTGCTGCACGCAGGCCAATTTTTCGACTGTGTTGCCATGTCCCGTGATTCTTCTTTGGCGCAGCCCTCTGTATTGGCTGCGCCCGCTTTGCTTTTGATGGCTGTCGCCTGCGGGCTGTGTGCCGGGGGCAATTACTTCAACCAGGCGCTGCTGCATTCCATTGCCCTGCATTTCGGGGTGGATGATGCCGCTGCGGGCCTTTCGGTCACCCTGGCGCAGGTGGCCTATGCCGTGGGCCTGCTGTTCATCACGCCGCTGGGTGACAAGTTCGAGCGCCGTCGCATGGCCGTTGTGCTGATGCTGCTGGCGGGCGCAGGGCATGCCATGGTGGGCTGGTCCAGCAGCTTTGCCATGTTCATGGCTGGCACCCTGATTGCAGGCTTGTTCTCTGTGGCCTCGCAGGTGCTGGTGCCCATGGCCGCTGCGCTGGCTGCGCCCGGCCATGCGGGGCGCAATGTGGGGCTGGTACTGAGCGGCTTGCTGGTGGGCATCTTGCTCTCGCGCAGCGTGGCAGGTGGGCTGTCAACGCTGGGCGGCTGGAACCTGGTGTACCAGGTGACCGCCATCACCATGGTGCTGATGGCGGTGTCCATAAGCCATTTGCTGCCCACCTCGCGCCATGCTCAACCTATGCCGTATGTGCAGGTGCTGCGCTCCATGGGCGCATTGCTGCGCACCCAGCCTGCGCTGCGCTTGCGCACCACGGCCAGCGCACTGGCCTTTGCCTCGGTCAGCGTGATGTTTGCCACCATGGCGCTGGTGCTGTCCAGCGCACCCTTGCAGCTGAGCGACATGCAGATTGGCCTGGTGGCTCTGGCCGGTGTCACAGGTGCCCTGATTGCCAATGTGGCAGGCAGTTGGGCCGATCAAGGCAAAGACCGCACCTTGCTGCGAGCCGGGGCTGTGGCGCTGCTGCTGTCATGGCTGCCGCTGTGGTGGGGACAGACCAGTGTGGCGTGGTTTGTAGTGGGCGTGCTGGTGATGGATCTGGGCCTGCAAGCCATCAACGTGACCAACCAGTCGAGCATTGCCAGCCTGCTGCCCGAAGCACGCAGCCGCATGAATGCGGTCTACATGACGGGCTACTTTGCAGGTGCATCTGCCGGTTCTGCCCTGGGTGTGTGGGCATGGAACCTGGCAGGCTGGCAAGGCGCGTGCAGCGTGGGTGCTGGCTTGGCGGCACTGGCTGCGGTGAGCGTGTGGCGAGGCGTGCGCTGGGCAAAGCGCCAGCAACGCCTCAACAACATGCAGACGGCTTAAGCGCGCTGGAGCAGCGCTTGCGCTTGCTGGAGAGCAATCGTGTGCTGGCCGGCAGCCGAGCCATTGCGCAACGCCGCATGCTCAACCATCGGCTGCGTGCTATCGATGAAGAGCTGGCTCGTCTGAATGAAGAAATTCAGTTGCAGGGACGTCGCGCCGCACTGGCTCAGACACATCTGGTGCGCCAGCAGGAACTGGTATCCGAAAGTCGCCGGCGTTCTTCAGGATTTCACGGGTGCGGGGCAAGCTGTTCTAGCGCGTGACACTAGGGCCTGAGTCCCAGAGCCTGACGGTCTATGGGCGCCGCAACGCCTGCAGGTAGGCATGCTGTTGGAAGCCGGCATCATCCAGAACAGGCGCCGACTTTATGAGTGGGCGCTGGAGCCTATTTATTCCGTTTCGGGGAAATGGCTCGAGTAGAGAATAAAACGGTGATTTCTATTGACAGTTGCGTGTCTGTATATGATTGTTTTTGAGGTTAAAAGTAGAAGACGGCTCAGAGTGGTCTATTAAATTCTTGGGGGAAAGGTTTATGTTGGGGGGAT
Organism: Comamonas avium; assembly: GCF_014836675.1. Lineage (GTDB taxonomy): Bacteria > Pseudomonadota > Gammaproteobacteria > Burkholderiales > Burkholderiaceae_C > Comamonas > Comamonas avium. The sequence continues at coordinate 378,038 of NZ_JACSQK010000003.1, forward strand.
TTTCAGACTTCTGGCTAACTATGGTTCTTGACTTGCTGGCCTATGCAATCTTGTTTGGCGTTTATGTGGCGCTATTGCATGCGAAAGGGCGCAGTTATGACAGAAAGAGCGTAATACCTATTCTGATTTTGCTCCCGCTTGCATTGGTTGTTGGCGGCATAGCAAAGTCACAGCTGTTGTAATAAAAAATCGCGATAAGAAAAAAGCAGAGGTAAAGCGCGTGGACTCTCCACGCGAGATATGGAGCTGGTGGCTGGGTCCTCTGGCCCTGTTGGCGCTGCAATTGGTGCGGCAATTGGTGCGGCCCGCGGCGCAGCAACATATATCGGGTCGGCGGCGATAGGTTCAGGAGAAGAAAGCCTGACAGGACTTGCCGGCAGTACAGTGACGGGAGCTGCTGTTAGCGGCCTTACTGCGCCTGCTGAAATTTCTGCCATGCAGGCTGGTGCACTCACCATTGTCGGGACCCAGGTTGGGTTTTACCGAGGGATGGCTGGAGGATTTGCACAAAGAGCAGCAGACCAGGCTGGGACTGACCATGGAGGTGGCGCAGGCTGCATGCCGCATTGCCATGCTGGCTAATCCTGTAGCTGTGCGCCAGACATTCCATTAAGCTGAACCTCCCTTTGTTATCCAGCTGGGAGTAGCCATGAAAATCAGTGCGCGCAATGTTCTGCCAGGCAAGGTTGTATCGATGGTGAAAGGCCCCGTGAGTACCGAATTGACGCTAGAGATTGCGCCGGGTGTTCAGGTCACGTCTTCCATCACATCGACATCGGCCACATCTCTCGGGCTCAAAGAAGGTGATCAGGCGTATGCCGTCATCAAGGCCTCTTCCGTGATGGTGGCGGTGGACGACTAAAACCCTGCGCGGGCAATGAAAAATGCCTTGGCAGGCGTTGGTGCTTCGCCCGTTGAATCCATGTCTGAAATTGACCGCCAGTCGCCCCGTATTGGGCCTGCTTCGGCTTCTCAGTAGCCAGTCAGAGCCCATGTCAGCTCGGCGCTTTCAGACTCCTTTGTCACACTCACAACCTGTCCTCACCGCTTATGACTCTCGCAGAAATTTGCATCCTGATTGCCTGCCTGCTTCCCATCGTCTGCGCTGGTATTGCCAAGTCCAAGGGCTTTGGCAAACCGCGCCGCGAAGGCGGCTTTGACAACCACAATCCACGAAGCTGGCTGGCTGACCTTCAGGGCTGGCAGGCGCGTGCCCACGCGGCCCAGCTCAATAGCTTTGAGGTCCTGCCGCTGTTCATCGCTGGCGTTCTGGTGGCCCAGAACCACCAGGCCGCCCAGCACACCGTCGATGCGCTCGCGGTAGCCTTCATCGTCCTGCGTATCGGCTTTATCTGGGCGTACCTTGCTGACCGCGCCAACCTGCGGTCAGCCCTGTGGGCGCTCGGTCTGGCTTGCTGTATTGCGCAGTTCTTCGTGTAACAGCCGTTGTCTGTGTGCACAGCCGCCTGTGGGCGGCTGCTCTGGGCTGGCTGCAAGATTTTCAGCCAAGCCGCTGCAATGGTTTGGCGGCCACCCATGGGTGCTTAAAAATTCCCGTGCTTCACACACTAAGTGCTGCTGGCAATGCCGAGCAGAACCCCAAAAAAGACCAGAAGGCCGCCGAACGCCCGGTCAATCCAATGCCGCACTGCCAGCAGGCGCTCGCGTACGGCGCCCACCGAAAAACACATGGCCACGATGGCAAACCATGCAATGTGTGCCACTGCAATAAAAAGGCCATAGCTCACCTGCATGCCTAGCGATGTGTCTGGCCGCACCACCTGTATGAAGAGGCTGACGATGAACACGGTGGTTTTTGGATTCAATGCATTCGTCAGAAACCCTGTGCGCAAGGCCTCCAGGTCCGACACCGGCACCAATGCTGAGTGTGCGAAGTCTCCGGGCTTTTGCGTGCGGAGCATCTTGAGGCCAAGATAAATCAAGTACAGCGCACCCAGCAGTTTGATTGTGGTGAACAGCCATGCTGACTGCTGGATAAGCAGGCCGACCCCAAGCAGGGTATAGCTGACATGCACCAGAACACCCAGTCCAATTCCCAAGGCGGTGAGTACACCTGAGCGCCTTGACAGCAGCAAACTGTTGCGGCTGACCATGGCAAAGTCGGGGCCAGGGCTGATGACAGTCAGCAAAGTGATGGTGATAACAGCTATCCATTCGGTCATGGGAATACATTAGAGGTATTGGTGATTCAGCCAATGCTATGAGGCTGTAGCTCTGGTGCATAACGATGATTTCTGACATGAATGGTGAGCACAGCTCACAGAATATGGGTGCACGCCTGCCTTCACTGCTGGCACTACGCTGCTTTGAAGCAGCGGCACGCCTGGAGAATTTCAGCCGTGCTGCGGATGAGCTGCACTTAACGCACGGCGCTGTCAGCCGTGCTGTGCGTCTGCTGGAGGATGACCTCGGGGTTGCGCTGTTTGACAGGCGCAGCAGGCGCGTATACCTCACTGATGCAGGCCGTCAGCTTTCGAAAGCCGTGGCTGGAGGTTTCGGCCTCATCCGCAATGCCGTCAACGAATTGCGTGCCAATGCCCGGCAAGAAAAACGGTGGGTACTGTCCTGCGAGCCCACATTGCTTATGCGCTGGCTGATACCTCGGTGGCCAGACTTTCAGGCGCGGCATCCGCAAGTCAATATCCATCTGGTGGCAGGCGGCGGGGAGTTTTCTTTCGCCAGCGGCATTGACCTTGCCATACGCCGTAACGATTTCCAGTGGCCTGACCACTATGAAGTGGAGCCACTGTTTACTGAAAAAATTGGCCCAGTCTGCCGTCCAGACAAAGTCGGCGATTGGTTGAATGTGCATGCCAAGGGCGCACAGCTGCGCTCTGATGCACCTTTGCTGCATACCCATACGCGTCGCAGCGCATGGTCAGACTGGGCGATGGCCGCAGGGCAAGAATTGCCAGAAAAAAACAGTCTTTTCTTTGAACACTTTTACTTCAGCCTGCAAGCAAGCGTTGCCGGTTTGGGCATCGCGATGGGCCCATGGCTGTTGGTGCGTGATGACCTTGAAAGTGGCTTGCTGACCGCCCCTTTGGGCTTTGTAGAAGATGGGTCGCAGTACTGCATATTTTCCTCGCAACCGCTGCACCAGGCTGGGCCTGCAGCCATATTGCTGGAGTGGCTGAGAGACAAAGCATCGCAAGACGCAATGGGCACACCAAGCAAGACAGCGTAGTGGTGCCGCGACCGGCTGTTATGGGCAGTGGCCTGGTTCCTCACCCAAAGGCTGCCGTCAAGCCATTGTGAAACGGGCAGGCGAAGGTGGTTCTTCAACCACGGACAGTTTTAGCCTCCCCCAGGAGGAACTCTGAAGTTATCGATGATTTTTTTCTCTGCGCGCACCAGAGCATTGCGGGCTATTTCGAGCCAATGCGTCAGACGGTTTTTCCATGTGCTCTTTACGGCTTCGCGTGGCTGACCAGGGGTGTTTTTTTGATCACTTTTCATGTTTGCCAATGCTCGGGAGCTGGCTAACATCTGTAAAGTTGAATTAAATGAATAGTCAATTCAGATAATCTGATGGTAAGACTTATGCGCAATCTCAATCTTGACCAGCTGCAGACATTGGTGGCGATTGCCGATCTCGGCACTTTTGCAGCGGCAGCACAAGCGCTGCATCTGGCTGCGCCCACCGTCAGCCTGCATATCAAAGAGCTGGAGCAGCGCATGGATGCCACCTTGCTGGTGCGTGGCAGACGGCAGGCGGAGCTGACTTCTGCCGGGCAGTTGCTGGTGCGAGAAGGCCGCAAGCTGCTTTTGGCCTGCGACGATCTGATGGAGCATGTGCAGCGCCATGCCGCAGGCCGCGCAGGCACTGTGCGGGTTGGCGTCTCTGCAGGTGTGAGCACCCGGTTGCTGCCACTCATGCTGGAGGCATTGAGCCAGCGCAGCCCTGGCGTTGAAATTCGATTGGAGGCCGTAGGCTCTGCAGAGTCCATGAAGCGCTTGGCGGCAGGCACTCTGGATGTGGCCATAGTGGCCAGCCCTCAGCCGTCCAGTGCCGTGATTGCGCTTACGCCTTGGCGCAACGATCCTTTGATCGCCTTGCTGCCCGCGAGCTGGGAGGTGCCTGAAAAAGTCACGCCTGAATGGCTTTCGCAGCGGCGCTGGGCCTCTTTTTCAGCGCCCACGCAAATGCATGGACTGATCGCCACATGGTTCGCGCAGGCAGGCTATACGCCGCGCCCTTTTCTGGCGCTGACTTATCCAGGCGCGCTGAAAAGTTTGGCTGCTGCCAGCCAGAGCGCAGCACTGCTGCCGCTGGAGGAGGTGGAAGACCAGCTGCACTCCCCTGATGTGCAGATACGCCACCTCAGTCCTACGCTCATGCGCCCAATGGCTGTGGCCCACCGCGTGCAACCCGATCTGAACCCCGCTGTGTCCAGCGTGCTGGAGGTGCTTTCTTTATTTGGGAATGAACACCGGGGCGAGGAAATGCAGAAGCATCTAACAAAAAAATGAGCTGGATGCACCAGCCAAGAAATGACCGTGAACTGCCCTGCATGGGTGGTAGTCACAACCTGCAATTGCGTCCGGTAAGTGATGGCAGTTCTACCGGCGTCTGGACCAAGGCAGCAGCCCTCCATTAGCGACTATGGCAATGCCTCCTGCGTGCTGTGTCTGGGTGACCACTGGGTGGATACCCAGCGCAGCCCTAATGCGGCACCGCATGCAGAGCATTTTTACCGCAACCGCCACAAGGACTACCTGGCACACGGTCTTCAACTGGCGTGGCAGCTCTTGGTCAGTAGCCCCTGGCGACTGGGAGACCGCGCCGACACCCAGCAGCGAATCCTGCAACAACGCCTCTCACATCGCTCTGAGCAGTTGCCATGAGAAGGGTTGCTCGTGGTGCAATTGGTTTCGCTCTACGAAACATCATTGTATCCCTTGAAACTTTTTTCTAAAGTCGTGCACCACTTGGCGTAAGACCAGGATGGAAATCAATAAACGATATGGAGACAACGTATGACTATCACGACACGAGCATCTTTCATGTCGGCGCGCCTTTGTAGTTTGGTGCTGGGCACGGCCGTATTCGCAGTCGCAATGGCCAGTGCGCATGGGCAGACCAGCTATCCTGTCAAGCCGATTCGTCTGCTTGTCCCATTTCCTCCAGGTGGAGGCACTGACATGATTGCGCGTTCTGTGGCGCAAAAAATCACAGAAAAGACCAGCTGGAACATTGTGGTGGACAACCGTCCAGGTGCAGGTGGAAACCTGGGGGTTGACGCTGCAGCCAAGGCTGCTCCAGACGGATACACCCTGGTGATGGGGCAGACAAGCAACTTGGCAATCAACCCGGCCTTGTACAAGAAACTTCCCTATGACCCGCTGAAGGATCTCACCCCCGTCGCGTTGGTGTCTTCCTCGCCGGTGTTGATGGTCAGTGGTACTGGCACACCATTCAATTCCATTGCTGAAGTTTTCAAAGTTGCGAGAGCCAAGCCTGACGTCGTCACGGTTGGCTATGCAGGAAACGGCACGGTTGCTCACTTGGCGGTGACCCAGGTAGAGCAAGCAACAGGCGTGAAGCTGCGTCACATTCCATATAAAGGTATTGCACAGGCAATCACTGATTTGTCGGGTGGACAGATTGATCTTTTTGTCGGATCAATCCCTTCATTAATTGGCCAAGTGCGCAATGAAAAACTCCATCCATTGATGGTCACTTCCAAACTGCGCGCAGGCCAATTACCGGCTACGCCAACCATGGCAGAGTCAGGCAGCAAAGACTTTGAAGCCATTACTTGGTTCGGAATTTTGGCTCCCGCAGGGACACCAGAGGCCATTGTGCAAAAGCTCAACAGCGCCATTAATTCAGCCCTGTCCGAGCCTGATGTGGCGGAGAGGTTGCGTTCGGAAGGCGGTGATGTTCTGGGAGGCAGTGCAGAAGCTTTCGGCAAGCTCATGCAAGCAGAAGTGCCTCGCTGGGCCAAGATCGTCAAGGACTCGGGTGCCAGCTTGAACTGAGGGCGCTTTACATACCTTGGATCACCCGCGTCATGCACGAAGACCGCTTAGCTTTACCAGTGGGCAATGCCACGGTGTCGGTCAGGTGTGTCTGGCCGGCTGCTGCATTAACAACCGTGGTGTGCAGCAAGACCAGGTAGCGCCTGGCGCAGGGTGCATGAATTTGTTGTGCAGTGGCTGAGCCAGGGCATCCATCAGGTGCTGAAAGCTCAGCCCCTTAGCGCGCTGGCCGAGTGTCTGAACCTGGCACAGGTAGGTGGTGGTCCCACGTCCCACTCCAAAAAATATCGGCGATCTGCAGAAGGTCAATCTGATCAATCTGGTCAATGGGTCCTGTGCCAAAAGCACAGACGCATTCAGGCCCGGTGAGCTGGCTGTTTTCGCTGTTGCCGTAGTTCACGAACTTCTTTCTGTTTCTCTCACCCTTTTGTAGTCACACCATGAACCAACTTCCCGAAGTTATTCGCGATATCGAGCGCGTTAGCGCCGACGTTGTCGCCAAGGCCGGCACCTTTCAGGCTGCCATACTGGCCGATGTGGCCGGTCGTCGCGGTACGATGCACAGCCGTGTGGCGCCTGTGCACCAGGACATGAAAGTGGCCGGCGCCGCCTTCACCGTAGAAGTGCGTCCCGGCGACAACTTGATGATCCACGCAGCCATCGCACTGGCCAAGCCGGGCGACGTGCTGGTGATCGATGGCAAAGGCGATCAGACAGCGGCGCTGATGGGCACGCTGATGCTCAGTGCGTGCAAGAAAGTTGGCCTGGCTGGCGTCATCGTGGACGGTGCCATTCGTGACAAGCTGGAAATTCTGGATCTGGGCTTTCCTGTGTTCAGTGCCGGCTTCAATCCGGCTGGCCCCACCAAGTACGTACCCGGCCGCATCAACCATCCAATCTCCGCCGGGGGCGTCACCGTGAGCCCGGGTGATCTGGTCGTGGGCGATGCCGATGGTGTGGTTGTCATCGAGCGCGAAAAGGCCTCGGCCATGATGACCCTGGCAGACAAGAAGGTGGTTGACGAAGCCGCACGCATCGAAGCTATCGCCCGCGGCGACACCGCATCGAAGTGGCTGCCCGCTGCACTGCGTGCCGCTGGTGTGCTCAAAGAGGGGGAGTCACTGTGAGCAACACCATCATCGTTACAGGCGCTGATCTGGCGCAGCAGGCGCTGGACTTGCTTGCTGGCTACGAGATCATCTACGCCGGCAAGGCTCCCACCGAAGAGGATATGGTGGCCTTGTGCAAGCAGTACGACCCCGTTGCCATCATCGTGCGATACGGCAAAGTGAGCGCGCCCATGATGGATGCGGCACCTTCGCTCAAGGTCATCTCCAAGCACGGCAGTGGCACGGACACCATCGATAAAGTGGCAGCCAAAGAGCGCGGCATCGAGGTGGTGGCCGCCGTAGGCGCAAACGCGGCCGCCGTGGCCGAGCAGGCTCTGGCGCTGCTGCTGGCGTGTGCCAAGTCTGTTGTCACGCTGGATTCGCGCATGCATGCAGGCCACTGGGACAAAGCTGCGCACAAGAGCATGGAGCTGGGTGGCCGCACCATAGGGCTTGTGGGCCTGGGCGCCATCGGCCTGCGCTTTGCCAGGATGGCAGATGCGCTGGGTATGCGCGTGATCGGCTTTGATCCGTTTGCCAAAAATTTGCCGGACTATGTGCACAGCGTTAGCCTGGAGACAATCTGGCGCGATGCCGATGCCATCTCGCTGCACTGTCCCCTGACCGATGAAAACCGCGGCATGCTGAACGCAGCCACGCTGGCACAGTGCAAGCGTGGGGTGATCGTTGTCAACACCGCACGCGGTGGCCTGATCGACGAAGCAGCGCTGCTGGAGGCCGCTCGCTCGGGTCAGGTGATGTCTGCCGGGTTAGACAGTTTTGCGGTAGAGCCTATGGCAGCAGGCCACCCATTTCAGGGTGAGAAGAGCTTCGTCCTGTCTCCGCACATCGGTGGTGTGACGCACGATGCCTACGTGAACATGGGCGTTGGCGCCGCGAAGAACTTGCTACAGGTGCTGTTGCGTTGTACGGCGGCTGTGTGATTGACCGCTGAAAAATACTCATCAAGGCTGCCAGCCTTACCTGCCTGAGGAAGGTCGGTTGCTTTTGATGAGGTGGGTTCTTGCCTGATTAAGTGAAGAGTAGGTTGCAGGCTTTGTCACCGCAGGGCTTGCCAATGCAATGGATGTGCTGCCTGCGATGCGTTGATGCATGACGCACTGCCGGTGGCAGGCGGTGCTGCCATTAATCCAGTTCCTGAACCCCGCCGCCAGAGACGGTGAGGATCTGGCCGCTGATCCAGCTGGCAGCAGGCGAGCATAAAAAGAGCGCTGCGTTGGCTATGTCTTGTGGCTCGCCGATGCGACCAATAGGGGTGTGCTTGAGCATCGTTTTCAGGATGTCATCGTTGAGAACGGATTCAAGCGCATCGGTGCGGGTCGCGCCAGGAGCAATACCGTTGACCCGGATGCCCATCGGCCCGACATCAAATGCAATATTTCGAATCAAGTGGTTGGTGGCGGCCTTCGATGCGCCATAGGCGGCCATGCGGCGATTCTTGTTTTCACCGGCCATGGAGGTAATGGCCAGCATGGAGCCGCCGCCCGTTTTCTCCATCTCCGGGGCCGCAAGCTGAGCGAGCCGGAAAAGAGAAAATACGTTCAGATCGAAGGCTCGTCTGAAATCTTGCATGGGCATGTTGAAAGGTTTGGGACCACCGCCGCCAGCGTTGCTGACCAGGGCGGTCAATCGACCAAAGCGCTGGATCGTTTGATCGATCAGGTTGTCCAGATCTTCTTCGCGTGTGACATCGCAGGCGACAGCCATTGCTTGGCCACCCCGCTCTTGAATGCCTTGGGCCACCGTCGTGGCTGTTTGCAGATGTAGATCACTGACCACTACTGCGGCCCCCGCTGCTGCAAAGGTTTCTGCAATGGCGCGACCTATGCCGGCCCCCGCACCTGTGACAACGGCAATCTGGTTGTCGAGTCTGAAGTGAGCTGGTTCATACATGGCGGGACTCCTGGGAAGACTGGCTAAGACGGTTGCGTGAACCGCTGGGGTACCTGTGGCAGTATGCAGAAAAGGCAAAAGAACTGCGAGCATCATTTTTCACCGGTGATGCACCATTTACTCAAACTTTGGAAGCACCATGAAGCTTGGTTACACCATCGCCTACGTTCCTGACGTAAAAGCGTCCCTGCAGTTTTTCTCTGACGTTTTTGGTTTTCCAGTGAAATTTCTGCATGAGTCGGAAACATACGGTGAGCTGGCCACTGGCGAGACGACGCTGGCATTTGCCGTGCATGAGCTGGGTCGCAGCAATTTTCAGGGGGGCTACGTTGCTGCATCAGAGTCAGACAAACCACTGGGTATGGAGCTTGGGCTGGTCACTGAAGATGTTGAAGCGGCACATGCCCGAGCGATAAAAGCTGGGGCATTGGAGCTTGCAGAGCCGACCAAAAAACCCTGGGGGCAGGTTGTCTCTTATGTTCGATGCCCGGATGGCACCTTGGTTGAGCTTTGTACGCCCATCGGTGCGTAAATCATGACTCTGAAGAGGCGCTTGCAGTCAACGGCTGCTTGATACTGCCGACACCAGCAGTGCTGGCGCAGTTGCTACAGCAACAGAATCTGCACCCCAGCTTGCACAGTGCGCTGTTGCAGCAAGCGATAGTGGTTTTGCACCATGCCAGCCAGCGCTAATGTGACCAGTGGGCAGACGTTTGCTGGCTTTGCTGCGTGGCGATGAAGTGCCGCTAGACAGCGCCGTGCCCAAGGCGGGGGCAGCACAGACTTTGTGGATTGCGTTGTCTGTGTGCTGGTGTCTGGCGAGTGAAGCAGCGCCCATCAAGGCAGAAAGCTGTGGCGGCTGCCACAGCTATCTCAAGGCTTTTTATCTGCAGGCGGATCACCAGCTCGAACTGGTGGCCGATGACTTGGCCAGCCTGGCGCTGGACGCGGAGATGGAAGCCCAGGACGTAGCGCGCAGTGGCTTTAATCCGCTGATGTTGCCTTGAGCTGGTAGCGGCGATAGCAGCTATAGAGGTAGCTGCTATCGCCGTCCAGCGGTTTTGCGTTTGACGCACCGCGGGATGGCATGCCTAGGCCCAAGGCCCCGCGTGCAGGCGTTGGGCGGCTTACTTGCTGGTGGGGACGGCGCCCGCCAAAGCCTGCAGGGGAGCGCCTGTCAAGCGGTAGCGAATCCACTCTGACTGTGGCTTGGCGTCCAGACTGTCGTAGAACTCGATCGACGGCGTGTTCCAGTCCAGCACGCTCCATTCAAAGCGGCCGCAGTCTTTCTCCACAGCAATGCGCGCCAAGTGTTGCAGCAGGGCCTTGCCCGCGCCTTTGCCGCGTTGCTCGGGGGAGATGTACAGGTCTTCCAGATACAGCCCATGCTGGCCTTGCCAGGTGGAGTAGTTGAAAAAGTACACGGCAAAACCGACCGGAATGTCACCATCCAGGCAAATCAGTCCAAAGACCTTGGGGTTCTGGCAAAACAGCGTGCGCTTTACATGCTCAGGGGTGGCCAGTACTTCGTGTTCGGCTTTTTCGTAAATGGCCAGTTCACGCACAAAGTACAAGATCAGATCGGTGTCTTCGGCGGTAGCGGGGCGGATGGTCAGGGCAGTCATCAGGTATTGGGGAAAAATCAAGGTAAAGCGGGGATGGGGCCATGGCCCCAGCGTTCAAAGCAGCGGCGCAGCACGTGGAAGTGGTCTTCAAACATCTGGCTTTCCAAGGCGGCGATGTCATCCACAGGCACCCAGCGCGCGGCGGCAGCGTCGTCACCCGCCTGCACGGCAGGCAGTGCGGCAAGCGGCAGGTGAAGCATGAATACATGGGTGATGGTGCGCCCGCGCAGGCTGCGCTCGGGGTGGTCAAACACCTCGGTGCCCAGCAATGCGGCGTGCATGTCGGCGGCGGTCAGCGGCAGGCCGGTTTCTTCATCCAGCTCGCGCAGGCACGACTGCCACAGGGTGTCGTGCGGCTCGACAAAGCCTCCGGGCAGCGCCCACAGGCCCTGCCCGGGTGCGCGGCCTCGCTGAATGAGCAGTACATGCTCTTTGCAAACCAGCAAACCATCGACTGTGACGAACACCGGCGGATAGGGCGCGGCAGACCATGCCGCCTTGTAGCCACTGACCATGCGCCATTCTTCACGCATGGCGGTGTAATGGGCCATGGTTTGCCACGTGCGCAGCCACGTAGCCACGGCAGCAGGTACCAGGGCGTCAAGCTGCGTCCACATCTGGGCTTGGGTGTGCTCGGCCAGATTCCAGTAAATGTCACGTGTGGGCGTTCCGTCAAAGGCGCCCTGGCGCGGCAGGCTCAGCAGCGCCCAGTTGGGAAAGCGCGCCAGATAGTTGCTGCTGAGATCTTTGAAGTGGCCCACCAAGGCAATGCGTGCACCAGCAGGTGCCTGGCTTTGCACGGCGGCAATGACGGCCTGAACCCAGCGGGGTTCGTCGTAATAGTCACGCACCGGCACGCAGCGCACGCGCGCGGTTTCTTCAGCGCTGAGGCTGGCATGCACCAGCTGCGCACGCTCTTGCCAGGTAAATGGGTTTTTGGGGCTGCGCGCTTGCCAGGCGCTGCCCAGTACCACCACCACTTGCTGTGCGGTCTGCAGGGCTTGGCGCAGCAAGGCCAGGTGACCGTTGTGAAAGGGCTGAAAGCGGCCAATCAAAACGGCGGTGTGCGGGGCATTGTCAGACAGAGGCATAACGAAAAGTGAGCGCTTGGCGCTGTTGTTTTAACACTTTCATAGTGTTTTGTATTGAAGATTGTTGATGGGCAGGCGCTGGCAGCTATATTTTTAAAAAATCAAATGATGGGATCTGCAATGTCAAACACCTGGCGCAGGTAGGCCAGGTAGGTTTCATCGTCGCACATGGTTTTGCCGGGTGAGTCAGAAATTTTGGCCACGGGCTGGCCGTTGGCGCGCACCAGCTTCATGACAATGTTCAAGGGCGTCAGGCCCACGTCATTGGTCAGGTTGGTGCCAATGCCAAAACCCAACTGAATGTGCGGTGCAAAGTAGCGCCACAGCTCCAGGGCTTTTTCCAGATTCAATCCATCCGAAAACACCAGGCGCTTGGTGTGCGGGTTGATGCGCAGCTTGCGGTAGTGCGCCAAAGCCTGTTCTCCCCAGTCAAACGGGTCTCCGGAGTCGTGGCGCAGGCCGTCAAACAACTTGGCAAAGTACAGGTCAAAGTCCTGCAAAAAGGCGTGCATGCCCACGGTGTCGGTCAACGCAATACCCAGGTCGCCCCGGTACTCCTGCACCCAGTCTTCCAGTGCAGCTTTTTGAAAGTCGCGCAGCCGCACGCCCAGAGACTGAAAGCTTTGCAGGTACTCATGCGCCATGGTGCCAATGGGCACGATGCCCAGCTCTTTGGCCAGCAGCACGCTGGAGGTGCCTTTGAACCACTGCGGCACCTTGTCGGTGAGTGTGGTGACCACTTCACGGTGCCAGGGCTCCGAGAAGCGGCGGCGCATGCCGAAGTCGGACAGCTCAAATGGGTGGGCCAAGATGGGTTCGTATTTGAGGGCGTGCAACTGCTCAATTTTGGCCTGCAGGCGATGGCGGCCTTCGTCCAGCGTGTCAGGGGTTTGCAGACGGCGAAAGTACAGCTCATTGATGATGGCCAGCACATGGATCTCAAAGCCCATCACATGCACTTGGGGGCCATGGGCTTCAATCGACAGGCCGCCTTGCGGGGTGGTCCTGACCTGCACAAAGTTGCGCTGAAACTGGAACAGGCGCAGAAAATCGACAAAGTCGCTCTTGATGTAACGCAGGCTGGCCAGATACTCCAGCTCATCCTTGGTAAAGCGCAGGCTGCACAGGTGGTCCAGCTCTGCGTTGACTTCATCCTCCAGCAACGCCAGCGGGTAGGCCGTGGCATTGCGGCAGGCAAAACGGTATTCGGCCTGCGTTTGCGGGTGGCGGTGCAGCATGGCCTGCCACATGGTGAACTTGTAGAGGTCAGTGTCGAGCAGGCTGACAATGATGGGCATGCGGGGGGGCTCCGTAGAAATCTGTTTACAACGCCAGTGCGGCGGTGCTGCAAAGCTGCACACCCGCACTGTGCATGCGTTGCAAGAAAGCATGGTGCTGGTCATCAAAGCCGTGAACAGGGCTCATGGCATCGGTCAGCAGCACGATGCGCTGGGCAAAATCATCGGGTGCGTGTTCTAGCAAATGCTCCATCGTGGCGCGCACGCAGTGGCTGCTGGCCTCTCCCGCTACCACCAGGCGCTGCGCTTGCAGCAGGCTGGAAAGAAGAGGGCGGTTAAGACAGGTTTCTGGCGCGAGCGGATCGGGCACTTCGGCTTCTAGAGCGCTGTAGTGCTCGGTCCATGGATTCGTGCCTTTGAAGACGTTGAGCACCGCGCGCTGTCTCTGGTGCTGCCATTGCTGGCAGGCCTTCAGTACATCGGCATGTACGCCATGGCCCCAACTGCCAATTTCGCAGTGCACGGGCCACACCATGAGTGTGTATCGGCCTCTGGCCTCCAGTGCATCCATATAGGCCAGCGCGCGTGCAAGGTGCACAGGCTCGCGTGGCAGGAACACCCCCTGGCGCACCTGGGCAGCAGTCAGAGCGGTAAACGGTGCCACGGCGCTGCCATCTGCTTGCTGCCAGAACGTGGGGTGGGCAACGTCAAATGCCTGGTGCGAATCCAGTGTGATGCTGATGTGATCGATGCGAGTGCTGAACTGAAGCAGCCAGTGAGCAAGACGCTGCATGTCTGCATGGGCACCGGGTACGGGCAGTGAAGGGCGTAAATCCCCGCAGCAATAGGCAGCAGGCAGATCACAAAAATCATTTTGTGGATCAATCAGTAGCAGCTGGGTGGCAAGCGTCATGGCAATGGCACAAGGATGAGATGGCCTCGAGTGTAGAAGCTTGCACTGCAACAGCCCATGAAAAAGGCTGCTTGCGCAGCCTTTACGGCAAACAGCGATTGCCTGTTTATTTCATGATTTTGCGTGCTGCGCCCACTCCCAGCGCGGCCAAAACGACAAAGACCACGGCCAGGATCAGGAACAGGATGAATAAAATTTTGGCAATACCTGCTGCGCCTGCTGCGATGCCCGTGAATCCAAACAGGCCTGCAATCAGGGAGATGATGGCAAAGATGATGGCGTACTTCAGCATGTCCGTTTCCTCTATGTGTTGAGCACCTGTGTTGGTGCTTGGTGTCACCGTAGGCTGACAAGGCCGTTCTGTGCGTCGGCAAGCCATGTTTCACTGTGTAGGCCTGTTGCGTGCAGTGCATGTCTGCCAGACATGAAAAAGCCCGCACAAGGCGGGCTTTGTGGGCAGGAATGCGCGGGCGCGCTGAATTACTTCAGGCCGGCAGCCGCACGCAGCACGGCGGACTTGTCGGTGCGCTCCCAGGTGAACTCGGGCTCTTCACGGCCAAAGTGGCCGTATGCCGCCGTCTTGCTGTAGATGGGGCGCAGCAAGTCCAGCATTTCGATGATGCCCTTGGGGCGCAGGTCAAAGTGCGCAGCCACCAGCTTGGCGATCTCTGCATCAGGGATAACGCCGGTGCCTTCGGTGTACACCGTGATGTTCATGGGGCGGGCCACGCCAATCGCGTAGGCCACCTGCACCTGGCACTGGCGCGCCAGACCGGCAGCCACCACGTTCTTGGCAACATAGCGTGCCGCGTAGGCGGCCGAGCGGTCTACCTTGCTGGGGTCCTTGCCGGAGAAGGCGCCACCACCGTGGGGGCAAGCGCCGCCGTAGGTGTCGACAATGATCTTGCGACCTGTCAAGCCGCAGTCACCTTGCGGGCCACCGACCACGAAACGGCCAGTGGGGTTGATCAGGTACTTGGTGTCTTGCAGCCACTCTTTGGGCAGCACAGGCTTGATGATTTCTTCAATGATGGCTTCGGTGAACGATGCCTTCATTTTGGTGGCCGACTCGGACTGGTCAGGGCTGTGCTGGGTCGACAGCACCACGGTGTCAATGCTGTGGGGCTTGCCATCCACATAGCGCATGGTCACCTGGCTCTTGGCGTCAGGGCGCAGGAAAGGCAGACGGCCATCCTTGCGCAGCTGGGCCTGACGCTCCATCAGGCGGTGGGCGTAGTAGATGGGAGCGGGCATCAGCTCCGGGGTCTCGTCGCACGCATAGCCAAACATCAGGCCCTGGTCGCCCGCGCCAATGTTCAACTCGTCGTCGCTGGCTTTGTCCACGCCTTGGGCGATGTCCTGGCTTTGCTTGTCGTAAGCCACCAAGACGGCGCAGCCCTTGTAGTCAATGCCGTAGTCAGTGTTGTCGTAGCCAATGCGCTTGATGGTGTCGCGGGCTACCTGGATGTAGTCCACGTTGGCGCCGGTAGTGATTTCACCCGCCAATACCACCAGACCGGTGTTGGTCAGCGTTTCGGCTGCCACACGGCTGTGGGGGTCTTGGGTGAAAATAGCGTCCAGAATTGCGTCGGAAATCTGATCCGCTACCTTGTCGGGGTGGCCTTCTGAGACCGATTCCGAGGTAAAAAGAAAGTCGTTCGCCATTGAATAAACTCCGAGATTGGTTCATTGCGTTGCCGCGGCCAACTGGAGTCGGGCGAACGCTTTAGCAGTTTTGTTTTATGTCGCCCTGCAAGTTGCTCTGTTAACTCGGCGACAACTTGAATTGTAATGCTAACTTTATTCCGTATTCTTTCTGTAGTGCCTTTGTGGCTGGCGCATCTGTGTGGTGCAGCCATGGGCTGGCTGGCGTGGTTGTGTTCGCCCACGTATCGGCGGCGGTTTGGCATTAACAGTGCGCAAGCAGGCTATCGTTTTTCTGAAGTGCGAGCGGCGATTGGACACGCGGGCCGCATGGTGACGGAGTTGCCACGGCTGTGGCTGAAAGAAACGCCAGTCAACGCGATGCATGGCACCGAGGTGGTTGAACAGGCGTGGGCCAAAGGCAAGGGCATTTTGTTTTTGACACCGCATTTGGGGTGCTTTGAGCTGTCGGTGCAAGGCGCAGCCCATCGGTGGTCTGCGCAGCATGGCCCTATCACGATCTTGTACAGGCCTGCCAAGCAAGCCTGGCTGGCCGAGATGATGCTGACTGCACGCAATCGGGGCGGTATTCAGGCCGTACCCACTACGCTGGCTGGTGTGCGGCAAATGATCAAGGCCTTGCGCAAGGGCGAGGCTGTGGGCCTGCTGCCCGACCAGGTTCCACCCCATGGACAAGGCCAATGGGCCCCGTTTTTTGGTAAAGATGCATACACGATGACGCTGGCTGCGCGCCTGGCCCTGCAAACTGGAGCTACGGTGATTTTGGTGCGTTGCGAGCGTTTGCCTGCAGGGCGGGGTTACGAACTATTTTTTGAAGGATTGCCAACGCCCTTGGCGACTCAGCTCGATGAGGCCGTTGTGCAAATTAATCAAGCCATGGAACACACGATTCGCCAGTGCCCGACCCAGTATCTTTGGGGCTACGGGCGGTATAAACAGCCTCGACACGAAGCGCAGCCCACATCGGCAGACAGTGGTGCCGCATGAGCTGGAGCAAATTGGGTATTGCGTGTATGCACGGGCTGGCCAAGTTGCCACTGCCGGTGTTGCGCGGCTTGGGCCGCGTGGTGGGGCGTGTGCTGTTTGTGTTGGCTGCGCCTCGGCGCAAGATTGCACTGCGTAATCTGGAGCTGTGTTTTCCGGAGAAGACCCGGGCAGAACGTCAGGCGCTGGCCAGAGAAACGTTCGTGGTGTTCTGCCAGACCTTTTTGGACCGCAGCTGGCTGTGGTTTGGCTCTGAAGCGCTGGTGCGCAGCCGCGTGAAATTGACCGGGGCCGTTCACGAGCTGCAGGGCGATACGCCCACCATCGTTTTTGCACCGCACTTTTACAGCATGGATGCTGGCGGTCTGGCTCTGCCGCTCAATACCGAGCGCGAGTTCACCTCCATTTTTGCCACCAACCCTGACCCCGTGCTTGATGAATGGTTCATGCAGGGGCGTCAGCGCTTTGGCAATGTACGCATGCTCAACCGCGCCGATGGTGTCAAACCCATCATCTCAGTGCTGCGTAAAGGCGGGCTGCTGTATTTGCTGCCGGATATGGACTATGGCAAGAACGATTCCGTGTTCGTGCCTTTCTTTCATGTGGAGCAGACCGCCACCATTCCTTCGCTGTCGCGCTTTGCGCGGCTGGGCAAGGCCAAAGTGGTGGGCCTGTACAACCGCATGACACCAGACGGTTATGTGGCGCAGATGACCCCAGCATGGGAAAACTTTCCGACGGATGACCACGTTGCCGACACGGCGCGCATGAACCGTGAACTGGAGGCCGCCATTCGCACCATGCCAGCGCAGTACTACTGGGTGCACAAGCGTTTCAAAACGCGGCCAGAAGGCCAAGCTTCGCTCTACGGGCAAAAATAAGAAAAAGTGTCTTCAAATCAAATAGCTATCAAATAGCTGCCAGCATTGGCAGCTATTTTTTTTATGGCATATCCATATCGCTGCGGGTGATCTGGCGCACGGTATCTATCACCAGCTGTGGCATCTCATGCACCAGCCAATGACTGCCGTGTGAGATGCGCTGGATGTGCAAGTGAGCAATCCAGTCATCCAGCCCGTGCAGGAGTTCGGGGCGCAAAGCCACATCTTTCTCTCCCCAGAGGATGTGGGTGGGTACTTCAATGCGCAGCATGCTTTCGGGTAACGCCAGCTGGTGAGCGCCGGCGTCATCTCCTCGGGGAGGCACCAGCGGACTGGCGGCGTAATACGCACATGGCCCGTGCAGGCCCAGTTGCCAGTGCGCTAAGTATTGCGTGCGCAACGCCGGGGTCAGCCAGGCGGGCCATTGGCCCTGAGCATCGCGGAAAAAATCAAACAACTTTGCCCCCTGGTTGGCCAGCAGCAGCTCGGCTGCATCGGGCCTGCGCAGATAGTGCATGTACTGGCTGGCAGCCTGCTGTGCGGGGTTGCGTTGCAGCTCACGCACAAAGCTGCCGGGGTGCGGAGCGTTGATGATGAGCAGGCGCTGCATCAGGCGTGCATGCTGGTTGGCCAAATTCCATGCCAGTGCGCCGCCCCAGTCATGGGCAATCACACAGGCTGCTGGGCGACCCGGTGTGAGCTGCTCAATCAGGGCCACCAGATCTTGCACCAAAGCCCTGGGGCGATAGTCGTCTACCGCAGTCGGCTGGCTGGAGTGGCCATAGCCACGCAGATCGGGTGCTACGCAATAGTAGTCTGTGCCCAGTGGCTCCAGCAGGCCATCCCAGATGAATGCACCCTCCGGGAAACCATGTAAAAAGACCAGCAATGGCTGGTCTGGGTGGCCGCTGCTGCGGCAGCGCAAGGTAATGCCATGCGGCAAAGTGAGTGTGCCTGTGCGAACCATCAAGATCTCCCGCAAAGCAGCACCTGTGTGGTGCTGTTGCGCTCAATCTTCAGCAGGTTTTGTGGGTGCTGGCGTCTCAGGGGCGACGGCTGCAGGCTCTGTTTTCCCTGTGTTGACACCTTCTGGGTGGCTCCAGTGCCATAGCAGCTGCGCCACATCGTCCACGCCCTGTTTTTTCAGGGCCGAGAACATGCGCACCTCGCCACCACCGGCGTTGAGCTTGGTGATGGACAAAATCTTGGCTTGCTCGGCTCGTGTCAGCTTGTCTGCCTTGGTCAGCAAGATCAGGAACTTCAAGCCGTTTTCCACGCGCGGACGGATGGCATTGAGCAAAGCTTCATCCAGCTCCGTCAGGCCCAGGCGGGGGTCACACAGCAAAACGACCGCAGTCAGGCTTTCGCGCTGCATGAGGTAGTTCAGCATCACACGCTGCCAGCGCTCTTTGTCCGAGCGCGATACTGCGGCATAGCCGTAGCCTGGCAGGTCGGCCAGCACGGCATCTGTGACACCTTGCTTGCCCAAAGAGAACAAATTGATGTGCTGTGTGCGGCCTGGTTTCTTGGATGCAAAAGCCAGTTGCTTTTGCTGAGTCAGTGTGTTGATGGAGGTGGATTTACCAGCGTTGGAGCGGCCTACGAAGGCAATCTCAGGCACATCCACCACAGGTAAATGGTGCAGTTGTGCTGCCGTAGTCAGGAAGCGCGCCGTGTGCATCCAGCCCATGGCGAGCTTGGGATCAATAAGGTCAGAAGTTTGACCCGAAGCAAATGCGGGAGAGTTGGTCGTCATGGGGGGGTATTAAGCGTTAGGGCGTCATTGTAGAATCTGGCAGTTTTGCGCACATAACCAGACCCACAATATGAAGTTGCTCGCCTCTTTGCTGACGGCTGCCGCACTGGCAGCACCCGCTCTCCCGGCCTTCGCGGCGGGCGAAACACCAGCCAAGCCTGATCTTGTTAAGGGTCAGGCCAGTTTTGAAGCTGTTTGCGCAGCTTGTCACGGTGCGGATGGCAATTCGACTATTGTCGTCAATCCTAAATTGGCACAACAACATCCAGAGTATTTGCTCAAGCAACTCCATGATTTCAAGGACGACAAGCGTGTCGACCCCGTCATGAAGGGCCCCGCGATGATGTTGTCCGAAGAGGAAATGACCAACATTACCGCTTGGCTGGCCAAACAGCCCGCTAAAAACGGCTTTGCAACCGACAAGCAATTGGTGGTATTGGGAGAGCGCATCTACCGTGGTGGCATCCCTGATCGTAAAATTGCAGCCTGTGTCAGTTGCCACAGCCCGAACGGCGCAGGCATTCCGGCGCAGTACCCCCGCCTGTCTGGGCAGCATGCCGACTACACCGCCAAGCAGCTGAATGCTTTCCGTGATGGAACGCGTGGCAACAACATCCAAATGCGCGATGTAGCAGCCAAGCTGAACGATCGTGAAGTCAAGGCCGTTGCAGACTACATTGCTGGCTTGCGTTAAATCAAGTTTTCCGCGCTTAAACGCGGAACTTGCCGCCCATAACAAACCCTAAAAAAGGCGGGTCCATCAAGTTGTGATGGCCCGCCTTTTTTTTATTTCGGGCCCTGAGTCTTTTTTCCATGTCTGATACCTCTTCTGGCAAGCCCCATGAAGTCGAGCGCCCGCAACTGATGCGGTCGGTGCTCGAGTTGCTGGCTTCCATGCGTTTTGCGATTTCGCTGCTGACCGTCATTTGCATTGCTTCGGTCATTGGTACGGTCTTAAAGCAGCACGAACCTTCGGTGAACTATGTCAACCAGTTTGGTCCATTCTGGGCAGAGCTGTTTGCGGCACTCAAGCTCAGTGCGGTCTACAGCGCCTGGTGGTTTTTGCTGATTTTGGCGTTTCTGGTGATCAGCACCAGTTTGTGCCTGATTCGCCATACACCCAAGTATTTGGCTGATCTGCGTAACTACAAAGAAAACATCCGCGAGCAAAGCTTGCAGGCTTTCCACCACAAGGCTCAGGCACAGCTGGCAGAAACACCGCAGGCAGCGGCGCAGCGCATTGGCGGCATCTTGACGCGCAGTGGCTGGAAAGTGAAGCTGCAAGAGCGTGAGACGGCGAATGGCAAGGGGTACATGCTGGCGGCCAAGGCGGGCGCTGCCCACAAGATTGGCTACATGGCAGCCCACGCGGCCATTGTGCTGATCTGTATTGGGGGCTTGCTCGATGGTGATCTGGTGGTGCGTGCCCAGATGTGGCTGGGCGGCAAGACGCCTTACACAGGGGGTGGCCGTATTTCGGATGTGCCCCAGGAGCACCGTCTTTCGCTGCGCAACCCTACCTTCCGTGGCAATTTGATGGTGGCAGAAGGCACGCAAGCGGGCACAGCCATCTTGAACCAGTCAGATGGCGTGCTGCTGCAGGAGCTGCCGTTTTCCGTAGAGTTGAAAAAGTTCATCGTGGAGTACTACGACACGGGCATGCCCAAGCTGTTTGCCAGTGACGTGATCATTCACGACAAGGAAACGGGCGAGCAGATTGAGCAGCGGATCAAGGTCAACCACCCGGCCAATTACAAAGGCATTGAGATTTACCAGTCCAGCTTCGATGACGGCGGCTCTACGGTCAAACTGCGCGCAGTGCCGTTTGTTGAAAATGGCGAGACCTTTGAGGTCACGGGCCAGATTGGTGGCACAACGCAGCTGCTGCGTGGAGGCTCCAGCAAGCCAGAAGATGTGCTGACGCTGGAGTTCACAGAACTGCGCACCATCAATGTCGAAAACTTTGGCGCGGCCAAGTCGCCCGGCGCTGAGGTGGATGTGCGCAAGGTGGACTTGCGCAGCTCGGTGGAGTCCCGTCTGGGTGGTGGGCACAAGACCGTCACCGATAAAAAACTGCGCAACATTGGCCCCAGCATTGGCTACAAGTTGCGGGATGCATCGGGTCAGGCCCGCGAGTTCCAGAACTACATGAGCCCCGTGGACTTTGGCGATGGTGTGCCCATGTTCCTGCTGGGCGTGCGTGATACACCGGCTGAGGCCTTCCGCTACCTGCGTGTGCCTGCGGATGACCAGGGCAGTATTCAAGGGTTTTTGCGCCTGCGCGCAGCCTTGAACAACCCAGCGATGCGTCAAGAGGCGGTGCGCCGCTATGCCCTGCAAGCGGTGGCTGCAGACCGCGCAGATCTGCGCGAAGCGCTGGGCCAGTCGGCATTGCGCGCTGTAGGTTTGTTTGCAGGCTCAGGTAACTCAGAAGGTAAGCCCGACGGTGGCTTGCAGGCCATTAGCCAATTCATGGAAACCAATGTGCCAGAGGCTGAGCGTGAGCGCGCCAGTGAGGTGCTGATTCGTATTTTGAATGGCGTGTTGTTCGATCTGGCACAGCTGAGCCGTGAAAAAGCGGGACTCAAACCACTGGAACCCGGCGAGCAGACACTGGCCTTCATGACGCAATCGGTGTTCTCGCTCAGCGATGCACAGTTCTATCCGGCCCCCATGACGTTCATGATGGAAGACTTCACGCAGGTGCAAGCCAGCGTCTTCCAGGTGGCGCGTGCACCGGGTAAAAAGATTGTGTATCTGGGCTGTCTGTTCCTGATCATTGGCGTATTTGCCATGCTGTATGTGCGCGACCGCCGCCTGTGGGTGTGGCTGACTGCGCAAGGTGATGCAGCGGCCCGAGCAACCATGGCGCTGTCATCCAATCGCAAGATCATGGACACTGACCGCGAGTTTGAGAATTTGACTGAGAAATTGCTGGCCGCACCTGCGGCACAGCCATCCCCCACGGAGCGTTCTGTATGAGTAGTGCAACTACTTCCACCATGACATTGAATGAAGGCTACTTTGTGCGCCGCAACTGGTTTGACTGGTTGTTTGCAGCACTGGTGGTCATGGGCGGTGTGTTTGCACTGCAGCGGTATTACGGGGCCATGGATGTCTATGAAAAAGGCATCCTGATTGGGACCATCCCCACCATGATCTGGCTGGGCTGGTTCTGGCGGCCGCTGGCCAAGCTGATGCTGGCGGTTGCGGCCTTGTCTTTGCTGGCGATATGGCTGTACCAGGGGCCAGATGGGGTGGCGCACATTGACCGCTCAGACACGGTGTTTGGTCTTAAATACCTGCTGTCCAGCCAGTCCGCCATCTTGTGGATGAGTGTGCTGTGCTTCATGGCCACCATCTTTTACTGGATCAGCCTGTTCGCCAAGGGCGAACGCGATGCCTTTGGCACCATTGGCTCGCGCATCACCTGGGTGGCAATCACGCTGGCGCTGGTGGGCACCATGACGCGCTGGTTTGAAAGCTATTTGCTGGGCCCGGACATTGGTCACATTCCGGTGAGCAACCTGTACGAAGTGTTCGTCATGTTCATCTGGATGACGTCGCTGTTTTATCTGTACTACGAAGAGCAGTACAAGACCCGTTCGCTGGGCGGTTTTGTCATGCTGGTGGTCAGTGCCGCTGTGGGCTTTTTGCTCTGGTACACCGTGATTCGTGAAGCGCATGAAATTCAACCTCTGGTGCCTGCGCTGCAAAGCTGGTGGATGAAGGTGCACGTGCCCGCCAATTTTGTTGGCTACGGCACGTTTGCGCTGGCAGCCATGGTGGCCTTTGCCTACCTGATCAAGCAGCAAGCCCAGGAGACCAAGTGGTACAAGCTGGCACCCCTTTGGCTGCTGGGCGTGGCGCTGTGCTTTGAGCCGCTGGCATTCCGTCAAAGTCAAGAAACGGGCAGCAGCTACTGGCTGGTGTACTTTGGTATTTCGGCGCTGATCGTGGGTGCGATTTTGGCTGCACGTAAAACCATTGCAGCACGCCTGCCTGCCTTTGAAGTTCTGGACGATGTGATGTACAAATCCATCGCCGTGGGCTTTGCCTTCTTTACCATTGCCACCGTGCTGGGTGCCTTGTGGGCCGCCGAAGCCTGGGGCGGTTACTGGAGCTGGGACCCCAAGGAGACCTGGGCACTGATTGTGTGGCTGAACTACGCCGCCTGGCTGCACATGCGGCTGATGAAGGGCCTGCGCGGCACGGTCTCTGCCTGGTGGGCGCTGGTGGGGCTGGCCATTACCACGTTTGCCTTCCTGGGCGTGAACATGTTCCTGTCAGGTCTGCACAGCTACGGCGAACTGTAAGAAGCAGCAAATAAAAGAGCTGCCAGCGCTCGCGGGTATTGCATTTCAGTATCAATACATACTGAAATGCTTACTCTGCCAGCGCTGGCAGCTTTTCTTTTGGTAGCTGCCTGGTGCTGGCAAGCGCAAACGCCGCACAGCCCATCCTTTATTCGCGTTGGAGACGAGGCGCAAAGCCACAGACAGTGCAGCCCCTTGCGGCAGGGCAAAGAAACGACGTATTCCAGCGGGTCTGAAGCCAGGGGCCATTCATCCCAGCCTTGGTGCGTTGTTGCAGCGGATGGCTTTGCTTGGTGGGTGCTGCTTGCAGCCATCCTGCGCCGCTCAGGTCAGTGCGCCACGCCCATCTACGGTGAGCACGCATTCCACCACCCCGCCGTTCAGACCGCCGCGCACGCCCACCATGAGGCTGTGCAGGTTGACCGTAGGGTCGCAGTGGCCGGGAATCAGCCACAGTGCCTCGCCCAGCGCAGGCAGCCAGCCGCTGGCATTGCCGGCGGATGCATCAGGGTGCAGTACGCCGTGTTCGTCGCCACCATTGGCAAAGCGCAGCGCATGCTCGGCAGGCAGACCGTGCACAGTGGGCAGGCCAGAATCAATGGCGTGTGACTTGTGCCCGGCATCGCACACTGCGTGCGTGGCGCTGACCGACATCACCTGCGTTTTGACGAACAGCGCATGCTCAAACACGGGCTGTGCGGGGTCGCGCTCGTTGGCTGCGTAATCGGCATCCATGAACAGAAACGAGCCAGTCTGCAACTCGCCATACACGCCGCTGGCCGCTTCGTGGATGAAGGTGCCTGTACCAGCACCGGTGACCAGGGGGATGTGCAGGCCTGCTGCATCGAATGCACGGCGCGTGGTGGCAATGTGCTGCAAGGCCTGAGCGATGGCCGCCTGACGTGCAGCCGCTGTGCGCATGTGCTGGGCTGCGCCGTGGTAGGCCTGCAAACCCGCAAACAGCAGCGTGGGCTGGGCATGCACCGCCTGTGCCAGGCGTACGGCAGCCGGGCCGGGCTCTGCACCGCAGCGGTTTTGCCCGACGTTAATTTCCACCATCACATCGATGCTGGCAGGGGCTGCCCCGGCGGCCTGCATGGCGTGGGCCAGACGCGCAATGCCTTCAAGGCTGTCTACCGCCAGTGCCAGACGGCCCCCCTGCGCATGCAGCTGCTGGCTGAGCTGGGCCACGCGCGCCAGTTTGGCAGGGGCAATGACTTCGTTGCTGATGTAGATGTTGCGGATGCCGCCTGCCGCCAGCGCCTGGGCTTCACTGGTCTTTTGCACGCAGTGCCCGTGGGCACCGGCCTGCTCTAGCCAGTGCGCAATCTGCACGCTTTTGTGCAGCTTGGCATGCGGGCGCCACAGCAGCTGGTGCTGCTGCGCAAAGCCCGCCATGCGCGCCATGTTGCGCTCCATGGCATCCAGATCAATGACCAGAGTGGGTGTATCAATCAGCGCAGCGCTTTGGCCCACAAGGGCGGTGAGGGTGCAAGACATAGGGCGGTGGTGGTGCGAACAAAACCCACAGCGTACCAAAGCACAGGGCTGTGTCTGGGCCAAGTGTGGGCCAAGTGCGTTGGGCCTGTGAACGAGGAGTGCAGCCGCTGCTGGCGGTAAGGCTGCATGCCCTGCAGCGCAGGCACTGCTTGAGATGGAGGAGGGAGTGCGGCGGCGTGCTGCATGGTGGTGCATGCAGCCCCGCACAGGGCAGCTATGCGCTGAAGACGAGGAGCAATGAAGCCGCAGTCCGCCCAGTCAGCAGCGCAAAGGCGGCATGCAAAGCCGCTGCGGTTGGTGCAGACGGCGGCTTAGCCGGGTGCTTGTGAGGGTGCTGCCCAGACGCCCACCTGTGCCGCTTGCATGCAGGCATACAGCTGGGTGCCGCCGTGGCTTGCGCCCGGCCAGATGTTGTGCTGGCACTGCAGGCCTTGCACCTGATTCAAGGCGGCAGACAGACTGGCTGCGTTGGTCAGCCCGTGGCTCTGTGCGCGTGCCTGGGCCTGTCTGGCTGCGGCTTCACGCTCGGGGTTGGGTGTGCGAGCGGGGTCGCGCCGGGCCGACATTTCTTCGCTGCCCTGGCTGACATAGACATTCAAGGCCGATGGCAGTGCACTCTGACCTGAGGCATAGCGGCGCATGAACTGCACGGCTTCCTCCAGCACAATGCCGCCGCCCCACCACAGCGAAGGGCTGGCCGTCACATAGCGCTGGAACATGGCTGTGCGCGTGAACAAGGTGTGCAAGGTCAGCAGGCCACCGTAGGAGTGGCCCACCAGCGTCTGTTGCTGGGCACTGAGCGGCAGCTGCGATTGCAGCAGGGGTTGCAGCTGCTGGGCGATCCAGTCCAGAAACACATCGGCACCGCCTTGTGCGCGGCCCTGACTGTCGGGGCCTACCCCCGCGTAAGGCAGGGTGTAGTCGTAGGTGCGGGCCGCACGGTCATGTACTTCATCGCTGTCCGGCGGCAGCGCATGACCCAGACCCACCACCACGGCGCTGTGGCCGCGCATGTCTGCGCCGCGCCCCCCCCGGTTGTGCACCAGCTGGGCCACGATGGGGAACATCAGATTGCCATCCAGCACATAAATCACCGGCCAGCCACCGGCTGGGGCGCTGCCCTGTGGTACGTAGACCATGACGCGGTGCTGGCGTGCTTTGCTTGTGCCCGGCAGCGTGGGTGCGGGCAGGTCCATGTAGCGCACGCCTGGCATGGGCCAGGGCTGGACCAGTGCTGGGGTGGCAGCTGCAGGGCTGGCGGCCACTGTGGAGTCGACTGCAGCGCAACCCAGCATGCTCAGACTGGGGACTGCCAGTGCGCTGGCCAGCCAGTGGCGGCGAGAGGTGTCGGGGCTTGGAGTGGCGGGGCTGGCGGACATGGCAGTGCAAAAAACTAAGAAGTCATGTAGTGTAGATGAGATTCATTCTCAAACATATCTCGCTGGCTGAAGTCGCATCACCTGAACTTATTGCGCCAGCGTGCATACTGGTCAGCTTGTGATCAAGGAGATGTACGCAATGACTACGACTTTCACCCTCCACAGCCCTGACATTCCAGCTGGTGGCACGATTGCGCCGGAATTTGAATCGGACATGTTTGGCTGCGGTGGGCGCAACGAATCGCCTGTGCTGCGCTGGAGCGGTGCACCGCAAGGCACCAAAAGCCTGGCACTGACCGTGTTTGACCCGGATGCGCCCACGGGCTGCGGCTGGTGGCACTGGATTGTGGTGGACCTGCCCGCCAGCACGACCGAGCTGAACGCCAATGCGGGCACCAAAGGCAGCACCAGCCTGCCCGCAGGTGCGCGCCAGATGCGCAACGACTACGGTATTTTTGCCTGGGGTGGCATGTGCCCACCTCCGGGTGACAAGCCGCACCGCTACATCTTTACCGTGCATGCGCTGTCGGTGGACAAGCTGGACATTCCGGACGATGCGACGGCAGCCATCTGTGGCTACATGATTAACGCCCACACGATTGCGAAAGCGACGTTCACGTCCACTTACGCCCGCGCAGCGTAAAGAGAAATTAAAAAAATAGCGGTCAACGCTTGGTGGCATTGATTTTTAGATAGAAAACTATCTGAAAGCTAAGCCATACAAGCGATGACTGCTTCTTTTTTAGAGCCGCTCACGCCAGCCCGGAAAGGTCGTCGCTTTGCCTTGTCGTACGCCTGCACGGACTTTCTTGGCCTGTGGCTTTGCGCATCATGTCCCACGCAAACCCAAGATGCGCAGGGTGGGGGCGGCGGCTCTTGGTGGGTCTTGAGGGTGCTTAAAGGCTATTGCTGACTGTTAATGGGTTGACAGGCCCAGAAACTGCCGCAGCTCAGGCGTTTGTGGGTGGCCAAACAGCTGCTCGGGTGCACCCACTTCGTGCACCTTGCCCTGGTGCATGAAGACGACCTTGTCGCTCACCTTGCGTGCAAAACTCATCTCGTGCGTGACCATCATCAGCGTCATGCCTTGCTCGGCCAGGCCCTCGACCACGCTCAGCACTTCGCCCACCAGCTCGGGGTCCAGCGCAGAGGTGACCTCGTCGCAGAGCAAAATTTCGGGGTCCATGGCCAGCGCACGTGCAATCGCTACGCGCTGCTGCTGGCCGCCAGACAGCTGATCGGGCATGGCGTCAAACTTTTCAGCCAAACCTACGCGCTGCAGCAGGCGCTCGGCGTTGGCGCGGGCGACGGCTTTGGGCTGGTTCATGACCAGCGAGGGGGCCAGCATCACGTTGCGGCCCACGCTCAGGTGCGGAAACAGGTTGAAGTTCTGAAAAATCATGCCCACGTTTTTGCGCAGCTCGCGCATGGCTTGCGGGTCACTGGCTTGCAAGGCCTGACCGTGCACGGTCAGCTGGCCTTCCTGAAAGCTTTCCAGACCGTTGATGCAGCGCAGCAGTGTGCTCTTGCCAGAGCCGCTTTTGCCAATGATGGCCACCACCTCGCCGCGGTTGACCTGCAGGTCCACGCCCTTGAGCACTTCGTTGTTGCCAAAGCTTTTGCGCAGGCCGGCAATGTCTACCAAAGGCAGCGTAGAGGAAGAAGAAACAGTAGAAGACATGGCAGATTCCAAAACAGCGTTCATCGGTTAGCGTTGGGGGCGCATGCGGCGCTCCAGCCGCTGGCTCCATAGCGACAGCGGAAAGCACAGCGCAAAGTACAGGGCTGCTACGCAGCCATAGACCATGAAAGGCTCGAAGGTGGCGTTGGCAATCAGTTGCCCGGCTTTGGTGATTTCAATAAAACCAATCACGCTGGTCAGTGCCGTGCCCTTGATGATTTGCACCATGAAGCCTGCCGTGGGCGCAATGCCCAGACGCATGGCTTGCGGCAAGATGACGTGGCGCAGCTGCTCGGCAAAGCTCATGGCCAGACTGGAGGACGCTTCCCACTGCCCTTTGGGGACTGACTCCACACAGCCACGCCAGATATCGCACAGGTAGGCAGCGGAGTACAGCGTCAGGCACACGCAGGCGGCCACCATGGGCGAGGTGTCAAAGCCCATCAAGGCCAGACCAAAGTAGGTCAGGAAAATCTGCATCAGCAGCGGGGTGCCCTGAAACACCTGCACATACACAGAGACGGCTCGCACCGCGCCCGGCAGTTTGGACAGGCGCAGCACCAGCAAAGCCAGAGCCAGCAGGCCGCCGCAGACAAAGGCAATGATGGACAGGATGACGGTCCAGCGCAGCGCCA
The DNA here is from genome assembly GCF_014836675.1 of Comamonas avium. GTDB lineage: Bacteria > Pseudomonadota > Gammaproteobacteria > Burkholderiales > Burkholderiaceae_C > Comamonas > Comamonas avium. The sequence goes on from NZ_JACSQK010000003.1 coordinate 406,731, forward strand.
GCAGCAACTGGTAGGCAATGTCCCAGAAAGTAAATTCAACCATGGGTGTCTCTCCGGGCAATTAACGGTGGCGGCCAAAGATGAAGCGTGGTCCTGCCCAAACCAGCAGCTGGCGCAGCAGGATGGCCAGACCCAGGTAGCACAGGGTGACCACGATGTACGACTCAAAGCTGCGGAAGGTGCGGCTGGAAATCAGATTGGCGGCGTAGGAGATTTCTTCGGTAGATATCTGGCTGCACACGGCAGAGCCCAGCATCACGATGATGATTTGCCCCGTCAGCGCAGGCCACACACGGCCCAGCGAGGGCGGTAGCACCACGCGGGTAAAGGTCTGCCAGCGGTTCAGTGCCAGGCACTGCGCGGCCTCCAGCTGGCCGCGTGGCGTGGCTTCAATGCCTGCGCGAATCTGCTCACAGGCATAGGCCCCTAAATTGAGCGTCATCGCCAAGATGCTGGCGCTTTCTGGCGACATGCGAACGCCCAGAGAGGGCAGTCCAAAAAACAGAAAGAACAGCTGGATGATGAACGGCGTGTTGCGAAAAATCTCTACGTAGGTGGCCACCACGGCGCGTACACCGGCACCGGCATTCAGGCGCAGCCATGCGCAGGCAATACCCAGCAGCACACCCAGCGGTATGGCAATGCCGGTCAGCACGAAAGTGAGCATCAGCCCTTGAAGCAGCATGGGCCACTGGGCCAGCACGGGGGCGAAATCCATTTCCATGGGGACAGTCCAAATTCAAGGCAAAACAAAAAAGCGGTGGCGCATCAGCGAGCGCTGGGGTGTGCCACCGCCCGCAGCCAAGGCCGTCGTTGCCGCTGAGGAAACGACGTGCAGCGGCGCAGGGTGGGCCAGATCAATCTGGCAGATTGCCCATGCTGCGGCCCAGCCATTTTTGGGAGTAGCCCTCGATGGTTCCGTCTTGCTTGGCGGTGCGCAAAATTTCGTTGACCTTGCTGAGCAGCGTGGTCTCACCCTTGCGCACGCCGATGTAGTTGGGCGAGTCTTTGATCAGCAGCTTGTACTCGGCCTGCACTTTGGGGTTCTTTTGCAGCGCAGCCGCTGCCACGGCGGCACCCACGGCCACAAACTGGGTTTGCTGCGTCATGAAGGCGGCCATGGTGGCGTTGTCATCTTCAAAGCGCTGAATCTTCAGCGTCTTGGGCGCCAGAGCCTGCAGGGCATCGTCCTGAATGGTGCCGCGTGTCACTGCCAGCGTCTTGCCTCCCAGATCGTCAAAGCTCTTGATGGTGATGTCTTTGGGGCCAAACACCGCCTGAAAGAACGGGGCGTAGGAGACGGTGAAATCGATCACCTTGGCGCGCTCTTCGTTCTTGCCCAGCGCCGAGACGATCAGGTCAATCTTTCTCGATTGCAGGTAAGGAATGCGATTGGGGGTGCTGAGCGGCACAAACTCCGCTTTCACGCCCAGCTTGTCGGCAATCAGCTGTGCTACGGCCACATCCACGCCGGTGGGCTTGAAGTCGGGGCCCATGTAGCCGTACGGTGGGTAGTCGGTGGGAATGCCCAGTGCAATGGATTTCTTGCCCAGAATGTTCTGCAGCGACTTGTCCTCTTGTGCCCAGACACCGGAGGACAGAGACAGGGCCACCGTGGCAACAGCGCTGGCAGCAAAGAGGCGGCGAGACAGGGACATAGAACACTCCTGAGGAGAAAAAGTTGCGGGTGCTCCTTTTCAGCACATACCGTGCCAATATGTGAAACATCTGTTTCTGCTGCATCGCTCTGTATTTCAGTGGTGGTATGCAATCGCGTGCGCGGGTGGTGGTAATGGCGCTGCTTGCAAGCGCATATGTTCTTTGTGTGCTCCTGTAGCGCGCAGGCCTTGCAAACAGGCACTGCTTTTGCAAGCAGGGTGATGAATGTGAAACGCCAGTGCCTGAATTTCAAATATTTGGCACTGCTATTTCAAAGATTGGTGCATCGACTCCCCAAGCTGGTGCGGCATTTACCCAAATGGAGGCAAAGGCTGGCAATGACAGAAAACCCCCACACATCCACGATGGAATCACGCATACGCCAAAGCTATGCCAGCCTGTCGCAGGCAGAACGCAAGCTGGCCGATGTGGTGCTGTCGCGCCAGCGCGAGGTGCTGGGCTATTCGGCCACGGAGCTGGCCTCGCTGGCGGGTACCTCCAAGTCCAGCGCGGCGCGGTTTTTTCGCAGTCTGGGTTATGCCGGGTACGACGAATTTCGTCAGGCGCTGCGTCAGGCGCAACTGCAGCAGTCACCTCTGGGGCGCATGGCCGGTGTGCGCCGCAAAGACAGCGTGGCCCAGCAGTTTCACGGCCATTTGAAGCTCGATGCGCAGCGGCTGCAGGAATGGGGTCAGGCGGTGCCCGAGGCGCAACTGGAGGCCGCTTTGGCCCTGCTGCGCAAAGCCCGCAGGCTGTGGGTGGTGGGCTACCGGCACAGTTATGTCACGGCGTTTTACGCGCAGTCGCTGCTGGCACAGGTGCGCAGCGATGTCTGCATGCTCAATGATGCCGCCGGGCGCGAGGCCGATGTGCTGGCCTGCGCCAGCCCCAAGGACGTGGTGCTGGCGGTGGACTTTCGCCGCCGCAGCGCCCATTTGCCGCAAGTGCTGGCTGCTGCGCGCAGTGCCGGTGCCAAGGTGCTGGTGCTGACCGATGCCCCAGCCTCGGCGCTGGCCATGCAGGCCCAGCTGGTGCTGCGCTGCGGCGCTTGCAGCCCGCAGGGGCTGTTTGATTCTTACGTTTGCGCCATGAGTGTCGTGAATTTTCTGGCGGCCACGCTGGCGCAGCAACTGCGTGCCGGGGCGCACAGCCGGCTGGAGCGTATCGAGCGCCTGCACGTGGCGCTCAAAGATCTGGAGCACCAGCTGTAACCCCGTGTCCGCTGTGTGAGATTTGCCTTGTTTGAACCTGTGAAAGTGCTTATGAATACCGCCGTGCTTGCCCCTCTTGCCGTGGAATGTTTTGCCAATCGTGCTGCCAACCGCATGACACCGTATGGCGCACGGCGCAGTGAAATCCTCAGTGCCGACGCGCTGGCTCTGGCACAGCGTGAACTCTCGCAATGGCAAGGCTATGCGCCCACACCACTGCACAGCCTGCCCGCCTTGGCGCAGGCCCTGGGCGTGGCCAGCGTCCAATACAAAGACGAAGGGGGGCGTTTTGGTCTGGGCAGCTTCAAGGCGCTCGGTGGTGCGTATGCGGTGGCACGGCTGCTGTGCCGCCAGCTCGGCGAGCGCCTGGGCCGCAGCCTGAGCACGCAGGACCTGCTGACCCCCGAGGTCCGCGCTCTGTGCGCCGGTATCACGGTCACTTGCGCCACCGATGGCAACCATGGCCGTTCGGTGGCCTGGGGCGCACAGCGTTTTGGCTGCGGCTGTGTGATCTATATCCACGCCACCGTCAGTGAAGGCCGCAAGGACGCCATTGCCCATTACGGCGCTCAGGTGGTGCGTACCTCGGGCAACTATGACGATGCCGTGCGCCAGGCCGATGCTGATGCGCAGGCACAGGGCCGTTTTGTGATTTCAGACACCTCCTACCCCGGCTACATGGATGTGCCGCGCGATGTGATGCAGGGCTACCAGCTGATGGTGCAAGAGGCGGCAGAGCAACTGTCCCAGCGGCCCACGCACATCTTTGTGCAAGCCGGTGTGGGCGGTCTGGCGGCGGCGGTGTGTGGCTACTTCTGGGAGCGTGATGGCGGTGACCGCCCAACCTTTGTGGTGGTTGAGCCTGACAAGGCCGACTGCCTGGCGCAAAGCGCCAAAGCTGGCCAGCTCAAGGCGGTGACCGGCGATATTGACACCCTGATGGCGGGACTGGCCTGCGGCGAGGTCTCGCACCTGGCATGGGAAATTTTGGAAAAAGGCACGGATGCGTATTGCGTCATCAGCGATGCAGCCGCCGTGGCGGCCATGCGTCTGCTGGCCCAGCCTCTGGGTGGTGATCCGGTCATCGTTGCCGGTGAATCCGCGGTGGCGGGTGTGGCTGCGGCCATCGCATCCAGCCAGAGCGTGCAGGCCCGTCAGGTGCTGGGGCTCAACAGCGGCAGCCGCATTCTGTTTTTTGGTTCCGAGGCGGCTACAGACCCTGCGCTGTACGCACAACTGGTGGGCGAAAGCGCCCAAGCCGTGGCCGCACGCGCCAAGGAGCACGCATGACTACGGCCCCATGGAGCGCACTGCGCGTAGATGGTGTGCGACTGCTGCAGCGCCTGCAAGACCTGGGACAGTTTGGCGCGCTGGAAGGCGGCGGCACCAACCGTCTGGCCTTGAGTGATGCCGACAAGGCTGGCCGCGACTGGACGGTGCAGCAAATGCGCGATCTGGGTATGGCCGTGCAGGTGGATGCGATTGGCAACGTGGTGGGTACCTGTGCCGGCATGCAAGACTTGCCCCCGGTGATGACGGGCAGCCACATTGACACCGTGCGCACGGGCGGCCTTTACGACGGCAACTACGGCGTCATGGCCGGGCTGGAGGTGGTGGCCACGCTGCGCGCTGCAGGTGTGCGCACGCGCCGCCCCATTCAGGTGGCGTTTTTTACCAATGAAGAAGGCGCGCGTTTTCAGCCCGACATGATGGGCAGCCTGGTCATGGTGGGTGGCATGCCGCTGCAAGCTGCGCTGGCAACGCAGGCGGTCGACAACGCAGCCACCGTGGGCGATGAGCTGGCCCGCATCGGCTACGCAGGCAGTGCCCCTGTGGGGGCGCCGGTGGTCGACAGCTTTGTGGAGCTGCACATCGAGCAGGGCCCTGTGCTGGAGCAGCAAGACCGGCTCATTGGCGTGGTGCAGGGGGTGCAGGGCATTTGCTGGATGCAGCTGCGCTTTACCGGCACCAGCAACCATGCAGGCACCACCCCCATGGCCTTGCGCCATGACGCAGGCATGTGTGCCATGCGCTGCGCGGCCTTTATTCACAACCTGGTGGTGCGCTACGGTGGCAGCCAGCTGGGTACGGTGGGGGGGCTGCAGCTCAAACCCAATTTGATCAACGTGATCGCACAGGAGGCCGTGATGACGGTGGACCTGCGCAACACACAGGCGGCACCTCTGCGCCAGGCGCAGGCCGAAGTGCTGGCCTTTGCCAACCGCATTGCCAGTGAAAACGGGGTGCAGTGCGAGCACCGCCAGCTGGCAGATTTTGAGCCGGTGGACTTTGATGCAGACCTGGTGGACTGTGTGGAGCAGCACGCGCATGCGCTGGGCTTGAGCACCTTGCGCATGCCCAGCGGCGCAGGCCACGACGCGCAGATGCTGGCGCGCGTTTGCCCCTCCGCCATGGTGTTTGTGCCCAGCCGGCAAGGGCTGAGCCACAACGTGCACGAGCACACCGACCCAGACCAGCTGGTGCACGGTGCCAATGTGCTGCTGCAGGTGTTGCTGCATCAGGCCAACCGTTAAGTTTTCCGTGCAACGGGCTGCCGGCACTGGTCTGTCAAGCGCTGGCAGCTCCCCTTCTAGAGATGTGAGAGCGTGATGAGCCGTATTGTGAATGTCGCCCTGGGTCAGCTTGGCCCGGTGCAAAAAATTGATTCCCGCGCCAGCGTGGTGCAGCGTTTGTGCCAGATGATGCGCGAGGCAAAAAGTCTGGGCGCAGATGTGATCGTCTACCCCGAGCTGGCGCTGACCACGTTCTTTCCGCGCTGGTACATCCAGGACCTGACCGAGCTGCACAGCTACTACGAGCGCGCCATGCCCAGCCGCGAAACGCAGCCGCTGTTCGATCTGGCACGCGAGCTGGGTATCGGGTTTTATCTGGGCTACGCCGAGCTGGCCCAAGAGGGCGAGCAGCTGATGCAGTACAACACCGCAATTTTGGTGGACAAGAGCGCCACCATCATCGGCAAGTACCGCAAGATTCATGTGCCCGGCCACTTCGAGCATGAGCCGTGGCGCAAATTTCAGCACCTGGAAAAACGCTATTTCACGCCGGGCCAGTCCTTTGGCGTGTACCAGGGCTTTGGCGGCACCATGGGCATGGCACTGTGCAACGACCGCCGCTGGGCCGAGAGTTACCGCGTGATGGCGCTGCAAGGCGCAGAGATGATCTTCATTGGCTACAACACGCCGGTGCACAACGCTCCTGCACCGCAGCACGATGACCTGTCACTGTTTCACAATCAGCTGTCTGTGCAGGCCGGGGCTTACCAAAATGGCTGCTGGGTGGCCAGTGTTGCCAAGGGCGGGCTGGAAGAGGGGGTGGACAGTATTGCGGGCAGCTTGCTGGTAGCACCGTCTGGCGAGGTGGTGGCGCGCTGCACCACCAAAGACGATGAGGTGGTGCTGGGGCGTGCAGACCTTGATTTTTGCGCCGTGTACAAGCGCACCACGTTCAACTTTGATCTGCACCGCCACCCGGAGTGCTATGGCCTGATTGTGCAGAAAAAGGGCGAGCTGCTGGCAGCCGATGGGCAGCCTTGGACGTCGTAACGCACACGCCTGCTGTGGCTGATATGGGTGTGGATATGGATGTTGAAGATGCGGTGCTTTCCATCACATCACAGCACCATGCCACCAGGCAGCATCAAACGCGTGCCACTGCGCAGTGGCTGTTCAGTGGCAGGACAGTACATCGACCTGCATAAAAAAGAGCGCCTAACGCTTTGCAGCTCTACGTTTCAGATAGAAAACTATCTAAAAACAAGCGCTCATAAGCGCTGGCAGCTCTTTTTTTGTTTAACTGACAAATTCGTCACGTGACGCATTGGCAAGGTGGGAGACATCGCCCCAGCCCACCAGCGTCAGGCCTTGCGGTGTCCACAGCAAGCGGTTGATGGCTGCGTTGCCCAGCTCCCAGGAGCGTGGTGCCTGCAAATCCTGGCGTGTCGCCAGGCGGTAGAGAATGTCCATCACCCCGCCGTGGGCGACCAGCGCAATCTGGCCGCCAGTGTGCTGCGCCGCCAGCCGGTCAACGGTGTGCTGGATCCGGCCCCGCAGCATGTGCAGCGACTCACCCCCACCGTCGGGCACAAAGTCGGGGTCACGCTTGCGCCAGCGCAGCGCTTGTTCGGGATGCTCGGCCTCAATGTCCTTGAAGCTGCGGCCCTCAAAACTGCCAAAGCAGCGCTCGCGCAGGCCCGTGTCGGGCTGCACCGCACAGCCCGTGGTCTGGCTGACTGCCTGAGCGGTGCTCAGGGCGCGCTGCAAGTCGCTGCTGAAGATGGCATCCAGGTGCTCATGGGCCAGCGCCGCGCCCGTGCGCTGCGCTTGCCACAGGCCGATGTCGTTGAGAGGAATGTCCAGATGACCTTGAATGCGAGCGTCAACATTCCAGGAAGTTTCGCCATGGCGGATGGCGATGATGCGGGTAGCGTGCATGCGGCAGGGGCGCCAATGGCGCCTGAATTCAACAAACAAAGCATCTGCCGACAGGCAGTGAAAGCCAGCATTGTCCGGCATTCTTTGCATAGCTTGTCTGTTTCAGGAAAACAAGGTTTTTTGCGTGAAGACAGATAAATGCATGAGCTTATTGCGTGAAGCTTGAAGGGCCGCGCTATAAACATGTACACAAAACAGTAGCGCCGATAAGCGGTCTGATTTTTGCTTGCCAAGGCAAACCCTAGGGCGGCATTCGCGCAGTCCGTGGCATACAGGCAACCTTTCACCTCGTTATGAAGATGGAGACAAACATGATTTTGAAGACCCTGGGCACCGCCCTGCTGGCCGCAGGCCTGCTTTCCACGGCCACGCTGGCGCAAGCTGAAACCGTTCGATGGACGCGATCGGCCGATGTGACCACGCTCGACCCGCATGTGTTCAATACAGGTACCAACTTTGTGCTGATGCACCAGATGTATGAGACGCTGCTGAACCGCTCCAACGACGGCAAGTTGCTGCCGCTGCTGGCCACCGAGTGGAAGATGCTGCCCAGCGACCCCACGGTCTGGGAATTCAAAATCCGCCCGAATGTGAAGTTCCATGACGGCAAGCCGCTGACTGCCAAGGATGTGGTCTTCTCGCTCAACCGCGCCAAAGGCCCCAATGCGCAGGTCAAGTCGCTGCTGGCATCGGTGGACACCATCACAGCCGTGAATGATCTGACCGTGCAGGTCAAGACCAAAGGCCCCAACCCCATTTTCCCGAACAACCTGACCAACATCTTCATCATGAATGAAGAGTGGGCCAAGGCCAATGGCGCTGTAGACACCCAAGACGCCACCAGCAAGACTGAAAATGGTGCCACCCGTGCCGTCAACGGCACTGGCGCTTTCACACTGGCCAGCCGCGAGGTGGACAGCAAGACCGTCATGAAGCAAAACCCCAACTACTGGGGCAAGGGCAAAGACGCGCTGCAAGTGACAGAGCTGGTGTATCTGCCCATCAAGTCGCCAGCCACCCGCGTGGCCGCACTGCTGTCGGGTGAAGTGGACTTTGCACAGGACATTCCCGCGCAAGACGTGGCGCGCCTCAAGCAAGACAGCAAGCTGCGCATCAACGAAGGCCCGGAAAACCGCTCCATCTTTCTGGGGCTGAATGTGGGATCGCCAGAGCTCAAGTCCAGCAACGTCAAGGGCAAGAACCCGCTGGCCGACCCCAAGGTGCGCCATGCCATGGAGCTGGCAATTGACCGCGACGCCATCAAGCGCTCGGTCATGCGTGGCCTGTCCAACCCCTCGGGCGTAATGGCCCCATCCTTTGTCAATGGCTACGACAAGTCCATGGCCGCCTACCCCAAGGCTGACGTTGCCAAAGCCAAGGCACTGCTGGCAGAAGCGGGTTACCCCAACGGCTTCACCATCACCTTGCACACCCCCAACGATCGTTATGTGAATGACGAGGCCATCAGCACCGCCATTGCCGGCTTCCTGGGCCGCGTAGGCATCAAGACCGAAGTGGCATCGCGCCCCATTGCGCAGCACAGCGTGTCCATCGTGAATGCCGACAGCGACTTTTACCTGTACGGCTGGGGCGTGCCAACGTACGACTCGGCATACATCTTTGACTTCCTGGTGGCCACCCGTGGCAAGGAAGGCCGTGGCGCACAAAACGCCACCCACTACAGCAATGCCGATCTGGACAACAAGATCATCTCGCTGTCTTCAGAAAGCGATGTGGGCAAGCGCAACGCCACCATCAAGCAAATCTGGGATGTGGTGCAGAAAGATCGTTTCTACATCCCGCTGCATGACCAGGTCATCCATTTCGCGTCCATCAAAGCCATCAACGTTCCCGTGCACCCGGACAACGTGGTGCACTTCAAGGACATGAAGCTCAACAAGAACGCGAAGTAACAACATGCTGGTCCATCTGCTGCGCAGACTGGGCCAGTCAGTTTTGGTACTGCTGGCCGTCTCGCTTATTTCCTTCATGGTGTTTCGCCATATTGGTGACCCCACCATCAGCTTGTTAGGCGAAGACGCCACGCTGGAAGAACGCACCGCCCTGGTTGAAGACCTGGGCTTTAACAAATCCGTCCCCATGCAATACCTGGCCTATGTGGGCAAGGTCGTGCAGGGGGATCTGGGTATCTCCTACCGCCTCAAGCGCCCCGTGGCCGAGGTGATTGCCGAGCGCCTGCCAGCCACTCTGGAGCTGGCAATGACTGCGGCCTTTTTTGCACTGCTCATTGGCGTGGTTCTGGGGGTCTATACCGCCATCAAGAAAGATGGCTGGCTCAGTCGCTCCATCATGACGGTCTCGCTGGTCGGGGTCTCACTGCCCACGTTTTTGATTGGTATCGGCCTGATTTACGTGTTTGCTGTCGAGCTGCGCTGGCTGCCTTCCTTTGGCCGGGGCGAGACGGTCGACATCGGGGGCTGGCAAACAGGCTTTCTCACTGCTTCGGGCTGGGCCGCACTCATCATGCCGGCCATCACGCTGGGCTTTTACAACATGACGCTGATCATGCGCCTGGTGCGTGCCGAGATGCTGGAGGTGCTGCGCTCGGACTACATCCGCTTTGGCCGCGCGCGCGGTCTGCATGAAAAGAGCCTGTACTTTGGCCACGCGCTGCGCAACACGCTCATTCCCGTCATCACCATTGCGGGCCTGCAAATTGGCTCGCTGATTGCCTTTGCCATCGTGACGGAAACCGTGTTCCAGTGGCCCGGCGTTGGCTTGCTGTTCATCTCCTCGGTGCAGGGTGTCGATGTGCCCTTGATTGCGGCCTATCTGATGTTCATTGCGCTGCTGTACGTGGTGATCAATCTGTTCGTGGACTTTTTGTATGTGCTGGTGGACCCCCGCCTGCGAAAGAAATAAGGGGGCAGCAATGACTGAATCTGTGAAACAAGACGTGGCGCTGCCCACGGGCTGGAAAGCTAGCGACTCGCCAGTCAAGCGCGCCTTTGCCAAGTCGCGCCTGGTGCAAGTGGCTGCCGCTGTGCTGGCACTGCTGGTGCTGGCCACCATCTGCGCGCCGCTGCTGGCGCTGCACAACCCGTTTGATCCGGGCAGCCTGGATTTGATGGATGCCTTCACCCCGCCCTGGAGCCAGGGCATGGGCGAGATGTTCTACCCGCTGGGCGCTGACGATCAGGGCCGCGACGTGTACTCGGCCATCCTGTATGGCCTGCGCATGTCGGTGTTTGTGGGTGTGGCTGCCGTGGCGCTGTCGCTCATCATTGGCGTGCCTCTGGGCCTGATCGCCGGTTATGCCGGTGGCTGGTTTGACACGCTGCTGATGCGCATTGCCGATGTGCAGCTGACTTTCCCGGTCATTTTGGTGGCGCTGCTGATCTTTGGCATTGCCCGTGGCTTGCTGCCCGAGGGCTACCGCGATGACATGGCCGTGTTTGTCATCATCGTCGCCATTGGCCTGTCTGACTGGGTGCAGTACGCGCGCACGGTGCGGGGTGCGGTCATGGTGGAAAAGCAGAAAGACTATGTGCTGGCCGCCCAGCTCATTGGCCGCTCGCAAACCGCCATCCTCACCAAGCACATCCTGCCCAATATGCTGGCCCCCATCCTGGTGATTGCCACCATCAGCTTTGCGCACGCCATCGTGGCCGAATCCACGCTGTCGTACCTGGGCGTGGGCCTGCCGCCCACTGCGCCTTCGCTGGGCACACTGATCCGCATTGGCCAGAGCTTCCTGTTCTCGGGTGAATGGTGGATTTTGCTGTTCCCCTCGCTGGTGCTGCTGGCACTGGCCCTGTCCGTAAACCTCGTCGGCGACTGGCTGCGCGACGCTTTGAACCCCAAGCTGCAATGAACATGACAACAGACACACACAACCCCGTGCCTGATGCAGTTGCCGTGCTGCGGGTGCGCAATCTCAGCGTCACGTTTGATACCTACAAAGGCCCCGTGCATGTGCTGCACGATGTCTCCTTTGACATCTGGCCCGGAGAAATTCTGGGCGTGGTGGGTGAGTCGGGCGCAGGCAAGTCCATGACGGGTTCTGCCGTCACCGGCTTGATTGAAGCGCCCGGTCGCATCTCCAGCGGCACGGTAGAGCTGCGCGGCCTGCGTATCGACAACTTGCAGGGGGAAGAGCTGCGCCGCATTCGTGGCAAGCGCATTGGCACCATCTTTCAAGATCCGCTGACCAGCCTGAACCCGGTCTACACCGTGGGCGACCATCTGGTAGAAACCATTCGCACGCACTTGCCCGTGTCAGAAAAAGAAGCCCAAGCCCGCGCCCTGGCGCTGCTGCAAGAGGTGGAAATTCCGCACGCCAAAGAGCGCATGGCCCAGTACCCGCACCAGTTCTCTGGCGGCATGCGCCAGCGCGTAGCCATTGCACTGGCCCTGTGTGCCGAGCCAGAACTCATCATTGCAGATGAGCCCACCACGGCGCTTGACGTCTCGGTGCAGGCACAAATCATTGCGCTGCTGCGCAAGGTCTGCAAAGAGCGCGGCGCTGCTGCCATGCTCATCACGCACGACATGGGTGTGATTGCCGAAACGGCCGATCGCGTCATGGTCATGTACCACGGTCGTGTGCTGGAAACCGGTGCGGTGCGCCAGGTGCTGGATGCCCCGCGTGACCCCTACACGCAGGTGCTGATGGCCGCCATTCCCAGCGTGCATCAGCGGGTAGAGCGCCTGCCGGTGCCCGAAGTTGGCGGTGGGCCAGTGGCTAAAGCGGTGCCGTGGACACCGAAAGAAGCTGCGGCTGGTGCTAGCGACGCAAGCGTCCGGCCACTTGTAGAGGTCAAAGACCTGTGCAAGGACTATGACCTGTCCTCTGGCTGGCTGGCCCGCCTGCTGGCGCGCGAGGAAAAGAAAATCCTCAAGGCCGCTGACCACGTCAGCTTCAATATCCGCAAAGGCACCACCTTTGGGCTGGTGGGCGAGTCTGGCTCGGGTAAATCCACTGTGGCACGCATGGTGGCTGGCCTGACACCGCCGACCAGCGGCACCATTTTGTTTGATGGCGTGGACAAGTGGAGCCCTGCTGCGCAAACCGTGGCCATGCGCCGCCGGTTTCAGATGATCTTTCAAGATCCCTATGCCAGCTTGAATCCGCGCTGGACAGTGGAGAAGCTGATTGCCGAACCGCTGGTGGTGCTGGGCATCACGCAGACCAGGGAAGAAACCGCCGCCCGCGTCCAGGAAGCCCTGCGCCGTGTGCGCATGAAGCCCGACGATGTCACCAAGTACCCGCACCAGTTCTCTGGCGGCCAACGCCAGCGCATTGCTGTGGCACGTGCTTTGGCCAGCCAGCCCGAGTTCATCATCTGTGATGAACCCACCTCAGCGCTGGACGTATCGGTGCAGGCACAGGTGCTGAACCTGATGCGTGATCTGCAGGACGAGTTTGGCCTGACCTATCTGCTCATCAGCCACAACCTCGCAGTGATTCGCCACATGTGTGATGACATTGGCGTCATGCAGCGGGGCAAGCTGGTGGAAGTAGGTGATGCACAGGTGGTGCTGGATGACCCGCAACACGCCTATACCAAGGATTTGATGGCGGCAATTCCGGATATTGCGCACGTGCATTGAGCGCGCTGCTTTTGGAAAGCTGGCTTTAAATCTTTCAGGTTTGGCTCGAAGGCCCACAGCTTAGGTTGTGGGCCTTTTTTATGGATGATTGCTTTTGGGCTCTAGCGCTTGTATGGCATGCGTTAGTAGTTATGGCTTGTGCTTCTTTTTAATTGTTTGTTGTTGCGCTCTTGTCCGAGTGCCGGTAGTCGACCAGCGGTGACCCGATTTCTTTTGCTTCGTCAAAAGAAAACGGGGAAAGAAAAGACGACGTTTGCAGCGGGCTTGTCCGGCGGAACTCGCGGCGTTCCTTCGTCACTCTGCTCAAACAACCGCCGCAAATATGAAGGACTTCTTCAAAGCCGACGTGCGACGCATGCGCTTTGGTCATTGAAACGGAGATGTTCTAGAGACTGCTTACGACCGATTGCAGTCGTTCGTGCCTCGGCGGCAAATGTCTGCTACGCATCGATTGCCGTCATTGATACAGGCAAGTCCACCAACCACCTCATGACACTCCTCGCCCCCTTGATCCTGCGAGCAGGATCAAGGGGGCGCGCTTATACCTTGGCGAGGAAGGCCGCCGCATCACCAGCTTCACACTTCCAGTCTGCGAAGACCCCAACCAGATTGCATTCCACGCAGTGGCAAGCGATGTAGTACCAGCGCACGTCATGTGTGCCCTTGTACACGGAGACGCCGGACATCAGCTCGAATACCTCGTTCTCGCACACGCACTGGTGCGCCTCGGGGGTGGCCTCTTCAACGTAGTCCGCGCTGTCGCCCATCAGGTGTTCCTGCCCGCAGTCGGAGCAGGTGCGGATTGCCACGCCGGCTTCTTCATCGGTCTGCAGCGCAAAAGTCCGGCACCCGCAATCGCATTTGGACGAGGCAAACCGGACGGCCTCATGGCGATTCGCAACGCTGTAGTTGCGCAGTTCGGCTTGCGTGTCGCCGGACGTCGTCCCGTACCAGAACTCGCCCTTCTTCGTCAGTGACATTGATGCTTTTCCATTCTTCAAGGTGGGCTTCCCGGCAGACCTGACGCCAGGCTTGGTCCAATCATTTGGATTTTGCCTGAAGGCACGGTGAATCGTCGTCAAGGCGGTGGGTCGGGGTCGCCTCCGACAAGGGCAGCGGAAAACCTTGAATGCCAATTCTTGGAGATTGCAGCCAGAGTCCATCAAGTTCAGCTGTTGATGGCCGCCAAGATTCGGAGTTGAAGCCCCTACGTCAGCGCTAGCCTAGATCTGCTGTTCGCGGTTAACTCCCGAACGACAGCTTCTGGCCGGACTGCGACAGTCGCAAATCCACCCAGCCATTGGCGCTCATCCTGTAGCAACCGAGCTAGCGTCAGTCTTTTAGTTGTGCAGCAAACATTGTGTTTCCGAGAAACCCTCTGCCAGCAACTCCAATCCGAAAGGCGATTTCTTGCTGAAGATGCTCTGCATTCTTGTTCTCGCCCTCTTTGGGTAACGAGATGAATGAAGACGCAGCATTTGAAGGGTTCAATACAGCAACCAACAATGCTTCTCCCCCATTCTTGGTGACAGGCTCTACACGATTGATGGGGCTCCTTGCTTGCAGGATGTACGACTGATCTGAGCCAAACATCTCAAGAGCATAGGAGCGCTGCTTTGGCTGAAACAAGGCTGTGACCCATCGAAATGGTCACTTGACCACTGGCGGCGTTCAGCTCTGGCCGCCGCTAAGCGGCCATCAGGCATTCTCAAAAGTTGTCGCTCAAAGTTCACTCTGGTGAAGACCGTGCCTCATCTGTCACGTAGCAGGTTTGCACACTTCGCGAAGTGCCTGAGCGAAAACTGCATCAGCCTCACGCAGGGACTCCTCGGCCCTGCGAAACAACGTGACAGGCGGCAGCGTCCAGCCAAAACGGTGTGCTGTTACGCCCACACCTACCAAGCGGGCCAATTCTTCAGCGACGTCTGCAGGCACGATGGAAACAGCCCGCTCATTGGCCGCAATCAACTCGCCAATAACTTTCGCGGAAAGACTCTCCACGATGGGAGCCGGTGGGGTTACACCCGAGCGTAGAAAAAAGTCGGTGATCTGCTCGCGCATTGGGGTATCGCGCTGCCCTAGCACCCAGTCCAGTTGTGCCAGCTGCGGCCAAGATAGTGGGCTTCGGCCCAATCGAGTTGCCAAGCGCCGATGTGCCACCAGACGTGGCTCTTGTTGGTATAGCACTTCATGCACTAAACCATCCATCGATAGGATGGCCGATGTACGGCCAATCACGCAGTCCAGCTCATGTCCACGTAATAGTTCGAGCAGATGGTCACTTGTGCCTTCATGGATCGTCACCGTAATGCTGCGGTCCTGTGGTCGCGTGCGGGCAATGGCTGCAGCCAGTAGCCGTCCGGGGATGAACGGAATCACGCCCACATGCAAGTGGGCCGCGCGACCGACGCCAGCAGACTCCATGTCGCACACCCAGTGCCCAAGGTCCTTGAGCATGGACCGCGAGCGAGTGAGTGCCACCTCCCCAAGTGCCGTGGGTGTCATGCCGCGCGCAGAGCGTAAAAAAAGAGGGGCACCGAACATTGCTTCCAGTTCGGCCAGTGCGTGTGTTACTGCAGGTTGACTGGTCGCCATGTACTCTGCCACGCGAGTCAGCGAGCCATGTTGCGCGATCAGTTGCAGCAGTGTCAGGTGACGCATCTTGAGCCGTGAAGATAAACGCGCAAGCAGTTCATTGGAAGCAGTCATAGTCTCATTAGCAAATAGTTATGGAGCAATACTAAAACCAAATGATTTTGTTATTTAGCCTCTCCATAATTAATAGACGGAGTGGAAAAGCATGCATTCAATCTATTTTGTAGTAGCACTAGGCGCTGTGGTCGCGGGGTTCGTCCAAGGGCTGTCTGGCTTTGCTTTTGGTTTGGTCGCTATGTCATTTTGGGCTTGGACGCTTGAGCCGCGCTTGGCCGCTGTACTCGCGGTTTTCGGTGCATTGACAGGGCAGATTATTGCGGCCGTCACAGTGCGGCGAGGCTTCGAGATTCAGCGTTTACTGCCGTTCGTGCTGGGTGGTCTGGCAGGCGTACCCTTAGGTGTTCTGCTACTTCCTCACCTTGACGTGAACTGGTTCAAGGCGATATTGGGCATGCTGCTCGTTGTGTGGTGCCCGGCAATGTTGATGGCGAAGAATTTGCCTCACATCAAATCTGGGGGCCGGCTAGCCGATGGCGCTGTGGGTCTGGCAGGTGGCGTGATGGGGGGCATTGGCGGCTTCACGGGTACGCTGCCCACCCTTTGGTGCACGCTGCGTGGCTTCGACAAGGATGAGCAGCGTGCGGTGATCCAAAACTTCAACCTGTCGATGCTACTGGTGACGATGGGCTGCTATGGCGCCACAGGATTGGTGACCAAGGACATGCTCCCGTTATTTGCAGTGGTGGCACCGGCAATGCTGGTGCCCACGCTGCTCGGCGCTCGCCTGTATATCGGCATCAGTGAAGTCCGATTCCGGCAGGTTGTGCTGGGGCTCCTGACGGTATCGGGCATCGCATTGCTAGCATCAGCACTGCCACAGTTGCAGGGCCAGTTTTAAAGACGGCTGTTGGCCTGTCACTGCCATAAACCACAAGGCGTGAATCTCTGCCTACGAGTGCGTAAGCGTCGCGTGAGGTCAACATAAAAACCAAATCTCCGGCGGCTGTTTGAGCGGAGCGCTGCAAGCGCGCAGCGAGTTTTGCCGGAAGCCGTCGGCAGACGCGCTTGCTGGGTGCCTTTCTTGTCGCGGACAAGAAAGTTACTCGCCCGCCGGTGCGACAAACCGGCCTCTGTCAAAAGCATCCAGCAGAAAATCCAAAAAAGCACCAAAAAAGTCACCAAACAACGTGGATTGCCCAAGCCTATCTAGGCAAACTCTGGTCGATTCAACAAGGAGTGCACACCGTGGCTTATGAACACAGCTCTGGCTCCGCCGATGGACGCTTTGCATTGCTGCTCGAAGTATGGGAAGCCAGAAACACCCACTGGGTAGCGTCTCCACAGCTGTGCAATGCAAGCAACGCGAAGGTC
Source organism: Comamonas avium (assembly GCF_014836675.1). Classification (GTDB taxonomy): domain Bacteria; phylum Pseudomonadota; class Gammaproteobacteria; order Burkholderiales; family Burkholderiaceae_C; genus Comamonas; species Comamonas avium. The sequence goes on from NZ_JACSQK010000003.1 coordinate 423,652, forward strand.
TTGTTTCAGCCTGAGAGAACATGGTCGGTAGATGGCGCGGCTTGGGCGGGTGCGCAATTGCGCGTCGTGCTGAGCAAGTATCCCGGGGGGCAGACCCGGCCAACTTTGGTCACTTTCATTGACTGTGAACGCGAAGTTGCACGCGTGGAGGAGGGCTGTGAAGTGCCGCTCGGTGCGCTGGAGCCAGAGTTGAACCGATTTCTTTTAAGGGCAAGGTGACCGCTGCTTCCAGTAACTGTCAATAGTTGCCAGCAGCGGTCACTGCAAAGCATGCTTGCGCTTGAGACTGCGAAAAGTCATTCAAGCCCAGGGCTGCAGTGACCACTGACCCGGCCATTATTTGGCCGGTAGCGCGGCCTCTTGGTCGATGGCGTTTTTTACCTCGCGGTAGAAGTTCTCGCGTGCTTCGCTGGCCACGGGGTCTCGCGCACCGCCTGCCCAGTTGGCGTTGGACACGATTACCAGTTTGCGCTGGGGATCGATGAAGATGCCCTGACCAAAAATGCCGCGTGCTGTGTAGCTGCCGTCGTCATAGGTCCACCACTGGTAGCCGTAGCCGCGCCCTGCAAGGCCAATATCGGCGTGCTTGGTGGTCGCTTCACTCCACCAGTCGTCTGGCACGATGCTCTGGCCGTTGATCTGCGAACCATTGAGTATGAACTGGCCCAGGCGGGCGTAGTCGCGTGGCGAGGCTTGCACGCAGCAGCCGCCAATCTCCTTGCCGGTTTTGCTCAGAAGCCAGGTGGCCTGCTGCTCCATGCCTGCAGGGCCCCACACTTTCTCTGCCAGATAAGTGGCCAAAGGCTTTTGGGTAGCCTGCTGTACCAGCGTGCCCACCAGATTGGTCTCGCCCGTGCTGTACAGCCAGCGGGTGCCGGGTGGTGCCTCGCGCGGAAGCTGGCGCATGTAGCTCACCAGTGCTTCCATGCCTTGCTCTGGCTGGTGGCTGTTGAACTTGGCTACGTCCGAGTTGGGGTCGGCATAGTCTTCATTCCACTTTACGCCCGAGGTCATGGTCAGCAGCTGGCGTACGGTGACGTCGTCGTAGGCAGAGCCCTTGAGATCGGGAATGTAGATGCTGACATGGTCGTCCAGGCTTTTAATGAATCCGTCCTTCAGCGCTGCGCCCACCAGCGTAGAGGTGAACGATTTGGCAACGGAAAAACTGGTCCAGCGGCCCGAGCCATCAAAGTCCAGGCCATAGCGTTCCAGGCGCAGCTTGCCGTCATGTAGCACCAGCAGTGCGGCACTGCGCTGGCCTGCCATGTAGGCGTCTATATCGCTTTTGAGCTTGAGAGGATCGCCTTGCGGCAAGGGGGAGGGGGTGCCACTGACTGGCACTACATTCACCTTGGCCAGGAAGGGAATGCGGTCCAGCGCGCGAAAGGCGGCGTCGCGTTGCGGTTCGGTCCAGAACAGTACATCGCGATTAGTGGGCACTGTGGCCAGCAGCCCCCGTGTCTCTTTGTCCAGACTGAACCAGCCGCCCACGGCGGCAGCCCCTGAAATTGCCAAGATGCCCAGCACCACTTTTTTCAAAGCCATGTCCGTCTCCTTGTTGTTGGTGTCAATCAGCTACCCATAGCGTGGGCAGCGCGCTGTATAGCGATTTCATACAGTAGCGTCTGGGCGGATTTAAGCAATGGATGCAGGCCGTAAGAGGGTAACGTTCAAGACAGTTCTGCCTCTACATGCAGCCAATCCCTGGATGCTTTGGTGATGTTGACTTACCACAAGCGACAGGCGCTCATGCTTTTGGGTGGACCTGCTGGTTGTCATAGCTCGCAAGCCCGTGTTGCTGAGAATGCTTGTGTCCAGAAGCGGGCATCTGCAGGTGCGCCTTGCTATGGGGTTTCAGGCATGCCGTGGAGACGGAATGACTTCAGTGCATGAGCTAGAGATCTGAGCGACTTTTGCGGCGTCAATCGATGGATCCACTGGCGCTGCTTCTGCACTTAGATCAAGCGAACCAAGTGAGTCAGTGCTGCCAATACTCATTGAGCCCGCCCAGCGGTCAACCTAGTCCCAGCGCAAGCTGCGATGGCACCTGCGACGTGGAGTCATCAGCCTGATCATCGGTTGGGCATTTCTTGCCACAACGTTGAGTGCCTCTCGAAGGCTGGGTGGCTGCTGTTTTGCGAGAACGTTGCGCCATAGCCTGGAGATCGGTGGGTGGGTGTCTTTGTGGCGCCGTATGGAGATGTTTCTATACGATGGGTGGCCCATTTTTGGCGACAAGATCTTTTATCGACGCATTCGCCAGAGTGCCTGCGCAAATCAGATACTCAGCGTAATTTTGAATTCAAGGTGAATTTTTATAAATTTCCTTAGCTATAAAAAGTCTTTTGATATTTAAATCGAATGATTAATAAATAATGATTTGTAATTTTATTTTTTAATTGAATTTAAACTTCAGCGGGTTTTGGAATCAACCCGCTGAATAAATTAAATTTATTATGAGTTGTTGTCAATCACAACACTGTCCAGCACTTTTCGAGCATCTTCGATAAGTTGATCATCTTTTTTGAGTCAATATATCTATGGTAATACCGTATTTCGAAACCCATCCCCTTGTACTTGGGAAATCCACAGGAGAGTAAGTATTGTTCACTCCATTTTTTTTCTGAAGTTGCTTGGTCTGGTAATTTTGATTCCAATAAAATATGTAATCTGGCGCATCTACTGTTCTTTGGGTCTTGGATTACATCAAAAGCACTCATCTTAAATTCTTTATTGTTTTTGTAATTGTTCACAAGATTGCGTTTGATATTATCTATATAAGCTGACATTGGTGAGATGGGGACATCAAGTCGTATTGGATATGCTTCGATTTCTCTGCTGTCTTCAGCAGAATCTGCATTTTTTTCTAGTCTGACAGACAAACCGGATTTTTTGACAGTCCAACCCTCTTCGTCTGGTGGTTCGAAGCTCAGTCCAAATAAGGAGCCCGTTTCGTCTGAAATTCCAACCGTCACCATTTTTTTATTACCTCCGGTATCAGCATGAGCGGCTGCACAGGTCAATAACAGTGGAAAAGTTAGCAAGGTAAGGTACTTCAAAGCTATCTCCCTAAAAGTCATAATTGGGTTGAGAAAAATAAAAGAGACATTTTCACTTCGGATAAGACTATAAAAATATAAATATTAAGAAGCAAGTTTCTGTGGTAATAATTAGACATGGTTAATTTATTACAAAAAATGCTGTGTCACTGAGCACGTGCACAAGCCATGCGTGTTTCAAAAAAATATCAAGTTTTCAGCTATCTTTATGACCGGAGCGATGAACCTATTTCAGTCAACTCATAGCAGCACTAAAAAACAAAAAATAAGTTCAACATTTTTAGGTATCTATTCCAGATTCCGAAAGCGCGGATAGTTATTGCTTGCCAACCATTCACGCATCGCTAGAGGCGTCGCTGCTGCGCTTTACCTGAACCGCCAAGCTTCGCTAGCTAGCGTTGGCTGCTCTCACAGATAAATAATTGCATTCTTACTGGCCCTGCGTGAGTCCATCCCATCCCGATACCCGCACAGTTATGCACAATCGCCTGCAAGGAGGTAGAGCCATGCGCGTAAACCGTCGTCAATTTTTTGGGGGAGTCATGGTCATGGTGGGAATATCTTCTGCTCATGCGGATGCCGGGGAGGCGCTGGATGGCCAATTGCTTGCAGCGGCCTTGCAAGGCGATGCGGCAGTGGTGCATGAATTGCTGGCGCAAGGGGCCAGCAAAGAGGTGCGCGATGACAGCGGTGCCACGGCGTTGCTGATTGCCACGCACAACAACCATGTGGCAGTGGCCAGGGTGCTGATAGAAGCCGGTGCAAATGTGAATGCCAAAGACAGCATGCAGGACAGCCCTTATCTCTACGCAGGGGCACGTGGGCACAACGAGATTTTGAAGCTGACACTGGCACATGGTGCCGATTTGAAAAGTACCAATCGCTATGGTGGCACGGCACTGATTCCGGCGGCAGAGCGTGGGCACGTGGAAACCGTGCGGATCTTGATTGCTGCAGGCGTGGATGTGAACCACGTCAACAACCTGCACTGGACGGCGTTGATGGAGGCCATTGTGCTGAGCAACGGTGGCCCGCAGCATGTGGACATCGTGCGCCAGCTGGTAGATGCCAAAGCCGATGTGCACTTGGCAGATGCCCAAGGCGTTACGCCGCTGCAACACGCACGCCAGCGTGGGTATCAGCAGATCGAAGAGATTTTGCTGCGTGCAGGCGCTCAACGCTGAATGAGCGCGGGCATCAGCGCATGCAGCCGGTCCTAGGCGCTAGAGCATGTGAAGTGTTTGCCCTTGCACGCCCACAGGCCTGCTGCGTGACTTTGCAACGCAATGCTGCCTCCAGCTGTGCGCAGCCAGGGCATACGGCGTTTCATGGGGTGCTGCTGCCCCTGCCAATGGTCAGCAGTCGCTCAGAGGGCATCAATAAAAAGGCTTGAAATCGTGTGAAGTTTCAAGCCTTTTGAGCGACTGGCGTTGATGTGGCCAGCGTGAGCCGCTTGATTTTTAAAGTGCGTGCCTGTGGCTCTGGTGCCCCAAGGGTGCGCACATAGCAGGGCCGCTGCAAAAGCCCATGCAAAGCCTGTGCAGCACTGGCCGCGCTATCACTTGGGCAGCAATACCTTGTCGATGACGTGAATCACGCCATTGGACTGGTACACATCAGCAATGGTCACGGTGGCCGTGCCGCCTTTTTCATCGGTCAGCATGATTTTTTTGCCGTTTGATTTGGCCGTCAGGGTGCCGCCGCTGACGGTTTTCACCATGGCCTTGCCTTTGCCGTCCTTGATCATTTTGCTCAGGGCTGCGGCATCCCACTTGCCCGGTACCACGTGGTAAGTGAGGATGGTGGTCAGCATGCCTTTGTTTTCGGGTTTGAGCAAAGTGTCAACCGTGCCTGCGGGCAGTGCGTCAAAGGCGGCGTTGGTTGGAGCAAAAACGGTGAATGGGCCCGGGCCTTTGAGGGTGTCAACCAGATCGGCAGCTTTGACGGCAGCGACCAGCGTGGTGTGGTCTTTGGAGTTGACAGCGTTGTCGATGATGTCTCTGGATGGCAGCATCGCTGCGCCTCCCACCATCACATCAGCCATAGCCGCAACGGATGTGGCTGACATTGCAATGGCCAGGCTGAACGAAGCCAATTTACGGGTAGTTTGAATCGAGACCATGGAGTGCTCCTTGATGGTTGCAAGCCGAAAAATGCCGGCTGATAGGAATACGCAGCAAATCCATGGCTGGATGCAAAGATTTTTTCTATTTCTGAGTTGCTGCAGTGCATCACAAGGTGCATCCGGTGTATTGCATCAACTGGATGCAGTAGCTGGCACGACACAGGATGTGGGCGCTGCGTGAGCGGGCCGGTCTTGGGTGTGTGGCGCTCGAGCGTTGAAGCAAAGCCCACCATTAGAAAAGGCCTGCAATCTCGATTGCAGGCCATTGCGTCTTGTTGCCCTTACTGGGCAATTGATGGCAGTTACGTTTTATGGATCAAAGCAGTGACTTGGCGTTGTCCAGCACAAAATCACAGGCTTTTTCTTTCAGGTCACCTTTGAGCTTGTCCATGCTGAAGCTTTGCCCGTTGCTGCCGGTGATCATGCCGCCCAGCCCGTTCAGGTAGCCTTGGTCTTTGGGCGCTTCTTGCTTTTGCGTGCCCAAGCCCAGCTTGCCCAGCAACTGGTCTTTGACCTGCTGGGCTTTGTTGGCGTTCAGGTAGTTGTTCTTCATGCAGTAGGTAATAACGCCTGCTGCATTGCTGGCGGTGCCAGATGCCGGAACACCCAATGAAGAAAGCAGCCCGCCAGCGGCACCGCTGCCGCCCAGCAAGCCGCCCAGGGCTGAGGTTGTGCCGCTGTCACCGCTGGCGCTGGTGCTGCTGCCGCCCAGTTGCGAGGCTTGCTGGCGCAGGGTGTCGCCCCAGTTTGCGGCGTGTACCGACCAGGAAACTCCGCACAAAGTGCTCGCCATCAGGGCGGTGCTGATCCAGTGTTTCATCGTGAACTCCTAGCGTGCTGCAATGCCTCCAAGTTACCACGTGCGCCTGGTGTCGCTGTGTGCGGCAATGTGCTCATTTGCAAAAAAACACGTTGTAGATGGAGTTGCTGTACCCGGAAGAACACAGGCGGTGAGGTGACTATCAACGCGCAATATTTGCAAAAAAATGCACAAGGGTAATTTCGGATTGCATAGTGTCTGACTGTCAAGCATCTATGCTGCGCCTGTGTCAAAATCGGCGCACTTTCACCCAGCAGGCGCTGCCCTGGCTGCCTGCGCATTACCCCCGCAGTTTCCATGTTCCGACGCATCTTTTTTTCTGCCGCCACGCTTGCGGCTGTTTCTGTTGCCTTGCCCCATGCGGCCCTTGCAGACAATGCGTGGCCAAAGCTCAAGCCCATTACGTTGATCGTGCCTTTTAGTGCCGGTGGCAATGTGGATTTTCAGGCCCGCCTGATTGGCCAGAAACTGAGCGAGCGTCTGGGGCAGTCTGTGGTGGTAGACAACGTGCCCGGTGCCGGAGGGGTCTTGGGGGTGAGCAAGGCGATCAACGCCAAGCCTGACGGTTACACCATCGTCATGGGTTTTGACGGCCCGGTCAGCGTAGCCCAGCTGGTGAACAAGGCGGTGAAATACGACGCGGAGCGCGATTTGCTGCCCATCGGGCAAGTCAGTGTGGCTCCCGTAGTGCTGATGGCACGCCCAGGTTTCCCGGCCCAGAACATGCAAGAGTTGATTGCGCTGGCCAAGGCCCAGCCGGGCAAGATTACCTATGGCACTTCGGGCGTGGGAACGGTGCTGCACCTGGCCATGGAAATGGTGCAGGAACGCGCCAAGGTGCAGATGGTGCATGTGCCTTACCGTGGTGGCGCGCAGATCATCAACGACGTGATGGGTGGGCAGGTGGACACGGGTTATCTGGTCACCACCAGTGCAACGCCGCTGGTGCAGCAGGGCAAACTGCATGCACTGGGCGTGACTTCGGCCCAGCGGATTGACTCTATTCCCAGCGTACCGGCATTCGCCGAGACACCTGTGCTCAAAGGCATGGAAATTAACACCTGGACTGGCCTGTTTGCCCCCAAGGGCACGCCAACTGCCGTGATCACCCGCCTGGCCTCTGAGCTGGATGCTGTGCTGAAGGCCCCGGATGTGCAGCAGCGTTTGAAGGATGGTGGTGCAACACCCGGCAGCGGTACGCCAGCGCAGTTTGCGGCTTTCCTGAAGAAGGAAAAAGCGGCCTATGCGGCCATCGTGACTTCGGCCAAGATTGAGCAGGAGTAAGCCATGGCTGCGCCCATCAATCCGGTCCACGCTGAGATCCATCCACCCGTGATGCCAGAGATTGCAGCGATTGCTGCAGACATGCTGGCCCTGCGGCACGACTTGCACGCACACCCCGAACTGGCCTATCAGGAGCACCGCACTGGCGACATCGTGGCCGCCAGGCTGACTGAGTGGGGTTATGAGGTGCACCGGGGCCTGGGTGACACCGGCGTGGTGGGCACGCTGCGCTGTGGCGATCACCTCAACGGCAAGCGTCTGGGGCTGCGTGCAGACATGGATGCGTTGCCGATCCGAGAGACCACAGGCCTGCCTTACGCGAGCAGGCATGACGGGAAAATGCACGCCTGCGGCCATGACGGCCACACCGCAACGCTGCTTGCAGCGGCCAAGGTGATGGCTGAGCGCAAAGAACAGTTCAACGGCACGCTGCACCTGATTTTTCAGCCCGCCGAAGAAGGCCATGGTGGCGCGCAGAAGATGGTGGACCAGGGGCTGTTTGAGCTGTTTCCCTGCGATGCGCTTTACGCTTTTCACAACGAACCCGGCTATCCGGCCGGCCAGTTCGGTTTTCGCTCGGGGGTGATGTATTCCAGCTCGGACACGGCCATCATCACCGTCCACGGCAAAGGTGGTCATGGTGCGATGCCGCATGTGGCGGTAGACCCGATTGTGGTTGCTTCGCACCTGGTGCTGGCGCTGCAAACCATCCGTTCGCGCGAGATAGATCCCAACGACATGGCGGTGGTCACGGTCGGTGCCATCCATGCGGGGGATGCACCCAATGTGATTCCCGAGACCTGTGAGCTGCGCGTAACCATCCGCGCTCGCTGCCCGCAGGTGCGCCAGCAACTGCGTGAGCGCATCACGGCCATGGCCCATGCGCAGGCTGCGGTGCACCGTGCGACGGCACAAGTGGACTACAAATGGCGCTATCCGCCCGTCATCAACGATGTGGCTGCCACGGATTTTGCGGTGAACGTCGCCCGTGATTTTCTGGGCGAGCAGTGGCTGATTCCCAATCTGCAGCCGCTGCAGGCCAGCGATGACTTCGCCATCATGCTCAACGCGGTGCCGGGCAACTACTTTATTGTGGGCAATGGTGTGGGTGAGGGCGGCTGCATGGTGCACAACGCAGGCTATGACTTCAACGACAACCTGCTGCCAGTGACTGCCAGCTACTGGGTGCAATTGGCACAGGCGTATCTGCGCCGTGATTGAGTTTTTTGTATGAACGTCACCGATCTTTCCAGCCAGAACCTGCCGGGTTTTGATGCCACCACCGACTATTGGCAGCGCACTGTCAGCGCCAGTGAGCTGACCCAGTCTCCACTGCCACCCTATGCCAGCAGCTACCCGGCCCGTTTGCCTGATGGGCGCTATCTGGTGCTGCCACTGCGCGGCATGCCCAGCCAGCCTGAGCGCTGTGTGGCCTCGCTGATTGCCAATCAGGCTTCTATCGACGTGGTGGAGCAACTGGCTGTGCACATGGCCCATGCAGCCAGGGAGCATGCGTTTGATGTGGTGGTGGGCCTGCCTACGCTGGGGCTGGCTTTTGCGCCACTGGTGGCCCGGCACCTGGGTCACAGCCGCTATGTACCACTAGGTTATTCGCGCAAGTACTGGTACAGCGAGGCGCTGTCCGAGCCGGTCAGCTCCATTACAACGCCGGGCAAGGGCAAACTGCTGTATGTAGACCCCAACCAGCTGCCATTGATTGCGGGTAAGCGTGTGCTGGTTGTGGACGATGCGGTCAGCTCTGGAACCACCATGGTTTCAGGCTTGAAACTGCTGGAGCGCTGTGGTGCTGACATTGCAGCAATTGCTGTGGCCATGCGCCAGGGCACACAGTGGCAGTCGCAACTGCGTCGCGCCGATGGCAGTGCCATTGCCGTGCTGGGGGCCTATGACTGTCCGCGCATGGAGCGGCGCGCCGATGGCTGGTGGCCTGAGCACACTGCTTGATCAACGAAGCATAAAAAACAGGCCCGCAGGCCTGTTTTTTTTAGGTACATCAGCACGCGCCAGTCAATCAGCGACCGCTAGAGCTGGTGGCTGCGGCAGGTGCTGGTGCGGGCGCTGCCTTGGCTGCTGCCGGCACAGGCTGCAGTAAGGTGCGGACTGTGCGTGTGCCTTGGCTTGGGTTGGGGAAGTCGGTCAACGCAGCATCAAACAAGACGTTCCAGATGACGTTGTCGTCCATCCACACCTCGTCGTAAGCCGCTGATGTCTCATAGACGATTTTCTGGGTTTTCTGGTCACGCAGCACCAGTTTGACGCCACGGTAATAGACCATGGGGGGAGTGTCCATCCAGCCCATGCCCATTCCCATGCGAGGGCCGCCCCAGCCCATGCCCCAGCCAAAGCGGGGGCCATAGAACCAGTCGTCATAGGCTGGGTGGTAGGCACGCCCCTGGGTGGCGGTGGCACCCACTTGCACGACCAGTCGGGCCAGTTCAGGGCGGGGATCACGCGTCAGCCCCACGCGTTTGAGGGCGTTTTCTGCTGCTGCCTCAACCTTGGCAAAGCTTTGCTGCTGGGTTTGTGAGGGCAGCAGTTCCATGCGGTAGGTCGCAGGCAGCTGCACGTCCGCCATGCTGGAGTAGCTTTGCACGTTGGACGTAATCTCGCGTGGGCCGCTGGCGCAGCCTGCCAGTACGGCAGCACTGGCTAATAACGCAGTCATGGCCCATCGACGGGTGTGTGAGGTATATGTCATGAGAGTTACTCCTCTGAATCCTGTGCATACAACGCACAACAGTACCGTTTTGCTGACAAGTGGGTGCAAGCGGGGGAGCTTGCCAAACGTTGGTAGGAGGGACAATAACGCGGCCAAGTTCCCCGCCATGCAGGAAGGCAGCGCAGTACGTTGTCGCTCAAAGTAAAAAGCCCCGCAGAGCGGGGCTTGGATGGGGGCGCGCAGGCTTAGCTAATTTGTACCACCTGCACGCCGCCGGGCAGTGCGGGTGTGGTGGGCAGCTCTTCATGGTCGAAAGCCATGTCACCGTTGGGATCGGCAATGCCAGTGGCCTTGGCGTCCTTGAAGTTGTGCAGCTCGGGGTCCATCATGTGGGTGGTCACTACGTTGCCCATGGCGCGGAACATGCTCTCGATGCGGCCGGGGAACTTCTTGTCCCACTCGCGCAGCATGTTGCCCACAGCCACGCGCTGCAGGCCGTCCTGGCTGCCGCACAGGTTGCAAGGAATGATGGGGAAGTTGTTGTACTGCGCCCAGCGGGTGGTGTCCTTCTCGGGCACATAGCACAGGGGGCGAATCACCACGTGCTTGCCGTCATCAGACACCAGCTTAGGGGGCATGCCCTTCATGCGGCCGCCGTAGAACATGTTCAGCATCAGTGTCTGCACGATATCGTCGCGGTGGTGGCCCAGTGCCACTTTGGTGCAGCCCAGGCGGTCTGCCACCGAGTACAAAATGGCACGGCGCAGACGCGAGCACAGGCCACAGGTGGTCTTGCCTTCTGGAATCACGCGCTTGACGACCGAGTAGGTGTCCTGCGTTTCGATGTGGTAGTCCACGCCGATGGACTGGAAGTACTCGGGCAGGATGTGATCGGGGAAACCGGGCTGCTTCTGGTCCAGATTGACGGCCACGATCTCGAACTTCACGGGCGCGCGCTTTTGCAGCTTGCGCAGAATGTCCAGCAGCGTGTAGCTGTCTTTGCCACCCGACATGCAGACCATGATCTTGTCGCCGTCTTCAATCATGTTGAAGTCCATCACGGCGCGGCCTACCTCGCGGCACAGGCGTTTTTCAAGCTTGATCTGCTCGCGCTCAATCTTGATCTTGCCGGGCTTGGCTTGGGCGTCAGTGTCGCCTTGGGGAGCTGCTTGCTCCGCTTCTTCGGCAATCCAGGGGTTTTCAGTCACAGCGTTCATGGGGTTCACCATTGTCCGGTTTCGACGCGAATGGCAACTTCGCAGTCGTCAAAAATCTCAAGTTTGGTAATTTTTACGCGCACACCCTGTACACCGGGCAATGCCATCAATTGCTGTGCCAGCGTACCCGTCAGGCGCTCCAGCAGGTCGGTGTGACCGGCGGTGCACGTGCTGATGATGGTGTTGCGGGCCAGTCGGTAGTCCAGCACTTCGCTGATGTCGTCACTGGCGGGCAGCAAGGGCTGCACACCCATGTTCAGCTGTGCATCAACGCAGATGGGCTGGGCCGCCTCGAGCTCAAAGTCGAGGATGCCCAGACGCGCGTTCAGGCGCAGCCCTGTGAGCGAGATGGTGCGTTGACCTGTGGCGACAGACGACATGGTGGGTGCAAAGACACAGGCGTCAGGCCGGCATCCTTTGGCAATTTGCGTGTAAATTTTTGTGGGCGGGGACTGTCAAACTATCCCTTTTGCACGGTGCTTTCGCAGGTTTTACGAAGCCGGGGCTTTGCAAAGGCGACAATGCAGGGGTGATGACAGAACCCTCAAGTTTAACGAGCGCATTGCGTTCGCACATAGAAAAGGCCATTGCCCAAGCGGGTGGATGGATTGGTTTTGACCAATTTATGGCCATGGCCCTCTATACGCCGGGCCTTGGTTACTACGCCAATGACACGGCCAAATTTGGCGTTTTGCCCACTTCGGGCAGCGATTTTGTCACTGCGCCAGAGATTTCGCCCGTGTTTGGGCAATTGCTGGCCGTACAAATCGCTGAGGCCTTGTCCAGGACCGGCACCCGCGAAGTCTGGGAGTTTGGCGCAGGCACGGGCGCGCTGGCGCTGCAAGTGCTCGATGAGCTGCAGCGTCTGGGCGTGCAGCTTGAGCGCTACACCATCGTGGACCTGTCTGGCACGTTGCGCGCACGCCAGCAAACCACGCTGGCTGGGCACGGCACCAAGGTGGTCTGGGCCAGCGAGCTGCCCGCTCAGATGCGCGGCGTGGTGATTGGCAACGAAGTGCTGGATGCCATGCCCGTGCAACTGCTTGCACGCAAGGGCGGCGTATGGCACGAGCGCGGGGTAGCGCTGCAAGGCGGCGAGCTGGTATGGGCCGACCAGCCCACGCAACTGCGCCCGCCGATGGATGTGCAAGGCGAGCATGACTACGTGACCGAGATTCACCAGCAGGGCGAGGCCTTTATCCGCACGCTGGGCGCACACTTGGTGCAGGGCGCTGTGTTTTTGATTGACTATGGCTTTGGTGAGTCGGAGTACTACCACCCGCAGCGTCACATGGGCACCATGGTCTGCCACCGCCTGCACCAGATGGACGACAACCCGCTGGTGGAGCTGGGTCTGAAAGACATCACCGCTCACGTCAACTTCACTGGCACCGCCGTGGCCGCCCAAGACGCAGGCTTTGATGTGCTGGGCTACACCACGCAGGCGCACTTTCTCATCAACTGCGGGCTGCAGGCCAAGCTGGATGCGCTGGACACCGCTGGACGCGTGATGGCCGTCAAGCTGATGATGGAGCACGAAATGGGCGAGCTGTTCAAGGTGATTGGCCTGTCCAAGGGCGTAGATGCCTGGGACACGCTGGGCTTTGTGCATGGTGACCGCTCGCACAGGCTGTAAACCTCCGAAAGCGCTGAACCCATGATTCGCTGGATGTTGCTGGTTTTTATTGTGCTGGTGCTGATCAACAGCACCACGGACATCTTGCGCAGGGTGGGTCTGGGGCGACTGCCGGGGGATTTTTCATTCCGTTTGCTGGGGCGTGAGGTTTTTATTCCCTTTGCCAGCGCAGTGCTGGTTACGGTGCTGTTGTTCAGCATCATCAAGCTGATGGCCTGGTTGTTTTAATAAGTGAGCTACCAAGGCTCTAAAACACTAGGTTTTAGATGCTTTTGTATTTGAAATCATTGGTGTACAAGCGATGACTGCTTCTGTTTTTGAAATGCAGTTTGTCTGACTTGCAAACCCGAACGCTGGCACCATCTGCGCCAAGGTCACCTATTTAAGCTGCGTTTATGACCACCCAAGATCTCTTGCACGTCGTCTGCCCCCATTGCCACAAAACCAACCGCGTGGCACAGGCGCATTTGTTTTCACAACCTGCTTGCGGCAGTTGCCACCAGCCCCTGTTTACGGGCGAGCCCTTGCAGCTGGATGCAGAAAGCTTTGCCGCGCACATTGGCCGTAGCCATCTGCCTGTGGTGGTGGATTTCTGGGCTCCGTGGTGCGGGCCCTGCCGCATGATGGCCCCCGCTTTTGCGCAGGCTGCGCAGCAACTGGAGCCTCAGGTGCGTTTGACCAAACTGGACACTGAGGCCTACCCGCATGTGGCAGCGCCTTATGGCATCCGCAGCATTCCTACCATGATTATTTTTCAGGGCGGCAACGAAATCGCCCGTATCTCAGGTGCGCTGCCTGCCGGCGAAATTGTGCGCTGGGTGAATTCGGTGGTCGCTTAAAGCGCCATAGCCTGCACTGAGCTCAGTGCAAGTTCTCGCCGCCATCGCTTGGTGCATAGGTCTTTGCAATGTGCCGTGCACTGGGCAAGCATTTGCTTGACGGTGCTCGATAGGCGCAGCAAGGCACGGAAAGCTTAAAAAGATCGTAGCGGCCAGCATGCGGGTGGTTGCGTACTGGCGTAATCCTTGGCTGGCTTGTCAAGCGACTTGTAGACGCTGGACATGGCCTGAACACAGTAACCACCTACCGCCGGGCTTAGCCGGGCATCACCTGGAAGGCGACATCGCTCAGTTGGAGATGCGCTTGGCCTGCGCCCGCAGCAGGTCCATAAAGTTCTGCTGCTCCCGCGAGACCTCCTGGTCCTTGCGCGTAAGCATGCCAAACGGGGCCATCGGCACATCGATCTGCACTGGCAAGGTCTTGACCAGCCCCATGCGCAAATAGTCCTTCAAGGCCGAGTCGGACAAAAGCATCACTGCGTCGGTCAGTTGCACCAGTTGCTGCATCGAGTAGACGGAGCTGCACTCGGTGATATCGGCGGGCACTGGCAGTTCCAGGCTTTGCAGCAGTTGGTCCAGGGCAATGCGGGCCGGCGTGCTGGCTGGCTGCAAGATCCAGGGCCAGTCGCGCACCAATTCTTCCCAGTTCAGCTTGCGGCGCCGGGCCAGCACATGGCCGCTGCGCACCACCACCAGCAAGCGCTCATTGCCCAGCGCTTCAAAGTCATAGGCCTCGCTGTCGCCGGCAATGCGGCGTCGGGCAATGGCTAGGTCAATGCGGCGCTGGTCCAGCAGGCGCAGCAACTGGTCGCTGGTATCGCCCATGATGCGCAGGCGCAGCTGCGGGCTCTGAGCTTTCATGTGAGCCACAGCGGTCATCACTAGGTCGGGCGCCGCGCCCATGATGGTGCCGATCGCCAGGTAGCCATAGCCGCCTTGGCGGCGCACTGCCAGATCCTCGGCGCAGCGGTCCAGGCTGTTGAGTGAGGCCTCGGCAAAGCGCACCAGTTGCAGACCCAACGCGGTAGGGCGCATGCCGCGCGGCAGGCGCTCAAACAGCTGGCAGTCAAACATGTCTTCAATCTCGCGCAGCATGCGCGTGGCAGCGGGCTGCGACATCGACAGGCTGATGGATGCCCGGTGCAAGTTCAGGCTCGATCCCAGTGCCACCAGCATGTGCAGGTGTCTGTAGCGCAGGCGGTTGAGCAGGCTGCGGTGCAACTGCGGTGCAGTCGATAAAAGGGGTTTTTTAGACATAAATAAAAGGTATCGGATGTGGCTGGAATCTGATTTGTTAAGCATCAATCATGTGCGTACATTCAGCCCAATACAAGAACGAATGACCTTTTTAGGAGACAAGCATGACCACCTTCGCACACCTCTTTTTCAGACCACCCGCTTCACGACTGCGCTAGCGCAAGCCACGCCCAATCGGTGCAGAGGGATACCTGCGCCGCCTTCTCCTTTCACGCTCCCGCAGCGCCCGCCGTTTGGCCGGCGTGCAGGCCGCGCATTGTCTTTAAGGATTTGTCGTGAATAAACTCCCCGCTCCTTTGCTCGCCAAGATCTCCTGGCGCCTGCTGCCCTTCTTGCTGCTGATGTACATCATGGCCTTTTTGGACCGGGCCAATGTGGGCTTTGCCAAAGTGGCTTTCCAGGCTGATACCGGCATCAGCGATGCCGCCTTTGCGTTTGGCGCTGGTGTGTTCTTTGTCGGTTATGCGCTGCTGGAAGTACCTAGCAATCTGATCATGCACCGCATCGGCGCGCGCATCTGGATGTGCCGCATCATGGTCACCTGGGGCCTGGTGTCGGCCGCGATGATGTTTGCCCACAACGAGATCACCTTCTATGTGCTGCGCTTCCTACTAGGCGTGGCCGAGGCTGGTTTTTTCCCCGGCGTCATTCTGTACCTCACCTACTGGTTCCCGGCGGCACACCGTGCGCAAGCCATGGGCTTTTTCTACTTCGGCGCGCCGCTGGCCTTTATCTTTGGCAGCCCCCTGTCGGGCCTGCTGCTGGAGCTCGATGGCATGGGTGGTTGGCACGGCTGGCAGTGGCTGTTTGCGGTCGAGGGGCTGATGGCGGTGGCCGTCGGTATCTGGGCCTATTTTTACCTGACCAACCGCCCCGCCGACGCTACCTGGCTGACAGACGATGAGCGCCGCCAGGTGCAGGAAATCATCGCCAGCGAAGAGCGTGCCAAGGGCGGTAACCCGCACAGCCTGTTGGCCGCCTTGTGCCAGCCGCGCGTGCTGTATTTGGCCCTGATCTATCTGCTGATCCAGGCCAGTGTCTACGGCGTGGTGTTTTATCTGCCCAGCCAGGTTGCGGGCCTCTTGGGCACCAAGGTGGGCCTGCAGGTCGGCTTGGTCTCGGCCATCCCCTGGCTGTGCGCCCTGCTGGCGGCCTGGTGGGTACCCGGCTTTGCCCAGCGCAGCCAAAAACCACGCACGGTGGCCAGCGTGACCTTGCTGGTGGCCGCGATCGGGATGGCCGCCTCGGTGAGTTTTTCCAGCCCGCTGCTGGGTGTGGCGGCACTGTGCTTTGCAGCTGCTGGCTTTATCGCGGTGCAGCCGGTGTTCTGGACCTTTCCGGTCAACACCCTGGCTGGTGCTGCTGCGGCTGGAGGCATTGCGCTGATCAACTCGCTGGGCGCGGTCGGCGGTTTTGTCGCACCCATCGTCAAGAACTGGGCAGAGGGCCATTTCCACTCACCCGCCTCAGGCCTGTACCTGCTGGCAGGCACCACGGTGCTGGCGGCGCTGCTGGTGCTGGGCATCCGGGCCCGCACTGCGCCCGCCGCCTAAATTGCATAAGGAGCAAACACAACCATGAGCCAGATTCCCACTATCAAACAGGTTCGCGCCTATACCCTTAAAGGGGGAGGCGCCGATTACCACGACCAGGCAGATGGTCACTGGATCGATGACCACATCGCCACGCCGATGTCCAAGTACCCCGAGTTCCGCCAGAGTCGCCGCAGCTTTGGCATCAACGTGCTGGGCACCTTGGTGGTGGAGATCGAAGACAGTGCAGGTAACGTCGGCTTTGCGGTCACCACCGGGGGCGAGCCTGCGGCCTATATTGTCGAGAAACACCTGGCGCGCTTTCTCGAAGGCGCCAAGGTGACCGACATCGAACGCATCTGGGATCAGATGTACCTGTCCACTCTGTACTACGGCCGCAAGGGCATCGTGATCAACACCATCTCTGGTGTCGATCTGGCGATGTGGGATTTGCTGGGCAAGGTGCGCGGCGAGCCGGTGCATCAGCTACTTGGCGGCGCGGTGCGCGATGAGCTGCAGTTCTACGCTACCGGCGCACGCCCGGACCTGGCCCAGAATATGGGCTTTATCGGCGGCAAGATGCCCCTGCACCATGGCCCGGCCGAAGGCGAAGAAGGCCTGCGCCGCAACCTGGAGGAGCTGGCCACGATGCGTGAGCGCGTGGGCCCGGATTTCTGGCTGATGCTCGACTGCTGGATGAGCCTGGACCTGAACTACGCCACGCGTCTGGCCCAGGGCGCCCAGGCGCATGGCCTCAAGTGGATCGAAGAGGCACTGCCGCCCGATGACTACTGGGGCTATGCCGCCCTGAAGAAGAACGTGCCCACCGGCATGCTGGTGACCACCGGCGAGCATGAAGCCACGCGCTGGGGCTTTCGCCAGTTGCTGGAGATGGGCTGCTGCGACATCATCCAGCCCGATGTGGGCTGGTGCGGTGGCATTACCGAACTCCTGAAGATATCGGCACTGGCCGATGCCCACCAGGCTCTGGTGATTCCGCATGGATCCAGTGTCTACAGCTACCACTTTGTGGCCACGCGCCACAACAGCCCCTTTGCCGAGTTTTTGATGATGGCACCCAAGGCTGATGAAGTCGTGCCAATGTTCCACCCCCAACTGCTGGGCGAGCCCGTGCCGGTACAGGGCCGCATGCGCCTGTCTGCGCTGGACAAGCCCGGTTTTGGTGTGGAACTGAACCCGGCCTGCGAACTGCAGCGCCCCTACACCCACTGATTGCCCGCACAGGAGAGACCTCCATGGATTTGCCATTGAATCCCTTCAAGGACGCACTGCGTCGCAGCGAGCCGCTCTACGGTATCTGGGCCGGCTTTGCCACGCCCTATGCGGCCGAGATCATCGCCACCACCGGCTACGACTGGATGCTGGTGGACGGTGAACATGCGCCCAATACCGTACCCACCTTGCTGGGCCAGCTCCAGGCGGTGGCGCCCTATGCCACCCACCCGGTGGTGCGCGCCGTGCAGGGCGATGCGGTGCTGATCAAACAGTTGCTGGACGTCGGGGTGCAGACCCTGATGGTGCCCATGGTCGAGACGGCCGAGCAGGCCCGTGCGCTGGTGCAGGCCATGCGCTACCCGCCGCATGGCATACGAGGTGTGGGCGGCGGCCTGACCCGCGCCACGCGCTGGGATGCCGTGCCGGACTACATCCGCACTGCACATGAGCAGCTGTGCCTCATCGTGCAGATCGAGTCGCGCCTGGGCGTAGAGAACGCGGCAGAAATCGCCGCAGTCGACGGAGTGGATGCCGTCTTTATCGGCCCGGCGGATCTGTCGACCGGCATGGGTCACGCGGGCGATGCCAGCCAGACCGAGGTGCAGGACTGCATACGCCGCACCATCGAGACCACATTGGCCCATGGCAAGGCCTGCGGCATTTTGGCACCACGCGAAGAAGATGCCCGCCGCTATACCGACTGGGGCTGCCGCTTTGTGGCTGTGGCCATCGATATCAGCCTGATGCGTCAGGCCGCCCTGGCCAATCTGGCGCGCTACCGTGCGCCTACACAACCGGCCATTGTCTCTACCACCTACTGAGGACGACCCCATGCCATCTATCCCCGTTTTGCGCAATTACATTGCCGGTGCCTTCAGCGATAGCGCCGAGCTGCACGAAGTGCGTAACCCCGCAACGGGCGCGCTGCTGGCGCAGTCGCCCTTGTCAGCCCAAGCCGATGTGGACCGTGCCATTGCAGCTGCCCGCAGCGCCCAGAAGGCCTGGGGCCGCCGGCCCGCAATTGAGCGTGCGCAGTACCTGCGCCGCATTGCCGCCCGTCTGCGCGAGAACGTGGTGCGCATCGCCCGCACCATCACCGAAGAGCAGGGCAAGGTGCTGGGCCTGGCCGAGGTGGAGGTGAACTTCACCGCCGACTACCTGGACTACATGGCCGAATGGGCCCGCCGCATTGAGGGCGAGATCATCAGCAGCGACAGGGCCCACGAGCAGATCTTTTTGTTGCGCAAACCCCTGGGCGTGGTGGCCGGCATCCTGCCCTGGAACTTTCCGTTCTTCCTGATCGCGCGCAAGATGGCGCCAGCGCTGCTGACGGGCAACACCATCGTCATCAAGCCCAGCGAAGAGACCCCCATTAACTGCCATGCCTTTACCGAACTGCTGGCCCAGTGTGAGCTGCCTGCCGGTGTGTTCAATGTGGTCTACGGCCAGGGTAGCACCGGCGGCGCGCTGTCGGCCCATGGCGGGGTGGACATGATCAGCTTTACCGGCAGCGTGGGCACCGGCGAGCGCATTGCTGCAGCGGCTGCGCCCCATATCACCAAGCTCAACCTAGAGCTGGGCGGCAAGGCACCCGCCATCGTTCTTGCTGATGCCGACCTGGATCTGGCCGTCAAGGCCATCCGTGATTCGCGCATCATCAACACCGGCCAGGTCTGCAACTGTGCCGAGCGGGTTTATGTGCAGCGCCAGGTGGCCGACGAGTTCACCGCCCGCATTGCCCAGGCCATGGCCGCCACCCGGTATGGCAACCCGCTGGCGCAGGCCGATGTGGAGATGGGCCCGCTGATCAACCAAAAGGGTCTGGACAGTGTGGATGCCAAGGTGCGCCGGGCGCTGGCCGATGGTGCACAACTGGTGACCGGCGGCCAGGTGGCGGATTTGGGTGCCGGCTTTCACTACCAACCGACGGTGTTGGCTGGCTGCCGCGCGGACATGGAGATCATGCGCAAGGAAATCTTTGGCCCGGTACTGCCGATCCAGGTGGTCGAGGACTTGGATGAGGCGATTGCGCTGGCCAACGATTGTGAATACGGGCTAACCTCATCGCTCTACACGCGCGACCTGACCAAGGCCATGCAGGCCATGCGCGAAATCGATTTTGGCGAAACCTACATCAACCGCGAGAACTTCGAAGCCATGCAGGGCTTCCATGCCGGCGTGCGCAAATCCGGCGTGGGCGGTGCCGATGGCAAGCACGGGCTCTACGAGTACATGCATACCCATGTGGTGTATCTGCAGTCCTGAGAGGCTGGTACGGATCTGCTGAAGGTCTTCAGGCCATTCAGCACCACGGGCAAAAAAAGGCTGCCAACCTAGATTGGCGGCCTTTTGCATGTGGCTAGTTATGCCGATGGTGGGGATGTGGCGCTCAGGCCTTCCACCATCGTGCGAACCTGTTGCAGCGCCCCATCGGCCAGTACCTGGCTGCAAGTCGGCAGCGCTGCCCGCGGTTGGCTGATAGGAGGAAAGGCGCTCAATTGGCCTGCGCGCCTGTGCGTTTCACGATCTCGGCCGACTTCTTTTCTCGCTGCGCATGTAGGCCAAAAACTCCTGTGGGCTTGAGCCCCTGCGCTAGTACTGCGCAGCCGCCTCGGACTGGCCCAATGCCGACAAGGCCGCCTGCAATGCCTTGATTTCGGCTGGCGTGGTTTGCCAGCTCACGCTGGCGCGCACCACGCTGCCAAGGCTGCGGGCTTGCGTATCCAGCGGCGTAAAGCCCAGTGTATGCACGGCCACACTGATTTGCTGCTGTGCCAGGTGGTTTTGCACTTCAATGGCTGTGCAGCCATGTACCGTAAAGCTGGCGATGCCGCTGTGCGCAGCATGCGCATCGGCATCGTGCAGCTGCACATGGGGCAACGCTTGCAAAGCGCTGCGCAAGGATTGGCCGTTGTGCGCAATGGCTGCGTGGCGGGTGGCCCAGCCTGTGTGCTGTGCATGTTCCAGCGCCACTTTCAGGCCCAGACGCAGCGCCAGCGCATGCTCTGACTGCTCCAGCACCAAGGTGTCGGCACGCAATTGGGGGCCCTGGGCGGTGATGGGGCAGGAGCGGTGGTCCACCACCATGGGGCGCAGCTGGGGCAGAAAGCTGCTGCGGATATACAGCACGCCAGTTCCGCGTGGCCCGCACAGCCATTTGCGGCCCGGTGCAGTCAGCGCATCGCATTGCAGCGCTTGTACATCTACAGGAATGTGGCCCAGCGCCTGGGCTGCATCAATCATGTAGGTCACACCAAATTGTGCGCAGATTGCTCCCAAAGCGGCGGCGGGGTAAATGGTGGCACCGTTGGCGGGCACCCAGGTCAGCGCCACCAGTTTGATGCGAGGGTCTGCGGCCAGTTTGCGCTGCAGGCCTTCCAGATCCAGCGTGCCATGTACATCGCAAGGAATCTCTTCCAGCACTACCCCGGCGCGTTGCTGCAGCTGGTGCAGCATGGCTACGTTGCCGCCCCATTCCCCGCGGGTAATGAGTATTTTGTCTCCAGCTTGCCAGGGCATGGCGGTGATCATCGCGTTCCAGCCGTGGCTGTTGCCGGTAGTCAGGGCAATTTCAGAGGGCTGGCAGTGCAGCAGGCTCGCTAGCAAGGTGTAGAGCTTTTGGGCCTCGGGCTGTGCTGCCTGCGCTGCGTAGTAGGCGCCTTGCTTCATTTCCTGGCGCAAGTGGGCGGTGATGGCGTCGATGGATGATTCGGGCGCAAGGCCGCCTGCGGCCTGATTGAAATAGATCATGGGTGTGCAAAAGCCTGGGTAACAATCACTCCATCCTAGTGCTTGGCCCGCTCTTGTGCGCTGCGTCGATGGGCATCTTCTTGAACCAGCATGGCCAGTTCGGCATCGTCAAACAGCCGAGAGCGTGTGAGGAAGGCTTTGCCCTCTGGTCCTTCGAGTGACAAGGTGCCACCGCCGTGGCCGTCGATCACGTCGATGATGAGCTGGGTGTGTTTCCAGTACTCAAATTGCGAGGTGCTCATGTAAAACGGCAGCCCTCCAATATCGCCCATGTACTGGTCGCCGGGGCCGATGGTCAGCTCGCCCTCGATATAGCAATTGGCCGCACTGTTATCGCAGCAGCCGCCTGATTGGTGAAAGAACAGGCGCGGCCCGTGCTTGGCGCGCAGCACATCAATCAACGCCAGCGTGTCAGGCGTTGCGATCACGCGTTCGACCATGGTGTGCTCCTTGATGTGGTGTTTGAAAGCCTAACTTTTGCTAGGCAAGGTAAGCGCTAACGGTCAGTTGATTCTGAATTCAAGCAGGGCTTCAAGGTTGCCGCAGCACTCCGCAGGCGAGGCGCACCATCAAAGGCAGTAGCAGCGCTACGACGAGATGGTGCAACGAAGCATCCGGGGTGCTACGACGGCCGATCAGAAGAAGCCAAGTTTGGATTCGGAATAACTCACCAGCAAATTCTTGGTCTGCTGGTAGTGGTTGAGCATCATCTTGTGGTTCTCGCGCCCGATGCCCGATTCCTTGTAACCACCAAAAGCCGCGTGCGCCGGGTAGTGGTGGTAGCAGTTGGTCCATACACGGCCAGCCTTGATGGCGCGGCCCATGCGGTAGGCCACGTTGCCGTCGCGGCTCCACACACCGGCACCCAGTCCATACAGCGTGTCGTTGGCCAGCTCCAGTGCTTCGGCTTCGGTTTTGAAGGTGGTGACCGCCAGCACGGGGCCAAAGATTTCTTCCTGAAAAATGCGCATCTTGTTGTGGCCCTTGAAGATGGTGGGCTGCACGTAGTAGCCGCCTTCCAGCCCCTGGCCCAGCTGGGCCTGTGCGCCACCAATCAGTACCTGGGCACCTTCTTGCTTGCCCAGGTCCAGGTACGACAAGATTTTGGTCAGCTGCTCTTTGCTAGCCTGTGCGCCCATCATGGAGTTGGGGTCCAGTGGGTTGCCGTGCTTGATGGCCGCCACGCGCTGGAGCACCCGCTCCATGAACTTGTCGTAGATGGACTCGTGAATCAGTGCGCGGCTGGGGCAGGTGCAGACTTCGCCCTGGTTGAAGGCAAACAGCACCAGCCCTTCAATGGCCTTGTCGAGGAAGGCGTCGTCCTTGTCCATCACATCGGCAAAGAAGATGTTGGGCGACTTGCCCCCCAGCTCCAGCGTGGCGGGAATCAGGCTGTTGGCGGCGGCCTGTGCAATCACGCGGCCGGTGCTGGTAGAACCGGTAAAGGCAATCTTGGCAATGCGCTTGCTCTGCGCCAGCGGCATGCCAGCCTCGCGGCCAAAACCGTTGACGATGTTGAGCACGCCCGGCGGCAGAAAATCGCCAATCAAGCCCGCAAGCACAAGAATGCTGATGGGGGTTTGT
Organism: Comamonas avium; assembly: GCF_014836675.1. Classification (GTDB taxonomy): domain Bacteria; phylum Pseudomonadota; class Gammaproteobacteria; order Burkholderiales; family Burkholderiaceae_C; genus Comamonas; species Comamonas avium. The sequence continues at coordinate 446,671 of NZ_JACSQK010000003.1, forward strand.
TCAGCTGGTTTGAGCACCACGCAGTTGCCTGCGGCCAGTGCGGGGGCCAGCTTCCAGGCGGCCATCAGGATGGGGAAGTTCCACGGAATGATCTGTCCGACCACGCCCAGTGGCTCGTGGTAGTGGTAGGCCACGGTGTCGGTGTCCACCTCGCTGATGCCGCCTTCCTGGGTGCGGATGGCCCCTGCAAAGTAGCGAAAGTGGTCAGCGGTCAGTGGAATGTCGGCATTGAGCGTCTCGCGGATGGCTTTGCCGTTGTCAATGGTTTCCACATAGGCCAGCAGCTCGCGGTTGGCGTCAATGCGGTCGGCAATCTGCAGCAAAATGTTGCTGCGTTCCGTGACCGATTTTTTTCCCCATGCATCGGCGGCGGCATGGGCTGCATCCAGTGCTTTTTCAATGTCGGCTGCCGTGCCACGTGCAGCCTTGGTGTAGACGCTGCCGTTGATGGGCGTCACGACATCAAAATAAGTGCCAGTGGCGGGGGGTACCCACTGCCCGCCAATGTAGTTGTCGTACTGGGCTTGGTATTGGTGCAGCGCACCGGACTGGCCGGGAAGAACATAAGACATGGCAGCATTCCTGAACGTGAAGGGTTGCAGACAAAAGCCTGTACATGTTCGCTCTTCTGGCTGGCCTTGTGCCTGATGGAATTCCCTCGCCTTGTCTGGCTTTAGCGCTGCTTTGTGTAACAGCGGCTGGGTGGTTTCAACTGTCCAGCCACGCCGCCACGGCCTGCACTCTGACAGACGCTACGGCCTCACCAATTGCCTTGCCTTTGAGTCCCCGTTGTGCCGCCGTTTGGGCTGCTGTGGCGGTGTCTACCGTCAGCGCAGCCTGTAGGCCCTGCCACAGACGTTGGCGCTGCGGGTAGGGGCGCTCTTCAAAGCCCAGCCGCCCGCGTGCATCGCACTCACAGGCCCACAGGGCTTGCGCAAAGCGTTCGGGCTTGCGGATGGCATCGCAGCGCTCGTACAGGCGCACTAAAGCAGCGGCATTCAAATCCTGGCTGCGGTGGATGTTGCCGTGCTCGCGGGCCACCAGATCGGCCAGCTCTTTGCAGTCATTGGGTACGCGCCAGCGGTCGCACACGCCTTTGAGCAGCTGTGCACTGCGCTGCTCATGGCCAATGTGGCGCGGCAGCATGTCGGCGGGCGTGGTGCCTTTGCCAAAGTCGTGGCACAGGCAGGCAAAACGCACCGTGAGCGGGGCGTCCAGCTGGGCGGCCATGTCCAGCACCATCATGGCGTGCACGCCGCTGTCTACCTCTGGGTGGTATTCGGCGCGCTGGGGCACACCCCACAGGCGATCCAGCTCTGGCAGCAACACCTTCAAGGCCCCGCAGGCGCGCAGCACTTCAAACATGCGTGAGGGCTGGGCGGCCATCAGCCCGCGGCTGATTTCTTGCCAGACGCGCTCGGGCACCAGGTGGTCGGCCTCGCCGGCCTGCACCATCTCGCGCATCAGCTGCAAGGTTTCTGGCGCTACGGTGAAGTCATGAAACCGCGCTGCAAAGCGCGCTACGCGCAGAATGCGCACCGGGTCTTCGCGGAAGGCGTCGGTGACGTGGCGCAGCACTTTGGCCTGCAGATCGGCCTGGCCGTTATAGGGGTCAAATACGGCTTCAACGCCTGTCCAGTCTGCCGGAGCAGCCATGGCATTGACGGTCAAGTCGCGCCGGGCCAGGTCTTCTTGCAGCGTGACATCGGGCGAGGTATGCACCACAAAGCCCCGATAGCCCATGCCGCTTTTGCGCTCGGTGCGCGCCAGTGCGTATTCCTCGTGGGTTCTGGGGTGCAAAAACACGGGAAAGTCGCGCCCCACGGGGGTGAAGCCGAGCGCGGTCATTTCTTGCGGTGTGGCTCCCACCACGACCCAGTCGGTATCGTGAAAAGGACGTTGCAACAAGCGGTCGCGCACTGCGCCGCCAACCTTGTAAATCTTCATGGCACTAAGTGTAGGCGCGGCAAGGCATGGCCGGGACGTGCTGTAATTTCTCCCTATGCATACCTCAGCGCTTGTAATGTTTTCGGGTGGACAAGACTCCACCACATGCTTGGCCCATGCGCTGTCGAAATACGACCGTGTGGAGACCTTGGGCTTCAACTATGGCCAGCGCCACAGCATTGAGATGCAGGTGCGCCTGCAGGTGCTGGAGAAGTTGCGTGCGCAATTTGCGCAATGGGCGCACAAGCTGGGGCAAGACCACGTGCTGTCGCTGGATGTGCTGCAGCAAATTGGCGGCTCTTCGCTGACCGATGAGGTGGCTTTTGCCATGCAGGCCGATGGGTTGCCCAATACCTTTGTGCCGGGGCGCAATCTGCTGTTTCTGACTGTGGCCGGGGCACTGGCCTACCGCCGGGGTGTACAGGTGATTGTGACGGGCGTGTGTGAAACGGATTTTTCAGGCTACCCCGATTGCCGCGATGACACCATGAAGGCCATGCAGCTGGCGCTGAATCTGGGGCTGGAGCGCCGCCTGCGCATTGAAACTCCATTGATGTGGATCGACAAAGCCGCCACCTGGCAGATGGCCAAGGATTTGGGCGGTGATGCGCTGGTAGAGCTGGTGGTGAACGACACCCACACCTGCTATCAGGGCACGCGCGATGTGCTGCACGACTGGGGCTACGGCTGTGGCAGCTGCCCCGCGTGCGAGCTGCGCGCCAGTGGCTGGCAGCGCTGGAAGCGCACGCAGTCCGCCTGAGCCATTGTGCAGCCAGTGTTTTGCTGGCTTTTATTGTTCATCTTTTTCCTGATTGGCTTGCCTGCCCATGTCTATTGCCGACGCTCTCACCATTGCCCAGATGAACCCCGACGGCAGCGTGCCAGTGCCCGAAGCACCTGACGCACAGGCCAATGCGGCAGCGGCTGCCTTGGAGCGAGAGGCGCAGCTGGAGGCCTTGCAGACACAGATGGCGGACTTGCAGGAGGTGCTGTCCAAACCGCTGTCTGAGATTTTGGCCGACCACGAGCGCTTCAAGAAAGCCGCCGCCGCGTGGGATGCCTTTGGCGCGATGTGGATGCTGTCGCAGCGGGCCATGCGCCGTGTGGCACTGGACCTGGCCGAGCAGCAGGGCGTGAGCGAAGCAGATGTGGTGGCACGGGCCATGGCCTATGGCAATGAGGTGCTCAATGGAGAGGACGTGGACCTCAGCGGCTCTATTGCCCCGGCGCAAATGGCGCACATTGCGCGGCACAAGCTGTTTTTACGCAACCAGTTCAGGCAAGGCTGAGCGTTATCGACATCGACACCTGAACCGGCTGCAGGCCACTTGCGCCGGCTTTTAACCTGCCTTGGGCAAGACGCAGCCTAGCTGTGCGGCTTCAACGCTGCGTGCGGTAGGGCTCTTCAAAATCGCGAAAATCCTGCTCGGCCAGCGCATCGGTGATCCAGGCCTGCACGGCTGGCAGTGCCCGCACCCGCTCAACATAGCCCGCGATGGCTGGCGGCAGGGGCAGCGCGTAGGTGTGCAGGCGCATGCACACAGGGGCAAAAAAAGCGTCAGCCATGCTGAAACTGCCAAACAGCATGGGGCCACCGTGGCTTTGCAGCAGCGTGCCCCACATCTCGATCAGGCGTGACACATTGGCGCGCACGGCGTCTTGCTCGGCCCAGATCCTGGCGCCCACTTCGGGCAAAGCGGCCTCGATGTTCATCGGGCAGTGGCTGCGCAGGGCGCCAAAGCCGCTGTGCATTTCTGCGCAGATGCTGCGTGCCCGTGCGCGGTCGGCAAAGGCTTTGGGCCAGATGCCTGCGTGGGAAAATTCTTCGGCCAGGTATTCCGCAATGGCAAGGGTGTCCCACACCGCCAGTCCGTCATGCACCAGCAGCGGCACATTGTGCGTGGGGGTCAGGGCGCGCATGGTTTGCTTGAACTGTGAGCCGGGCGCAAAGCTGTCAAAGCGCACCATGACTTCTGTAAACGGAATGCCCAGCTGGCGCATGGCCACCCAGGGACGCATTGACCATGACGAGTAGTTTTTGTTACCGATGTACAACTGCAGCATGGGTCACTCCTTATTAAAAAAAGTAGCTGTTAACGCTTTGTCCTATTGGTTTTAAGCATCTTTTCTATCTGAAAACAAGGAGGCGTAAGCGCTTTAAGCTTCTATTTTTGTGCGCGGGCGCAGCCCAGCCTGAGCTGCATGGGTCTGGTGCACCATGTCAGACAGCCACGCGTGGCTTTCTGGCAGGTTGAACAAAAAGTCCCAGATGGCATCGTGCTGGCGTGGGGTCAGGCTGTGTGGGCCGTGCTTGCGCATGTGGGTTTGCAGGCGCTGTACCTCTTGACGCGTCAGGGGCGAGGCCATGGGCGTGAGCGGAGGGCGCTGCTGAATCAGACGCTGGGGAACAGATTTCTTTTTACGAATGGGCATACGGGAGCAAACAATCCATCAAACCGGCCAAATGACGCCGTTGTCGTTCAGGATGGCATCTAAAGGCAAGTCGTGCGATTGCGGCACGAAATCCTCAATGAAACCCTGGGTGAATCCAAGGCCGACGGTATGGGGTGCTGGGGTGAGCTTAGCCAGCGTGCGGTCGTAAAAACCGCCGCCGTAACCCAGCCGGTAGCCGCCCGGGCCGTAGCCTACGCAGGGCACAAACAGCAAAGTGGGGGTCAGCACCTCGGTGTCTTTGGGCTTGGGAATGCCGTAGGCGTCTTCTTCCATGGGGCAGCCGGGGTGCCAGGCATGAAAACGCATGGTTTTGGTGACCTTGTCGATCACGGGCAGGGCAATGCGGCGGCGCTGGGGCTTGTCCAGCAGTTCACCGTCTTCTTTCCAGCGATGCAGCACGGGCAGGGGGTCAAACTCGCCCTTGATGGGCCAGTAGGCGCCTATCACGAGATCGGGTCGGTCCACCAGCCAAATGCGCATCACGCGTTGTAAATCGTCTGCGCGCTGTAGGCGGTCGGCCATATTCAGGCGTTGCTGCACCAAGGTGCGCCGAAGGGCCACTTTGTCCATCACATAATTCCCCCATGCAATGGCACAAGATTCTGACACCGCTTTGCGCGGCCGTACTTTTAAGCGCTCCTGTTTCGTGGGCAACTGCCCAAACGGCAGGGGACAATGTTTTGCTGCAAATGCAGGAAGCGGCCCGCAAGGGCGATAAGGCCAGACTGGCCACGCTCCTGCCACAGACGGCAGGGCACCCCCTGGAGCCGTGGGCCGCATATTGGGAGCTCAAGAGCCGCCTCAATACGGCAGCGCCTTCTGAAGTTGAGGCATTTTTGCAACGCTGGCGCGGCACCTACCAGGAAGACCGCATGCGCAATGACTGGTTGCTGCTGCTGGGCCAGCGCCGTCAGTGGGCAGACTTTGAGCGCCTGTTGCCCGAGTTCCGCATGCAGGACGACCGCGAGGTGCGCTGCTACGAGCTGGCGGTGCAGACCATTGAGCGCCGCCAGCCCGAGCATGCCCCGCAAGAAGTGGCTCGCCTGTGGCACGCACAGCGCGACGGCGACGACGGCTGCACCCAGGCGGCCAGCGAGCTGTATGCGATCAAGAAGCTCGATGAGGGTGAAGTGTGGAAGCGGGCCCGCCTTTCGGCAGAGCTCAATCGCCAGACCGCCGCTCGTCGCGCAGTCGATATCGTGGCGCCAGAGGCGCTGCAGCATGTGGCTGAAGTGTTCGCCTCACCGATCAAATACCTGGCAGGCACCAGCAAGGTGCGTGGCAATACCCGCCGTGAACTGGCTGCACTGGCGCTGATCCGCGTGGCCAGCAACGACCCGGAGCAAGCCGCCAGCCTGATGGAAACCCGCTGGGGCAACCAGTTGCGCGCAGAAGAGCGTGACTGGGTCTGGGGTGTGATTGGCAAGGTGAGCGCACGCCGCCTGTCCAGCGATGCCGTGGGCTACTTTGCCAAAGTGGGCAAGCCAGAGCGCATGTCCGAAGAGGCGCAGGAGTGGATGGTGCGCGCCAACTTGCGTGCCGGTCAGTGGCATACGGTACGCAAAACCATTGATGACATGCCGCCTGCCATGCAGGCCGACAGCACATGGGTGTACTGGAAGGCGCGTGCCTTGCTCAACGACCGCCGCGTGAGCGAGGCCGAGCAGGCCGAAGCCAGACGCCTGCTGCAAAGCATTGCCAGCGTGAAAGGCTTTTACGAAAAACTGGCGCTGGAAGAGCTGGGCCAGGCTGTCACCATGCCCCCCGCACCACCGCCACCGACTGCGCAAGAGCAGGCAGCCGTTGCAAGCAACCCCGGTCTGCAGCGTGCCCTGTATGCCATCCGCATCGGTCTGCGCAGCGAAGGAGTGCGCGAATGGAATTACAGCGTGGGCCTGCACGTGCCCGGTGGCATGAACGACCGCGAACTGCTGGCCGCTGCCGATCTGGCCTGCAAGGCGCAGATATGGGACCGCTGCATCAACACCAGCGAACGCACGCGCGATGTGATTGACTGGAACCAGCGCTTTCCCATGCCTTTCCATGACGCGGTGATTGCACGCTCCAAGAGCATTGGGCTGGACCCGGCGTATGTGTATGGGCTGATTCGACAGGAAAGCCGGTTCATCATGGATGCGCGCTCGCATGTCGGGGCATCGGGCTTGATGCAGGTGATGCCTGCCACTGCCAGATGGACGGCCAAGAAGATCGGCATGACCGACTTTCAGCCCCACATGATCAACGACCGCGATGTGAACATCACGATTGGCACGTCCTACCTGAAGCTGGCGCTGGATGATTTTGATGGCTCCATGGCCTTGGCCGCTGCGGGCTACAACGCCGGGCCCGGTCGCCCGCGCAACTGGCGCAACGGCCCCGTTTTGGACGGTGCCATCTGGGCTGAAAATGTGCCGTTTGCAGAAACCCGCGACTACGTCAAGAAGGTGCTCTCCAACGCCACCAATTACGCAGCCATGATTACGGGCCAGCCCCAGTCGCTGAAGGCACGCTTAGGCACGATTGGCCCGAAGCTGACGTTGACGGAAGCGACGCCTGATTTGCCTTAAGGCCCGCCGACACCACTCTGGCATTTCATTACAAAGCCTTGGCAATACCTTGGGGGTCTGCCAAGGCTTTGCAGCCGGTCGTAAGGCCAGCGGCAACCTGTGACTGGCTGGTGTGTGAGTGGCGCTTGCTGCGTGAAAGGTGTAAGCGGGGTCAAAGGCAGCAGAGTCAGCAGAGTCAGCAGAGGCTCAAGCCAACCTGTCAGCCGTCAGCGGTTGCAAAGTACCAGCACGCCGTCTTGCTGCTCCACAGCGGCGGCCTTGCTGCTGACCAGCTCTTCAATCAGCGTGCCCAGCCAGTTTTCCAGGCTCTGTGCTGCAAAGTACCTCTCGTGCAGCATGCCCACGTACGGGGTGTTGACGCACCAGCCCTGCACCTGCTGCAGGGGCAGTTGCTGCCACTCCAGCAGTTTGTATTTGAGCAGCACCTTGGCGGCGTAACGGGCGTGGCGCAGCGGACTTTCCATGAAACCGTGCAAGCGCTTGCGTGCAATGGCCAACGCCTGGGTCACATCGCTGAACCTGGGGCCGTGGCCTGGCAGCACCAGCGATGGCTGCAGCGCTTCAATCACATCCAGTGTGGCGGCCACTTCGGCAAACGCCTGCTCTCCCTCAATTTCCGGGAAAACCACCCCAAAGCCGTTCTCCCAAAGAGCGTCGGCTGAAATGAGGGTGCGCTGCTGCGGCTCAAACAGGATGATGGAGTGCGGGTCATGGCCCGGCGCTGCATGCACCTGCCAGCGCTGCTGACCGAGATTGATTTCGGTGCCTGGCTCCAGCACGTGTTCGGCATGAAAGCGCGGGCATTCTTGCCCCGTGGGCGTGTAGCTCAGGGCGGCAGGGTCCCAGGCGCGTACATGTTGAAGCTGCCCGGGGGCTATCCACGTCTGCAGATGGGGCCAGCGGGCTTGCAAGGCAGCGTTGCCGCCGCAGTGGTCACTGTGTAGATGGGTGTTGAGAATGCGTGTGAGCGGGCGCGTGCCAATGCTGTTTTCAACCAGCGTCACGGTTTGCTCAGCGTGGACGCAGTAGCCGGTATCCACGATGGCCGCGCTGTCGTCGTCCACAAAAATGACGTTATTGGCTGACAGCCAGCCACGTTCCAGAAAAAACATACCGGGCCCAAGGCCCGGTGAGGAAAGGGCGTGATCCATGGTCAATGTGCTGCGGGCGCCTTGTCTGAAGCGCTGGGGCTGCGCAATTCGCGGCGCAAAATTTTGCCCACGTTGGTTTTGGGCAGCTCTTCGCGAAACTCAATGTACTTGGGGCGCTTGTAGCCGGTGAGGTTGTCGTGGCAGTAGCGCAGCAGGCGTTCTTCGGTAAGTGTGGGATCGTTCTTGACCACAAACACCTTGATGGCTTCGCCAGCATGTTCATCGGGTACACCGATGGCAGCACATTCCACCACGCCGGGGCACAGCGAGATGACGTTCTCCAGCTCATTGGGAAAGACGTTAAAGCCGCTGACCAAGATCATGTCTTTCTTGCGGTCAATGATCTTGATGAAGCCGCGCTCGTCCATCAGGCCTATATCGCCGGTGCGCATGAATCCGTCGGCCGTAAAGGCCTGGGCGGTTTCTTCGGGCTGGTTGTAGTAGCCACGCATCACGTTGGGGCCCTTGATGCAGATTTCACCGTTTTCTCCCTGAGGCACGGTGTTTCCTTCATCGTCCTTGATCGCAATGTCAATGCCGGGCAAGGGCAGGCCAATGTTGCCGCTAAAACTGGTGGCATTCACGGGGTTGTTGGTGCCAATGGCGCAGGTCTCGCTCATGCCCCAGCCTTCAATCATGACCTTGCCGGTCACTTTCTGCCACTGGCGCGCTGTGCCTTCGGAGGCCGCCATGCCCCCGGCCTGCGATACCGCCAGCTCTGAAAAATCAATGGTCCGGAATTTTTCGTTTTGCAGCAAGGCGTTGAACAAGGTGTTCACAGCTGGCAGCGTGTGAAAGGGGCGCTTGCGCAGCACTTCCACAAACTTGGGGATATCGCGCGGATTGGGGATCAGGCTCATGCTGGAGCCTTGGCGCAGCGACAGCAGCAGCAGCGTCAGCGCAAAGATGTGATAGAGCGGCAGTGCAGCAATGCTGTGCAGTTTGCGCAGGTCGGTCGTGCCAGCGTAAGCGGGGGCAAACCACGCCTCGGCCTGCAAGGTGGCGGCAATGATGTTGCGGTGGGTGAGCACCGCGCCTTTGGACAGGCCCGTGGTGCCGCCCGTGTATTGCAAGAAGGCAATGCTGTCGTGGTTGACCTGGGGCTTGCGCAGCGTTTTGCCAGCGCCTGTCGACAGTGCTTTATTAAAAGTTGTGACGGTGCGGCCATCCAGCGGCAGCTCGTAGGCGGGCACCATCTTGGCCAGATGGCGCACGGCAAAGGTGATCCAGCGGCCATACGCAAAACCCAGCAAGTCGCCCATGGAGGCCATGCACACATGCTTGATGGGTGTGTGCGTGATGACGTCCGACAGCGTGTGCGCGAAGTTCTCCAAAATAATGATGGCCGTCGCCCCGGAGTCCTTGAGCTGGTGCTCCAGCTCGCGCGCGGTGTACAGCGGGTTGACGTTGACACAGGTGTAGCCAGCGCGCAGCACCGCCGCCATGCTGACGGCAAACTGCGGAATATTGGGCAGCATGATGGCCACGCGGGCATCGGGCGCAAGGTTCAGGCTTTGCAGCCAGGCCGCCAGTTGCAGAGACAGTTTGTCCAGATCCCGGTACTTCATCCACACGTCCATGCACACCGTGAAGGGCTGATCGGCGTACTTGCTCAGCGAATCTTCCAGCATGTCGACCACGGAGGCGTAGATCTCTGGTTTGACTTCGTGGGGTACCCCTGCAGGGTAGTGGTTGAGCCACAGACGATCCATGTCAGCGCCTTTCTTCATTGGTGCGGCCTGCAGCAACAACGCTAGGCCCTGCCAGCATTCTTGAAGGGGACCCATGAATTGGGGAGGGGGCTTTTCCTAGGGAAAGAGCAAACCAAGGGTTTGATCGGGGGCACTGAAGTCAAAAAAATTGCGTTGAGCCAAGCTTGCTTGCAAAATTCATGGCGTTAATTTGGTCAATCACTGATTGCCTGCATAGAATCCGCTCACATGACTGCAGAACACACCCTCGATAAGCTGGACCGTTCCATCCTGCGCCGCTTGCAGGAAAACGGGCGTGAAACCTATGACGTGATTGGCGAGCAGGTTGGCCTGTCCCCCAGCGCGGTGCTACGCCGTGTCAAGCGTCTGGAAGAGGCCGGTGTGATCGAGCGCTATGTGGCGCTGGTGCCACCCGAAAAAGTGGGCCTGGGTTTGACCGCCTACCTGAATGTGCGTCTGGAAAAAAGCACCGAAACGCACAAGCGCAATCCCATGGACGCATTCCGTCAGAGCGTGCAAAACTGGCCCGAAGTGGTGGAGTGCGCATCGCTGACCGGCGAGATGGACTATCTGCTGCGCGTGGTGGTGGCCGATATGCAGCACTACAGCCGCTTCATCATGGAAACCCTGCTCAAGCACCCCAGCGTGTCGGACTGCAAAACCAGCTTTGTGCTGGACCGCGTCAAAGCGACCACGTCGGTGCCTGTTTAAAAATATAGCTAACAACGCTTTATTAACAAATATTTCAGGTAGTTTTGTATCTGAAGTCATTGCTAGATAAGCGCTAGTAGCTACTTTTTTAATCATCGCTTCAAAAACAGCACCTGTAGGTGCTGTTTTTTTGTGGTGCAAAAGCACCGCTGTGCTGCCAAGAAGACAGCAAACAGAGGCCACCCCAATACCCAGCACACTTGATTTATGTTGCAATGCAGCAAATTAACGTAAACCCTAGGTTTTGCACCGTCTTAAAACAATGCTGTCGCTGCGGCGTGCGATGCCTGAAACAATGTGCCAAGCCTTCTGCACAGGACTTTGACCCATGACCGAGCCACTCCGTTGGATCTCTTCACCCTGGAAAGCCAGCAAGCAATGGCTGCGTAAAGCCTCGGCCAAACGCAGCGTGCCCACCATGGTGCCCATCCGGGAGCTGTCAGAACGCCACCGCGGACGCATCCGTACCCACTTGCTCAAGCTGGACGAGGGTGACCGTTACCTGCGCTTTGGCTACGCAGCCAATGACGAACAGGTGGTGCGCTATGCAGACAATCTGAATTTTGAGCGTGACGATATTTTTGGCATCTTCAACCGCCGACTCGAGTTGATCGCCATGGCGCACCTGGCCTATACCGATCTGGCGCACCACAGCAACTGTGCAGAATTCGGGGTGTCCGTGCTGAAGTCCGCACGCGGTCTGGGCCTGGGCACACGTTTGTTTGCGCGTGCCGTGCTGCACTCGCGCAACAAGGGGGTAGAGATGATGTTCATCCACGCGCTCAGCGAGAACACCCCCATGCTCAAAATTGCACGCAATGCCGGTGCCCGTGTGCAGCGTGATGGCACCGAGTCAGAGGCTTATCTGAAATTGCCCGCAGCAGGTCTGGACACCCAGGTCTCTGAGCTGTGGGACAACCAGGTCGCTGAAGTGGACTACCAGTTCAAGAAGCAGGCCAAGCAGTTCTGGTCCATCCTGGCCGACGTGCAGGCTATCCGTCAGGATGTGCGCGAAGGGCGGCACAAATCGTCTCCATAAGTGCGCAGGCGGCGCGGGTTCGGCAAGCTATTTATTGTCTGAATGGCGGAATCCGCTATCCTTAGCCCCCTATCCACTACTGCACGTCCTGCACTGTAAGACTGTGTCCGACCCGCATCCTGCGCGCCATGCTGAGCGCGAAGACAAGCGCACTTTTCTGCAAAAAATTGTCGAATTTATTCATCCCGGACTCGACTCCAAGGATGAACTTATCGAAACCCTGGCCCAGGCCGAAGTCAACGAGGTTATCGGCACTGAAGCACGTGTCATGCTGGAAGGCGTCATCCGCATGGCAGACCGTACAGCCGCAGACATCATGGTGGCTGCAACGCGTATGGATGTGCTGGACATCGAGGCGCCCTATGACCAATTGCTGGGGCAAGTCATACGCACCGCGCATTCGCGCTTTCCCGTCTATGAGGGCGAGCGGGGCAACATCATCGGCATCTTGATGGCCAAAGACCTGCTCAAATTGCAGCGTTCACCGTCTTTGAATGTGCGCGCCTTGCTGCGACCCGTGGCTTTTGTGCCCGAGACCAAGGGGCTGCACGACTTGCTGCGCGAATTTCGTGCCAATCGCAACCACATGAGCATTCTGATTGACGAGTTCGGCAATGTGGCTGGCCTGGTGACCATGGAAGACGTACTGGAACAAATCGTCGGTGAGATCGAAGATGAGTTCGATATCCCCGAGGAAGACGGCGATATTTTTGCGCTGGCGGACAACACCTACCGTGTGGCGGGCCACACACCGTTGGAGCGCGTGCAAGAAGCATTTGGCGTGAGTTTTTCTCAAGAAGACGGCGCTGACGAATTTGACACGATTGGTGGCTGGATCAGCCACGTGATGGGGCGCTTGCCCAAGCGTGGCGAGTCCTGGGAGGGCGCAGGCCTTCACTTTGTGGTGCTGCATGCTAAGGGCGGAGCCGTGCGGTGGTTCCAGGTTACGCGTGTTGCCAGCGACATGCAGGAAAGCACGGGCAAATGAACGCTGCTGCAGTCACATCAGCGCGTCAGCGCAGCTGGCCGTGGTGGGTATGGCTGCTGCCCTTGATGGTGGCTGGCTGTTTGCAAGCGGCTTCATTGGCCTGGCCCCAGGGCGGCCAGCCTGTGTGGTGGCTGCAAATATTGTCACTGAGCGTGTTGTGCACCGCCGCCCAGCAGGCGCAAAGTGCCAAGCACGCAGCGTGGCTGGGCGGGGTGTTTGCCACGACGTGGCTGGCTGCTACTTTCTGGTGGCTGTTTATATCCATGCACACTTATGGCGGGTTGCCAGCACCTCTGGCGGTCATTGCTGTGCTGGCGCTGGCTGCTTTTTTAGGCAGCTATTACGCCTTGATGCTCTGGGTGTGGCGGCGCTGGTCGGTGTCAGGCTGGCAGGCGGTCTGGCTGTTTGCCGCGTGCTGGACACTGGCAGAGCTGGCCCGTGGCACGCTGTGGACAGGCTTCCCGTGGGGCGCTATCGGCTATGCCCATGTGGATGGGCCCTTGTCAGTGTGGCCAAGGTGGCTGGGGGTGTATGGCACAGGGGCGATTGCGGCCGCCATAGCCATGGCATTGGTGCAAGTCACGGTTTTGGCTCAGCGTAAAAAACTCTCGGTGAGCCTGCTGGCTGCAGGAGCGCTGCTCTGGCTGGGAGCTGCCTGGTCTCAGCAGCAAGCGCAGGCACTAGCAGGGCGAGACCCTGTCAAGGTGGCATTGCTGCAGGGCAATATTGCGCAGGATGAAAAATTCGTGCCCGGCGGCGGCATGGCCCAGGCATTGCAATGGTATGGAGAGCGTTTGCTGGAGGCGCCTGCCGCCTTGGTGGTCGCCCCCGAGACTGCGCTGCCATTGTTACCCCAGCAGCTTCCCAATGGTTATTTAGAAACGGTGACTGCTCCTTATCGCCAGCCGGGCAGTGCATCGGCAGCTTTGGTGGGCATGCCTTTGGGCAACGAAGTGCAGGGCTATAGCAACGCAGTGGTCGGCTGGATTCCCGGGGAAGTGCCAGAATATCGGTACGACAAGCACCACTTGGTACCTTTTGGGGAATTTGTTCCACCCTTGTTTCAGTGGTTTGTTCGCATGATGGACATCCCGCTGGGGGACTTCGCCCGAGCAAGCGTGGGCCAAGCCCCCATGGTGTGGCACGGAGAGCGCTGGGCACCCAATATTTGTTATGAAGACTTATTTGGTGAGGAGCTGGGGGTTCGCTTTGGCGATGCCTCTCAAGCGCCCACAGTGTTTGTCAATGTCAGCAACATTGCGTGGTTTGGTGACAGTATTGCCATCGATCAGCATTTGCAGATCAGCCGCATGCGCGCTCTGGAGTTTGAACGCCCCATGATCCGGGCCACCAATACGGGGGCAACAGCGGTGATTGACCACCGAGGCGCTGTGACGGCGTCCTTGCCTTCTATGACGCAAGCGGTGCTGCTGGCAGATGTCCAGGGACGTGATGGTCTGACACCATTTGCACGATGGGTATCGCAATGGGGGCTATGGCCGCTGTGGCTGTTTTGCATTGCGCTCATAGCGTGGAGTGCTAAACAACGCAAGAAAAGTTGACAAAACAGGGTGTGATTGATGCGTTATGAGGATATTACAAGGGCTTTCTCCGACAAGCTGCCTGTGAACTTTCATAATGTGCGGCTGTGCGCAGCACATGGATAAACTGTCGCAATTACACATACACGAAAACCAAGTAGCGGCTCAAGCCGCTGCGGAGCAAGTTAGAAAATGGTTGAATCTTTTTCCTACGAACAGCTGATCGCTTCCGGTGAAGGCAAGTTGTTTAAGCCCGATAGCGGACGTCTGCCTTTGCCTCCCATGCTGATGTTTGATCGCATTACGCACATCAGTGATGAAGGCGGTACGCATGGTTTTGGCAAGATCGTCGCTGAGCTGGACGTGAACCCAGATCTGTGGTTTTTCAAATGCCACTTCCAGGGTGACCCTGTCATGCCCGGTTGCTTGGGTTTGGATGCCATGTGGCAGCTCATTGGTTTTTACCTGACCTGGCTGCAGTTGCCCGGTCGTGGCCGTGCTCTGGGCGCGGGAGAAGTCAAGTTCACGGGCGAAGTCGGCCCTGATGTGAAGCTGGTGACTTACGAAATCGACATCAAGCGCGTAATCAAGCGCAAGCTGAATATGGCGATTGGCGACGCTCGTTTGCTGGCTGACGGTAAAGAAATTTACGTAGCTAACGACTTGCGCGTGGGCTTGTTCCTGCGTGAAGGCGACGGTCAAGGGACTGCGGCATGAAAAAACGCGTAGTGATCACGGGCGCGGGCATTGTCTCGTGCATTGGTAACGACTTGGCAACCGTAGAGACTTCTTTGAGGGAAGGCCGCTCGGGCATCAAAGCCATGCCTCAGTTCACAGAACTGGGTATGCGCAGTCAAGTGGCTGGCATTCCCGAGATCGACGTTGAGGCGCGGATTGATCGCAAGCAGTTGCGGTTCATGGGCGATGCAGCCGCTTATGCGCAAATCGCTCTGGAAGATGCGATTGCGCAGGCTGCGCTGCCAGCGGAAATGGTGAGCCACGCGCGCACCGGCCTGATCATGGGCTCTGGCGGTGGCTCTCCTGCCAACCAGATTGAAGCGGCAGATACGCTGCGCGAAAAAGGTATTCGCCGCGTTGGGCCTTACCAGGTTACGCGCTGCATGAGCTCGACGGTGTCAGCATGTCTGGCCACCAACTTCAAGGTCAAAGGCATTAATTACTCCATTACATCGGCGTGCTCCACGTCGGCGCATTGCATTGGTGCTGCAGCCCAGCAAATTGCCTGGGGTATGCAGGATGTGATGTTTGCTGGTGGTGGTGAAGAGCTGTCATGGGGCATGTCTTTGCTGTTTGACGGCATGGGTGCCATGTCCAGCAAGTACAACGCAACGCCTGAAAAAGCTGCGCGTGCTTACGATGCCAATCGTGATGGTTTTGTGATCGCTGGCGGCGGCGGTGCTGTGGTGCTGGAAAGCCTGGAGCATGCCTTGGCGCGTGGTGCCAATATTTTGGCTGAGGTGGTGGGCTTTGGTGCCACCAGCGACGGCGAAGACATGGTGGCACCTTCGGGTGATGGTGCTATTGCCTGCATGAAGCAGGCCATGGAAACTGTTGATGGTCCGATTGACTACATCAACACGCATGGCACATCGACCCCTGTTGGTGACATGCAGGAAGTGCGTGCCATGAAGGCGCTGTTTGGCGAGCAAGTGCCGCCTTTCTCGTCCACCAAGTCACTGACCGGCCACTCGCTGGGTGCTACGGGTGTGCAGGAAGCCATTTACTGCCTGATCATGCTGAACAAGGGCTTTATTGCCGGTTCGGTAAATGTTGAAACACCTGACGAAGCCTTGGGCGATATGCCACTGGTGACCCAGACCCGTGACGCACAGCTGAACACGGTCTTGAGCAACAGTTTTGGCTTTGGTGGCACCAACGCCAGCTTGGCACTGCGCCGCTGGACCGGCGCTTAAGAGCGCTGCGAAACTGCAAGAGCGGTCGTTACTTGGGCTTCAAATACCCTGGTGACGCCGCTCTTATCATTTGCACTTTGCTTACGCTGACTGCCTGACGTTTATGAAACTTGCCATTTTGGACTGCATCGGAACCCTCAACGTGGAGGGAGAAGACTCCATCGTGGCGTTCAAAGACTGGCGGCCTCAAGAGGGGGCGCTTGAGGCGGTTGCACAGCTCAATCGCGGTGGCTGGTATGTCACGCTGGCCACCAACCAGCCGGGTCTGGGGCGTGGCAGCTTTGATGTGACCGAACTGAATGTGCTGCACCAGCGCATGCTGCGTGAGCTAGCGGCCGTTGGTGCCCGGATTGAGGCGGTTTTTTTCTGCCCGCATACGCCTGACGAACATTGTGCGTGCCGCAAGCCAGCCCCAGGGTTGCTGCAGCAGATTGCCACCCGCTATGGCGCAGAGCCGCATGAGGTGTGGGTGATCGGGCAAGAAAGCAAGCACCTGCAAGCCGGCGAGGCAATGGGGGCCAACTTGGTATGGCTGCAATTGGGTGCGCAGGCACCTGCCACGCCGCTCAAGCAGGACGTGCCCCAGTTTGCCAGCTGGAAGCTGCTGGCCGATGCCCTGGCCCCAGATGTGCAAACTACGGTACTTTCTTCACCACCTTCACCCTTGACCGGCAACTGATTGCCCAAGGCGGCTTTCATTGTGTGGACACCGTTCCATTTTTAGGATTGCCTTCATGTCGCTTCTTCGCTCTGTGATCCACATGCTGTGGATGGGCATTACTGTTATCCCGTACACCTTGCTGATTTTATTGGTCCGTGTGTGCGGTGGTTCACCCGCACTGCGCTGGGCCATTGCGCGCGCTTGGCTCACGCTGAGTGTGGACAGTGCTGGCTGGTTCTGCGGTATCAAGTACCGCGTGCAAGGCATGGAAAATTTGCCAACTGGCGCTGAGCAGGGGGTGGTGCTGCTGTGCAAGCACCAGTCCACGTATGAGACATTTTTGATGCCTGCCATCATGCCCCGCTCTCTGGCCTATGTGTTCAAGAAAGAGCTGCTCAACATTCCCTTCTTCGGCTGGTCGATCGGCAGTCTGGACATGATTCACATCGACCGCAAGCAAGGCTCGCGTGCCTTTCACAAGATGGTCGAGCAGGGCAAGCGTTTGCTGGCCCAAGGCATCTGGGTCATCATGTTTCCCGAAGGAACCCGCGTAGAGCGGGGGCAAGTGGGCGAATACAAAACGGGCGCCACCCGTCTGGCCATCATGACGGGTGCACCGGTGGTGCCGATTGCGGTGACGTCTGCCAAATGCTGGCCACGCAAATCGTTCATCAAAAAGCCCGGTGTGGTCGATGTCTCTGTAGGCCCGATGATTCAAAGTGCGGGACGCAAGCACGATGAGCTCATGCAAGAAGTGCAGGACTGGATTGAGGCTGAAATGCGCCGTCTGGATCCTGAGGCATACCCCGCTGTGCCTGCTATCAGTACTGGCAGCACACAAGCTTGAACGCTCCTGTCCTGGCTTATGCCCATCCCCAGGCCACGCACACCGCCCCTTTGGGCCATGCCAGCGTGGCTTATTTGTTGGTACGCAGCAGCCGCCGCAGTATTGGCCTGGAAGTCGGTGACAGTGGGCTGACGGTGCGTGCGCCCTTGCGCGTCAGCATGGCCAATATTGAATCGGTGCTACAAGGCAAGGCGCAGTGGGTGCTCAGCAAGCTGGACGAGCGGCATACCAGAACCCAGCTAACACCGCGCATTGAGTGGCAGCATGGGGCATTGCTGCCGTACCTTGGCGGCACTTTGCAGTTGAGCCTGCATCCTGCCGCACCGCGCGGCGGCGAGTTGCTGGCCGTGGGGGAGTACCGCTGGGTGCTGCATTTGGCGCTGCCTGTGGATGCACCTGCTGCCAGCATTCGCGCTTTGGTCAATGCATGGTGGCTGCGCCATGCCCGTACGCTGTTTACTGAGCGATTGCAGCGCTTTGCACCCGCAGTGGGTGTGCAGTGGCAAAGCCTGCGGCTGTCCAATGCCCGTACGCGCTGGGGCAGTGCCAAGGAAGATGGCAGCATTATGCTGAACTGGCGGCTGTTGCACTTTCGCATGCCTGTGCTGGATTACGTGGTGGTTCATGAGCTGGCGCATTTGCGTGTAATGGACCACAGCCCCCGGTTTTGGACGGTAGTGGGTGCCACGTGCCCTGACTATGCGCGCTTGCGTGCCGAGTTGCGCCAGCATCCAGCGCCAGATTGGGTTCTGTAAAAAATAAGAGCTTCCTTCGCTTATTACACAAGGTTTTCAATGCTTAAAGTATCTGAAATGCTTGCTTTTAAAGCGCTAATAGCTATATTTTTAATAACGGCATTGGATATTGCCTAAGGTCTGTGAGAAACTTTCTGCCAGTTTTTTGAATGCAAGGAAGCGCGTGCCATGACAACACAGCCAACTCTACAAGTGACGCCTGCCACAGCGTATGCCGGTGACATTCCCGCTCCGCTGGCTTGGCAGTGGGTGCAAAGCGGCCTGGCCGTACTGGTTGACGTGCGCACCAATGCAGAGCGTGCCTGGGTCGGTCAGGTACCTGGTGCTGTTCCCATCGAGTGGAAACAATGGCCAGGAATGGCCAGCAACCCAGACTTTGACGAGCAACTTCAAGCGGCTGTGCCTGAGGGTGGCAAAGTGGTGCTGCTTTGTCGCAGCGGCGTGCGATCGGTGGCCGCGGCTACACGCGCTGCGCAGTTGGGTATTGAGGCATACAACATCCTTGAAGGCTTTGAAGGCGATGTCGACGCCAATGGCCACCGAGGAAATATCGGCGGGTGGCGCAGACAGGGGCTGCCTTGGCGCTAGGGGCTGGCTTGGAGCTATGAAAAAGCGCCTTGGTGTTCATACACCAAGGCGCTTTTTTTAGCTCAGGTAGCCATTGGGGTTTTGACTCTGCCAGCGCCAAGCATCTGCGCACATGGTGGTCAGATCGTATTGGGCTTGCCAGCCCAGTGTTTGCTGCGCCGCATGGGGCGCGGCATAGTAACTGGCAAGATCGCCAGGGCGTCGGTCTGCCAGAACGTAAGGGATGGTTTTTTTGCACGCAGCTTCAAACGCATGAATGACATCCAGCACGCTGTGGCCCTGGCCGGTTCCCAGATTCAGGGTCAGTAACTCCGGACTTTGCTGGGACTGCAGCTTCTCTAACGCTTTTACATGGCCGCGTGCCAAGTCCATGACGTGAATGTAGTCGCGCACACCCGTGCCATCAGGCGTTGGGTAATCGCTGCCAAAGACCTGTACCGCATCGCGGCGGCCTACTGCCACCTGGGCAATGTAGGGCAGTAGATTGTTCGGAATACCTGCTGGATCTTCACCAATCCATCCGCTGCTATGGGCACCGATAGGGTTGAAATAACGCAAGACAGCCAGACTCCAGCTTGGATCTGAATGGTAGAGGTCAGACAGAATTTCTTCCACCATCAGCTTGCTGCGTCCATAAGGGTTCATGGCCGAAGTGGGGTGCGCCTCGTCATACGGTAAATACTGAGGAACACCGTAAACGGTAGCTGATGAACTGAAAACCAGTTTGCGCAGACCGGTGGCCTGCATGGCACGCAGCAGTACCAGCGTGCCGTTGACGTTGTTGTCGAAGTAGTCCACGGGGTGGGCAACAGACTCGCCCACCGCTTTTTTCCCTGCGAGATGCACAACACTGTCGATACTGTGCTCTCTGATAGCGGCTTCCAAAGTGCTCTGCTCTCGAACATCACCTTGGACAGTTTTGATTTTTTGACCTGTGATTTTCTCGACGCGCCGGACTGCTTCGGGGTGGCTGTTGCTGAAATTGTCGTAAATCACTACTTCATGACCATTTTGAAGAAGTTCTACGGCTGTGTGTGTACCAATGTAGCCAGCGCCGCCAGTGAGCAGAGTTTTCATGAGTGTGTGCTTGCGAGGAAATGGCGTGAATTTTAATGAATGCCTAAAGAAAAAGCGCCCTCAAGGAGCGCTTTGACGATGGAGCATTTAACTTACAGTGCCGGAATACGCAGTTTCTGGCCAGGGTAAATTTTGTCAGGATGGCTCAGCATGGGCTTGTTGGCCTCAAAGATCGTTGGGTACTTGTTGGCATCGCCATAGTATTTCTTGGCGATCGCCGACAGCGTGTCGCCGCGTACGACGTCGTGGTACTGCGCCTCTGGCTCAGGGTTGGTGACGGTCATTTGGTTGTCCACTGACGTGACATTGGCCACATTCCCGCAGCACAGCGTAATTTTTTCTTTGACCGCTTGTGTGGGGGCCTCGCCCGCGACCGTGACCTTGCCCTGATTGCCGTCGTAGCTGACCTTCAGATTGCTCACTCCCAGCTTTTGCACATTGATATAAGTCTCAATGGCAGCAGCAGCTTTGCTGTTGAGGTCCTCTGGAGCGGTGGCCGCTTGCGCGTCCTTGCCGCCAAACAGTTTTTCGCCAGCTTCTTTGATAAAACTAAACAGGCCCATACGTTCACTCCTGAAAAAGTTGAAAGGCAGCAAACAATGTAACGGCAAACCCGTTTACACAAGGACAGACACATCCTACGTCTGAATTCTTGACAATTTGCGCTGAAATGCTGCATTCGTCAGTGAATCGTTTCACAAAGCACACGAGCGCCGTCTGAAAATTCTTGATAATGCCGCCCATGACTTTTCTGGCCATCGATATCGGCAACACGCGCCTGAAGTGGGCGATGTATGACGCACCACGTCCTGGAGCAGCTTTGCTGGCCCATGGCGCTGAGTTCCTGGAGCACATTGAGCGTTTAGCGGAAGGCCCCTGGAGCAAGTTGCCCGCGCCTACGCACATGCTGGGCTGCGTTGTGGCAGGTGAAACAGCACGGCGGCGCGTGCACGATCAGATGGAGTTGATGCTGGGCTGGGAGCTGGAGCCCAAATGGGTGGTGCCATCGGTGCAGGAAGCGGGGGTGACGAATGGTTATGAGCACCCGCTGCGTCTGGGCGCTGACCGCTGGGTTGCCATGATTGGTGCGCGCAACCATATCCTTGAGCGTGGTATTGAACGCCCATTGATTGTGGTGATGGTGGGCACAGCAGTGACTGTCGATGCGCTGGACGCACGAGGCAACTTTCTGGGTGGCTTGATCTTGCCGGGCCACGGCATCATGCTGCGGGCCTTGGAAAGTGGAACGGCGGGGCTGCATGTTCCAACGGGGTCAGTCACGCCGTTCCCCCAAAATACCAGCGATGCCTTGACCAGTGGCGGCACCTACGCCATCGCAGGAGCTGTAGAGCGCACATACCAGCACCTGTACCTGCATTGCAGCATGGAGCCAGCTTGTGTGATGGCCGGTGGTGCGGGCTGGAAGATGGTGCCCAGCATGACGCGCCCCTTCGAACTGGTCGACAACCTGATCTTTGAAGGCTTGCTGGTGATGGCACAGCAGCGCTGGGGGTGATAGTCAGCCTGCGGGCACAAGGGCTGGTGTCACGATAATGCGTGCTCACTCCTGAATTACTCCAAGTACCATGATTCTTGTCACCGGTGGCGCAGGCTTCATTGGCGCAAATTTTGTTCTCGACTGGCTGGCTGTCACGAATGAGCCAGTACTCAATATCGACAAGCTGACCTATGCGGGCAATCTGCAAAACTTGGCCAGCCTGCATGGCGATGCACGTCACATCTTTGTGCAGGCTGATATTGCCGATGGCAAGACAATGGCTCAGTTGCTGGCCCAGCACCAACCGCGTGCCATCATCAACTTCGCGGCAGAAAGCCATGTGGACCGCTCCATTCATGGGCCAGAAGACTTTATTCAGACCAACGTGGTGGGTACTTTTCGCTTGCTGGAAGCGGCGCGTGCCTACTGGAGTGATTTAGAGGGTGCCGCCAAAAGCAGTTTCCGGTTTCTGCACGTCTCCACCGATGAGGTCTTTGGAACACTGGCACCCCACGATCCGGCTTTTACCGAAACACACAGCTACGCGCCCAACAGCCCGTACTCCGCGTCAAAAGCGGCATCTGACCATTTGGTGCGTGCCTGGCACCATACCTATGGTTTGCCGGTGTTGACCACCAATTGCAGCAATAACTACGGTCCGCTGCACTTTCCTGAAAAGCTGATCCCGCTGATGATTGTGAATGCCTTGGCGGGCAAGCCACTGCCTATTTATGGCGATGGAATGCAGGTGCGCGACTGGCTGTATGTGCGTGACCATTGCAGCGCGATCCGCCATGTGCTGGATGCGGGCAAACTTGGTGAAACCTACAACGTGGGTGGCTGGAATGAAAAAACCAATCTAGACATCGTCACAGCCGTGTGTGCACTGCTCGATGAGTTGCGCCCTCGTGCAGATCGCAAGTCGTATGCAGAGCAAATGACCTTTGTGACAGACCGCCCTGGCCATGACCGGCGTTACGCCATGGATGCTCGCAAGCTTGAACGTGAGCTGGGCTGGAAGCCTGCTGAGACGTTTGAAACCGGTATTCGCAAAACTGTCCAGTGGTATCTGGACAACCCACAGTGGGTCGCCAGCGTGCAGTCTGGTAGCTACCGCGACTGGGTGCAAAAGCACTACAGCCTAGAGGGCAGCGCATGAAGATTTTGCTGTTCGGAAGTACCGGGCAGGTTGGCTGGGAGCTTCAACGCAGCCTGGCCCCTTTGGGCGAAGTGATCGCATTGCAGCACCGAACGCCCTCTGACGGCCTGTGCGGTGATGTGAGTGACTTGCTAGGGCTGGCGCAGACCATCCGTACCGTACGCCCGGATGTGATTGTGAATGCTGCGGCGCACACAGCAGTGGACAAGGCAGAGGGAGAGCAGGCGCTGGCATTGCGCCTGAATGCTCAGGCCCCTGAGGTCATGGCTCTGCAGGCGCATTCTCTGGGTGCCTTGCTGGTGCACTACAGCACCGACTATGTGTTTGATGGCAGTGGCTGCAATGCACACAAAGAGGGCGATACAACAGGGCCGCTGTCGGTCTATGGCCGAACCAAGCTTGAAGGCGAGCAGCGCATTGAGGCGACAGGGTGCCGCCACCTGATTTTTCGTACCAGCTGGGTGTATGGCTCGCGTGGAAGAAACTTTGCCAAGACAATGCTTCGTCTGGCGCAAGAAAATGACGAGTTCAGCGTCATCAGCGATCAGTGGGGGGCGCCAACAGGTGCTGATCTGATTGCAGATGTCACTGCCCATGCCCTACGCCATGTCCGAGCGCACGACCACGATCTGGGCCTGTACCACCTGGTTGCAGGTGGTACAACCACATGGCATGCCTATGCCAGCCACGTCATTGCACAGGCGAGAATTTTGCGCCCCGATCTGCCCTGGAAGGTGCAACATGTAGCTGCGGTGCCCACCACTGCCTTTCCCGCGGCTGCCCAGCGGCCATTGAATTCACGCCTTAGCACTGTCAAGTTGCAGGCTGCCATGCGGCTGCATCTGCCTGTCTGGCAGCAAGGTGTTGACCGCATGTTGCGCGAGATCTTGTGAGTTCAAGTAAAAGCAGGCTAAATTATTGACTGGCAAGCACTCGATGCTATTAATTTGTGAACATTATGACTGCACAGCGCAAAGGCATTATTTTGGCGGGTGGCTCCGGCACACGTCTGCACCCGGCCACGCTAGCCATCAGCAAGCAGCTACTGCCCGTCTATGACAAGCCCATGATCTACTACCCGCTGAGTACTTTGATGCTGGCGGGTATCCGAGATATTTTGATTATCAGTACGCCGCAAGATACGCCGCGTTTTGCGCAACTGCTGGGTGATGGCAGTGAATGGGGATTGAGCCTTCATTACGAGGTACAGCACAGCCCTGATGGATTGGCACAGGCATTTTTGATTGGCGAGAAGTTTCTCAACGGTGCACCCAGTGCCCTGGTGTTGGGCGACAACATCTTCTATGGCCATGATTTCCAGCGCTTACTCAAAGAAGCCAGTGACCAGACATCCGGTGCGACGGTGTTTGCCTATCATGTTCAAGATCCTTCTCGCTATGGCGTTGCTCAATTCGATGATCACGGCAAAGTGCTGTCTGTAGAAGAAAAACCGGAAAATCCAAAATCCAATTTTGCGATTACAGGGCTGTATTTCTACGATGCACAAGTCGTAGAAATGGCCAAGGGCCTCCAGCCATCGCTGCGTGGTGAATTGGAGATCACCGACCTGAACAGGTTGTACCTCGAAAAAAATCAGTTGAATGTGCAGCTCATGCGTCGTGGGTATGCGTGGCTGGATACCGGAACACACGAGAGTTTGCTAGAGGCCGGGCAGTTCATCGCCACGCTGGAGCAAAGGCAGGGGCTGAAAGTGTCTTGCCCAGAGGAAATTGCATTTCGCTCAGGGTGGATTGACGCAGCACAAATAGAAAAACTGGCCCAGCCGCTGCTTAAAAATGGCTATGGAAAATATTTAATGCAATTTATTAAAGGGCCTAAGTTTTGAGAAAAATACCCACAGATTTTTCTGAACTGATGTTGCTCGAGCCCAAAGTCTGGATGGACGCTCGTGGGTCTTTTCAAGAAGCCTTTAATCAGCGTGTTTATGCTGATTTCTTAGGCGATGATGTCCTTTTCTTGCAAGACAATTTAAGTCATAGTCGGCGAGGTGTTTTAAGAGGCTTGCATTACCAGGTGGCTCCTTGTGCACAGGGAAAATTGATCTATGTGATTCAAGGTGAGATTTGGGACGTTGTGGTGGATATTCGAAAGAGTTCTCCAAATTTTGGAAAATGGACGAGCCATCAACTCTCGGCAAAAAATGCCCGACAGCTTTGGATACCTCCTGGATTTGCCCATGGGTTTCTTGTGCTGAGTGCGACTGCAGATGTCATGTACAAAACCACGGCGTACTACGCGCCCCAGTCTGACCGGGGCATAGCGTGGAACGATGCGGACATCGGTATCCAGTGGCCTGATTTGGGCGTGGATTTTCTGTTGTCTGACAAAGACCAGAAACAGCCTGCTTTCAAAGATGCGCAAGTCTTTGCGGCCTGAACGCAAAACCACGCGGCATTCAATTAAGAACGGCAGCCATGGGCTGCCGTTTTGCCGGGTGCATTGGGTGCGTGTTCAATCAACTGTTTTGTACCCAGGTCATCACCGTGAGCAATATCAGCACCGCACATAGCACAGCAAAGAAAATCTTCACCCAGCTGTACGGTCGCTCACCGGCAATCTGTGCGGTATAGCCATTGGCGATGATCTGGTAGTTTTTGCTGCCATAGGTGTAGCCCACCACCCAGATGGGCACCAGCACGTGTTTGAAGGTGCGGCCTGCGTACTGGCGCTGCACGCGAAGATTGCGGTGGGTATCGCCGGGCACCTGGTGTGCGCACATGGCTTGCACCTGGTGGTCCATGTCCTGTTCATTGAGTGTGGCGGCTTTGTGCAAATCCACCTGGTAGCGCTCAACCGTCCAGCCCCGGACAAACTCCGGGGTGTAGGGCTGAAGGTCGGTGGTGGTGGGAAATGGTTCCACCGCACGCAGCAGCTTGGCATGCACCCCCACAGTGCCGGGTACTAATTCGTCATCAAAAAAATGCTTGAGCTGCCCAGATGCCGACTCCCACCGGGTGTGGCGCACCTGTCGTGTCTGGGTATTGCCGTTGGCATCGCGGTAGCTTTCGGTGGTGTAGTAGTAAAAGCCTGCCTCAGCCTGCCATGTGGCGCTGACGTAGGCATCAAACGTCCAGTACGGCAGATAGACGCCATGCAGCGTGTCCGTCAGTGCGGCGTGCTTGAGCTTATTCGGTGCAAACCAGCGTGAGCCGTACCACTGGCGAATCTTGTCGCGGATCTGCCCATCACTGATCTTGAACGGGAGGATGCTTTGCGGGGTGATGGCATCGCTGCCATCTTCATGCGCCACGATGGCGGGAGAGCCACAAAAGTCACAGCGCTGCGCGACACGCCCGTCCACAAACACTGAAATTGCGCGGCAGTTTTGGCACTGCACTTCATTGCGCTGCTGGCCCCAGCCGCGGCCACTGGGCGGCTGGCTGAGTGCTTCGGCCAAGTCTTGCTCAACGATGGCCTGGCCCAGTTCTTCGCGGACTTCCTTGCTCCACGGCACTATGGTGCCGCAGTACGGGCACTTGAGCGATTGCGCCTTGGCATTCCACTCCAGATTGGCACCGCACTCCGGGCATGGGTGCTTGCGCACCATGGATGGCTTGGGTACATCAGGGGCTGGTGTGTATGAAGAAGTGTCAGTCACAGCTAAAAGGAAAACAGGGCGCTGAGAAAAGCGTAGAGCAGCCAGCGCAGCGAGCAAGGGCCGCCCCGCAGCAAGGCTAAGGCTGCCGCCCCCCAGTGGGGGAGGCCGCTAGCGGCTCAGGTGGCGTTCTTATGCACCGCGCAAGAACTCATCCAAAGCAGTTTGCGCAATACGCCAGTTCGTACCAATCTTGCGGCCTTTGAGATTGCCTGCTTCCAGCTCGGCCAGCACATCGGCTGTTTCCACGCCCAGCACCTGTGCGGCTTGCTCTGGTGTGTAGACCAGCAGACCTGCGGCAACGGGCGATGGCGATGTGGAGAGCACTTGTGCCGCCTGTGCTGCAGCTGGTGAGAACGCATCGCTGGATACCTGCGCACCAAAAGCGGGTGCTTGCGGGGCAGGCTGCTGCATTTGTTTCATCATTTCCTGCGCCATACCAAAACCCATGGCCATGGTCGCGGGAATGGTGGCTGCTGCAGCGCCTTCGCCGCCGTTGGCCATGGCATGGCCCATCTGGTACTTCACATAGTCGTTGAGGTTGCCAATCGCGCTCATGCTGGAGCGCTTGTCGATGGCCTCTTCCACTTCCGGCGGGACGGAGACGTTTTCCAGCACGAAGGTTGCCACCTCGATACCGTATTTTTCGACCATCACCGGGTTGATGATCTGCACCAGTGCATCACCCAAGTCGCTGTAGCGCGTGGCTACGTCCAGCACCGGCACTTGTGCTTTGGCCAGAGCCTCAGTAAACACGCTGACGATGCGCGAGCGCATGGTGTCGGCAAACTCATCAATGCGAAAGTTCTGGTCAGTGCCCGCCACTTCCTTCAAAAACTTGGCTGGCTCAACGATACGAAAGTCGTACGAGCCAAAGGCGCGAATGCGCACCACGCCAAAATCCTTATCGCGCATCAGCACCGGGTTGGAGGTGCCCCATTTATTGCCTGTAAACAGCCGCGTGTTGATGTAGTAAACATCGCACTTGAAGGGCGACTGAAAACCGTATTTCCAGCCCAGTATGGTGGACAGCACCGGCACGTTCTCGGTGGTCAAGGTGTGCTTGCCGGGGCCAAACAAATCGGCGTACTGGCCGGCGGCCACAAACTGCACCTGCTGCGACTCGCGCACGATCAGTTGTGCGCCGTTCTTGATTTCCTTGTCGTCATCCGGCCAGCGGTAAGACAGGGTGTCGCGCGAATCATCGGTCCACTCGATGACTTCAATCAGCTGATTTTTGATGATGTTGAACAGGTTCATGCCAATCCTCGCAAGCGGTAAGCAATGGTCAAAGCAAACAGTGGCAAGCATTGTAGAGCTGCGTTTTTCTTTGCATACATTACAAAATGTCAAAAAAGAGAGCTTCAATCGCAAGTCAGAGAAGCTAATGGAAGATGAAAATATCTGAAGTTATTGTTTTGAAAGCGTTTGAAGCTCTCTTTTTTAAAGCTTAAGTCGACATGGCAAGCACGGTCACACAAACAGGCACAGAAAAGCTGGGCCTACGGGCCTAGAATCGCTGCTTTACACGCGCCTGTGCGTGGCACTTGTTGTGCCCGTTTGCTGTGAGCGTTTCACCACCAACATCACGCGCCAGCGCAGCACGTTTGCGCAGCCAAGACATTTTCTGAAGTCATGCTGACCTTTCAACAAATTATTCTGAAACTGCAGTCCTACTGGGCCGACCACGGCTGCGCACTGCTTCAACCGTATGACATGGAAGTGGGCGCCGGCACCTCGCACACCGGCACATTCCTGCGCGCCATCGGCCCTGAGCCATGGAAGGCAGCATATGTGCAGCCCAGCCGCCGCCCCAAAGATGGCCGCTATGGCGAGAACCCCAACCGCCTGCAGCACTACTACCAGTTTCAGGTGGTTTTAAAGCCAGCGCCAGACAACATTCTGGAGCTGTACCTGGGGTCGCTGGAAGCGCTGGGCTTTGACCTGAAGAAAAACGACATCCGCTTTGTGGAAGACGACTGGGAAAACCCAACGCTGGGCGCATGGGGTCTGGGCTGGGAAGTCTGGCTCAATGGCATGGAAGTGACGCAGTTCACCTACTTTCAGCAAGTAGCCGGTATTGACTGCAAGCCTGCGACAGGCGAGATCACCTACGGCCTGGAGCGTCTGGCCATGTACCTGCAAGGGGTGGACAACGTCTACAACCTCACCTGGACTGACGGTCTGAGTTACGGCGACGTGTACCACCAAAACGAGGTGGAGCAGTCAACCTATAACTTCGACCACTCCAATATTGACTTCTTGTTCAGCGCCTTCACCGCGCACGAAGAAACAGCGGGCAAATTGATTGAGGCGCAACTGGCGCTGCCCGCCTATGAGCAGGTGCTCAAGGCTGGCCACACCTTCAACTTGCTGGATGCACGTGGCGCCATCTCGGTAACTGAGCGTGCAGCGTATATCGGCCGCATTCGCAATCTGGCCCGCGCAGTGGGCAAGAGCTACCTGGACAGCCGCGCGCGCCTGGGCTTTCCCATGGCCTCCAAAGCACATGCCGACGAAGTGCTGGCCGAGCTGGCCAAAGCCGCAGAGCAACAAAGCAAGAAGGCCGCTTAAGCGGTCGCTGTTAAATACTAAACAAATCAGCCTCTAGCCCCTATCTGTTAAGCGCTGGAAGCTATCAAATACTATGAACGCATCGAATCTTCTTGTTGAACTGTTTGTTGAAGAGTTGCCACCCAAAGCGTTGCAAAAGCTGGGAGATGCTTTTGCAGGCGTGCTGTTTGAGCAGCTCAAGGCGCAAGGCCTGCTGGCCTCCAGTGAATCGCGACTGACGGCTTACGCTTCGCCCCGCCGTTTGGCGGCGCACATTACTGAAGTGCTGTCTCAGGCCGAAGACAAGGCTGTGTCGCAAAAACTGATGCCGGTTGCCGTGGCGCTGGATGCCGATGGCAAGCCCACGCCCGCACTGCTCAAGAAGCTGGCTGCGCTCGGGGCCGATGCCACTGCCGTGGCCAGTCTGCAGCGCCAGGGAGAGGGCAAGGCTGAAACCCTGTTCTTTGCCTCCACCGCCAAAGGTGTGTCGCTGGCAGATGGCGTACAAAAAGCGCTGGACGAGGCACTCACCAAGCTGCCCATCCCCAAGGTCATGCGCTACCAGTTGCAAGATGGCTGGACCAGTGTGAACTTCGTGCGTCCTGCGCATGGGCTGGTGGTGATGCACGGCACGCAAGTGCTGATCAGCGTGAAGGCTTTGGGTCTGACAGCAGGCTCCGCCACGCACGGTCACCGCTTTGAAGCCAAAGTGAACCCCGTGGTCATCCGCAACGCTGACAGCTACGCCGAGCAATTGCGTGAAGAGGGCGCAGTGATTGCCAGCTTTACCGAGCGTCGCGCAGACATTACTCGCCAGTTGCAGGCGGCGGCTGCACGTGTGGGTGGCGGTGTGCGCCCCATTGAAGACGCGGCACTGCTGGATGAAGTCACTGCGTTGGTCGAGCGGCCCAATGTGCTGGTCTGCGAGTTCGAAAAAGAGTTCTTGAACGTGCCGCAGGAATGCCTGATTCTGACCATGAAGGCCAATCAGAAGTACTTCCCCTTGCTGGATACGCAAGGCAAGTTGACGCACCAGTTTTTGATTGTCAGCAACATCACGCCGCAAGACGCGTCGGCTGTCATCGAAGGCAATGAACGCGTCGTGCGCCCCCGTCTGGCTGATGCCAAGTTCTTCTTCGACCAAGATCGCAAGAAAACACTGGCTTCGCGTGTTGAAGGCCTGGGTAAGGTGGTCTACCACAACAAGCTGGGCACCCAAGGCGAACGCGTAGAACGTGTGCGCGCCATTGCCAAAGCCATCGCCCAGCAAATGGGTGACGCGCAATTGGTGCAGCAAGCCGACCAGGCTGCCATGCTGGCCAAGACCGATTTGGTGACCGATATGGTGGGCGAGTTCCCAGAGCTGCAAGGCACCATGGGCCGTTACTACGCATTGAACGACGGCCTGGATGTGGCGGTGGCCGACGCCATTGAAGACCATTACAAACCCCGTTTTGCGGGCGATGACCTGCCGCGTGGCAATGCTGGCGTGGTGGTGGCGCTGGCTGACAAGATGGAAACGCTGGTGGGTATGTTCGGTATCGGCAATCTGCCCACCGGTGACCGTGACCCCTTCGCCCTGCGCCGTCATGCGCTGGGTGTGATTCGCATGCTGGTCGAAAAAGACCTGCCCTTGGATCTGCAAACGCTGCTCGTCAGCGCTGTGCCAGCTTTTGGCGACAAGATCACCGACGCAACGGCGCAACTGGTGGAGTTCTTTTACGACCGCCTGTCGGTCAATCTGCGTGAACAAGGCTTTAGTGCTCAAGAAGTTGAAGCTGTGCTGGCTTTGCGCCCACAGCGCCTGGCCGATGTGCAAAAACGCCTGGAAGCCGTGCGTGCCTTTGCCGCATTGCCTGAAGCGCAAGCACTGGCTGCTGCCAACAAGCGCGTGGGCAATATCCTGAAGAAAGCCGAAACAGAAGTGCAACCTCAGGTGAACGAGGCGTTGCTGGCAGAGCAGGCTGAAAAAGACCTGTTTGCAGCATTGCAATCCGTTGCACCCAAGGCGCAGCAGCAGTTTGAAGCAGGTGACTACACCGCAAGTTTGCAAACCTTGGCAGCATTGCGTGCTCCGGTGGATGCGTTTTTTGAGCACGTCATGGTGAATGCTGAAGATGCTGCCTTGAAGGCCAACCGTTTGGGCTTGTTGGCAGCATTGCATGTGGCCATGAACCGCGTGGCTGATCTGGCAAAACTGGCTGTATAAAAGTGCTGACCTCATGCCGTACCTCAGCGTGGGGTAGGTAAACACCTTAAGAAGAAGTTAAAACGATGAACTTTTCAGATGCCAGCATTGCCATTATTGGTCTTGGCTACGTAGGTCTGCCTTTGGCAGTCGAATTCGGTACCAAGCGAAAGACTTTAGGGTTTGACATCAACGCACGGCGCATCGATGAACTGCGCGGCGGGCAAGACCATACCTTGGAATGCAGCCCTGAACAGCTGCGTAATGCGCTTCACCTTCACTACAGCCACGAGATTGAAGATCTGCGTGCCTGCAAGGTGTTTATCGTGACAGTGCCAACGCCCGTTGATCAGGCAAATCGTCCAGATATGACGCCGTTGATCAAAGCCAGTCAGACCGTGGGTGCTGTACTGAAAGCTGGCGATGTGGTGATTTATGAATCCACGGTATATCCGGGCGCAACCGAAGAGGTTTGTGTGCCGGAGCTTGAACGCATGAGTGGCCTGAAATTCAATCAGGACTTTTTTTGTGGCTACAGCCCTGAGCGCATCAACCCAGGTGACAAGGTCAACACACTGACCACGATTAAAAAAATTACCAGTGGTAGCACCCCAGAAGTGGCCGCGGCAGTCGACGGCCTGTACCGTGAAATCATCACGGCAGGTACGCACTTGGCTAGCAGCATCAAGGTGGCAGAAGCTGCCAAGGTCATTGAGAACACGCAGCGTGATTTGAATATTGCGCTGGTCAACGAGCTTTCAGTGATTTTTGCCCGTTTGGGAATTGATACTTTAGACGTGCTGGAGGCTGCCGGCAGTAAGTGGAACTTCTTGCCTTTCCGACCTGGAATGGTGGGCGGTCACTGCATTGGCGTGGACCCCTACTACCTGACGCACAAAGCTGAGCAGGTGGGATATCACCCTCAAGTGATTTTGGCGGGGCGCAGAATTAACGACAACATGGCGCGTTATGTCGCACGCAATACCGTCAAGATGATGCTGCAAAACGGCATGGATGTGCCACGCTGCCGTATTGGTGTGATGGGCATTACTTTCAAAGAAAACTGCCCTGACATCCGCAATAGCAAGGTTGTGGACATGGTGCATGAATTCGAAGCTTGGGGCGCGCAGGTTGTCGTTGCTGACGCATGGGCTGATAGCGAGGAGGTGCGCCACGAATATGGCATTACCTTGGGGCAAATTGATGAAGCACATCCAGTGGACGCTCTGGTGGTAGCCGTGGGGCACAACCAATATCGCAGCTTGTCTGGGGCGCAACTCAAGGCTTTGACTCGAGGCAATCAGCCAGTTCTGGTCGATGTGAAGTCTTTATACGACCGCCATGCGCTGGCTGACCAAGGTTTTTCCATCTTCCGCTTGTAATTGAGACTTTAATGCTGACCCCTGTTCAAGACCGAAAAGTTCGCTTTGCACTCGTTGGTGCCGGCCGTATTTCAGCCAACCACTTTGGTGCTATGGACCAGCACAAGGATCGGTGCGAGGTGGTGGATGTCTGTGACATTGACTCTACAGCGCTGGCACAAGCTGTCGAGAAAACCGGAGCCCAAGGCCATGCATCTTTGCAAGCGCTGTTAGCCAAGACAACGGCTGATGCCGTGATACTGACCACACCCAGTGGCCTTCATCCCAGGCAAGCGATTGAAGTTGCGCAGTCGGGGCGACATGTAGTCAGCGAAAAGCCGATGGCCACACAATGGCATGAAGCTTTGGGCATGGTACGAGCATGCGACGACGCAGGGGTCAAGCTCTTTGTTGTGAAACAAAACCGCCGCAATGCAACTTTGCAGCTGTTAAAGCAAGCAGTAGAGCAGGGCCGTTTTGGTCGCATATATAGCGTTGCCCTGAATGTGTTCTGGACGCGTCCCCAAGAGTATTACGACGCTGCCAAGTGGCGTGGTACGTGGGAATGGGACGGCGGGGCCTTTATGAACCAGGCCAGCCACTATATTGACTTGCTCAACTGGCTGATTGGCCCAGTCGAAAGCGTAATGAGCTATACCGGAACGTTGGCACGCAATATTCAGGCTGAAGACACAGGCGTTTCTGCCATACGCTGGCGCAATGGTGCCATGGGTACCTTAAATGTCACCATGCTCACGTATCCCAAAAATCTGGAAGGCAGCATCACCATCTTGGGTGAAAAGGGTACGGTCCGTGTAGGGGGCGTAGCTGTCAATGAAATTCAGCAATGGCAGTTTGCAGATCAACGACCGGAAGATGAAGAGATCAAGCAGGCCAGCTACGCCACAACCAGCGTTTATGGTTTTGGCCACCCGCTGTATTACGACAACGTCATCAAAACCCTGCAAGGCCAAGCAGAGGCGGAAACTGATGGTCGTGAAGGACTCAAGAGCCTGGAGCTACTGACCGCCATGTACCGCTCAGCACGTGATGGCGTTCGCGTTGCATTGCCACTGGAGCGCTGATTCATGAATTACTCAGTGCATTCCAGCGCCATCGTCGACGAGGGCGCGCAGATTGGAGAAGGTAGCCGTATCTGGCACTTTGTTCATGTCTGTGCGCAGGCAAAAATTGGCCGCGGTGTTTCGCTGGGGCAAAACGTCTTTGTTGGTAACAAAGTCGTGATTGGCGATCATTGCAAAGTACAGAACAACGTGAGCGTTTATGACAACGTAACACTGGAAGACGGCGTGTTCTGCGGCCCCAGCATGGTCTTCACCAACGTTTATAACCCCCGCTCTTTGATTGAGCGAAAAAATGAATATCGCGATACTTTGGTCAAGAAAGGTGCCACTTTGGGCGCCAACTGCACCATTGTCTGCGGTGTCACGGTGGGTGCCTATGCATTTGTAGGCGCCGGCGCGGTGGTGAATAAAGATGTGCCAGATTACGCACTGATGGTGGGTGTACCCGCAAAGCAAATTGGCTGGATGAGCGAATTTGGCGAACAACTAAATCTGCCGCTTAAAGGAGAAGGGCAAGTAGTCTGCGCGCACTCCGGAAAACTTTATGTATTAAGTGGCACTACCGTCATACAACAACCAGCCTGAGTAAGCCATGCAATTTATTGATCTTAAAACGCAGTATCAGAATTTAAAAAAAGAAATTGATGCTGGTATTCAGCGTGTATTGGATCATGGCCAATACATTTTGGGACCAGAAGTTGCTGAACTAGAAGAAAAATTAGCAGCTTATACCGGTACAAAATATTGCATTTCAGTGGCTAACGGCACAGATGCTTTGCAAATCGCCCAAATGGCATTGGGTATTGGACCCGGTGATGAAGTCATTACTCCTGGTTTTACCTACATCGCAACGGCTGAAACCGTAGCTCTGTTGGGTGCCAAGCCTGTATACGTAGATATTGATCCACGTACCTGCAATCTTGACCCACAGTTGTTAGAAGCAGCCATCACCCCGCGGACCAAAGCGATCATCCCCGTGAGCCTTTATGGGCAATGTGCCGATTACGACGCCATCAATGTGATTGCCGCGAAACACGGCTTGACTGTCATTGAAGATGCTGCCCAAAGTTTTGGGGCAACATACAAGGGGCGAAAAAGCTGCAATCTCACCACTATTGCCTGTACCAGTTTCTTTCCAAGCAAACCCTTGGGCTGCTACGGCGATGGTGGGGCTATTTTTACCAATGATGATGAACTGGCGAAAGTGATGCGCCAGATTGCTCGCCATGGGCAAGATCGCCGCTACCACCATGTTCGCGTAGGTGTGAACAGCCGTTTGGACACGCTCCAGGCTGCAATTTTGCTGCCGAAACTGGCTGTACTGGACCAAGAAGTTGCCCAGCGCCAGCAAGTCGCCCAGCAATACGCTGATGCATTGCGAAAGTTCGTACAAGAAGGTGACGAAGCGTTTGGCATTCAGCTTCCACATGTTGAGTCCTGCAACACCAGCGCATGGGCCCAATACACGCTGCAGGTGCCCAACCGCCAGCAAGTGCAAGACAAGCTTAAGGCGCAAGGCATTCCTACAGCAGTGCATTACCCAATACCGTTGAATCTGCAGCCTGCTGTGGCGGATGTGGGTGCATATTTACCTGTGGGTGATGCAGTTGCGCAGAAGGTGGTCAGTTTGCCCATGCACCCTTATTTGGGCGAAGAAAGCATTACCCAAATTGCAACATTAGTTGCCCAGCAGTAACGAGCGACATAAATCGGCTGGTTAATGAGTACCATTAATTACCGCCCCGACATCCAAGGTCTGCGTGCGATTGCGGTGTCGGTTGTGATGTTGTTTCATTTCAACCCTGCCTGGATGCCTGGTGGGTTTGTCGGGGTCGATATATTCCTGGTTATCTCTGGCTTTTTGATTGTCAGCATATTACTGCACAAAAAAAATCAATCAGATTACCGGATCTTTAATACGTTGCAGTACTTCTACGTCAGTCGCTTGAAACGTATTGCACCTGCGTATTTTGCAATGCTGACGGTAGTCTCTTTGCTCGCCGCAGTCCTGTTTTTGCCGCAAGATCTTGCCATTTATAAAAAAGGCCTGAATCAAGCAGCATGGTTCAACAGTAACAACTACTTTGCTGGCTTTGGTGATTATTTCGCTCCTGCTAGTCATGAACAACCCCTGCTGCACACTTGGTCGCTGGCAGTAGAAATCCAGTTCTACCTGCTGGCCCCACTGCTGGTTTTGCTACTGCCCGTCAAGGCGCTTAAATGGTTGTTTGCAACGTTGCTGCTCGGCTTCACCTGCTTAGCGGAATATCGTCTGCGTGTACTGGGTATCGAGCAGGCAACTTACTACAGCTTATATGCGCGTCTGCCGGAATTCTTTGCTGGAGCGCTCGTAGCACTCCATTTGTATGCTGAAAAATCATCAAAGGAAAACAAACCTTGGCTCAACAAATTAGGAATGGTCTTGATCATCGCGGCTGCCACTTTGCAGCCTCAACTTGGACCTTTCCCCGGTTTGCTGGCCTTGTTGCCTGTGGCTGGAGCCGCACTCGTTCTGCTGCACCCTGCTCAGGGGGGGCTAGGACGAGTACTGGCAAGCAAGCCTCTGGTCTTGCTGGGTGAACTGTCGTATTCACTCTATCTGTGGCATTGGCCGGTATTGGCCTTGCTGCGCTACTACACAGGCACGCAAGTACTGGATGTACCGTTTAGTCTGCTGTTTATTGCCTTGACCTGGCTCTTGGCATGCTTGTCGTTTTATTGGGTAGAAATACCACTACGTTCGAGCAACCTCCCCCGTCTGAGAAAAATGCTGGGTTACGGTTTACTGGCTGGTTCGGTCTTGGGGGTGGGGGTCGGCATGACCAAAATCAATCAAGCGCTATCACCTCCACCGCTGCCCATCGAATATCAGCGCTACGCTGATCCCACAAAAATTTGCCATGGACAGATTGTTGACGATTGCCTCAAAGGTGATCTGAACAGCGACAAGGAAGTGCTGGTTCTGGGCGATTCTCATGCAGCCATGCTCAATCTCTTTTTTGACCAGTTGGGAAAGGATTTGGGGTTCAAGGCGCGCATCATCACTGCCAGCAGTTGCGTGACCATTCCAGGGTTTGATTATCAGCGTATTGCCGAGTGGGCACATCGACCCTGTTTGGAACAAATTGAGGAGGCCAAGAAATATTTGCCACACACAAAGGTGCTATTTCTGGCTGCAAGCTGGAACTGGCAATTGGCATCTGAGGACTTTAAAAAGGCTTTGAATGTTTTTTTGTCAGAGCAAAGTCAGGCGGGTAAGGAAATTTATCTTCTTGAACAAGAGCCTTTATTAAGAAAGAACCCGCTGCGGGCCATACGATTCAGAGCACTGGGTCTTGATTCAATAATTGATATTGACCCCGCTTATGCGCAAACCAACTTAATTCTGCGGCAGTACGCAGAACTCTATTCGAGTACAGTCAGTTTAAATTTCGAATCTTCTGGCTTGTTTACCCAAGCGCCTTTTGCTGATGGCGTACCGATCTACCTAGATGAGCACCACTTGAATGAA
Source organism: Comamonas avium (assembly GCF_014836675.1). Lineage (GTDB taxonomy): Bacteria > Pseudomonadota > Gammaproteobacteria > Burkholderiales > Burkholderiaceae_C > Comamonas > Comamonas avium. The sequence goes on from NZ_JACSQK010000003.1 coordinate 483,614, forward strand.
GAGGGTGCCAAGCGTTATGCCGCAACAGCACGCAGTGTATTCAAAAGCATCATGAATTAAAGCGCATGCGAAATTTACTTCCTAAAAGCGCTTACGCCCGCAATGTCCTCACTTTGATGACCGGCACAAGCTTGGCGCAGGCGATACCAATCGCCATCAGTCCTATTCTTACGCGGCTGTATAGTCCGGAGGAATTTGGCCGCTTTGCACTTTATATGGCGGTCGCGCTGATTGCCAGCGTATTGGTCACTGGGCGCTATGAACTGGCCATCCTCTTGCCACGCCAGGATCGCGATGCGCTGCACATTGCTGCCTTGGCCATGGCGCTAAGCATCGCAATCAGCGCTGTGTTGTTGCTCGTCGTCCTCTTCCTTGCTCAACCGATCGCCGTACTGTTGGGTGATGCCGCGCTGGCGCCCTGGTTGTATTGGGTGCCTGCATCTACCCTGCTGCTGGGCCTGTACCAAAGCCTCAACTACTGGAGCAACCGCAAAGCCCAGTACAAGCGCCTGGCCATCAGCCGGACGGTGCAAAGCGGCAGCGCCGCGCTGGCGCAGTTGGGCAGTGGCTACGCAGGCAGTGGTGCCGTAGGCCTGGTGGGGGGGCAAATAACCGGGCAGGTGCTGGCTACTAGCGTGCTAGCACGCCTGATCTGGCGCGAAGACCACGGCCTCATCCGCACCCTGCGCCCCCTGCGCAGCGTGGCGCTGGCCAAAAAATACATCAACTTTCCCAAATATTTGATCGTCGCCCACGGCTTCAACACCGCTTCAGGTCAGATGCCTGTGCTGCTCCTCAGCGCCCTGTTCAATACCACGGCGGCGGGCTTTTTCACCCTCACCCAGCGGGTTATGGCTGCGCCCATGGCTTTGGTTGCTGGAGCTCTGGGCGATGTGTTTCGGCAAGAAGCTAGCCAAGCCTATATGCGCCAAGGCCAATGCAAGGCTATCTATCAGAAGACATTCAAGCGTCTACTGTTGATCTCGATAGTGCCCTTCACCATCTTTTTCTTTGTCGCTCCTGCGTTATTTGCCTGGATGTTTGGCGAACAGTGGCGCGTGGCCGGTGAATATGCGCAAATCCTGACGCCCATGGCATTTTTGCAGTTCATTACCAGCCCTTTGAGTTCAATGTTCATGCTGGCCGAAAAACAAAAGATTGATCTTTTATGGCAAATATGCCTGTTGGTTCTTGTTGTAGCTTCATTCTTTAGTGGTGAATTTTTTTCAAATGAAAAAATCGCTCTCACCATTTTCTCTGGTTCTTATTGTTTGATGTATGGCATCAATGGGATTGTTTCTTATTTGCTTGCCATTGGGAGATGGATGGCGAAATGATGCTTGCAAAAATTAAATCAAAATTGAGTGGATTCGTATTTGCCGCGAGAAACCTCAGTGCCGCGCGAAGACTCGTTAAAATAACGAGTGAAGAGGTTGATGGGTTGCTGTTTCGCGGGTATTCGTCATCGGACGTAGAAGCGATTACAAAAATTTACCAACAACTCAATGAAGGGGCTGCTTTTTCATGGATGCTGCGCAGTCTTTACAGCCATATTGGCAGGCGTTGTCTGTTGGTTGTTGAGCAAAGAGATGCTGTTGGTACATCGAAAATTGTTGGAATGAATATGTATTACCTAAATCAGAGAGATATTAAAGAGAATACAATTCACGAGGGTTTTATCGGTGTTTTGCCTGAGATGGGGGGGAGAGGTATTGCCACAAAAATGCGACAGACGGCTATTAATAATTTCAAGTTGGCAGGTTTTTCTGGAATATCCTCGCGAATTTCATTAAATAATACGGCCTCGTTGATGTCGGCAAAAAAAATCGGTTTTCAACCCGTTGAAGAATACCAAGAGCCTTCGACAGGTGAAAAGCGGTATTACATGATTTGTAAGTTTTGAGGTGATGTTTTGAGTTCCACCGTTGATAAATACCGCACTCTCTGCAGCCTGGAACCCTCCATCCCCCTATTCAGCCAAGCTTGGTGGCTCGATGCTACTGCAGGCGAAGGGGCGTGGGATGTGGCCTTGGTGGAAAAAGGCGGTGCCATCGTCGCTGCCATGCCTTATGTGCCGCGCAAGCGCTACGGCTTCACCTTCCTGGGCCAGCCCGCCTTGACGCAAACCCTGGGGCCCTGGCTGCGCGAGACGGACGGAAAATCTTCCACCAAGCTGGCGCAGCACAAGGATTGGTTGCAGGCATTGATTGATCAACTACCGCCCTTTGCCCACTTCACCCAGAACTGGCACTGGCGAATGGGCAACTGGTTGCCGTTTTACTGGGCGGGCTTTCAGCAGACCACGCGCTACACCTACATCCTGCAGGAACTGAGTGATGAGGAGGAGCTTTGGCAGGGCTTGCAAGAAAATATCCGCAGAGAAATCAAAAAAGCCGGCAACCGCCTCCAACTGCGCGTACGTGATGATTTAACTGTCGATGATTTACTGGTGCTTAACCGCATGACCTTTGCCCGCCAGGACATGGCCTTGCCCTATACCGAGGCCTTTGTGCACAAGCTTGATCAGGCGTGCGTTGCACGCCAAGCGCGCAAGATCTTCATTGCCGAAGACGAGCAAGGCCGCCGCCACGCCGGGGTGTACATCGTGTGGGATGGCAACAGTGCCTATTACCTGATGGGCGGCGGCGACCCTGAATTGCGCAACAGCGGCGCCACCAGTCTGTGCATGTGGGAGGCGATCAAATTTGCGGCAACGGTTACCAAGCGCTTTGATTTTGAGGGGTCGATGATTGAACCCGTAGAGAAATTTTTTCGCGCGTTTGGAGCGCAGCAAACCCCTTACTTCACCGTGAGCAAAACTACATCGTTTATCCTGAAAGCGGCGCTGTTTGCCCGAAGCCTCAAGGAGGCGAAGTGATGAGTATTGCAACGTGGCATTCAACGGCAGCCCTTGCCTGGCTGCAAACCCTGCTGCAAGAGCGTTTTGGCCACCTGTTTGAGCTGCAAGTACAGCCAGATGGCAACTGCATCACCATGCAACTGTCTGGCGATACGCGCTGTGTCACCCTAGCGTTGGATGGCGCGACCTTCACTCGCGCAGATTCGGATTTGCCCTGTGCCACATGGCCCGCCCCTGCCGATGGCTGGGTCACCGCTTTGCCGGGCAATCTGCCAGCCCCTGGTGCAGTGCATTTGTCTTTGCCATTAATAGAGGCCACCGTTAACGGCGGCTGGCATATAGGCTACGACATTCTTGGTTTGACCTACTGGATGCTGACCCGTCAGGAAGAAGTGGGCCGCACTGATCTGGATGCTCACGGGCGTTTTCCGGCTTCATCCTCGCATGCATGGAAGCACGACTATCTGGAGCGTCCCATCGTCGATGAATGGCTTTACGTACTGGGCCAGGTCATCGCGCGAACCTGGCCGGGCATGGCATTGAAAGAGCACCAGTTCAGCATGAAAGTCAGCCATGACGTGGATGCCCCTAGTCGCTACGGCTTTGCCAGCGCTAAAGGCTTGCTGCGCAGCATGGCTAGCGATGTACTTAAGCGTGGTGACATCCCCAATGCTCTGCGCGCGCCCTGGATACGGCTCAACACCCGTGATGCATTGCACCTGAGTGATCCATTCAACACTTTTGAGTGGATCATGGATCTGTCAGATCAGCATGGCCTGAGCAGCGCTTTCTACTTCATCTGTGGCCGCTCGAGCAATATGGATGCCGACTATGAGCCTGAGCACCCTGCCATACGCCGCCTGATGCGCCGTATTCATGAACGTGGGCATGAGATTGGCCTGCACCCCAGCTACGGTACCTATCAGAAACCAGAGCTGATTACGCACGAGGCAGGCCGTTTGCGCACTATTCTGGCCGAAGAAAATATCCAACAAACCGAGATCGGTGGACGCATGCATTACCTGCGCTGGGAACAGCCCACCACTCTGCGGGCTTGGGCCGATGCCGGCATGGACTACGACAGTACGCTCGGCTATGCCGATAGACCCGGCTTTAGATGTGGCACCTGCTTTGAATACCCAGCGTTTGATCCGGTGGCGGACGAGGCGTTAAAACTGCGTGTGCGACCATTGGTGGTGATGGAGTGCTCGGTGATCGACGTCTGTTATTTGGGGCTTGGTACTGGGGCGCTTGCACTGGCAAAGGTTGCGCAATTAAAAGATGCTTGCAAGGCGGTGCAGGGATGCTTTACTGTACTTTGGCACAACTCTACAGCTGAATATAAGGCAAAAAAATTCTATGAAAGCAGTTTAGATAATTAAAGCCCATGTTTGACTCTTTTTTAAATTATAAAAACTGTGCGAATTTATGGTCGGCAGTATTTTTGCTTTTTTATTTTATTCTACCTGGGTTTATATGGATAAATAAAGATTTTGAGGGAGAGTACGGATTATTGGCTGCAATTACACTGTGCTCAGTGGTTTTTATTCAATTGGGACTTCGATGTAAAATTGAGAAATTCGTGTATTCAAAAAAAAATAGGAAAATAAAATTAAATTGGAATATATTGTATATAGCTGTATGGATATTTTTTCCTGTTTATTTGTTTTTGGTATACTCGACAGCGGATTCAATACCTCTTCTCGATACGTTACGCGGCGCAACAGACAGCGAGAGTTCATTTTCCAGAGGTGCTTTTCTTAAAGGGCGACAAGGGTGGGAGGTAATATTTCAGTATATAAGTGCTTTTTTTACTTATACCATTCTTCCATTGATTGCCGCTAAATCTTTTATTGACAACAAGAGATGGAGATATGTTTTTTTGGTAATTTGCCTTGTTTATTGTTTGAGTTTTATGCAAAAGGCATTATTTCTTAATATATTATTGCCAGTAATATTTGCTTTGGTTGTTGTGGGAAAATTTAAAACAAGGCATTTCTTTAATTTTTGTATTTTAATATTTTTAATTCTTTTTTCTCTTGTGTGGTTAACATCATCAGATTTAAGTGATGAAGGTGGAGGAGCATCATATTTTTCAGCGCAGTATTTGCCTATTAGTGCTCTAGATTATTTTTTGTGGCGCTCTTTTGCCGTCCCTGTCTTTACGGCACAGGACATGCTTTTTGTATTTTTAAATCAATTTCATTCCGTGCCACTGCTTGGTGCATCTAGTACATTTATTTCTGGTATTTTTGGTATGGAGAAAATAAATATAGAGCGCTATGTGTTTGAATACCAATTTGGTTCATGGAATGAAATTGCGAATGCGAATGCATTTTTTGCGGTTGATTTGTATGTTAATTTTTTATGGCCTGGTGTTGTTGTATTTTCATTTTTAATAGGTTTGTTATTTCGGTTGCTAAATAAAAATAAAGATCCTGCAATTGGTATTCAAGGCGTTTTGTTGGGGTGGTATTTGTTTTCAGCGCCGCTATTGGGGTTGATGATTGGAAATGGATATATTGTTTTTGTAATGATAGTGCTATTCATGCAAGAAAGTCGCATGCAAAGTTTTAATGGAAATAATAAAAAAATCGAGAGTGTATGTTAATCAGTGTTTTAATGGCGGTGAAAAATGAATGTGTGCACATTGAATCTGCGATTCAAAGTATTCAAAGGCAGAATGTTGGGAATATAGAGATAATTGTTATAGATGATGGTTCAACTGATTCGACTGTGGAAATTATAAAATCAATTGCTTTAACGGATGGTCGAATTATTTTTGATAATAATCCAACATCTGGCAAAGTATCTGCATTTAAGCATGGATATCGATTAGCACAGGGTGAATGTATCGCCTTGTTTGCGGGTGATGACATCATGCCTTTGGACTCTTTGGCCAAAAGAATGAATGATATGCAAAATATGGAATCGCCGGCGATATTAATGTCAAAGATTCAGGTTTTATCTGAAGATAAAAGAATTGATGGAATACTAATTCCAAAGAGGAAAGGGCGCGGCAACCCTTCTGGGGCTTCCATCATGTTTGATAGAGCGGCCGCAAAATATTTGATGGATATCCCTGATTCACTCCCCAATGAAGATACTTGGATGGATTTTTGCCTGACATATTTACCTATGCTGCATGTGAAATCACATGACGATGTGGCTTGTTTATGGAGAGTTCACTCTGGTAATTCAATTACCATCAAAGATGACTATCAAACGTTCAATAAAAAATTCTCCAAGCGAATGAATGTAATTGATGAATTTTTAAATAAATATAAAGAAATCTTACCCATCGATCGAATTGCCTATTTGAAAAATCTCTCTTGCGCAGAAAACTATCGTCGTAAAGGAGATTGGCTAGATATCTTATTTGCTAAAATTACGCTATCTGATAAATTAAGATTTCTGGCATATTCAAATAAATATTTCTACGCTATGAGAAAAATTATTAGGTCGATATAAGTATGAGCTACAAAATCTGCACTCACTGCATCATGGATACTTCAGATCCCCACATTCAATTTGATGACCATGGGGTTTGTGAATACTGCAATAATTTTAAAACTACCATTCAGCCCAACTGGGATACAGGCGCTCAAGGTGCTGCAGCGCTGGCGCACATGGCCGAGCAGATCAAGGCGGATACCCAAGGCAAAGAGTTTGATGCCATTATTGGTCTTAGTGGCGGATTAGACAGTTCTTATGCAGCTTATATAGCCGCGAAGAAAATGGGTCTACGCCCATTACTATTCCATGTGGATGCAGGCTGGAATACGGATCAGGCTGTAGGTAATATCGAAAAACTGGTTGATGGCCTAGGGGTGGATTTGTACACCGAGGTTATTAATTGGGAAGAAATGAAGGATTTGCAGGTTGCCTTCTTGAAGTCAGGGATTCCAGACCAAGACCTGCCTCAGGATGCATCGTTTTTCTCTTCTCTCTATAAGTTTGCTCGTAAACACAAAATCAAGCATGTGATTACAGGATCAAATTTTTCAACGGAGTGCTGCCGAGAGCCTGAAGAGTGGGGTGGATATCTGGGTATCGATACTATGTTGTTCCGCGACATTCACCGTCAATTTGGTAAACGTCCGCTGGAAACCTTTCCAATCAAAGATATCTTGGTTTATAAGCTGTTCTATCAAAAAATTCTTGGGATGAAGGTGCACCATCCGCTAAATCTTGTTCCTTTCGTGAAGAAGGATGCTGAAGATGAGCTGGAGCGCTTATTTGGCTGGCAGCGCTTTCAGCACAAGCACCACGAGTCGCGATTCACCCGTTTCTACGAAGATTATTGGCTCCCTCGTAAATTCGGCTTCCATAAGCGCCGTGCACACTTTTCCAGTTTGATCATGACTGGGCAAATGACGCGGGAAGCTGCACTTGAGCGTATTGCAAAGCCCGAAATGGACGAACATTTTCTGAAGCAGGAGTTCGAATACGTAGCCCATAAGCTCGATCTGACTGTTGATGAATTGCAGCAGATATTTGATGCACCTAACAAGACTTATCGTGACTATAAAAACAAGCGGTGGTTGATTGGCTTGGGCGCTAATGTCATGCGCTGGCTGGGCCTGGAAAAGAGGTATTTCCGGTGATTCGAATCATTGACTACGGTGTTGGGAATATCCAGGCGTTTCTGACCATGTTCAAGCGCCTTGGTGTTGAGGCCGCGCGCGCTCGCACTGTGGAGGAGCTTGAGGGGGCTACGCGTCTTGTGTTGCCGGGTGTAGGAGCGTTTGACCATGCGATGGGGCTGCTCAACGAGTCGGGCATGCGGCAACGGCTGGAAGAGATGGTGCGGGTTCAGCAAGTGCCGGTGATCGGTATCTGCGTTGGCATGCAGATGTTGGCCAACGGCAGTGATGAGGGCGAGCTTCCGGGGCTGGGCTGGGTGCCAGGGCGTGTCAAGGCATTCGCCTCTACGCCTGCCTCAAAGGATTTGCCAATGCCGCACATGGGGTGGAATGACATTCAAGTTCGACCGGAGCATAAGCTGTTCACCGGTTTTGAACCGGAGCCGCGTTTTTACTTTCTGCATTCTTATTATTTCGATGCGAATAACAAAGAAGATGTTGCTGCTACTGCGGAATACGGTATGAACTTTGATTGCATTGTCTCCAAAGGGAATATTCATGGTGTGCAGTGCCATCCAGAAAAGAGCCACCATTTCGGTGCCCAGCTTTTGAAGAATTTTGTGGAGTTTTGAACTATGCTGCGCCCCCGCATCATTCCTTGTTTGCTTGTCCATAAAGGTGGTTTGGTTAAGACCCAGAATTTCAAGGCACCGAAGTATGTTGGCGACCCCATCAATGCAGTCAAAATCTTCAATGAGAAAGAGGCCGATGAGTTGATGGTTCTCGACGTTGACGCCACCGTGAATGAGGTTGAGCCTAACTATGCGTTGATAGCAAAGCTGGCGGCAGAGTGTCGTATGCCCCTGTGCTATGGCGGCGGCGTTCGCACTGCAGAGCAAGCGTCACGGATTATCGATCTTGGTGTGGAGAAAGTGTCTGTCAGTTCTGCTGCTATATCTGATCCATTGCTTCTGACTCGTATGGCTCGTGCGATTGGCCGGCAAAGCGTGGTTGCTGTGCTGGATGTGCGTAAAAAAACTGGCCTTTTTAGCAAAGGGTATGAGCTATGTACCCACAATGCAAAGACGGCGCACAAGCTGGATCCAGTTGTGTTTGCTCGGCAATTGCAAGAGGCAGGTGCCGGAGAGATCGTGATTAACTCCGTCAACCACGATGGTGAGATGAAGGGCTACGACATTGAACTGGCCAAGCAGGTGCGGGCTGCCGTCAATGTACCTGTTACGGTGCTTGGAGGTGCGGGTTCACTGGAGCATATTGGAGACTTACTGAAGGCCTGTGGAGTGATAGGCGCTGCAGCTGGAAGCTTGTTTGTTTTCAAAGGGCAGTACCGCGCGGTACTGATCAGTTATCCGACACCGCAGCAAAAAGATGTCCTGTGCCGAGAGGCTTTGGGTTTGCAGCGCAAAATTTGAGTGAAATGATGTTTACTAATAAGACCCTTCTGATTACCGGTGGCACAGGCTCTTTCGGTAATGCGGTATTCAAGCGTTTCCTGGATACTGATATTGCTGAAATTCGTATCTTCAGTCGGGATGAAAAGAAGCAAGACGACATGCGCAAGCGCTATAACAGCGACAAGCTCAAGTTCTACATTGGTGACGTGCGCGATGCGCGCAGCGTAGAGCAGGCAATGCGTGGGGTCGACTATGTGTTCCATGCTGCGGCACTCAAGCAGGTGCCATCGTGCGAATTTCACCCTATGCAAGCGGTGCGTACCAACGTACTTGGAACAGAAAACGTGCTGGAAGCCGCCATCCAGGCAGGCGTTAAGCGCGTGGTGTGTCTGAGCACCGATAAGGCGGTGTATCCCATCAATGCCATGGGTATCAGCAAGGCCATGATGGAGAAAGTGATGGTTGCGGCTAGCCGTAACTTGGAAGGCACGGGCACGGTGATCTGCGGCACGCGCTATGGCAATGTGATGGCCTCGCGCGGGTCGGTGATTCCGCTATTTGTGCAGCAGGCATTTGCAGGCAATCCCCTCACCCTGACCAACCCGGCCATGACCCGCTTCATGATGACGTTGGCAGATGCTGTGGACTTGGTACTGTATGCGTTTGAGCATGGCAACAACGGTGATATTTTTGTACAGAAGGCTCCCGCTGCGACGGTGCAGGTGCTGGCCCACGCAGTCCTGACGTTAATGGGCAAGGCTGACCACCCTGTGCACACCATTGGTACCAGACATGGAGAAAAGCTTTACGAGGCCTTGCTCAGTCGTGAGGAGCTGGCATGTGCCGAGGACATGGGGGACTACTACCGTGTTCCACCGGATGGGCGTGATCTCAACTATGCCAAGTTTACGGAGCAAGGAGCGCAACGTTTGACGGAGACTTCTGAGGAAGAAGACTACAACTCGCACAATACCAAGCGCTTGGATGTGGATGGCATGAAGCAGTTGTTGCTCAAACTCGATTTCATGCAGCGCATTGCACGTGGCGAGCACGCAGAGGCTGAGGAGTAACTGCTGTGAAAAAGGTCTTGGTAACCGGCGCAGATGGTTTTGTCGGCAAGAATTTGCAGCTTCATCTGGCCGATCGCAAGGATGTGCAAGTGCTGCGCTTTACGCGTGAAAGCGATGTAGCGCAATTGCCCCATTTATTGCGTGATGTAGACTTTATTTTCCATTTGGCAGGTGTCAATCGACCACAAACTCCACAGGAGTTCGTTGTCGGTAATGCTGCACTGACAGAGGTGTTGTGTCATGCAGTGAGAGGTGTTGCAGCAGATACAGGGCGAAAAATTCCCGTTGTGTACACCTCGTCCACACAAGCTTTACGCGATAACCCATATGGCAATAGCAAGCGCTTGGCTGAAGAGGCGTTGTTTGAGTTGCAACGTCTTTGGGGTGTGCCGGTGCATGTGTTTCGCTTGCCGAATGTATTTGGCAAGTGGTGCAAACCCAATTACAACTCGGCCGTAGCTACGTTCTGCCACAACATTGCGCGTGATCTGCCTATTCAGGTGAACGATCCTGATGCGCCGCTGACGCTGGTGTATGTAGATGATGTGGTTAAAAGGTTCATTGAACTCTTGGATGGCGCGGATGCCATGGTGGATGTCAATGGGCTTGCAACAGTGTCACCGCAATACACAACAACAGTTGGTGAGATGGCGAGGCAGATTCAGGCATTTAAGAACAGCCGTAGCACGCTGATGACAGAGCGTGTGGGCACAGGGTTGGTGCGTGCGCTGTACGCAACCTACGTCAGCTACTTGCCTGTGGATACCTTTGCCTACACTGTGCCGATGTATGGTGACCAACGTGGGGTGTTTGCAGAGATGTTGAAAACGCCCGACTGCGGTCAGTTCAGTTACTTCACTGCACACCCGGGTATTACGCGGGGAGGGCATTACCACCACACCAAGACGGAAAAGTTTTTGGTGATAAAGGGGCAGGCCCGTTTTAAATTTCGCCACATGCTGACTGGCGAAGCGTACGAATTGGTGACCAACGGCGATAAGGCCGAAATTGTGGAAACAGTCCCTGGCTGGACGCACGACATCACGAATATTGGTTCTGACGAAATGGTCGTCATGCTCTGGGCCAATGAGGTATTTGACCGCGCACGGCCAGATACTTTTGCCTGTTTGCTGTAGCTCACAGTACCTGATGCCCAGCATGGCCGGGTATCCGTTTTTTTCTTACTATTTCAATGAAAAAACTCAAAATCATGACCGTGGTTGGTACCCGGCCTGAAATCATTCGCCTTTCACGTGTGCTGGCGCGTTTGGATGAGCATTGCGAGCATGTGCTGGTGCACACGGGTCAAAACTACGATTACGAGTTGAATCAGATTTTTTTTGATGACCTGGGCCTTCGCAAGCCTGATCATTTTCTGAACGCTGCGGTTGGCAGTGCTGCCGAGACGATTGGCACCATCATTGCCAAGATGGACGGTCTGCTATTAGCTGAACAACCTGAGGCCATGCTCGTGCTTGGCGATACCAACAGTTGCTTGAGTGTGATTCCAGCCAAGCGGCGCAAGGTTCCCATCTTTCACATGGAGGCTGGCAATCGTTGTTTTGACATGCGAGTGCCCGAAGAGATCAACCGTCGCATCGTTGACCACACCGCTGATATCAACCTCACATATAGCAGCATTGCACGTGACTACCTGCTGCGTGAAGGTTTGCCGCCTGATCAAGTCATTAAAACCGGTAGCCCGATGTTCGAGGTGCTAACGCACTACCGACCACAGATTGATGCTTCCTCTGTACTGCAACGCTTGGGGCTGACCAAAGAGGGCTACTTTGTTGTCAGCGCCCACCGTGAGGAAAACATTGAGAGTGAGCGCAGCTTTACCAAGCTAGCTGCGGTACTCAATACTTTGGCAGAAGACTACGGCCTGCCAGTGGTGGTGAGCACGCACCCTCGTACTCAAAAACGCATTGACGTGACGGGCATACAGTTTCATCCCTTGGTGCAGCTGATGAAGCCTTTGGGGTTTCATGATTACAACCACCTGCAATTGCACGCCAGAGCCGTGCTATCAGACAGCGGCACTATCAATGAAGAGGCCAGCATCCTTAACTTCCCCGCGTTGAACTTGCGCGAGGCGCATGAGCGCCCCGAAGGCATGGAAGAGGCTGCAGCCATGATGGTGGGCTTAGAGGTCAATCGTGTGCGGCAAGGGCTGGCCATTTTGGCCAGTCAGCCACGTGGCAGTGATCGCAGTAATCCGCACGGAATTCGCCCTGTGTATGACTACAGCATGCCGAATGTGAGTGACAAGGTTCTACGTATCGTACATAGCTATACCGATTATGTGAACCGTGTAGTGTGGAAAAAATATTAAATATTATTGAATAATGAGAATAGCCTTAATTGCTGATACTTTTCCTCCTTTGCGTAATTCTGGTGCAGTACAACTAAGGGATTTATCACGAGAGTTTGTTGCGCAAGGCCATCAGTTGACAGTAATTCTTCCCTCGTGGGATATTGAGGAAGACTATTCAATTGAAGAAATGGATGGGTTTCAGGTTTTAAGGTTAAAGTCCTTAAAGAGTAAAGATGTCAGCTATTTAAGAAGAACAATTGCAGAATTGCTGATGTCTTTTTCCATGCGGAGAAATTTTAAAAAAAGCCCATTCATGAATGTGCAATGGAATGCGGTCGTGTGGTACGCGCCTTCCATTTTTCATGGATACTTTGTTAATTTTTTGAAAAAGAAAAATAATTGCAAAAGTTATTTAATTATTAGAGATATCTTTCCTCAATGGGCGGTAGACATGGAATTGATGGGAAAAGGGGCTCCCTATCATTTCTTCAACGCGATTGCAAGATATCAATATTCTGTGGCAGATACCATAGGGGTGCAAACTCCAGGTAATTTGACGTATTTTAAAGAGTGGATAGAGAATAAAGGTAAAGAAGTCGTTGTTCTTCAAAATTGGCTGGCTGATACAAAGCCTGATAAATGCTCGATAGATATAGAAAATACAATATTAGCAGGTCGTAAAATTTTTGTTTATGCTGGAAATATGGGTATTGCTCAGGGAATGGATGTCCTGATAGATTTGGCAGAAAAATTAAAATATCAAAAAAATATCGGATTTCTGTTTGTTGGTCGCGGTAGCGAAGTGAAAAGATTGACTGCGCAAGTAGAGCGACGGTTGCTGGATAATGTTCTGTTTAAAGATGAAATTCATCCTGATGATATACCCGCTCTCTATGCACAATGTGCTGTTGGCATAGTTTCTCTAGACCAAAGGCATAAATCACATAACATTCCTGGTAAATTTCTTTCTTACATGCAAAGTGGTCTCCCTGTATTGGCAAATATCAATCCTGGAAATGATCTGAAGGAAATTATTGATGGTTATGGAGTAGGAGTTGTTTGTGAGAATGCCAATGTGGAAGAGTTGGAGCGAAAATTAATAATTTTAATGAAGGATATAGAGACTGATAAAGATATTTATTCAAAATGTCGTCTGATTTATCGCGAACTTTTTTCACCTGAAAATGCAGTCAAACAAATTGTGTCTAGATTGAAGAAGTAACTTATGCATGCAAATATATTTTCAGAAAATATTTTGAATGAGTTGAGCTCTCAGGCTAAAAAAAACCTTAGAAAAAGACAGCACAAGAACTTGCATGCTGACTTTCAAGAGGCTTGTCAGCGATTTTTTAATGCGATTGAACCTGAGAGCTATTTAAGGCCGCACTGTCATGGCTCCCAGCAAGGAGCGGAAACCTTGATCGCTGTGAAGGGCTTGTTAGGGCTAGTGATTTTTGATAATAAAGGTGAGGTGGAGTTCACGCATTTATTTGGTGCCGGGCGGCATGCAGGTGAAAAAGGTGTGGCAATTGGCGTTGAGGTTCAGCCAGGGCAATGGCACACCGTCGTCTCATTAGAAGAGGGATCTGTATTATTGGAAGTTAAGGGTGGGCCATTTAATCCAGAAGCCCCAAAATATTTTGCACCTTGGGCCCCTGATGAAATGACGCTGGAAAGCGAAAATTACTTAGAACGTTTGAGAAAATATTTTCAATCTATTTAGGTATCCACCTGAAAAATGCAAGCTTGCTATAGAACATCAGATAAAAAACGAAACTAAATAGAAAAGACACTGCGGTCAGTAATTTGCTTTGATACGTTAGAACGGCCAATCCACACGGAATCATTGCATAAACCCAGAGAAAAGGTGAAGTTAGGCCATTTTGCATTGCCTTAGAAAAATTAGAAAAAAGTTTTTTTGCCCAACGCTTGTTGGCTAGAGAATGCAAATGAGAAAAATCTGGCTCAGTGGGGCTGTAACCCTCGCGCAAGCAACGACGCAAAACGCTGAAAGCTACTTCAATAATCGGGTAAGAGCATATAAGAAGGCTTGTCCATGGCGAGATGCTGCTGTTACGCTCTGGAAGAAGTACAGCGATCCAAGCAAGCGTAAATCCTAGAAAATAAGCACCACCATCACCGAGGAAAATTTTTCCTTTGGGCCAATTTACAAGAAAGAATCCACCTACGGCACCAGCTATGATCAGGCATGTGAACGCTAGTGGAATATCGCCCACTTGGCGGGCAATGAATCCAAATGCAGCTAAAATAATAAGGGCAGTACCTGCTGTAAGTCCATTCAGGCCATCAATAATATTGATTGCATTGGCGACACCACCAACTGCAATGGCAGTGAAAATAACAGAAATTAGAGTGAAACCGAGAAGGTAATCAAATCCTGGTATATCAACGTGGGTAAGTGATACGCCTGTAATACCCCAGCCAAGTACACCAGAGGCCATAGTCGCCAAAAGCCTGACTTTGACTGATACTTTCTTGGTCAGGTCTTCAAGTAGACCAAAAATAAATGCAGGTATACCCGCTAACAAAATAGCACTCAGAATGACTCTTTTTTCACTAGCTGCAATGTCATGGCTTGAGGCTGCAAATCCTGCAAGTATGCCAATCGCAATACCAATGCCACCGATGCGGGGTGTTGGGGTTGTGTGAACTTTTTGAACACCATCACTTGAGTCCATTGAAAAATTGCCATGCCATTTCTTTGTCAATACCAGAAATAGGCAGGTAAAAAACGAGGCAAGAAGTGCAATAAATGCGTCATACCTTAATAATTCTAAAAATGAAAATTGGCTTGAAGACATCCGGTTTTTTCTTTAGGGGCTAAGTTATTGGTCTGTCGGCAGTCTTGGTGCATCTGAATTGAGGCTCTAATTGCGGCACAATGCAGCCCATCCGTATTGATCATTGTCCCACGTGACTGAACATTAGCAATCATGACCGACTCCACCACCCACATTGCCCCTCGCGACAAGGCCGAAATTCTGGCTCAGGCCTTGCCTTACATACGCAAGTTCCATGGCAAGACCATGGTCATCAAGTATGGCGGTAACGCCATGACCGATCCTGCACTGCAGGCGGACTTTGCGGAAGATGTGGTGCTCTTGAAGTTGGTGGGCATCAACCCGGTGGTGGTGCATGGCGGGGGGCCGCAGATTGAAACCGCTCTGAACCGATTGGGCAAAAAGGGTCAGTTTATTCAAGGCATGCGTGTCACCGATGCCGAGACGATGGAAGTGGTGGAGTGGGTGCTGGCCGGTGAAGTGCAGCAGGACATCGTGGGCCTGATTCATCAGGCGGGTGGCAAGGCCGTGGGCCTGACAGGGCGCGATGGTGGTTTGATTCGTGCCAAGAAATTGAAGTTGCTGGATAACAAAGATCCATCGATCGAGCATGATGTGGGGCAAGTGGGTGACATTGTGGCAATTGACCCGAATGTGGTGCAGGCGCTACAGGATGATGCCTTCATTCCGGTGATTAGCCCCATCGGGTTTGGCGAAGAGAACGAGAGCTACAACATCAACGCTGATGTGGTGGCCAGCAAGCTGGCCACCGTGTTGCAGGCTGAAAAACTGGTGTTGCTGACCAATACTCCAGGGGTGCTGGATAAGGGGGGCAACCTGCTGACCGATCTGACCGCGCGCGAGATTGACGGCTTGTTTGCAGATGGCACTATCTCTGGCGGCATGCTGCCCAAGATTGCCGGTGCGCTGGATGCGGCCAAGGCTGGCGTGAATGCCGTGCACATCATTGACGGCCGCGTGCCGCATGCCATGCTGCTGGAGATTTTGACGGACCAAGCCTATGGCACGATGATTCGCAGCCACTAATCCACGAATACGCTGAGCACTGAAAAGTCTCAGCGTTTTTTTATGCATTTGATGCAAGAGCGAGAATTGGCCACTGCCAAGCCAGTGAGAAAAGTCACTACTATCG
Organism: Comamonas avium; assembly: GCF_014836675.1. Taxonomy (GTDB): domain Bacteria; phylum Pseudomonadota; class Gammaproteobacteria; order Burkholderiales; family Burkholderiaceae_C; genus Comamonas; species Comamonas avium. Next base: position 499,816 of record NZ_JACSQK010000003.1, read on the forward strand.
CGTGAAGGTATACAAGGCAGTTCCGCGTGCGGATTGCACCATTCAACGCAGATGGAGCGCCAAGAGCATAAAAAGGCGCACATAGGGGGCATGTGATGCGGCTTTTGCTGGTTGAAGACGATTTGATGGTGGCCAGCGGTATGAAGCTGGGTCTGGCCGATGCTGGTTATGCCGTGGACTGGGTCAGCAGCGCTGAGCGTGCGCTGGAAGTGCTGGCGCAGGAGTCTTTCGATATCGCTATTTTGGACATTGGCCTGTCAGGCATGGACGGGCTGGAATTGCTGTCTCGCATGCGTGGCAAAGGGATGAACTGCACGTGTATGCCAGTGCTGATGCTGACGGCACGTGATGGCTTGCATGACCGTGTACGTGGGCTTGATCTGGGGGCTGACGATTACATGGTCAAGCCCTATGAGCTGCCTGAACTCTTGGCGCGGCTGCGTGCATTGCTGCGCCGCTCACAAGCCGCTAACAGTGCGGTGTTGAGCTTTGGTCCGCTGGCTCTGGATACTGCAGCGCGCAGTGCCTGTGTATGGGCGGGTGGCCAGGAGGGCAGTGGCGAGCTGCAGACCATTGACCTGGGGCCTCGTGAGTGGACTGTTTTGGAGTACTTGCTGATTCATGCGCCCAAGCCCGCCAGCAAAGACAAGCTGCTTCAGGCCTTGACAGGCTGGGATAAAGAGATCACACCGAACGCAGTGGAAGTTTATGTATCGCGCCTGCGCGCCAAATTGGAGCCGTATGGGGTGGCCTTGCGTTCAATCCGAGGCTTTGGATACCGCCTGGATTTGCTTCAACAAGAAACTGTGATTGTTTGAATTTAATAGCTGCAAGCGCTTTGTTTTCAATGATTTCAATGCTTATTTACATTGAAATCTAATGTGCATAAGCGTTATAAGCTCATTTTTTAATATTTATGCAATTACTCATTCGCAAGCGCTGGGTGGCTTTGTTTTTGCCAATGTTGCTGCCCATGCTGGGGCTGATGCTGTCGGCCGTTTGGCTGGGTTACAGCGTGGCCACGCAGATTGCCGAGCATCCGGGGCAGTCGCCTGCTGTGCAAGACCTGTTGCTCACCAGCTTGCCCGCTTTGCTGATGCTGCTGGTGCTGGCAGCCATGGCGCATATGGCCGCTCGCAGGGCGCTGACGCCTTGGCTCACTTTGGCGCAGGCCGTTCAATCCAGATTGCCCAAAGATGTCCGTCCGATTGACAACGTACCGGATGCACCTGCCGAGGTACAGGCCATGGCCAATGCGCTAAATCGGCTTTTTGCAAAAGCCCATGCTGAAAATGAGACCCAGCAGCGGTTTATCGCTGATGCTGCACACCAGTTGCGCACACCTTTGGCGGCTTTGCAGTCGCAAGTCGAGGCGTGGGCTTTGATGGCCCAGAGTGCTTCAGGCAAAAGCATTGTGCTGTCGGCTGAGCAAGTCGATCAGTTGCGCAAGGCATCGCGCAGAACCACACAATTGGCCAACCAGCTCTTGGCCTTGTCGCGTGTAGACAGTGGCCTGGAGCAGGGCGCAGCGGCGCAGCGGGTGGATTTGAAAAGCCTGTGCGAGGCGTTGCTGGAGTCATTTTTGGACAGCGCTTTGGTCAAAGGCCTGGATTTGGGGCTGGAGGCGGAGTCAGCCCACGTCACAGGTCACGAATGGTTGCTGCGTGAATTAATAAGCAACGTCTTAGACAACGCCATCAAATACACGCCGCAAGGCGGGCAAGTGACATTGCGGTGCGGCAGAAAAATTGCAGACGAGCGGGGTATGCGCGCCTATGTCGAAGTCGAAGATGATGGCCCGGGTGTTGCAGTGGGTGAGTACACACGTTTGACCCAGCGCTTTTACCGTGTGCCTGGTGTTGTCGCAGAGGGGACTGGATTAGGACTTGCGATTGCACAAGAAATAGCCCAAGGCCACGGTGCTGACCTGCGTTTTGGGCAAGGTGCGTATGACCAAGGAATGAAAGTACAACTCATATTCAGTGAGTAACAACTTCTGATTCTCTTGATCTGACAAACGGTTACTTCCGCTATGCTCTGTGAGAGAATGAATTGATTTACCTGTTGATTTGCCTGCCTTATGTCCGTATCTGAAGTTCTGAGCCCACTGACCGAAATAGCCGAGACTGTAGTTGCCAATCCTTCGCTGGAGGAGCAGCCCCGCACGCGCAAGCGCCCTAAACCCGGTGAGCGTCGTGAGCAGATTCTTCAGGCATTGGCGGCCATGCTGGAAAAGCCTGGCAGTGACCGCATCACTACGGCAGCCCTGGCAGCGAATCTATCTGTCAGTGAAGCGGCGTTGTACCGTCATTTCGCCAGCAAGGCGCAGATGTTCGAAGGGTTGATTGACTTTATCGAGCAGTCAGTCTTCGCCTTGGTGCAGCAGGTCGCTGGCCGCGAGGGGGAAGCAGTTGAAATGACGCCAGAAGACGGTGCTCGCCGCGCAGCGCGCATTGTTGCGTTGCTGCTGCAATTTGCTGAGCGCAACCCCGGTATGGTGCGAGTGATGGTGGGCGATGCCTTGCAGCTGGAGCATGACCGCTTGCAAGCACGCATGAATCAGTTTTTTGACCGTATCGAGTCGACACTTCGCCAATGCCTGCGTCCTGCTGCGGGTGCTTTGGGCTCTGCGACGCCCACGGTGGAAGCGCAGGTTGCAGCCAGTGTGCTGATGTCTTTTGTTTTAGGACGCATGCAGCGCTTCGTGCGTACAGGCTTTCGCCGGCAGCCCACAGAAAACATGGATGCCAGCCTGGCGATGCTGATTTAAAAATACCAGGCACCCAACCCCAAAGGGCGACAGCGAAGGCTGCCGCCCTTTTTTGTTACCTGCTGGAATCACGGATGCCGGGGTGAGAATAAAAAATCCTTGAAGCCAAGGGTTTGCACCTATGCTCAAAGCAGAGGGATGTTTTTACGATTAAAAAAGAACGCACGTTCGTTTTTATTGGTAATGCATGTCTCTCACCCCACACATTTTTCCCACCGTCCCAACCAGCTCTGCCGCTGCACCTAAGCCGCGGGGAGCAGGGGCCAGCCATCGCGCTTCTCCCAAAGGGCTGCAGACCAAGGCCCACATTATTGATGCTGCCTTGCAGCTGGCCATGCACAACGGCCTGGAAAGCTTGTCGATTGGTGGCTTGGCCGAAGCAACGCAGATGAGCAAGTCAGGCGTTTTTGCCCACTTCGGTTCACGCGAAGAACTTCAGATTTCGGTGATTCGTGAATATCACCAGCGCTTTGAGCAAGAGGTTTTTTACCCGGCGCTGCAGGCTGAGCGCGGCTTGCTGCGACTGCGCGCACTGTTCGACAACTGGATGAAGCGCACCAGCGTCGAGTTGGACTCGGGCTGCATTTATATCAGTGGCGCGATTGAGTTCCACGACAACATTGGTCCTGTGCGCGATGCGCTGGTCAACTCCGTGGGCACGTGGCACGAGGCCATGCGCCGCTCCATCACCCAGTGCAAAGAACTTGGTGACCTGGCCGCAGATGTCGATGAAAGCCAGGTTCTGTCAGAAATTCACGGCCTGATTCTGGTGCTGCATTACGAGGCGCGCTTCATGCGCAGCTCGGGTGCCATGCAGCGCGCTTTGGCAGGTTTTGAAAGCATTTTGCTGCGCTACGGCGCACAGCCCCTTCAGGCGTAAGCCACACCCTTCACAACTGTTATTGCTGATACACGAGGAGACAAACCATGCCCAGCTACAACCCGCCCCTGCGCGACATGCAATTCTTGATGCACGAAGTGTTCAAGATCGAAGAAGAATACAAAGCGCTGCCCAAGCATGCCGAGGTGGATGCCGACACCATCAATGCCGTGCTGCAGGAGGCAGGCAAATTTGCTGCCAACGTGGCATTTCCTTTGAACATCAGCGGTGATGAAGAGGGCTGCCATCTGGACAAGACCACGCATGAAGTGACCACCCCCAAGGGCTACAAAGAAGCCTATGCACAGTTTGTAGAAGGTGGCTGGCCTGCACTGTCGTGCGACCCGGCATACGGTGGACAAGGGCTGCCCTTTGCCGTCAACTCGGCGTTGTACGAAATGCTCAACAGCGCCAATCAGGCGTGGACCATGTACCCGGGTCTGTCGCATGGCGCTTACGAAGCATTGCACGCCCATGGCTCTGATGACCTCAAGACCAAGTACCTGCCCAAGCTGACCAGTGGTGAGTGGACTGGCACCATGTGCCTGACCGAACCCCATTGCGGCACCGATCTGGGACTGCTGCGCTCCAAGGCTGAGCCACAGGCGGATGGCACCTACAAGATCACGGGCAACAAGATTTTTATTTCGGCAGGTGAGCACGATTTCACCTCCAACATCATTCACCTGGTGCTGGCACGTTTGCCCGATGCGCCTGTGGGCTCCAAGGGCATCAGCCTGTTTGTGGTGCCTAAGTACAAAGTCAATGCCGATGGCTCGCTCGGTGAGCGTAACGGCATTTACTGCGGTGGTCTGGAGCACAAGATGGGCATCAAGTCCAACGCGACCGCTCAGATCGTGATGGAAGATGCAGTTGGCGAAATGGTGGGCCAGCCCAACAAGGGCCTGCAAGCCATGTTCGTGATGATGAATGCCGCACGTCTGGGCGTGGGCAACCAGTCGCTGGGTCTGACCGAAGTGGCTTACCAAAACGCGCTGGCCTACGCCAAGGATCGTCTGCAAATGCGCAGCCTCTCGGGCGTCAAAGCCAAAGACAAGCCTGCCGACCCCATCATCGTGCACCCCGACGTGCGCCGCATGTTGCTGACGGCCAAGGCGTATGCCGAAGGCGGCCGTGCGCTGTCAACTTTCTGCGCACTGCTGATCGACAAAGAGCTGAACCACCCTGACGAGAAGGTGCAAAAAGACAGCGCTGACTTGGTGGCACTGCTTACGCCCATCGTGAAAGCCTTCCTGACCGACAACGGCTGGATTGCCACCACCGCCAGCCAGCAGGTCTTTGGCGGCCATGGCTTCATCAAAGAATGGGGCATGGAGCAGTACGTACGCGATAACCGTATCAACATGATCTATGAAGGCACCAACGGCGTGCAGGCACTGGATCTGCTGGGCCGCAAAGTGCTGGGCAATCAGGGCGCAACACTGAAGAAGTTTGGCAAGCTGGTGGCGCAGCTGGTGGAAGAAGAGGGCGTCAACGAGAAGATGGCCGAGTTCATCAACCCCATCGCCATGCTGGGCGAGCAGATGACCAAGTTCACCACCGAAATCGGATTCAAGGGCATGCAAAACCCTGACGAAGTGGGTGCTGCATCGGTGGATTACCTGCGTGTAGCCGGCCACCTGGTGTTCGGCTACCTGTTTGCCCGCATGGCCCAGGTGTCATTGCGTGCCATTGCGGCCGGTAATACCGATCCGTTCTACGTCGGCAAACTGCAAACCGCACGCTTTTACTTTGCCAAGCTGTTCCCCGAAACCGTCACGCTGATGCGTACCGCACGTGCCGGTAGCAAGGTGCTGATGGATACCGACGCAGCTCTTAGTTAAGTAGCTGCCAGCGCACGTATTTCCTTCAATGTGAAAGTCTTTGATACGGAGGTTCTCATGAATAAAGTGTTAGCAGCTCTGGTTTTCGTAGCTTTCGGTGCGCCAGCCATGGCGCAGATGTCACCAGTCGGTTTGTGGAAGAGCCTGGATGAAAAAACCCAGGCCCCCAAATCGGAAGTGCGCATCACCGACCACGGTGGCGTACTGACCGGCAAGGTGGAGCGTGTGCTGCGTGAGGGTGCCAACCCCAACGCGGTCTGCGACAAGTGCGCGGATGACCGCAAAGACAAGCCTGTGGTGGGTCTGGAAATCATCCGTGGTGCCAAAAAGGCTGAGGGCAAAGACGTCTGGGAAGACGGCAAGATTCTTGACCCCGAAAACGGCAAAACCTACACGCTGCGCATGACCCCGATTGAAGGCGGTGCAAAGCTGGAAGTGCGCGGCTCTATCGGCCCCTTCGGGCGTACCCAGACCTGGGTGCGCGTACAGTAAAGAAGAACAACGCTGACCCGGCCTGCATGGCGCTTACCTGGTGGGGCGTCATGCAGGCCTATGGGCAGCATTCAATGGAACATTCTCATGTCCCGATTCAATGTGAAGAAAGTCGCCGTGCTGGGCGCTGGCGTGATGGGTGCGCAAATTGCTGCGCATCTGGTGAACGTCAAAGTGCCGGTCATTTTGTTTGACCTGCCAGCCAAGGAAGGCGCTAAAAGTGCCATCGCTGAAAAGGCGATTGCCAATCTGAAAAAGCTCAAGCCATCGCCCATCGGCGTGGCGGAAGACGCGGACTTGATCCAGCCCGCGAACTACGAGGAACACCTCAAGCTGCTCAAGGGCTGTGACCTCATCATTGAGGCGATTGCCGAGCGCATGGACTGGAAGCTGGACCTGTACACCAAGATCGCGCCGTTTGTTGCCAAGCACGCGCTGGTGGCATCGAACACTTCGGGTCTGTCCATTACCAAGCTGTCTGAAGCGCTGCCTGAAGCCATCAAGCCGCGTTTCTGTGGCATTCACTTCTTCAACCCGCCACGCTATATGCCGCTGGTGGAGCTGATCAACACGCCCACTACCAACCCCGAAGTGCTGGACCAACTGGAGGCTTTTGTCACCAGCGGCCTGGGCAAGGGGGTGGTGCGCGCTAAAGACACGCCCAACTTCATCGCCAACCGCATCGGCATTGCCGGCATGCTGACGACAATGAAGGAGGTCGAAAACTTTGGCCTGACGTTCGACGTGGTGGACGACTTGACTGGCAAAAAGCTCGGTCGTGCATCGTCGGGCACCTTCCGTACCGCAGATGTGGTGGGTCTGGACACCATGGCCCACGTCATCAAGACGCTGCAAGACACCTTGAGCGCCGAGACCGATCCCTTCTACGACAGCTTTGGCACACCGCCCGTGTTGAAGAAGTTGCTGGAGCTGGGCAATCTGGGGCAAAAGACCAAGGCCGGTTTCTACAAAAAAGTAGGCCGTGACATTTTGCAGTTTGAGCTGGACAGCGAGGACTACATTCCCGGCGGCCAAAAGGCCGATGAGGTGTATGCGCGCATGCTCAAAAAGCCTGCTGCCGAGCGACTGAAGCTGCTGCGCAATGCAGAAGGCGCGCCCGGCCAGTTCCTGTGGGCCATTTTGCGCAACAGCTTTCACTATGCTGCTGTGCACCTGGAGAGCATTGCCGATTCCGCCCGCGATGTGGACCAGGCCATGCGCTGGGGCTTTGGCATGAAGCAAGGTCCGTTCGAGCTGTGGCAAGAAGCAGGCTGGCTGGACGTTGCGAAGATGATTCAGGAAGACATCGACGCAGGCAAGGCTCTGTCCAAAGCACCTTTGCCCAAGTGGGTGTTTGAAGGCCCGGTGGCTGCCGCCGGTGGCGTGCACACGGGTGAAGGTTCCTGGAGCCCCGCGCTGGGCAAGTTTGTGGCCCGCCGCGTGCTGCCCGTATATGAACGCCAGCTGTTCCCTGAAAAACTGCTGGGTGAAACCAGCTTGCCCGACTGGAAGACAGCAGGCACGACGCTGTTCGAATCCAAAGCTCTGCGCACCTGGACGCTGGACGGTGAAATCTTGATTGCCAGCATCAAAAACAAGATGCATGCCATCAGCCCGGAAGTCATGGAAGGCCTGGTTGAAGCGGTGGATACCGCCGAGCAAGACTTTCAGGGCATGGTGATCTGGTCGGGCGATGCGCCGTTCAGCGTGGGTGCTGACCTGGAAGCCACCATGCCCGCCTTCCTGGTCGGTGGTGCTGATGCGATCGATAGCATCGAGTCAGAGCTGCAGGCCATGATGATGCGCATCCGTTATGCGCAAGTACCGGTGGTTGCGGCCATTAATGGCATGGCACTGGGAGGTGGCTGTGAGCTGGCCGTGTATTCGGCTCGCCGCGTGGCACACATGGAAAGCTATATCGGGTTGGTTGAGGTGGGCGTAGGGCTGGTGCCTGGTGCCGGTGGCCTGACCTATATTGCGCGCCGCGCTGCAGAGAACATGGCCAGCTCCACCAGCAAAGATGTGCTGCCTTTCCTGACCGAAGGCTTTACCGCTGCGGCCATGGCCAAGGTGGGTACCAGTGCGATCGAGTCGCGCAAGCTGGGCTTTTTGCTGGACAGCGACATCATCGTGCCGCACAAGGACGAAGTGCTGTTTGTGGCCATCAACGAAGCCAAGGCCATGGCCACGGGCGGCTGGCGCGCCCCCATCAAGCGCGCTTTCCCTGTGGCGGGGCGCAGCGGTATTGCCACCATCAAGGCGCAGCTGGTGAATATGCGTGATGGCGGCTTTATCAGCGCCTATGACTTCAAGATCGCAGCCATGATTGCGGAGGTGGTCTGCGGTGGCGAGGTGGACGCAGGTTCCCTGGTCACCGAGGAGTACCTGCTGGCCATGGAGCGCAAAGTTTTCTGTCATCTGATTGGCCAGCCCAAAACGCATGAACGTATTTTGGGCATGCTCAACACGGGCAAACCTGTTCGAAATTGAAGCACCCCACTGAGTCGCTGCGCGCCTTCCCCCTTCTCTCGCTTCGCGGGACGGGGGGCGCCAGCAACGCTGCGGGGTGGCCCTTGTGCGCTGACTGCTGGCATGCGCTGCGCACAGTGTGAGAAGCCCCGTAACAGCTTAAAGAGCGAAGAGACAACCAAGGAATTTGGTCATGAAACAAGTACAAGACGCGTACATCGTTGCCGCAACACGCACCCCTATTGGTCGTTCTGGCCGCGGTTACTTTAAAAATACCCGTCCCGATGATTTGCTGGTGGCCGCGATGAAATCGGCCATGCTGCAAGTGCCGACGCTGGACCCGAAGGCAATCGAAGACGCCATCATCGGTTGCTCTTTCCCAGAGGGAGAGCAGGGCATGAACATGGCGCGTATCGCTGTGGGGCTGGCGTTTGATCACCCCATTGGCGGTATCACGGTGAACCGCTTTTGCGCATCGGGTGTGTCTGCCATTCAGATGGCCGCTGACCGCATTCGTGTGGGTGAGGCCGACGTGCTGATCGCTGGTGGTGCTGAATCCATGAGCATGGTGCCCATGGGCGGCAACAAGCCATCGTTCAACCCCGAGGTGTTTGCACGCGATGAAAACGTGGGCATTGCCTATGGCATGGGGCTGACCGCAGAGAAGGTGGCGCAGCAGTGGAAGATCAGCCGCGAGCAGCAAGATGCGTTTGCGCTGGAGTCGCACCTGCGCGCCGTCAAGGCGCAGCAGGCGGGTGAGTTCACCAACGAAATCACACCGTTTGACATCATCGATCGCATGCCCAATCTGGCCACTGGTGAAGTGATGACCAAGACACGCACTGTGAGCCTGGATGAAGGCCCGCGTCCAGGCACCACGCTGGAAGCCTTGGGCAAACTGCGCCCGGTGTTTGCGGCACGCGGATCGGTCACAGCCGGTAATTCGTCACAAACCAGCGATGGCGCAGGTGCATTGATTTTGGCCAGTGAAAAAGCTGTCAAGCAGTTTGGGCTGACCCCGCTGGCGCGTTTTGTAAGCTTTGCCGCACGCGGTGTGCCGCCAGAGATCATGGGCATTGGCCCCATTGAAGCCATTCCTGCTGCGCTGCGTTATGCCGGCATTAACCACCAGGACATTGACTGGTTTGAACTGAACGAAGCCTTTGCCGCTCAGTCACTGGCGGTGATGAACACCTTGGGTCTTGACCCCGCCAAAGTAAACCCCATGGGAGGCGCGATTGCGCTGGGCCACCCATTGGGGGCCACAGGTGCCATTCGTGCCGCTACGGTGGTGCACGCCCTGCGCCGCCACAACCTCAAGTACGGCATGGTCACCATGTGCGTAGGCACAGGTCAGGGCGCTGCTGGTATTTTCGAACGGGTTTAAGCCATGCACGACGCTACAGCGGGCCAAGGGGTAAAGGTGCGCTGGCAAGCGTCAACATTAGAGGTTGCAGGCACTGCCGCAGGGCCACTGGCCCTGCGGCAGTGCCTGCCTGTAGATATCCGGGTGCGGGGTCAGGTGGTGGTGGCCGCAGCCATCGGCGTACCGCAGCGGTTTTACACCGCATTTTCTCAGTGGCTGGCGGCCCATGGCTATGCCGTCACTACGTTTGATTACCGGGGGCATGCCGAGTCTTTGCATGGCCCTTTGCGCCAGGCCAAAGTCAATCTTATGGATTGGGCTGCGGACTGCGCGGCCGTCGCAACGCATTTGCGCATCCAGTCGCCCAGCGTGCCTTTGTACTGGATTGGGCACAGCGTAGGGGCACAGCTGCCCGGCATGAATGCACCCCCCCTGCCCATTGATGGTTTGCTCTGTATTGCCAGTGGCAGCGGTTACTGGCGTGATAACGCACCACCCACGCGGCGCAAAGTCTTGCTGTGGTGGTGGGGGATTGCGCCGTTGATCACCAGTGTGTGCGGCTGCATGCCCGGCAAGAAATGGGGCCTGGTGGGCGATTTGCCCGCTGGCGTAATCTGGCAATGGCGCAAGTGGTGCATGCACCCCAATTACGGAATCGGGGTAGAAGGCGAGCCCTTGCGCAAGGCCTACGCCGCAGCGCGTTACCCCTTGCATGCATTTTCGATGGAGGATGACGAAATGATGTCGTGGCGCTCCACCGCTTCGCTGGTCAGCTGGTACCGCAATTGTCCGCAAAGTATTGAGCGCTTGCGCATGCTGGACACCCCGCTGCGGCGCATTGGCCATTTTGGATTTTTCCGCGCAGAGATGGAGCGCTCGCTGTGGCCCCGCGCCTTGTCGGTGCTGGAGCGCTGGCTGGATGGCACTACACAGATGACACCTAAGGGTCAGCCACCTGCGGGCCATGGCACTACATTCTCTAAGATAGAACGTAGCGCCTTGGCAGCTTCCAAGCAGCCAGGGCAAGGTGAGCTTTTCTCGGAGATTTCATGATATGAGCGCCCCGCAAGACTCCCACAAGGACATGACTGTCACGGATATACATCCTCTGGATGCTGCTTTGCGCATGACGCCCCAGCACGATGGCAGTGTGCACACCCAGGCACCTGCAGCCTACTGGAACATGGTGGGGCCGTACGGCGGCATCACCGCAGCGCAGATGCTGCAAGCGGTACTGCAGCACCCCCAGGTGCTGGGCGATCCGTTATCCATCACCGTCAATTTCGCGGGGCCTGTTGAGGCGGGGGATGTGCGCATTGAAGCCACTCCTGTGCGAACCAATCGCTCAACCCAGCACTGGACGGTGCTGATGGGGCAACGCAATGCGCAAGGCGAGCTGGTGGTGTCCACCACGGCAACGGTGATTACCGCCGTGCGCCGAGAGACATTCAGCCTTGATGACATTGCGCATCCGGCCATGCCTGATCCACAAAGCTGCGAGCGCTTTGACACGCGCGGCGCCATGGAATGGCTGCAGCGTTACGACATGCGCGTGGTGCAGGGCGCAATCCCTAAAACCTGGGATGACAGCGGGCACGAAAGCATTTCCCAGCTGTGGGTGCGCGACGAGCCTGCGCGCGCGCTGGACTTTCCCGCACTGACCGCCTTGTCAGATGTGTTTTTCCCCCGTGTCTGGCTGCGCCGTGCCCGCCGGGTTCCTGCGGGCACCGTCGGGATGACCGTATATTTCCATGCCAGCAGTGAGCAGCTGACCAAGCAGGGCGACAAGCACCTGCTGGCCCAGGCCAGCGCGCAGGCCTTTCGCAATGGTTACTTTGACCAGACCGCCCAGCTGTGGGACAGCGAAGGCAGCTTGCTGGCAACCAGCCATCAAATCGTTTATTACAAAGAGTAAGGTGCCGTGGTTGCACGCCCTAGACGTGGTGTATTGACCTCGTCTCGGCGCAGCACGGCCTTTGTGTTGAATTTTTTGCAGGAAAACCCATGACAGATACCGCTACCCAAGACATCCTGGTACACACCGAAGCCGGTGTGCGCACCGTCACACTCAATCGTGTCGATAAGAAAAACTCCATCACCCAGGCCATGTATGGCGCAATGGCAGCCGCGTTGACCAGCGCTGCCACCGATGACGCTGTGCGCGTGGTGGTGCTGCAAGGCGATGCCACCGTGTTCAGCGCAGGCAATGACATTGGTGACTTTTTGTCGCGCCAAGGCGCTGGCGATGGCCTGCCCCAGCAAAGCCCGGTGTTTCAGTTCTTGCATGCATTGGCTGATTTCCCCAAGCCACTGATTGCCGCCGTTGCTGGCCCGGCTGTGGGCATTGGCACCACCATGCTGCTGCATTGCGACCTGGTTTATGCCGGCGACAACGCGGCTTTCTCTGTGCCTTTCGTAAATCTGGGGCTGTGTCCTGAAGCCGCATCCAGCCTGCTGCTGCCCCGCTTGATGGGCTACCAGCGTGCCGCAGAAGCCCTGTTGCTGGGCGAGCCTTTCATGGCCGAAGCAGCGCTGGAAGTAGGTCTGGTCAACCGCGTAGTGCCACCCACTGAAGTCAATGGCGTGGCCCAGGCACAGGCGGCCAAGCTGGCGGCCAAACCCTTGTCAGCCCTGGTGGAAACCAAGCGACTGATGAAGGGCGGCCAGCGCGATGCCATCAAGGCACAAATGGCCGAAGAAGGCCAAAGTTTTGGTCGCATGCTGACCCAGCCCGCTGCCCGCGAAGCATTCACCGCTTTTATGGAAAAACGCAAGCCTGACTTCCGCAACTGCTGAAGTCAGAAGGCAGGCGCAGCCTGCCGCACTGCAAAGTGGGCGAGCGTTTTCGTTAGAAGAGAAAACCTGATTTCAGCAAGTGCTGAAATCTAGGCCGATCTTGTATCGGTCATAGAGCGAAGCGAAGGTGTGGTCTTCCACTAAAAACGCAAGCCTGACTTGCGCAACTGCTGAAGTCAGAAGGCAGGCGCAGCCTGCCGCACCGCAAAGTGGGCAGGAGCTTGCGTGCAACGAGGCTGGCTGACTGCAGCAGTCGCAGCTGACGTTGCGCTTGTATCGAACGCTGTGTGGTGCGAAGGCTCTGCATAGAACCGCAGCTGCAGACGCAATCCTTTGGATGTGTGGGTTGCTCGCGGAGTTTCATAAATAAGAGCTGTTAGCGCTTATGTACATTGGTTTTCAGATAGAAAACTATCTGAAACTATTGAATTTAAAGCGAAGGTAGCTCTCTTTTTTTTCTGAATGTCTATGCCATCTACCAAAACCGATGCGGCAGTGCTGCAATTTGAGCCTGAGTTCATGGCCGTGCTCCAGCATTTGACGGAAGAGTTTGTGAGCTTCAACAAAGTGCTTGGCCTCAAGCTGCAGAGCGCCAATGCCACCACGGTAACGGCCCGCATGGAGATGCAGCCGCACCTGGTAGGGCACGCCACGTACAACCGCATTCATGGCGGTGCTATCAGTGCGGCGCTGGATGCCATGGCCGGGGTGGCGGTGATGGCCGCCATTGGCGCCAAACACATGGACGAGCCCGTGATGAAGCGCACCGAGCGGTTTGCCAGACTGGGCACCATTGACTTGCGCGTGGACTACATGCGCCCGGGCATTGGAGAGCGCTTTTTGGTGCGAGCCGAAGTGCTGCGGCTGGGCTCGCGCGTGGCAACCACACGCATGGATTTTTTGAGTGAAGAGGGCGAGATGCTGGCAGTGGGCATGGCCGCTTACATCACGTCTTGAGGGCAAGCATCTGCCACTTGGGTGGCGCTGAGTACCTGTACGTCTTGTATGTGCAGGCAACACGCGTAAGCAGACGCCACAGCCGTAGTCTTTGCTTACGCTTGTTGCGAAACGAGGGAAAAAGTATCCGCAGACCATTCCTAAGCTCAAGACTTTCTATCAGGAGCAAGCATGGCCGTGAACAGTCCCTTTTTTACCAAGCGTGAACCACAGACATTTTCCACCCGCACCACGACTACGCCCGGCGGCCTGAGCGCAACCAGCAGTACCTTGCAATCAACCCCTGCAGCATCCAGCAGCAGTGACGCAGTGGGTGCCCGCCCGGTGGATACCAGCAGCCATGTGCCAGAGCAGCAGGCGGCAACCACAGAACATGGCGGCAGCAAGCTGACCGTAGGGCCCAATATCAAGCTCAAGGGCGTCGAGATCACGGATTGCGATACCTTGGTGGTGGAAGGCACAGTGGAAGCCACCATGGACTCGCGCGTGATTCAGATTACGCAGCAAGGCGCTTTTCATGGTTCGGCAGAGATCGATATTGCCGAGATCCATGGTGAGTTCACAGGCTCGCTCACGGTGCGCCAGAAGCTGGTCATTCACAGCACAGGCAAGGTCAGCGGTAAAATCCGTTACGGAAAAATTGTGATTGAAGAAGGCGGCCAGCTTTCCGGTGAAATTGAGGTGGGTGTGCACAACCGTGCGGAAAAACCAGGCAGCAGCGCGCTCAAGCCGGTTGGAACACAAACGGTGGCTGCAGCAGCCTGATTTCAGCGGTGCGGCCATAAAAAAAGCCTGAGTGCAGAACGCGCTCAGGCTTTTTTACTGAAGGGCCAAGATGGCATCAGGCCGGGGTGCGCTCTTCTGCGGGCAGGTTCAAGGGGCGCGATTGGCCCTGCGCATCAATGGCCACATAGGTCAGGACGGCCTCGGTCACTTTGACGAACTCGCCCTGGTGTGTCATGCGCTCGGCAAACACCTCGACATCTACAGTGACGGAGGTGCGCCCCACGCGTGTCACGCAGGAGTAAAACGACAGCACATCGCCCACGCGCACGGGTTGCTTGAAGATAAATTCCTTCACAGCCACGGTGGCCATGCGGTTACCTCCTGCCAGCCGCATGGCCAGCACACAACCTGCCAAGTCCACCTGCGACATCACCCAGCCACCAAAGATGTCACCGTTGGCGTTGCAGTCTCCAGGCATAGGCACAACCTTGAGCACCAACTCTTTGTCGGTGGGCAGGGCAACGCTGGGCAGTACGGGTGAACGGGGCATGGGTGACAATCTGAGTACAAAAACAGCTCGGAATTGTCCCCCATGCGACGTAGCGGCGAAATAGCTTCTCCACAACCCTCAGCTTCCAACGTGGCTAATGCCGCTGAGTGGTCGGCCTTGCGCCGACTTATGCCTTATTTGTGGGAGTACAAATGGCGTGTGCTTGCCGCACTGCTTTTCATGGTGGGTGCCAAGGTCGCCAATGTGGGAGTGCCGCTGCTGCTCAAGCAACTGGTAGATGCACTCAACGTTAAAGCCACTGACCCCGCTGCCCTGCTGGTGGTGCCGGTGGGGCTGCTGCTGGCGTATGGTGTTTTGCGGTTTTCTACTTCCATGTTTTCGGAGCTGCGCGACCTGGTCTTTTCCAAAGCCACGCAAGGGGCCACACGCTCGATTGCGCTGGAGACCTTTCGCCACCTGCATGCCTTGAGCCTGCGCTTTCACCTGGAGCGTCAGACCGGCGGCATGACGCGCGATATTGAGCGTGGCGTGCGCAGCACCGAATCACTGGTGTCGTATTCGCTCTACAGCATCTTGCCCACGCTGATTGAAATGGCCTTGGTGCTGGGCATTTTGGCGTTCACCTTTGATGTGGGCTTTGCAGCGATTACGGCCGTGGCGCTGGTGTGCTACATCACGTTCACCGTGAAAGTGACGGAATGGCGCACGCAGTACCGCCGTGAGGCGAACGCACAGGACTCCGCTGCGCACACCAAGGCCGTCGATGCATTGCTGAACTACGAAACGGTCAAATACTTCAACAACGAAGATTTTGAGGCCCATCGTTACGACGAGAACCTGCAGGCACTGCGCACGGTGCGTTTGAAAAGCCAGCGCACGCTCAGTTTGCTCAATGGCGGGCAGCAGCTGATCATTGCCACCGCTTTGGTGGCAATGCTGTGGCGCGCCACGCAAGGGGTGGTGGCCGGCGAGCTGACGCTGGGTGACTTTGTCATGGTGAACGCCTTCATGATTCAGCTGTACATTCCGCTGAATTTCCTGGGCACCCTGTACCGCGAGATCAAGCAGAGCATGGCGGATCTGTCGCGCATGTTCTCGCTGATGGATAAAGAGCGCGAAGTGGCCGATGCCCCTGGCGCGCAGCCGCTGCAGTTACATGGTCAGCCAGATGTGTGTTTTGACAACGTGTATTTCGCGTATGAGCCTGCACGTGCGATTTTGAGAGGACTGAGTTTTCGTATCCCGGCGGGCAAGACTGTGGCCGTGGTTGGCGCTTCGGGAGCGGGCAAGAGTACGCTGGCCCGTCTGCTGTACCGGTTTTATGACGTGCAGGGCGGTCACATCAGCATTGCCGGGCAGGACATTCGGCAGGTAACGCAAGACAGCGTGCGCAAAGCAATTGGCATCGTGCCGCAAGACACGGTGCTGTTCAATGACACCGTGGCCTACAACATTGCCTATGGGCGTGCAGGTGCAACGCAGGCCCAGGTGGAGGCTGCCGCCAAAGCAGCGCGCATTCACGATTTCATCATGTCCACGCCGCAAGGCTATGCCACCAAGGTGGGTGAGCGGGGGCTGAAGCTGTCAGGTGGCGAAAAGCAGCGTGTGGCCATTGCGCGCACGTTGCTCAAGAACCCTCCGATTATGATTTTTGATGAGGCCACCTCGGCACTCGACAGTGAAACCGAGCGCGCCATTCAGCAGGAGCTGGCCAGCGCAGCAGCGGGCAAAACCACACTGGTGATTGCGCACCGCTTGTCTACGGTGGTCGATGCCCATGAGATTTTGGTGATGGACGCAGGCCAGATCATTGAGCGAGGCACGCATGCGGCATTGCTGGGCCAAGGTGGGCGGTATGCCGAAATGTGGGCCCTGCAGCAAAGCTCTGACGCTTAATAATTTCCCCCACTTTTATAGTTTGTGAGATGCATTGCCATGTCTGCCTCTAAGCCGGTTTTATTGATCCTGAATGTTTTGTCTGAGGCGCACCGTGCCCAGCTTGCTGCGTCCTATGAGGTGATTTATGCGCCCGATTCGCAGCAAGCAGCGCAGGCTATTGCGCAAGACGGTGGGCGCATTCATGTGGTGCTGACGATTGGTGCAATTGGCTTGAGTGCTGCACAAATGGATGCCATGCCTCAGCTGCGCATGGTGGGGGCGCTGGGTGCTGGCTATGAAAATATTGACCTCGCCCATGCCCAGTCGCGCGGCATTGCAGTCAGCAATGGTGCGGGCACCAATGACAGCTGCGTGGCAGACCATGCATTTGGCCTGGTGATTGCCGCTGTGCGCGGCATCGTGCATCTGGACAAGCTCACGCGGCAAGGTACGTGGCGCAACGACATTCCTTTGCCCCCCAACGTTTCGGGCAAACGCCTGGGCATTCTGGGCATGGGGACCATTGGCCAGAAAATTGCCCGCCGTGCGCAGGCGTTTGATATGCCCATTGGCTATCACAACCGCAAGCCCAAAGACGGTGTGGGCTACAGCTACTTTGCCAGCGTGCTGGAGCTGGCGCAGTGGGCAGATGTGCTGGTGGTGGCCACACCAGGGGGCGCAGCCACCAAGCATCTGGTCAACGCACAGGTGCTGCAGGCTTTGGGCCCACAGGGCTATGTGGTGAACATTGCGCGTGGTTCTGTGATTGACACAGCCGCGCTGGCACAGGCATTGCGCACCGGCAAGCTCGCTGGTGCCGGGCTGGATGTGTACGAAAGTGAGCCTCTGCCGCCAGCACAACTGCTGGAGCTGGAGAACGTGGTGCTGACTCCGCACGTGGCAGGCTGGTCGCCCGAGGCTGTGCAGGCCACTGTGGATTTGTTTTTGAACAATGCACAGCGACATTTCTCCGGACAACCCCTGGTGACGCCTGTATAGCAAAAACAGTCGTCATACACTGCAAGCCTGTGCGCCACGCCACACGCGGGAGAGGCGCGGCCTGGGTGCAAGACTCAGGCCTTTAAAACCAATAATTTGCAGAGGTGTGGCGTGATCAGTCCCGTCTATTCGAAACATTCTTTGATCGTGCTGGCTTTTGCGGCCCTGGCATGGTCGTTCTGGTATAGCTCCGGCTGGCTGGTGCTGTGTGCAGGCCTGGCCCTGTTTTTGTTCGGTATGCAGAACCTGGAGCAAGGCCTGAAAAGTTTGGCAGGCAGCAAGCTGGAAGGCTGGCTGTCCACCAGCACTGCTACGCCGTTCAAAGGCTTGCTGTTTGGTACAGCGGCTACCTTTGTGCTGCAGTCCAGCACCCTGGTTTCGCTGCTGACGATTGCTTTTCTCAGTACGGGGCTGATCAGCCTGGCGGGCAGTATTTCAGTGCTCTTTGGTGCCAACCTGGGGGCTACCAGCGGCATCTGGCTGCTGGCTATGGCAGGACAAAACCTGAGCATGGCACCACTGGCAATGCCGCTGCTGGTGTTTGGTGTCTTGCTGGGTTTTGCAGGCGATAAAGGCAAGGCAATAGGCCGCTTTTTGCTTGGTATCTCGCTGATCTTTCTGGGGATCGATGAGATCAAGGAGGGCTTTTCCAGCTTTGGTGATTTGCAACTGGACCGCTACAGCGCAGAAGGCATCAAGGGGGCGCTGCTGTTTATCGGTATCGGTACCTTGATTACCGTGGTGCTGCAGTCCAGCCATGCCACTTTGATGCTGACTTTGGCTGCATTGGCCAACCAGCAGCTGGAGCTGTCACAGGCGCTGGCCATTGCGATTGGCTCTAACGTAGGCTCGGCCGTCTCGACCGGGGTGATGGGCATGATCGGCAGTGCGCGCAGCGGGCAACGGCTGGCAGTGGCGCACGTGGTGTTCAACTGCACCACGGCGGTGATTGCCTTTTTCCTGCTCTCTCCCATGACGTGGCTGGTCTTGCAAGCAACGGGCTGGATGGGCATGGGCGAGAACAAGCTCATTCAGCTGGCCATGTTCCATACCCTGTTTAACGTCATGGGCGTGCTGTTTTTCTGGCCCTTGCAGGGCCAGCTGGCACGGGCTTTGTTGCGCTGGATGCCTGACCCGCAAGAGCCCGCAGTCTTGATCGCCACGCACACCGAGCAAGCCACGCAGATCACACGCGCGCGCTACCTGCAGCCTGCATCGTTGCAAACCGTAGAGAGCGCATGCAGCGCAGTGTCCAAAGAGCTGCAGCACATGGGGCGCTTGGGGCTGGAGGTGGTGGCACATGCCTTGTACGCACCAGCCAATATGCGTGATGAGCTGGTGCGAGAGGATGCGGATTTGCGCAGCCGCCTGCAGCAGCAAGCCATCAATGCCGATGTACTTTATAAAACGCACATCAAAGGGGTGTACGCCGACTTGCTGGAGTTCATGGGCAGCATGGTTCAGCCTCTGGATGGGGCGCAGCAAGACTTCTGGCACAACAGCCAGGTTGCAGCTTTTCAGCTGGTTGAGGCGGTGAAAGATGCACACAGGCTGCAGCGCAACATGCACAAATACTTGCAAGGCCCGGATGACTCTGCTGCACGCAGCAGCTATCTGGAGTTGCGCATGCACATGCTGCAGACACTCAAGGATATGCACGTACTGAGCGTATCGGACACCCCGGAAGCCGAATGGACACTTCAGTTGCAGGCCCTGGATGAGCGCATTGCAGCTTTTGATACGCAGTTTCGCAAACATTTGTTCGCATCCATTCGTGGAGGTTTGCTGGACAGCTTCACCGCCAGTTCACTCATGAATGATCTGGGCTTTGCACAGAACATCATTCAGGGGCTGCGCCATGTGCTGCTCTTGGGTGAAGGGCATGAAGCCGCACGCCAGCTGCAGTTGCTGATGGGCGATGATCCGTTGATTCAAGCGGCATGAGCAGATAAGAAAAACTCGCTCCGCCCTGTGTAATGGCTGTTTCCGTTCAATGCACGGCGGGCGCTTGCGTGACAAGTGCTACTGGTAATCTTTTGTGTGTAAATGCATGCTCAAGATTTCAGGTTGCCTGCCTTCAATGGCGCCATGCATGTGTCTTTGATGCCATGCGTGAACCATGGCAAGGGGCTTTTCATCTCAACTGGAGACGTATATGCAGGTGTTTGCCAATATTGTTGTTGCTGCCGTTGCCTTGCTGCACATCTACATTCTGGTGCTGGAAATGTTTCTGTGGACCCAGCCACAAGGGCGACGAGCCTTTGGCATGACGCAGGAGTTTGCACAGCAGACGAAAGTGCTTGCGGCCAACCAAGGCCTCTACAACGGGTTTCTGGCCGCAGGTCTTATGACAGGCTTGCTGCTGGGGGATCAGGGGCAGCTGTTCAAAATCTTCTTTCTCGTCTGCATCATGGTGGCGGGGGCCTATGGTGCATTGACCGCATCGAAAAAGATTTTCTTTATCCAGACGGTTCCGGCAGCGCTAGCCCTTGGCGCGGTATTAATGGCTCGTCAGGCGGGCAGCTGATGTTCAGAAAATATTCCGGTTGCTGCAGCGCAAAGCGCATCTGCCACTGCTTTTTGCGAGCATGTGTCACAGGCACAGTGCGCTGACGGTCAACGTGAAATGAAAAGCGCCCTTGGCCAAGCAATTGGGCAAGGGCGCTTTTTTACGTTGGCATGCGCGTGTGGGTGTGCCGCCTCTGTGAATTACTTCTTGCGCTCGGCAATCGCCTTTTCAGCCATGTCGACCAGGTTGGTGCCAATCTGTGGTTTCCACTTGGTGTACACGCTGCGGGTGGCATCGGCGAACACTTTGCGCTGTGCAGCGCTCAGGTCAGTTACGGTCACGCCCTGTGCGGTGATTTCTTTGACCAGCGGCTTGTCGGCTTCACTCATGCCCTTGCGGGATATGGCGATCTGCTCTTTGGCGGCATCCAGTGCGGCCTGTTTGACGATGGCGCGGTCTGCGGGGGTCCAGCTGTTCCATACGTCTTTGTTCACGACATAGATCAGCGGGTCATTCATGTAGCCCCACAGCGTCATGTACTTTTGGCCCACGGTGCTCAGCTTGGCAGCCATGTACACCGACACAGGATTTTCCTGGCCGTCGACCGCACCGCTGGCCATGGCGGGCTGTGCATCGGCCCAGCTCATTTGGGTGGGGTTGGCGCCAAGTGCCGTGAAGGTGTCAAGGAACAGGGGGGAGCCCACCACGCGGATCTTCAGGCCCTTCAAGTCTTCAGGCTTGCTGATGACGTGTTTGGAGTTGGAAATTTCACGGTAACCGTTTTCGCCCCAAGCCAAAGGCAGCACGCCTGCTTTGTCGATGGTCTTGAAAATTTCTTGGCCTACCTGGCCTTGCACCACGGCATCGACCGCAGCGTAGTCCGGGAACAGGAAGGGCAGCGAAAACAGATTCAGTGCTTTGACCTGGGGCGACCAGTTGATGGTAGAGCCTACGGCCATGTCGATCACGCCCTGGCGAATGGCGCTGAACTCGCGCGTCTGATCGCCCTGTACCAGCGAAGTGCCGGGGTACAGCTTGATGTTGATACGTCCTTCGGTGCGCTCGCGTACTTTATTGGCCCAGATTTCTGCGCCCTTGCCCCAGGGAAAAGCGGTGCCCAGTACGACGGACAGGCGGTATTCCTCTTTGTACTTGGCTTGGGCGTGGGCTACGGGCAGGCCCATGCTCAGCAAGGTGGCCGCAGCGGCGGTGGCGCTCAAGAAGGTGCGAAGTTTCATGGTGTGTCTCCTCTTTGGGTTTAAGTTGTCAAGCACTCGGGGGAAATCAGTAGCCCAGCTTGGCAGGCAGCCACAGGGCCAGTTGCGGAAAGGCAATGACCAGCAGCATGACGCCGAACATGGCAATCAGCATGGGTATCACCCAGCGGATGGTGCTTTCCATGCGCACGTTGGCGATTCGGCAAGACACCATCAGGTTCACGGCCAGCGGGGGGGTGAACTGGCCCAGTGCCACCTTCAATGTCAGGATCACGCCAAACCACACGGGGTCCCAGTTGTAGTGGTTCATGATGGGCAGCAGCAGCGGCACAAAGATCAGGAAGATGGAGATGCCGTCCAGAAACATGCCCACGGTGATCAGCAGCAAGATCAGCAGCATCAGCACGCCATACTCACCCAGGCCAGAGTTGACGATGGCCTTGGCCACTGGGTCAATCACCCCCAGCGTGGACAGCGAGAAGGCAAAAATTCCCGCCAGCGCCACCACCAGCATGATGACGGCCGACAGCTCGCCAGCCTCACGCAGAATGGGAAACAGATCGCGCACGCCAATCGTGCGGTGAATCACCATGCCAACAAACAGTCCGTAGAACACAGCGACTACCGCCGCCTCGGTAGGGGTGAACCAGCCCGCGCGCATGCCACCCAAAATCAAGATCGGGGCAGCCAGACCCCAGATGGCTTGTTTGAAGCTTTTCCATAACTCAGGACGGGGCAGGGCGGCTTCCAGATGGCCCATCTTGTGTTTGCGCGCCATCCATACGGCTGGAACAATCAAGGCAATGCCCGCCAAGATGCCGGGAATCATGCCTGCGGCAAACAGTGCAGGCACCGAGGCCCCGGGCACCAGCACCGAGTAAATGATGAAGGCCACAGAGGGTGGAATCAGAATGTCGGTGGCAGCCGCAGCCCCCACCACGCTGGCGGAGAAGCTACCGGGGTAGCCGGCACGGTACATGGCTGCAATCATCACGCCGCCGACGGCGGCAGCATTGGCGGGGCCGGAGCCTGAAATACCCCCCAGAAACATGGCCACCACAATGGCGACCAGTGGCAGCATGCCGGGGCCGCGCCCCACGATGGCGATGGCAAAGTTCACCAGCCGTGCGGCCACGCCAGAGCGGTCAAAGATGGAGCCCACCAGCACAAACATGGGAATGGCCAGCAGTGGGTATTTGCCCAGACCGGCATACAAATTCTGTGGCACTGCCAGCAGGCCGAACCACTGCGCATCCATATTGGCCAGCGCAATGCATGCAGCACCCGCCAGACCCAGGGCTGCGCCAATTGGCACGCCCAGAAACATCAGAACCAGAAAGGCGACAAAGAGCAGCGTGGCGATCATGCTTGCTCCTTGTCGCTGGCGTCGATGGTCTCGCCTTCAAATGCGCCGGGCTTGGTTTGCCGCATGAACAGACCCACGGCACGCGCAGTGATGGCCAGTGAGCAAATGGGCAGCCAGATGGAATACCACCACTGCGGCACACCAATACCGGGGGAGGTCTCTTCATAGCGCCAGTCGTCCCAGACCATGCGCGCGCTCAAAACGGCAATCAGCATGAACAGAAGCGCTACGGATGTAGACCCCAAAAGGGCGAGTGCCTTTTTTCGTGCAGAACTGCCACGGCTGGTCAGAAATTCAATGCGGATGTGCTGATCGCGCGCTACGGCGGCGCTGCCTGCCACCATGGCCAGCAAGATCATGAGGAAGATAGAGAACTCCTCCGTCCATGCAAAAGATGCATCGGTGAAGTAGCGCACCAGTACATTGCCAAAGGTGATCAAGGCCAGCAAGGCCATGATGATGACGGTGAGCCAATCTTCAATGCGCAGGGAACGCGGCTCTTGAGAGCCTTCGGCCTTGGAAGCCGGGCTGGATGTAGGTTCGGGCATGTCGCGGAATCGGAAACAAAAGCTAAGCAAGTGATCAGGCGTGCAGGCGTGTGAAGCGCCAACTGCTTGGGGGTCACCCAACGCCCAATGTCGATTCCGGTGTGGTCGGTGTTGTGCACGCCAGCCGGATGTTGAGAGCTAGCACGGATGTGTGCCAGAACCCACCAAACATTATTGAAGCATTTGCTTGCGCTGACTATGCGGAACATCCCAAGGTGTCAGGCTGCGGCAAGGCGATAATCTGCAGTATGGAAACAAAATGGCTTGAAGACTTTGTCAGTCTGGCTGAAACGCGCAGCTTCAGCCGCTCCGCTCAACTGCGCCATGTCACCCAGCCCGCTTTTTCGCGCCGTATTCAGGCGCTGGAAGCATGGGCGGGTACCGATCTGGTCGATCGCAGCTCTTACCCCACCCGGCTGACGTCGGCGGGCAAGACCATGTACGACCAGGCGCTGGAGATGCTGCAGTCGCTGCAAAGCACACGTTCGATGTTGCGCGCCCACTCAAGCAGCGACAAGGGCATGGTGGGTTTTGCCGTGCCCCACACGCTGGCTTTTACGTTCTTTCCCGCATGGGTATCTCAGGTGCAGGAGCAGTTTGGCTCTTTCAAAAGCCGCTTGATTGCATTGAACGTGCATGACGCCGTCATGCGCCTGGTGGAGGGCGGATGTGATTTGCTGATTGCCTATCACCACAGTTCACAGCCTTTCCAGCTGGACACCTCGCGCTATGAAATGGTGCGTTTGGGTGAAGAGCTGCTAGCGCCTTATGCCAAGCCCGATGCGAAAGGCAAGCCCATGTTCATGCTGCCGGGATCGGCGGGTGCCACCTTGCCTTTCTTGGCGTATGGCCCTGGAGCCTATTTGGGGCGCTTGACGGAACTGCTGCTCAAAGAGGCGGACATGCCCGTCCATCTGGAGCGTGTGTATGAAACCGATATGGCTGAAGGGCTCAAGGCGATGGCTATTGAAGGTCATGGCATCGCGTTCTTGCCATACAGCGCGGTACGCAATGAGCTGGCGTCTGGGCGCTTGGTGAGTGCATTGCCCGAAGGCACCACCAAGTTTCAGCTGCCAATGGATGTGCTGGCTTACCGGGAGAAGCCCACTGGCAAAGACAGCCAGAAAACGGTGGTGCAGGCTTTGTGGAGTTTCTTGCAGCAGCAAGCGGTGGGCCAAGACAAATCCAAAGCCGATTAACTGGCATAGAGATTGCATAAGAGTTGGGGTAATCCTCCTCTTGTCAAGCGACTTTCCTGAGGTAGGGGAAGTCGCTTTTTTATTGGCGAAATCATGTTGGTGCAAGAAAACACGAATTTCTAGGTGTTTCCCCGCATCAAACTTCTTCTGTAAAAGCTGCTGAAGCTTTTACGATGGAAGACATTCCGCTTGGCGACGCGAGGAGGGCGGGAATCTCTGTCACGCATTCGACAATGTGTGGCAAATTATGTACATCATGCATGACCTTATGCGTTTGACGTGTGGGTCTGCCTGTTCACTAAGTTTGATCTGAGGAGCACTGTATGAAGAAACATTTGCTGGCCGTAGCTGTGATGGCGCTGGCTGCTGGTAGCGCCATGGCACAAGCCAACGATACATTGGCCAAGGTCAAGTCGTCTGGAAGCCTGACACTGGGTGTGCGTGAATCCTCGGGCGCATTGGGCTACACATTGGGCGATGGCAAGTACGTGGGTTTTCACACCGAAATGGCTGAAAACATCACCGCCGATGTGGCCAAGCAGTTGGGCGTGAAGGTGGAAGCCAAATACCAGCCAGTGACATCGCAAAACCGTATTCCACTGGTCGTCAACGGTACAGTGGATCTGGAGTGCGGCTCTACGACCAATGACCTGAACCGTCAAAAGGATGTGGACTTCGCCAACACCACCTACGTGGAGCAGGTGCGCATTGCTGTGAATGCCAAGTCTGGCATCAATGATGTGAAAGATCTGAATGGCAAGACCGTGGCGACAACTACGGGCACCACTTCGGTGCAATTGCTGCGCCAAAACAAGCGCGCTGAAGGCATCGAATTCAAGAACATCATGGGCAAGGACCACGCAGACAGCTTCCTGCTGCTGGAAACAGGTCGTGCCGATGCGTTTGTGATGGATGGCTCCATCCTGGCTGGCAACATCTCCAAATCCAAGAATCCCAAGGATTTCAAGATCGTGGGCGAGCCTCTGTCCACTGAGCCAATCGCTTGCATGGTGCGCAAGAACGACCCTGCTTTCCTGAAGGCAGTGAACGATTCGATCGCGCGCCAAGTCAAGGATGGCACGCTGGCCAAGCTGTGGGACAAGTGGTTCGTCAAGCCTATTCCTCCAGCCAACGTTGCTGTGGGCCTGCCACTGTCGGATGCCACCAAGGATGCTTGGAACAACCCTAACAACAAGCCTAAGGAAGATTACAACAAGTAATTTTTGCCAATTGAACGCGCCCCGCCTGCGTGTGCTGGCTGGGGCGTTTTCCGTTGGAAGGCCTGTGTGAAAAACAGGCATCAGGTTGGTTAATTGGAAGGGAATCCTATGAATTGGGATTGGCAAATGTTTTGCGAAGACACGCTGGACCGCACGGTGCGCGAAGGCTGTTTTGGCAAGGACGGTGACATCACCTATCTGGATTGGATGTTGTCGGCCTGGGGCTGGACGGTTTCGGTATCCGTTCTGGCACTGATTTTGGCTTTGGTCGCTGGTGTGGTGATCGGTACTTTACGGACTCTGGAAAATCGTCCTTGGACAGTGCGTTTCGGCAATGCGTGGGTGGAGTTTTTCCGCAATATCCCGTTGCTGGTTCAAATTTTTCTCTGGTACCACGTGGTACCAGCCATCTTCCCTGCGATGAAGTCCGTTTCTGGCTTTGTGCTGGTGGTGCTGGCGCTGGGATTTTTTACTTCGGCACGTATTGCCGAACAAGTGCGTTCAGGTATCCAGGCTCTGCCACGTGGGCAGCGTTATGCGGGGATGGCCATGGGCTTCACCACATGGCAGACCTACCGTTTTGTGCTGTTGCCCAATGCGTTTCGCATCATCATTCCACCGCTGACCAGCGAGACGATGAATATCTTCAAAAACTCGTCCGTCGCGTTTGCCGTGTCGGTGACTGAGTTGACGATGTTTGCGATGCAGGCACAGGAAGAAACTGGCCGTGGCATTGAGGTGTACATGGCCGTCACAGGCCTGTACATCATTTCTGCCTTCGCCATCAATCGCATCATGGCCTTCATTGAGAAGCGCTCACGTGTTCCCGGACTGGTGTCCGCTGGCGCAGTGGGAGGGCATTGAGCATGAATCTCGCACTTGATTTTTCGTTCTACAACTGGGATCTGATCCAGAACTTTGTTCTCAAAGGCCTCTATTTCAGTTTGATGCTGACGGTAGTCGCTACGTTGGGCGGCATCTTCTTCGGTACGGTCCTGGCGCTGATGCGCCTGTCGGGCAAGAAGTGGCTGGCAGTACCTGCCACCATTTATGTCAACGGCATGCGCTCTATCCCGCTGGTGATGGTGATTTTGTGGTTCTTCCTGCTGGTGCCACTGGTGATTGGCAAGCCTATCGGGGCAGAGTTGTCTGCCGTAGTGACGTTCATTGCTTTTGAAGCAGCGTACTTCTCCGAGATCATGCGTGCTGGTATTCAGTCGGTGCCGCGTGGTCAGGTGCATGCGGGTCAGGCCGTGGGCATGACCTATGGGCAAAATATGCGGCTGGTGGTGCTGCCACAGGCTTTCCGCAACATGCTGCCTGTGCTGCTGACACAGACCATCATCTTGTTTCAGGACACTTCGCTGGTCTATGCCATTGGTGCCTATGACATGCTCAAGGGCTTTGAAGTAGCCGGCAAGAACTATGGCCGACCCATGGAAGCCTATATTGCTGCTGCTGTGGTGTATTTCGTGATCTGCTTTGGCCTGTCTTACTGGGTCAAGCGTCTGCACAAAAAGATTGCCATCATCCGTTGATGGACGTTGGTGACAAAGGATTTACGCATGATTGAACTCAAAAACGTCTCCAAGTGGTACGGCAGCTTTCAGGTGCTCAACGACTGCTCCACCAGCATCAAGAAGGGTGAAGTGGTAGTGGTTTGCGGTCCCTCTGGCTCGGGCAAGTCCACTTTGATCAAGACCATCAACGCGCTGGAGCCGATCCAGAAGGGTGAAATTTGGGTGAACGGCACCGCCGTGCACGATACCAAAAACACCAATTTGCCTCAGCTGCGCTCCAAAGTGGGCATGGTGTTTCAGCACTTTGAGCTGTTTCCTCATTTGTCCGTCACGGAAAATCTGACCATTGCCCAGATCAAGGTGCTGGGTCGCTCTGTCGATGACGCCAAGGCGCGTGGGCTGAAGATGCTGGACCGTGTCGGTTTGACGGCCCACAAAGACAAGTTCCCCGGGCAGCTTTCAGGTGGCCAGCAGCAGCGTGTGGCGATTGCCCGTGCGCTGTCGATGGACCCGATCGTGATGCTGTTTGACGAACCCACTTCTGCGCTCGACCCGGAAATGGTCGGTGAAGTGCTGGATGTGATGGTCGGTCTGGCCCACGATGGCATGACCATGATGTGCGTCACGCACGAAATGGGCTTTGCCAAGAAGGTTGCCAGCCGTGTGATCTTCATGGACGTGGGTGGCAAGATTTTGGAAGATTGCTCCAAGGAAGAGTTCTTTGGCAACCCTGATGCACGCCAGTCGCGCACCAAGGATTTCTTGAGCAAAATTTTGCAGCACTGATGGCTGTGTTCCATCTCGAAAAAAGCCGCTGGTACCAGCGGCTTTTTTTATGTCGAAGTGGTATTGAGCACTGCTGCATTGCGCACTGCTTCAGCGCGAATGCATTCAGTGCTGCCGGCCCATTGATCGGCTCGACTGTTTATTCTTTATCTGCCAGCTCGGCATGGTGCGCCGCTTCGCCTTGCTTCCAGTAGGCAGCAATGCGCATGCGCTTGGGAGATGCGCCCTTGGCGACCACAACCTTGCGCAGTGCAGCCATTTCACTGTGCTCGCCAGCGGCCCAGATAAAACCGGGTGTTTCTGGCAGCGATAAAGCTTCAGCTGCTGCCGTCAGCGAGTCCACCCATTGCAGATCGACTTGTGCCTGCGAAGACAGCGCACGGCGGTCCGCTTCGGCCACGGCCAAACGCACTGTGACTTGTGCAGTGGGCGGCAGTTCGGCCAGCGCACGCTCTACGGCAGGCAGGCCGCTGGCGTCAGCCAGCATCCAGTACCAGTCAAAGGTTTTGGAGATCACCATGGAGCCGCGCGGGCCCGCTGCACCCACCCATGAGCCCATGGGAGCGGTGCGTGCCCATTCGGTGGCGGGGCCGAAGTCGTGCAAAGCAAAGTCAACCGTCAGCGTGTTGGTGGTCCAGCGCAGCGGCGTGTAGTCGCGCATGGTGGGACTGGGGCCATCAATCATGGGCTTGCCGTCCACCATTTGGGGCAGCAGGGGCTGCTCATAACCTTCCTGGGGCAAGATGAGCTTGAAGTGGTCGTCAAATCCATCGCTGGCAAAGTCACGCAACTCGCCAACCAGTGTCAAACGCAAAAAATTAGGGCTGATTTGTTCGCGGGAGAGCAACTGAAGGTGGCGTGCTTTGAAAGGGTGGCGAACGCGCTCAAAAGCAGGCGCTGTGGTGGTGGTGTCTGTCATATGTTCTTCTTTAAATGAGAGTGCTTCTCATTATGCCTTTTGCGAGGCTGGCGGTAATTCATGCGGGCAATGTGACAATAGGGGGATGACTTCCCCCACGACCCTCACCATTACCCGCCCCGATGACTGGCACCTGCATGTGCGCGATGGCGATGCCATGCGTTGCGTGGTGCCACACAGCGCCCGCCAGATGGGGCGCGCCATCATCATGCCTAACTTGAAGCCGCCCGTCACTACGGCCGAGCTGGCCATGGCCTACCGCGACCGAATTTTGTCTGCCGTGCCCGCTGGCAACGCGTTTGAGCCTTTGATGACGCTGTACCTGACGGACAATCTCGGGCCCGACGAAATCGTGCGTGCCAAGGCTGCTGGTGTGGTGGCGTGCAAGCTCTACCCTGCGGGCGCCACTACCAATTCCGATCACGGGGTGACGGATTTGCGCAAGATTTACCCCACGCTGCAAGCCATGCAGCGCGAAGGTCTGGTGCTGCTGGTGCACGGTGAAGTGACCGATCCCAGCGTGGACCTGTTTGACCGCGAAGCGCTGTTCATTGAGCAGCAGCTGCAGCCTCTGCGTAAAGATTTCCCAGAGCTCAAGATTGTCATGGAGCACGTGACGACCAAGGAGGCAGCCGACTACGTGACCGCAGGCGATGCGTACTTGGCAGCCACGATCACGCCCCAGCATTTGCTCTTTAACCGCAACGCCATCTTCTTGGGTGGCGTGCGCCCGCACTTTTACTGCCTGCCCGTGCTCAAACGTGAAACGCACCGCATGGCCTTGGTGCAAGCGGCCACCAGCGGCAGCCGCAAGTTCTTTCTGGGCACCGACAGTGCCCCGCACGCGGCGCATCTCAAGGAAGCGGCCACGGGTTGTGCAGGCTGCTACAGCGCGCACGCAGCCATTGAGATGTATGCCGAAGCGTTTGACGGCGTAGGTGCCTTGGACAAGCTGGAAGGCTTTGCATCGTTCAACGGCGCAGACTTTTATGGCCTGCCGCGCAACACCGACACCATCACCTTGGTCAAAGAAACCTGGACCCCGCCAGTCAGCTTTGAATACGGCGAAGGCGCACAGCTCAAGCCGCTGCGCTTTGGCGATGCGCTGCCCTGGAAGATGCTGGATTAACGCCCACTGCTGCCAGCGGCAATACCTTGCTGTGCCTGGCCCGTACCCCGTGTACGGGACTGTGGCAGCACAGTCTCGAACGCTGTGCTGTGCAGAGGGTGTTTAAAAATAGGAGCTGCAAGCGCTGTTAGAACAATGCTTTCAATGCTTAAGCATGCTGAAAATAAGCAGGGGTAAGCGTGTGTAGCTCCTTTTTTGGTATTGGCAAGTGGCTGTGCCTCAGGTAGTCTGTGTGCATTACCAAGGAGCCCATCCATGCCCACGGACGTCCAGCCCCGTATTGCTTTGCTGATCGATGCCGACAATGCACCGGCAGAGATGATTGATGAAATTCTGACTGAGTTGTCGACCTTCGGTGTCATCAACACACGCCGTGCGTATGGCAATTGGACCAAATCGGGCCTGCATGGCTGGCAGAACAAGTTGCTGGAGTACGCCATTCGGCCCATGCAGCAGTTTGACTATTCAAAAGGCAAGAATGCCACCGACATGGCCATGACAGTGGATGCCATGGAGCTGCTCTATACCGAAGAACCCGATGCGTTTGGCATTGTCTCTTCAGACGCTGATTTCACTCCGCTGGTGATGCACTTGCGTGCCAAAGGTGCGGCGGTGTACGGATTTGGCGCTGAGCAAACGCCGCGTGCATTTGTGAATGCCTGTTCGCGTTTTCTATACTTTGATGCCTTGCTGGAGCTCGGTGATGGCATCACCAGCCGCAGTGACCGCCGCGAGCTGTCAGAGGCCGAGCTGGAGGCCCGTTCGCTGTCTGCTCCGCTGCCGCCCGTGCTGCTCAAATCCAGCGCTGACGCTGGCAAAGTACCAGGGGGCACAGGGGTTGCCACGCCGTCTGCATGCAGCCTGCGCGTGCCTACGCACATGCTGCGCCAAAACAAGCAGCTCATGACCATGTTGCGCGATGCCGTGAAAGCGACCCAGGATGAAACCGGGTGGTCGCGCGTGAGTGCGGTGGGTACGCACATTGGCAACAAACTCTCCTTTGACGCCCGCAACTATGGCTATGCCACGCTGACCAAGCTGATGGCTGCCACGCAGGCGTTTGAGCTGCGCGACGAGGGCACTGCCCGCGTTGCTGTCCGCGACCCATCTTTTCAGCGCACGTAGGGCTGAAACCGGGACATTGGCTGAACTTCCAGCGGCGTTGGCAATCGAACGCCTGCTTTGCTTCTATGATGAATGCCGTTAAAACAGCGTGCAGCCCCCACACAACAACACCACAACATGCGGGGCGCAATAGGTGACCGCGCTTGAATTTGCAGGCTTGTGCCCCATCTTCCAAGCTGGGGCCGATGGCCTGTTTTTTCCCCACAGTGGAGAAACCCAAGAATGAAACGTATTGCTCTCTTTTTATTGACCAACATTGCTGTAGTGGCGGTGCTGGGTATCACTGCCAGCCTGCTGGGTGTGAATCGATTCTTGACCGCCAACGGTCTGGATCTGACCGCTCTGCTGGGCTTTGCCTTCATCATGGGCTTTGGTGGTGCCATCATCTCGCTGCTGATCTCCAAGCCCGTGGCCAAGTGGTCCTCGGGTGTGCATGTGATTGATCAGCCACGCAACGCCGACGAAGCCTGGATTGTGGACACTGTGCGCAAGTTTGCGGATAAGGCTGGTATTGGCATGCCTGAGGTGGGTATCTACGAAGGTGAAGCCAACGCCTTTGCAACCGGTGCTTTCAAGAACAATGCACTGGTGGCGGTGTCCACCGGTTTGCTGCAAGGCATGACCCGCGAAGAAGTCGAAGCCGTGATTGGCCACGAGGTGGCGCACATCGCCAATGGCGACATGGTGACCATGACGCTGATTCAAGGCGTGATGAATACTTTTGTGGTGTTCCTGTCGCGTGTCATTGGCTACGCCGTGGACAGCTTCTTGCGCAAAGGCGATTCTGAAAACTCGGGCCCCGGCATTGGCTACTACGTGACCACCATTGTGATGGACATCTTGCTGGGCTTTGTGGCTGCCATCATCGTGGCCTGGTTCTCGCGCCAGCGTGAATTCCGTGCCGATGCTGGTGCCGCCCAATTGATGGGGCGCAAGCAGCCTATGATGAATGCTCTGGCCCGTTTGGGCGGCATGGTGCCCGGTGAGCTGCCTAAGAGCATGCAGGCCATGGGTATCACCGGCAATATCGGCAAGCTGTTCTCCAGCCACCCCCCCATTGAAGAGCGCATTGCTGCGTTGCAAAATGCTCAGCACTAAGCGGCGCACTGTGATGGTGTAGGCCGTGGCCTTGCGCTGTCACATCTTGTGCAGTTTCTTTACGCCGGCTTTACTGCCGCAGCCCCAACCCCGGTCAACATTGAACCGGGGTTTTTCGTTGTAGTGGTGTCTACCCTGAATGAAAGAGCTGTTATGCCATTCACTGTTGCTGATTTGAAAAGCCGCCTGACACCGCGTTGCTGGGCTGCGGTAGTGGCTGTGGGTGGTGCGGCTGTGCTCAGCGGTTGCGTGGTCGCCCCTTTGGATGATGGCTATTCTGACTATGCCTACTCCAGCACTACGGTCTATACCAACTATGGCTACCCGCCGCCGCCCCGTGTGGAATACCGCACCGTGGCTCCTTCGCCGGGCTATGTGTGGGTAGGTGGTGACTGGTTGTGGTCAGGCAGCCGCTACGACTGGCACCCCGGTCGCTGGGCACCACCGGGCTACCGTCCCATGCCGCGTCCACCGCACCATGGGTATGCGCCTCGTCCACCGGCATACCCGATGCCGCCAACGCCCAGCCGTCCATCGATTCGCCCGGACGAGCCACAGCGACCACCGCACTGGCGCCCTGATGGGGGTTCACGTCCGCCACAGGTGCGGCCACCCGTGCCATCGCAACCGCCAGGCTGGCGACCCGGACGCCCGGGTACAGATCGCCCGCAGGTGCTGCCATCGTTCCCGTCACAACCGGGCATGGAACGCCCAGATCGCCCTCGCCCGCCCCAGCAGATGCGCCCGGATGGTGAGCGGCCACGGCCTGAGATGCGGCCAGATCGTCCACGTCCAGAGACGCGACCAGATCGTCCACGCCCAGAGGCTCGCCCTGTGCGGCCGTCCGACAGCGAAGAGGCCCGCCGTCCATTCTTTCGCGGAGATCGTGAAAACCGCTGAAATCGAGCTGCGGGTTGCTGACTTTCAAAGCCTGCTGGTTTGTTCCAGCGGGCTTTTTTATTCGGAGCTGGTGGTGGGGCTGGCCGTACCACGGGCTTTGGCCAGCAGAAAGTCAATACAGGTACGCACAGCCCGTGTCTGGTGCCGGTTGGGCAGATAGAGCAAGTACATGTGTGTGCCAAAAATACTCAGGCGGTATTCGGTCAGTGTGGTCAGCACTTCACCGCTGGCAATCTTGTCTTGCACAACATAGTCGGGCACCAGCCCCACGCCCAGGCCCGCCAAGATACCTTCGCGCAAGAAGGGGAAGTGCTCGGAGCTGAGGGTGGGCTCCAGCATCACCTCTTGCCGGTCCATGCCTTCCTGATAGGCTGACAGGCGCAGCTGGCGGCCCATGACGCCGGCCGTAATCAAGGGGCTGGCGCGCAGCTCCATCAGGGTCTGGGGCAGTCCATATTGCTGCACATAAGCGGCAGAGGCGCAGGCCACATAGCGCACATCACCCAGGCTGCGGGCAATCACCGACAGCGGGGGTTCCTGCATCACGCGGATGGCAATGTCCACCTCATCGCGCAGGTTGTCGACCCGGTTCTCAAACAGCACATCCAGCACGATGCGCGGGTACAGGCGCTTGAACTCAATGAGCCACTGGCTCATCACGATTTGCCCGTAGCCGCTGGGCACGCTGATACCCACGCGGCCCTGTAAATCCTGGCCCAGGCTGGTGATGGTCTCGCGCGCAGCAAGAATCTCGTTGTGGATGTTGCGCCCGTGCTCGTACAGGCGCAGGCCAACTTCTGTGGGCTCCACACGGCGTGTGGTGCGCTTGACCAGTTGCACCCCCACTGATTTCTCCAGTTGTGCCAGGTGATAGCTGACATTGGCACGCGTCATCTTGAGTTTGCGGGCCGCCTGGCTGAGGTTGCCGCTGTCGATGATTTCCACCAGCAGCGTGAGCGTGTGCAGGTCCATCTAGGGTTTTCCCTTGTGATTGTTCAAAACCATTTGACAGTCTGTCAACTATTGGATGTATTGTAAAGAAGCATTAGCGTAGTACAAACGACTTTTCCCATAGAACAACTGTCCGGAGACACGCGCAATGAGTTCTGAAAGCACCGCTTCCGTGGTCCAAACCCGCCTTGATGGCGAGGTGTTGGTGGTCAGCATCAACAACCCCCCTGTAAACGCTTTGGGTCAGGCCGTGCGCGCTGGCTTGCTGGCTGCGGTAGAGCAAGCCGCTGCCAATGCAGCCGTGAAAGCGCTGCTGATTGTGGGTGAGGGCAAGGCCTTCATCGCGGGTGCGGACATCCGTGAATTTGGTAAACCCGCGGTTGCTCCTTCCTTGCCTGACGTGTGCAACGCGCTGGAAGCCAGCGACAAGCTGGTGGTAGCCGCCATTCATGGTGCAGCGCTGGGCGGTGGCCTGGAGGTGGCACTGTCGGCCCACTACCGTGTGGCGCTGCCTAAAGCCTTGCTGGGCCTGCCTGAAGTGAGCTTGGGCTTGCTGCCCGGCGCTGGCGGCACCCAGCGTGCCCCGCGTGTGATGGGCGTAAAGGCCGCAACCGAGCTGATGCTCAGCGGCAAGCACCTGTCGGCCAAGGCCGCACTGGCTGCGGGCTTGGTCGATGTTCTGGTGGACAGCAGCGATCCGCTGGCTGCAGGGCTGGCGTATGCCCGCAACCTGCTGGCTGCCGGTGCCGCCGTGCGCCGCACCCGCGACATCGCCATTGCCGACAAGGCTGGTGCGCTGGCAGATCTGGAGGCGCTGGCTGCAGAGACTGCCAAGAAGGCTCGTGGCCTGTTCTCGCCCCTGAAAATCATTGAGTGCGTCAAAGCCGCTGTGGAGCTGCCCTTTGACCAAGGTCTGGCCAAAGAGCGCGAGCTGTTTGTGCAGTGCCTGGAAAGCCCCCAGCGCCAAGGTTTGGTGCACGCGTTCTTTGCAGAACGTGAAACCGCCAAGATTCCCGAAGCCAAGGCCGCAGCGCCGCGTGCCTTCAGCACACTGGCCATTATTGGTGGTGGCACCATGGGCGCGGGCATTGCCGTGGCCGCACTGGATGCCGGCTACCCCGTGACCATGGTGGAGCGCGATGCCGAATCCATCGCCCGTGGCCAAGCCAATGTGGAAAAGGTCTACAACGGCCTGATTGCCAAGGGCCGTATGACCGAAGAGGGCAAGGCCGCCATCATGGCGCGCTACACCCCATCCACCAGCTACGACGATCTGAAAGATGTGGATCTGGTGATTGAGGCGGTGTTTGAAGACCTGGACGTGAAAAAGGCAGTGTTCAAGGAGCTGGACCGCGTGTGCAAGCGCGGTGCTGTGCTGGCCACCAACACCTCCTACCTCGATATTGATGCCATTGCCGATGCCACAGCGCGCCCGCAAGATGTGATTGGCCTGCATTTTTTCAGCCCAGCCAACATCATGAAGCTGCTGGAAATCGTGGTGCCCGCCAAGGTCAGTGCCGACGTCGTGGCCACAGCGTTTGAGCTGGCCAAGAAGCTCAAGAAGGTGCCGGTGCGCGCAGGCGTTTGCGATGGCTTTATCGGCAACCGCATTCTGGCTGTGTACAAGCAGGCCGCCGACTCCATCATGGAAGACGGTGCATCACCCTATGAGATTGACGAAGCCGTGCGCGGCTTTGGCTACCCCATGGGTCCATTCCAGGTCACCGATCTGGCTGGCGGTGACATTGGCTGGGCCACCCGCAAGCGCCGTGCTGCCACACGCAACCCCAAGGCACGCTACGTGGAAGTGGCAGACCGCATCTGCGAAAACGGCTGGTTTGGTCAAAAGACCGGGCGAGGCTTTTACCTGTACCCCCAAGGTGCACGCGTGGGCCAGCAAGACCCCGAAGTGCTGGCCATTGTGGATGCCGAGCGCGCCAAGAAGGGTGTGACACCGCGCAAGTTCAGCCCTGAAGAAATCATGCGCCGCTACATGGCAGCCATGGTCAACGAAGGTGCCAAGGTCGTGCAGGAGGGCATTGCCCTGCGCCCACTGGATGTGGACGTGACTTTCATCTCTGGTTATGGCTTTCCGCGCCACCGTGGGGGCCCCATGAAGTGGGCTGACATGCAGGGGCTGGACAAGATCTTGGCGGACATCAAGACCTTTGAGCAGGAAGACCCCCTGTTCTGGAAGCCTGCGGCGCTGCTGGAAAAACTGGTCGCACAAGGCCAGAACTTTGACAGCCTGAACAAGGCTGCGTGACCTGCAAGGTCAGACATCTGAACGTATTGCCCAAGGCAGTGCGCAAAGAGGAAGGGGCGCAAGCCCTATCAGGGAGCACAACCGGCAGCACATAACAAGCAAGCTGCTGGGCCGCGCTGCAAAGCGCGGTATTTAAAAAAAGAAGCTATCAGCGCAAGTGCAGCAAGCTTTTCAGTATTAAAAGTATTTGAAATGACCGCTTCATAAGCGTTGATAGCTCTCAAAACATTTGAGTGAGACACACACCATGCGCGAAGCCGTCATTGTTTCTACCGCCCGTACCCCGCTGACCAAGTCGCACCGTGGCGAGTTCAACGTCACGCCTGCAGCCCAGCTGGCAGCGTTTTCCGTCAAGGCTGCGGTTGAGCGCGCGGGCATTGACCCGGCCATGATCGAAGACTTGATTCTGGGCTGCGGCAACCCCGACGGTTTTCAGGGCCGCAATCTGGGCCGCCAGACCGTGATCCGTGCCGAGCTGCCACTGAGCATTGCGGGCACCACCATCACACGCTTTTGCGCATCGGGCCTGCAATCGATTGCGATTGCCGCAGGCCGTGTGGTGGCCGAAGGTGTGGACGCCATGCTAGCCGGGGGTGTGGAAACCATCTCGGGCATTCGCGCAAGCAACAACTTG
Source organism: Comamonas avium (assembly GCF_014836675.1). Classification (GTDB taxonomy): domain Bacteria; phylum Pseudomonadota; class Gammaproteobacteria; order Burkholderiales; family Burkholderiaceae_C; genus Comamonas; species Comamonas avium. The sequence goes on from NZ_JACSQK010000003.1 coordinate 536,891, forward strand.
CCCACCGATATGGACCCATGGCTGGTCGCCAACAAACCTGATTTGTTCATGGCCATGATCGACACCGCCGACGTGGTGGCCAAGCGCTACAGCATCAGCCGCGAAGACCAGGATGCGTTTTCGCTGCTCAGCCAGCAGCGCACTGCCGCCGCGCAGGCCGCAGGCCTGTTTGGCAACGAAATCATTGCCTGCGCCACACGCATGGCTGAAAAGAACAAAGAAACCGGTGAAGTCACTTACCGCGATGTGGTTGCCACTCAGGACAACTGCAACCGCGCCAGCACCACGCTTGAAGGGCTGGCCAAACTGGAGCCTGTCAAGGGCCCCGGCAACTTCATCACCGCAGGCAATGCCTCGCAACTGTCGGATGGATCCAGCGCCTGCGTGGTCATGGAAGCCAAAGTGGCCGAACGCCTGGGCCTGCAGCCGCTGGGCGCTTTCCGTGGTTTTGCCGTGGCCGGCTGCGAGCCCGACGAGATGGGTATCGGCCCCGTGTTTGCCATTCCCAAGCTGCTGGCACGCCACGGCCTGACGGTGGATGACATCGACCTGTGGGAGCTCAACGAAGCGTTTGCCTCGCAGGCCCTGTACTGCCAGCGCAAGCTGGGTATTCCGCTGGAGCGGCTGAACGTCAACGGCGGAGCGATTTCGATTGGTCACCCGTTTGGCATGACTGGCGCGCGTCTGGCCGGGCACCTGCTGCTGGAAGGCCAGCGCCGCAAAGCCAAGTACGGCGTGGTGAGCATGTGTATTGCCGGTGGCATGGGCGCTGCCGGTCTGTTTGAAATTTTCTGAGCCAGTTTTCCCGAGGAATCGATATGGATCTTCAATTCACCCCCCAAGAAGAGGCGTTTCGCGCCCAGGTGCAAGCCTTTTTGCAAGACAAGCTGTCCCCCGAGCTGGCACGCAAGGTCAAGAACGGTCAGATCCTGAACAAGCAAGACCTGGAAAGCTGGCACACCACGCTCAACACACAAGGCTGGCTGGCCAACCACTGGCCTGAGCAGTACGGCGGACCCGGCTGGGGTGCGGTGGAGAAGTTCATCTTTGAACATGAATGCGCACTGGCTGGTGCGCCCCGCATCGTGCCATTTGGCGTGAACATGCTGGGCCCTGTCCTGATCAAGTACGCCAGCGAACAGCAAAAAAGCTACTGGCTGCCACGCATTCTGAGTGGTCAGGACTGGTGGTGCCAGGGCTATTCGGAGCCTGGTTCGGGCTCTGATCTGGCTTCCGTGAAGACCACGGCGGTGCGTGATGGCGATCACTACATCGTCAATGGCCAGAAGACCTGGACGACGCTGGGCCAGCACGCCAACATGATTTTCTGCCTGGTGCGCACCAACAAGGACGTGAAGGCACAGGCCGGCATCAGCTTCTTGCTGGTGGACATGAACACACCCGGTGTGACGGTGCGACCCATCATCACGCTCGATGGTGAGCATGAAGTCAACGAAGTGTTCTTTACCGACGTGAAGGTGCCGGCTGAGAATCTGGTGGGCGAAGAAAACAAGGGCTGGACCTACGCCAAGTACCTGCTGACCTATGAGCGCACGAACATTGCGGGGGTGGGCTTTTCGGTGGCGGCGCTGGAAAAACTGAAAGTGGCTGCAGACCGCATGCACTACAACGGCAAGCCTTTGTCGCAGGACCCTTTGTTTGCCGCGCGTATGGCCCGTGTGGAAATTGATCTGGAAAACATGAAGACCACCAACCTGCGCGTGATTGCTGCCGTGGCAGGTGGCGGTGTGCCGGGTGCAGAAAGCTCCATGCTCAAGATCAAGGGCACCGAGATTCGCCAAGAGATTCTGTCGCTCACACGCCGTGCCATGGGCCCTTACGCCGTGCCGTTTGTAGAAGCGGCCATGCATGACGGCTACAGCGAAGCACCGATTGGCCCTGAAGAAGCCACCGCCGCAGCGGCGGCGTACTTCAACTACCGCAAGCTGTCGATCTTTGGCGGCTCCAACGAAATTCAAAAGAACATCATCTCCAAGATGATCCTCGGCCTGTAAGCCGGGCAAGGGAAGCAACAAGACCATGAACTTCGAACATACCGAAGACCGCCGCATGCTGGCGGATACCTTGAACCGCTTTGTCTCTGAGCAGTACGGGATCGAGCACCGCAACCAGCTGGCTTATGGGCAAGAAGGACATAGCCCGGCGCTGTATGCGCAATTTGCCGAACTGGGCGCTATTGGTGCGCTGTTTCCAGAAGATGCAGGAGGCTTTGGCGGCGCAGGTTTTGACATCAGCGTGGTATTTGAAGCGCTGGGCCGTGGCCTGGTGGCTGAGCCTTTGCTGGATGCTCTGGTCGTGGGTCAGGCATTGATTGCTGCGGGCAGCGAATCGCAAAAAGCCAAACTGCAAGACATCATTGCCGGTGACCTGATCTGTGCGCTGGCGCACGATGAACCGGGCAGCCATTACGAGCTCCATAACGTCTCAACCACCGCAACCCAAACGGCCAGCGGCTGGGTGCTGAACGGCACCAAGGGCGTGGTGGCACTGGGCGAGAAGGCTGATTTGTTACTGGTGAGTGCACGTACGGGCGGCTCACAGCTGGACGCCAGCGGTATCAGCCTGTTTCTGGTGGATGGCAGTGCCGCAGGGCTGAGCAAGCGTGGCTACCAGCGTTTTGAAGGAGGTCGCGCCGCCGACATCACGTTCAACAATGTACAGGTGCCTGCCGATTCCCTGGTGGGTGCTCAAGGCAAGGGCTACGCCGTACTGGAGCACATCAGTGGCTACGCGCTGCTGGCGCTGGCGTCTGAATCGCTGGGTGCCATGGACGTGGCCAAGCAGCACACGCTGGAGTACCTGCAAACGCGCAAGCAGTTCGGGGTGGCCATTGGTACTTTTCAGGCGCTGCAGCATCGCATGGCCGATGTGCTGCTGGAGATTGAACAAGCCCGCTCTGCTGTCATCAATGCGGCCTCGGCAGTGGATACCGCCCAAGGCGCTGCCAAAGAAAAGGTCCTGTCGGCGGCCAAATACACCGTGGGCTATGTGGGCACCAAAGTGGCACAGGAAAGCATTCAGCTGCACGGCGGTATTGGCATGACCTGGGAGCTGCCGCTGGCGCATTACGCCAAGCGTCTGGTGATGATTGATCACCAGTTTGGGGATGAAGACCACCATCTGGCACGCTTCATTGCCCTTGGGCAGCAAGGTTGATCGCCATGACCGAACCACTGCTCGTACGCCGGGAGGGGAATGTTCTCATCCTCTCCAACAACAACGTGGCAGCGCGCAATGCGCTGTCACCCGAGTTTTATGCCGCTGTGACGCAGGCCTTGAACGGCGCGGCTGCAGACCCCAGCGTTGGCGCAGTGGTGCTGACCGGGGAAGGCGGCCACTTTTGTGCCGGCGGAGATTTGCGTCAGTTGGCCAAGCGCCGTGATCTGCCCGTGCAGGAGCGCCGCGAAAAGCTGGAAGGCTTGCACGATCTGATCCGTGCGGTGCGTGACTGCCCCAAGCCGGTCATTGCTGCCGTTGAAGGCGCTGCTGCGGGTGCAGGCCTGTCGCTGGCATTGGCCTGCGACATGCTGGTGGCTGCCAAAAACAGCGTGTTCTCCGTGGCCTATGTGAAGGTGGGTTTGACCCCCGACGGCGGTGCCACGGCATTTCTGGCCGAGTTTGTCTCGCGCCAGGTGCTCACCGAGCTGTGCCTGACGGGCGAGCGCATCAATGGTGAACGCATGGCACAGATGGGCGTGGTGAACCGCTTGGCAGAACCGGGTCAAGCCATTGTGCTGGCCGTGGCGCTGGCACAGCAGATAGCGCAGGGGCCAGAGCTGGCCATGGCACGCATCAAAGGCCTGTGCCGCGTTGCGCCGCGCAGCACGCTGCAAGAGCAACTGGAGCTGGAAGCCCAGTACATGGTGCAGTCGCAAGAGAGCGAAGAGAGCCGCGAAGGGATTGGTGCTTTTCTGGAAAAGCGCACGGCCCAGTTTCGCCAGCCTTCGGCCATCGTGCTGACGCAATAACACCTACAACGACGCATCAAGCGCAGGGAGACAAAAACTATGACTACCACACCAACATTGCCTGAAGGCATGGACTTTCCGCTGGAAGGCGTGCGCGTACTGGATTTGTCGCGGGTATTTGCCGGCCCTTTGTGCGGGCAGGTGCTGGCCGACTTTGGGGCAGAGGTCATCAAGGTGGAGCACCCGGGCCGGGGCGATGACACCCGTGACTGGGGCATGCGCATTGGCAAGACCGAGACGACCTACTACAACAGCATGAACCGCAACAAGCGCTCGGTGACGCTGGATTTGCAAAGCGCTGAAGGCGTACAGATCATTTATGACCTGCTGCCCCAGTTTGATGTGGTGGTGCACAACTTCAAGCATGGCGGTGCAGACAAGCTGGGTCTGGGCTACGAGAAACTCAAGTCCATCAAGCCAGACCTGATTTACTGCAGCGTAGCGGGCTACAACAGTGACACCCCGGAAGCCAAGCGCCCCGGCTATGACCTGGTGATTCAGGCCGAAGCTGGACTGATGGCCATCAACGGTGAAGAGGGGACACCGCCCTTGAAGTTTGGTGTGGCCGTGGTCGATTTGATGACCGGCATGTACGCCGCGCAGGCTGTGCTGGCTGCGCTGTACCGCCGCTGCCGCAATGGCCGTGGCCGCCAGATTGAGCTGGCGCTGTACGACTGTGGTGTCACCATCAATGGTTACTACGCACTCGACTCCATGCTGCTGGGTCACGATACGCAGCGCTACGGTAATGCCCACCCTTCCATCGTTCCTTACGGCATGTTTGAGGCGCAGGATGGGCCATTGATCATTGGTGTGGGCAACAACGGGCAGTTTGAAAAATTCTGTCGCAACGTCATTTTGCGCCCCGATATTTTTGAAGACCCACGCTATGCCACCAACGTGGAGCGCGCCAGAAACCGTCTGGAGATCTTGCCGCTGCTCAAGAGCATTATCGCCAGCCACCCACGCCAGCTGCTGCTGGAGCGCATGCATGCCTGCGGCATTCCGTGCGGCGAAGTGGCAGGCCTGCACGAAGCGCTGACCAGCAAACGTACCCAGCAAACCGGCATCTTTCACCAGGTGCCGCACCCCGTGGTGGGCAAGACCTGGGTGTTTGCCCCGCCTTACCGCCTGGATGGTCAGCGTCTACCCATCCGCAACGCACCACCTACGCTGGGTGAGGCGACGCGGGAAGTGCTGCAAGAGCTGCTGTCCATGACGGATGAACAGCTGCAGGCACTGAAAGAAAAGGGTGTTCTGACCCTGCCAGAGGCACCGACGCCCCACTGATTATTTACCCCCGCACTGCGCGTCACAACAGCTCCGCAAGAGGGCTGTGTGCGCGCCAGCGTTGGGCCATTTCGCATCCAACACCGCAATTTCCGGGAGACAACCACATGGATTGCAACAACACCACCCGTCGTCAGTTGATGCTGGCCGCTGCCGCAGCGGCAGGCTCCAGCCTCGTGGGCCTGCCCGCCTGGGCCAAGGCCGCCTATCCCAGCAAGCCCATTCGCTTCATCGTGCCTTTCAACCCGGGTGGCGCGACCGACATCGTGGCACGCGTGCTGGGTGAGGCCATGTCCAAGAAGCTGGGGCAGCCCATCGTTGTGGAAAACAAGGCCGGTGCTTCGGGCATGCTGGGTACCGACCAGGTCGCCAAGTCGGCCCCAGATGGTTACAACGTGGTGCTGTCTCTGAGCACCTCGCTGCTGATCAACCAGTTCCTGTACTCCAAGATGGCCTACAACCCGCAAAAGGATTTGCTGATGCTCTCGGAGCTGGCATCGGCGCCTGTCACGCTGGTGGTGCACCCTTCGGTGCCTGCCAACAATATGCAAGAGCTGCTGGCGTGGGTGAAGGCCAACAAGAGCAAGGTGTCGTACGGTAGCTGGGGTGTGGGCTCGTACGCCCACCTGGGTGGCGCATACATGAGCAAGTCCATGAATGCCGACATGAGCCACGTGGCTTACCGCGGTGAAGCACCCATGATCCAGGAGCTGATTGGCGGGCAGTTGCAGCTGTGCTTTTCCAGCGCCCAGAACACCAAGCCGTTCATCGATTCCGGTCGCCTCAAAGCCATTGGTGTAACGGGCAAGGCACGCATGGCCGTGTTGCCCAATCTGCCCACGATCTATGAGCAAGGCGTCACCGATGACGCCTACTCGATCGCAGGCTTTGTCGGCATGGCCCTGCCTGCAGGCACACCCAAAGAGATCGTGGATGTGCTGTACGCCGCACTGCAAGAGGCATCCAAAGACGCCAAGGTCAAAGAGCGTATTGATGGTGCTGGTTTTTTGCCGGTGTTCAGCAGCCCTGAAGAATTTTCAAAAACCTATGCCAAAGCCGTACCTGTGTGGAAGTCACTGATTGAAGTGGCTGAAGCCAAGGTGGACTGATCAAAAAACGATATCAATCAGAGACAAAAAGCATGCAAAAACATTCCCATTCCATCACTCGCCGCATCTTGCTGGCCAGCGCTACTACCTTGCTGGCTGGCAGCGCGCTGGCACAGGCCGCATGGCCCAGCAAGCCCATCACCTTGATCGTGCCTTTCCCTCCAGGAGGCCCCACGGACGTGGTTTCGCGCATTGTGGGCAAGGAGTTGTCTGACCGTCTGGGTCAGCCCATCATTGTGGAAAACAAGGCTGGCGCTTCCGGTGCCATTGCGGCAACCCAGGTCAAACGCGCGGCACCCGATGGCTACACACTGATGACGCTGGCAACCCCTACGCTGTTTGCCCCGCTGTTTTACAAGAACACGGGCTACGAAATTTCCAAGGATTTCACTCCCATCGCCATGGTGTATGACCTGCCCATCGTGATGGTTGTCAATGCTGAAAAGCTGCCTGGTGTCACCACGCTGCCGCAGCTGATTGAAACCGCACGTGCGCAAAAAGGGGCGCTGAACTACACCACCAGCGGTGCAGGCAGCTTTGGTCATATGAGCATGGAGCTGCTCAAGGATCTGGGCAAGTTCGACATGCAACACGTGGCCTACAAGGGTGGCGTGCCCGCAATCACCGACACCATCGGTGGTCAGGTCCCCATCATGTATGCCGATCTGGTCGCCGCTTTGCCACACATCAAATCCGGCAAGCTGGTGGCTGTGGCCGTGGGCTCGCCTGAGCGTGTGAAGGTGATTCCTGAGATCAAGACCATTGCTGAGCAGGGCATTGAAGGCTTCTCTGCTGTCTCGCTGGGCGCATTCCTGGGCCCCAAGGGCATGCCGCCTGCAGTGGTCGAGCGGCTGAACAAGGAAATCAAGGAAATTCTGGCGCAAAAATCAGTGCAAGACCGCATCCTGGGTGCTGGTGCCATTGCGCGCTTCATGCCTGCAGCACAGCTGCAGCAAAGCCTGGCGACCGATTACGCCAAGTGGAGCAAAGTCGTGCGTGAAAAAGGCATGGCTGCTGAGTAAGCTAGTCTGTGCGCCTTCCACCGGCTGAGCCACGTGGAAGGCGGCCATCATGCAGCCTTCACGATCGGTGATGGCTGTATTTTTAAATACTGAATTCATAGCTGCTAGCGCCTGATGTATAAGCGTTAGTGACCGTTTTAACCAAAAATTTCTGAAAGAACAAAGCCATGAAGGTATTGGTCCCAGTCAAGCGCGTGGTGGACTACAACGTCAAAGTCCGTGTGAAGTCTGACGGCACAGGCG